>NZ_JAMQKC010000003.1 GCF_028416595.1 Aquibacillus salsiterrae | reverse complement strand
TTCGATATCTGTATTCACAATGATTGCGATATGCACAATATTCACCTCAAGAATATTATGCGGTTAAGCATCCATATTGTACATTTTTAAACAATCATTTATGTACATCCTTAGGGTATCATTTATAGAACACTTCTAAGGGCCTCTTTGCTTTTCTTATTGGCTCATGGCACGTGCCGTTACTTAATCTATTTGTTTGCTTATGATAGGTATAAAGTAATAATTTGTGAAAGAGGGAGGACTGGATGAAATCAATTATTTTTATCGAGACAAACAAATCAGGTTCAAGTCGTGAAGGTATAAAGGCTGCTGAGCAACTTGGCTATTATACTGTCTTAATTACTTCAAAAAAAAAGCTGGTGAAGCAACGTGAGGAATTTCCTGATGTCCACAAATTTATTTATCTTCCAAAAATAACGAAAAAAAAAGTCGAAAATAGGCTAGAAAAATTTTTAGGTTATAGCCATGAAATAAAAGCAATTATTAGTTTTATTGATAACTATGTGGCATTAGCAGCTCAGCTTTGTATTAGTTTTTGCAATCGTTCGCTATCGGTAAAAGCGATTCAATCGATGGAGGATAAAGCAATATCTACTGAGGTGTTGAATGGTCTAGAATATTCCCCAACATCCCACCTATGTAAAAATCTCACAACCGTTTATGAAAAACTTGACAACTATACCATTCCGCTACCGTTTGTTATGAAAGCGCCAAATTCAACCGGATCAAAAGACGTCCTTCTCGTAAATAAGAGGGAGGAAATTAAAGACTCCTTCAACTATTTAAAAAAGAAATATCCGAATAAATCGATTTTAATAGAGGAATTTATCTCAGGGCCACAATATCTAATTGAAGGAGTGGTACACAAAGGGAAATTAGCTATCGTTGCCATCATAAAACAAGAAATAACCTTTAAAGACCGATTTATCATTACAGGCTATCAATACCTTGCCAATGTCGAAGAACCCTTTTATTATTCATTGGAACACGCAGTTAACGCTATCATAACGAAATTTGAAATGGATAATGGATCATTTCATATGGAAATGCGAAGAAGCACAAACGGATGGAAATTAATAGAGATAAATCCACGAATTTCTGGTAGTGCAATGAATCTGATCATTCTAAATGCCAATGGGATAAATCTAGCAAAAGAAACAGTAGCCCTATATTTAGGAGATAAACCAAACCTAGTAAAGGAATTTGAACAACCAGTTTTTGCTCAATTTCTTACCGTTGACAAGCAAGGAAGGCTGAGCAAAGTAACCGGAAAGAGTCGGGCAAGTAACTGTGAAGGTATATGTAGTGTCTACATTAAGCCAAAAAAAGGGCAACTAGTTACTCCCCCAATGTCGATGGGGCATCGTTATGCATATGTGATAGCTAAAGGTGAGACGGAGGAACAAGCAAAGGAAAGAGCCAAAAATGCAGCAGCAGAAATAAAATTTCACATAATGCCAAGCAAGAAGGAGGGAATTAATTGACTACGATTGCAATGCTTCATTATCGGAAAAATCCAGAAAAAGTAAAAAAAGCTTTTGCATGTGCAGCAGTGGCCAAAGCTGAAGGAATTGACTTTTATTATTTTACACCAGGAATGGTTGATTTCAAACAAAATATTGTCTATGGAAAGGTCTATCAAAAAGGAACTTGGGTCAGTAAAGAGTTACCGTTTCCAGATGTAATCTACAACGCAGGTCCCCCGTTAACAGAAAAACAAAAGAAAATTCATTCCCGGTTAAGAAAGACAATTCCTTTTTTAAGTAATCCAGTAGGTTCTAAATTAAGTGTTTTCTATAAAATTAAAAAGTCTAACCAGTTTACTGAATATCTAATCCCTTATAAAAAGGTCTCAAGTCCAAATACGGTAATTGATTATTTAGAAGAGTACGGTAAAGTGGTCGTAAAGCCGGTAACAGGTCACCAAGGTGAAGGGATTCATTTTATTCAAAAAATTGAAAAAAATTATTTGTTTGATAACCAAAAGCAGCAAGAAGAGATAAGTAAACAAGAATTAGAGCAAAGGATCAATGACTTATTACAAAAAAATAAATGGATTGTACAAAAATATATCACATCTTTTACTAAAGCAGGAATGCCTTTTGATATCCGTCTCCATGTGCAGAAAAACAGTGAGGGAAAGTGGTCAATCATGGTCATCTATCCGAGAGTAAGTCTAGGAAAAAGCATTGCATCAAACTTACGCAAGGGTGCTAGAATGTCCTTTTTTGATGATTTCTTGGAACAAGAATATGGTGATAGGGCCCTAAATATGAAAAAGTATATTGAGGTATTCGCTCTGCAATTTTCAGACTTTTTTGAAAGCCTCTACCCGTACAGTTTTGATGAATTAGGAATTGATATTGGGTTAGATGAAGAAGGGAAAATATGGCTGTATGAAGTAAACTGGCGACCTGGCACAGTCTCATTCGAAATGGATGTTGCCAGAAACATTATTGGTTATGGAATGTTTGTAGCTAAGACGGATAAAGAAAGGAAATAGTTGCTTGAAAGGGGGTGATTATTGTGAAGCACTCTGTTTGTCTTAATAACTTCATTTGTGAGAAAGCTAAGCATATCATCGACAAGCAGAAAGAAAAGGTAAACAAAGGGCTAAAACACTTTTGCAAACCGGCCTATGAAGCAACGATTCCAGTAATTTTGTACCCTGATGATAATAAAAATCAGCCACTAGAACGATTCGGTAACATCGGAGAAATAGTTGAAGATGAATATGGTTGCTTTCAAACGAAGTTCTTTCGATTTGAAAAAGTAGACGAAGAAGAATGTATTGCTGTGCTGTCACTGCTTCGTCCATTAGATGAGGGTGGCTGTCTAGTCGACGACATTTGTGATGTTTACCGGCTTGAGCGAACCAGATTTTGTATAAAAGTAGATTTATCTACCATTTCCGATGTTCAGTTACTAAGTCCAGTTCTTGTTGAGCGACAGTTCCCACATCCTAGCCCTAAATAATGTTATCGTGAATGGATTAATTTAAAATGACAAAGGGTGGGTGGAAATACACTAACTATATACTAGTTAAAGAACAATATTTTAAGCATCAGCAGCAATATAGCGTGTATTTCCACTCGCTATCAATAATCAAATAATAAAAAAGATATAGAATGGAAAGAATAGGGCACAGTAAGGTATAAACGTATTAGGAGGTTTTCCATGGCGAACGGTACCGTCTATATAAGACAAGCTACAGATAAACATACAATTCAACATGTCGAGTCTATTTTACACTCTTTAAGAGGTATGGAAAGAGTTTTAGTCGATACTGATGATGGTGAAGTTAAAATAGAATATAATGCCGATATAACAACCAAAGAGGAGATTGTTGATTTATTAAAAAAGAATAATTTTGACGTTTAAAAAAACGATAGCTAAATACTAATAAAACAAGGAAAACAGGGGAAATTATTAATAAATAGTTGTACTCGAATGAGGTGATAACATGAGAAAATGGATTTTAGCCTTTCTGACTAGTGTGATTGTTTCGGTTGGATTTGTCGGGGATCTAAGTGTTAGCGCAAAAGTAGCAAAAATATCACCTGAAGTAGCAGATCCAATAAAGGATGGTATGACTCATACATGGAAAAAAACTAGCTCTGACTTTGAAATGATACATGCCAAAACACACGAGTATACTGTCTGGCATAATTTCATCAAAAAGACTAGAAAGTGTGATGTTACATACAAAATTCGTACGGATGTTTGGTTTTGTGATTTACATGACCATACAAAGTCAGCAGTTTCTCTAGAGGAGACGATTCATAGTGAAAAACACTCATGAATTTCATCTACCTTTCTTAAACTGAGTTACAAAGTAGAAAATCAAATCCAAAAAAGAACTCTAGCTGAAACCAGCTAGAGTTCTTAACTTGTGGAAGATAAGAAAGTATCAAAAAAATTCCAAGCCGTAGATAACATTCAGCGACAGCCACGTCCAGTTTCAGCGCCTACCCCTCCCTGAGTTGTAGTCAATCCTCTACATGGCAAAGGTCGCCATTACGAGTCTTGTCTTGCGCTTTTCTTGCGTTATAAAGTTTGTTTTTTTGCCTCGAACTGATCGATTTTATCTGCATAGGTTAATGTTACCCCAATTTCATCCCAACCATTTAGTAACATCTCTCGTGGATATTCAGGTAAGTCGAAGGATGCTTCGAAATCGATAGAATCGTATACTCGTTTATTTTCTAAATCTACTTTTAGCGTATAATCATTTTCATTATCGGCCCGATCCATTAACAATTGTGTCTCTTCTTCGGTTAACTGTACTGGTAGAATACCATTTTTCGTACAATTATTATTAAAAATATCAGCAAAGCTTGGTGCAATAATAACTTTAAATCCGTAATCAAGCAATGCCCATGGTGCGTGTTCACGGGAAGAGCCACAACCAAAATTTTCACCTGCAACTAAAATAGATGCATGTTGATACTTAGGGTCATTCAAAGAAAAATCGGGACGAGGGTTTCCTTCGTTATCAAAACGCCAGTTAAAAAATAAGAATTGACCGAAGCCCTGACGAGATATGCGTTTTAGAAATTGCTTTGGGATAATTTGGTCTGTATCAATATTTGATCGATTTAATGGATAAACTCGACCTTCGTGGACACGAATTGGTTCCATTTGTTTTACCCCTTTCAGGAAAATATCAGTAATCTTGTAAAGTTTTCACTTATGCGGTCGGTATAGAGAACTTTCTTACATCAACAAAGTGGCCTTCGATTGCTGCGGCTGCAGCCATTTCTGGACTAACTAGATGAGTTCTCGCTCCAGCACCTTGTCTACCTTCAAAGTTTCTGTTTGAAGTGGATGCACAACGTTCTCCAGCTGGAACAATATCATCATTCATGCCTAGGCACATGCTACAACCTGCTTCACGCCATTCAAAGCCTGCCTCTTTAAAGATTTGATCAAGTCCTTCTGCTTCTGCTGCTTTCTTAACACTATGTGAGCCCGGAACGACCATTGCTCTTATTCCTGATTTTACTTTATGGCCCTTAACAATCTCAGCAGCACGTGTTAAGTCACTAAGTCTAGAATTCGTACAAGATCCAATAAACACATGATCAATTTTAACAGATGAAATTGGTTGGCCAGCTTCTAGTCCCATATACTCAAGAGCACGATTTATTTCGTCTTTTCCGTTAGCTGTTTTAGCATCTTCAGGATTTGGAACGGATCCACTAACAGGGATACACATTCCAGGATTTGTTCCCCATGTTACTTGTGGTTCAACCTCATCTGCATTAATTTCTACAGTAGCGTCATAGGTTGCTCCCGCGTCAGTAGCAAGTGCTTTCCATTCTTTGGCTACTTTTTCAAATACTTCACCTTTTGGTACATGACGGCGGCCTCTTAAAAATTCAACCGTAATGTCGTCTGGGCTTATTAAACCTGCACGAGCCCCGGCTTCAATGGACATATTACAAACTGTCATTCTACCTTCCATTGATAAAGAACGAATTGCCTCACCGGTATATTCAACAACATAACCAGTACCAAAGCGAACACCATATTTACCAATAATAGCAAGGATTAAATCCTTCGCTGTAATTCCTTTTCCAAGCTTCCCATTAACTTTAACATTTAATGTTTTTGGAGGTGCTTGCCAAATTGTTTGTGTAGCTAATACATGCTCAACCTCACTTGTACCAATACCAAAGGCAAGGGCACCGAATGCACCGTGAGTAGAGGTATGGCTATCTCCACAAACAATCGTTTTGCCTGGTTGAGTCAAACCTAACTCAGGACCAATGACATGGACAATTCCTTGATCTGGGTGATCAATATCAGCAAGTGGAACACCAAACTCTTCACAATTGGACTTTAACGTATCCATTTGTGTTTTGGATATTTGGTCTTTGATAATATGACGATGAATCGTTGGGACATTATGGTCCATAGTTGCGTATGTTAAGTCTGGGCGACGAACCTTCCTATCGTTCATTCTCAATCCTTCAAATGCTTGAGGAGAGGTAACTTCATGAACTAAATGCAAATCGATATATAGAAGATCAGGTTTACCTTCTTCTTGATGGACCACATGTTGGTCCCATATTTTTTCGATAATCGTTTTCGGCTTTTGCATCGTTATTTCACTCCTTACATTTGTCGTTCTGTAATATGATTAACTGATGGACTGAACAGTTTCATTTTTGATAAATTCGGCAATTAACTGTGTCATCTCATTTGTGTTGATTAATTTTCCATTCTCAACGTGCAAATCTGCAGTATGATAGCCTTCATTAACAACAGCTTCCACAGCATTCTCAATTGCTAAAGCTTCCTCATCTAAACCGAAGGAATATCTTAATAATAACGCTGCTGATAGAATGGTTGCAATAGGGTTTGCGATTCCTTTTCCGGCAATATCTGGTGCAGAGCCGTGGGCAGGCTCATAAAGGCCAACACCATTTTCTGCTAAACTAGCAGATGGTAACATTCCTAGCGACCCTGTTAGGACTGATGCTTCATCACTAAGAATATCACCAAACATGTTTTCTGTCACGATGACATCAAAAGCACTTGGATTTGTGATCAATTTCATTGCAGCGGCATCTACAAGTACGTGATCAACCGTAACATCAGGGTAATCTTGTTTCTTTTCTTCCACTATTTCACGCCATAGTTTACTAGATTCTAGTACATTGGCTTTGTCAACAGAAGTTAACTTCTTCTGTCTTAATTGGGCACTTTGGAATGCTTTATCAACGATTCTTTCAATTTCTCTTCTAGTATAAGTCAGGGTATCAACCACTGCATTCCCATTATCTCTTCGTTCACTTGGTGTCCCAAAGTACAAGCCACCGGTTAATTCTCGTACAATAAGTAGGTCACTACCATTAATAATCTCTTCCTTTAATGGGGAAGCATGCAATAGCGTCGGGAATCCTTTTACCGGTCGTAAATTGGCGAACAAATCTAATGCTTTTCTAATTCCGAGAAGGCCTCGCTCCGGGCGAAGATGAGAGGGGAGGTTATCCCACTTTGGTCCACCAACTGCACCTAATAGAACTGCATCCGCTTGTTTACATGCTTCTACGGTTTGATCCGGTAGAGGAGTACCGTGGTTATCCACGGCAATCCCACCGATATCATGTGATTCAAAGGAAAAGGAATGACCAAACTTCTCTGAGACTGTTTCAAGAATATCCTGTGCAGAAGCAGTTACTTCTTTGCCAATTCCATCACCAGGAAGTAAAACAATTAATTTTTCCATCATTGGTCCTCCACTCGAATCAAATTTGTGCTTTTTCTTCAATAGTTTTGTTTTTGTTTACAAGATAAGAAAGTTAATAAGATCCAAGAGCTGTCCACTCCGCTTCCTAGCCCCTCGGGGTCATAAGTCTAGCAAGGCGCTTTCGCTTTTCTTAGGAAAACACGATTAACTGCGTTTAAGAATGCTTGAGCTGCTGCTTCAAGCACGTCTTGAGCAGAACCTCTGCCACTAACAGGTGCTCCATTAACCGTCATACTAACATGTACTTCAGCTAATGCATCACGACCTTTACCAATAGAACTTAAGTTGAAATCCGTTAAATGGATTTCTTCTTTTACCAAGTTCTCAATCGTGTTGTACAATGCCTCAACACTTCCTTGCCCAGTGCATGCCGTTTCCACTCGTTCTCCATCAGGAGTGGTTAGTGCAACAGTTGCTGTGGGAAGGTTAAAGGAACCGTATTGTAATTGGAAGGACTGTAACTCATATCTTTTAACGTTTGATACATCTGTTTGGATATCAATTAAGATCGCAAACAGATCATCATCGGTAACTTCTTTTTTTCGGTCTGTTAAGGATTTAAATGCCTTAAAGGCTTCTGCTAGCTTTTCTTCACTTAACTGATAGCCAAGCTGCTCAATTTTATCTTTAAAAGCGTGGCGTCCGGAATGTTTACCAAGTACAAGGTTATTAGACTGAATACCAACAAGCTCTGGTGTAATGATCTCATACGTGGACGCATTTTTTAATACACCGTCTTGGTGAATGCCAGATTCATGGGCAAATGCATTTCTACCAACAACTGCTTTGTTTCCTGGTACGACCATGCCTGTAAACTTACTGACTAAATCACTGGTTCGTTTAATTTCTTTTAGCACAAGATTTGTAGTATAAGGATAAAAATCATTGCGTATAGTTAAAGCGACTGCTAGCTCTTCAAGTGCAGCATTACCAGCGCGCTCACCGATTCCATTAATTGTTCCCTCGATTTGGGTTGCTCCATTTTGGATCGCGGCGATAGAATTGGCAAGTGCCATCCCCAAATCATCGTGACAGTGTGCGGAAAGGTCTACTTTATTTATATTAGGAACATTTTCTTTCATATAACGGAACATTTCACCGTATTCTTTTGGTGTTGTATACCCAACTGTATCTGGGAGATTAATGACGGTTGCTCCAGCATCGATAACCTTCTCAACGATTTTAGCTAGGAATTTAAGATCGGTACGAGAAGCGTCTTCAGCAGACCATTCTATTTTGTTAAACCCTTTTTGTTTTCCATAGGTAACCATGTCTACAGCAATTTGAATGACTTCTTCTGGAGTCTTTTTCAATTTGTATTCCATGTGAATAGGGGAGGTAGCTATGAAGACGTGTAGTCTAGGGTCTACAGCATCTTTTAATGCATCCCATGCTACATCAATATCAGACTTTTTAGCACGTGCGAGTGCTGTTACTGAAACATGTTTAATTGTTTGAGCAATTTTACGAACTGCTTCGAAATCACCTTGGGAGGAAGCAGGAAAGCCTGCTTCCATTACATCTACCCCAAAGCGTTCTAACTGCTTAGCGATTTCAAGTTTTTCAAGTTGATTAAGATTAACTCCGGGCGATTGTTCGCCATCTCTTAGAGTCGTATCAAAAATCTTAATTTGAACCATTCGAGACCACTTCCTTCTTAGCGTTTGCCTTTTGCTTTACAAATGGCATTAACTCACGAAGTTCTCTTCCTACCTTTTCAATTTGATGGTTATTTTCACTTGCGTTGATTGCATTAAATTGTGGACGATTTGCTTGGTTTTCTAAGATCCATCCTTTAGCAAATGCACCTGTTTGAATATCTGTTAATACATCTTTCATGCGAGCTTTTGTATCTTCGTTAACTACACGTGGACCTGATACGAAATCTCCCCATTGAGCTGTATCAGAGATAGAATAACGCATACCTTCTAATCCACCTTCATACATTAAATCAACAATAAGTTTTAATTCGTGTAAACACTCGAAGTAAGCAACTTCTGGTTGGTAGCCAGCTTCTGTTAGTGTTTCAAAACCTGCTTTAACAAGAGCAGATACACCACCACAAAGGACAGCTTGCTCACCGAATAAGTCAGTTTCTGTTTCTTCTTGGAATGAAGTTTCTAGAATACCAGCACGGCCAGCACCAATACCTTTAGCGTAAGCAAGAGCAATATCCTTAGCTTGACCTGTAAAATCTTGATAGATACCGTAAAGTGCGGGAACACCAGCACCTTCTTCAAACGTTCTACGTACTAAGTGTCCCGGACCTTTTGGAGCAATTAAGAATACATCAACGTCAGCAGGAGGTACGATTTGGTTGAAATGAATATTAAAACCGTGTGCAAACACTAGTGCGTTACCAGCTTGTAAGTTAGGTTTAATACTTTCTTCATAGATTTTTGGTTGATATTCATCTGGAAGAAGGATCATAACTACATCAGCTTCTGCAGTTGCGTCTGCAACAGACTTAACTTCAACACCATCTTCAACAGCTTTATCCCAAGATTTACCTTGTCTTAAACCAACAACAACATCAAAACCACTTTCTTTTAAGTTAAGTGCATGGGCATGACCTTGTGAACCATAACCGATGATGGCAATTTTCTTTGATTGTAAAACCTCTTCTTGAATATCGTTGTGGTAAAGTACTTTTGTCATAATTAATACATCCTCTCAAAATGGTTTAGTATATTTAAATTTGGTCGTGCAAACAGTGGTTGCTTATTCTTGTACTATTTTAATAAAGAATAAGAAGTAAGTTCTGTTACCTGAGGCTGTTGACCTCTTAGGAAAGCTGTTAAGCCAGTTCTAGCTAATTCTTTAATACCATATGGTCTTAGAAGATCAATTAGTGCTTCAATCTTATCTGGCTTACCTGTTACTTGTATGGAAAGACTATCTCTACTTACATCGATAATCGAAGCACGAAACGGTTCAATAATCCCTTGAATTTCATTACGTAATTGACCAGTACTAACAACTTTAATCAAAGCTAATTCTCTAGCAACAATTGCTTTGTCAGTAATGTCAGATACTTTTAACACATCAATTTGTTTGTTCAACTGTTTTGTTACTTGCTCAAGTTTTTGATTATCTTCTACATCAACGACAAAGGTCATTTTAGAAATTCCTTCAACTTCTGTACGACCCACTGTAATACTTTCGATATTAAATTGTCGCTTTTGCAGAAGACCTGTCACACGATTCAATACTCCACTACGGTTTTGAACAGTGGCTGTAATTATTCGTTTCATGGTTTCACCCCAATCATTTCATGAAGCCCTTTGCCTGGCGCAATCATTGGATAGACGTTTTCCTGCTGCAAGACACGACAATCAACAACTACCGGGCCGTCATAGTCAAATATTTCTGGGAGAGCATTGACCAATTGTTCTTGACTATCAATTCTCAACCCTTTGATTTCGTAAGCTTCTGCTAATTTAACGAAGTCTGGTTGAATTTCAATAATAGACTCGGAATAACGCTTTTCATAGAATGCTTCTTGCCATTGCCTTACCATTCCAAGTGCGCCGTTGTTAACAATGATTACTTTTACAGGTAATCCTCGCTCTTGAAGAACAGATAATTCTTGAAGTGTCATTTGGAACCCACCGTCTCCAACTACTGCAACAACTGTTTCTTCTGGAAATGCTAGTTGAGCACCGATTGCAGCAGGGAAGCCGAAGCCCATTGTTCCAAGTCCGCCTGATGTTACCCAGCGATTTGGTCGGTCAAATGTGTAATATTGTGCTGTCCACATTTGATGTTGCCCAACATCTGTCGTAACAATGGCATCGCCATTTGTTTTTGCATGAATTTGCTTTAGTAACCACTGAGGAACCATCGCCTCTTCTGGCTTTTTATACCAAAGTGGATATTCTTCTTTATATTTGTTTAGCATGTCAAACCAATCCTTGTGTTCAGGTGACTGTTTCACATGGTGTTCCATACTTTTAAGTGCTTCTTTCGCATCAGATACAATTGGAATATGTGTTGTTACATTTTTACCAATTTCTGCTGGGTCAATATCGATGTGAGCGACTGTTGCAAAAGGAGCAAAGTGTGCTAGATTACCTGTTAAACGATCGTCAAAACGAGCGCCGATATTGATTAACAAATCGCATTCATACAATGCTGTGTTTGCTGCATACGTACCATGCATCCCCGCCATACCTAATGACAATTCATGCTGTCCTGGAAATCCACCAAGTCCAAGTAGGGTAGTGGTAACAGGTAATTGGTGCTTTTCTGCAAACTCTCTTAGCTCAAGGGACGCTTTACTAATGATTACACCTGCTCCAGCAAGAATTACCGGTTTTTTAGCTTTTGCTAAGGAATCAGCCAATTTTTTAATCTGTAATGGATTAGGTTTTGTAGTTGGTTGATATCCAGGTAAATGAAAATCCGTATCATAGGAATCTTCACATGGATTTGCTGAAATATCTTTTGGTATATCAACAACTACTGGACCAGGGCGACCTGTAGAGGCGATGTGAAATGCTTCCTTAACGATACGAGGTAAGTCACTCACATCCTGAACCTGGTAATTGTGTTTCGTGATCGGAGTCGTAATACCTATCACATCTGATTCCTGGAATGCGTCTGTACCAATTACACTTCTTGCAACCTGACCTGTGAAAACAACAAGTGGTATAGAATCCATCATAGCATCTGCTATACCAGTAACTAAATTTGTTGCTCCAGGTCCAGACGTCCCGATTACTACTCCTGGTTTCCCGGAAACACGAGCAAATCCTTCAGCGGCGTGGATAGCACCTTGTTCGTGACGAGTAAGAATGTGGTTAAATGCATCCTTTGCACGGTAAAGGGCATCGTAAATTGGTAAAACGGCACCACCTGGATAACCGAAGATCGTTTTAACATCTTCATTGATTAAAGCCTCGACTAGAAGATCTGCTCCTGTCTTTGGTTGGGTTTTTGTCTCATATCCCGGTTTTGCTTCTACCTTCATTTGTAATCCCTCCTATGAGAATAATAAATTTAAAATTAAATTTATTTGCTAACAAAAAAAGCCAATTCTTCCCATAAACTGCACTACTACAGAATATACGGGGAGAAAAGGCTTAGCTTTTCACGGTACCACCCTAAATTCACAGTATCCTCTCGGAGACTGCCTCGTGAAGCTACATGGAATCATGTTCGCTTCTTTTGATAACAGGTGTTTTAACACCTGGTCAAGCCTAATCGGATAAGACCTTTCAACTTAACACTCAGGGAGGAAGTCAGAATAAGGTGTATTTCCGGGCTTCCAGCAACCCCGGCTCTCTGTGAATACATAATCTTATTCCTTTGTTCCCGTCATCGATTTTATATAACCATTAATTTTATATTTTCATTACTCCACCAGTGTTAGCAGAAGTAACTAATTTTGCATATTTAGCAAGGTAACCAGTTTTTATTTTAGGTTCAGGTTTGACCCAATTTTTACGACGATTCTCGAGCTCATTTTCATCTACTAAGAGTTCAATGGTTCTGTTTGGTAAATCAATAACAATCTTATCTCCATTTTCAACCAATGCAATCGGGCCACCTTCAGCAGCTTCAGGAGAAATATGGCCAATGGAGATACCTCGTGTTGCACCTGAGAATCTTCCATCCGTGATCAAGGCCACTTCTTTTCCTAAACCACGACCAGCAATAGAAGAGGTAGGAGCTAACATTTCTGGCATCCCTGGACCGCCTTTTGGACCCTCATAACGAATGACAACAACATGACCTGCCTGTACCGTACCATCGTCAATTCCGGTCTGTGCCTCGTCTTGTGATTCAAAAACAATCGCAGTTCCTTCAAACTTCTGAATCGATGGGTCAACTGCACCAACTTTAATAACTCCGCCGTCAGGTGCAATGTTTCCGTGTAGGATAGAAAGACCACCTACAGGGCTATAAGGATTATCTTTTGTTTTTATTACGTTTTTATTAAGGATTTCTGCATCTTTTACATTTTCATAAATACTTTCACCTGTTATTGTAATACGGTCTTTGTGTATAAGTCCATCTATTTTACATAATTCTTTAATTATAGCGCTAACTCCACCTGCTAAGTGGACATCGTGCATGGAGTAGTCGGATGCAGGACTTATCTTAGATAGATATGGTGTTTTTTTGGCTATTTCATTAACACGATTTAAGTCATACTCAATACCTGCTTCGTGTGCTATGGCAAGAGTATGAAGGACAGTGTTTGTTGAGCCACCCATTGCCATATCAAGTGCGAATGCATCATCAATGGTGTCTCTTGTCACAATATCTCTTGGTTTTATATCTTTTTTGATTAAATCAATTAAATGTTTAGCAGCATCATAAATCAACTTGTGTCTTTCGTCAGAAGTTGCTAGTAGTGTTCCGTTACCTGGTAATGCCAATCCTAACATCTCCATTAAAGAATTCATGGAATTGGCTGTAAACATGCCTGAGCAAGATCCACAAGTTGGACACGCTAGCGTTTCTAATTCTGTTAACTCAGCTTCAGTCATGTTACCTGAGTGTACAGCACCTACACCTTCAAACATTGAAACAAGTGAAAGAGGTTGGCCAGTTGGTGAAACACCTGCTTCCATTGGGCCGCCTGATACAAAAACAGCAGGGACGTTTGTTCTTACTGCAGCCATTAACATTCCTGGTGTTATTTTATCACAGTTAGGAATGTAGAAGACACCATCAAACCAGTGTGCATTAATAACTGTTTCAGCGCTATCTGCAATAATTTCTCGACTTGGTAATGAATAACGCATACCAATGTGTCCCATTGCAATTCCATCATCAACACCAATGGTATTAAATTCAAATGGAATTCCACCAGCTTCGCGAATTGCATCTTTTACTACTTCTGCAAATTTGTTTAAATGTTTGTGTCCAGGTATGATGTCGACGTACGAATTACAAACACCGATGAACGGTTTTCCTAAATCGCTTGTTTTAACCCCTGTTGCGTGTAATAGGCTGCGGTGGGGTGCCCGATCGATGCCTTTTTTTATCATATCACTTCGCATAGTTTTCTCCTTAAATATATGAAATCAATTTTAAAGTTCAAAGGATTATAATTAGAAGATAAGATTTTCAAGTGGTTATCTCCTCCAAATATGAAACCAGTTAACACGTTGTCCCTAAATCAAAAGCTATATTCGAAAAACTTATAATTCTTTTGATTGACAACAATCATACAACCGTTAAAGTTGTAGGTCAACAGGTTTAGTGAAAATTTTCTGATATTTGAGACAAATATAATGATTGTAAAACGTTTTCATTATTGTTAATAAAGAAGTACAAGCTAATTGTGAACATTTATGAAGCGTTTTCAAAAAAAAGTGGATAATTGCGCGGGATGGGTAAATTTAGGTTACTTTCCATGTTATAATTACTAACGTTTAATGTGTAGGTGACAATTTTTTTGAAAATGCTGCAAGAATAATGCTTAAAAAGCTAACAATCATTTCATATAAGGAAGGAAGTAATGTAAAGATGGATTTGTGTATTATTCCTTGTGGCAGGAAAAAAATATGGGATAAATATGAAGACAATGGCCCGGTGCAAGCGAAGGATGCCTATATTGGAACATTGCACCAACTTTCTCAACACTATGCAGTCGATTTTTGTGACGAGTGGGTAATTTTGTCAGCAAAATATGGTTTCTTGTTACCAGATGATTGTGTGGAAGGGAATTATGATCTTAGCTTTGGTAACAAACAAGACGGTGTTATTGCAATCGATCAACTAGTAAGTCAAGTGGAAAGTAAACAACTAAATCGTTTTGCAAGGGTTATTGCCCTCACAGGGAAAAAGTACAGACCAATAATAGAGGCGTGTTTTCCTGTTGAGAAAGTTAGGTATCCGTTAGCTAATTTAAGGGGGATTGGCTACATTCAACAAGAATTAAAATCTGCTATTACCAAGGGGGAGCCTTTTCACTTATAGCCAATCTTTTTCCTTGGGGTTACTACATGTGTTAAAAATGTAAATAAGTGAAAGATGTCTTGTTCCAGCGCTTTTCTTATTGCCAATCATAAAGCGATTCAGGTATAATACCACTAGCAAAAAAAGTATAGAAATAAAGCCTTCAGGGGGAGCCGTTATGGCTGAGAGTGAACAGTCTTTGTTCAGACCCTTTGAACCTGTTAGTTAATTCTAGCGTAGGGATGGTGGCTTTTTTGATGGCGTAGTTAGCAATGTAAACGGGTCCTCCATCAGGAAGCTTCCCCTTGGCGTTGCTTTTTTTGTTGCCAAAAAATAAGGGGAGGAAAATTTTTATGAACAATTCAAGGAGAACATTATTTTTAATTGAAGTGGCAATTTTTTCAGCTCTAGCTCTTGTTCTAGATTTAATACCATTTCTTAAATTTCAACTTTGGGCTCAGGGTGGTTCTGTTTCTTTTGCAATGATACCGGTGTTTATAATAGCTTATCGGTGGGGGGTAAAAGGTGGTCTTTTATCCGGGTTCTTATTCGGTATCATGCAAGTGGTTGTTGGTACAGCATATATTTTAACACCTCTACAGGGATTTATTGAATACGGATTAGCATTTACTGTATTAGGTGTTGCGGGAATCTTTGCTAAGCAAGTTAAAGATGCATTAGAAGCGAAACAATCTGGAAAGTTTTTTACTTATCTAACTCTTGGGGTGTTTATTGGAAGTTTCCTTCGCTTTTTAGCTCATCTATATGCTGGTGTTGTATTTTTTGCGGAATATGCTCCAGAGGGTCAGCCTGTATGGCTATATTCGACACTGTATAATGGATCCTACATGTTACCTGCTTTTGTTCTAAGTACAATTGTCATTGGTTTTTTGTTTTTAAAACAACCACGGACGCTTTTATCGATAAAAGATTGAAGAACAAAAGCGCTGAGCCTGGATGTTATCACGATTGAATTTTTTTATCTTTAAAGAAGAACCTTTGTTAGGAGAGCTCTAACAAAGGTTCTTCCTATAATAATGGGGGTGGATCTCTTGGTGGAGTTAGTTGGTAATTGTGAACGTTGTGGACGAAAAGTATTTTGTGAAAATGGTTTTTTAAATGGTGTAAATGAAAATAACCAGCTTTTTTGTTTTCCGTGTAGTGAATCAAGCGACGACAGTCGAGAGGAATCGAATAAATAAGGCCCATTGTATGATAAACAGCCAGAGATGGCTGTTATTTTTTTAGGGTAATTGATGTAGCTCCGGACGCCTAGCCCCTCGGGTCTTACCAAGGCGCCCTGCGCTTTTCTTTATCACCAATTACCTCCACGTTGCATAGGCTATAACACAATTCGGTTGTAAATAACTGATGGAGGAGATGTGGCGTGGAACTTACGATTTCTCATTGGATATATGGATTATTTACGTTAGCAATAATCATCACAATGGTATTTAAAAGGGGAATTGTCTTACCAACTTTATTAGGTACATTTGTTGTTGCGTGGCTTTATAAGGGAAGTTTAATTGATGGTTTTACCGCAGTGTTTAATGCTAATTTAGTTGCTGCAAAAGAATTGTTTAGTATTTTTCTTATTATTACGTTTATGGTTGCTTTATTGCATTCGCTGAAAGATCTTGGTGCAGATAAACGAATGATAGAACCCATTCAAAAGGTTATGGTTAATGGGCATGTCGCCTATTGGGTTTTAGTTGTTGTCACTTATGTCATTTCTCTATTCTTCTGGCCAACACCGGCAGTACCGCTAATTTGTGCTCTACTTCTACCGGCAGCGGTAAGGGCAGGACTACCGGCTATGCTAGGTGCTGTAGCTGTTGCATTAGCTGGGCAAGGAATGGCGCTTTCTTCTGATTATATTATTCAAGTAGCTCCTGGTCTGTCAGCAAAAGCTGCAGGCATTCCAGCTGGTGATATTATTGATAAAGCCTTAGTACTATCTTTGATTACAGGTGTAATTGCAATTGCCTTAGCTTATTTGCTAAATAGAAAAAGTATTCGACGCCCAAATGACCCGGCTGCTCACGGGGAACTTCTAGCACTTCAAGGTTTAAAAGAAACCGATAAGCATTCAGAAACTAATAATCTACCGATGTGGAGTAAACTATTTGCAGTTCTCGTTCCTGTATCGATGCTGATCGTAATGATTTATATGGTGTCAACAAAGTTAACTTCAGGTCGTATGGGAGGATTTGAAGGAGGAGACGGTGCAGCATTTATTGGTGGAGTTGCCGTTATCTTACTTTTACTATCCACTTTAGCATTTGGAAAGCATAAGGCGTTAGATTATATTAGTGACCATATAACTGAAGGCTTTCTTTTCGCTTTTAAAGCGATGGGTCCGGTCATTCCAATTGCTGGTTTTTTCTTTTTAGGAAGTTCAGATTTCTCTGGAAGTATTCTCGGAGTTGAAGAAGCTCAACCGGGATTTCTATTTGATCTTGTAAATGCTTCACAAGAAATTTTACCTCAAAATCCAATTTTAATGGCATTTGGAATATTGATTATTGGTATTATCACTGGTTTGGATGGTTCAGGATTTTCTGGTTTACCACTCACTGGTTCGTTGGCTGGAGCGATGGCCGGTAGCGGTATTGATCCATCTACTTTAGCTGCTATTGGTCAAATGGGATCGATTTGGACTGGTGGCGGAACAATAATAGCGTGGTCTTCGTTGGTAGCTGTTGCTGGATTTTGTGGTGTATCAGTTATGGAGTTAGTAAGGAAAAACTTCGGTCCAGTAATGATTGGTTTATTTATTTCTACAGCGATAGCGATAATGCTTTTCTAGATAACGAAAACCTTACCGATTTGGTAAGGTTTTTTTGTTGATTATAAATAATCCGAGAGCTGTCTACTTCACTTCCTAAGCCCCCTCTGGGTCGTAAGTCAAAAGGAGGTCCTCAGTCAACTTTTTTAAAGATAAGAAAGTATAAAAAATTCAAGAGCTGTCTAGCTCCGGGCGCCCTGCGCTTTTCTTAACCTCATATTATTTTCTGGGGGTACGGGTCATATTTTTAATTTTAGAAAATATAACTGTTTGTAGTAAACGGTTTCAGATTTTGAATTAGGAGGCTGAAAAATGAATGGAAGTTTGGTTGCAATTCTCGGCATTCTTGTCTTTATTTTAGGTTATCGATTCTACTCAAAATTTATCGCCCAAAAGATTTATCGGTTGGATCCGGATTATGTAACACCAGCACATAAATATCAAGATGGAGTCGATTATGTACCGACAAACAAGTTTGTGCTGTGGGGTCATCATTTTACGTCTGTTGCTGGCGCTGCCCCAATTGTTGGTCCTGCAATCGCTGTTTACTGGGGATGGTTACCGGCTTTTTTATGGGTAGTTCTTGGAACAGTTTTTGCTGCAGGGGTACATGATTTTGGTACGTTAGTTTTGTCTGTAAGAAATAAAGGACAATCAATTGGTACACTTGCCCATACACTAATTGGTCAAAAGGCAAAATTGTTATTTTTGTTTATTATTCTCATTTTAGTATTAATGGTCAATGCTGTTTTCGCTTGGGTTATTTCCAATCTGTTTATATCTTTTCCTGCAAGTGTTCTTCCTGTCTTTATCCAAATACCACTTGCAATTTGGATTGGTTATGCCGTTTATCGAAAGAAAACCAAGATGCTTGTTCCATCTGTACTCGCCTTAATTGTTATGTATGGAGTTGCAATTCTTTCGAGCAAAATACCAGCGTTCCAAATAGACCTTGTCAGCTATTTTGGAGGAGAAGGAGCAACCGGGATCTTCGGATTAGGTGCTACTTCTAGTGCCTTTTTTATCTGGATCATCATCTTGATGGTATATGTTTACATTGCATCGACCTTACCGGTTTGGAAACTACTACAACCAAGAGATTTCATTAATTCTCATCAATTGGTCGTAGGCTTAGCTATTTTATATCTAGGTCTTTTCTTTACTAATCCAGACATCACTGCACCGGTATCAAATGGACAATCGGACGTATCATGGTTTCCGCTGTTATTTATAACAATCGCATGTGGTGCAATCTCTGGTTTTCATGGGTTAGTATCATCCGGTACCTCGTCTAAGCAATTAGATAAAGAGACAGACGCTCGTTTCGTTGGTTATTTTGGGGCTGTTGGAGAAGGGGTGCTCGCTTTAATTGCAATTATTGCAGCAGTAACCTTTTTCCCTTCAGCTGCTGAATTTACCAAAACATATAGTAGTTTTTCAGAAGCGGGAAATGTTGGACTTAGTGTGTTTGTTCGGGGTGGAAGTCAATTAGCAGCAGGACTTGGCATACCAGTTGATGTTGCATCAACAATTGTATCTATCATCGTCATTAGCTTTGCTGCAACAACATTGGATACTTCTGTTCGGCTCATGCGTTATATTATTTCAGAGTTAGGTGTGGAGTATAAACTTCCGGCATTATCAAAAACACATGTGGCAACAACTATTGCCGTAGTGTTAAGTGCTGCATTAGTTTTACTACCAGAAGGCCCTAAAGGATTTGGTTCGGGCGGTTACTTATTGTGGCCGTTATTTGGAACTTCCAATCAATTACTAGCTGGTATCAGTTTGTTACTCGTATCGATATGGTTAAAACGACAAGGTAGGAATTATTGGGTTTCTTTAGTACCAATGATCTTCTTATTAGTTATGACGTTGATTGCCATGTTTAACCAGGTGCTATTTCAATGGTCTTGGTTTGGGACACAATCAAACACCCTATTATTTATCTTCGGTGCAATTATCTTTGGGTTTGCCGTTTGGATAATTTTAACTGCCATTTCAGTACTGACAAAAGGTGAGTTAAATCAATAAACTAACTCGTTTCAGCAAGCTTAAGCATCAGGTCTAAAACACAAAACCGATGGATGGAAAGATTATGTTTCAATAGACAAAAAGGGATCCTTCAAGTGGTCCCTTTCTGTGCTTAGAAGTGGAGTGATTCTTTTGGCTAGAAAAATAAAAAACTTAATCGATTGGTATGAGCAAGTTTTGAGTTTGAATCATCAGAGTGAGATTTCTCGAGAAATAAGGGATGAAGAAGATTTATTTTTACTACTCTTATATTCTGAGCTACTTGGTATTCCAAATCCGATTTATTATTATTCCTTAGAACTTTACCCGTACATGGTGGAACAATTTCATACATGGCATCTTCGGATGGGGATGGACAAGTCACCACTAGATGGCATTCGTTGTTGCTAAAGGAGGAGTGAAGCGTGATTATCAATCAACCAATTATCTTTGTTGGAGGAAAAGGTGGGGTAGGAAAGTCGACAACTGCGGCTGGGCTTGCTCAACAGTCTGCATTAATGGGAAATAAGACATTATTAGTGTCGACTGATCCGGCTCACAATTTAGGTGATATTTTTAATAGGCAATTGGGAGGAGAGCCAATAAATGTTGCGAACAATTTAGCTGTTGTTGAAATAGACTCTCAAAAAGAAACAGAAAGCTATATTAAGCAAGTAAAACAAAACTTAGACGGAATGGTAAAAGCTAATTTTGTCCATGAGGTCCATCGGCAACTTGATCTAGCAAAGGTATCTCCTGGTGCAGAAGAAGCTGCCCTTTTTGATAAAATCGTATCTATCATTTTAGAAGAACGGCAATTATATGATAGGATAATATTTGATACCGCTCCAACCGGACATACGATTCGATTATTGACACTCCCCGAAATGATGGGTATCTGGATTGAAGGTATGTTAGAAAAACGGCGTAAAACTAATCGTAAATATACGGAGTTATTAAACGATGGAGAAGCGATAGATGATCCAATATATGAAATTTTGTTGCTGCGTAAACATCGCTTTAAACAAGTAAGAAAGATACTTCTCGACCCTAAGCTCACTTCCTTTGTTTTTGTATTAAACCCAGAGCGGTTGCCAATTCTAGAAACGAAAAAAGCTGTGAAAATGTTAGAGGAGCACCAATTGCGAGTAAGCACCATTGTTATAAATAAAGTGCTACCGGCAGATACAAATAGTTCGTTTCTGCTCGCAAGGAAAGATATGGAGAGACAGTACCTAAGAGAAATTGATGCTGTTTTTGCTGGGAAGAAATTAATAAATATCCCTCTGTTGGCTAGTGATATTAGAAATGATAAAGATTTGGAGAAGTTTAGTAATTATTTTTATAAAGGAGAAGAAATAACATGAAGGCATTTATTCACGAAGGAAAAGAGTTAAAGGTCAAGGACATGGTCGAGCAAACTGTTTCAAAAGGCATGGTTAAAGTGCGGTTAAAGGTGGCCGGAATTAACCACCGTGATTTAAACATACCGGTAAGAAGAGGCCATAACCCAGTACCTTTAATTCTTGGTTCAGACGGAGCTGGTGTGGTGGATGAAGTTGGGGAAGGGGTCAATCGATTTTCTGTTGGTGACGAAGTGATTATTAATCCAGCGCTGGGTTGGTATGATAATAGCGACGCCCCTCCAGCTGGTTTTGAGATCCTTGGAATGCCTGACCATGGAACGTTTGCGGAATCCATTGTTATTGATGAAGAGCAGCTTGAACCTAAGCCGCTGCATATGTCATGGGAAGAAGCTGGAGTATTAGCTCTTTCAGCTTTAACTGGTTATAGAGCATTAGTTACAAAGGGGAAGGTTGCAAAAGGAGATAACATTTTTATTCCTGGTGCTGGCAGTGGTGTAGCTACTTTCATTATTCAATTTGCTAACGCGATGGGTGCGCGGGTAATCGTTTCTTCAAGACATGAGGATAAGAGACAAAAAGCTCTTTATATTGGCGCAAGTAGAGCAATTGATACAAATAGTGACTGGAAAACTGCATTAGTAAATGAACAAATCGATATCGTAATCGAAAGTGTAGGGAACGCGACCTTTAATCGATCACTATCGGTGCTTAAAAAAGGCGGGAAAATAGTAACTTTTGGTGCAACAACGGAAGATCATGTAACGATAAATATAAGGGAATTCTTTTATGGACAATATCAGTTATTAGGTACCACGATGGGAAGTAGGGAAGAGTTTCGGGAAATGTTATCCTTTATCGAGCAACATCAAATAAAGCCAACTTTGAGTGAAGTCTTTCCACTAGATCACGCTAAAGAGGCATTCGCCTATTTGCAAAATGGTCGTCAGTTTGGCAAAGTTGCGCTGAAAATTGGTATATAGAAACAGATATAGTCTTAAGATTGATTGCAGGAGAATAGATTTACACCTAAGACAAGCCTCTATGTGGCAAAGACCACCACGTCGAGGCTTGATTTAAGCTTGTTTTAGGCTCGGCAAGGCGCGACTTGCGCTTTACTTATCCTTTTGGTTTAAAAAGAAGGGCACCTATCATGCCGAAAATTATTGCTGAGGTAATTCCTGAACTAGTCATCTTAAACATTCCGGTAACAACACCTATAAGGCCGTGTTGTTCTGCTTCATCCATTGCGCCTCCAACAAGGGAATTTCCAAAGCTTGTAATTGGTACGGTTGCACCAGCACCAGCAAAATCAATTAAGTTGTCATAAATTCCTAAGCCGCCAAGAATGGCACCTACAACTACTAATGTACTTAGTGTGTGTCCAGGGCTTAATTTAAAGACATCAAACATAATTTGCCCAATAACACAAATCAACCCTCCTATTAGGAAAGCCCAAAGAAAAACCATTAGAATCACCCTCCATTTTCAATTGAAACTGCATGAGCTATACACGGAATGCTTTCCTTTTGTTGTGTGGTTAATGGTGACAGTAGTGCCCCTGTTGCGACTACTAAAATACGATTTAATTCACCTTGTTTCATTCTATTTAAAAAATGCCCGTACGTAACAGTTGCAGAACAACCTGCTCCACTCGCACCAGCTAGAACAGGTTGGTCGCTTTTATAAATGGTTAGGCCGCAATCAACAAATTGCTCCTCTTTTATATTCGTATTATTTTTCTTGAATAAGTCTAATGCTATGTCTCTGCCGACTTTAGCAAGGTCTCCTGTTATGATTAAATCATAATACGATGCATCTACGCCTCTTTCTTTCAAATGAGCCTCAATCGTATCTACTGCTGCTGGTGCCATTGCTCCTCCCATATTAAAAGGATCAGTTAGGCCCATATCAACTACTTTACCAATTGTTGCTGAGGTGACTTTTGGACCAACACCTGTATCACTAACTAAAGCACAGCCAGCACCTGTTACTGTCCATTGTGCTGTTGGTGGTTTTTGGCCGCCGTACTCTGTAGGGTAACGGAATTGTTTTTCGACGGCAGCATTGTGGCTAGCAGCGCCAGTTAGACAATAGTTTGCCCCTTTTTTATCAACTAAAAATGCACTCAAAGCAAGACCTTCCATCGACGTTGAGCATGCGCCGAACAATCCGAGATATGGAGACCCTAATTTTCTAGCTGCGAAACTAGTTGGAGTTATTTGGTTTATTAAATCACCACCAAGAAAAAACTGTACCTGGTCTTTGGATATGTTTGCTTTTTCCATTGCTTTTTGACTCGCTTCATCCATTAGTAAAGTGTGAGCTTTCTCAAATGAGTCTTGTCCCATCCATAAGTCATCATGGAGTAAATCAAAATCTTGAGGGATATTCCCATTTGCCTCAAAAGGGCCACCAACTGTTCCGGTAGAAATGATTACCGGCTGATTTTCGAATATCCATGTTCGTTGTCCGTTCAACATCAAAATCCACCCCACTGCATTAGGATTGTTTTAATTAAAGCAATAACAAAGGAAGAAAACACACCAAAAAGAATGACAGAACCAGCTAGTTTAAACATGTTTCCGCCAACACCTAACACATATCCCTCAGTTCTATGTTCAATTGCTGCTGAGATTACCGCGTTACCAAACCCTGTTACAGGGACTGCTGTTCCTGCACCCGCAACTTGTGCGATATGGTCATACACCCCAAATCCAGTAAGTAACATCGTAATAAAAATTAGAGTTGCAACTGTTGGATTCCCGACAGTTTGTTCAGTGAAATTAAAGTAATACATGTAAAAAGTGGAGATTGCTTGACCGATTGTACAGATTGATCCTCCGATTAAGAATGCTTTTATACAATTTTTAACTACTGGTCTTTTTGTCTCTCTTTGTTTTTCAAATGTTTGATATTCCTTTTGTTGTTTGGAAAGATTGTTATTCTTCTTTGTCATAGACTACCCTCACTTGTTAAGCTTCATCATCGATTAAGTTTTTGATGTCGTTGTATTGCTTTTGTAATTGCTGTTTATCGTAAGTAGTGTTTTGTAGTTTTTTTTCTAGTTTGTCAAGTTCAATGAAAATTTTTTGATCTGATGATACGTCTACAGTGACCCCTTCGTATATGTTTTCTAATTCTTTTTTAAGTTTTTTTTCTAATTTACGTTCTGTAAACTGATTAATTTGTTTAACATTAATTGCCAAGACTAATTGATTGTCTATATTTATTCCTCGTACAGCAGTTACTTCATCCTGTGTTCGTAAAAGTTCTTTAGCCTTATTCGTCAGTGATTGGTCAGGTGTACTAGGATTACTTATCTTTGTTATATCTTCTGTTGGACCACGAAGTGATAGGCGATTGTCTTCTTCGTTCGAAGTACATCCTGATAAAGTCATAAAAGAAAAGGACAGGGCTAATAAACCGATGAAAAAATGTTTCATGCTGACACCCCAATAAGTATTTTTTTTATTTTGAAACATTTATAGGTTTGCTAATGATATACAATAATATACATAGCAAAAATTGCTTGAAACTTAAAAAAGGAAGAAACGTTCATGATTAAACGTTTCTTCCTTTTTTAACAAGATAAGAAAGTACAAAAAATCCAAGAGCTGTCTAGCTCCGGCACCCTGCGCTTTTCTTAGTTTTTAATGTATTTTTTCATGCCTTATTATATGTGGTAGGGGATCGGGAGGTTTAAAGTTAACTTTTGTTAAGTTTTTTTGTTTTTGTATAAGGGCCGACATCTTCTCTGTTTGGTTTGATTAATTTGCGTTTCATCTGGTCAGTCCAAAAATCATTTCGATTATTAGATGATCGAGATTGATAATAAGATGCTATTGTCTGATCAAAATCATTTAATGACTTTTCGGTAACCTTCTCGTCCATATAACTATTTTCAGAGTAAAAAGCATCAATTGGTAATCGCGGTTTTTTTTCAGGAGAGTAATCAGGTTCACCGATAGCCATGCCGAATAAGGGAATGACATAATTGGGTAAATTCAACAAACGATCTACTTCTTCAATGTTATTTCGAATACTGCCTAAATAACAAATGCCAAGTCCTAACGCTTCTGCTGCAATGGCTGCGTTTTGGGCTGCGAGCGAAGCGTCAATAGTAGCAACTAAAAAGTGTTCTGTATTTTCTAAATTAACCTTCATTTTTTCAAGGTCTGTTTGATCGGCGAATAATGTATTACGATTAAGATCTGCACAGAATATTAGCAAATGACCGTTTTCTTTCACATAAGGTTGGCCGGAAATGGAAGCTAATTTTTCTTTTTTTATTTCATCAGTAACCCCAATTATGGTGTAGGCCATCATATAGCTAGAGGTTGAAGCCATGCTTGCTGCTTGTAATATCGTCTGAATTTGCTCATTTGAAAGTTTCTTCTTTGTAAACTTTCTGATTGAACGGTGAGAAAGTAATGTTTCAATTTGATTATTCATGATGGTGATTCTCCTTACTTCATATTCTCTAAATTAATTTCGATTGTTGTGCCGTCTTCCGTTTTGTTATTCTCTTTGGGTGGTGCAACTGCTGTATTTTCCAATTTAATTGATAAAGTATTGTCATTTTTCCACTCTGCATTAGCTATATTTGTTTGATACGTATTAAGATTACCATTGAATTGCTCGTTCACTAAAGGAACTGGTTTCCAACTAGCTAAATCCATGACAAGTAATTTTGTTGACGGATTTTCAATTTCATCCTCCACACGATTGAATGTGAACAAAAGTTTTTCTTTGTCCGAACTGGTTTGTATTTTGTCTAATTTAGTTAAGTCTTCTAACAAGAAGGACCGACCATCACCATCTTGGTCTAGTAAAAGATAAGAGCACGTATCCTGTCTACAGGAAAAACGTAATAAGTATAAAGATTCAAAGTCAAGGACTTGAGATAATTGCATTTGATTTATTTCGAAGCGTTTGTTGGTAATGCCCGCTAGATACTGTTTTAAAATGGTTACCTGATCAAGGTTTATTAAAACTTGCTCTTTAGGTAAATTAAATTCAATTGACCTTTCTACTTCTTCATCGCTTTTACTTTCTTTCTCCTTTTCAATTAAAACGGGACTTTGTTCCTTATTCGTTTCATCTGATTCTACTTTTGTTATAGCGGGTGTTTCGTTGGAACACGCAGCAAGTAAAAAGGCAAGTAAAAAAAACAGCAGTAAATTTTGCATAAAATCCAAACACTCCTGATTATTATTTATTTTTGTTTTTTATTTCTTAGATGTTTATTTAAATGAATCGAATGGATGATTCTTATTAACGGTCTGACACCGAGTTGACCGCTTCCAAGGATAAAAAGCCATACACCAGCGTTTTTCCATTCATCAAATAAAAAGAAAATACTCCCAACTAAAAACCATAAAGCAATGAGAAGGTCATTTACATTATACAAGATTTGATAGGGTTTTTTAAAAAAAATGTCGTACCTTCCTAATTTAAGGTCAGCGTTATCTCTTTGTGACATACAAAAAGCCTCCTAATTTGTTCTATAAATAGTTATATTCCACATTTTAGCCGTAACTAATCCTATCAAGGAGATATGGTAACCCTATTTTAGAAGAAAAGCGGAGAGGTAATACATCTCCCGGATTTTTTTCTTACCCCTTATAAGTGACCACTTTGAACCCTCTCGCCACTTAACAACCTTACCGCTTGGATTAGTGGCGTTTATCATACGTCCATGAGGATGGGGTCTTCTTCTGGAATGATAAAAAGGGGATAGTAAATCAACGCATGATTTATATCCCCTAAGTACCTGTTATTTCTTTTGGAGTTCGATTTAAGTGGAAATATTTCTGCGGTGTTTACAACGATTGCGGATAAATTGCAGTTACTGCTAGAAGATTAAGAATTTTTCAAAAGGTTTTACTTGGACGTGAGTTCATAGCCCCAATGAATAATTGGATAACCCCAATTGCCAGCATAAGTGGGCCAATTGTCCAAGCGAAAAAGGCGCTGACAGTAATGCTTACAATACCTGAAACAACTTGTAATAAGTATTTTTTATTTTTAAAGTTCAGCAGACTCCAAAATGTATTTAGTCCAAATACAAGGAGTAGTACCATAAATTCTAGACTTCCCATGAGCGTCATTCCTTTTGTTTTTTTAAATTTTAATATAACATAAAAACATTGAATAATCAATGTTTATTGATAGAAAATGCGGAGAATGCGCGAGGTAGTCTTGTTGCATCTTTTTAATATGAAAATCAGGGAATCTTTACTCCGAATATAGCTCCTCGAGGGACTAAGGCTTGGCATTAAGAAATGCTTCTAGGAATTCGACTGCTTTCCTTCAGATGTCTAGCGCTTAAAAAAAGTTTTCCTAATTACTAGGGGATGGTAAAATAGATAAAAAGGGAAGGGAGATCCCATGAAGACTTTTAAACTTATTTCGTTGGACTTACTTGAGGACAAAAATGAAGAAATTATTGTCAGTAACATCCCATTAGTAGATGGCCTTATTATCGACCGGGAAGATGAGAAAAACCATTGGGTTATTGAAGCGCTTCTGAACCGAAATTATGCGAAATATTTCAATGAGTTAAATGAGAAAAATGAGGAGTTTATGTTACAGGCTAAAATTACAAAGCCAAGTAATCAACCTGCGACGTTTATGTGTTCCATCTTATCGATAAATAAAATGGATGAGCACATAAATGTATTATTTTTAGGATCGTTAATTGATCGGAAAAAAGGGCAAATTGAGCGGACGTTAAGGTTACTTATCGATGAGGGTTATCAAGGCGAAGAGTTGTTAGATGAGTTTAAAGATAGAGTTTAACAAATAAAAAGAATGTCACTCGTTTAGAGGACATTCTTTTTATCTTTCTATGAATTAGATAAAGGTTCCGATATTTTCGTTACTGATCTTCTTCTTTAGTGCCAGCGAGTTTTCTTTCACCATTTAAAATTTTCAATTGGTCATTTTCTTTCCCGATTAAGAATTCGAAGGTATAGATTTCAACCTTTATCTCTTGGTTCGGTTTTTTCACTTTTGTTTGAACGTTATAGACTAAATCAACCTGTTTAGTTTTGTCGTTAAAAGTATTGGATTGCTCTTCTACTTTTAAATCAACGAAATACAGATAATCCTGACGAAAGGCTTGATAATTTGTTTTGGTCTGCCAATCACTTCCTAAAAGTGCATAAGCATTTAAATAATCGCGGATTGCAAGACTATCAAAGAAATAATTAGCTATATAGCTAGCATCACTTTTCATTTCTTTTGGATTTATCTTATTTGGTGAAGATGTATCATATATTAAGTCCTTGGAATCCGCTTCTTTTGACCACTTATTCACTTGCTCAATCACACTACTTATCGGAATGCTAAAGCCAATACTTCCTTCCTCAGAGCCGGCAGCATTAATAGCGATCACTTTACCTGTAGCGCGGTCAATCAATGGCCCGCCACTGTTACCCTGTATAATGGAAGCTGAGATTTGATATACGTCAGAATAGTCATAATCGTCGATATTAAATGTCCGGTCAGTACCCGAAATAATGCCCAGACTCACTGAATTTTGAAATCCTAATGGGCTACCTAAGGCGATAATATCATTGCCTAATTCGACATTATATTGTGCATCTATATCTACAGGGGGTTGACTACTTAACTCAGGTACCCTAATGACTGCCACATCATTTTTTTTACTACTACCAACTAAAGCCGCGGGATAGGTTTTTGCGTTAGCTAGTTTTACTGTAATGGAATCTGCTTCTTCGATAACATGAGCGTTTGTAATGATATCCCCTTTATCGTTGTATAAGAACCCAGAACCGATTTTTTGGCTGAATTGCCCAGTTGCTTCAATTTGAACAACATTTTTTTGGGATTCGTGTATGATTGTTTGGAGGTCTTTGTTTTTCTCTGTAGTTGCCTCCATTGCTAACGTGTTCTTGATGGTGATAGGTGTTTCTTTCCAGTTTATATTGATTCTTACCATGAGCAAAACAGTGAGTATGATTAGAATAATGCTTAAGGTAATAGGAAATAACACTTTATGAGATTTAATCATGAAACCACTCCGCTCACTAGTTTCAGTCTAGAAACCATTTAATCTTCTTAACCTTTACATTTGTAGCCTTATCTAACTGACTCATATTATCGTTCTTATCAAAGTGTGTATATTCAAACTTACCCTCTTCCTCAGGGTATAGCGTCTCAGGGTATACATACACTTCATTTTCTATCATCGTATTATCTTGGTCGTCTGTTATTACGTATTCTACAGAAATGGTGTTAATAGGAACTGTGGCAACACTTCTTATTTTTCCTTTAACAACAACATTTGCTTGTTCGTCTTGTTCAAGTTCGATGTCAATCAATGTTACTGCATCATTTTTATTCTTTTGGCGTTCTTCCTCAGCAGCAGTAATTGCTTGTTCAATCCGCTTTTGTTGGGCAATTTCAAATGCAGTTTTTTCCTTCTCTATGGTTGTTTTAAAACTAATTAACTTTTCAGAATCAGGAGCGTATTGAAGTCCATCTTCCACAGTATTTCGAGCGTGTGTAAAGTTTTTATTTGCTAGCTGTTCACTTGCAGTAGAAAACACAAACGAGACAATTTGTTTCCGTATCGTATTGGCGATGGAGTCTGCTCGTGCATCTCCTATTGATTCAGCCTCCCACAACAGCGTTTTTAACTGGTCCACAGTTGGGTCATTAGCTAAATTCTCTTCTAGTTGCTCAAGTTGAGTGGATTGCCGTTGCTTGTTAATTAACTCTAATAATTGTTCCGCAGCTTCTCCTTCATATTTATTAAGGGTTGTCTCTGCTTTATTTAATAATTGGAGCGCCTCTTGATATTGACTTTTTTTTGTCAGTGAATTTGCATTGTTCAAATCAGTTTTTAGCCCAATGGCCGTTTCTAGGAAAGCTATATTTTCTTGTGCCGTTGGAAAATTAGCCTTTTGCTCCACTGCCAGTTTGAATGCATCTAAAGCTTGTTGATAATTTCCATTTACTACAAATTTTTCACCAGTGGAATAGCTTTCCTTTGCTCTTTCTTCTTTTTTGTCTAAATATAAATAAAAACTTCCAACACTGAGCAAACTTATCAATAGGATAAGAAACGGAAGGAACCATAATCGGTTGGCTTGTCTACTAGAGCGCATTCCGATGTCATCTGGAATTTTCTTGCCACATTGAGCACAGTAAATTTCCTCTTCTTTTATAAATCCACTACAGTAAGGACAGTGTAGCATGAACATCACCAACCTTTTCTAAATCTAGGGTGAAACATTAACATGCCAGCCCAGTAATTAATAGTCTACCATAATGGGAGGGGGTTTTTCTTTTTAAAAGGAGTGAAAAATTACAAGTTTTTTGATAAAATAAGAAAAGTATATTAGTTGTGGTAATTTATTGTACATATATAATAACTAAGGAGCTGACAAGGATGTTAGATGTAGTGTTTTCCATTATAAGCATCGTAATTTTACTGACTTTTATGGGGTTTAGTATTTTTGATAGGGGATAAAGAGCAATTCTAAATCCTGTCCAAATTGTATATATCAAACAATGATATTGCTGACGCCAGGATTTCCTTTCAAATGAGTAAATTAAAAAGATGTCTAATTGGGACATCTTTTTTAGTAGATAAGAAATAGATCCAAGAGCTGTCTAGCAAAGCGCTAGCCCGCCTGAGGCATAAGTTCAATCCCTTCTGTGGCAAAGACCGCCACACCACGTCAGGTCTTGTCTTGTGCCTGCCTTAGTCTAGTAAGGCACGACTTTCGCTTTTTCTTAATACAGCTACCGGGTAACTGACCATTCTGAAAAAGGAAAAATGATTAACTCTGATTTACCGATAATCTCGTCTTTAAATACAAACCCAAGCCCATTTCGACTGTCTCTGCTAATTGGTCGGTTGTCACCCATTACGAAATAACTATTCGGTGGAACCTTGATTGGTCTGAAATTAGCCGAATGCATCTGTTGGGACTTAGTAAGGAAATTTTGATTATAAGGAATACCATCAATTCGTAAAACATGGTCCTTTACTTCAATTGTTTCGTTGGGTAAGGCGATAACTCGTTTAACATAGTTCTTTAGTGGACGCTTAATAATTACAATATCGCCTCGCGATGGTTCTTCTGTTAAATAAATAAGTTTATTAAAGAGCAGTCTATCACCATTTTGTAAAGTAGGATACATACTTTCTCCTTGAACCAGAGATGTAGAAAAGACAAAGGTTCTAAGCAAGAGTGCGATAAATAATCCAAGTAGAATTATTTTTATCCATAGGAACCATTTATTTTTTTCACCTGTTTTTACCACTGAATCACTCCCATCATTGCTGATAGTTAAAGTGATAAAACTAGCTAGTTGTTTTAGCTAATTGCTTTAACAAGGTTATTAACTCAGTTCTATACACATTGTCTGTATCTAAAGTTACGCCACATTCACATTTTCGCCCGCGGATTTTCACCCACACTATTTCTCCAATTGCACAAATCCTCTGGTCAATTATAGTAAAAGAAACTATGATTTTATCATGCTTTGTTAGTTGGTGACTAGATTCGAGTCTTAATCCATTTTGACTAATATTAATGATCCGAATGTCAAATCTTTGATTATCTCTTATGAGTAATATCTCAGCAGGTGTTCGTTTCTTAAATGTATATCGGAATGGCTCATTTCTTTTATAGTACATAAAAACCGCCTCATTTTCGGTCTCTGATAAAAACACAAGAATCCAAACCTAGTTAGCCTCTAAAAACATGGCATCTCCGTATCTACTTGGTAGGCAAGGGAGGAAGTTTTACGGGTGAATAATCAGAATCGTAAAAAGATCCAACTGTAAATACCATCCAGCAACACCACACCTATCCTGCCTGCCTTAGTCTAGCACCAAGAAACACTTCTAATAATTGAGCCTCTCCATGGAAAAGCGCCATTATGAGGCTTGACTTACGCCTCAAGAGGATACAAACTGTTGGATTCGGTCGAGCCCATCCCTTAATGTATCCATACTGTATGCATAGGATAATCGTAAATACCCCTGTCCATAGTGCGAGAAGGAATCTCCAGGTACAAGCGCCACACCTACTCGATTTACTAGTTCAATCGCTAAATCAAAAGAAGGTTTTGTTGGGTCTAATTGAAAGAAAAAATAAAATGCCCCAGCAGGCTTAGTAACTTCAATACCCATATCTGTTAGTCGTTGATGGACGTAATCTCTTCGCTCCATATAGTCTTGTTTCATTTCGATTGCATCATTTGCACCAGTTGTTAATGCTTCAATTGCTGCATATTGACTGATAGATGACGCGCAAGAAACATTGTACTGGTGGACCTTAAGAATATGCTTTGCTAACCAGTTTGGGGCAAGAACATAACCAATTCTAAAGCCAGTCATCGAATGCGATTTAGATAGTCCGTTTATGATAATAGTTTTATCTTTTATATCAGTAAAAGTACCAATGGAGACATGGTTTTGTTCATAGACAAGTTCACTATAAATCTCATCTGCAAGAATAAACACATCATCATCCTTAAGTTCTGTAGAAATGTTTTGCAGCTCTTTCTCAGTTAAAGTTACTCCGGTTGGATTTGACGGATATGGTAAAATGATACACTTTGTTTTACTTGTCATATGTTTTCTTATAAGGTCACTAGTCAGTTTAAATCCATTATCTCTTGTATCTACATACACCGGAGTTGCGCCTGCTAATTTTATTAATGGTTCGTATCCAGGATACACCGGGCCTGGTAAAATAACTTCATCACCAGGAGATATAATGGTGCGAAGTGTAATATCAATAGCTTGAGATGCGCCAATTGTCACAATCACTTCATTTTCCGGTTCATAATTAAGTTTGTATTTGGAATGAACGAAATTTGCGATAGCTTGGCGTAACGGCAAAATACCTGCATTGTGTGTATAAGTGGTGCGATTTTCATCAATTGCTTGTTTTGCAGCCGTTTTAACGTGTGTTGGTGTAGGGAAATCAGGTTGCCCAATCGTTAGGGAAAGCACATTCTCCTTGCCAGCAACTAAATTGAAAAATTTGCGAATACCTGAGATTTCAATATTTTTGACGTTTGTATTAATTAAATATTCCAATGTAAGATTCCTCCAAAAAATTTAACAAAATGTTCAAACAATTTTGATTAGTTGGTATAAGAAAAGGGTATAATGTAAGCGTATTGACTACTAAGGAGTGAAGATGTTGAGAACACGAAAACTATCATTTGAAGAACTCGTTGCAAAAAATAAACAAGAATTATTAAACGATAAAAACGCTATGAATAAACTAGAAGAGCAGCTTGAGAAAAAACACCTTCAAAGCGTCATCAAAAAAAAGCAAAGTATATAAATAGATAATACCACAGGTGAGAAATGCATCACAAAGAATATCAAAATAGAATAGTAGGGGTTTTAATGACAAAGAGCGATAATTGTATTTGCAATGTTCGCTCTTTGTCTTGTTTAAAGATAAGAAGGAAATCAAGAACTGTCTAGCGCCATACGCTTTTCTTATTATTTTCCGGGAAATTTTACAGTGAAATCATCGCACACTTAGGGTAAAATAGGATAAACTAATTGTAATTAATTGTAAGGAAGTGTATACAAAATGGAAAACGTAGGGCTTGTCTTAGAGGGTGGAGGAATGAGAGGGGCATACACAGCAGGGGTATTAGACTTTTTTCATGACATAAAACTGCCTTTCTCTACAGTAGTAGGTGCTTCTGCTGGAGCTGGTAATGGCTCTTCCTTTGTAGCCAAGCAAAGAGGTAGAAATTATCAGGTAATTGTGGATTACGGCGACCATCCGGAATATATCTCATTCAAGAGGTTAATACGCTCTAAGGAATTGTTTGGAATGGATTTTATTTTTAACACGTTACCAAAGAAGCTTGTGCCTTTTGACTTTACTACTTTTTCTTTAAATCCAATTGAATTCGTAGTAGCTGCTACGGATGTTCATACTGGTCAACCGGTTTACTATGACTTTTTTGAGACGCAGGAGGATCTATTACAGGTCATCCGGGCATCTAGTTCCTTACCACTCCTTGCTCCTATTACAGAATATAAAGGGAAGCATTTGATGGACGGTGGAATAGCTGACCCGATTCCGTTAACACCCTCCATTCAAGCGGGTAACAAGAAGCACATTGTTGTATTGACTAGAAACAAAGGATACATCAAAAAGCCGATGAAATTCATTTGGTATATTAATCGCAAATTAAAAGACTATCCACATTTCGTCGAAGCATTAAAAAAACGACACATAAAATACAATGAAACAATGAAACAATTAGAAGAAATGGAAGCAAATAACCAAGCTATAATCATTCGTCCAATTAAACCACTTGATGTGAGTAGAATTGAAAATAACAAAGACAAATTGCAAGAATTGTATACCCAAGGATATAATGATGCACAGAAATTGAAAAGTCAGTTACTCGAATTTGTAAAACCAACTTCTCGTATAAGTGTAAAGTAAAGTGTCAATACTTTTCCTATAAAAATAGTGGAAAGGTTGAATTTATTCATGCTCCTACAAATGAACTTTTGGTTAATCAATACGTCACAGTTAGTCCCGCTTGGAATCACAGATGAGTTACTGCAATACTTTATTGGAGCGGCTGGTGTGATTGGTTGTTATTTTATATTACAGCCGCTAATTAGGCTATTTGTCATATTAGAATGGACAAAATTAATTAATTATTTACTTGCTAGTTTCCTATTTTTAATCGTTTTTGGTTTCCTTTATATTGTAAGAGGGACGATCGATGCTAACTCGGTTAATCAATTGGCAAACATAACATTCGGTATTAGCTTATTTGGGGTCGGGTTATTCCTCACATATCTTGTGCAAAGTGCTATTTCTTACTTTAAGCAACAGCGGTCAAAGTCAATTTAAACGGAACGAACGATTCGTTCCGTTTTTAGTTTTCATTACTAGTTTGCTAATTGAGGTTGTGGAATACGACCTTATACAAAATCAAGCAAATAGAGAAACTTTTTCCAAGGTTAGCCGTATAACATAATAAAGAGGGGTGGAAGGGATTGTTTTCCTTTATTTTTGTGTTTTTATTTATAGCAATTGCCATTTTCCTTTTTAACGTGATTACGAGTATATGGGCATATAAAGATGCGAAACAACGAGGGAAAAGCAGTGAATTTGCATTAATTGTTTTAATAGGGACATTAATCTTTCCTGTATTAGGTCTTATCGTCTACCTTGTAATTCGTAATGATTGAGGAATGGTGGTAAACAAATGGAACGTAGTAGGGTGATTACTACGTTCCATTTGTTTTTGGTTAGAAGTTATAAAATCTGCTTGATGTCGATAACGTTTAAGGTAGCTACGTCCACTCTGGCGCCTACGCTTTTTTCACAGATAAGGAAGTAAAAAAATCTTCCGTTCATACTTATAAAGGCATTGACTAATATCTCCATTTTCGCTTGTTATAAGGATGTCCACTCATTTGTCCCAATGAAGAAGGTGTGAAATAAGAAGTATACGTCTGTTTTTGCTCCGACTTAGGGGGGTAAGACCATCCTAGCAATTCACATAAGATTTTTTTTGCATGTGATAAAGACATTTGTGGTTTAGGATTACGATAATTGCTATCGACTTTACCTAAATGTTTAAGTAATTTGAAGTCTTCTTTACTAGGAAGAATGTGAAAATAATAATCACTTACCTTAACCAAGACGGTGGAGTGTTGATGACTTAATTTGGGGTGGTCGGAAAAGTGTAGCCCAATTTTAAATGCATGTTTCTCTTTGATTAACTTTGTAATCGCTTCTTTTTTCATATCGTATAAATAACGAGGGTTTGGTGCCGTTTTTGCATGGCGATTAACGACAAATAGTGCCTTTGCTATCGAGTCGATATTGTTAATTTCGTGTTCACTCATATAATCCCTCCTCTCTTCTATAGGTAATTACCATACGTGTATCGATTTGATGCAATGGTAGATTTTATTATCCTTTACCGCCTGTTCTAGTGCATTTTCCTTCTTTTATACCTTCTTTATTACGTTACCATCAGGAGAGACTAACTAAAAGACAGTTGATTGTGTCACTGGGTCCTAAGTTTGACGGCCATCAACAAACGTATCATTAAACTCTGCGCTCAGGAGGTTATATGAAGTATCTATAATCAAAATCCACCAATTTCCGACACTTATTGTACCATTCGATAACAAGAAAAACTATCCTTTATATAAGGAATAAGTGACAATTTCTTAACAAGTTAAATCAAAAAGAATTAAGAAGTCGTATTTTTTAAGGTGAATACTGATATTTCAGGTTTACATAGAAACCGATAGGGAAGCCGTGTCGTACCAATTCCTCTACTTACGAATAAAGATAGTGGACGTTCTCCGATTTGATAGTTACCCTCCACATAAATTTGAGCATATTCTGGAGTGTAAATGTACCCGAAAAATGGTATTTGGACTTGTCCGCCATGACTGTGACCGGATAACTGAACATCAATTGGATACGTTTTTGACTGGTCGGCAAAATCTGGTTCATGAACGAGTAGTAATGAGAAAAGTTTCTCGTCGATACCAGCTAAAGCAGTTTCAATATCTGGTTTCCCTAGTAATACATCATCTAAACCGATAAGGTTAAAGGAGTCGTTCCCTTTCTTAATGGTGGAATGACTGTTTTGTAGTAAACGAAACCCACTGTCCTGCATTGTTTTTTTTACTATATCAGTTCCGTACCCCCCGTGGTCATGGTTGCCATAAACCCAATATTTTCCGTAGGGAGCGATAATTGATGAAAGAATATGAACCAACTGCTTCCCCCACGAATAATTGTTGGGCTTATCCACTAAATCTCCAGTAAATACGACCATATCTGGATTTTGCTCATTTATAGTAGTAACTAAATCTGACAACTGCTCAAGGGAATAGTTAAATCCAATATGTGTATCACTAAATTGAACTATTTTAAAGTTGTGAAAAGTTTCAGCTATTTTTGGGGATTTAATTAAATCCTTTCTGACAGCTAAAAGCCCAGGTTCAATTTCTCTAGCATAATAATAGGTGCCACCACCAAGACCAAGTAACCCGAGAGTACTAGAAAAAAGCTTTTTTAAAAAAGTGCGTCGTTTCATTAGCAAAAACCTTTCAAGTTGTGTACTTTGATTGAATTATAACATGTTTTTCCTTTTGGTGGTGGACAATTGTTTGGTAGTTTAAAGTGGCGTTGTTTAGCAGGATAACCTAAATAATATAATAAAACACAGTAAAAAAATGAAAGATGGACCCAGCAATGACAAATAAATGCCATACGGCGTGGTGATAATGAAATTTTCTCCAAACATAGAAAACAGCTCCAACAGTGTATAATAACCCACCAACTACAAGATACAACAACCCAGTAGCAGGGAATGCCGCAGAAAGTGGTTCCCATACGAATACAATTAGCCACCCCATTAATACATAGAATACAGTGGAAAGAATCAAAAACTTTTCGACAAAAAATATTTTGAAAATGATCCCAACCAGTGCAATACCCCAGACAATCCCGAGTAGTGTCCACCCTATTTCATTTCTGAGTGGCACGAGCAGTATAGGAGTATATGATCCTGCTATAAAAAGGTAAATAGCAGCATGGTCAAATATTTGAAAAATATCTTTCCATTTTCCTTCCTTGAGTCCATGAGCAATCGTTGATGATACATACATAAGTAACATCGTTAGTCCAAATACGGTTGCTGAAAAAATATGCCAAAAATCTCCGTCTAAGCTAGCAAAGGTTATTAGAAGAACTAAAGCAGTGAGGCTAAAAAGAGCTCCAATTCCATGGGTAACTGCGTGGACGATTTCTTCTTTTCTTGTAAATGTATGAGTTGTCATGCCATTCCTCTTTTCATCTAGAATAGTCCTATTATTCCTTTATAATAAACCGTCTATCAATCAAAAAATGAAATGGATATAATTGCTTTTTTGTCTTGTTTTTGTAAAGTTTATTTAATAATGATACATGGTTTTGTGTCTGGATGTATGATAAAATATGTATGGGTTATTGGATGCGTGAAAACTCCTTCAACTGCAGGGTAAAAGGAGTAGATGGTATGAAGAGTGTAGAACCAATTGAATTATTTGATTTAGATGCTGAAAACCTAATGATACCTTCTGATAAAGTAGCACATGTGCAAGTTGGTAATCCGTTAGAACATGCGCTATTAGTGCTTGTCAAATCTGGTTATTCAGCAGTGCCTGTTCTGGATAATTCCTTTAAATTTAAAGGAATTATTGGAAAAACGCTCATTTTGAATCGAATCCTTGGTTTAGAAAGATTTGAAATGGAAAAACTGTCAGAAGTAAAGGTAAGTGAAGTGATGAATGCTGAAATTCCTTGCTTAAACAAGCGTGATAACTTTTTAACCTGTTTGAAAACAGTGATAAATTATCCGTTTGTATGTGTTATAGACGAGGAAGGATTTTTTGAGGGGATTTTAACAAGAAGACCAATTTTAAAGCAGTTGAATAAATACCTTCACGTGAATAAGCATAATCAATCATAAGCTCTAGACACGATTGTTTAGAGCTTTTTCTATGCTAATTTATCTTTAACCCAGTTTAATACTTGTCATGATTTAATCATTTTTGGTACAGTAAAGATAAATAGTTAACTAAAGTTAAAATGGAGGAAAAAATGTGAAAATGATGGATGCACATGAAATAATTTCGTTTATTTCAAATAGTAAAAAATCAACTCCTGTAAAGGTTTATATTAAGGGTAGAGATTTAGGTCGAATTGATTTTGGAGAAGCTGTTAAAGCTTTTGTTGAGCAAGAATCGGGTGTCCTGTTCGGGGAATGGAAAGTAATTAAAGACGTACTTCATACATATGAAAGTCAAATTGAGGACTATGTCGTTGAGAATGATAGAAGAAATTCTGCTATTCCTTTGCTAGATCTAAAAGGGATAAATGCGCGGATAGAGCCTGGCGCTGTAATCCGTGACCAAGTTGAAATTGGTGATGGTGCAGTGATTATGATGGGAGCAATGATAAATATAGGTTCTGTCATCGGAGAAGGTACGATGATTGATATGAATGCCACACTTGGTGGACGAGCTACAGTTGGTAAGAATTGTCACGTTGGTGCTGGTGCTGTTCTTGCCGGTGTGATAGAGCCTCCGTCTGCCGACCCAGTAGTGATTGAGGATGGCGTGGTAATCGGTGCGAATGCTGTTATTCTTGAAGGTGTTCGTGTTGGAGAAGGTGCAGTAGTTGCTGCTGGAGCAATTGTAACTAAAAATGTTCCGGCAAACACGGTTGTTGCTGGAACACCTGCTAAAGTTATTAAAGAAATTGATGACAAAACCAAATCAAAAACAGAAATAATGCAAGCATTAAGAAAATTGGATGAAGAATAAGCTTCAATTACTGTGTCCCTAATCGGACAACAACTCGATAGTTATTGCGCAAAGCGGGGGATTTTTTCTCCTGCTTTGTTTTGTAATTACGATAGCTAAAGGGACTTGAACCTATTTTGGGAGGAGAAATAATGGACGAACAAACACTTATTGGAATTAGAAGAGATCTTCATCAAATTCCTGAACTTGGCTTTTGTGAAGAACAAACACAGCAATATATTTTAAAAGCTGTCAAACAGTTTAATCAAGAACATTTAACAATTAAAACGTGGAAAACGGGTATCTTCATCAAAGTGAATGGGAAAAATCCGAAACAGATAATTGGTTATCGTGCGGATATAGATGGATTACCAATTAGAGAGGAAACTGGTTTTTCTTTTGCTTCCACTCACTTAGGGCAAATGCATGCCTGTGGACACGACTTTCATATGACTATTGCGTTAGGTGCATTAGAACGATTAGCACAAGCTCCAATTAATGATGATGTATTATTTATTTTTCAGCCCGCTGAGGAAGGGCCGGGGGGAGCCTTACCAATGATTCAATCAGAAGTTTTCCAGGACTGGAAGCCTGATATTATTTTTGCATTACATGTTGCACCAGAGCTTCCAGTTGGAACTGTTTCTTCTAAAAGTGGTTTATTGTTTGCTAATACTAGTGAGCTATTCATTGACTTTAAAGGAAAAGGAGGACATGCTGCTTATCCACATCTCACTAAAGATATGGTTGTTGCAGCAAGTACCTTTGTAACGCAAATTCAACAAATTGTCTCTAGACGGATAGACCCACTTGAAAGTGCTGTGATATCGATTGGAAAAATAGACGGAGGATTTGTCCAAAACGTTATAGCAGAAAATGCAAGGCTAGAAGGGACGATAAGGACGTTACAGCCGCAGGTGATCAGTACGATTAAAAGAGAAATAGAAGCGTTTGCTAAAGGGTTTGAGTATAGTCACGATTGCACGATAACCATTGATTATGGTGCGAATTACTACCAAGTGTATAACGATGGAACTTATGTTGATTTGTTTAGAACAGTTGTTGACGAAGAAGGCTACCTGTTTCAAGATGCAAAAGAAGCAATGACTGGGGAAGACTTTGGGTATATGTTAAAAGAAGTGCCTGGTTTCATGTTCTGGCTTGGTGTTGACTCACCGTTTGGACTTCACCATAGCAAACTAGCACCTGATGAAAGTGCAATTGGAATAGGCGTCCAACTTGTAGACGCCACTGTTCGTAAAATGTCTTCCTGATAAATGGTAATTTCAGCTTGAATAAAAAGTATATCTCCGGGACATCCTAAGAGTGATAAAAGAAAGAATGTTTAGGAGGAGGATGTAAATTGGCGCGTATTGGAATTGAGCAATCGTTATCAAATGTTAAAGGTGCATTAGAAGAAAAAGGATATGAAACAATTGAATTAAAAAATGAACAAGATGCTAATTCATGTGATTGCTGTGTAATTTCAGGACAAGATAAAGACGTGATGGGAATCCAAACAGCAAGCTTTAGTGGTTCAGTTATTAATGCAGAAGGAATGTCTGCAGATGAGGTTGTTAAAGAAGTTCAAGACAGAGTAAAATAATACTTAAAGTGAAAGAAATCATCCTTGATGATTTCTTTCATTTAGATTACTATTTTGTTTCTTTAGTGACGTTTACTTGATGTGGATACGGAATCTCAATCCCGGCCTCATCAAATTTTTCTTTGATTCGCTTTCGCATTTCTCTTTCAGCTGCAAATTGTTGCATGTTTTCCGTTCGGCCAAGAACACGAAGGACAATGTCCGATGCACCAAATCCTTGAACGCCAAGGACGTCTGGACCTTCAACGAAGCGTTCATCCTTTCTAAATTCATCACAAACCTCTTGAAGCACTGCCATGGCCTCGTCTACACTGTTATCATAACTAATACCGATATCTACTAAAGCACGCATTGTCCCTCGGGAGTGATTACTAACACCGGAAATATCTCGATTGGGAACAAAATGCAATGTTCCATCAAATCCTCTAATTTTTGTCGTGCGTAGTCCTACTTCCTCAACAATGCCGCTATAGGTACCAACAGTAACAAATTCATCAACTTCAATTTGTCTTTCCAACAAAATAAAAAAACCTGTGACTATATCGCTGACTAAACCTTGTGCACCAAATCCAATTGCCAGACCAAGCACCCCAGCACCTGCTAACAATGGACCTAAAGGAAGTCCAATGATTCCAAATATAGTGACAATTAAAATGAAGAATAGAGCATAGGAATATAAGTTTATCAGTAGTTTCTCTAACGTCTTGATTCTCCCGGCAGAAACATTCTCTCTATTACTAGCTTTGGCAAGTGTGGAAGTAATTATTTTTTTTCCAATTGGTGATGCGATAAAGTAAGCAACGAGAAAGATAATAATTTCTAGACCGGTTTTAATAAAACTCTCCAAATCAATGTCTAGTATGTTTCCTGGCATAAGTATTGTAATCTCCTTTCAAATATAGCCTGTTTGTTTTTATTTTTCATACCTTAATAACAAATACACTATAAGAATAAGCGAAAATCGACATATTAATCAAATCATTGACATTAATTTATCTACTCATTTACTGCCGACAACTTGTACAATAAATTTTTTTCGGAAAGTTAAGTAAAAAGGGTGGAAATTTATTTCGGAACCCGATATATTAATTAATACGGTAAAAAAACATCTTAAGGAGGGAGACAGTTTGGAAACTTTTAAAAAGCTTAAACAATTTTACTGGCCATTTAAGAAATATTTCTTTTATTCCTTAATTTTTATGTTGCTGGTAACAGGAATAACTGTCTTATATCCAATTATTTTGCAAATTACAATTGATGAGGTGGTGTTAGGTTCAAATTATGGGTTAATTCCCTATCTAGCTGTTGGATTTATCTTCGTTATGATTGTTAAAGGAATTGCTAACTTTTCGCAGCAGTACTTAGGTGATTTATTTGGTGTTAAATCAGTTTACACGTTAAGAAATGGTCTGTACAAAAAATTGCAAAGGCTTTCTTTTACTTATTACGATAACGCTCGGACCGGGGATTTAATGTCCCGCTTAACAATGGATGTGGAAGGGTTTAAATTCTTCCTTGCTGCTGGATTCAAGGAATTATTAAAAGTCTCTTTATTAATTATCATTAGTTTAAGCGTTATGTTTTGGTACTCGGTACCTTTAGCACTTGTTACAATGGCAGCAATGCCTTTTTTGGCAGTTGTAGTGTATCGTTTTGATCGAAAGGTCCATCCAGCATTTAGGGCTATTAGAAAATCGCTTGGGAGATTGAACACACGAATTCAAGAAAATGTGAGTGGAATGAACACGGTAAAATCTCTATCTAAGGAAGATTATGAGATTGATAGGTTTACAACCAATAATGGAAATTACCGAGAAGTTAACATCGAAACAAGTAACATTTGGGCAAAATACTTTCCGTTTATGGAGTTCATCGGGAACATTTGTATGGTGGCATTGCTTATTTATGGTGGTCATTTAGTCATAACAGAACAACTCCAACTAGGTGAGCTAGTTGCCTTTTTTAGCTTAGTAACGTATATTTTAGGGCCGTTAATGCAATTAGGATTTATTGTTAACATGTTCTCACAGGCAAAAGCATCAGGCGAACGTCTGTTAGAAATTTTAGAAGCGAAAGAAGATATTGTTGAACAAGAAAATCCCGTATATCCTACCTGCTTAAAAGGGCATGTGACTTTTAATAACGTTACACTAAGTTATACAACTGAGGACGATGCAGCATTAAGAAATATTTCCTTTGATGCACCCCCAGGAAAGGTTATTGGGCTAATTGGACCAACTGGATCGGGTAAAACAAGTATTACGCAATTAATTACCCGTTTTTATGAGCCAGAACTTGGCGAAGTGCTGATTGATGGTGTACCAACATCAGAATATAACTTAAAAGAATTAAGAAAGCATATCGGTTTCGTTCTACAAGAGTCTTTTTTATTTTCTACTACAATCAAAGAAAATATTGCTTACGGTAATCCAAATGCATCAATGGACCAAATCGTTGATGCGGCAAAAAGAGCTCAAGCACATGATTTTATTATGGAGATGCCAAAAGGATATGACACAATGCTCGGCGAACGAGGAATGGGACTGTCTGGTGGTCAAAAGCAACGAATTGCGATTGCACGTGCCATTTTAATTGACCCAAGTGTACTTATTTTAGATGATGCAACTTCGGCAGTTGATATGGAAACAGAGTTTAAAATTCAAAAGGCATTAAAAGAGGTTATGAAAAACAGAACTACTTTCATTATTGCCCACCGAATATCCTCGTTAAAACATGCAGATGAAATTTTAGTTCTTGAAAATGGAGTAATAGTGGAGCGCGGTAAACATGAGCAATTGCTCAATAATGGAAAAACATACCAACGAATTTATGATATACAATATCAGGATAAGCAAGCGATTATGAATACTGCAAATTGATGAAAGGGGGAGAGAGTATGGCTAAACAATTAACTAGTCGCCTATCCAAAAAAGAAAGTCCACATTTGAAACGGTTTTATTACCCTTTGGACACAGCAGTAGAGAAACCCTTTAACTGGAAACAAATGTTAAGATTGTTGGGCTACATTAAGCCCTATAGAAAAACATATTTACCTGGTGCGATGCTTGTGATGTTAATTTCGACAATCATCCGTTTAGTTGTACCAATATTGATTGGTAAAGTTGTTATTGACGTTGCGATAGCTAATCGTGATGTTGGTTTATTAACACAACTAGTTATTGGGATTTCCCTGCTATATTTAGTAAGTTATCTTGCGAATATGTTTAGGATTAAATGGGTGAATATACTTGGGCAACGAGTTATCTATGATTTAAGAAAAACATTATTTTCTCACGTACAACGATTATCCCATAACTTTTTTGATAAGCGGTCTGCAGGCTCTATTCTTGTTAGAATTTTAAATGACGTTAATTCTTTACAAGAATTGTTCACGAATGGGATTATCAATTTATTGATGGACTTAGTTATGCTAGTCGGTATCGTTGTTATCTTGTTTGTTCTTAGTCCACCGCTAGCGTTAGCTGTATTAGTCATTTTACCGATTATGTTTTATATATCTACAAAGTTACGTCGGAACATTCGTCGTGCTTGGCAAGATGTACGAATTCAAAAATCAAGGTTGAATTCACACCTGAATGAGAGTATGCAAGGAATTCGAATCACTCAATCGTTTTCACAGGAACAAGAAAATACTGAATTCTTTGATGGTGTAAATACTGACAATTATGAAACAGAACGTAACGCAATGAAAAAAAGTGCTTATTTTGGTCCATTTGTGGAGATGAGTAATGCCATTGGTACAGTGATTTTAATTTCTTATGGGGCAAATTTAATCATTTCAGAACAAATTGAAATTGGGACATTTGTTTCCTTTGCCTTTTTCTTAGGTATGTTCTGGGAGCCTATTTCAAGACTTGGCCAAATATACAATCAACTACTTGTCGCCATGGCTTCTTCAGAAAGGATTTTTGAATTCCTGGATGAGCAGCCAAATGTTGAAGAAAAGAAAAATGCTCTAGAATATTTAGATATGAAGGGGAATATCGTGTTTGATAAAGTTCAGTTCTCCTACGATGAGGACCGAATTGCCTTACATGAAATTTCCTTAGAAATGAAGCAAGGGGAGACAGTTGCATTAGTTGGTCACACTGGGTCAGGTAAATCAACAATCGCAAACTTAATTAGTCGTTTTTATGATCCAACTAGTGGTGTAGTTAAAATTGATGGCTATGATATTAGAGACATGAAGTTAGACAGTTTACGAAAAAATATTAGTGTAGTATTGCAAGATACTTTTATTTTTTCTGGTACCATTATGGAAAATATCAGATTCGGTAGACCAGAGGCAAGTGATGAAGAGGTCATCGAGGCTGCTAAAGTAGTTGGGGCCGATGAGTTCATTTCCAAGTTAGCTAAAGGTTATGAAACAGAAGTAGAGGAAAGGGGTAACATTCTGTCAGCCGGTGAAAGGCAGTTATTATCCTTTGCTCGTGCACTACTAGCAGACCCGAGAATTTTAATTCTTGATGAGGCTACAGCAAGTATTGATACAGAAACAGAAGTGAAAATACAAAAAGCGTTAAAAACACTGCTAAAAGGCAGAACAGCAATCATGATTGCTCACCGACTTTCTACAATAAGAGAAGCGGATAACATTATTGTGCTTGAACATGGTCGTATTTTAGAGCAAGGGAACCATCAGCAATTGATGGCTAAGAAGGGCGAATATTTCGACTTAGTCAAATCACAATTCCAAATGCTTGACGCTCTATAGTCAAAAAAGCCTTTATCGTACTATGTACTATGGTATGGTAAGGGCTTTTTACTATTCCATTTGGTAATAAACTTGTGGTAGACTAGTGAAAGCAAATGTTTCTTGAATATGGAGGAATTAATCGTGAAAAGAGAGTTCGCTGTTATTGGTCTAGGACGGTTTGGCGGAAGTATTTGTAGGGAATTGAGCAGTGAAGGAATGGAAGTCCTAGCAATTGATACAGAAGAAGATAAGGTTAATGAATTTAAAAATATTGCTTCTCATGCCGTCATCGCCGATGCAACTGACGAAAAGGTTCTAAAAGAATTAGGAATAAGAAATATTGATCATGTAATCGTAGCTATCGGTGACAATATACAGGCAAGTATATTAACAACGTTAATGCTAAAGGAGCTAGGTATTAAGAAAATTACTGTAAAAGCTCAAAATGATTACCATGAAAAGGTACTTAATAAAATTGGGGCAGACCAAGTCGTCCACCCGGAGCGAGATATGGGAAAACGGATTGCGCATAGCATAATATCTAATAACATTCTTGACCATTTAGAGCTTTCTGATGAGCATAGTATTGTCGAGGTGAAGGCTGGGGCGAGAATGAGTGGAAAAACATTGATTGACCTCGATATTCGTGCCCAATACGGATGTAACGTTGTCGCAATCAAACCAATAAACAAAAAAGAAATTAATGTATCGCCAATGGCAACAGAAGTTATAAATAAAGGGGACATTTTAATTGTTATCGGTGCAGATAAGGATATTTCTAGATTTGAAAAACAGTTAGTAGTAGATGATGAATAAAAGAATAAGTAACAAGAGGTGAGAGAATGCGCGTGATTTTTGTGCATTTTGTCCATTAAGGGTAACGTAAAAACCCCCGACCTAATCACTAATCAGGGTCGGGGGTTTTTTTAGAAGGATAAGGACTTTAAACATTCAAGAGCTGTCTAACTATCAGTTTTTCTTACACTTCCATAATAATTGGAAGTACCATTGGTTTACGTTTTGTTTTTTCGTACAAGAATGGCGCTATTGTATCAGTTATTTCATTTTTTATTTCAGACCATTGTGTTGTCCGTCTTTCCATCACTTTTTGTAAGTGTGAAGAAACTATTTTTTGCGCTTCATTAATTAAATCCTCAGATTCTCTCATGTAAACAAAACCACGAGAGATGATATCAGGACCAGAAGCAATTTTAAATTCCTTCATATTAATACTAACAACAACGATAACTAGACCTTCTTCAGACAGAATACGTCTATCTCTTAAAACGATATTGCCGATATCTCCTATGCCACTTCCGTCAACATAAATAGATCCAGATGGTATTTTACCAGCAATAGCTGCGTTATCCTTTCCTAGTGCAAGTACATCGCCGTTATCCATAATAAAACAGTTGCTAGGGTCTATATCGCACAATTGCGCCAATTTCGTATGTTCTTTTAACATACGGTATTCTCCATGAATTGGCATGAAGTACTTTGGTTTTATTAGGCGTAACATTAGTTTTTGTTCTTGTTGTCCACCATGTCCAGACGTGTGGATATCGTTTAGTGGACCATGAATAACGTCTGCACCTGCACGATAGAGCATATTGATTGTCTTACTAACACTGACGGTGTTTCCAGGGATTGGAGACGATGAAAATACAACCGTGTCACCAGGGATAATTTGAATTTGTCTATGAGTACCATTTGCAACTCTAGATAGAGCCGCCATTGGCTCTCCTTGTGATCCGGTACATAGAATGGTAACCTCTTGCGCTGGTAATCGGTTTATTTGTTGAGCGTCAATGAAAGTGTCTTTAGGTGCCCGAATATATCCTAATTCTAATCCGATATTTATTGCTGCTTCCATACTTCTTCCGAATACAGCAACCTTCCGATTGTGTCGAACTGCAGCTTCAACTACTTGCTGGAGCCGATGGATATTTGAAGCAAATGTAGCAAAAATGAGTCGACCTGATATTCTATTAAATATATCGTTAATACTTTCTCCAACTACTCGTTCGGACATAGTAAATCCAGGAACTTCGCTATTTGTACTGTCTGATAATAAACAAAGAACCCCTTCTTTACCTATTTCAGCCATTTTTGCTAAGTTAGCAGGTTCGCCAACTGGTGTGAAATCAAATTTGAAATCACCAGTATGGACAATGTTTCCTGGCGGTGTTTTGACAACGATTCCGTATGAATCAGGGATGCTATGGGTTGTTCTAAAAAAGGTTACAGATGTCTTTCGGAACTTGATAATATCATCTTCCTGAAAAGTATTAAGTTTCGCGCTCCGTAAAAGACCGTGTTCATCCAATTTATTTTTTATTAGTCCGATCGCAAGTTTTCCAGCATAGATTGGGATGTTGATCTCTCTTAAAAGGTAAGGAATACCTCCAATATGATCTTCGTGCCCATGTGTAATAAATAATCCTTTTATTTTATCTTGATTTTGCACCAGGTAGGTATAATCAGGAATGACATAATCAATACCTAAAAGTTCGTCCTCAGGAAATTTTATTCCAGCATCAATTAAAATAATTTCATCTTGAAATTGTACTGCATAAGTATTTTTCCCAATTTCTCCTAATCCGCCTAGCGCAAAAACAGCAGTTTGGTCATTTTTTACAAACTTCATCTGTTATGCTTTCTCCACAACAAAATCTTCAGATTGTTTCTCGTATTCTAAATGAGTTTCATCTAGCGACTGGATGTGTTCAATGTTTAATTTGCGATCGGAGAGTAGTTTACGCACTTGTCTTTCTGATTCTGCTTCAACGTACAAGCTTTTCGTACGTTCACGCACAGGAACTTCATCGGGAAGCTCCTGATAGAGTACTTTGTATATCATGTAAATCTCTCCTTAGTTGGTTCATCTAAATAGTGAGTTAGCATCTCGATTTAAAGTAGTAGTTTGGTTTTAGTTTATCAGTTATTAACGACTTTCATTTTTGTATGCATTTGGAACCCGTTGACGTCTTAACAATTCTTTCCACCGTTTCTTAAGCTTTTCTTTTAGTCGTTTTAACATTATTTCTTACAGCTCCTTTCTTTATACTATAAAAAAAGAAAAGCAAAAACGTATACCGATCCAATCCCTCTTAACTTTAGTATAGTATGAATTAGCTATTTTTGAAATAGAAACGTAAAAATATTTGTTAAAAATTACTAAGGAAAACTGAAAAAGCCGATGTTGGTAGGTCTATTTTTCACAAAAACTGCTAAAAATATGCACTAGTAACCCCAGCTTTATAGAGTTAAACACATTGCTGTTTTCGTAACGTTTGTTGCTTTTATCGCACATTAGATGACAACTGCGCAGGTAGGAACATTCCTTTGGAAAGCGGCCAACAAAAAAAGCTTAGTTGGTTATGACTAAGCTTTTTTTATATAGTAGTTTGATATGGAAGAAGATGTCATCGAAGAGTTTTGTCACACTCTTTTATCTGTCAACAGGTTTTGCGTCCTCTGGAATCTTAAAGGGGTCGTCTTTATCGATATGGTCAAAAAACATAACACCATTTAAGTGATCAATTTCATGTTGGAATACAATTGCTGCAAATCCTCTAAGCCGTAGTTTTATTTCGTTTTCATCGATATCTGTTGCTTTAACAGTTATACGTGCATACCTTGGGACATAGCCGGGCACTTCACGATCAACAGATAAACAGCCTTCCCCAGTGGAAAGGTAAGCCTTTTCTACAGAATGACTTATAATTTTTGGATTGAATAAACCGTAACTATAACTTTTTTCGTCAAAATCATCAAAATGGACAGCAATCATTCTTTTTGACAATCCAATTTGAGGTGCAGCTAATCCTACACCCGGTCTTAGTCCATATTTTGTTGCAATTTCTTCATCTTGGCTATTTTTTAAATACATTAGCATGTCTTGCAAAGTATCTATGTCTTCTTGACTTGCCGGAAGTGTTACTTCTTTTGCAACTTGATAAAGAATGGGGTTTTCTTCTCGGACAATATCGTCCATTGTAATCATGTTATCAGCTCCTTCTGCCACTAGCCTTTTTGCTGATTAATAGTGTATCACATGAGTGGTTAAAATGGATACAATATCGTCGTTTCAGTAGCATGTTTGACTAATTTATATCATACAATACATAGTAAAAATATATGATATGTTATACTTATCCAAAATGCAAGTCAACAATATCGACATGCAATCATCGAGGAGGAAATAGTAGTGCAAGGTAGAACAAAATTCATCTTATTAGCTTTAACGTTGTTGCTGTTAGTAGCTTGTAATGGAACATCTACTGCCGAAAAAATGTACGAGCATATGGAAGAGGCAGTTACTTTGGAAGAAACGTTTGCAAACCAACAAGCCCCTCTTGCACAATTGGAGGAAGAAGAGAAAAAGTTGTATGACGAGATTATAACTCTCGGAATGGAAGAAATGGACAAAGTCAAGGACTTAACCGAACAAGCATTAACCAATATTGAAGAGCGTAAAGAAATACTAGAAAAAGAAAAGCAAAGTATTAGTGATGCGAAAGAAGAATTTGATCTTGTAAAACCGATGGTAGAAGAGATAAAAGAAGATGAATTGAAGGCAAAAGCTAAAGAGCTTACTCAAGTAATGGATGAAAGATACCAAGCGTATGAGTCCTTAAACGACACATATTTAAAATCTTTAGATATGGATAAGGAACTTTATCAAATGTTAGAGCAAGAAGACTTACAAGAAGAATCGCTTCGTGCTCAAATTGACAAAGTCAACAAGACATATGATAAGGTGATTGCAGCAAATAACCAATTTAATGAAAAAACAGAAACATATAATCAGCTAAAAAAAGAGTTTTATGATCTAGCTGAGATTAATGTCAATTATAGTGAGTAACGAAAAATTAAAAAATGATTAATTGTTGTTGTACATTTAATAAATGGAATAGTGTTTCTTCATATAATCGCTTGGTTAGAGATAATCTAACTAAGTGATTATTTTTTATGAAGATCAGAAAGTGTAAAAGATTCAAGCGTGGATAACATCCAGCGACAGCCGCGTCACTTCATTCCCTAGCCCTCTTGAGGTTTATTAGTAGTTCAGTGCAATCTGTTATCCTAAGTATAACGGTCATATCAAGCAAAATGTATGTAGAAAACAGGGATTAGTACAGTGTTTACTTTGTTATGAAACAGATGCAATTGGAAGAGGGAAAAACTTGTGAATTTTTTCAATATTTCACAACAAAATGTTTTAAAAATGCTATCAAAGTGTTTGACCAGTCGAAATGAATGAGCTAAACTAATAAATGAATAAAAATTGTACCAGTCATTTTTATTTATCAATATGTAACAGTTTTTAATTTATCTATTGAATGATGGGAGATTAAAAAATAATTGTTAGGGGTATCGTAAGTATATTGATTGGTGCATCGCTTTGTAAATGAAATGAAGAGGTATCTACTTTGAGTTTAGGAATATTTTCATCTTTTTTCATTATTTCTACAAGTAGTTTCATTTCCAGGATGATTTGGTAAGATGCAAGTTAGCAATCTTATACTACATGGTTTAAATAGAGCACTTTCGGTGTTTCATAAACCGTGAATTAAATTAAAAGGAATCGAAAGGAAGAGGTGATCCACTTGGAACGTAAGCTTGAGAACATCGAAAATCAGTTTGAAACGTTTCAAATTCTGAATGAAGAAGGCAAAGTGGTAAATGAAGAAGCGATGCCTAATTTGTCAGATGAAGAATTAAAAGAATTAATGCAACGAATGGTTTACACTCGTATCCTAGACCAACGTTCTATCGCTCTGAACCGCCAAGGTCGTTTAGGTTTCTATGCGCCAACTGCAGGTCAAGAGGCTTCACAATTAGGAACACAATTTGCTCTTGAAAAGGAAGATTTTATCTTACCTGGATACCGTGATGTACCTCAATTAATTTGGCATGGTTTACCATTATACCAAGCATTCTTGTTCTCACGCGGGCATTTTCATGGAAATCAAATGCCAGAAGGTGTTAATGCTTTAAGTCCGCAAATCATAATTGGGGCACAATACATTCAAACTGCTGGTGTAGCTTTAGGGATGAAAAAACGTGGAAGTAAATCTGTAGCTATCACATATACAGGAGACGGTGGTACTTCACAAGGTGACTTCTATGAAGGAATGAACTTTGCGGGTGCTTATAAGGCTCCGGCGATTTTTGTCGTACAAAATAACCGCTTTGCCATTTCTGTACCAGTTGAAAAGCAAACAGCAGCTAAAACACTAGCACAAAAAGCTGTTGCAGCAGGTATCGAAGGTATTCAAGTAGATGGAATGGATGTACTTGCAGTCTATGCTGCAACAAAGCAAGCACGTGAACGCGCTGTTAATGGGGAAGGTCCTACGTTAATTGAGACACTTACTTATCGTTATGGCCCACACACGATGGCTGGTGATGACCCAACTCGTTACCGTACCGATGAATTAGACAATGAGTGGGAGAAAAAAGATCCACTTGTTCGTTTCCGTAAGTACCTTGAAGGAAAGGGATTATGGTCTGAGGACGAAGAAAATAAAGTAATCGAAAAGGCAAAAGAGGAAATAAAGGCTGCTATTAAAAAAGCTGATGAGCAACCGAAACAAAAAGTAAGTGATTTAATTAAAAATATGTACGAAGAACTTCCAGCTCACTTACAAGAACAATTGGAAGAATATGAAGCAAAGGAGTCGAAGTAAATCATGGCTCAAATGACAATGATTCAAGCAATTACTGATGCTTTGCGCACAGAATTGAAAAATGATGAAAACGTCTTGGTTTTTGGGGAAGATGTTGGTCAAAATGGTGGAGTTTTCCGTGCTACGGAAGGCTTACAAGCAGAATTCGGTGAAGACAGAGTATTTGATACACCTTTAGCTGAGTCCGGTATTGGTGGTCTTGCGTTTGGTTTATCCATGCAAGGGTTTCGCCCTGTACCAGAGATCCAATTTTTTGGCTTCGTATATGAAGTAATGGATGCTATCAATGGTCAAATTGCTCGAATTAGATATCGTTCTGGTGGAACGCAACATGCGCCAGTAACTTTCCGTTCTCCGTTTGGTGGTGGGGTACATACACCAGAATTACATGCGGACTCTTTGGAAGGCTTAGTTGCTCAACAACCCGGGTTAAAAGTTGTTATTCCTTCTACCCCTTATGATGCAAAAGGGCTTTTGATTTCGTCTATTCGCGATAACGACCCTGTTGTTTTCTTAGAGCATATGAAGCTATATCGTTCTTTCCGAGGGGAAGTACCAGAAGAAGAGTATACGATTGAATTAGGTAAGGCAGATGTGAAGCGTGAAGGAAGTGATGTAACGCTTGTCGCATATGGTGCAATGGTTCACTCATGCTTAAAAGCAGCAGAGGAATTAGAGAAAGATGGTATCCAAGCTGAAGTCATTGACTTGCGAACAGTAATGCCGATTGATTTAGAAACAATTTTAAAATCAGTGGAAAAAACAAACCGTGTTGTCGTCGTCCAAGAAGCACAACGTCAAGCGGGGATGGCATCTTATATTGTATCCCAAATCCAAGAACGTGCAATTCTACATTTAGAGGCACCTATATTAACTGTTGCAGCGCCTGATACCGTTTATGCATTTACACAAGCAGAGGAAGTTTGGTTACCAAACTACAACGACATCATTGAGAAAGTAAATAAAGTAATCAATTTTTAACAGAACATAAGACGGGAGGTAACAGAAATGGCATTTGAATTTAAACTACCAGACATTGGTGAGGGCATTCATGAAGGTGAAATCGTTAAATGGTTTGTAAAGCCAGGTGACGAGATCAAAGAAGATGACGTCCTTTGTGAAGTGCAAAATGACAAAGCTGTTGTTGAAATCCCTTCTCCAGTAGAAGGAACTGTAAAAGAAATTCATTTTGATGAAGGCTCTGTTGCTACAGTAGGTCAAACAATTATTTCGATCGATGCAGAAGGTTACGAAGACCAAGGGGCAAGTGAACCTAAAGCAGAGGAAGCGAAGGAAGAAAAATCTGAAACAGAGGAAAATACTGCTCCTGTGACAACAGATGAAAGTCCTGCAGAACCTAACAAAATTGTAATTGCTATGCCATCTGTAAGAAAATACGCGAGGGATAACAATGTTAATATCCAAAACGTACAGGGAACCGGAAAAAATGGTCGGATTCTTAAACAAGATATTGATCAATACTTAAATGGTGGTCAACCTGCTTCTGCCAAAACAGAAGAAACTGCTCAAACAGAAGAAGCTGCTCCTAAAGCAACGGCTTCAACACAAGCAGTTCCAACAGGTCAATATCCAGAAACACGTGAAAAAATGAGTGGAATCCGTAAAGCTATTGCCAAGGCAATGGTAAACTCTAAGACAAAGGCTCCACACGTAACATTGCATGACGATATTGACGTAACTGAACTTGTTGCACATCGTAAGAAATTTAAAGCTGTTGCAGCAGAACAAGATGTTAAATTAACTTATTTACCATACGTTGTTAAGGCATTAGTTTCAGCCTTGAGAAAATACCCAATTTTAAATGCTTCCATAGATGATGCAACAGATGAAATAGTTCAAAAACACTATTACAACATTGGTATTGCTGCTGACACAGAAAAGGGTCTTTTAGTCCCAGTGGTCAAAAACGCTGATGCCAAGTCAATCTTTGCTATATCAAAAGAAATTAATGAGTTAGCTGTTAAAGCTAGAGAAGGAAAACTTGCCCCTGATGAAATGAAAGGTGCTTCATGTACAATTTCGAATATCGGATCTGCAGGTGGCCAGTGGTTTACACCAGTAATTAACTACCCAGAGGCAGCAATCTTAGGAATTGGACGCATTGGTGAGAAACCTGTCGTTCGCGACGGTGAAATTGTCGTAGCTCCAGTATTATCATTGTCATTAAGCTTCGACCACCGTATCGTTGATGGTGCTACAGCACAATTAGCTTTAAATCAAATTAAGAGATTGTTGAACGATCCACAATTAATCATGATGGAGGCGTAAGGTTATGGTAGTAGGAGATTTTCCGATTGAATTAGATACTCTAGTTGTTGGTGCTGGTCCAGGGGGATATGTTGCTGCAATTCGTGCTGCACAAACTGGACAAAAGGTAACAATTGTTGATAAAGGTGCACTTGGAGGAGTTTGTTTGAATGTCGGTTGTATTCCATCAAAGGCATTAATCCAAGCTGGTCACCGTTATGAATACGCTCATGGTTCTGATGACATGGGGATTAAAGCTGAGAACGTAAGTGTTGATTTTAGCAAGGTGCAAGAGTGGAAGGCAAGTGTTGTAAATAAGCTTACTTCTGGTGTTGAAGGCCTATTGAAAGGAAATAAAGTGGACATCGTTAAGGGAGAAGTTTATTTCGTTGACAAGAATACAGTAAGAGTTATGGATGATAAGAGCTCTCAAACTTACACATTTAAAAACTGTATTATCGCAACAGGCTCAACACCAATCGAGCTACCTACTTTTAAATACTCAGAGCGTGTATTAGATTCAACAGGAGCGTTGAATTTAAAAGAAATTCCTGAGAAAATGGTTGTTATTGGTGGCGGATATGTTGGAACAGAATTAGGCACTGCATATGCAAACTTCGGAACAAAAGTTACAATTTTAGAAGGTGCAAGTGATATTATTAGTGGATTTGAAAAGCAAATGACTTCGCTTGTCAAACGTAACCTGAAGAAAAAAGGTGTCGAGGTTGTAACAGAAGCTATGGCTAAAGGTGTAGAAGAAACAAAAGATGGTGTTAAGGTTACTTATGAAGTAAAAGGTAAAGAAGAAACGATTGATGCTAATTATGTCCTCGTTACTGTTGGTCGTCGTCCTAATACAAAAGAGATTGGACTCGAGCAGGTAGGTATTGAACTGGATGATAGAGGACTAATCAAAATTGATAAGCAATGTCGTACCAACTTGGAAAATATTTTTGCAATTGGAGATATTGTTGCTGGACCTCCACTAGCACACAAGGCATCGTATGAAGGAAAGGTTGCTGCAGAAGCAATCGCAGGGGAAAATGCAGAAATAGATTACCTTGCAATTCCAGCTGTTGTCTTCTCTGAACCGGAATTAGCATCGGTTGGATATACTGAAGCAGAAGCAAAAGAGCAAGGATTTGAAGTTTCTTCTGCAAAATTCCCATTTGCGGCAAATGGTCGTGCACTATCATTAAATAATAGTGATGGTTTCTTAAAACTTGTTACTCGAAAAGAAGACGGCTTATTAATTGGTGCACAAATTGCTGGACCTGGTGCAAGTGATATGGTTGCTGAACTTGGTTTAGCTATTGAAGCAGGAATGACAGCTGAAGATTTGGCACTTACCATCCATGCACACCCAACCCTTGGTGAGATTGTAATGGAAGCTGCTGAAGTAGCAATTGGTTCACCGATTCATATTATTAAATAAAGAAAGATTATAGATTAAATAAAAGACCAGTGCTCTGAAATGATAGAGCACTGGTCTTTTTAGTTTAAAAAAATCCAAGAGCTGTCTTTGCTCCGGGCACCTAGCCCACCTGAGGTCTGCACCTCTGGGAAATGAACTCCTACGAGTTACCCATTTTTATAATTCCAGGCATATTGTCTTTACTTCTCTTAATAAAATAAATTAAGGGAAAAGTTGTCCTAAGTTAATTATTTATGCTCCGGAAAAGGACTTTTTCATTTATAATAAAATAAAACAAACGAGGGTGGGATAAAATTGAAAAGTAAATGGCACTATTTATTAATAGCTATCCTTGTACTACTCGTTGGTTGTGGACAGAGTGTGTCTAAGGGTGTGGAAGAGAAGGGAGAAACTACTTCACAACAACTAAGTAATGACCAAGAACAAAAATTAGAGAATGTAGAAAAGAAAAGAGACGATTCAGCTGACAAGGCGGAAGAGAAAGAAGAGACAACTGTAGATAAAAACGAAGACGAGCCAAATGAAGTTGATGAGCCAGAGGAAGCTGAAATAATAGAGCCTAAGTATCAGTTAACAGACTACTGGAGTGTTAAACCAATTGATGATGCACCTGAACAAGTTGTGTTACTAACTATTGACGATGCACCTGATAAATATGCATTACAAATGGCAACAACGTTGAAAGAGCTTAACGCAAAAGCAATCTTTTTTGTCAATGGACATTTTCTCAATACTGAAGAAAAAAAAGAAGTATTAAAACAAATATATGACATGGGTTTTCCGATTGGAAACCACACGATAAATCACCAATCATTACCGGATTTATCGGAACAGCAACAAAGGGAAGAAATTGTCAAACTAAATGATATAGTAGAAGAGGTAACTGGTGAAAGACCAAAGTTTTTTAGAGCACCATTTGGACAAAACACCGAGTTCTCCACTAAACTTGCCGCAGAAGAAAATATGCTGTTGATGAACTGGTCATTTGGATATGATTGGGAAAAGGATTATCAATCAGAAGAGGCAATAGCTGATATCATGATCAATACAGAACTTCTCGGCAACGGCTCCAATTTATTGATGCACGACCGGGAGTGGACTGCAAAGGCGCTTGATAAAATTGTTAAGGGATTAAGAGACAAGGGATATACGATGGTTGACCCAGCTCTAATAAAAACTCCTTAAGAAAAGTGCAAGTCGCGCTGTTCAAGCTTAAGACCTCAGGCAGGATAGGCGCCCGGAGCTAGACAACTCTTGATCTTTTAATACTATCTTATTTCTAAAAAGGCAATTACGGTATGACCCGTAATCGCCTTTTTAGGTTTTAAACATAGCTAAGTGGTTATCTAAATGGGTGATGCTCCTTAATCACGTAGATGTTTTTCAATGACTCATCCTCTAATCCTTGGACAGGCAACCCTGCATCAAGGTTTTGCTTGATGTATTCAATATTGTCAAAAGTAATAATTTCCCCTGGTATAAAGATCGGGATCCCTGGAGGATATACCATAATAGATTCTGCGCTAATTCGACCGGCGGCATCTTCTAATTTAACTGTTTCTGTTTCAGCATAAAAAGCATCGCGCGGAGATAGAGCCAATACTGGTATATCAGGGATTTGTACGTGAATTTCTCTTTGAACAGCAGTATATTCCTTGTCACTAGCTAATTTTTGAAGTGCTTCAATGAGTAAATCCGTCTGTTTTTTCGAATCTCCTGGAGTAATAATACATAAAATATTATATAGGTCTGACAACTCTACTTCAATGTTATAGTGTTTCCGTAACCACATTTCAACGTCGTAGCCAGTTATACCCAGATCTTTTACCGAAATAATTAATTTGGTTGGATCGTAATGAAAGGTAGATTGACTTCCAAGTATTTCTTCACCAGGACAGTATAAGTTAGGAATAAGGTTAATTTGTTCTCTAGTTGCTTTTGCAAGTTGAATTGTTTTGTCGATTAACTCTTTCCCATGAATTGCTAACTGTTTTCTCGCTGTATCAAGTGATGCGAGCAAAATATAGGATGTTGATGTCGTCGTTAGCATGGAAAGTACACTCTGAACACGTTCGTGTGAGACGAGACCTTCTTTTAGATTTAAGATAGAGCTTTGGGTCATTGACCCACCTAGCTTGTGAACACTAGTTGCTGCAATGTCAGCACCCGCTTGCATGGCTGACATAGGTAATTCATCATGGAAATGAATATGTACCCCATGAGCTTCATCGACAAGAACTGGAGCACCATGGTCATGTGCAATTTCTACTATTTTTTTTAAATCAGCTGCCACACCAAAGTAAGTAGGATTGATAACGAGAACAGCTTTTGCATCTGGATGTGCTTGAAGTGCATTTTGGACAGCATCTGGCGTAATTCCGTGTGATATACCTAATTTTTTGTCAATTTCCGGATGAATGAATATAGGTGTTGCACCAGAAAAAATAATAGCGGTAGTTACCGATTTGTGAATATTTCTAGGAACAATTATCTTGTCACCGGGTCCACAAACACTAAGTACCATAGTCATGATTGCTCCACTCGTTCCTTGGACTGAAAAGAACGTGTGGTCAGCATGAAACGCTTGTGCAGCTAAATCTTGTGCTTGTTTGATCATTCCGTGTGGGTGATGTAGATCATCTAGCGGTTGTATATTAATTAAATCGATAGACAGGGCATTTTCACCGATAAACTGACGGAAGGTAGGATCCATTCCTGTACCTTTTTTATGTCCAGGAATATGAAATTGGGTTGGATTTTTTTTTGCGTGATCGAGTAATCCAGTAAATAATGGCGTGTCATATTGTGAATACATCATTGTAACACCTCTTCAATAATTCTTGAAAACAAAATTATAGCAAATACTGCGGCTAATAGCTAGTTTTAGCCAAAAATGCCACTTTCATGATAAGCTATTTAATAGGGTTGGTTTTTGGAAATAATTATGATGGATTAGGTGGTTAATATTCGTTGAAATAAGCCACTCTATGTATGGGAGGAAAATTGATGAACTATAGTTATCCAATTGATGAATCTTGGTCCAAACAGGAGATAATTGACGTAGTTAATTTCTTTTCTATGATAGAAAAGGCCTATGAGGACGGGGTAAAGGCGGATGATATCCTGATTTCTTATACTCGCTTTAAGCAAATCGTACCATCAAAGAGCGAAGAGAAAAAAATTTGTGGGAAATTTGAGAAGGAATCTGGATATTCCTGTTATCGTACTGTCAAAAAAGCACGAGAGTCTAATTCAAATAAAATTAAAATGTAGTCAAGCATACATAAGTATCCTCAAATCATCGTTAGCTAATCAGTAGGAAAGGAGAGCGCATAATGCTCTCCGCAAGTGCTTAATCTGATTTCAGTGCCTGCTTGTAAAATGGGAGTAGGTGATCAAAGGTATCCTTGATATGTTTTAACAATTCTTCACCATTTGTTATCAGTTTGTTTGTAGCAGCTACATGACGTCCTATTAAGAACTCAGCTTTTTTTACATCACGAAATCGCTCTAAATGGTTAAATTCCAAGCTTGTAACAGGAAAGGAGCCTTTTTTTGTATGATCTAAAGAGAATACAAAATCACTTGGAAGCTGTTTAAGACTTCCTAACTCATTTATGAATCTCTGTGCAATTTCAGACTTGTTTGGTAATTCATAAATTAAAGCAAACCAGATGAAGAGGTGGTCATCGAATAAGCCAACTTGAAAATGCGGGTGCTTTTTGTATCCCCGTTTGTTTTCGGCGATTGCAAGCCACGTATCCTTTGGTGGGTTGACAGACCTTCTAGCGTGCCTGGCAATGTGTAAATACAATTCATCGCCTAATGATGATGACAGGTGTTGAACTAATTCGTCACCAATCATTTTAAACTTTGGCTGAATCCGGGAACGAATAGCTTCCATCCGTTCGTCTAACCCTTCTATTAAAAATGTGTCAAAGTCTTCTTGAGTAAAACCATTAAAGGCCAAGATAATCTTCCTTTCTAATTGTTATGAAAAGGCTTATGCATGCCTATTTTATCATAGCTTGTTTTTAATACTAAAATTATTTTACTCGTAATCATGAGTCTGACCAAGGCGCCTACGCTTTTCTAAAATGGTATTGGAGGAGTTACGAAATGAAGGATCAATTAAGACAAGATATTTATAATCATGCAAAAAACTGGATATTAGAAGCTGGAAAACATCTGCGAGACGTTATTGATGAGCCGCTTTATATAGACACTAAGTCTAATCCTAATGATCTAGTTACGCAAATGGATAGAGAAACAGAACAATTTTTCACCAAACATATAAAAGAAACCTATCCAGACCATCGGATTTTAAGTGAAGAGGGATTTGGTGATGACGTTACCTCGCTAGAAGGTTTCGTATGGATCATTGATCCGATTGACGGAACGATGAATTTTGTTCACCAAAAAAAACATTTTGCTATTTCAATTGGCATTTATCACGAGGGCATTGGGCAAATAGGTTTGATTTACAATGTGATGGAGGATATATTATACAGCTCTATAAAGGGACAGGGAGCTTATAAAAATAATAAACGACTACCGAAGCTAGATACTAATTTAACGTTAGAGGAGTCGATACTAGTACTGAATAGTTTTTGGGCATGTGAAAATTCACGGATTAACGAAACAAAGATTCAACAATTAATTAAAAAGGTTAGAGGAACTAGATCCTATGGGTCTGCTGCACTGGAATTTGCATATGTTGCAGAAGGCATTGCCGACGGATATCTATCCATGCAACTAGCTCCTTGGGATTATGCTGCAGGAGTATTAATCATGGATGAAGTTGGCGGAATTACTACAAAGGCTGACGGTGCACCAATTGACATTCTCCATGATTCAACTATTTTTTCATGTAATAGGGAATTACATGATGAAATAACTGTTAATTATGTAGAGCTAAAACAATAGTCTTAACTAAAAAGCGTAAGAGTACTATTCGTGGTTAGTACCCTTACGCTTTTTAAACTTAATAGGATTGTCTTTTTCTTTTTAAAGAAATTCCGTATCCCATTAACCCAAACCCTAGGGCAATAAGTACGATAATCCAAAATATACTTCGAAAAGCAATCGCAATTCCAACTCCACTAAATGAAAAAATCACGAGACAAGCTAGTAGTAATTTAGAGAATTGAATAGTACGCATAATTTTCACCTCTTATTTTAATACATTTTATAATAATGCTAGCACCTTTACAACACTTCTAGTATGATAGAAAAGATGAAGAAGTGTAGTTTAGGGGGAAGACAGTTATGCAAAACAATTCAGTAATGCAAGTGCCAGATAATTTATGGCCCGTTGCAGATTTTTTTATGAAAGGTCTTGGGAACGAGATTGACTTTAATAACGAAGCAGATTTGACTATTCTTATTAAAGGTTTTTTCTTCCTATACTTAACCATTGTTATTTTAACTATTTTAGCATTTAAATTTGGATTTGCAAAAAAATTACCACCTTTGAAATCGGCCGTTGTATATCTAGTTCTAATCATAGGTACTTTCTTTATTACATTACTATTCGGAATGAACTTACCTATTGCAGAAAGTTTATTTGTTATTGCTTCAGTACTCGGACTATATCGGTATAGATTATATCGTGAAAGAAATAGTCAAAATTCATAATTAAAAACAGGGTCTACATTCTGTCTCGAGAACTAGACCCTGTTATTTTAAAAGATAAGAAAGTGAAAAAAATCCAAAAGCTGTCTACTTCATCGCCTACCCCGCCTGAGGTCTTAAGCTGGGCTAAGGCGCGACTAGTTGTCTTCTATATTAAACTATCTTGTTTGATCTTGAAATTGTATAATTTGAAATTCCCTGTTGCATGTCTTTTCTTAGTTTTTTCTTCTATTCTTTCGTCACATGTGGGACAAAGGTACATATGGATACGTCTATTTCGTAATCTTTTCGCTTGCAGTGAATTACTATTTATTGATTCAATTGAATCACATAAAACACATTTTACTCTCATTTATCTCTTCACCTCGATTAAAGAGTTTCTCTAATCGTAACATATTTTCCTCTATAAGATAATAATTTTTTGTTTTGAACCAATTATTTCACTGACCACCAAAACCTGATGTTAAAATCCGCGAAAAAAGGGAATAGCGCATTAACTGGAGTTTAATGCGCTAGTGAGGTGAAAATAAAATTACTTATTCATTTGTTGATTTGATTGATCTTCTTGGATTTCATCAAGCTTGTTTTCCTCTCGTTCATTAATCAATTCTTCATTGTCATCGGGCACTTCTGATTGGTTTTCTTTTACGGGCATTTCAGGCATGTATCTTCCTACGATTGCGGCTAACTCGTCAACGACACCTTCAATCGGGTGTCCTTGCTTTATTTTGTCAGCCATATTACGAATTCTTTCTGTTCCATCAGCATCTGCTACTACTATTGCTGTTTTTCCATAGGGATCATCTTGGAGTGCTTCGGCAACTGAGAACTTTACTGTACCAACTCTTGATCTGTCAAAATCTTTGTCTAAATCAACCCCAACAACAGCATATGGTCCTGCAACAACAGCATATGCCCCGTTTACATTAGGTACTTTGCTAGCAATGTTAGATAAGTGTTGAGCGATTTCTTCGTTCGAATAATCCTCTCTTTCCATCGGTGCAGTATTTTTAACTTGGATTGGTTGGTCACGTTTTTCACTTTGATTAGCTAAATTACTATTTTGCTGACAACCAATAAGAAAAACGGAGATCATAAGGATCGTACCTAGTGAAAGTTTGGTCATGTAAAACGCCTCCTTTAATTAAATGGCTAGGTGAAGTAAAGCAATTTGTGCTTTTTTCGTATTTTTTGTAAATTGACTACGTTTATACATGTACGAAACAAACAAAACGACGAAGTAATCTTCCTACTTCGTCGTTTTATTAGAAAAATAAGAAAAAATCCAGGATCTGCCTTGCGCTTTTCTTATTCAATGATTATTTTTTTTATGTTTTTAAATGGGCTGTGCTTATTGGAACCATCTCCGAAATACAAATGAATTGGGCCATCTTCTTTCAATGGCTTACCGTCTTTAGCAAACAATAGAAGGCTATTACGTAACTGGTCAATTGTAATTCTATGCTCATCATCAATTGTCTGCAGTCGAGCTACGGTTGCATTAGGGGCAACCTCTACTGTATTTATAAAATCTTTTATCGGCATTACGTATGTATTAGTTAATAACTTGCTTCGTTCAAATTTATCAATACTTCTGTTTACAGGTGGTTTGATAAAAGTTTCTCGGGCAAATCGGTCAGCCGTTCTTTTTAGCTCATCTTCAATGGAAGAATCTTTATCAGCCTTATCTAGAAATGCGTCATCAAACAATATTTTACGATCATCGAAGATCCAAACAGTTGGATCTATGGTGATTGGGTAAGTTAGATTTCCTACTAGTTGAACTATCATTACGTTTCCACCCTTCTATTTCTAACTAGTACCATCATAGCAAAGATTCCTGTTGTTTTCAGCTTTGGTGATTTTTTATACTAGCGCTATGTAAAAAAATAAAATGATTATTCGCTGATATCTTGCATTTTTATGTTATTAACGCTAATATAAATAAAAGAAAGTTAGTTTAACGGAGGGGATTTTTTTGATACCTGAAGTGGCTGTTACTGATCAAGAAAAAGCCTATGCCCTTCTAAAGGCCGATGCAGATAAAATTTTAAAGTTGATTAAAGTTCAGATGGATAACCTTACCATGCCACAATGCCCATTGTATGAAGAGGTATTGGATACACAAATGTTCGGTTTATCTAGGGAGATAGATTTTGCAGTGCGTTTACATTTAGTTTCTGAAGCTGATGGTAAAAAGCTTCTTGAAAACCTCGAAAGACAGTTAAATGTCCTTCATGAAGCTGCACAAAAGTCTTAGTAGTATTGAATAAAAAGAGCTTTGCCTAATTGGCAAGGTTTTTTTGATAGATAAGAAAGTTTATACTCAAGCCCGCCTGAGGACATAAGTCTCCTTTCTGTGGCAAAGGTTTGCCACGTTTTATCTTATGCCTGTCGTGCTGGCTAAGCGCGACCATTTCATTGTTTGATTAAAGATAATTTGATATAAGGGGTATACATATGAAGCAAAAATGGAAAACGTTCGATTTTACCCTTGTCTTTGTTCCATTACTCCTTGCTGCTTTCGGGTTAGTGATGATTTATAGCGCAAGTATGGTCACATCTGTTGTTGTCTATGATGTACCAAGTAATTTCTTTTTGTTACAACAGTTCAGGTGGTACATAATTGGAATTATCGGATTTATTTTTTGTAGTTTTTTTTCTTACCAAAGATACCAAGACATTATGAAATTTATTATTATTGCAATGACTGTCATGTTAATCCTTGTACTGTTTGTAGGGAAAGAAGTAAATAATGCACAGTCCTGGCTTAGTTTTGGCGGTATACAAGTCCAACCTGCAGAATTGGTTAAACTCGGTATCGTCTTGTACTTAGCATCCGTCTATTCGAAAAAACAAGATTACATATCTGATTTTATGAAAGGTGTATTACCTCCATTAGTGGTAACAATGTTTCTCTTAGGATTGATCGTCTTGCAGCCTGATGTTGGTACAGCAGCAATTATCTTTCTTATTGCATGTTCAGTTATTTTTAGTTCAGGCATTAAATTTCGCCACTTATCACTATTAATTATTACCGGTATCATTATGGTTGGGTTGGCAGCCACGCAAATGGTTACAAAAGAACGGTTAGAAAGATTTACCGGTGCCTATCAGCCTTTTTTAGACCCAGAAGACAGTGGCTATCATTTAATTCAATCGTATATTGCCATCGGTTCAGGTGGGTTAACAGGAGAGGGGTTAGGTCAAGGAGTTCAAAAGCTAGGGTATTTAACCGAGCCACATACTGATTTTATTATGGCAGTGATTGCTGAAGAATTGGGATTTTTTGGTGTTGTGTTAGTCCTCGGAATGCTTGCTACTATCGTGCTTCGTGGACTATATATTTCTCGCCGTTGTAAGGATAGTTTTGGTTCATTACTTGCGATTGGGATATCATCTATGATTGGTATTCAAGCATTTATCAATTTGGGTGCTATAAGTGGCCTTCTACCAATAACAGGAGTCCCTTTACCGTTTGTTAGTTACGGTGGCTCTTCTTTATTTATTCTATTGCTATCAGTCGGTATTCTGAATAATATTGCTAGACATGTAAAAGTTAGAGAAAAAGAAAATGCAGTTAAAAAAAGTGATATCGATACGAAAGGCAGTGCAATATCGGTTGCCCAAGCAAAATTACGAGGTGGAAAAACGATTAATTAAAGATTACATATGTAAAGGGGTACCAATCCAACTGGACTGGTACCCTTTTATTAATATTTAAAGGAAGATACCGAGATGGTAGTTTATGCTGCCCCGCATAAGGTCTTTTTTAAAAGAAAAGTATAAAGAAATCCAAGCGCAGCTAACAACAAGCGAAAGTAGCCATGTCCGGCTTCGGCGCTCTTGTTCAGAGATAGTTACTTTTGCTTTTGAAGGGTACTTCTTGAGCAAAGTAAAACAAAATAACATACAATACCAAAGTAAAGCGTGATTGCTAAGGAGTGAAGTAATGCAATAACAATATTGGCGTATGTAAATATGATGAATGCTCCCAACAACACTTGAACAATGATAAGTGCAAGTGCAACTGTCCACCCGTAATACATCACACGTCGATGTCGATAGTGATTTTGAATTCTAAAAAATAAGTAAATTGTCCAAAGAAAAGCAATTCCAGCAATGATTCGGTGTCCCATTTGAACCCATTGGCCAAAATGCATAGTAAAGCTAAATGGGTTTTGGTTGTCGCAAAATGGCCAACTTCCACAAGCTAGACTCGAATCAACATGCCTAACTAATGCTCCTGTATAAACGACCACCAAGATGTAAATAGCTAATCCATATATATGTTTACGTAACCCCTTATCAATAGTGAGTGATTCTGCATCAAACTTGTGATCGATTTCATGAATTAAGAGTGTAAGTAAGAATATAGCTGCAAAGGAAATTAACGAGATTCCAAAGTGAAGTGCTAAAACGAAATCGGATTGTGACCATAGGACCGCTGCCGCCCCGATTAACGCTTGAAATACTAGAAAGAATAAGGAAATAAACGACAAAAGCTTTACTTCTCTAATATGTCCAACATACTTAAAAGCTAAGACGGATAACAAGAGGACAACTAGCCCGGTAATACCCGAAACAGCTCTATGACTTAGCTCAATAATTAATTGCGCGTTAATTGTCCCTTCACATAACGGCCAGCTTGCCCCACATCCCATTCCAGACCCGGTTTTGGTAACGAGGGCACCTCCAATTAAAACTAAAATCATCGAAATTGTTGCTACTATGGATAATCTTTTTAAAAGTTTAATCATTCATATTGCCACCTCAAAATTTGTCATTCAACCAAAACGTAAAGAATTTGGGTGTGAATTGGATTTAATAATTCAATAGCCACAAGATATACTACCATGATTACAAACAATTTTCACTAAAAAGTGTAAAAAGGGTTGCATTGTCGACCTTTGTTTGCTAGAAATAAATAAGGGGATTTCAGAGTTTGACCAAATTTGCTGAAAATAGTCAAATAATTCCTTTATTCCAATCTGATGGTAAAGGCGATGGTGCCCTTTTCATTTGGTTATTGGGTAACATTTCACGAAATCGTCACAATATATATGATAAAGAGTAGTAAAATAGATTGGTATGTAATATCGTGATACAATAGGCTTGCAAGCTATGGACAAAATAATTAAAGATTAATTTATGTCGGAATTGGAAACGATAGAAGATAAGTGTGCATGTTTGTAAGTTCCTAAGGTTGTCAATGGTTTTTGGAAGGGGGAGAACTTATTAATGAACAAGGTGGAAACAACATCAACACAGATTTTACACAATTCAGAGAAAAATGAGAATACTACTACCTTGTGGATGGATCTCAAAGCGCTTTTGAAGGTAGGGATAATTAATTCTAATGTAATGACTGCCTTTGCTGGTTTTTGGTTAGCGCTTTATTTTACGGGAGCCTCTTTTACGGACCATCTCGTCACATTGTTGTTTGCAATGATTGGTACTGCTCTAGTTATTGCAGGAGCCTGTGTGCTAAATAATTATTATGATCGAGATATAGATCCAGTAATGCAAAGGACAAAAACTCGTCCTACAGTTACAGGAAGCATACCACTTGCTTATATTTTATTACTTGGTATATTACTTTCGATACTCGGGGTTGTTTTGTTAGCTCTTACTACAATTCAAGCAGCTATATTTGGTTTAATTGGATGGTTTGCGTATTTTGTTTTATATACAATATGGTCAAAACGAAGGTACACGATTAACACTGCAATCGGCAGTTTATCGGGTGCTGTACCACCTGTTATTGGGTGGACTGCAGTTGAACCTCAACTTGATATTATTCCAATTGCCCTTTTCTTAATTATGTTTATATGGCAAACACCACATTTTTTAGCATTAGCAATGAAAAAGAGTGAGGATTACCGAAAAGCGGGGATACCTATGTTGCCAGTAGTATATGGTTTTCCTATCACCAAGAGACAAATTGTGGTATATGTAGCTTGTTTACTACCATTACCATTTTATCTATATTCTTTGGGCAAGGTATTTATTATCCTTGCTACGCTATTAAATGTTGGATGGTTAATTTTAGGGGTTCGAGGCTTCTATTCAAAAGATGATTTGAAGTGGGCCCACGGAATGTTCATGTATTCGTTATTTTATTTAACTATTTTCTTTATATCGATGGTATTACTTACATTTCTACCTGTGGTTAGTTAAATTAGAATATTTATAATATTCTAATTGAACAATATATTAAGAAGGATTTTAAAGAAAGAGAGGTATTTGCATGAAAGGTTGGATGGGAAAAATCCGTGCTCTGTTTTTGTTAAGCTCACTTGCGCTTATTCTTTCAGGTTGCGGAAGAGAGAACTTGACCGCCTTTTTACCGAAGGGTTATGGGGCAGAAGTATCATTAAATCTAATAATTATTTCATTAGCTGTAATGATATTTGTGTTTATTGTCGTCATGATTATTTATACGGTTGTTTTAGTGAAATACCGTAGAAAAAAAGGCCAAGAGGATTACATTCCGAAACAAACAGAGGGGAACAAAGCGTTAGAAATTATTTGGACTGTTATTCCGATACTACTATTAGTAATTATTGCAGTTCCAACTGTATCTGCAACATTCGATCTTGCAGATGAGTCAGAAAAAGAGGATACGTTAAACATCAAAGTAACTGGTAACCAGTATTGGTGGCATTTTAGTTATGAAGACGAAGAGATCCAAACAAGCCAAGATCTCTACATACCTGTAGGAAAACGAATTTATTTGAACATGGTTTCTAGTGATGTTCTTCATTCTTTCTGGGTACCTTCAATAACAGGTAAGATGGATACCAATCCTGAAAATGAAAACACCATGTATATTGAAGCATACGAAGAAGGGGTATATTGGGGTAAGTGTGCTGAATTATGTGGACCTTCGCACTCTTTAATGGATTTCAAAATTGTAGCTGTTAGTGAAGAGGAATACAATCAATGGGTTACAGACATGCAGAATTTTGATGCTGAAGCAGTACCTGAAACTGCTAGTGCACAAGAAGGACAAGAATTATTCCAAAATAATTGTATCTCATGTCATGCGTTAGGATCGAGCCCTGTTGCGGTCGCGCCTAATTTAACAGATTTTGGTAATCGAACAAAAATTGCTGGGGTACTAGATTTTGATAAAGAAACATTAGTGGGTTGGATTTCAAATCCAGAAGAGTTTAAAGAGGGCAATAAAATGACAAACGCTGAATACTTAAAGAATGGCTCTTTAAGCGAAGAAGAAATAAGTAAAATTGCAGATTATTTATTACAATTAAAACCAACAACAATTACTCCGGAAAGCGCTACTAACTAATGAGTAATAAGGGATGGAAGAGGTTTTTAAGGGAGGTAAAATAGCGTGAGCACAACAATTGCGCAGAATCGTAGCTTTGGCGCAGCCTTGTGGGATTATCTAACTACTGTTGACCACAAAAAGATAGGAATTCTTTATCTTGTTAGCGGTGGATTTTTCTTTCTACTTGGTGGACTTGAAGCAATGGCGATTCGAATTCAGTTAATTAAACCAGCAAATGATTTTGTAAGTGCAGGTTTTTATAATCAAATTTTAACGATGCATGGAACAACAATGATTTTCTTGGCTGCAATGCCACTGATATTTGCCCTAATGAATGCAGTAGTACCGCTCCAAATAGGAGCAAGAGACGTAGCATTTCCATTTTTGAATGCATTAGGCTTTTGGCTGTTTTTAGCTGGTGGCTTAATTTTGAATGCAAGTTGGTTCTTGGGCGGGGCACCTGATGCGGGGTGGACTGCTTATGCACCCTTGTCAACAACATCTCCTGGACACGGAGTGGATTTCTATGTTCTAGGACTGCAAATATCTGGTGCTGGAACGTTAATTGCAGGAATTAACTTTCTGGTTACTATCGTAAATATGCGTGCTCCAGGTATGACATATATGCGAATGCCTTTATTTACATGGACTACTTTTGTGGTGAGTGCACTTATCTTGTTTGCTTTCCCGGCACTTACAGTAGGACTTTTCTTGTTAATGTTTGACCGGTTATTTGGTTCCGGTTTCTTTGACGCCAGTATGGGAGGGAACTCTGTTATTTGGGAACATTTATTCTGGATTTTTGGCCACCCAGAAGTTTACATTCTTATATTACCGGCCTTTGGTGTGTTTAGTGAAATCCTTCCTGTTTTCTCTAAAAAACGTTTATTTGGTTATACTGCAATGGTGTTTGCAACAGTACTAATCGGGTTCTTAGGCTTTATGGTATGGGCACACCATATGTTTACCGTAGGTTTGGGTCCTGCAGCAAACTCTATTTTTGCAGTAGCAACGATGGCAATTGCTGTCCCGACGGGTATAAAGATCTTTAACTGGTTGTTTACCCTTTGGGGAGGTAATATCACGATTAATACAGCAATGCTATACTCGCTCAGTTTTATTCCAACGTTTACAATTGGAGGTATGACTGGGGTTATGTTAGCAGCAGCAGCAGCAGATTATCAGTTTCACGATACATACTTTGTTGTTGCACACTTCCACTATGTTATCGTTGGTGGGGTAGTATTTGGTATCTTTGCCGGTCTACATTATTGGTGGCCAAGAATGTTTGGTAAAATTTTAGATGAGAAATTGGGTAAATTGACGTTCTGGACATTCTTTATTGGTTTCCACTTAACTTTCTTTATTCAGCACTTCCTTGGTTTAATGGGTATGCCAAGAAGATATTGGACGTTCCTACCTGACCAAGGCTTAGATACAGGAAACTTAATTAGTACTATTGGTGCCTTTTTGATGGCCTTTGGTACGATTGTCTTCGTGATCAACGTTATTGTTACTTCAGTAAAAGGTGAAAAAGTAGGCGGGGACCCATGGGATGGTCGTACGTTAGAATGGGCAATTGCTAATCCAACTCCTCACTATAATTTTAAACAAACACCTTTAGTACGTGGTTTAGATGCATTTTGGATTGAGAAAATGGATGGACGTAAAGAAATGACTCCAGCTGAACCTGTTGATGATATTCACATGCCTAATTCATCAATCTTACCATTTATTATGGCACTTGGGTTGTTTATAGCTGGATTTGGATTTATTTACCAAGTGGATAACAGTGCTTGGTTGGCAGCTGTATTTATTGGAATGGGTATCTTATTAGGATGTATGTTTATTCGTTCAGTTAAAGATGACCATGGTTATCATATCCATAAAGAAGATTTAGATAAGGGGGCTGGGTTGTAATGAGTAATGATACACTAAATCCAAAGGTTATGCCTGAGGAACCCGAAAAAGCTACCCTTGAGGGAAAGAATAAATTTTTAGGCTTTTGGTTTTTCCTTGGAGGAGAGACCGTGTTGTTTGCGAGTTTATTTGGTACTTTTCTTGCCTTAAGAAACTCAACGAACGGCGGACCTTCATCACAAGAATTATTTGGACTTGATTTGGTGTTCATCATGACTATGTTGCTACTAACTAGTTCATTGACTAGTGTAGTGGCAATATATCAAATGAAAAAAAATAACTTTGCTAAAATGCAAGCATGGCTTGCAATTACTGTCATTCTTGGTTTTGGATTTCTTTCATTAGAGATTTATGAGTTTTATGAGTATATTACCCTTGAAGATTTTACCTTCCGTTCTTCTGCATTTGGATCAGCCTTTTATACGCTAGTCGGATTTCACGGTGGCCACGTTCTATTTGGTTTACTTTGGATTTTAACATTGATGATTCGAAATGCGAAAAGAGGATTAAACTTATATAATGCACCGAAGTTCTACGTTGCAAGTTTGTACTGGCACTTTATTGACGTTGTTTGGGTATTCATCTTTACGGTTGTATATCTAATGGGGGTGATTTAGACAATGACTGAGAACATCAATTCGACAAACAGTGATGGGTACTATGAACAAAAGAAAAAAGAAGAGATGAAACATCAACTAATTACCTTTGCTTTAATGATTATCTTTACATTTATAGCATTTGGAATGGTACTTGCAGAATTAGATAAGTTGTTTGTTATTCCGATTATCATTGTTTTAGCGATAGTTCAAGTAATCTTTCAACTATATTATTTCATGCACATGAGTCACAAGGGACATGAATTACCATCAATTATGATTTATGGTGGGTTAAGTGTAGCGTTTTTAACCATCCTAACATTTTTAGTTTTGATTTGGTGGTAAAGATAAATGAGGTTCGGGTTACCCCCGGCCTCTTTTCTTTAAAAGATAAGAAAGTTTAAAAAAACCAAGAGCTGTCTAGCGCAGAATGCCTAACGGTCTGAGGTCTTAAGCTGACCAAGGCGCTCGCTTTTCTTTTCAAACTAGTAAGAAACATTGTCACAGGCCGTCAAGAAGTGGTTTTACTCATTTCTATCCTATTGATAAACACATAGAAAATAGTTTATAGAAGTATATTTGGGAAGATATCCTTTGATATGGTATGGAAAGTCAAATAACATTGACCCAATCCCCCGTAGTTAAACAAAACTTCCCGAGAAGGAAAGGAACGATTATATGCCGTTATTACCTACGTTAAGTACATTTTTTATTGTGCTCAGTGCCATCCTTGTTGCGGTTGGTTGGGTATTGATTGTTAAAAAAAATTACACTGCTCATAAAAAAACAATGATTAGTGCTGCAATTAGTGCTCTTCTATTTTTTATTATTTACCTATCGCGAACAGTATTTATTGGTAACACAAGCTTTGGTGGACCAGAACAATTGGAATTGTACTACACCATTTTCTTGATTTTTCATATTATTCTTGCAACAACAGGTGCTGTCTTTGGAGTAGTAACGTTGAGGTTGGCATTTAAACGAAATATAAAAAGGCATGAGAAAATTGGACCAGTTACAAGTATTATTTGGTTCTTTACTGCCGTTACTGGAGTTGCAGTATATTTACTACTTTACATTATTTATCGAGGTGGAGAAACAACTAGCATGATAAAGGCGATATTAGGTTTTTAAAATAGGATCACTTTGTGGTCCTATTTTCTATTCAGAAAGAAGGAATTTAATTGTATGTTATTTGTAGTAATCGATTGAGAATTAAATCACTTCCCTTTGAAATGGCAACTCACTTACTTTTAGACAGAAAAACTAGATTCGATGATTCTTGCTTTAGCCTTGAGTTTCCCTCATTTGGCTTTAAAGCAGCACTTCCACTTTATCTAGAACAAAGATCTCCACTTCAATATGGATTGTGGTTAATTAGAAGTAATGAAGGTACTTGTATTGGCGAGATAGTGACGAAAAGGGATGAATCAAACGCAATAGAAATTGGATATCTTATTTTCGAGCAATTTAGAAAAAAAGGTTATGCAACAGAGGCTGTCAAAATGTTAGTAGATTGGTTAAAGACACAAAAAGTACAAAACTTTGTAGCCTATTGTGATATCCATAATAATGCTAGTCAACGAGTTCTTGTGAAAAACGGCTTTACTATTACGGACAGAAAAAAAATGATCCTTACTTTCGAAAAAGGAGTGGAATAGTGTGAGGCGAGAAATTAGGACTATAGGGCAAAGTGGCTATAATGAATGCATGAGACTTGGAGAATATGCCTTCCAATATAAGTTATCAGAACACGATACATTAGATGGAAAACTTGAAATGGAAAAGCAGCTATTACTTGGTTCTTATGTGGATAATCAGTTAGCAGCAAAGCTTCATATTCTTCCGTTGGAGTTGTTTCTTGGGAATAGGACGATTACATTTGGTGGGGTTGCAGGAGTTGCAACGTGGCCGGAGTACCGAAGGCAGGGGCATGTTGATTCTTTAATAAAACATGCGTTAGTAGAGATGAAGAAAAATGATATGGCTGTTTCAATGTTAGCGCCATTTTCGATTGATTTTTACCGGAAGTTTGGCTATGAACTTAGCCATTACAAGGACAGAGTAAAGTTGAAACCCAGTGATATCGGACAAGCAAATGGAAACGGGAGTTGTAGAAGGGTTTCTTTTCAACAAGCGAAAGAAACATTACAACAACTTTATGAAAGAATAGCCAAACAGTATAGTCTAATGATGAAAAGGGAGGATTGGTGGTGGGATAAAAGAGTTCTGACCAAAGATGATACAATTATCGTTTATTATAACCAAGAAAAAAATCCAACTGGTTATTTAATAGCTAAGATGCAGGATAGAGTGTTATATATTAATGAATTTATCTATTTATCAGAAGACGCGTTTCTAGGCATGTTAGAATGGATAAAAAATCACGATTCTATGACAGAACAAGTCGAGATTGTTTTAATGCCAAATGACCATTTAGCATTCTATTTGAAAAATCCCAAAATATCAATGTCTAAAGAATCTTATTTTATGACAAGAATTGTAGATGTTGAATCGTTATTAAAACAATATCCTTACTACACTGCAAAAGAAGAGAAAGTAATCCAATTAACAGTAACGGATAGTATAGCCGAGTGGAATGAGGGAAATTGGACGTTAACATTAAAAAATGGTGAATTAGCTGATTTAGTAAGAACTAAGGATGAGAAAGCATCGGTGAAAATTTCAACTGATATTCAGTCATTGTCTGCATGGTTATTCCAAAGTGAATCATTGGAGCGTCTCCAATTTTTTGGTAAGATTCATGTGGAAGGAAGTACCGAGGATATTAAATGTGCAATTAAGCCGTTAAAGCCAGCTCTTTTGGACTTTTTTTAAGGAGGATTGGTAGAATTTCATTGCAAATTATCAGTAAGGGGAGAGATGTACCCCTTACTGATAGGCATTATAGTTTAAAATTCCATTTTATAATCCCTGCTTCTTTTGCAGAATTAAACGCAATAACCATTATTGGACCTATAATAAAGCCTAATATACCTAATATCTGTAAGCCTAAATACATTGCAATTAACGTTGCAAGTGGAGAGAGTCCAATATGCTTCCCCATAACTTTAGGCTCAACGGTACGACGAATTGCCAGCAAAATAATTGCTAATATGGCTAATTCTGTTCCAATCACCACTTCTCCAGTTATCAACATGTATAATGCCCACGGTCCAAGTATGACAATCGAACCAATGATAGGTATAAAATCGATGAGCCAAATAATGAGAGACATAAGAACAGCGTATTCTGGGACAATGATTAAAAGCCCTATTAATGAGACAATGAAGATGATGATACTAACAAGAAATTGGGCTTTTAAAAAACCAATAACAACGTATGCTAGGCGTGCATTCATAAACTTTACCTTTTCAGCTGTTTCTTCAGTTAGGTTGTTATAGAAAGCTGTTTTCAACTTCGGTAATTCGAGCATAACCATAAATAGCGTGAGTAAATAGACAATTAGGCTCACTAAATAATCAGGAACGACGCTAACAGTTGAAGCAATTTTTTCTAATTGGAATTTATCCTTCACAGAAGTACTTAAATCCTGAAGACTATCTTCTACACCTTGCTTTACCTCTTTAACAAAATCCGGAGGCAAATCCTGGGTAAGATGATCTAAATCAGACTCCCATTTTATAAATTGTTCGTTTATTTGGTTAACATAATTTGGTCCATTTTCAGCAAAGTTAACAACATGTGTAACAGCACGGGTAACAAAATAAGATCCAATAATAGTTATACTAATGAGAAACACTAAAAAGACAACGATCACAGCAAATTTCCGATTAACTTTAAATCTGAATTGCATCCACCTAATGGCTGGATTTAAAAATAAGGCTGTAAAAAAAGCCAAAACTAAGGGGATTGATAAAGGTAATATGAAATATCCTGCTATGATTGTAACTAATAAAAGTATGGTAATTATCCATTGACGTTTTGAGAAATATCGGAACAATTTAACTATGTAACTCCTTTCATGGGACACAACTCTGACAAAAATAGTAAATAACTTACGTATTTAATTTTACCATTTTAGTCGGTAATTTTGTTAAAGAATAAAAGGATTATTTAACAAAAATTTCGTTTTACCTAATTAAAGATAGGATAAGGACAAAAGTGCAAGTCGCGCCTTCCGAGATCACTCGTTGCGTGAAGTCAATTCTTAGAAGTGTTCCTTGTAAACCCCGAGGTTCTAGGAAGTAGAGTAGACAGCTCTGGATTATTCTCATCTTTTCTAAAAAAGCGTGTGCCGCGGCTATTTCGGAATGTTTCCACTTGCAAAAAAGACTGTTGCTAACTGGATAACAACAGCCCTTCTTACTTATTTCTTATACTTGTCTACTTCATCTTTAACTTTAGTCAACATAGTATTTGCGCGTTCTATAACAGACTTAGGAAAAGTTTCCTTTTCCCCATATTCGATTCCGTGAGGATAATAATGCTTTCCAATCAATGGTGTTAATAATTTGATTACTGCATCGCCGCGGTCGACGTCTCCTTCGAGTGCATATCCTTGAACCCTTATGTAATACGTTATATTTTTCTCTTTAGACCCAATTTTATAATCATATGTTACTCTCTCGTAATCCCATTGTCCTGCTCGAACAAAATTTGCTGCCTCCATAACATGGTCTAAAGGCTTTAAATCAATAATCGTATCTGCAATTCCTACTTCTATTTTCATACTTCCACCTCACAAAAATGTATAAACTAAACTTATCATAGTATGAATTAACAAAAGTTGCAACGAATTACAAGTATTTTTCATTAAAATAGGCACAGAATTTTTTTGTGGATGTTCTTTTAAATTATGTACCTGATTTCTTGTTAGTATGCAAGTTATCCTTTTATTTGGGTAACACTAATGAACGAATGGATAATTATCCATTACAAAAAAAAGGGAGGAACTGCACATGAAATCAGTAAAAGATATCATGTCTACAGATATTTCTTTTTGTACTCCAAACGACTCAATCGTAGATGCTGCAAAACGCATGAGAGACATTAACGTCGGTGCAATTCCTATTTGTAGCTCTAATAAAGAATTATTAGGGATGGTAACTGATAGAGACATTGTTATCCGTGCAGTTGCAGATGGTAAGATTGAAAATGTTAAAATTAGTCAGGTTATGAGTAACGAGTTGATTTCTGTAGAACCAGGAACTTCCATCCAGGAAGCAAGTGACTTGATGGCGAGACATCAAATTCGCCGGTTACCGGTTGTAGAGCGTGGGGAAATAGTCGGGATGATTGCTTTAGGTGACTTAGCTCTAGAAGATAAGTCAAATGAGGCTGCAGGAAGAGCGCTTGAAGAAATTTCTGAGCATGACGAGCTTCACTAAAAAAATAGGCCCTTAGGGGTCTATTTTTTATGCGTCAGTACTGACGATGTTAACGCCCGAACACGCTCAAGCTGCTAAGCAAACGGTAGTTAACCCTCTTAACCCTCAAAAAAGAAAGTGGGTAAACGACGCTATCCTTCTTATTAATTCTCCTATGCATTTGTCACGTTAAATTTATTATTTCATAAACTATTACAAACGTTACTTGGACTGAGGTGAAGTCTATGAGCAAGAAAGATCTGCATCCAAGCATAAAAGAATTTAAAGCATTTGTACAAAAACATCCAGGTCTTATCAAAAACGTTCGTAGCGGAAATGAAACCTGGCAAGGTTATTATGAGAAATGGATGTTACTTGGTGAAGATGATCCGTCATGGGAAAGATTTAAAAATCAATCAGACTCAAAAGACGATGTAAAAGGAGAAACACAAGGGGGAAAAAAGACCAATAGTAAGAAAGAGAAAAAGGAACTAATGAATTCCCTAATGAAGATGGTGGAAACAATTGATTTAAATAAAGTTGAGGGACATATCAACCAATTAAATGGTGCAATCACCAACATACAAACCTTAATTAATCAATTTCAGGATGTAAAGAAGAAATCCCCAACAAACGGTAACAAACCACCGTTCTATTTTAATCAAGATTAGGAGGGATTTGTCTAATGCAACCGGATTTATATTACTATCTTCAACAAAGAGCTGATTTATTACATTTTGTTCGGATGAATCCACAATGGTATAGAGAGTTAACAAGAGACCCAAGTCGAATATATGACATAGAAAAAGAAGCAAAGTATTTCTACGGCAAAACGGTACCACAACGAATTGAAAAGCTTTCAAGTCAAATGCAAATGGTTTCGATGATCATACAGATGGCAGGAGCAATGAAAGATTAGTCCTGCCTCTTTTATTTATCGTGAATTATTGGTATGATAGTAGAAATGGAGGTGGATCAATTGTTTGCCACATTAGAAATAGTTGACTTACTTGAAAAGTCAGATGAAATTAGTCAGTTTATACTTAAATCCGATATGATGGATGATTATATAAACGCTAAAGCGCAGCTAGAAAACGATGAAAAGGCCAAGCAGCTAATTAGCAGATTTAATAAGGTAAAGGAGGAATATGAAGAAGTTCAGCGATTTGGACGGTATCACCCAGATTACAATCAAATCATGAAAGATATTCGTGCAACCAAAAGAGAAATGGACATAAATGATAGTGTAGCTAACTATAAGATTGCTGAACGTAATTTACAAGAGTTACTTGATGAAATTAGTCAAATTTTAGCTTTTAGCGTTAGTGATAAAATAAAAGTTCCTACGGATGGTGCTCTTTTAAAAGACGGTGGCTGTAGTTGTGGCTCAGGCAGTAGCGGTTGCGGTTGTAGAGCTTCTTAGGGGCAAGATATAAGAGAGGTTTGCTATGCTAACAAAACGACAAGGTCTTATTGTATGGTTTCAACATATGAAAAATGTAAAACAAATAAAACGATATGGCCATTTAATCTACGTCTCCAAAGAATTACGCTATGCAGTTATATATGTACACCAAGAAGAGATCGATGATAAACAAGAGAAACTAAATCGTTTACCATTTGTTTCTAAAGTTGATTTATCTTATAAGCCTATGATCCGGACCGAATATGAAAATTCTAAGGTGGATAAGGCTAAACAATATGATTATAAAATGGGAATTTAACAAGTTAGTTAAGTTAGGGAGGTACTCTCTAATAAAGTAGAGGATTGGCGCCGTGGCCTAGGCGCCCTGCGCTAGACAGCTCTTGGATCTTTTTATTCATTTTTATCTTTGAGCTTAAGCAAGCGCTGAAGCTGGACGTGGCTGTCACTGGATGCTATCCACGCTTGGGTTTTTTAACTTTCTTTTCTTATAAAAAAAGCCTGCAGATTAATAAAAATCTGCAGGCCCTTTTTGCTTTCTTAATAGAAAACAAAAAGGCAAAGGGAGAGGAGAAACCGGAGGAAGAACTTATGGGGAAACGTAAGTCTTCTCCGTCTTCAGAAGTAACCAATTCAAGTTGGCTACTACAGTAAAGTAGTATCGCCAAAATTGTTTGTTTTATACATGTGTTTTAAAAAAATTCCTGTCAGGAAAAAAGTATGATAGGATAAATTCGACGATAAAAGAAGAGGTGGATATAATGCGAGTTATTTCTGGAAAATATAAAGGACATCCACTCAAACCAGTCCCTAATCAATTGACACGGCCAACAACAGACAAAGTCAAAGAAGCTCTGTTTCAAATCATTGGTCCATATTTCGAGCAGGGCTATTGTTTAGATTTGTTTGCAGGAAGTGGTGGATTGGGAATAGAGGCATTAAGTAGGGGTATGGAAAAAGCAATTTTTGTTGATAAACACCCGAAAGCGATACAAACAATACATATGAATTTAGGAAAACTAGGAATAGAAGAAATGGCAGAAGTTTACCGGACAGATGCGTTACGAGCAATTAAAGCTGCAGCAAAAAGACATTTACAGTTTGACCTTATTTTTCTCGATCCGCCATATACGAAAGTCTCTTATGAGAAAGTGTTGGATTTAATAGCAGAGCACCGTCTATTGAAAGACAATGGAACAATCGTCTGTGAACATGATGCTAGCCATGTGTTACCGGAGGAACATTATCCATTTGTACAGTTTAAAAAGGAATGGTATGGAAGCACAACTGCTATTTCTTTATTTAAAATGGGAAAAGAGGTATAGAAGGTATGGAACGTTTAGCAATATGTCCTGGGAGTTTTGATCCTGTAACAAATGGTCATTTGGATATCATTCAAAGAGGAACAAAGGTATTTGATCAAATCATTGTAGCTGTTCTTAATAACCAATCAAAGGCCCCGCTTTTCTCAGTTGAAGAAAGAGTGCACCTATTACAGGAGGTAACAAAAGACTTTCCAAATGTTGTCGTTGACTCTTTCAGTGGTTTATTAGTCGATTATGCAAAAGCAAAGAAAGCTCAAGCGATATTACGCGGCCTCCGTGCTGTTAGTGATTTCGAATATGAACTTCAAATTGCATCAATGAACCGGAACTTAAATGATGAGATAGAAACATTTTTTATTATGACGAACAATCAATATTCCTTTTTAAGTTCTAGTATGGTAAAAGAGGTGGCGAAATACCATGCAAGTGTTACAGACCTTGTTCCACAAGCAGTGGAAATCGCGTTAAAAGCGAAATTTAAATAAACGAAAAGCTTTAAGGAAAGTTCCTTTAAGCTTTTCGTTTCCTTTTTAAAAAAGATTCTCTCTGTTTATCGAGCGTAAAAATAAAACAACAATCGCAATTCCAATGGAAAATAGGGTAATGATTGGTCCGATTGATTGGAACCATTGGTAAAAATCTGTCCATTGGTTACTAGTTAACTGGTTAAAGACCGGAGTAGTCTGCCAATTCATCACTTCTTTATTAAGATAAAGTGGTTTGAATAATAGAATTGCTAAAATACTAGCGAATATCCCATGTAATATTCTTGCGAAAAAATAAGGTGCAAATCGAATGTCAGTTTCAGCGAGAATGCTTGCAACTTGTGCTTGGACGGAGAACCCGTTAAACGCAAGGATAAAACTTAGAACAACTACTTGTGGTAGTAACGAGGTGACACTAGATTCAGAAATCAATTGTGCACCTAAAGTAATTTCAAATAATCCTGAAAACATTGGTAACGCGAGTTCAGAAGGAAGTCCTATTAAATTAAGCAGATAAGCTAATCCTGTAGCAAATATATCTGCTATGCCGAATTCCTGAATTAATTTGGTGAACACGGAAAACATGATAATAAATCCACCAATCATAAGTAAGGTTTGGACCGAATTAACAACAGCGTCACCTAAGATTTTCCCGAATGGACGTTTATCCTCAATTCTTGTCTTGTGAAGTTCTTTAAAAGCTTTCAAGATGGATAATTTACTTGGTTTTTTTTTCGAACTTTCAGGAGGATTTTTTCCGTAGAATCGCATGCATACACCAACAAGAGCATTGCCTAAGTAGTGACAGATAGCAAGTAAAATACCTAGCTTCTCATTATGGAAAAAACCTACAGATACTGCAGCTATTATGAATAACGGGTTGGATGCATTTGTAAAAGACACTAATCGTTCTGCTTCAATTTTTGTTAATTGCTGTTCTTGTCTAAGTCTAGTCGTTAGTTTTGCACCCGACGGATATCCACTTGCCATTCCCATTGCCCAAACAAAACTTCCAACACCTGGCACGTTAAATAATGGACGCATAATAGGTTCAAATAGCACACCGATAAATCTGACCACACCAAAACCGATTAGTAATTCTGCTGTAATAAAAAAAGGTAGCAGAGAAGGAAAAACTGTTCCCCACCACATATCGATTCCACGAATACTTGCATTTAATGCTTCCTTTGGGTAGTTAATTAAGGCCATAGCTATAAATAACGCTACTCCTGCTAATAAGATTGACTTGATTTTAGATTTCAACTTCTTGGCCTCCCTAATGTAAAACCGATAGTAAGTCTTAATTAGCTATTTTGACTTCACATTTCTGTACTTATTTTTTTAGTAATAGTAGAATAGGCCTATCCTTTTCGTACAAGCAATTCTATACAATATACGCTCATAGATGCTTTTTTTATGCCATATTATGATAAAAAACAGCTTGATTTTTTTAAGGAGAGTATAAGGTGAATAATCCAAAAATAGGCTTAGCATTAGGGTCTGGCGGTGCAAAAGGATTTGCACATATAGGAGTATTGAAAGTGCTTTTAGACAATGGAATTAACATTGATTATGTTGCAGGCAGTAGTATGGGTGCACTAATTGGGTCCTTCTATTGTGCGGGACAAGAAGTTGATCACTTATATCAATTAGCAAAAACATTTAAAAGAAAATTCTTTTTGGATTTTACTGTACCTAAAATGGGTTTTATCCAGGGGAAAAGGATCGAAGAATATATTCAATTATTTACTTATAACAAAAATATTGAAGATTTTCCTATTCCGATTGGGATTGTTGCTACAAATTTGTATACAGGTAAAAAAAAGGTGTTTTATCAAGGGATCGCTGCAGAAGCTGTGAGAGCAAGTATTTCAATTCCTGGAATTTTCATCCCTAAGGAATTGGACAATGAATTATATATTGACGGTGGTGTCATTGACCGTGTTCCTGTTTCTGTAGTTAAGGAAATGGGGGCAGATATCGTGATTGCCGTTGATTGTTCCCGCTTTTCTGAAAGTACCGAGATCCAATCGATTTTTGATGTTATGCTTCAAAGTATAGACATCATGCAGGATGAATTGGTAAGGAATATAACAATCGATGCTGATGTGATGCTTACACCAGACGTATCAAAATATAGCTCGCGAGCATACACTAACATTTTAGAAATTATCAAAGCGGGCGAAAAGGAAGCAGAAGAAAAAGTGAATGATATACTCCAGTGCATAGAGAATTGGAAGGGGCATAAGGGATGAGGTTTAATCGTCGGAGTTTTTTATTTTTAATCATAACTATGATAATTATATTATTTTTATTTGGTTATCGGCTACCATACTACATATACAAACCTGGAACAGCTGATCCGCTAAATCCTGTTGTTGAGGTTCAAGATGGATATAGTAGTGAAGGCGACATGCATTTGGTTACAGTAAGGGGAGGGCAGGCAACACCGATTGAATATGTTCTTGCCTCTATTTTTCCGCATCGGGATATAGAACCGGTGGAGAATGTATTTCCAGAGGGAATAAGTAAAGAGGCTTATTTTCAGGCACAACTTCAAATGATGGAAAGTTCTCAACAGGCATCAACAGTAGTTGCCTATCAGGCTGCAGGTAAAGATATTACTATCTCTTACAAGGGTGTATATGTGGTTGCCGTCATTGAAGATATGCCTGCCGATGGGGTTTTAAAATCTGGTGATAAAATTGTGAAAGTTGATGATGTTGAAATTGAACAAACAGATAGTCTAATTGATTATGTTATGTCCAAATCACCTGGTGATACGGTCAAATTAACGATAGAACGAGATGAGAAACAATTAGAAAAGACGTTGAAATTAGATACGTTTCCAGGGTCTGAAGAAAAAATTGGTATAGGAATTCAACTGGTTACAAATCGAGAAGTCAAAGTTGACCCGCCACTTGAATTTTCTAGTGGCGATATCGGTGGGCCGAGTGCGGGACTGATGTTTTCTTTGGAAATATATGACCAGTTGACTAAAGAAGACTTGACAAAAGGCTACCAAATTGCTGGTACTGGAGAAATAAGTTACGAAGGTGAAGTTGGACGAATAGGTGGAATTGATAAGAAAGTTATTGCTGCAGATAAAGAAGGCTGCGATATCTTCTTTGCACCCAACGAAAAAGGAGCAGAGAATTCTAACTATCAAATTGCTTTGAAAACGGCAGAGGAAATTGGAACGAAAATGAAAATAGTGCCAGTAGATACGTTTGAGGATGCTCTTAACTATTTACAGCAATTGGAGCCTAAACAGTAAAAGATTGGAGATTGTTTGGCTACAGTAACAACAAGGTCATAAAGAAAAAGGCAGGAGCTGTTTGATAAGGCTCCTGCCTTTTTAACAGATACAAAAGTATAAAAAAATCCAAAAGCAGTCTAGCAAGGCTCTTGCGCTTTTGTTCTGGAAAATTACTTAAAATGAATGAACGGGGGAGTTACTTCTTGGTGTACAAAGCTAAGTCGACTCTGTGGGGGAAGGATACTATAATAAGCATTCGTTGCTCTTCTTTCGATCGAATAAAACGGATTATTACTTTTTTTCATACCACTAATAATAGGTACTGCCATTTCTTTTTTCTGCTTATTTAAGTAGGATTGCCCGGTTTTGGTCATTCCAAGTAATCGAATATAAGGTAAGCTAGGTTGTTGTATGATTGAGCTTACTTCCGCTTTCTTTGTATTCGTTAGGATATGTACGAACATTCGTTGCAACCTTGTCCACGTATAACGCTTTGACTTCAACCGGCCCATCCAATCGCTGAAGCTAGTTGCATCGTTGGCGGTAGCTAGAATTCGATATTCGATTCCTTCATCGACTCCGTGAATTTGCTTCAGTTCCTCTATCCCCATCGTGAGAACCCGGTAATGGAGATAAGGAAAATAGTCTTCCCATTCATGCCAATAACTAGATTTCTCTTTATAGGAGTTAAGTTCTGCCTCGGATGTCTGTGGTAAGGCAGTTAATGCTTTGCTCGTTAATGAATGATGTGAAAATATTTCTTTTCTTATACTTGTCGCACTAGCAATATCATTCCTAATAGAAGTCTCGTGATAATCGTTTTTTATTCTTTGAATGGTCACTGGTAGAATTGTTGGAGAAAGTTGTGCTATATTTTTGATATAGCTAAAGCCTAAAATGTTATTCGGTTTGGAAAGGTCCAGGCCCCCAGTTGTTAAGCCAATAGCTTGGTATGCACGTTTACTTGCTTCTGGGAATGCTAGTCCGTTTGCTAGTTCTTTTTTTAAAGTTACTCGGAATAATTCATCATTGTCTTGGAATGTTTCATAGGCATCAGTAAATGATTTGATATTACCATTTTCACTTCCAAAACATATCGAAGAAACCCCGAGTGTGCCAAGGGTTAGGATCGCTCCACGAGCAAATAAATCACTATTTTGAACTGTATAGACGAAGGGAAGTTCAACTACTATGTCTGCCCCTTGTTTAATCGCCATTTTTGTGCGATGAAACTTATCGATGATAGCTGGTTCTCCACGTTGTAAGAAATTCCCACTCATAACTGCAATGATACAGTCCGCCTTTGTTACTTTTTTTGCTGTATCTAAATGATATTTATGGCCATTATGGAATGGATTGTACTCTACAATTAAACCGCAAGCATGCAATAGACCACCTCCTATTAGTTACTGTTTATTTTACCATAGCTAAATCTGAAAGTTCATGGATTTCTAACTTTACATTTGATTTTAGACTAGTTTGAGTTAGGAAGCTAAACGTGTTATGATAAAAAAATATACCCATTAAAATGACCAGTTTTGGTTAAACTTAAAACGTGTAAAGAAAAAATATTGACAAATGAGTAAATACCTTTTAAAATTACCTTTGTTGCCTTGAGGTGGTATGAATGAAATTTTCAGTTCAAAAACTAAAAATTACTGGTTCAGAGCCTTTACATTTTGAAGAAGATGTAGATATATCTGATGTAGTCCAGATGAACAATGATATTCGGAAAATTGATCCAGTCCATGTAAAAGGTTTTGCAACCATGCAAGGAAATGAAATTACTTTTTCATTTTCCGTTGACGGTACAATGATTTTACCTTGTGCAAGAACACTCGTCGATGTAACATATCCGTTCCACATTAATGCTGTGGAAGTTTTTTCTGTGTCATCTTATTATAGTGAAGGGGATGAATCAGAAATTCATCCAGTTCATGGAGAAATGCTTGACTTAGACCCATATATAAAGGAAAATGTTTTATTGGAGGTTCCTTTTCGAGTATTTTCTGATGACAAGAAAGCTCAGGAAAACGCGTTGACTGAAGGGGAAGGCTGGGAACTATCTTCAGAAAAGAAAACAGAGAATAAAATTGACCCACGCCTACAGAAACTGCAATCATTATTAAAAGATGACGATGAACCAGAAAATCGTTAAAGTAAGATAGTGAAACCATCTTCCTTTGTAGATTTAGGGGATGTTGTTTCTTTATTGAAGGAGGTGTAAGGCATGGCAGTACCTAAGCAAAGAACTTCGAAAAAAGTTAAAAACCAACGTCGTACACATAAAAAGCTGCATGTACCTGGTATGATTGAATGTTCGAACTGTGGTGAATACACTAAGCCACACCATGTTTGTAAATCATGTGGACATTATGATGGCAAACAAGTGGTTGAACAATAAAACAAGTTTATCAGCAAGCTGAAAAAATGACTCATAAAGAGTCATTTTTTTTATTTTTTAGGATAAGAAAGTATAAAAAGATCCAAGAGCTGTCTAGCTCCGGGTGCCCTGCGCTTTTCTTAAAAGATAAGAAACAACCATGGCTACGCTTCTCTCTTCCTTGGATTTTTGCCCACGTTTTTTGGTGAGCTTGGCTTGATTTTCTTTGTCTAGAAACTCTATTAATCAAAAAAAGCGCATTATTCTTCCTCAAAATAGTAAGAAAATAGTCTATCACCCCTAGTTTGTGCATACATTGATAGCAAACACACACTATAAAGAGGAGGGCTGTAATGACAAATTCTAGACAAGATGCTTGGAGTCAAGATGAAGATGTGCTCTTAGCAGAGACTGTATTAAGGTATATAAGAGAGGGTAAAACCCAACTAGAAGCATTTAGAGAAGTTGGTAAAAGATTATCTAGAACACCAGCAGCTTGTGGTTTTAGATGGAATGCTACTATTAGAAAACAATACCAGCAAGCTGTAGAATTAGCAAAAAAAGATAGAAAGAAACAAACAGAATCATATGCTAACCTACTACATTTAGAAGAAAGAAATGATGAAGGGGCATTAGATGCTGCCATATCATTACTAGAAAAAATGAAAGTGAACTATTCTGTCAATAATAAGGAAAGCTTAACAACAGCAGATAAAGTAGAGTTGTTAGCAGATGAAAATAATGAATTGAGGGAACAGCTTAAGCGATACCAGCAAGCGTGGCAAGAAATGGGGAAACTTTTGCAGTGGGTGGAAAAGGACGAAAAAGGTTAATAAGGCACTTATATAATAGTTAAATCGATAAGCACGCTATTGACTAAGGTCGATAGGTGCTTTTTAATTGTGTGGTATTCTATAGACGTCTCGTCGTTTGTTGTAACTAATTATGTTAGAGTTGTTGATATAAATAAACTTTTAGAAGAAGCAAAAAAATAGGTAATGCGTCTGGTTTTTGATATTATCAGAGTAATGCGTCTTAAATAAGGGGGAAGTAGGTATGCTTCATATTGGCGTTATCGGTGGTGGTGCAGTTGGACTTTTAATTGCTGCACATCTATCAGATCAACATCGCGTAACGGTCTATGTTCGAAGCGCAAATCAATGTGCTAAACTAGAAGAAAATGGTATAAAGGTATCCTCTTGGGAAAAACCTGCACATATAACAGTTCGACAAATAGATGAACTCAAAAATGAAGATATCCTATTTGTTTGTGTTAAACAATATCAACTTGAAAGCTTACTTCCTAAACTTAAGCGCGTTCAATCCCTTTTAGTTTTTCTGCAAAACGGAATGGGGCACGTTGATTTAATAAAAAAAGAGCAATGGAAAAACTCAATTGTTTTAGCGACATGTGAACACGGGTCTTTGAAACGAAATGAATTTTCGATAACACAAACAGGTTTTGGGAAAATCAATACAGCTTTCTATTGTGGCAGCTATGAAATGTATGAGAAAGCTATCGAAAAGATAAATGAAACGACTTTTCCGTTCGAAAACTTTCCTGATTGGTATGAAATGCTTGCGCATAAATTAGTTGCAAATGCGGTGATTAATCCGTTAACAGCTCTTTTTCAAATTCCAAATGGGGAAATTTTAACGAATCCGGATGTGTTACCACTTGCGAAACAGCTATGTCATGAAGCTTGTCTTGTGCTAGATTTAGTCGAAAAGGAAGAATGGGAAAACGTTCGAACAATTGCTACTGTTACCAAAACAAATTATTCTTCCATGTTAATGGATACTAAAAATAAACGAAAAACAGAAATTGATGGGATTAGCGGGTTTATTCTGACACATGCGAAGACAAAAGTACCGTATACCGAATTTGTTTATCACGGTATGAAGGTAATAGAATCGCGAGCAATGGTGGGGGAATAACATGGTAGACTTTTTAGCGAACAGTATAGCTTTTTTGGTAACCTTTCCACTAATCGCTACAATAATAGTGTATAAAATTTGGGTCACGTTGATACGAAGTAAGAAGCGAGCGATTCATGCCACCGTCAATGTTACGACAGTCTTTTATATAGTGTCTGTTATAACTGTTCTATTTCAGCTAACTAATTATCTTTTGCTTGCCCACACACTTATTTTGTTAATCATTTTACTTGCGTGTTGTGTCGTTGTTCAGTGGAAAACAAAAGGCGAAATTATTTTTACATATGCATGGAAAGTGTTTTATCGTACTTCATTTTTATTATTTTTAGCCTTACATATATGTGTGATGATAGTAGGGCTGGTCGTAACAATTTTACGGATTTAGGACTTAATGTGTGAATTTACGCGTTCTTTTTTGTAAAATACACAGTAGTAGACAATGATAAGAAGGAGCAGGTATCCATGCGGATCGATGCAATAAAACTTAAATTAGAAAACCGGTTGGCAAACGATTACTATGCCAGTAACCCAACCATCATTAATCATTTTGATTATTCTCCTTACCAAATAGATGTGTTCAACCAACGATTAAATGACTTGAAAGAGAGAACTTTTAACCGAACAGAGCTTTCTGATACGTTAAAGTCCCTTAATGAAGAGTGGGGTGCACCTGAGTCAACGTTTGAAAATATTGAACGATTAAAAATAGAAAATAGTGTGGTGGTGATTGGAGGGCAACAAGCAGGTCTATTAACTGGACCATTATTTACTATTCATAAAATAATTTCTATTATCCAATTAGCTAAGCAACAAGAAAAGTTGTTAGGTGTACCTGTTATACCTGTCTTCTGGATTGCTGGCGAAGACCATGATTTTGAAGAAATAAACCACGTGTTTCATCCAAATGGACAACGAATGAAAAAACACAAAATAAGGCAACATCTTACTGAAAAGCTGCCTATGTCAGCATTAGACATAGATAAAGAAGAAGCGAGCATTTGGTTAGCTGAACTTTTTGGTGAGCTCCCGGAAACAAAATATACGTCAAACTTGTATCAGTCGATATTCAACCTATTGCAGGCTTCGAATACATATGTTGATTTTTTCGCTCGGTTAATTTTTAATTTTTTCGAGAGTGAAGGATTAGTGTTGATTGACTCAGGCAATAGCAAAGTGAGAGGAATGGAAAGCGACTTTTTTTGTCAGTTAATTAACAAGCAACCGAAAATAAGTGAAAGGGTTTTTAACACACTTCAAGAGTTGAGAAGTGCTGGATATTCTCTTTCTGTGGATGTGGATGAAAATGAGGGACATCTATTTTATCATAAAAACGGTGAGAGAATCCTTCTCGTAAAAGAAGGGGAACTTTGGGTGGGAAAACAAGGAGAGTGTAGTTTTAATACCGAGGAATTGTTAGCAATTGCTAAAGAGTCACCAGAGCTGTTAAGTAATAATGTGGTGACAAGACCGTTGATGCAGGAGTATCTGTTTCCAAGCCTTGCCTTTATTGGTGGGCTAGGAGAGGTTGGGTATTGGTCTATTTTAAAACCTGCTTTTCACGAGCTCGGAATGAAGATGCCTCCTGTTTTTCCGAGACTATCATTTACGTTAATTGAACCTTTTGTTGATAAGCGACTGAAACGTTTCGGTTTAGAAATAGAAAGGGCAGTAAAACAAGGGGTTGAACTTAATAAAGGGAATTGGCTTGCAAACCAAACGAATCCACCAATTTCTTTAGTTGCGGAGCAAGTAAAACAAGCATTTGACCAAGCACATCTCCCGTTACGTCATCTAGCTAGCCAACTAAGTCCTGCATTAAGAGACCTATCGGAAAAAAATTTGGAATATATCTATGAAGATTTAGCGTTTTTAGAAAAGAGGTTATTGAAAGAAGTTGAACGAAAGAACAAAGAAGCGATTCAAGCCTTTAATTATATTCAATGGAGTCTCAGGCCGCAACAAGGGCTTCAGGAGCGGTCTTGGAATGTTATTCCTTTCCTTAATAAATACGGAAAATCTTTCATAAAAGATATGCTAAGCTACCCACTAGATCTACAAGAGGAACATTTCTTGGTATATTTATAATTTTTTTATTACGAGTAAAGCGCCGGAGCTAATGAATTGATAGCTCTGGCGCTTTTTTATATAAAGATAAAAGATTAAAAAACTCAATAGCTGTCTAGCTCCGAGCGCCTACCCCGCTTAAGCTTGTCGGGGGGTGATCAAGGCGCCCTGCGCTTTTCTTATCTGTAATCATTCCACCACTTTCCACCACTTATCTGGGATTTTATACATTTATGCTATGTTGCGTCGGCTGACATAGCATTTTTTGCTGGATAAGATAATGAAAAATCCAGGAGCTGTCTTGCTCAAGGGAATAGCACCAAGGAATACTTCTAACAACATCGCAACAAATGTTGAATGATGGTGTGTTTTTGCGGGTTTTCTCGTTTTTATTTACTTAAATAGTCGAAAAAAAGGAAACTGATTTCTGCAGGAATAAATTGTGGAAAATCAGTGGTGGAAGGTGGGGGATTGTGGTAATATAGTTTAAGAAAGTGGGGGCGGTTTACATGTTCATGGGCGAGTTTCAACATAACATTGATTCAAAAGGTCGTATTATCGTCCCTGCGAAATTTCGTGAAGGTTTAGGCGATTTATTTGTTTTGACTAGAGGACTTGATCAATGTTTGTTTGCATACCCCATGAATGAGTGGCGTGTATTAGAAGAAAAGCTAAAGAAACTACCGTTAACGAAAAAAGATGCCCGTGCATTCACCCGATTTTTCTTTTCTGGTGCTGTTGAATGTGAGGTGGACAAGCAGGGGAGAATCAACATCCCCGCACCACTTCGTAAATATGCAGCCTTGGATAAGGAATGCGTCGTTATTGGCGTTTCCAACCGAATTGAATTTTGGGCTAATGAAGAATGGGAAAATTACTTTGAAGAGTCTGAGGAGTCTTTCGCTGAAATTGCTGAAAATATGTTGGATTTTGATATCTAATTATTCTCATAAGTAATAGCGTTTTTAGTCATCCTAGAGAACAAACGTAGAAAAAGGAGATTAGATATGTTTGAACATTATAGTGTGTTGAAAAAAGAAGCAGTAGATGGTTTAAATATAAAACCGGATGGTATGTATGTGGACTGCACACTAGGTGGTGGAGGTCATTCTGAACAAATTGCCGCGCAACTAACAAATGGTATGCTGTTTGCATTTGACCAGGACCAACAAGCGATACATGCAGCAAAGGAAAGACTAAGCAGGTATGAACATCGAATTACTTACATCCATTCTAATTTTCGCCATTTAAAGGAAGAACTACATGAATTCTCCATTACTGAGGTTGATGGGATTTTATTTGATTTAGGAGTATCCTCTCCACAATTAGATCAAGGAGATCGTGGGTTTAGCTACCAACAGGATGCCCCTTTGGACATGAGAATGGATCGAACACAAAAAATAACTGCTTTTGATATTGTTAATCAATGGCCATATGAAAAACTTGTTAGGATTTTTTTTAGATATGGAGAAGAGAATTTCTCGAAACAAATCGCTCGTAAAATCGAACAAACAAGACAAAACCGCGAGATTCACACTACGTTTGAATTAGTTGAAATCATCAAAGAAGCAATTCCAGCACCTGCAAGAAGAAAAGGTGGTCATCCAGCTAAACGTGTTTTTCAAGCTATCCGAATTGCTGTGAATGATGAGTTAAATGCTTTTTATGATGTGTTACATCAAGCTGCAGAAATCGTAAAGGTTGGTGGGAGAATATCGGTGATTACCTTTCATTCATTAGAAGACAGACTTTGCAAACAAGCTTTTAAAAAATGGAGTACTACTCCACCACTTCCAAGGAATATTCCAGTTATTCCTGAAGAACTTAAGCCACCATTCAAACAACTTAGTAAGAAGCCTATTTTACCTGGTGAAGGAGAACTAGAGGAAAATAGACGCTCTCGTTCAGCAAAATTGCGTATTGTTGAGAAACAAAAGCCTTGGGATAACAAATTTTTATATCAGGAAGGATGGAATCGATAATGGCAACGAGTGAAGCAAGAAATTGGCAACAATCATGGCAGGAACAAGTAACAACACGACAGGTAGAGCCCGAGCGAAAGGTGAAAGTCAATGGACAAAAACGATGGATAACAACAGGTGAAAAGTTTATCTATTCGATTGTTAGTGTGCTAACTGTTGTCATGCTGCTATTTACAGTCAGTTATAGTATTTCATTAGATTCTTTAAATCGTAATGTTCAGCAACTAGAACAAGATGTCGAACAACAACAAGTTCAAAATGAAAATCTTTCCTATAAAGTAAAGGAATTTAGTAATCCAAGTCGAATATTACGTATAGCAAAAGAAAACGGCTTACAAATCCAAAACGCTAGTGTGAAACAAGCGAGTCAGTTTACCGCAAACTAGGATAATAAGCCAAAGTAAGGGCGGGGAATAGCATTGAGAAAAAGCAAGACTACACAAGTTATGTCAACGGTGTTAATGCTTCTGTTTGTGGTTGTGTTTTTAACCCTGTTAGGACGCTTCTTATACATACAAGGGACTGGGGTAGTTTCTGGAGTTTCATTAGAGGAATGGGCGGATAAGCGCCGGACAAATTCATATCGTATTGATGCACAACGTGGTACTATTTTTGACCAAAATGGAATGGCCCTCGCGCAAGACCGAGCTGTTTACCGGTTGTACGCAATCGTGGACCAGTCTTATACATCTAACCCCAAGGAGCCTAGGCATGTTGTTGATCCGCAAAAAACTGCGGAAATGCTTGCTCCTTTATTAAATATGGATGCTTCAGACATTATTGCACGAATAGAGGCGGGAATAGAAAGAGAACAATTCCAGGTCGAATTTGGCCAGAATGGAAAAGGATTAAGTCAGGAAAGTAAAGATAAAATAGAAGCGCTTGATTTACCTGGGATCAATTTTATGAAAGAAGCAGAAAGGTATTATCCAAATGGTGTCTTTGCCTCTCAACTAATAGGATTAGCCCAAAGAAAAAATGACAAGATAGATGGTGTAACAGGAATAGAATTGCAGCTTAACGAGCAATTATCTGGTAAAAGTGGTTCTATCTCTTATAAGCGGGATAAATACGATACAAAGTTGTTGGAACCTGAAGAAGTATTAAAGGAAGCAAAAAATGGAAATAATGTATATTTAACAATAGATCAAAAGATTCAAACGTTTTTAGAGGATGCAATGGGGCAAGTTGACGAACAATATGAGCCAGAGAGAATGACAGCTGTCGTTATGGATCCCAAAACTGGAGAAGTTTTGGCGATGAGTAATCGTCCCTCCTATAATCCAAACCAATTAGGACAAGTGGAAAATTGGTATAATGATGTAATTTCTACTCCGTTTGAGCCGGGGTCTACAATGAAAATTTTCACACTCGCAGCTGCAATCGAAGAAGGTGTTTATCAGGCTGATGAGACTTATCAATCTGGTCAATATAAGATTGATGAAATAAGTAGGCCGATTAATGATCATAATGCTGGGAAAGGATGGGGCGAAATAACATACGAAGAAGGGATGCAACGTTCTTCTAACGTTGCTGCTGCTAAGCTTGTATGGGAGAAGATGGGCCCAGATAAATTCTTAGATTATTTAGAAGCCTTTCGTTTTAATCAACCAACAGGGATTGATTTACCTGGTGAGCGCCCTGGTAAAATACTATTCAATTGGCCAATTGAAAAAATCACGACATCTTTTGGACAAGGCACAACGGTAACACCCATTCAACAAATGATGGCAGCAACGGCTGTTGCTAATGACGGTAAAATGGTACAACCATATGTTATCTCTAAAATAGAAAATGCAGAAACGAACGAAATTATTACTGAAACGAAACCAAAAGTTGTGGGTGAACCAATTTCTGCATCAACAGCAAAAAAAGTAAGGGACACCCTCGAGACAGTAATAACCTCTGAAAATGGAACAGGTAAAGTGTATCGATTAAGTAATTATTCTGTAGCAGGAAAAACAGGTACAGCACAAATACCAGATCCAGAAAATGGCGGATATTTGTATGGTAATGAAAACTATATTTTTTCCTTTTTAGGGATGGCTCCAAAAGAGGAACCTGAACTAATGATGTATATTTCAATAAAACAACCAAAGTTAGAAGGAAATGAATTAGGATCAGAACCAGTTTCCTTCATTTTTAAAAATGTAATGGAAAACAGTCTTCAATACATGAGTATTGAACCTGATATACAAGAGAACACAAATGTAGCAACTGTTGAACTCCCGGACATTAAAGGGTCTAGTTCAGAAGATGCAAAAAAAGAGTTAGAAGAGATAGGATTGAATGTAACGGTAATTGGTGATGGTAACATAGTAACGACCTATCCGAAACCAGGTACTCAACTCCTTCCAATGGAAAAGGTTTATGTTGTTACAGACAATCCTAAAATGCCAGATATGACAGGCTGGTCCTTACGAGATGTTCTCAAGTTGAAAGATTTAATTGGACTAGATGCAGAATTAATTGGAAATGGTTATGTAACAAAGCAAAATATCAAACAAGGAGAAATTATAAAAAAGGGTAACTATTTAGTTGTTGAACTAAGAAAGCCAAACCAACAAGAGCAAAGTGAAAAATCAGAAAACAGTACAACTGAGTAAGGATATGTAAGGTGGGAAATTAGCAGTGTTCTAATCGTTATTGATTGCTCATATATTGGATACAAGCATACCTGTTAGTAAGGAGATGTACTATGAAACGAGTATCCAATGTTACAATGAGAAAACGATTAGTCACTGTTTTTTTATTAGGAATTGTTGTTTTCGGCATCATCGATTTAAGGCTAGGTTACGTTCAATTTATCATCGGGGACGAGCTGATGGAAAAGGCGAAAGCTTCCTGGAGTAGAGATATTAAATTTGAACCGGAGCGCGGAAAAATTCTTGATAAGAACGGTGAAATACTTGCAGATAATGTATCTGCTCCAACCGTAATGGTCGTTCCACGCCAACTAAAGGAACCTCAGAAAGTTGCAGAAAATCTTTCGAAAATATTAAATGTTCCTGTTGATCAGATGTACGATGAAATTACCCAAAACAGGCGGGATGTTACATTAAAGGCTGGTCGAAAAATTTCAGAACAAAAGGCGAGCGCTATACAGGAATTGGGCATGGATGGTGTTTACATTGCTAAGGATTCAAAAAGGTACTATCCAAATGGTTCCTACCTTTCCCATGTGCTAGGTTTTAGTGGGATAGATAATCAGGGGTTGATGGGATTAGAACTCTATTATGATGAATTACTAAATGGTGAACAAGGAAGCCTTTCCTATTTTTCAGACGCTAAAGGTAAAAGAATGCCTAAAATTGCTGATGTATATACTCCACCAAAGGATGGTAACAATTTAAAGCTAACGATTGATTCAAAAGTTCAAACAATAATTGAACGAGAGTTAGACTTAGCTGAATCTAAATATAATCCAGACGGGGCGCTAGCCATTGCGGTAGACCCAGATACTGGTGGGATTTTGGCAATGTCATCAAGACCAAATTTTAATCCGGAAAAATATCAAGAAGCAGACCCTGACGTGTACAATCGTAATTTGCCAATTTGGAAAACGTACGAACCAGGTTCAACGTTTAAAATTATTACTTTAGCTGCGGCATTAGAAGAGCAGGCTGTCGATTTGCACAAGGATGAATTTACCGATAATGGTGCTATTAAGGTAGGTGGTGCTACGATTCATTGTTGGAAGAGTGGTGGCCACGGTAAACAAACCTATTTAGAAGTTGTGCAAAATTCATGTAACCCAGGTTTCGTTAAACTTGGTGAGAAATTAGGGAAAGAAAAATTATTTACGTATATCAACGATTTTGGATTTGGAAAGAAAACTGGTATTGATTTGAATGGGGAAGGAAACGGAATTCTTTTTAAACCAGAGCAAGTTGGTCCGGTTGAATTAGCGACTACAGCATTTGGCCAGGGGGTTTCTGTGACGCCAATCCAACAAGTAATGGCTGTTTCTGCAGCTATAAATGGAGGCTATCTGTATAAACCCTATTTAGCGGATGAATTTATTGACCCAGTCACAAACGAAGTAGTCAAAAAGAGTACCCCAACTTTGAAAGACCGTGTCATCTCAGAGGAAACCTCTGCAGAGATCAGAGAAGCACTTGAAAGTGTCGTTGCAAAAGGTAGCGGTCGTGGAGCTTATGTGGAAGGTTACCGTGTTGGTGGTAAAACAGGTACAGCGCAAAAAGTTGGTGAAGATGGAAAATACATGAGCAATAATTACATTGTATCATTTATTGGATTTGCTCCAGCAGACGACCCGGAAATCGTCGTTTATTTAGCGATTGACAACCCGAAAAATACGCTTCAATTTGGTGGTGTCGTTGCAGCACCGATTGTTGGAAATATTATTGGTGACAGTTTGCGAGCACTAGGAGTTGAAAAACGCGACGGCGGGTTGGAGAAAGAATATCAGTGGCCAGATAAACCGTTAGTGGAAGTGCCAGATTTAAAAGGATTAACAAAAAAAGACTTACAAAAGTATCTAGTTAATTTGTCTATTGAGGCAAGTGGTTCAGGTGACTATATTATAGACCAGGCACCAAAAGCCGGTGAAATGATCGAAGAGGGTAGCGAAATCCGGTTATATTTTGGTGAAAAAAATGATGATGAATCATAACAACATCATGTAAGTTCTGTTATAATCTAGAGTGTTAGAAATTGGAATACAATTAATGTTAGGATGGAAAAATATGATTCTACGTGAACTAGCTGATGCTTTTGGCAAATTTACAAAACAACGTAATACCGATGACATTGAGGTAAAGGGGCTTGAAATCGATTCTCGAAGTGTAAAACCAGGGGATTTGTTTTTCTGTATAAGTGGCTTTACCGTTGATGGGCACCTTTTTGCTGAGGATGCGATAAACAGTGGTGCTGTCGCGATTGTTGCTGAGAAAGAGCTTGATGTTTCTGTTCCGGTTATTGTGGTGCGGAGTACAACAAAAGCTCTTGCTCTTGCTGCGAACGTTTTTTATGATAACCCAACGAGTAAGTTACAGCTTTTTGGTGTTACAGGTACTAATGGTAAAACAACTGTGACCTATTTACTAAATGAAATATTTAATCATTATCAAAAGAAAACCGGATTAATCGGTACTATTCAAATGAAAATCGGGGAAAAGACGTTTGATGTTAAAAATACAACACCAGATGCATTATTTCTTCAAAAGAATTTTCGCAAGATGGTCGATAATCAAGTAAATGTTGCTTTTATGGAAGTTTCATCTCACGCACTTGATCTTGGTAGAACACATGGTTGTGAATTTGACATTGCCATTTTTACTAACCTATCCCAAGATCATTTAGATTACCATAAGAATATGGAAGATTATTTACATGCAAAAAGTTTGTTATTTTCTCAGCTTGGAAGTGGAATAAATAGAGAATATCCAAAGTTTGCTGTGATTAACGAGGATGACCCTGTCAGCCAATACCTGATAAAAAGTACAGCACAACAGGTTGTTACTTATGGAATAAATAGTAAGAAAGCAAATGTAACTGCTACAGACATTATACTAGATGCGAATGGCTCGCGCTTTACCATTAATGTGAATGGGGACAAATGGCATGTTGCTAGTAAACTAATGGGAAGGTTTAGCATCTATAATATGCTTGCTGCAACTACTGCGGCTTTTTGTGCCGGGGTACCAATTAATGTCATAAAAAGTGCATTGGAAAAGACAGAAGGTGTAAGAGGGCGATTTGAACCGGTTGACGGGGGTCAGCCTTTCGGTGTGATCGTCGATTACGCTCATACGCCTGATTCATTAGAAAATGTTCTAACAACGGTTCGTTCCTTTGTTAAAGGGAAAGTATATGTTGTGGTTGGATGTGGTGGTGACCGGGACCGAACAAAGCGTCCACTTATGGCAAAGATTGCTGTTGACCAGGCAGACCTCGCCATCTTTACCTCAGATAATCCAAGGTCAGAGGACCCTAACCAAATTATTAATGATATGGTTGAGGGAATAGATAAGGAGAACTATCAAGTAATTCTTAATCGGAAAGAAGCTATAACTAAATCGATTCAACTTGCTAAAAATGAGGATGTAGTTTTAATAGCAGGTAAGGGACATGAAACCTACCAAATTATAGGGGAAGATACATTCGAGTTTGATGACAAGCAAGTTGCGCTTGAAGCGATTCAGGCTAGAAAAAATTAAGAATTGTTATGTTATCTTTGCTAAGATAAAGGAGCAGGTTATGTTATTTTCTACAGATTTTTTAACTAAATTATTTCCTAATCACAAAGGTGTTGTTGAAGATGATCTACCAATTCTTCAAGTAACTACCGATAGTAGGGAAAAAACAAAAAAATCCTTGTTTGTACCGTTAAAGGGTGACTCTTTTGATGGGCATGATTTTATTAAAGATGCCTTTACTAATGGAGCAGTAGCAATCTTATGGGAAAAGGACAGAAAGCTCCCAAGCTTTTTGCCAACACAATTCCCTGTCTTTTTTGTCGAGGATACTTTACAGGCACTCCAGCAGCTAGCCCATCGATATCGATGGTTAGTGAATCCTATCGTTATTGGCGTAACAGGATCAAACGGCAAAACAACGACAAAAGATATTATTGGTTCAGTTTTAGAAACGAAATACAAGACCTATCGCACAGAAGGAAACTACAATAACCATATTGGGTTACCGCTAACGATTTTGTCCATGGCACGTGATACAGAAGTCTTAGTAGTTGAAATGGGAATGAACCATTTTGGCGAAATTGAGCTACTTTCCAAAATAGCAAACCCGAATTTTGCAGTTATTACGAACATCGGGGAATCCCATATTGAATTTTTAGGTTCACGGGAAGGTATTGCACAGGCAAAAACAGAAATTGTCGCTGGACTAGATCAAAAAGGCACTTTGTATATTGATGGAGACGAGAGGTTGTTAGAAGGATTACATAGCAACGACAACGTAGTAACCATTGGCTTTAAGGAGAATAATGATCTTTTCATTAATAATTATCAGATGAATGCAACGTCGTCCTCTTTTCATTTAGATGACGATTCATTTGAGCTTAATATGTTAGGGAAACATAATGTGAAAAATGCAGCTTTTGCTATTGCAATTGCTAAAAAGTTAGACGTATCAAAGGAACAAATCCAATCGGCATTAAATAAACTTACGTTAACAGGGATGCGTTTTGAATTAATCAAAGGAAAGAATAATGCAACCATTATAAATGACGCGTATAACGCATCCCCAACTTCCATGAAAGCATCGATAGAGATCATTAAACAAATGACCTCTTATCAAAAAAAAGTGTTAGTCTTAGGTGATATGTTTGAAATGGGCCAACAGTCACAAGAACTTCACCGTTCTGTTGTGGATGCAATTTCAAGTGATATCGACGTTGTTTATACAATAGGCTCCGACTCGAAAGTTATTTCCGATGAAGTTGCCAAGCTTTTTCCAACAGCAAAATCAATGCACTTTGATGACAAGGAAAAGTTGATTCCACAGCTAGTATCTATCCTTAATGGACAAACCGTCGTATTATTAAAAGCGTCACGTGGAATGAAATTAGAATCTATTGTCGAGGCTTTACGTTAAACAATGTTTGGGACGGTTACGTACTAAAGGAGGAAATAATGATGAATGAATATGTCTTAATAGTTACTATGGCAATCGCTTTTTTGATTACCGTCCTTATCTCTCCAATTATTATTCCGTTTCTACGGAGATTGAAATTCGGTCAAAGTATTCGAGAAGAAGGTCCAAAATCCCACATGAAAAAAATGGGTACCCCTACAATGGGGGGAGTTATGATCCTTTTTAGTGTCGTGGTTACAACTGTTATTATGACAGGGAAGTTCAACCCGAATCCAATCAGTTTTGAAATATTTTTATTGTTGTTTGTACTCATTGGATATGGTGTTCTCGGCTTTCTCGATGACTTTATTAAGGTAGCCTTAAAGCGAAATCTTGGTCTTACATCTGCACAGAAGATGATTGGACAAATTATTATTGCACTCGTATTTTATTTTATTTTACGTCAGAATGATTTTCCAACCTATATTCAGATTCCGGGGACAAGCATACAGTGGGACCTCGGGTATTGGTATGCAGCTTTTATTATTTTTATGTTAGTTGGGGCTTCAAATGCAGTCAATTTAACAGATGGGCTTGACGGTTTATTAGCTGGAACGGCTGCAATTGCCTTTGGAGCATTTGGGATTTTAGCTTGGTATGGTTTCCCGCAGTTTGAAATAACGATTTTTTCACTGTCCGTTGTTGGTGCCTTACTTGGTTTCCTAGTGTTTAATGCCCATCCTGCAAAAGTGTTTATGGGGGATACAGGATCTTTAGCTTTAGGTGGTGCAATAGCAGCCGTTGCTATCCTAACTAAATTAGAGTTTTTATTAATTATTATTGGTGGTGTGTTCGTTTTAGAAACACTATCTGTTATCATTCAAGTGATATCTTTCAAAACAACTGGTAAGCGTGTCTTTAAAATGAGTCCTTTACACCATCATTATGAATTGATGGGTTGGTCTGAATGGAGAGTTGTAAGTACGTTTTGGTTAGTTGGTTTAATTTTTGCTGCGTTAGGCATATATATAGAGGTGTGGGTATATTGAAAAAATTAATAGATTTTCCATACAACAGCATATTAGTACTTGGGCTTGCGAAAAGCGGCACTGCAGCAGCTAAACTGTTAGCAAACAACGGAAAACGAGTGATTGTGAACGATTTGCATGCAAAAGACACCGATCAAGCTGTCCAGCAGTTAAATAAACTAGGTGTTCAGGTTGTGACCGGAGCACATCCAACTTCTCTTTTAGATAAAGTAGATGTAGTTGTCAAGAATCCTGGAATTCCTTATGAAAATATTATTGTAAGTGAAGCAGAACTACGAAACATTCCAGTTATTACTGAGGTAGAATTGACTAGCTATTTAATCACTAATCCAATTATTGGGATTACAGGTTCCAATGGGAAAACAACGACAACAACTCTGATTCATGAAATGCTTCTCCGCAGTAGTAAACAAGCAAAAATTGCTGGTAACATCGGAAAAGTTGCAACCGAAGTAGCAGAACACCTTGAAGAAGACGAAACGATGGTGATTGAGCTATCTTCATTTCAGCTTATGGGTATTAAGACGTTTAAGCCAAAGGTAGCTGTCTTTCTCAATTTATTTGAAGCGCACTTGGATTATCATAAGACATTAGAAAATTATGCAAATGCTAAAGCTAACATATTTCAAAATCAAGATGGCGACGATTTTATTGTCTATAACGCGGATGACCAAAGGGTTGTAGAATTAGTTAGTCAAGCTAGATCGACAAAGGTCCCCTTTAGTAGGAACAATGTTTCTATTGACGGAGCCTGGTGTGATCAGGACTATGTATATTTCCGAAAAGAAAAAATTATCGCACAAAAGGATGTAGCCTTAGTCGGAACGCATAATCTAGAAAACATATTAGCTGCTGTGTGTGCGGCTAAATTAATGGGAGCAACAAATGTAGGAATTGCTCATGTGTTATCAACGTTTACTGGGGTAAAACATAGATTGCAATTTGTTAAGAATATAAATGGTCGCCTGTTTTATAATGATTCAAAAGCAACGAATGTTTTGGCTACATCAAAAGCGCTAGCATCATTTTCACAACCAACCATTTTGTTGGCTGGAGGTCTTGATAGAGGAAATTCATTTGATGAATTAATCCCATATCTAAAACACGTGAAGGCGCTGGTTGTTTTTGGACAAACAGCACATAAGCTTGAAGAAACAGCAAGTAAAGCAGGAATAGAGATTGTCGAGTCTGTCGATAATGTTAAACAAGCAGCACAAACAGCGTATCAGCTTTCATCACCAAAAGATGTCATCCTCCTTTCTCCAGCATGTGCAAGTTGGGATCAGTATCGAACTTTTGAAGAAAGAGGAGACATGTTTGTTGATGCGGTGCATACATTAGAGTAGGGGCTTGTCTTATCTAGGTCGAAAGAAAGCCCTGATTCCAATGTATTAGGAAAAGGGGTGTTGTTTGCTTGAAATCAAAACAGAGAACAAAGAACGCACCAGATATGCTGCTTACTATCTCGATTATTGGTCTACTCATCGTTGGGGTAGTAATGGTATATAGTGCATCAGCTATTTGGGCAGATTATAAATTCGGGGATTCGTTTTACTTTGCAAAAAGACAGTTGTTGTTTGCAACTGTTGGTATTGTAGCAATGTTTTTTATTATGAACATCCCATATTTAACTTGGCAAAGGTATGCAAAACCAATTTTATTCATTTGTTTTTTGTTATTGATTGCTGTTCTTATTCCTGGAATTGGTATGGTAAGGGGTGGGGCACGAAGTTGGATTGGTGTTGGAGCATTTAGCATTCAACCTGCGGAATTTATGAAGCTCGGTCTAATTATTTTTCTATCGACTTATTTAGCTTCAAACCAAAAGTACATCACCTCATTCAAAAAGGGTTTTTTCCCATCACTATTGCTCGTATTTGTTGCCTTTGGTTTAATTATGCTTCAACCCGATTTAGGAACAGGAATGGTACTTGTTTTGACCTGTTTGGTCATGATATTTGTTGCAGGGGCTAAAATCTCCCATTTTGTTGGACTAGGCATACTTGGAGTTATTGGCTTTCTTGGTTTAATCATTTCTGCACCTTATCGGATTAATCGGATTACAGCATTTTTAAATCCTTGGGAAGACCCACTAGGGAACGGTTTCCAGATCATTCAATCCCTCTATGCAATTGGCCCAGGTGGATTAATGGGGATGGGACTTGGTCAAAGTCTGCAAAAGTTCTTTTACCTACCAGAACCACATAATGACTTTATCTTTGCCATATTAGCTGAAGAACTTGGCTTTATTGGTGGGACGTTTGTGTTACTATTATTTTTACTAATGTTATGGCGAGGAATACGAGTTTCCTTAGCGGCACCTGATACATTCGGTAGTCTTTTAGGACTAGGTATTATTGGGATGATTTCGTTGCAAGTAATGATTAACATTAGTGTTGTGATCGGTTTAATTCCAGTCACAGGGATTACCTTGCCATTCTTGAGTTATGGAGGGTCTTCACTTACCTTGATTTTGTGTTCGATAGGTATCGTTCTCAACATTAGTAAATATGCAAAACTTTAAGTGCGTATTCAACCTCTTTAAGTTCGATTGACATAGGTCAGTCGGACTATTTTTTTTTACAAATAAGAAAGTAAAAAAAATCCAAGAGCTGTCTAACTCCGTTCGCCCTGTGCTTTTCTTATTTTCTAGGAAATTTATATCATCCGTTTGTTGTGGACGACATGTAAAGTCAGCCACGACCAGTTTGGCGTTTTTGTTTTTCTTGAAATATAATTATATTTCCAATACGATAATCAAAAAATATGATATAATTTTCTTGTAACTATTAAAACGGCATCTCGTATGCCGTTTCCTTGTTTTACAGGGTCTGACTCCCTTAATAACTGGAGTAGATTTCATACTTCGACTAATCTGTTGAAAATAGAAAAGGAAGAATTGGCATGGCCGAGAAAAAAGTTGTCTCGATAGAAGACCGGATTCCCAAACTAAAACAAGCAAGAAAGAAAAAAGCGAACAGAAGGTTAATCTTTTATTTATCTTTATTTTTCATTTTAATTGGTTTGGTTGGATATCTTCAGTCTCCATTGAGTCGTGTTCATACTATAGAAGTAAGTGGGAATAACTATGTTGACGAAGAAGATATCATTGATTTAAGTGGATTATCAACGAGTCAAAACTATTTCAGTGTTAATACAGATGAAGTGGAAAGTAAAGTAAAGAAACATCTAGAAATTGAAAAGGTTAGTGTCAGTAGAAAATTCCCTTCTACGATAATAATATCTGTAGAAGAATTTAGCAGAATTGCCTACATACAAGAGGACAATGACTTTTATCCACTATTAGAAAATGGTGCAACATTAAAATCTTACCCTCTTGAAACGATGCCTGGAGATGCTCCATTGCTCGTCAATTTCACAAAACAAACCTATTTGCAAGAAATGACAAAAGAACTTTCTGAATTGCCTTCTAGTATTACTAATTTAATTTCCGAAGTTCATTGGCAACCGTCAGAAGGCAACCCATACAAGGTTTGGTTATTTATGAGCGACGGCTTTGAAGTCGATGGATCAATCAGAAACTTTGCAAATACAATGAAAGCATATCCTTCCATTTCTGCACAGTTAGACAGAAGTACAAAAGGTGTTATCCGCATGGCTGATGGAGGAGCTGTGTTTGATCCTTATGAAAACATCGAAAAGCAAGGCAACGACGGGGAGAATGAAGATGAAGTTGAAGGGTAAACATGTTATTTTATCTTTGGTGTTATTGGTTTTTGGCTTTCTCTTATCCTTTAGTTACCAACAGACGAAAAACGATTCAAAAATCACTCAATTATCTAATCAATCATGGGAAAGAGGCTACTTTTATCGCCAACAGTTAATTGATTTGGAAGGTGAAAATAAAGAATTACGAGCAGAACTAGACAGAAAGCGACAAGAAATCCAACGTTTTGAAGAAACGTTAGGACAGCAAAAATCTGTTATACGTGATTATGTAGAGACAAAGAAAAACTTGCAAATGTTTACTGGTGAGCTACCTATAAAAGGGGAAGGAATAAAAGTAACTTTACGCGATGCAAACTATATTCCTTCCGAAGCAAATGCAAATCAATACATCGTCCATGAGCGACATGTGCAGTTAGTTTTAAATGAGCTAAATAGTGCAGGCGCAAAAGCTCTTTCGATAAATGGGCAAAGGCTTTACAAAGATAGTTATATTTCTTGTGTCGGACCAGTTATTTCTGTAGACGGTAGACAACACGCTGCCCCTTTTGTCATTGCTGCAATTGGTGAACCTGAAGTGTTAGAGTTAAGTATGACACTTTCAAATGGAGTTATTGACCTGTTAGTTAGTGATAACGTTGAAGTTGAATTGGAACCAGTTGATACCATCGAAATGAAAGCTAGGATAAGTTAAGATAGGTGATGTAGCTTGAAAGGAAGACAAATCATAATCATTTCTTTGGTGTGTGCAGTTGTTGGTTTAATGGCTGCCATTCAGTTTCAATCGGTAAACGAGCCCACCCAAAGAGACACAAGAGATTTATTTGAAGTTCGTACGCAAATACAAGTGGAGCAAAAAAAACAACAGCAACTATATCAACAAATTGCTGAGTCAGAAAAAATAATAGAACAGTATCAAGAAAAAACGCAAGAAGAGCAAATCGCCACGTTAAAAAATTCTATTGAGGAATTAAAGCGTAAGGCAGGCTTGACAGAAATAACAGGTAGTGGGGTTTTAATTACAATAAAACCGATTTTCTTTGATGGTGAAGCAGGACAGCTTTATCCGACAATAACACCAGAACTATTGCACAGACTAGTCAACGAGTTAAATAGTTATGGTGCAACGGATATAGCAATTGAAAACGAAAGAATTATCAATACAACACCGATTAGGTATGTAAATGGTGAAACGTATGTGAACAATCATGCCCTTCGAAAAGTGCCAGTACAAATAAAGGTGTTGTCACAAAACCCAAGTCGATTATTGGATTATATACAAGTAAGTAAGTCAAAAGATTATTTTGCAATCGAAAATTTGGATTTAATTGCTAACATAAAACAAAAATTAGTTTTACCCAAATATGAAGGAATGATTAATGTAGAGATGCTAGAAGTAAATGAAATTGAAATGTCGGGTGAGCAATAATGTGGCTACCTGTACTTTTTTTACTAATTGGCTTAAGCTTAGGTTTATTGACAGATATAACAATTCCAGAACAATTTTCAGATTATTTATCGATCGCTGTTTTGGCGGCCTTCGATACCTTATTTGGTGGGATTAGGGCGCACTTGGAAAAAAAGTTTGACGAACGGATTTTTTTGTCTGGCTTTTTCTTTAACATAAGTTTAGCTGCATGCCTTGCCTTTATAGGTGTTCAATTAGGAATTGATCTTTACCTTGCTGCTGTGTTCGCTTTCGGTGTGAGACTTTTTCAAAATATTGCAATCATTCGCAGGCTCGTTTTAGATCAACAAAAGAATTCAAAACAAAAGTAAAAAACCGAAAGAAAATAGAGGGATTAGTCGGAATATGCCGAATATTGTTAGTTAGATTATTTTTGTTTCCGCTTTGTGGGTTGGTAAATTTTACAATTAGCTAGATATTATGCAAAATAGATTGTAATTCTATCGATTTTTCGTTAATATTTGTACTATTCAGATGCCTTAAGATTGGGAGGTGCCTTATTTTGAACAACAATGAAATTTTAGTCAGCCTGGATATAGGTACATCAAAAATAAAAGTTATTATCGGTGAAATCCTTAATGATTCTCTAAACATAATAGGAGTAGGAACAGCTAAATCGAATGGGATGAAAAAAGGTGCCATCGTCGACATAGACCAAACAGTTCAATCCATAAAAACAGCTGTTGAGCAAGCTGAGAGAATGGTAAATATGAAAATTGAACGGGTGGTTGTTGGGGTAAATGGTAACCATGTTCAATTACAACCTTGTCATGGAGTTGTCGCTGTATCAAGCGAAAATAGGGAAATTGGAAATGAGGACATTCGAAGAGTCATCGATGCTGCTCAAGTCGTTTCCATCCCGCCGGAGCGAGAAATTGTTGATGTTGTACCTAAACAATTTATTGTCGACGGATTAGATGAAATTAATGACCCAAGAGGTATGATTGGAGTCCGTCTAGAAATGGAAGGAACAATCATCACTTGCTCCAAAACAATGCTACATAATGTGTTGAAATGTGTTGAAAGAGCTAATTTAGAAATACAAGACATTTGCCTTCAGCCCCTTGCATCAGGAGCAATTGCTTTGTCGAAGGATGAGAAAAACTTAGGTGTTGCTCTAATTGATGTAGGCGGTGGTAGTACAACCATTTCCATTTTTGAGAATGACCATCTTGTTTCCACAAGCGTCCTTACATTAGGTGGAGACAATATAACGAAGGACCTTTCTATCGGGCTTCGAACCTCTTCTGAGGAAGCAGAGGATATCAAGCTAAACCATGGTCATGCGTTCTATGATGATGCAAGAGAAGAAGAAACATTTGATGTATCGATAATTGGAAGTAATAAAAAGCAAACATTTAATCAATTACAAATTTCTGATATGATTGAAGCAAGATTAGAAGAAATATTTGCTTTCGTCGATAGGGAAATACGTAAAATAGGATATCAAGAGTTACCAGGTGGTTATGTATTAACTGGAGGATGTGCTAACATGCCAGGGACGCTTGAATTAGCACAAGACCTTTTTGTCTCAAGTGTTAGAATTGCGACGCCAGATTACATAGGAGTTAGGGAGCCACAATTCACTTCTGGTGTTGGTATCTTGAAGTTTGCTTATCGGAATGCGAAAATACAAGGTAAAGAGATTGTAGAATCTGTTACACTTAAAGATCATGAAGAGCAAGTAAAAAAGCCAAAAAGGCAGGTTAAGCAAAAAGAAGTAAATACGAATAAGAAGAAAGAATCAGGGATTGCTAATATTTTCAAGTATTTCTTTGATTAACATTCCAAAAGGTTAGGTTCAAAACGTGTTTTGGACTTTCTCTAACAGATAGATACGACATCAATGAAACTTGTAATCTTGCAAAATAGGAGGAACAATTATGTTAGAGTTTGATATGAATATGGACCAGCTCGCGACGATTAAAGTAATCGGTGTTGGCGGTGGGGGTAGTAATGCGGTAAATCGAATGATCGAGCATGGTGTACAAGGCGTAGAATTTATCGCAGTGAACACAGATGCTCAGGCACTGAATCTTTCTAAGGCAGAAGTGAAAATGCAAATTGGAACCAAACTGACGCGTGGGCTAGGTGCAGGAGCCAATCCTGAAGTAGGTCGAAAAGCGGCTGAAGAAAGTAAAGAACAATTAGAAGAAGTACTAAAAGGAGCAGACATGGTTTTCGTCACTGCAGGAATGGGAGGAGGAACCGGAACAGGAGCAGCTCCTGTTATTGCACAAGTTGCTAAAGAACTTGGGGCACTAACCGTCGGGGTTGTCACTCGTCCGTTCACCTTTGAAGGTAAAAAACGTTCTACACAAGCAGTTTCTGGAATTGATGGACTAAAGGGTAGCGTCGATACACTGATTGTTATTCCTAATGACCGTTTATTAGAAATTGTTGATAAGAACACACCTATGCTTGAAGCATTCCGTGAAGCTGACAATGTTCTTCGTCAAGGTGTTCAAGGTATTTCTGATTTGATTGCCGTTCCTGGATTAATTAACGTTGACTTTGCTGACGTAAAGACCATTATGTCTGATAAAGGTTCAGCATTAATGGGAATAGGTATTGCTACTGGAGAAAATAGAGCAACAGAAGCTGCGAAGAAAGCTATTTCTTCCCCGTTACTTGAGACTTCAATTGATGGTGCACACGGTGTATTAATGAATATTACTGGTGGGACTAATTTAAGTTTATATGAAGTCCAGGAAGCAGCGGACATTGTTACTTCTGCTGCGGACCAAGAGGTTAACGTAATTTTCGGTTCTGTCATTAACGAAGATTTAAAAGACGAAATTGTTGTTACTGTGATTGCTACCGGTTTTGATGAGGCTCAATTAAAAGCTTCTCAATCGAAACAACGTCCACCAATCAATAATACTAGTCAGCAGCAACAAACAACAACTAGTGAGCGTCGACGGGACGAAGGAGTAAGAGAACCTGTTCATCAAAGAGTTAAACAAGAGGAAGAAACACTAGATATTCCAACATTTTTACGAAATAGAAACAGAAGAAGATAATCCTTTAGGGAGTAGTAAATTGTATTAAACAATTTACTACTCCCTTTTTTCATAGATTAAGAAAGTATAAAAAAATCCAAGAGCTGTCTTAGCTTCAGCGCTTTTCTGAATAGATTTACTACTTAAGCTTGCCTTAGGCTTTTCTTCGTCCTGTGTTTTTATTGTCGAATGGCTCATAGTGTTGTTGTTTAGGTTTTTATGAGCGGTGTTGATTTTGATATTGTCTTTCGAATGAAAAATTATGACAAATTATCTAATAACATCTAAAAATTAGTTGTTGCTATCACACAAAATCTGACAGACTTCTATTTCTAACTCCGCTATACTTACTTTAAATCACTATTTGTAACTTGAAAGGAAGAATAAAGTGACTATCTATTTGGATGCTGTTTGGCTGTTGAACTTTTTACTAGATTTTATGATTTTGATGCTAACTCAGTATATTACAAAAGCTAATACTAGTCGTCTCAAGCTTCTTTTTGGAGCCTTTATTGCATCCGTTATTGTTCCAATAACTTTATTTTTTCCTAATTCCCTGTTAACAGCACCGATGGGTAAAATTATCTATTCCCTATTTATTATTTTATGTACATTTGGATATGAAAATACCCGTCAATTTTTGAAAAAACTTTTATTTTTCTATTTTATTTCTTTTGTTTTAGGAGGTGGATTGATTGCATTGCACTTTCTATTAAATAAGCAAATGTACACCAATGGTAGTGGAGTATTAACGTATCAAACCGGTTATGGTGATCAAATTAGTTGGTTATTCATTGGGTTTGGATTTCCTTTAATTTGGTATTTTACGAAGGAAAGACTGGACAAGCATGCATATGAAAAATTTAGACATGACCAGTTGTATGAAGTTGATATTCAAATACTTGGAAAAACTTTCTCGACAATTGCTTATGTGGATAGTGGCAACCAATTAGTAGACCCTTTTTCACGAAAACCAGTGGTCATCTGTGATCAAGCGTTTATGGAGAATTGGTTTTCTAAAGAGGAAATACGTATCCTTGAACAAGCACAAGACAAATTAGTGTTCGAAGGGTTTCCAGATAAGCTGGAATCACTTATGAATATTGTTCCATATCAAGGTGTTAACGGGAATCGTACCTTCATGATTGTTTTGAAACCAGAAAACATGTTAGTAAAATACGAAAATAAACAAATATCAACAAACAAATTATTGATTGGAATTCAGTTTGGAGAACTAGCCGCAGATGGAAGCTATCACTGCTTATTACATCCAGAACTATTTAAACATTCGGTTGCAACTTCAGCCTAGTTTAAGGAAGGGTGCTGAAGTCAGAACCACCTGTAATGAAAGAGTGAAAACCTGTAACCGTATAAGGATAAAAAAACTAGAGCAAAAGGAGAGGATAGCAGATGAGAAAATGGAAATTAAAAATACAATTGTGGTGGTACAAACTTTTAATTAAGCTTGGTTTTAAAACAAATGAAATATATTACATAGGTGGAAGTGAAGCGTTACCTCCTCCGTTATCTAAAGAAGAGGAAGCTGAATTATTAAAAAGGCTACCTGTCGGCGATGAAGCAGCACGGTCAATGCTCATTGAAAGAAATCTTCGTTTAGTTGTTTATATTGCAAGAAAATTCGAAAACACAGGAATAAACATTGAGGATTTAATTAGCATAGGCACAATCGGATTAATTAAAGCAATTAACACATTTAATCCAGAGAAGAAAATAAAGCTTGCAACTTATGCATCTCGCTGTATTGAAAATGAAATATTGATGTATTTAAGAAAAAATAATAAAACTAAATCGGAAATATCATTTGATGAGCCGCTAAATATAGATTGGGATGGAAACGAGTTACTTCTATCAGATGTGTTAGGGACAGATGATGATGTAACGGTTAAGGACTTAGAAGCCAATGTCGACAAGAATTTACTAAAAAAAGCCTTATCACATCTAAATGACCGGGAAAAACAGATTATGGAACTACGCTTTGGTTTAATTGGAGAGGAAGAGAAAACACAAAAGGATGTTGCAGACATGTTAGGAATTTCTCAATCCTATATCTCGAGACTCGAAAAAAAGATAATAAGACGGCTAAAAAAAGAATTTAACAAAATGGTATGATCTTACTATCATAGCGATTAACAGAATATGGTACTGTAGATTGTTGAACCGTCTTGCATAAAAATTCCTTCTCTCGGTGATACTGTTCATTGAACAGCATCTCCAATGGGAGGGTAGAGTATGACAAGACATAAAGTAGAAATTTGTGGAGTCGATACATCAAAATTACCAGTATTAAAAAATGATGAAATGAGAAAGTTGTTTAAACAAATGCAAGAAGGTGATGATTCAGCCAGAGAACAACTTGTAAACGGTAATTTACGCCTAGTGTTAAGTGTAATCCAACGGTTTAACAATCGTGGAGAGTATGGCGACGACCTGTTTCAAGTCGGCTGTATTGGATTAATGAAATCCATAGACAATTTTGATTTAAGTCAAAATGTTAAATTCTCAACATATGCTGTACCAATGATTATTGGTGAAATTAGAAGATACTTAAGAGATAATAACCCGATAAGGGTATCTCGTTCATTAAGAGATACTGCTTATAAAGCACTGCAGGTCCGTGAAAGACTAATTAGTAAAACGTCAAAAGATCCAACGCCAATGGAAATTGCTGAAGAAATGGGAGTGCCACATTCTGACATTGTCTTTGCGATGGATGCGATTCAAGATCCGGTTTCCTTGTTCGAACCGATATACAATGACGGGGGAGACCCGATATTCGTCATGGACCAATTAAGTGATGATAAAGATAAAGAGTCAAATTGGTTGGACAAACTGTCTTTAAAAGAAGGCATGCACCGTCTTAACGAAAGAGAAACCATGATCTTAAACAAGCGCTTTTTTCAAGGTAAGACACAGATGGAAGTTGCTGAAGAAATTGGTATATCACAGGCCCAAGTATCTAGGCTTGAAAAAGCAGCTATCCATGAGATGAATAAGGAAATGTTTGAATAAAAGTAAAAGTACTAAAAAAGCCTTATCCTTCTACAAGGATAAGGCTTTTTTTTACAAGTTAAGAAAGAATAAAAAAACAAAGAGCTGTCTAGCTCCGGGTGCCTACCCTTTCGAAGTCTTAAGTCGAAATTTTAAGTTTTATCATACTTGCTCACGGATTTTTTTAAAAAAAGAAAATATCTTTTTTCTTCTGCATATAGTAGTAAAAAGGTAGGTGTTTGGATGATAACATTAACAGAGTTACAAATAAAAGACATCATCATGATGGAAGACGGTCGAAAAGTAGGAAATATAACTGATCTAGAAATTGATGTTGACAAAGGGAAAATACTTTATTTAATTATTGGGACAAAAGGAAAAGTGATGGGATTTTTTGGGAAAGATGAAGAGGTGATGATTCCTTGGGAAAATATTGTTACGATTGGTTCGGATGTCATTTTAGTAAAAAAAGACAAGAATCCGCAACTTTTTTCACAACGAATGGAGTAATCAGGTGAATTCTACAAGAAATCCCTAGATAATTGTGGTAAAATGGTGAAAATAGAGGAGTGTTGCAAATGGAGCCTTTTCAAGCTAAAGATCCATCATTTTTAATGATTGATAAATGGAAGCGAATATCCCCGCGCCTTCAAGCAGGTATTTCAACAAGATTTGGCGGGGTAAGTCCCGATTCATTTTCATCATTGAATTTAGGATTTCATGTCCCGGATTCTAAGAACAATGTTTTGCAAAATAGACGTATCTTAGCTGAAAAGCTGAACATTCCTTTACATAGCTGGATTATGGGCGAACAAATTCACGGGACAAGTATTTCAGTCGTTTCTAAGGGTCAAGCAGGACTAGGGGCGTTTAATCATGCTGATGCCTTGGCTGGTGTAGATGGTATGATCACCCAAGATTCAGGTGTTTTGTGTGTTGCTATGTTTGCAGACTGTGTTCCGTTATTTTTCTTTGATCCCGTCAGTGGCTGGATAGGAATAGCTCATGCTGGATGGAAAGGGACTGTAAATAAAATGGCTAGTAAAATGGTTGAAGCAATGTCTGAACATGGGGTAAATACAAATGAAGTGGAAGTAGTTATCGGTCCGTGTATAAGTCAGGCTCATTATGAAGTAGACCAACATGTGATCCAATACATTCCTGACGATGTTTACGATAGCGTCGTTATCAATAATGGTAATGGTCATTTTATGTTAGATTTAAAAGAATTGAACTATCAATTACTTGTTAAAGCGGAGGTAAAACCGCAAAACATAGCTAAAACCAATTATTGTACATTTAAAGATGATATCTTTTTTTCACATCGCAAAGATAATGGAATAACCGGTAGATTTGTCGGTTTTATCGGATACGAGGAAAAGACTTAGAAAGGAGATAGATCATTGACTGTACAAGCAAACTTCCACGATATTAAAACACAAGTGGAGCAATCGTGTAAAAAGATTGGTAGAAATAAAGAAGATATAACGATCATTGCTGTTACCAAATATGTTACTGCTGAACGCGCAAAAGAAGCACTCGATGCAGGACTGTGCCATCTTGGTGAAAACAGACTTGAAGGTCTTCTTGAGAAATATGAGGAAATCGGTAATCGTGCTACCTGGCATTTTATTGGTTCTTTACAATCGAGAAAGGTAAAGGATATTCTACCACATGTTGATTATATCCACTCATTGGACCGGGATTCATTAGCTAAAGAAATTAATAAGCGCGCAGACCGTCAAGTCTCCTGCTTCGTACAAGTTAATGTTAGTGGAGAACAATCAAAACATGGACTTGACCCTAGCCAAGTTGTTCCCTTTATTGAAAAATTAAAAACCTATCCTAACATAATAGTGGTTGGGTTAATGACAATGGCTCCATTGGTTGATAATGAAGAAATAGTAAGGAAAACATTTCGTCAATTAAAACATATTCGTGATGAAGTAATGGACAAACAATGGGCGCATGCACCATGCCGTTACCTTTCCATGGGGATGAGCAACGATTTTCATATTGCGGTAGAAGAAGGTGCTACACACATTCGGATAGGTACGAAGCTAGTCGGTTTAAATTAAAAGAGGTGAAACCCATGAGTATTAAAAATAAGTTAAAAACATTTTTTGCTGTTGATGATGAATATGAGTATGAATATGTAGAGGAAGAGGAATTGCAAGTACCAGAGGCTGCTTCTAGGAAAGAAAGACGAGAAAATGTCGTTAGCCTGAAGGCGATGACCAATAGTTCAAAAGTTGTTTTATGTGAACCAAGGTCATATAGTGAGGCGCAAGAAATTGCAGATAATCTAGTTAATCGTAGATCTGTTGTGATAAACCTCCAACGAGTAGAACATCAACAAGCGAAACGAATTGTTGATTTTTTAAGTGGCACAGTATACGCCATATCTGGTGAAATCCAAAAGCTTGGTCCGCACACATTTCTATGTACGCCAGATAACGTAGATGTATCGGGTTCGATTACAGAAATGCTAGAAGAAGATAATAGAGAGAAAGGATGGTAATATAATGTCACAGATCTTTAGTTTGCTTTATTCATTAATCGAGATCTATAGCTTTGCTTTGATTGCCTATATTTTATTGTCGTGGTTTCCTGGTGCAAGAGAGTCTTCGATTGGGAGTTTATTAGCTCGCATTTGTGAACCATACTTAGATCCATTTCGGAAAATCATTCCCCCTTTAGGCATGATTGATATGTCACCAATCGTAGCAATCTTAGTGCTTCAATTTGCAACAAGTGGCTTAGGTGTGTTGCATCAAATGCTTGTCTAATTTAAGTATTTAGAAGTGGAAAAACTTGGCTGCAGTGCCAAGTTTTTTGATGGTAATAGATAAGTAAAAGATACTTAAGGTGTAAGAGGTTGTTCAAAAAGGCCAGTGAAAATGACACATTATCGTTTCTTCGTTAGCTTGCTTTTGCGAAGTTCGTGTGCGCCCCCCCCTGAACCTAAGGGAAGTTAATTCCTCGGTCCTTTTTAACCGTATGATAAAGGAGATCGATATGGAAGTTTACCAACATTTTCGTAAAGAAGAGCATCCGTTTATCGACCAAGTGCTTTCCTGGAAAGACCAAGTAGAAAGAAGTTTTCAACCTAAACTTAGTGATTTTTTAACTCCTCGTGAACAGACAATCTTTCAATCAATTATCGGAAATAATAGTGATATGAAGCTTTCCTTTTTTGGAGGGAAAGAAAGTGCTGAGCGAAAACGCGCAATCCTAGCCCCCTATTATGAAGAAATAGCAGAGGATGATTTTCAAATTTCATTGCTTGAGGCGACGTATCCAATCAAATTTATCTCTATAGAACATCGAGATGTTCTTGGAGCATTTTTATCCTTAGGGATGAAGCGCAAAAAACTTGGAGATTTGGTCGTCTATGACGGCACTATCCAATTATTGGTTGACCAAGAAATAGAATCCTATGTTAAAGTGAATTTAACCGAAGTAAAAAAAGCAAATGTATTATTTGAACAACAGCCATTCTCGCACTTAATCGAAAGTCAGGAGAAATGGGAGCAAAAGCTAGTAACTGCTTCTTCTTTACGACTTGATGCGGTATTAAAAGAAATTTATCAATTATCTCGTCAAAATGCTGCAGCAGCTATCCAAAAAGGATTAGTGAAAGTAAATTATCAATCAATTGAAAATACGTCTTTTTTGGTCGAAAAGGATGATTTAATTTCATTTCGAGGCAAAGGGAGAAGTAAAATTGATGAAGTCCATGGATTATCTAAAAAAGACAAATGGAAAATGACAGTTGGTATATTAAAATAAGAAAAGCGCAAGGCCCTGGAGCTGAGCTAGACAGCTCTTGGATTTTTTATACTTTCTTATCTTTTAAGAAAAACTTGAATTTTTTGCAGGAATTTACGAAAAAATGTCGAAATTTTAAGTAGCAAATAGAATGGAAATATGATTGTTGACAGGAGGTGGCCAAAGTGCCATTAACACCATTAGATATTCATAACAAAGAGTTTACTCGAGGCTTTCGTGGGTATGATGAAGATGAAGTAAACGAATTTTTAGACCAAGTTATAAAAGATTACGAATTAGTTATCCGTGAAAAAAAGGAATTAAAAGAAAAGGTTGAACAGTTAAGTGATAAATTAGGGCACTTTTCAAATATTGAAGAAACACTGAACAAGTCAATTCTTATAGCGCAGGAAACGGCTGAGGAAGTAAGGGGGAATGCTACAAAGGAATCTAAGCTTATCATCAAAGAAGCCGAAAAAAATGCAGATCGTATCATTAACGAAGCATTACAAAAATCGCACCGAATTGCGATAGAGGTGGAAGAGCTTAAAAAACAAGCAAAAGTATTTAGAACGCGATTAAAAATGTTAGTCGAAGCACAATTAGACTTGATAGAGAACGAAGATTGGGACGGTTTAATCAATACAGATATCGGTGAAGAACAAGAAGAAGAATTTAGAAGAGAATCTTATGAGAAAAATTATTAAGCCTTGACGTTTGCTAAATAATTACATATAATTCATTAACATAAGTCTATTGTTTAGGATTACTGAAAAAATAAGTACTGATAGTGTAAATACAATGACAGGGAAAGTATAAAAGGTAAGTAAGCTGTTACAAGCGAGTTAGGGACGGTGGAAGCCTAATCAGCACCCTTTTAAAAAATCACCCTCAAGTATCCATCTGAACGAATAGTAGGAATGGACGGTTCATTCACGTTACGAATTCTTGAGAGGATAGAATTTAGTTGCTACATTCTATCTATTAAGGGTGGTACCGCGAGTCTTTCTCGTCCCTTTTAGGGATGTGAAAGGCTTTTTTTGTTGTCTAGGAGAAAATTATAAAATCTAACTTGATATGGATAACAAGTAAAGTCAGCTACGGCGCCACCCCCCTCAGAGGTCTTAAGTCAACTAGAATTTGTTTTTAGCAATAATGTAGGAGGAGAATGTAAATGGATTACAAACAAACATTGTTAATGCCTGAAACTGAGTTTCCAATGCGTGGTAATTTACCAAATAAAGAGCCAAAAATGCAAGAAAAATGGGATGAGACAGATATCTATGCTCAAGTCCAAAAACGTACAGAGGGTAGACCGTTATTTATTCTTCATGATGGTCCTCCATACGCAAACGGTGACCTACACATGGGGCATGCGCTAAATAAGATTTTAAAGGATTTCATCGTTCGGTATAAATCAATGGCTGGATTTCATGCACCATATGTACCAGGGTGGGATACACATGGGTTACCGATTGAGTCTGCCTTAGCAAAAAAGAAAGTCGACCGTAAAAAAATGTCAGTTGCTGAATTTCGCCAAAAGTGTGCTGAATATGCACTACAACAAGTTGATAATCAACGAACACAATTTAAACAGTTAGGTGTTCGAGGAGATTGGAACAACCCATATATTACTTTGACGAAAGATTATGAAGCAGCCCAAATAAAAGTATTTGGTGAAATGGCGAAAAAGGGTTATATCTACAAAGGTTTAAAACCTGTCTATTGGTCTCCATCTTCTGAGTCAGCCTTGGCTGAAGCAGAAATTGAATACCAAGATAAGCGCTCTGCTTCTATCTATGTAGCTTTTGAGGTGAAGGACGGGAAAGACTTGTTAGATGGTGATGAGAAGTTTATCATCTGGACAACAACACCATGGACAATTCCTGCCAACCTAGCCATCTCGTTGCATCCTGACCTAGAGTACGCAGTAGTTAAAGTTGATGGGAACAAGTATGTGATTGCCCATGATATGTTAAAAGAAGTAAGTGATATGTTAGAATGGGAAAATTCAGAAGTTATCAAAACGTTCAAAGGTCAACAAGCGGAAAACATAGTTGCAAAGCACCCATTCTATGATCGTGATTCTCTCATCATTTTAGGCGAACACGTAACCACAGATAGTGGTACAGGGCTTGTTCATACGGCACCTGGACACGGGGAAGATGACTTTTTTGTTAGTAAAAAGTATGGCTTAGATGTGTTGTGTCCTGTCGATGAAAAAGGATACTTTACAGAGGAAGCACCTGGGTTTGAAGGCCTGTTCTATGACGCGGCTAATAAAGAAATTACCCAAAAGTTAGAAGAGGTAGGAGCTTTGTTAAAGCTTAACTTTATTACTCACTCCTATCCACACGATTGGAGAACGAAAAAGCCAACCATCTTCCGAGCAACGAACCAATGGTTTGCATCGATTAAAGATTTCCGGGACGATATTTTAACAGAAATTAATCGTGTTAACTGGTATCCAAAGTGGGGCGAAACGAGACTGTATAACATGGTTCGTGACCGTGAAGATTGGTGTATTTCTCGTCAACGTACGTGGGGGGTTCCTATTCCGGTATTTTATGGAGAGGATCGTACTCCAATTATTACCGATGAAACAATTTCCCATGTTTCGGATTTATTTCGCCAGCACGGGTCAAATATTTGGTTTGAATGGGAGACAAAGGATTTATTACCAGATGGCTTTACTTCAGAACATAGTCCAAATGGCACATTTACAAAGGAAACTGATATTATGGATGTTTGGTTTGATTCTGGTTCCTCTCACGAAGGTGTTCTTGTGGAACGACCTGAATTACGTAGACCAGCAGACGTTTATTTAGAGGGTTCTGACCAATACCGTGGCTGGTTTAACTCATCTATTTCAACAGCAGTTGCAGTCACTGGTAATGCTCCTTATGAAACAATTATTAGTCATGGATTTGCTTTAGATGGCGAAGGCCGTAAGATGAGTAAATCTGTCGGTAATGTTGTCGTACCTGCAAAGATTATGAAGCAATACGGTGCTGATATTTTACGTTTATGGGTAGCCTCCGTAGACTATCAAGCGGATGTGAGAATCTCTGATGATATTATTAAGCAAACGTCTGAAGGATATCGCAAAATTAGAAATACGTTCCGGTTTATGTTAGGAAATTTACATGACTTTGATCCGAAAACAGATGTTGTACCAGAAGAAAGTTTACAAGAAGTTGATCGTTACATGCTAATTCGATTACAAGAACTAATTGAAAAAGTAAGATATGCCTATGACAATTATGAATTTTCAACCATTTATCATAACGTTCACAACTTCTGTTCGATTGACTTAAGCTCCTTCTATTTGGATTTTGCCAAAGATGTTTTATACATCGAAGGTAAAGACAGTGAGCGGAGAAGAAGCATTCAAACAGTTTATTTTGAAACGGTTACGACAATGGTCAGATTACTTGCACCAATCCTTGCCCATACTGCAGAAGAAATTTGGGGTTATATTCCTGGAGTAGAGGAAGAAAGTGTTCAGTTAACAGATATGCCAAAGCCAAAAGAAATCAAAAATAAAGAAGAGCTTAAGGCAAAATGGGATCAATTTATGGAAGTAAGAGATGATATCCTAAAAGCATTAGAAGAAGCACGTGCAAATAAGGTAATAGGGAAGTCATTAGAAGCACGCATTGTTGTTGTTCCAAAACATGAGAAGACGAAAGAATTACTGGAAACAATCGAACATTTACATCAACTATTAATTGTTTCAGGACTTGAACTTGTAGACGAGAATGAAAATGCGAAGGAATTTGATCATGTTTCAGTCCTGGTTGAGAAACACACTGGTGAAAAGTGTGAACGTTGCTGGGTTGCATCAGATACTGTTGGATCGAATGAAGCATACCCTGAGTTATGTAATCGCTGTGCCGATATCGTCACAGAGCATTATGCGAATTAAAAATGATTGACCAAGAAGGCTGGACGTAATGTTCAGCCTTCTCTGATGAATAAAATTAAAAAATGAACAAAAATTAGCACATGCTCTGTACATACTCTTTTGATCTTCAATAAGGATGTCATTTATTTTATTTCTGTTTTTGTGATAAAATGCTATAGAATGTAGAAAGTAAAGAACGGGGGATTTTAGCTATGCTTTACTATTTAATTGCCTTACTTGTCATTATTATTGATCAACTAACAAAGTGGTGGGTTGTTACTAGAATGGAGTTAGGTGAAAGTATTACTGTCATTGAAGATGTGTTTTACATAACCTCCCACCGTAATACGGGAGCCGCGTGGGGAATATTAGCTGGACAAATGATTTTTTTCTACATAATAACAGCGATAGTTATCGTGGTGGTCATATACTACATGAACAAGTTTGCCAGAGAAAGTAAGTTGATGGGATGGTCATTAGCACTCATTCTAGGGGGAGCAATTGGAAATTTTATTGATCGCCTCTTCCGTAAGCAAGTTGTAGACTTTTTTAATACGTATATCGGTAGTTATGACTATCCTATTTTTAATGTGGCAGATTCTGCCCTAGTCGTCGGAGTGATTCTAGTCTTACTAGTAACATTTTTAGACGAAAAGAAGAAGAAGGGAAGTATGAAGGCATGACCGACTTTAGTCATGAGGTTCAAAAAGAAGAAGCAGGTCTACGAATTGACAAATTATTGGCAAGTCTTAATCAAGATGCCTCAAGATCCCAAGTTCAAGCATGGATTAAGGGCAATTATGTTGAAGTAAACCAAGTAGAGGTCAAAAGCAATTATAAATGTCAAGCAGGTGACCATATTTCTTGGGAAATACCTGAGCCAGAAGAGTTAGATGTTATCCCTGAAAATATTCCACTTGAAATTGTTTACGAAGACGAAGACGTGTTAGTTGTAAACAAGCCAAAAGGAATGGTCGTTCATCCATCACCTGGTCACCCAAACGGTACATTAGTCAACGCGTTATTGTACCACTGTAAGGATTTATCAGGAATCAATGGTGTCATTCGTCCTGGTATTGTCCATCGGATTGACATGGATACAAGTGGATTATTAATGGTAGCTAAAAATGACGCGGCCCATGAGTCATTAGTCAACCAATTAAAGGAAAAAACAGTCAAACGTTCTTACCAAGCAATTGTGCACGGCGATATTACGCATGAAGTTGGAACGATAGATGCTCCACTTGGAAGAGACCCGCGTGATCGGCAAAAGATGGCTGTAGTTGATGATGGACGGCATGCGGTAACCCACTTTGAAGTGTTAAAAAGGTTTGGCCATTTCACTCATGTTAAGTGCGTACTTGAAACAGGAAGAACACATCAAATTAGGGTTCACATGCAATATATCGGCTTTCCACTTGTAGGAGACCCTAAGTATGGTCCAAGGAAAACTCTAAATAGTAATGGACAAGCCTTGCATGCAGAAGTAATCGGGTTTAACCATCCGAAAACAAAAGAATGGTTAGAATATCAAATTGCTCCACCTGAGGAATTCCAACACCTATTAAAAGAAATTGAAAAGATGAGTTGACAGATAGAACAAACTTTGGAATAATTGTATGTAGAATATAATAGAACCTTTAACGCAGTCCCGTGAGGCTGAAAAGGAAACGGTAGTGTTAGACGCTTAAAAGGATACGTCTATCCAACCCCCCCTTTTTCTTCGCGGAAATGGGGGTTTTTTGCTGAAATTATATCCAGTTTCCGTCTCAGAGAGGAGCAGATCCCGTGAATAAAAAAGCAACGGTTTTAGATGCGTCAGCAATTAATCGGGCACTTACTAGGATTGCACATGAAATATTAGAGAAAAATAAAGGTGTTGAAGGATTGCTGCTTGTTGGTATTAAAACAAGGGGGATTCCCTTAGCTAAGCGACTTAAACAGAAAATTGTTGATATAGAAGGGATAGAACCGCCATTTGGAGAGTTAGATATCACTTTATATCGTGACGATTTAAATCATGTGAATAATAGCAAGGAACCAAAAATTCAAGATACAAGAATCGATGACCAGATCTCAGGTAAAAAAGTCATCCTTGTTGATGATGTGTTATTTACTGGTAGAACAGTTCGGGCTGCCATGGACGCGATCATGGACCAAGGTAGACCATCACAGATCCAACTTGCTGTGTTAGTCGATAGAGGGCATCGTGAATTACCAATTCGAGCAGACTATATTGGTAAGAACATTCCTACTTCACAAGACGAAGTGATCGTAGTGCAGCTAGATGAAACAGATAAACAAGATGAAGTGAGTATTTTTGAAAAATAATAGAATAGAACCTTTAAACTAAGTCCTGTGAGGCTTAAAAGGTTGCGACAGAATACGTGTGGAAATTTGTACACGTCTACCTCTTTGCAGCCTGCAAAGAGGTTTTTTATTGTCTTGATAAGAAACAATTTAAACGTGGATAACATTCTAGATAACCACGTCAGGTCTTGTCTTATGCCTGTCGGGTCTAGCAAGGCGCCTGCGCTTTTCTTGATTGTCTAGCTTCAGCGCCTAGCCCCTCGGGGTCATAAGTCAATCCCTTGTGTGGCAAAGACCGCCACGTCAGGTCTTGTCTTATGCCTGTCGGGTCTAGCGAGGCGCCTGCGCTTTTCTTAGTGTAAAAAAATACGGTGATGGAAATGGGAGTGACTTGATGAAAAATTTTGTGTCAATGAGACAGTTTTCTGAACATGAGATGTTGCAGTTAATAAAGTTTGCCGATGACATTCAGCAACATGGTATAAAGCCTTTTAATGAGCAATTGTTCGCAGCAAACCTCTTCTTTGAGCCGAGTACACGAACAAAGATGAGCTTCATTGTTGCACAAAGGAAATTGGGGATTGAGGTACTGGATTTCATGACTGACAGCTCAAGTGTGAAAAAAGGCGAAAGTGTTTATGATACAGCACGAACATTTGAATCAATTGGCGCCTCCCTGTTAGTTGTTAGGCACCCTAAAGATAATCTTGTAAAAGAGCTTGCTGAGCGAGTTTCTATCCCAGTGATTAATGCTGGTGATGGGAAGGGTGAACATCCAACCCAGTGTTTACTTGATTTGTTAACCATCTATCAAGAATATCAGAAATTTAGGGGCTTAAAGGTTGCGATTGTTGGAGATATCAAGCATAGCAGAGTTGCTAGGTCGAATGCATTTGCTCTTTCGACAATGGGGGCAGATGTCTATCTATCCTCCCGACCAGATTGGTACGACGAAACGCTTCCATACCCATACATTGATATTGATGAAGCAATTGATACGTGTGATGTCATCATGTTGTTAAGAATTCAACACGAACGTCATCAGACAGAATCAACGCTAAACAAACAACAGTATCTTGAGGCTTATGGATTAACAGTAGAAAGAGAAAAGAGAATGAAACAGCACGCAATTATACTTCATCCTGCCCCAGTAAATAGAGGTGTGGAAATTGATGATAGATTAGTTGAAAGTAGTAAATCTCGAATTTTTAAACAAATGACAAACGGGGTGTCAGCAAGGATGGCTGTCATGTACCGAATCTTAGAAGACGGAGGCGTTTTACATGCGAACGATTTTAACAGGCGGAATGCAGTTAACAGCAGATAATGAGTGTAAGCCTTGTGAGATTGCCATTAAAGATGGTGTGATTGAAAAAATAGGAGATAAACTTGATCTCGAAGCAGACCAGACTATTGATTGTCAAGGGAAATTAATATCTCCAGGTTTCGTTGATGTCCATGTTCACCTACGTGAGCCGGGAGGGGAAAAGAAGGAGACAATTGAAACAGGAACAAAAGCAGCTGCACGTGGTGGATATACAACCGTTTGTGCGATGCCAAATACAAGACCAGTTCCAGATAGTGTAAACACATTACAAGATATTAATGAGAGAATTAAAGAAACGGCATACGTTCGTGTGCTTCCTTATGCATCGATTACCGAGCGATTGCTTGGCGCGACGCTTACAGATATGGAATCTTTGAAAGAAGCGGGTGCTTTTGCATTCACAGATGACGGTGTTGGTATTCAGACAGCTGACATGATGCTAAAAGCAATGAGTCAAGCAGCTAAAATCAATATGGCAATTGTTGCACATTGTGAAGACAATTCCTTAATTCACGGTGGGGTAATCCATGAAGGAAAGACAAGTCTACAATTAAATATTCCAGGCATCCCCTCGATATGTGAATCTGTCCAGATAGCTAGGGATGTGTTGTTAGCGGAGGCTACAGGATGTCATTACCATGTATGCCACGTAAGCACAAAAGAATCTGTTCGAGTAATTAGAGATGCAAAACGTGCAGGAATTCGTGTGACTGCAGAAGTAACACCACACCATTTGCTTCTTACTGAGGAAGATATTCAATCCGAAGATGCCAATTTTAAAATGAATCCTCCGTTGCGTGCAAAAGAAGATAGACAAGCCTTACTTGACGGTTTATTAGATGGAACAATTGATTTTATTGCTACGGACCATGCACCACATACAGCTGAAGAGAAGCAACTAGGACTTGATTTAGCGCCATTTGGTATTGTTGGATTTGAGACAGCATTTGGCCTTCTATATACACATTTGGTAAAGACTGGTGAAATTTCACTAAAACAACTAATTGATTGGATGACAATTAAACCGAGCCAAGTCTTTGGTTTACCGTACGGAGAATTAAAAGAAGGAGCGCCTGCTGACATAACAGTTCTTGACCTTCAAAAGCAAGAAGTGATAGATAAAGAAAGTTTTTATTCTAAAGGAAAAAATACACCTTTTGATAAATGGGAAGTGACTGGTGTTCCAGTGCTGACTATCGTAGAAGGGAAAATCGTCTTTCAAGGAGGATTCACATGGAAAAACGACAACTAGTGCTTGAAGATGGCACCGTATTTACAGGAGTAGCATTTGGTAGTGGACAGGCAAGTGTAGGTGAAGTTGTTTTTAATACAGGAATGACCGGCTACCAAGAAATCTTATCTGACCCATCTTATTGTGGGCAAATCGTAACGTTAACTTACCCGCTAATTGGAAATTACGGAATAAACCGAGATGACTTTGAAACCATTACACCTTCGATTCATGGACTTATTGTAAAAGAGGTTTGTGATTACCCATCAAACTTTCGAAGTGATGAAAGTTTGGATAGTTATTTAAAAGCCAACAATATCCCGGGTATTTCAGGGATTGATACAAGAAAATTAACGAAAATACTGCGCAAACATGGAACGATGAGAGGTATTTTTACGGCAATCGGACAATCCACAGAGGAAGCCTTAGCGATGATTAAAAAGACACCAATGATAACAGATCAAGTGAAAAGAGTTTCCACTGTAAAACCATATGTCGTCCCAGGTCGAGGAAAACGAATTGTGTTAGTAGATTTCGGCATGAAACACGGTATTTTGCGTGAATTAACCAAGCGGAATTGTCATGTAACAGTTGTTCCTTATAACTATGATGCAGAAAGTATTTTACGCTTAAAGCCTGATGGAGTCATGTTGACAAATGGACCAGGCAATCCGAAAGATGTACCAAGTGCAATAAAGATGATTAGTCACGTTATTCAGGAGGTACCAGTATTTGGTATCTGTTTAGGTCATCAATTACTTGCATTAGCATGTGGAGCCAATACAGAAAAACTTAAATTTGGTCACCGTGGCTCTAATCATCCTGTGAAGGACGTAATGCTAAATAAAACATATATTACATCACAAAATCATGGTTATGCTGTCACGGTTGATTCGTTAAATCATACAGATTTGGAACTTACGCAAATTGCTTTAAACGATAACACAGTAGAGGGAATTAAGCATAAGAACTATCCCGCATTCTCTGTCCAATATCATCCTGAGAGTTCACCAGGTCCAGACGATACGAATCACCTATTTGATGTATTCCTAACAACTATCGATCAACATCATGCATCGACGAAGGAGGAAGTAACATGCCAAAACGTACTGATATAAATAAAATTTTAGTTATCGGTTCAGGTCCAATAGTTATCGGACAAGCTGCTGAGTTTGACTATTCCGGAACACAAGCATGTCAGTCGCTAAAGGAAGAGGGTTACACAGTTATTCTTGCTAATTCAAATCCAGCGACAATTATGACCGACCATACGATTGCTGACACCGTCTATATGGAGCCATTAACCGTTGACTTTTTAATAAAAATCATCCGTAAAGAACGCCCGGATGCGATTCTTCCCACATTAGGTGGTCAGACTGGATTAAATATGGCTGTACAGCTAGAAGCAACTGGTATTTTAGAAGAGTGTAATACGGAGTTACTTGGAACATCATTAGATGCTATCCAACAAGCGGAAGATAGGGAGAAATTCCGTTCCTTAATGAATGAATTAAATGAGCCAGTACCTGATAGTATGATTGTTAACACGGTAGACCAAGCAGTAGCATTTTCTGAAGAAATCGGATTTCCGCTAATTGTTAGACCTGCCTATACTCTTGGTGGTACAGGTGGTGGCATGTGTTATGATGTTCAAGAACTTCGTAATATTACGCGAAATGGTTTAGCGTTATCACCAGTAAATCAGTGTTTAATCGAGAAAAATATTGCAGGCTTTAAAGAAATTGAATATGAAGTAATGCGTGACAAAAACGATCAAGCAATCGTTGTGTGTAACATGGAAAACATCGACCCTGTAGGAATTCATACTGGAGATTCGATTGTAACAGCACCATCGCAAACGCTAAGTGATCGGGAATACCAAATGTTAAGAAATGCGTCTTTAAAAATCATTCGTGCTTTAAAAATTGAAGGTGGATGCAATGTCCAATTAGCATTAGACCCTGATAGCTTCCAGTATTACATCATTGAAGTTAATCCAAGGGTAAGTCGTTCTTCTGCCTTAGCATCAAAAGCAACTGGTTATCCGATTGCGAAGATTGCAGCGAAAATTGCTGTTGGATTAACATTAGATGAAATTATCAATCCGATTACTGGTAAAACATACGCATGTTACGAGCCAGCGCTTGATTATGTAGTGACCAAGTTTCCTAGATTCCCATTTGATAAGTTTACTACAGGGAATCGAACATTAGGAACACAGATGAAAGCAACTGGTGAGGTAATGGCGATTGGTAGGACTTTTGAAGAATCACTATTAAAAGCAATCCGCTCCTTGGACATAAGTGCCGAAGACCTTTGGATGAAACGGTTAACCGAAGCAACAATCGAAGAGCTAAAAGCAAGATTAGTGAAGGCGGATGACGAACGAATTTACGTCTTAGCGGAAACGTTGCGACGTGGAATGTCATTGGATGAGATCTTTGATTTAACAAAAATAGACCGTTATTTCTTAGTTAAACTAAACAAGATTATTGAACTAGAACGAACATTAGCAAATAACAAAGGTTCTTTAGAACTGTTAAGAGAAGCAAAACAATTTGGTTTTTCAGATACACAAATAGCACGCGTGTGGGAGATGGATATGGATGACATTTATCAACTAAGGAAGCTTGAAAATATCCAACCCGTTTATAAAATGGTTGATACTTGTGCTGCAGAGTTTGAATCTGAGACCCCTTATTTTTATAGTACTTATGAAGAAGAAAATGAATCGGTTCGGTCTGAAAAAGAGAAAGTGCTCGTGCTAGGCTCTGGTCCAATCAGAATTGGTCAAGGAATTGAGTTTGATTATGCGACAGTACATTCCGTATTATCTTTAAAAGAAGCAGGCTATGAAGCGATTATCATGAATAATAACCCGGAAACAGTCTCCACTGATTTCAGTGTATCTGATAAGTTGTATTTTGAGCCACTAACGTTAGAAGATGTGATGCACGTCATAGAATTAGAGCAACCAATGGGAGTCATCGTTCAGTTTGGTGGTCAAACTGCTATTAATCTAGCTGAAGGTTTAGAGCGTAGGGGAGTTAAGATTTTGGGTACGGCACTAGAGGCTATCGATGCAGCTGAAAACCGTGATAAGTTTGAACAACTATTAGGGGAATTAAACATTCCACAACCAAAAGGCAAGAGTGTCAAAAAGCTTGACCAAGCAATCAGTGCCGCAAACGAAATAGGCTATCCTGTCTTAGTTCGACCATCTTATGTAATAGGTGGGAGTCAAATGGAAATTGTCTACAATGATGAAGAACTTTATAGTTATTTAAATAAAACGAACCACGTGACCCATAAACACCCTGTATTAATCGATAAATATTTAACAGGGATTGAAGTTGAGGTTGATGCAATAAGTGATGGAGAAACGACAATTATTCCGGGAATTATGGAGCATATCGAACGTGCAGGCGTCCACTCTGGTGACTCAATTGCTGTCTATCCTACACAGCGAATAAGTGCTGTCATTAAGCAAAAATGTGTGGATATAACGATAAAAATTGCAAAACGTCTCCAAGTGAAGGGATTAGTAAATATTCAATTTGTTGTGCATAAGGACGAAGTATATGTACTAGAAGTAAATCCGCGCGCAAGTCGAACAATTCCTTTTTTAAGTAAGATTACCGGTGTAACAATGGCCAACATTGCAACAAAATGTATTTTAGGTCAATCCCTTACTGACATGGGTTATCAAGACGGTGTCCTACCAGAGCCACTACATGTTTCTGTGAAAGTTCCGGTCTTCTCTTTTGAAAAATTACGGAGTGTTGATACGATACTAGGTCCAGAAATGAAATCCACTGGTGAAGCTATTGGACGGGATAAAACGTTAGAAAAAGCTTTATACAAAGGATTAATTGCATCAGGTTTATCGATACCTCAAGAAGGTGCTGCATTGTTAACGATCGCTGACAAGGATAAGGAAGAAGCAGTTGCGGTTGCAACCAGATTCCATCAGTTAGGTTTCACGCTCTATGCAACAGAGGGAACAGCTGCATCGATTAGTAACAATGGTATTCCGGTTCAATCGGTGGGGAAAATTGGAGCGTCTGGAACGAATGTATTATCGATTATTGAAAATGGTGACGTCCAGTTCGTTATCAATACACTAACTTCTGGTAAGCAGCCTCGATCTGACGGATTCAGAATCCGTAGAGAAGCAGTTGAGCATGGGATTGCATGTTTAACTAGCCTTGACACTGCACTTGCGATTATTAATGTGATTGATTCTACCACTTTTTCAGCAAGACCAGTTGTTGAGAGAAAGGCTGTCGTATTGTGATTAATAAACTTGACCTAACAGTAGTAACAAGGCAATCTATTGCCAGAGACACAGTGGAATTAACCCTTCACGGATTCAAGGATATCAATCAAATTAAACCAGGACAGTTTATTCATATTAATGTTGGTTCTGAATCGAATCATATGTTAAGACGTCCAATCTCCATTGCCGATGTAGACCAAACAACAGGTACGATCGTTATCATCTTCAAAATTATCGGTGCTGGAACAGATTTATTAAGTAAAGTATCGGTTGGGGAAAGGTTGGATGTTCTTATTCCTTGTGGTACTGGATATCCGATTGATCAAATCTCTGTAAACCATGCACTTGTTATTGGGGGAGGGATAGGTGTTCCCCCACTTTACTACTTAGCTAAGCAATTGGTTGCAAGAGGCGTGCGTGTCACTTCAATTATCGGGTTTCAAACAAAGGATGCTGTGTTTTATGAATCGAACTTTGCCCAACTTGGTGATTGTTATGTTGTAACAGATGATGGTAGTTATGGACACAAAGGTTATGTGACATCCATTATTGACAAGTACTCAATTGACTACTTTGATTATTTTTTTTCATGCGGACCAACTGGCATGCTCCGTGCTGTATCCAATCAATTACAAGATCATAATGGTTTTATTTCGATTGAACAACGGATGGGTTGCGGAATTGGTGCATGCTATGCATGTGTCGTACCAACCAATGATGATACTAATGGCTTTAAGAAAATCTGTAAAGATGGTCCGGTATTTCGTGCAAATGAGGTGGTTATCTGATGTCTCTACAAACAGTTTTACCAGGCTTACAATTAAAAAATCCAATCATGCCTGCATCTGGATGCTTCGGCTTTGGGCGTGAATTTAGTGATTTATATGACTTGAGTCAGTTAGGAGCTATTATCATCAAGGCGGCAACCAAAGAGGCACGTTACGGGAACCAAACGCCTAGAGTAGCTGAAACAGCAGCTGGGATGCTAAATGCCATCGGCCTACAAAACCCTGGTGTAAATGCAATCATTGACAATGAACTGCCCTTTCTAGCTAACTATGATGTTCCAATTGTTGCAAATGTTGCAGGGAGCACTGTTGAGGAATATGTAGAGGTGACAAGGGCATTTACGAGAACATCTAACATCCAGGCAATGGAGCTTAACATTTCATGTCCCAATGTTAAAGAGGGTGGAATCCAATTTGGAACAGAACCTAGTTTAGCTAAAGAAGTGACACGAAGAGTAAAAGAAGTAAGTCACGTGCCTGTTTACGTGAAACTGTCACCTAACGTCTCTAATATTGTTGCTATGGCTAAAGCAGTAGAAGCTGGTGGTGCAGACGGACTAACGATGATCAACACCGTGACCGGTATGCAGATGAATGCAGCTGCGCGAAAACCTCTACTTGCAAACAAAACAGGTGGATTATCTGGTCCGGCGATAAAGCCTATCGCAATCCGAATGATTTATGAAGTACGACAACATGTAGGGCTTCCAATCATTGGCATGGGAGGGATTGTGTCAGCAGAGGATGTACTGGAATTCTTGCTAGCTGGGGCAAATGCGGTAGCTGTTGGAACGGCAAACTTCCATAATCCATTTGTTTGTCCGGACATAATTAATCAATTACCAACAGTTCTTGAAAAGTACGGATTTGCATCTGTTGAAGATGCAGTTGGAAAGGGGCATGAGAATGCAAACACCTATCTACCTCGCACTTGATTTCGCTAGCGGAAAAGAAGCTTTAGGTTTTATTCGGAATAACGAATTAAAAGGCATACCGATAAAAATTGGTATGGAACTATTTTACAAAGAGGGTCCAGCAATTGTTGATGCATTTAAACAAGATAATCACCCAATCTTTCTTGATTTAAAGCTTCATGATATTCCTACCACAGTAAAAAAAGCAATGAAAAACGTGGCAATCTTAGGAGTAGATATGGTTAATGTTCATGCATTTGGGGGGAGTGAGATGATTCGTGCTGCTAAAGAGGGGTTGTTGGCTGGTACTAATCAGAAAGTCCCAAAGCTTCTTGCTGTAACCCTCCTAACTTCGATGGATGAAGCTACATTAAACAATGAATTACATGTCACAACAGGGGTTGAAACAACGGTTGTTGCCCTTGGCGAACTAGCTAATAATAATGGTGCAGATGGGGTGGTATGTTCCGTTCATGAGGTACCGATGATAAAAGCGGCTTGTGGTCACGAGTTTCTAACAGTCACGCCGGGAATTAGATTAACAGAATCAGCAAGCCATGATCAAAAAAGAATCGCAACGCCGAAAGTTGCCCACCAAAATGGAGCTGATCATATTGTTATTGGCCGCAGTGTAACCCAAGCGCCAAATCCGAAAAAAGCTTACGAACAAGCTGTAGAGGAGTGGAACCATGTCACTAGCAACTGAAATTGCACGAGAATTGTATAAAATAGAAGCGATCCAAATCAAACCAGATCGTTCCTTTACTTGGACCTCTGGAATTAAATCACCAATCTATTGTGATAACCGTTTAACGTTATCTTATCCTGATATTAGAGAAAAAATAGCAGATGCATTTGTTACGATTATCAAAGCGCAGGAAGAACAACCGGATGTCATTGCTGGTTGTGCTACTGCCGGTATTCCACATGCTGCGTGGATAGCTCAAAAGTTGAATCTACCAATGGTGTATGTTCGGTCAAAGCCGAAAGGGCATGGGAAGGGGAATCAAATTGAAGGGGATATTAAAGAGGGGCAGAAAGTTGTTGTTATTGAAGATTTAATCTCAACTGGAGGCTCATCCATTAATGCGGCACTTGCTTTGCAGGAAGCAGGAGCAAACGTAATTGGTGTCCTTGCCATTTTTTCCTATGGATTAGCGAAAGCAACTAATAATTTTAAAGCAAATGGTTTTCCTCTTACAACCATATCTAATTTTGATAGTTTATTAGATGAATTACTTGTAGCGGGAACGATTAACAAGGAAAATAAAGCAGATTTAATTGAGTGGCGTGATTCATTATCAGTGGAATTAACGAGATAATTAAGAAAAGCGCCTTGCGCTTTTCTTAGTTTCTTAATTTATCGATTAGACTTTTATCTGGATCGATATAAATTGTTTTTTGGTTTTCATATGTTACATATCCGGGCTTTGATCCATTTGGCTTTTTTACATGTCTGATTAATGTATAATCGACTGGCACCGAAGAAGAAGCCTTTGATTTACTAAAATATGCGGCTAGGTTAGCTGCCTCTCTAATCGTGTTCTCGCTAGGTGTTGAAGAACGAATGACAACATGTGACCCCGGAATGTCTTTTGTGTGAAACCACAAGTCGTCTTTATGGGCGAGCTTATTCGTTAAATAATCATTTTGTTTGTTATTCTTTCCAACCAAAAGAACGGTGCCATCAGAAGAGATGAATTTTTCGGGCTCTGGCTTTAGCTGCTTGTCCCGTTTATTTTTTTTGTTGGCTTTAATCTTAAGGTAACCCTGTTCTTGTAGTTCTTCTCTAATTTCTAGTATATCTTGTTCTCTTGCACTGTCGATTTGCTGAATAATCTCTTCTAAATAGCTAATTTCTTCTTTTGCTTTTTCTATTTCCTGAAGCACCATTTGTTTCGACTTTTTAAGCTTCTGGTACGTTTTAAAATAGGCTTGTGCATTTTCACTAGGCGTCTTATTAGGGTTTAAAGGAATCGAAATTTCTTGCTGGTTGGGGTCGTAATAATCGACAACTAGAGCTTGTTTATCACCTGTTTTCAATGCATGCATATTGGCAGTCAATAATTCCCCGTACCTTTGAAATTGATCAGCTTTTTCAGCCTTTGTTAAAGTATCCTTGTGCTTTATGATTTTTCTTTCATTTTTATCCCGTTCGTTTTTCAAAAAACGGATTAAGTCTCCTGCTTGTTGTTTAACACGGTCCCGTTTAGCTTTGCCAGAGTAAAAGCTATCAAGCATTTCACTGGTAGATTTAAATAGTTGGACATCGCCACGAATTGACGTTAAGTTTAGGACATAAAAAGTTTCCTTTTCTGATCGAATAATTTGTGGACAATAGTTGTTATTTAAAACAGTCGATTTTATTGATTCAAATGCCTGTTTGTACTGATCTTTTGTACCGAGACTAGCAAGATGGGTAATTTCTGATGCAATTAATGGAGAAAATCCCGTGTACGTATCTACCATCTGTTTCGCTAATTTCCCAGCGTTAAAGTCTAACTTCTTCATAAACGTATCCCCATCAATCGTTAAAGGGTTTATTTTCCCTTGGTCTGGTGGAAGTTTATAAGGCTGTCCTGGCATAATAATTCGGTAGCGGTTTTGGGACGGTGGAATATGCTTAATACTGTCTAAAATGTGTCCCTTTTCCTCGTCAACGAGATGAATGTTGCTATGCTTACCCATTACTTCAATAATTATTGTTTTTCGGGTTTCATCCCCGATTTCATCTTTTCCCTTGAAATGAAACATAACAATTCTTTCATTGTTATACTGCTCCACTTTTTCAACGAAACTTCCTAATAGATGTTTTCTTAATAACATACAAAACATGGGAGGCTCTTTAGGGTTTTGAAAGGAATCTTCGGTTAAATGAAATCTAGAATAACTGGAATGTGCAGATAGCAGTAAGGACTTATTTTTACCAAAGTTTCGAATAGTAAAAACTAGTTCTGTCTCCGTCGGTTGGTGTATTTTTAGTAGCCGACCAGTTGAAAGCTCTGTATTTAATTCTTGTGCGATTGCCCTTGTAACAATTCCGTCGAATGCCATCTGTATCACCTCGTAAAACTTTTAACAAGATCTTGTCAAAGACATTATACCATTTTTTAGCTATAGTATCCTAGCTGCAAAGATTCTTATTACGATAATAGGCATTGTTAGTTTTTTTTGATATGATGAACATAACTGTTAGAAGCCGTGCTTTTTCCGAGCGGAATTAACGATTGGTGGATGTGATGTTTATGATAAAAAGTATGACGGGTTATGGTCGAAAGGTTGTTACCGTTGATCAATTGCATGTTACTGTTGAAATTCGTAGTGTAAATCATCGTTTTTTAGATATATCAACTAAGCTTCCGCATCACTTGTTTGGGATAGAAAACAAAGTAAAGCAAGTCATAAAAAACCATTTTTCAAGAGGAAGGGTCGAGTTATTTCTTTCGGTTGATGGTGAAGGCTATCTTGAACGTAAGCTTCGTGTTGATTGGAATTTAGTCGATCAATATGTCGATCACTTAAAGACATTGAAGCAAAAGTTTTCATTAAGTGGTGAGCCATCTTTAGCTATGATGACGAATTTAGAGAATCTCTTTCTTATCGAAGAAACAGAAAGTCCGGTTGATTCAATCAAAGATAGCATAATAACAGCAGTAGGTTTTGCTTGTGAAGAAGTAGTGAAAATGAGAAAAAAAGAAGGAGAATTACTTGAACAAGATTTACGCAACCGAATTAACTTAATTAAAAATATAGTAAAAATGTTGGGTGATCAGAGAGAAATTGTTATAATAGAATATCAGGAGAGAATTTTGAAACGAATTCAGTCTTACATAAATGACTATAAAGAGATTAGTAGTGAGGACACAAAGCTCGTTCAAGATGTCGCTTTATTGGCTGAAAAAGGTGATATAACAGAAGAAGTAACAAGACTAATGAGCCACCTACAGCAATTTTCAGCTATTTTAAATCAAGAAGAAGCGATTGGGAGAAAATTAGATTTTATCACCCAAGAAATGCACCGAGAAGCAAATACAATTGGGGCAAAGTCGAATGATGCTGAAATTAGTGAATATGTGGTAGAACTAAAGAGTGAGATTGAGAAAATTAAAGAGCAAATTCAGAATGTTGAATAACTTTTTATTTTTCGTCAACCCTTGGTTTATACTATAATAGGCAAGAAGCAAAAAATGTCGTTATTTAAGAGATACATGAATTTATCGGACGTTCGGGAATTTCCCGGAACGGGAGGGGGATCTACGTATGAGTTTGAAACTTATTAACATTGGATTTGGGAATGTGGTTTCGGCGAACCGAATTATTTCTATCGTTTCTCCAGAATCTGCTCCAATTAAACGAATTATTACTGTTGCTAGGGACAATAATAAATTAGTAGATGCTACATACGGAAGGCGTACACGAGCTGTTATCATAACCGATAGTGATCACGTTGTATTATCAGCTGTGCAGCCAGAAACAGTTGGTCAGCGTGTCATTAGTAATGACGAGATCTCTGATGAATAACTAGGAGGACATATGTTGATAAAAGAGAAAGGTATATTGTTTGTTTTATCAGGACCATCTGGGGTTGGTAAGGGGACAGTTAGAAAGGCACTATTTGAAAAAGATACTGAATTAAAATATTCTATATCGATGACAACACGACCAATAAGAAGTGGTGAGCAAGAAGGTATGGATTATTTTTACCGCTCAAAACAAGAGTTTGAACAAATGATTCGAAACAATAAGCTGTTAGAGTATGCAGAATATGTTGGGAATTATTATGGAACACCACGGGATTATGTAGAAGAAACATTAGAGTCTGGCAAGGATGTATTTTTAGAAATTGAAGTCCAAGGTGCCCTTCAAGTGAAAGAAAATTTCCCTGAGGGCGTGTTCATCTTTTTATTTCCACCAAGCTTAGATGAGTTAAAAAACCGCATAATAAATAGAGGAACTGAAACAGAGGATTTAGTTAGAAATAGGCTACTTGCTGCTAAAGAGGAAATTGAAATGATGGATGCCTATGACTATGTCGTAGTTAACGATGAGGTTGAAACGGCAGTTAAAAAGGTTCAATCCATTGTACGCAGTGAACACTGTAAACGTGAAAGAGTTGCCAAACAGTATAAAAAAATATTGGAGGCTGAATTAGGATGATGTTAGAACCTTCTATCGATAAATTGCAACAAAAAATTAATTCGAAATATACGTTAGTTACTTTATCTGCAAGGCGTGCTCGTCAAATCCAAGACACAAAGCGTCATCAGATAGAAAAACCGAAGTCGTATAAATATGTGGGGATTGCACTAGAAGAAATTCAAGCGAATAAGTTAACGTTCATTCCTTCTGATGAAGATTAAATTAAAACCATTTTGTAGTAAAAAATGTAATTGATATACTTTTCCCTCGCTTGCTCATGGCTCGCGAGGGTTTCTTCTATTCGTGTCATTTATCTCCTTTTGATAGGTAGTGTTCAGCTTTGAACAGTGAACGAGGTGAGTGTTAAACTATTTGAAATTTGTTATGTAGTCAGAAAGGGGGAAGTTTTATGCTTGCAGGGACAAAAATAGTATTAGGTGTTGCTGGAGGAATTGCGGCTTACAAGGCCTGTGCGTTAACGAGTAAGTTGACACAGCAAGGAGCTGTAGTAAAGGTGATCATGACAAAAAGTGCCACTGAATTTATATCACCGCTAACATTTCAAGCGTTATCTAGAAATGCAGTTTATACCGATACGTTCGATGAAAAAGATCTGGAAAAAATTGCTCATATCGATTTAGCTGATTGGGCTGACTGCTTTATTATTGCACCTGCAACGGCAAATACCATTGGAAAATTTGCTAATGGAATAGGTGATGACATGTTATCTACTACCATACTTGCAACGACATCGCCTGTCTATATCGCACCAAGCATGAATGTAAACATGTACAGTCATCCGTCCGTTGTTGCTAATATGAAAATACTAGATGGTTATGGGTATCGCTTTATTGAACCAGGAAACGGGTATCTTGCTTGTGGCTGGGTTGGTAAAGGGAGACTTGAAGAACCGGAAACAATTATCCAAGTTGTTGATCAAGATTTATTGACTAACCAATTGTTTGCAGGTAAGAAAGTTCTAGTCACTGCTGGACCAACAAGAGAAAAAGTTGATCCTGTTCGGTTTTTCTCTAACCACTCATCGGGTAAGATGGGCTTTGCTCTTGCTGAAGAAGCAGCCCGTCTTGGAGCAGATGTAACTCTTATTGCTGGTCCCGTCCAGTTACCAACGCCAACAAATGTTGCCCGAATTGATGTAGAATCAGCAGAAGAGATGTATCAAGCAGTTAACTCCTATTATGACGACCAAGATATTGTTATTAAGGCTGCTGCTGTTGCGGACTATCGCCCAATCAATACCTATCAGGAAAAAATCAAGAAAAAAACTGGCAATCTAACAATTGAGATGGAGCGAACGAAAGACATTTTAAAAGAGCTAGGCACTAAAAAACAGGGCCAGTTTTTAGTAGGATTTGCTGCAGAGACAACAAATGTTTTGGACTATGGTAAAGCGAAACTAGTGTCTAAAAACCTGGATGCCATTGTTATTAACGATATAACCGTCGAGGGTGCGGGTTTTACTACGGATACGAATCAAGTGTGGTATCTAAATCGAGAAGGAAAAGAACACTTATTACCACTTGCATCCAAAAGAGATATAGCAAGACAACTATTATTAATTATTGATCAGGAAATAAAGGATGAATCCAAGTGAATATAGCAAAGGTAGTAGTGGATGTTCCAGCGAGTCAAACAAATCGAGTCTTTGACTACAATATTCCAGATAAGTTTACCGACATTGTTCATTGTGGCATGAGAGTAATCGTCCCGTTTGGACCGAGGAAAGTGATGGGGTTTGTATTAGAAATTACTGATCATTCATCGTTTGACAAGCTGAAAAGTATAGACGATTTGTTAGACGTTACCCCAGTCCTTAACAAGGAATTGCTCGAGCTCGGTAAGTGGTTATCTAACCATACACTAAGTTTTTACATATCTGCATTTCAGGCGATGCTGCCACAAGTGTTAAAGGCTAAATATAAAAAGGAGTTTCAACGGAAGAACGGCGCCCAATTACCTAAGGAACTAGAAACGATTTTTGCTGGACGTGATTTCGTGTCTTCTGACGAATTTATTGAGCGAGATGGCAATTATCGATTATTACAACGAATGATAGAAGATGACCAGATAGACGTCCTCTACCATGTTCATTCTAGGGAAACGATCAAAAAAGAAACGATTCTTGGCCTAGCAAAAGAACCACGTGTTTATGCAGAAAAAATCGAAACGCTACCGAAACAAGCGACTAAACAAAGGGAAATACTCGCATACCTACTCGACCAGGGTGGGGATGTTAGCCAAAAGAGACTGATAAAAGACTTAAAAACAACAAGAGCTACGATTAAAACATTAATTGACCAAGGGTTAGTTAAGGAAACAAAAAAAGAAGTTTATCGAAATCCGTATAAAGAAGAGAACTATAAACGGACAACACCACTAGGATTAACCGAGGAACAAACCGAAGTAATCAAACCGATTTGGACATCAATCGATCAAAACGAACATGAAGTGTTTCTACTTCACGGGGTAACTGGTAGTGGTAAAACAGAAGTTTATTTGCAGGCTATCCAAAAGGTATTGGCGCATCAAAAAGGAGCAATTGTTTTAGTTCCTGAAATTTCTTTAACTCCACAAATGGTCAAACGTTTTAAAGGAAGGTTTGGCTCTGATGTAGCTGTCCTCCATAGCGCCCTGTCACCAGGTGAAAAATACGATGAATGGCGCAAAATACAAAGACAGCAGGTGAAGGTTGTCGTAGGGGCACGGTCTGCTATTTTTGCACCATTAAAAAACATCGGTATTATCATCATTGATGAGGAACATGAAACAAGCTATAAACAAGAAGAACATCCACGGTATCATACGAAAGATGTTGCGATCCACCGCGGTGAGGTGCATAAGTGTCCGGTAGTATTAGGGAGCGCTACACCAACATTAGAATCTTATGCCCGGGCACAAAAGAATGTCTATCGCCTTCTAAGTTTACCTCATCGGGTAAACAACCAAGCAATGCCAGAAGTGAAAATAGTTGATATGAGAGACGAGTTACACGCAGGTAATCGGACCATGTTCTCAAGGACACTAAAAGAAGCGATTGAAGAGCGGATAAAACGCAAAGAGCAAATTGTTCTTTTCCTAAATAGACGAGGGTATTCAACCTTTGTAATGTGTCGAGACTGTGGATATGTCCTAGAATGCCCGCATTGTGATATTGCGCTAACGTACCATCGTAAACAAGAGAAGTTAAAATGTCACTATTGTTCTTATGAAGAAAAGATGCCTAGCGCTTGTCCGAGTTGTCAAAGCGAAACGATTCGTTATTTTGGTACAGGAACGCAAAAGGTAGAGGAGGCAATACAAGAGCTAATTCCAACGGCCCGGGTTATTAGGATGGATGTTGATACAACAAGGAAGAAGGGGTCCCATGAAAAACTGTTAAACCAATATGGTAACCATGAAGCAGATATTTTACTCGGGACACAAATGATAGCAAAGGGACTTGACTTTGCGAATGTTACTTTAGTAGGAGTTCTTGCTGCTGATTCGATGTTGCATTTGCCTGATTTTCGCTCATCAGAAAAGACGTTTCAATTGTTGACCCAAGTAAGTGGACGGGCTGGACGTGCGGAGCTACCAGGGGAAGTGGTTGTCCAAACCTATACACCGGAACATTACAGTATTCAATTAGCCAGCAAACATGATTATGATACGTTTTTTCAAAAAGAAATGTCGATGAGAAAAAAATTCCAGTACCCACCGTATTATTTCTTAACGTTAATAACTGTTTCTCATCCGAATCAGGTGAAATGCCAAGAGGTGATTCGAACAATTAGTCAACTTTTGATGAAGCATTTGGCAAAAGAAACAAAAATATTGGGTCCGACTCCATCTCCGGTAACGAGGATCAAGGATAGATATCGTTACCAATGCATGGTAAAATACAAAAATGAACCAAAGCAACGTGAAATACTTAACAAAATTTTGGTTGTATTTGAATCTGACATCCAAAAAAATGATTTGTTAATCCAAATTGATCTACAACCTTATCAACTTATGTAGAAAGGGGTCTAACATGAAGCGAATTGTCTTTATGGGTACACCTGATTTTGCTGTGCCAGTACTCGAACGATTAGTAGAAGAGAACTATGAGGTTGTCCTTGTTGTGACTCAACCAGACCGTCCAAAAGGGAGGAAGCGAGAACTTACTCCACCACCTGTGAAAGTGGCTGCCAAGAAGCACGGCATTCCTGTCTTTCAACCTGAGAAGATTAATGAAGAAGAAGCGTACACACAAGTTCTCAACTATAAACCAGACATAATTATAACTGCAGCCTTTGGTCAAATCTTACCAAAGGCATTACTAGAGGCACCAGAACTAGGTTGTATCAATGTTCATGCCTCGCTCCTACCAGAATTAAGAGGGGGAGCACCGATTCATTATGCTATTATGCAAGGAAAGAAAGAAACAGGGATAACGATTATGTATATGGTTGAGAAATTGGATGCGGGAGATATTATTTCTCAAGACAAGATAACGATAGAAGAAGACGATCATGTTGGTTCCTTGCATGAGAAGTTAGCTAAAGTAGGCTCTAATCTACTAAGTAAAACACTTCCGAACATCTTTAATAAACAAATAACACCATTGAAACAAAACGAAGAATTAGCAACATACGCCTCTAACATAAAGAGAGAGCAGGAAAAAATAGACTGGAGTAAACCTAGCGGTGATATTTATAACCAAATTCGTGGACTTCATCCTTGGCCAGTTGCTTTTACGACATTAGAAGGAAAGACAATCAAAATATGGTGGGCAATTCCTGTAAACAAATCGTATCAGGATGCACAGTACGGTGAAATAGTGAGCAAAGAAGAAGATGGGTTTATTGTTTGCTGTGGTGACCAGTACGGACTAAAAATAACAGACCTCCAACCAGCAGGAAAAAAGCGGATGGATGCTCGCGATTATTTACGTGGTAGTGGAAGTGGATTGCAAGTTGGACAAAAGTTAGGAGTGTAATATGACTAAGCATGCATTACGAACGACTGCTTTAGATATTCTAGTAAGAATTGGCGAGAAGGGTGGCTTTAGCCATTTACTAATCGATCAAGCTATTAAAACAAAAGGGTTAAGTAGCCGAGATGAAGGGTTATTGACCGAAATGGTATATGGTACTATCCAACGTAAACTGACACTTGCTTACTTTTTAGATGCTTTTATTCAAGCGAACAAAAAAATCGATCCATGGGTAAAATGGCTGTTATATATGTCCTTTTACCAAATGGTGTATTTGGACAAGGTTCCTGCCCATGCAATCATTCATGAAGCGGTAGAAATAGCTAAGCATAAAGGACATAAAGGGGTTGCTGGGTTAGTCAATGGAACACTTCGTAATGCGCAACGTAGTGGTTTTCCAAGCTTTGACAAAATAAAAGACCCTATTGAACGCCTAAGTATTGAAACTAGTCACCCGTTATGGTTAGTAAACCGTTGGATAGATTTGTACGGAATGGAAATAACGACAAAAATCTGTCATTCAAATTTACGGCATAAACCAATTTCTGTGCGAATTCAGCCATTAAAAATAAACAAGCAATCAGCAATTAGTCTGTTAGAGGATGAGGGTTATGAAGTCGAATCATCTATTTTTTCTAATCAAGGGTTAATTATTAGACAAGGAAATATTCTTAAAAGTTCTTTATTTAAGAATGGAATGATTACGATTCAAGACCAAAGTTCCATGCTCGTTGCTGAAATGCTAGACCTTAAACAAGACATGGTTGTCCTTGACGCATGTAGTGCTCCAGGTGGGAAAGCAACCCACATTGCTGAGAAAATGGAGAACCGAGGTGCTGTTCATGCGTATGATTTGCATGATAAAAAGGCAAAACTTGTTTCTAAAAAGGCGAAGGAGCTTGATTTAAATATCCTAAAAGTAGGACAAGCCGATTCAAGAAAACTGAAAGATATTCACGGTCCCGAAGAATTTGATAGAATATTACTTGATGCTCCATGTTCTGGACTGGGTGTATTACGTAGTAAACCAGATATTAAATACCACAAAAAGCAAGAAGATATCGACAGTTTAGCTCAAATTCAAGGACAATTAATGGAAAGTGTATCTTCTTTATTAAAAAAAGGTGGTAAACTAGTATATAGTACTTGTACGATTGACAAATCTGAAAATGAGTCTATTGTCCAGGAGTTCTTGGTAAACCATCCAAATTTCAAAATAGATGATCAATTTTTTAAGGAGTTACCAGAAGAATTGAAAACATCTATTGGAATAACCGATTGGGGATTACAATTGTTTCCACATGAATATAATACGGACGGTTTTTTCCTTACAAGATTGATAAAGATGGATTAATCCTGTTTGTTTGAGGAGAAAAAGTGTCTCTTGTTCTTGGTTTTAGACAAGAGGAGCGGGGTGAAAATAGATGGAAGCTTACTTTATGACAGATAACGGTCAAATAAGAAATCATAACGAAGATGATGGTGGTGTCTTTGTCAAATCAGATAAACAAGTCCTAGCGGTAATAGCAGATGGCATGGGTGGCCATAACGCTGGTGATGTTGCTAGTAAGATGGTTATCCAATCACTAAAAGCAAAGTGGTTACAAGTAGAAGAATTTACAACACCAGACCAAACCGAACAGTGGTTACATGATACAATCTTTGAGATTAATAATAAGGTTTTCACTTATGCCAATGAACATGATGATTGTGCAGGGATGGGGACAACAATTGTTGCGGCAATTTGTGCTCAAGATTTTATCACGGTTGCCCATATTGGAGATAGTCGGTGTTATTTACTTAATGATTTAGGCTTTAAACAAGTGACTGAGGATCACTCGTTAGTAAACGAACTTGTTCGGGCTGGTCAGATTTCGAAGGATGATGCAGAATTCCATCCAAGAAAAAATGTCTTAACAAAAGCACTAGGTACAGAACAAAATGTAAAAGCTGATGTTAAAACGATTGGTTGGGACAAGGGGAATAAGGTATTGCTTTGTTCTGACGGTCTTTCAAACAAAATTTCAGAAGCAGAGTTACAAAGCTCGATTGAGCAAGTGTCAAGCCTAGCTTCCATTTCAAGTCAGCTAATTGATGAAGCAAATAATCGTGGCGGGGAAGATAATATTTCTCTTGCTCTAGTATACTATAATGGTTCACAGGAGGAAGGTGAATCAATGTGCTAGATGGCCGTATATTAAACGAAAGGTATAAAATAAAAAAGATGATTGGTGGCGGGGGGATGGCCGACGTTTATCTCGGCCGGGATATCATTTTAGACCGTGATGTTGCGATAAAAGTGTTACGACTAGAATATGCGAATGATGATGAATTTATTGCACGATTCCACCGCGAGGCCCAATCCGCCACAAGCCTTTCACATCCGAATATCGTAAATATATATGATGTAGGTGAAGAGGACAATATTTACTACATGATTATGGAGTATGTGGAAGGAATGACGCTGAAAAAGTACATACAAATGTATGGTCCGGTCGAAGTAGAAGAGGCTATTGATATTACCAAACAAATTACTTCAGCAATTACACACGCTCATGCGAATGAAATCGTGCACAGGGATATTAAACCACAAAATATTCTGATTGATCCTTTTGGACAAGTGAAGGTGACCGATTTTGGTATTGCGATTGCCTTAAGTGCAACATCTTTAACACAAACCAATTCGGTACTCGGTTCTGTTCACTATCTTTCACCGGAGCAAGCGAGAGGTGGAATGGCTAACAAAAAATCAGATATTTATTCTTTAGGTATTGTGTTATTTGAACTATTGACAGGACGACTACCATTTTCGGGTGAGTCAGCTGTATCTATTGCACTCAAGCATTTACAAAGTAACACACCATCGATTCGGAGATGGAATCCAGAAATCCCGCAAAGTGTCGAAAATATCGTTTTGAAAGCTACTGCGAAAGACCCATTTCACCGGTATGATGCAGTTTATGAAATGGAAGATGATTTAGAAACAGCTTTAAATCCTAGTCGGACCAATGAAAACAAATTTATCCCACCTGATGATCATGGAGAAGCAACAAAAGCGATACCTGTGATAACGGATGAGGCGTTTACTAGAAATAAATCGACAGAAAATACAATTATTCATAAAACGGGGAACCATGAACCGGTAAAAGAAAATGGCGTTCAAAAAGGGAAAAAGAAGAGGAAGAGAACAGCGATTATTGTATCAACGCTCTTTTTAATCCTAGTTGCTGCCATGTTCATTGCATTGTTTGTAGTACCTAGTTTGCTTCAACCAGATGATGTTAAAGTGCCTGACCTTGAAGGTGCATCGTATGAGGAAGCTTTTAATGATTTAAATAAGCTTGGGTTTGAAGTTAACCGTGAAACTATCTATTCAGACGATATCGCGGAAGGTTTTGTTATTAAAACAGACCCAGAGGCAGGTACTACCTTAAAAGAAGGCGACGAAATCACTATTTTTACTAGTCAAGGCAAAGAAAAGGTCACCTTTAAGAATTATGTTGGTGAGGATTTTAATCAGATTGAACGGTTATTGCTGCAGAGTGGGTATAAAGAAGTAATTTCGACGAGGGAGAACTCCGATAAGCCTGAAGGACAAATTATTAGCCAAATTCAACCACAGCCAAATACAGAAGTTGTGCCTGAAGAAACAAACGTCTTTTTTGTAGTAAGCAAAGGACCGGAAAAAGTAACATTGGAAGACTTAGTTGGATTGACAGATGAAGAGGCATCTAGCTATTTAGCTAACAATAACTTGTCTGTTAATATTAAAGAAGAAAGCTCAGATGAGGTCCCAGAAGGTCGTGTGATTAAACAAACACCAACAGCGAATACTAAGGTGGATGAAAAATCGATTGTCGAGCTTGTTGTCTCCACAGGACCAGAAGAAAAACCTCCAATAACACATACAGTAACAGTCATGGTCCCATACAGTGGTGAACAAGAGACAACTGATGATGGGTCGACAACTAAAGAGGAACAAGAGGTATACATCTATATTGGTGATATAAACAATGATATTTCTGATTTATATGACCAGGATACCATTGTTGAGGATAAAGAATATCAATTTGAATTAGTTATCCCACCTGGTGGGAAGGGCGAGTATAAGGTTGTCCGAAATGCCGAGGTACTTGTCGACAAAACAATAAAATATGAAGATTTGGAGGGTGAGTGAATGGATGCCTGAAGGAAGAATCGTTAAAGCGTTAAGTGGTTTCTATTACGTGCAAGCTGAAGATGCAATTTACCAATGTAGGGGGAGAGGTGTGTTTAGGAAAAATAAAGTAAATCCTCTTGTTGGTGACTTTGTTGAATTCGAAAATAGTAATCCGGGAGAAGGATATATCACTGACGTAAAGCCCCGGAAAAATGAACTTGTTCGACCGCCAATTGCGAACATTGATCAGGCTATTATTGTCGTGTCTGCTATACAACCGGATTTTAGTCCTTTATTATTAAATCGATTTTTAGTTCTAATCGAATCTAAACACATTGATCCAATCATTGTAATTTCTAAAATGGATATGATTAGTGAAGAACAACTAGAAACGATCGAAAAATATAAAAAGGATTATTTGGAAATAGGCTACAAAGTAATTACGGTATCTACGAAGGATTCAGAAAACTTACTGATTGCGAAGGACCATTTTAAAGAAAAAGTTTCAGTTATTGCTGGTCAATCAGGTGTCGGGAAATCTTCTTTGTTAAATGCCATCCATCCTGTGTTGTCACTAGAAACAAATGAAATCTCTGAAAGCCTTGGGAGGGGAAAACATACAACAAGGCATGTGGAATTGATTCCAATAAATGGTGGGTTGGTAGCAGATACGCCCGGATTTAGTTCACTAGAGTTTACAGAAATTGAAGCAGAAGATTTACCAGACTGTTTCCCGGAGATGCGAGAACGAAATGCAGATTGCAAATTTCGGGGGTGCATGCATCATAAAGAACCGAAATGTGCAGTAAAAAACGCAGTTGAAAACAATGAAATTCCATCGTATCGCTACGATCACTACTTACAATTCTTAGAGGAGATTCAGAATAGAAAGCCGAGGTATTAAAAATGACTAAAATATCACCGTCCATTCTTTCAGCAGACTTTGCAAATTTGAAAGAGGAAATATTAGATGTTGAAAGAGGTGGAGCAGATTATATTCATGTCGATGTCATGGATGGACAATTTGTGCCAAACATTACGATGGGCCCTTTAGTTGTAAAAGCGATTAGACCTGTGACAAAGCTCCCGCTTGATGTGCATTTAATGATTAAAAATCCGGATAAATTTATCCATGAATTTGTAGAGGTTGGAGCGGATATTTTAACTGTGCACGCAGAAGCAAGTCCACATCTTGACAGAACAATTCAAACAATTAAAGATGCTGGAATTAAAGCTGGTGTTGTTATCAATCCAGCGACACCAGTTGCCTTAATACAGCATGTCTTGCCCAATGTCGATTTAGTTTTACTTATGACAGTTAATCCTGGGTTTGGTGGTCAGTCATTTATCCACTACGTTTTAAATAAAGTTGAGGAAGTTGACAAGCTTCGGAAGGAACAAGGGTTACGGTTTGAAATTGAAGTCGACGGTGGTGTAAATGCAGATACTGCGAAATTGTGCAAAGATGCGGGAGTTGATGTGTTGGTTGCTGGTAGTGCAATTTTCAATCAGAGAGACAGAGCTAAGGCCATAGCTTCCATTAGAAACGGATAAGATGGTGGAAAGGGTATCCTTCATTATGATACCCTTTTTAAAAAGAAGTATAAAAAAGATCCAAGAGCTGTCTAGCGCAAGGCGCTCTGCGCTTTTCTTATTGTCTAGCTCCAGCGCCTAGCCCCTCGGGTCTGACCAAGGCGCTTACGCTTTTCTTATGACTTCTCTAAGAGGTGGAAGGATGTCAACAGTAGCAATTGTTGCAGGGGGACCAAAAAACTTAATACCAGATTTAAATCACTATCGTTTGGCTGTAGATTACTGGATAGGAGCAGACCTTGGGGCACTCCTGTTAGTTAATGCCGGTATAAAGCCAAACCTCGCAGTGGGTGACTTTGATTCAATTACACCGGACGAAAAAAAACTAGTTCAAAAAGTGGCCATTCAGTTTGAAGAGCATCCTGTCGAGAAAGATAAAACAGATTTAGAATTAGCCATTTTACATGCAATCAAACAAAAGGCCAGCCGTATTCTTTTGTTCGGGGTTACTGGGGGGAGACTAGACCATAGCATGGCCAGTATTCAGCTTCTTTACCGGTTATTAAAGAAAAATATAATAGGAATAATTATTGATACATATAACTGGTCTGAGCTTTATTTTCCTGGTGTTCACGAAATTGTTAATGATTCTAATTATACGCACCTATCTTTTTTGCCTTTTACAAAAGAAGCTGTAGGGATAACATTAAGCGGTTTTTATTATCCATTAAGTAATGAAACGATTGATTGGGGCTCAACCTTATGTATTTCGAATAAGCTAATTTCTAAAAAAGGTACTTTTTCATTTACGGACGGCATATTATTGGTAATAAAGAGTAGAGAAGTACTTATTTAAGGTTATTATCATAGTATATTGTAAGTGGTCTTGCTCTTTTTCATCTGCATAAAGGTCAAGTCCAAAGCCTCGGTAAACTCTAGAGGTAACCTTAGTTTATCGCTTATTTGAAAAGAGGAGGGGTTCAGCGTGAAATTCTATACCTTTAAACTCCCAAGGTTCATCGGTGGTTTCGTTCGAGCAATTATGGGTTCTATTAAAAAAGATTAACAAAACAAAAAAAGCACCAAATATGGTGCTTTTTTTGTTTTATGTGGTTATACCCGTTCCACTTTACCAGATTTCAGTGCACGAGCAGATACATAAACTTTTTTAGGTTTACCGTCAACTAGAATGCGAACTTTTTGTACGTTTGCTTTCCATTGGCGTTTATTAGCGTTCATCGCGTGTGAACGGGCATTTCCAGATGTAGTTTTACGTCCTGTGACAACACATTTGCGTCCCATATTATATCCCTCCTACCTAGCATGTATATCTTTACATACTAATATAATTTATCATAGCAACATCAGTTTTGCAATGTAATTTTAGTGAAAGTATAACAAGGAGCTTAGTTTCTTTTAATTTGGGGAAGATAGGATAGGGATATTTTGCTTGACAGAATTAATTATTTCCTACATTGTAAAAAAGGGTTTTTTTCTTCCATCGATTGGGTATACTACAGAATTCATCCAATCTTCATGAAGTGAAACTGCTTTCATATTCTATTATAGTATAGTAAAATTACCTTAAATTTAGGCTGAATTAAGGAGGATAATTATGTCCATAGAACTTCATACAAATGATGGTCATGTAACAATAACAAATGAAGTGATCGCAACCGTTGCAGGAGGGGCAGCTATTGAATGTTACGGTATTGTCGGAATGGCATCCAAAAATCAATTAAGAGATGGAATTGCGGAGATGCTTAGAAAAGAAAATTTTTCGAGGGGTGTAGTTGTTCGGCAAGATGGTGAAAACATCCATATTGATATGTATATCATTGTCAGCTACGGAACGAAAATTTCAGAAGTAGCAAATAACGTCCAGTCTCAAGTTAAATATATCTTAGACAAAACATTGGGATTATCAATTAGTTCCGTTAACATTTACATTCAGGGTGTTCGAGTAGCCCAAGAATAGCGACTAGGAAAATTCTGTAGTGCTTTCCCCCTTCCGAACAAGAAGACGGGGTCTGCAAAGCAGATATAGAAGGAGGAAGTTTGAAGTGACAGTTCGAACGTTAGATGGATCTACTTTTGCCAAAATGGTTCTCTCTGGAGCGCACCATTTAACGAATAATGCTAAAATGATTGATGCGTTGAATGTTTTCCCTGTCCCAGATGGTGACACTGGTACAAATATGAATTTATCAATGACAGAAGGTGCAGCTGAGGTTAAAAAAGTTGAAACTGCTACGCACGTAACAGACGTAGCCCAAGCCTTGGCTAAAGGATTGTTAATGGGGGCAAGAGGGAACTCTGGAGTAATATTATCGCAATTATTTCGAGGATTTGCTAAAGGTGTTGAAGGTAAGAGCTCTTTAACACCGACTGATTTTGCAACAGCGCTAGATGTTGGTGTAAAGACAGCTTATAAAGCAGTTATAAAGCCAGTCGAAGGTACAATATTAACAGTGGCAAGAGAAACGGCAAATGATGCTCAGCACTTAGCAGAGTCTACAGATGATATGATTAAGTTCATGGAAGGGGTTATCCAAGCTTCAAAAAAGTCATTAAAGCGAACACCTGAGCTTCTCCCCGTTTTAAAAGAGGTTGGCGTGGTTGATAGTGGTGGACAAGGATTAGTGACGATTTATGAAGGATTCTTAGCCTCTCTTAAGGGGGAAAAACTGCCAGATTCTATAAATTCTGTCGACATGAGTGATATGGTCAATGCAGAACACCATAAGTTAGCCCAGGACTACATGGATACAAAGGATATTGAATTTGGTTATTGTACAGAGTTTATGGTTAAGTTTGAAGAGGATAAGCTTTTAACAAATCCATATGACGAAGAACAGTTTAGAAATGAACTTAGTGAGTTTGGTGATTCGTTATTAGTTGTTTCAGATGATGAAATCGTGAAGGTGCATGTCCATGCCGAACATCCAGGAGAGGTTTTAAATCTTGGTCAACGATTCGGGAGTTTCTTATCTATAAAAGTTGAAAACATGAGAGAACAGCACTCTTCTATCGTTGGTAACAAGGGTAAAACAATAGAAAAATCAAAACAACTGACAGATTATGCCATTGTTTCAGTTGCCATGGGTGATGGTGTTAAGCAGTTGTTTGAAAGCCTTGGTTCAACTGTTGTGATTGAAGGTGGACAGACGATGAACCCAAGCACACAAGATATAGCTGAAGCAATAAAAGAAGCAAATGCAAAGAATATTATCATTTTACCTAATAACAAAAATATTGTCATGGCTGCAAACCAAGCCGCTGAATTAGCCAAAGAGAATGTTGTTGTAGTACCAACCAAAACGATCCCACAAGGAATGAGTGCGTTGTTAGCCTTTCATCCAGATGCAACGTTGCAGGAAAATAAGGAGGCTATGCAATCGGCCAGTGAACAAGTGAAAACCGGTCAAGTAACCTATGCGGTTAGGGATACACAAATCGAAGGTATGACAATTGAAAATGGCAATTTCATGGGCCTTGCTGACGGAAAAATTAAAGCAACAGATAAGGATAAATTTGAGGTTGTCAAACAGTTGTTAGCGGAAATGATTGACGAAAACGATGAAATCATCACTATCCTACAAGGAAAAGATGCAAGTGATGAAGAAATGCAACAAGTACAAACCTATATTGAAGAAGCTTATGAAGATTGTGAATTAGAAATTCATAAGGGTAATCAGCCAATCTATTCCTACATTATTGCCATTGAATAGTCATTAAGGGATGAACAATACTAAGAAAAGCGCGAGGCGCCGAAGCTAGACAGCTCTTGGATGTTGTTATGCTTTCTTATCCTTTTAAAAAGCCTAAATCCACTCCGATTTAGGCTTTTTATTAATTTCCTTCTTTTTTAATATCACAACAGCTATACTAGTGTTAACAACAGACAGTGAATAGAAAAATCAATCAATGTGTAGACGCCTTTAACTTTATTGACAATGTTTACACTGAAATGATAAGAAAGAGTGAGAAAATTGTTAAATGAACCAATCACAGCGATAAAGGGAGTTGGAGATAAGTTACAGCAAGAACTTGAGTTGATTAATATTTTTACAGTGGAAGACCTGCTTTTTTATTTTCCAAATCGCTATGACAGTTATGAAGTTAAACCGATACGTGAACTTCTTCATGAGGAGAAAGTAACAATCGAGGGAGAGGTAATTGGTGAACCTACAGTAACCTTTTATGGTAGAAAAAGGTCTAGACTAGTTGTTAACTTGCAGGTTGAACATCATGTCGTCAAAGGTATAATGTTTAATCGTCCGTTTGCAAAAAAACAACTAAGACCTGGAGATGTTGTTACGTTAACTGGAAAATGGGATCAACATAGACTGCAAATCACTGTCAGTAATTATAAAAAGGGAAAGGCGAAATCACAAGACCAGATCCAACCAATTTATCCTTTAAAAGGTTCGATTACAAACAAACAAATCGTAAAACTGATGAAAGCGGCTGTTAGTCAATACGCTTTTAGTATCGAGGAAATCTTACCGGATGACTATTTGACTAGTTACAAGCTGCCCAATCGAAGTGACGCCTTATGCCAGATTCATTTTCCGACAAGCTTCAACCATTTAAAGCACGCGAAACGACGTTTTATTTATGAAGAGTTTCTTTTGTTCCAGTTAAAGATGCAATGGATTCGCAAGAGGACGAAGGAAGCTACTGTTGGAAATTCCTTGAATTATAATGAAGAGAGAGTCAACCAATTTATTGATAAGCTTCCATTTTCATTAACCAATGCCCAAACAAAAGCATTAACAGAAATTCTGGATGATATGAAATCCGCTTACAGAATGAATCGGTTGTTACAAGGCGATGTAGGTTCAGGTAAAACAGCAGTTGCTGCTATTTGTCTATTTGCAAGTATTACTTGTGGAAAACAAGGGGCATTAATGGTGCCAACAGAAATTTTAGCAGAACAACATTATGAATCATTGAAAAATATGTTTGAAGGGTATGGCAGGGTAGGGTTATTAACAGGTTCAATAAAAGGTAAGGCGAGGAAAGAAATCGTAACTAAGATTCAGTCACATGAAGTTGATATTGTAATTGGTACTCATGCGCTAATACAAGATGAGGTCAATTTTTTTGATTTAGGCTTAGTTATCGTCGATGAGCAGCACCGCTTTGGTGTCAATCAACGGAAGGCGCTAAGGGAGAAAGGGATGCATCCCGATGTTTTATTTATGACTGCTACCCCTATACCGAGAACACTTGCAATTTCGACATTTGGTGACATGGATGTATCAATCATTGATGAAATGCCAGAAGGACGAAAAGAAATTGAAACATACTGGGTAAAGGAAAATATGTTGGATAGAGTTTTACAATTTATCGAAAAGGAAGTCAAGCAAGGGTATCAGGCCTATGTGATATGCCCACTCATTGAAGAATCAGAAAAATTAGACATTCAAAATGCTGTTGATTTGTTTCATCAACTCAGTCATTATTTTAAAGGGAAGCTCGGGGTAGGGCTGATGCACGGTCGGTTACGTTCGGAAGAAAAAGAAGAAGTAATGCAAGAATTTGCGGCCAACCGCATACAAGTATTAGTATCCACAACAGTAGTTGAAGTTGGTGTGAATGTTCCTAATGCAACAGTAATGGTTGTTTATGATGCAGAGCGATTTGGGTTATCTCAATTACATCAGCTCAGGGGCAGGGTCGGTCGGGGGAGTGCCCAAAGCTATTGTATTCTGATTGCCGACCCTAAGGGAGAGGTAGGTAAAGAAAGAATGAGGATCATGACTGAGACGACAAACGGTTTTGAACTTTCAGAACAAGATTTGCAACTGAGAGGACCGGGAGATTTTTTTGGGAGAAAACAAAGCGGCTTACCCGAGTTTAAGGTTGCCGATGTCGTCCATGATTATCGTGCACTTGAAACGGCGAGAAGGGATGCTTGGACCGTAATACAGGACGATTTATTAAAGCTGCCGCCTTTTGAGAAATTAAGGGATTTGCTAGAAGAAATGGATGATGAAGGCGATACATTGGACTAGTTGACTTGCATATTTACGCTAGGTATTATATATTACTATTAGTACCTAGTCATAATTTTTTAATTGCTTGAATCTAGGGTGATGGACGGTGTAGTGATCAATGAAAAGAAGTAAGAAAGAAAGGCAGCAATTACTGAAAGAAACGATTGAGGATATGCCTTTCATTACCGATGAGGAATTGGCAAATAAATTTGGTGTCAGTATCCAGACTATTCGTCTTGATCGTGTTGGGCTGTCTATTCCTGAGTTAAGAGCACGGATTAAATCTGTTGCAACACATCAATGGAATGAAACAGTAAAGGCGCTCCCAATCGATGAAGTGATTGGCGAAATAGTCGATTTAGAATTGGATAAAAGGGCCATATCGATTTTAGATATCCAAATAGAACATGTATTTTCCCGAAATAAAATTGCCAGAGGTCATCATTTGTTTGCTCAAGCAAACTCGCTAGCTGTAGCAGTTATTGACGATCAATTGGCTCTTACAGCAAGAGCAGACATTAAATTTACCCGTCAAGTGAATTTAGGTGAGCGAGTCGTTGCAAAAGCAAAAGTGTTGGAGACAGAGAAAAAGGGAAGAACTACAGTAATGGTAGAAAGTTTTGTCGATAATGAAAAAGTTTTTTTCGGTACTTTTGAAATGTTTCGTTCCAATGAACCAAAAGGAGATATAACATTATGAGAATTGCAATAGATGCTATGGGCGGTGACCACGCGCCAAAGGAGATTGTCATTGGTGCGATGAATGCAGTAAAATCTATCCCGAATTTATCTATTACGCTTGTCGGAAACAAAGATGAAATCGAACCGTTTTTAGCCGATTCAAACCGTATCGAGATCATACATACAACAGAAATGATTACTGGAGAAGATGAGCCTGTCCGTGCAGTTCGTCGAAAAAAAGATGCATCCTTAGTGTTGATGGCAAACGAAGTGAAAGAAAAAAGAGCAGATGCTTGTATTTCTGCAGGGAATACCGGTGCTCTTATGAGTGCAGGTCTTTTTATTGTCGGAAGAATTAAGGGTATCGACCGCCCAGCACTAAGTCCAACGTTACCTACAATCGATGGTAAAGGCTTTTTGTTGCTAGATGTAGGTGCAAATGTTGATGCCAAAGCAGAGCATTTACTACAATATGGGATTATGGGTTCAGTTTATGCGGAGAAAGTTCGCGGGATAGCTGCACCGCGAGTGGGCTTGTTAAATGTTGGAACAGAGCCTGGCAAAGGAAATGATTTAACTAAAAAAGCATATGAGAAACTAAAACAAGCACCGTTAAACTTTGTCGGAAATGTAGAAGCACGCGATTTATTAGAAGGGGTAGCAGACGTTGTTGTTACGGATGGATTTAGTGGAAATATTGCTTTGAAAACAATTGAGGGAACAGCGCTAAGTATGTTCTCGATGATTAAAAATACACTCATGTCATCATTAAAGACAAAACTTGCTGCTGGAATGATTAAATCTGATTTAAGAGGGTTGAAAGACAAACTTGATTACTCTGAGTACGGTGGCGCAGGACTATTTGGCTTATCAGCACCTGTTATAAAGGCACATGGTTCATCTAATCATAGGGCTATCTATAATGCGATTAGGCAAACATGTAATATGGTTGAAAACAATGTTACTGCTACAATTGAACAAACAATGGCAAAAACAGAATTGGTGAAGGAGGAACAATAGCATGAAACGTGTAGCTTTCGTCTTTCCAGGACAAGGCTCCCAAACAGTAGGGATGGGGAAAGCCATGTATGACGCATACCCAGAAGTAAAAGAAGTAGTTAATCAAGCAGACGAATTACTTCGTATCGACTTATCTAAATTAATGTTTGAAGGTCCAAAAGAGGAACTAACTAATACAGAAAATGCACAGCCTGCATTGCTATTAACAAGCACAGTTATTGCAAAGGTGTTGGAGGATAAAGGAATTAACCCAGTGATGACGGCAGGTCACAGTTTAGGCGAGTACAGTGCTTTAGTTGCTTCAGGCTCTATCACAATGGATGATGCTTTACCATTAGTTAGAAAACGAGGTCAATTAATGGAACAAGCATTTCCTAAGGGTCAAGGGACTATGGCCGCTGTCCTTGGGCTTAATGAAGCAACTATTGGAGATGTCCTAACAGAAATTACCGACGACACAAACGTTGTCGATATTGCCAATTTGAATTGCCCTGGTCAAATTGTTATTTCTGGTTCGGCCGAAGGGATTGAGCTAGCTGTAGAAAGGCTAAAAGCAGCTGGAGCAAAAAAAGTAGTACCGTTAAACGTAAGTGGTCCATTCCATTCTAGTTTGATGAAACCAGCAGCAAAAGAATTTGAACGGGTGCTTAAGCAAATTGATATCAATAACGCAACTATTCCTGTCTATGCTAATGTAACTGCTGAGCCAGTAACAGATAAATCAGAAATTGAAAATCTATTAGTTAGACAACTTTACTCACCTGTAAGATTTGAAGAAACGATAAACAATATGTTACAACAGGAAATAGATGCTATTGTTGAAATAGGGAATGGTAAAGTATTAACAGGTCTTATTAAAAAAATAAATCGAAGAACTAAAACCTTTACACTCCAAGATCCGGAATCAGTTCAAGCGTTTATCGAATGGTATGAGGGGGAATAATTATGTTAGCTGGAAAAGTTGCATTAGTTACTGGGGGTTCACGTGGGATTGGGAAGGCGATTGCTTTAGAACTTGCTAAGCAAGGTGCGAAGGTAGCGGTTAATTTTTCAGGGAACGAAGAAAAAGCTCAAGAAGTTGTTGATGAAATTGTTGAGTTAGGTTCAGAAGCTCTGAAAATAAAAGCAAATGTTGCAAACGAGTCTGAAGTAAAGGGCATGATAAAGCAAGTAGTTGAATCTTTTGGCAGTTTAGATATACTTGTAAATAATGCAGGGATAACTAGAGATAATTTATTAATGCGGATGAAGACAGAAGAGTTTGACGAAGTTATTGAAACAAACTTAAAAGGTGTGTTTCTTTGCACAAAAGGTGTAACGAGACAAATGATGAAACAACGTAGCGGCAGAATTATTAATATTTCTTCGGTTGTTGGAGTTAGCGGTAATCCAGGACAAGCTAATTATGTTGCAGCAAAAGCTGGTGTTATTGGACTAACGAAATCTACTGCAAAAGAACTTGCTTCGAGAAATGTTTTGGTGAACGCCATTGCTCCAGGTTTTATTGAGACAGACATGACAGCGAAATTAACCGAAGAACAACGATCCGGAATGATTGGACTTATACCACTAGAAAAACTAGGACAAGCTGAAGACGTAGCAAAGGTTGTTAGATTTTTAGCGTCAGACGACGCTAACTATATCACCGGCCAAACAATCCACGTAGACGGCGGAATGATAATGTAAAGATAAGTAGGAGTCCAGATAGTGTCGGTATGTGACACAAGGAGGAAAACTGCTTATCAAGTAAGGCCCTAGGAGGCATAGCTCGCATAATAATAAAGCGAAGCTGACTTTGAAAGGGGGTGAAGAATATGGCGGATACTTTTGAGCGCATCAAGAAAATTGTTGTAGACCGTTTAGATGTAGAAGAATCTAAGGTTACAATGGAAGCTTCCTTTAAAGATGACTTAGAAGCAGATTCACTAGATGTTGTTGAATTAGTAATGGAACTTGAAGATGAGTTTGATATGGAAATTTCTGATGATGACGCAGAGAATATTGCAACAGTTGGTGATGCTGTAAATTACATAAACAGCAATCAATAATTTTATTAAGGTATTAACAATAGTTACTTTATTAGGTAAGTCAGGTGGGAAGCCTTGTACCCTTCAAGGCTTTCCTATCCTCTTTGTAATGAGAATGGATGTGTAAAACGATGGATTTTGCTAAACTACAACAAAAACTAGGCATTAAGTTTAATAATGAAAGGTTGCTCAGACAAGCGTTTACCCATTCATCCTATGTGAATGAGCATCGAAGAAAAGAGTTTAAGGATAACGAGCGACTAGAGTTTCTAGGAGACGCAGTGTTAGAACTTGGTGTCTCGCAGTATTTATATATAGAGTTCCCTGAAATGGAAGAGGGGGACTTAACTAAGTTACGTGCATCTATCGTTTGTGAACCTTCTCTTGTTCGTTTTGCTAATGATATTGATTTCAGTAGTTACATTTTGCTTGGTAGGGGTGAGGAGATGACTGGTGGTAGAAACCGTCCAGCCTTGCTCGCAGATGTATTTGAATCTTTTGTCGGAGCATTGTACTTAGATCAAGGTTACGATGAAGTTATCACGTTTCTTGAAAAATATGTTTATCCTAAGATTAGTACAGGTGCTTTTTCCCATGCGATGGATTATAAAAGTCAGTTACAAGAAAAAGTTCAACAAAACAAACATAGTAATATTGAATATGTAATAGTCGAGGAGCTGGGACCTGCACACAATCGGGAATTTGTAGCAGAAGTCAGGATTAATGATAAAGTAGCAGGGACAGGTATTGGAAGGACCAAAAAAGAAGCAGAGCAACGTGCCGCTAAAAAAGCTCTTGATGAATTAAATGCCACAAACTGACACTTCTTGCAAGTGTCAGTTTGTCCTATGTGGTAGCTATCTTCGAGCCTGCCTGCGCTTTTCTTGTTATTTACGGCTTGCTGCTAATTCTTGTACAAATGCTTGTGTTTCGGCGACGCTTAACTGTCCCTTTTGTTTAATTAAGTCATAAAGTGATTTCAATTCATTATATTTTGCTAAATCATAATCGTCTGGGTCCATAATTGACCGGTTTACTACCTTCAAAAGCTCAGCCATTTCATTAATGATGAAATCGAGATTTTCTTTTGACGCATCATTTAAATTCATCTTGTTAATTCCTCCTAAGCTAAATATTCCTTTCTTCTATGTCTCCTTCTACTATGATAAAATAAATAAGTTGAAAAGCAAACTATTTATCAAAAATGATTGGTATGTGACCCCTTACTTTTAGCGAAAAAACATCATAGGGCGTTAATTTTTTTCGCAAACTGCTTAATTTTATAAACAAAGAAAAAGAAAGTTATTAGGAGAATGTTTTATGTTCCTTAAACGATTAGATACCGTTGGTTTTAAATCATTTGCAGAGCGAATTTCTGTTGACTTTGTTACAGGGGTTACAGCTGTTGTTGGACCAAATGGTAGTGGGAAAAGTAATATAACTGATGCAATCCGCTGGGTTCTTGGAGAGCAATCGGCCAAGTCGCTTAGAGGCTCTAAAATGGAAGATATTATTTTTCAAGGCAGTGATTCTAGAAATCCATTGAACGTTGCAGAAGTTACACTTACACTTGATAATTCAGATCAAAGGTTACCGGTTGATTATGCAGAAGTGAGTGTTACTAGACGGGTGTTTCGGTCAGGTGAGAGTGAGTTTTTAATTAACAACCAGTCCTGTCGGTTAAAGGATATAATTGATTTGTTTATGGATTCTGGTTTAGGTAGAGAAGCATTTTCCATCATTAGCCAGGGGAAAGTAGAAGAAATTCTTAGCTCGAAAGCAGAAGAACGACGAACAATTTTTGAAGAAGCGGCAGGGGTATTGAAATATAAGCATCGTAAACAAAAAGCTGAGTACAAGCTTGCAGAGACTCAGGAAAATTTAAACCGAGTAGAGGATATCATTTACGAAATCGAAAGCCAGTTAGAACCTCTTAAAGAACAAGCATCAGTTGCTAAGGAATATTTACTAAAAAAAGATCAGCTGAAAGAACAAGAAATTTCTTTGCTTGTATCTGAAATTGAGTTGCTACACGCGGAGTGGAAACAACTACTTGAAGAAATTGAACTGGAGAAAAATAAAGAATTACAATTAAAAACATCGATTCAGAATAAAGAAGCCAATTTAGAACGAGAGCGGACTGAAATCCAAACATTAGACCAAACGATTGAGTCCTTACAAGAGACACTACTTACCTTAACTAAAGAATTAGAGGGTTTAGAAGGTAATAAAAAACTAATCAATGAACGCTTTAAACACTTTGAGGAAAATAAACACAAATTAGAGATGGAAGTAGATACACTATCTGGCAAAATCACTGAGACCGAAAGTAAATATCAACAAGAAAAGGAAAAACTAACGAGCTTAGCCCAAAAACGAAAAGAAACTCGACAAGAACTAGATCAGTTAGCTAAGACATTGTCAACTACAAAAGAAAACATTGTTGACCAAATCGAGGAGCTTAAAAGTGACTATATTGAAAAGTTAAATGAGCAAGCAGCTATGCGAAACGAGGGTCAATCGATTGAAAGACAATTGTTTCAAATGCAACAAAAGAAATTAAACCAGGGTGATAAATTTCAGGATTTAATTACAGAAAGAGAAAAATTAGAGGGAGCATTATTATCTTTAAAGGATGAGCTAGAACAAAAGCACAGGGACCGACTGACTGCAGATGAACACTTGCAACGGTTAAAAGTGGAAATTGAAAATGATAAACAGGTATATACTGACTTACAATCAAAGTTGTATCAAGGCTACCAATTTATTGAAAAGCTTAAATCCAAAAAAGAAATGCTAGAAGAAATGAAAGAAGATTTTCAAGGTTTCTTTCAGGGAGTTAAAGAAATTTTAAAGGCAAGAGATGTCAATGAACTTAAAGGAATAAGCGGTGCAGTGATCGAGTTATTAGATGTGCCATCAGACTATATTACTGCAATTGAAACAGCTCTTGGTGGGCAAGCGCAACATATTGTCGTTAAGGATGAAGCTGTTGCAAGACAGGCAATAAGTTGGCTTAAACGAACAAATAAAGGACGAGCAACATTTTTGCCACTGTCTGTCATGCGTGCAAAATCAATTCCTGATCGTTTGCTACGTGCAGTGAGAAACGATGCTGGCTTTGTTGGGGTAGCATCAGACTTAGTTTCTTTTGATCAGTCATACCACCCTGTCATTACAAATCTGTTAGGTAATGTCGTCATTACAAAGACATTAAAAGATGCAAATGCGATAGCTGTTCCGCTCGAGAGAAGGTATCGAATTGTCACATTGGACGGAGATGTAGTTAATCCAGGAGGGTCGATGTCTGGAGGGGCTCAAAAAAAGACGAATCAATCGTTGTTTACGAGAGAAAGGGACTTACAAGAGGTTTCTACTAAGTTAGCGGATTACGAACAAAAAGCTATCACATTTGAACAAAAGGTGAAGGAACATAAGGATACGCTAGAGAAAAAGGAATCTCAATTAGAAATATTACGAGAAGACATTAATAAGCAAGTGGAATTAGAACAACAAGTAAAATCAAATGTAATGGAAAGGGAAGTAACGCTCGCACATCTAAATGACAGTTTAAAACGTTATGATCAGGATAAACTCCAATATGACGAAGATTTATCTAGCCTTAAAGCCCGAGACAAAGAGTTAGCAGAGCAACTTGAATCCATTAAAACTGAACTAGAGCATGTTCAAGGTGAGATTGACACGCTAACTAACCAAGAGGATAAGTTTCAACAAAATAAAAAGCAGTTACAGGATAGTTATCATCAATATCAATTATTGCTTACGGAGCAGGACAATACACTAAAAAACCAAAAGGAAAAGACGACTGTCCTTCGTGATACTTTGGAGGAGCTAACAGCGTCATTAAATAAGAATCAAGAGCAATTAAAAGCAATGGTTGAATTTTACCAAAATCACGAAACAGAAGAAGAAATAGAAGCGTTGTTACAGTCGAAGAAGAAAGAAAAGGAGCTCACGACTCAGTCGATTCAAGCAAAAAGGTTAGATAGATCAAACCGTACTCAAAGAGCACATGACAAAGAACGTGAATTGAAACAAGAGAATAGGATTCACCAGTCAATGACTCAACAAGTAAAAGATAAGGAAGTGAAATCAACTAGGTTGGATGTGGAACTAGAAAATCGCTTAAATCATCTACAAAGTGAATACATGATGACGTTCGAACGAGCGAGTCAGGAATTCGAAAGAGCAGACGACATAAGTAAGGCTAAACAAGCAGTCAAATTAATAAAACGGTCGATTGATGACCTGGGGACGGTTAACCTTGGTGCGATTGATGAATTTGAAAGAATTCAGGAGCGTTATCATTTTTTAACGGAGCAGCAAACAGACTTGCTACAAGCAAAGGACACACTATATGGCGTAATCTCTGAAATGGATGAGGAGATGAAGCGAAGATTTGAATCCACGTTCACGCAAATTAAGAATGAATTTTCCGAAGTATTCCAGGCGTTGTTTGGTGGTGGAAAAGCTGAACTTAAATTAACTGACCCAAAAAATATGCTAGCTACTGGGGTGGAAATTGTTGCACAGCCGCCTGGTAAAAAATTGCAACACCTCGGATTACTTTCGGGCGGAGAACGTGCTTTAACTGCAATAGCGTTACTGTTCGCTATCTTAAGAATAAGACCGGTACCGTTTTGTATTCTAGACGAGGTAGAGGCTGCACTTGACGAAGCAAATGTCAGCCGCTTTGCTAGGTACTTAAAAGATTATAGTGAAAAAACACAATTTATCGTTATTACACACAGAAAAGGAACGATGGAAGAGGCGGATGTTTTGTATGGTGTAACGATGCAGGAATCTGGTGTATCAAGGCTCGTATCCGTGAAATTAGAAGATACGAAACAATTAGTCCAATCGTAATAGAAAGGAAGATTAGCTTTGAGTTTTTTTAAGAAATTAAAGGAAAAATTTACTGGAAATGATGAGAAAGAAGAAGTCTCTGACAAGTATAAGGAAGGACTAGCAAAAACGAGAGGGTCTTTTTCAGGTAAGATTAATGATTTAATAGCCAGGTATCGTAAAGTGGATGAAGACTTCTTTGAGGATTTAGAAGAAATTCTTATATCTGCAGATGTTGGTATGGCTACTGTGATGGATTTGATTGATGAATTAAAAATGGAAGTAAAAAGGCAAAACATAAAAGATTCAGAACAGGTAAGAGAAGTCATTTCTGAAAAGTTAGTTGAGATTTACTATGGAGATGAGACAGCTCAAGAAGTTGAACAGTTGAATTTAAAAGATGGAGAGTTATCTGTCGTGCTCTTTGTTGGTGTAAATGGTGTTGGTAAGACTACAACTATTGGTAAATTGGCTCATAAATTAACACAAGAGGGTAAGAAGGTGGTGCTTGCAGCTGGAGATACGTTTCGGGCAGGCGCAATCGAGCAACTTGAAATATGGGGTGAACGTGTTGGTGTGGAAGTAATTAAGCATAGTGCTGGAAGTGACCCGGCGGCAGTTATATATGACGGTGTTCAAGCCGCTAAGTCACGTCAAGCGGATGTGTTATTATGTGATACTGCAGGTCGTTTGCAAAATAAAGTAAACTTGATGAATGAGCTTTCTAAGGTGAAACGAGTGATAGAAAGAGAAATTCCTGGAGCCCCTCATGAGGTATTATTAGTCTTGGATGCTACAACCGGACAAAATGCAATGAGTCAAGCAAAAACGTTCCAAGAAGCCACAGATGTAACAGGCATCGTGCTGACTAAACTTGACGGTACGGCTAAAGGTGGTATTGTTTTAGCCATTCGGAACGAGCTTCATATTCCGGTAAAGTTTGTCGGCTTAGGTGAAAAAATGACTGACTTACAATCATTTGATGCACAAGCGTTTGTTTATGGCTTATTTTCTGACATGTTAGAAGAAGTTAATGAGTAAGCTAACCTTGACAGAACGCTAGCTGGCAGGTAGTATTTTTATGTAAAGGTATTTCACTTAACAAGGGGTGTCATTTTGTTAGAAAAAACAACCCGAATAAACTTTTTATTTGATTTTTATCAGGAGCTACTTACTCCAAAACAAAGAAACTATATGGAGATGTATTACTTAGAGGATTTGTCGCTAGGTGAAATTTCCGAATCCTTTGATGTGTCTAGACAAGCTGTTTATGATAATATTCGTCGGACAGAAACAATGCTAGAATCCTATGAAAAGAAACTCCATCTTTATGAAAAATTTGCCGAACGCAGACAAATAGTGGAGCAACTTGAAAGTAGGTTAACAGATACAAATGACTCAGAAATAAAAGAGTTAATCAATTTGCTAAAAGAATTAGAGTAGGGAGGCGAGTTTTATGGCATTTGAAGGTTTAGCCGACCGCCTGCAAAACACGATTCAAAGAATTAAGGGCAAAGGTAAAGTAACAGAACAAGATGTCAAAGAAATGACGCGAGAGGTCCGGTTAGCATTACTAGAAGCAGATGTTAATTTCAAGGTTGTAAAGGATTTCGTTGCACGCGTCAAGGAACGAGCGATTGGTCAAGAAGTAATGGAAAGTCTTACCCCTGGCCAACAAGTAATAAAAGTTGTCAAGGAAGAGCTTACAGCACTAATGGGCGGCGAACAAAGTAAGATAGCTGTTGCTGACCGACCGCCAACAATCATCATGATGGTCGGTTTACAAGGTGCAGGTAAGACAACGACAACAGGTAAACTTGCCAATTTGTTAAGGAAGAAATACAATCGCAATCCAATGTTAGTTGCAGCCGATGTGTATCGACCTGCTGCGATAAATCAGCTTGAAACGCTAGGGAAACAATTAAGTATGCCTGTATTTTCACTAGGCACCGATCGTGATCCTGTCGATATCGCTAACCAAGCGATTGAAAAAGCGAAAGCAGATCATAACGACTACGTGATCATTGATACCGCCGGTCGCCTTCATGTCGATGGTGACTTGATGCAAGAGCTAAAGCAAATCAAAACGGATGTTGCCCCAGATGAGATTTTCTTAGTCGTTGACGCAATGACAGGTCAAGATGCTGTCAATGTTGCGGAAAGTTTTAATGAGCAATTGGAGCTTACAGGTGTTATTTTAACCAAGCTAGATGGGGATACCAGGGGTGGTGCAGCCCTATCTATTAAAGCTGTAACGGAAAAGCCTATTAAATTTGCAGGTATGGGTGAAAAGTTAGACGAGTTAGAAGTTTTCCATCCGGAGCGAATGGCATCAAGAATTCTAGGGATGGGCGATGTTTTGTCCCTTATTGAAAAGGCGCAAGACAACATTGACGAAAAGCGGGCAAAAGAGCTAGAAGAGAAAATGCGTTCTGCTTCTTTTACGTTTGACGACTTTCTAGAACAAATGTCCCAAGTTCGGAATATGGGACCACTCGAAGACTTATTAGGAATGCTACCTGGTGCTAACAAAATGAAGGGACTAAAAAATGTCCAATTTGATGAAAAGCAAATTTCACACGTAGAAGCAATCATTCAATCGATGACTAAAAAAGAGCGACAAGATCCAAGTGTAATGAACGCAAGCCGTAAAAAGCGGATTGCCAAAGGATCTGGACGAACAGTTTCAGAAGTAAATAGACTTCTAAAGCAATTTGATGAGATGAAGAAAATGATGAAACAAATGACGAATATGCAAAAGGGTAAGAAAGGGAAAAAGGGTAAAGGATTCAATTTTCCGTTCATGTAATGGAAAAACACTTTACAGACTTTTAAACATCTGATACAATCTAGACTTGTGAAAAACATTTATTGGAGGTGCAAGACATGGCAGTTAAAATTCGCTTAAAGCGTATGGGTTCTAAAAGAAACCCTTTCTATCGCGTAGTAGTAGCTGATTCACGTTCTCCTCGTGATGGACGTATTATTGAACAAATTGGCACATACAATCCGGTTGCTAATCCGGTTGAAGTGAAGTTAGATGAAGAAAAGGCACTTGACTGGATGACTAAGGGTGCGAAGCCTAGTGATACAGTACGTAACCTATTTTCTAAAGAAGGCATCATGATGAAATTCCACGACAAGAAAAACCAAAAGTAAAGTAGTGTGATAGCATGAAGGCCTTGATTGAATCGATTGTTACGCCATTGGTTGATTACCCAAAAGATATTGTGATAACAGAAAAGGAAGAAGAGCATAAGCTTGTCTACCACTTATCTGTTCATCCAGAAGATGTTGGGAAGGTAATTGGTAAAAATGGCAGAATTGCTAAGGCAATAAGAACTGTTGTTTATGCAGCAAGTTCAGATTCAAAAAAGCGAATCTATCTCGATATTATGTAGTAGTTCATTGGGGGAGGGGACAACCTTTCCCCTTTTTACTATTTTGGAGCTGGCCTGTTTGACTTACTCATATGTAGTTTTAAAAAAGCAACTCCCGGTAGAAAGGTTGAGCGCGTTGAAAATAATTAGAAAAATTCCTGTTAAGCAAATAATGACAGAATCTAGTAAGCGCGAGCTGCACAAGGTTTTTGATAGGCAAAAGCAGCAACTTGAACAAGAGTGTCAACAGCTATTATTTGAACAAAAGAAACTTCAACAAAAGCAAGGTGTGTCAAAGGAAGAGGTATATAAACGATTTCAAGGTGAAATAACTAGACGAAGAGATAAGATGAAGTGGATTGATTTTCAGATAGAGCAGCTAAATATCTTGCCGATTGGTAGTGAGATGGAAGAAGGGGAAGTTGAAGCTCTTGTTGAAGTTACAGAAGGGTCTAACTGGAATGAACTAATGAGTAACAAAGCTATATTTGTAAAAGATGGAATTGTTATAGGAATTAAATAGTAGGTGACGGTATGAAAAGGAAAATGTTTAATGTTGGAAAAGTTGTGAACACTCATGGAATTAAGGGAGAGGTAAGAGTTATACGTATTACAGACTTTGAGGAACGGTTTCAAGTAGGACAAAGATTGTTCTTGTTTACAAAGGACGATGAACAATTTGAAGTAGTTGTAGACGGTCATCGAAAACATAAAAATTTTGATTTATTACATTTTGACTCGTATCACTCGGTTAATGATGTGGAGAAGTTTAAGGAAGGTATGTTAAAAGTGAGTCAAGACCAATTATCATCCTTAGATGAAGACGAGTTCTACTATCATGAAATCATTGGCTGTCAAGTTGAAACGACGTCAGGTGAAGTGCTTGGTGTTGTTAAGGAAATACTATCTCCGGGTGCAAATGATGTTTGGGTTGTAAAGCGTGAGCAGCAAAAAGATTTACTTATTCCATACATTGAAGATGTTGTAACGCAAGTAGATGTGGCTAACAGCAAAATTGTAATTGAACCAATGGAAGGGTTATTAGACTAATGCGGATTGATATATTAACATTGTTTCCTGAAATGTTTGAAGGCGTATTGCAGACTTCCATCCTTAAGAAAGCCATGGAATCAGGTGCATTCCACTACAACTATGTGAATTTCAGAGATTATACGAAAAATAAACATAACAAAGTCGATGACTATCCTTACGGCGGGGGAGCAGGTATGGTGTTAACTCCACAACCCATTTTTGATGCTGTAGAGGATATAACAAAAGAGGTAGAGACAAAGCCAAAAATAGTTCTCATGTGTCCTCAAGGACAGCCCTACAATCAAAAAAAGGCTGTCGAACTAGCCAAAGAAGACCATCTCATCTTTATTTGTGGTCATTACGAGGGTTATGATGAAAGAATTAGACAACAGTTAGTAACAGATGAAATTTCAATTGGCGATTACGTGTTAACTGGTGGAGAACTCGGGGCAATGGTCGTGATTGACAGTGTTATTCGTCTACTTCCAGGTGTTTTAGGAAACGAAGATTCAGCACCTCAAGACTCGTTCTCGCAAGGGTTACTAGAACACCCCCACTATACGAGACCGGCAAATTTCAGGGGGATGAAAGTCCCGGAAGTGTTAACCTCTGGGCATCATGGCAAGATTGAAGAATGGCGAAAAAAGGAGTCTTTGAAACGAACATTTGAACGTCGAAAAGATTTATTAAAAGAGTATCCATTAACAGAAGAGGAAAAAGCGTGGCTAAAGCAATTGGAAGACTTGAAAAATTCAGATTCTATTGTCTAATAGTTTGAACAGCAGCTTAAAATAATGGTAGAATGAAGTTGCGCTTGAAGTAGTTTTCTAAATATGGTATATTATTTGTTGTGCTTAAGGTAAACTTAGGTTTTATAAACGATGTTCCGCTGTTTTATCTGTTTTCAAAATACGAGCATTGGTTTGGAAGGAGTGTGACAGGATGCCTAACTTAATCGAAGAGATTACAAAAGAACAACTTCGTACTGATCATCCTGATTTCCGTCCTGGTGACACGGTAAAGGTTCACGTGAAAGTCGTGGAAGGTAACCGTGAGCGTATCCAGGTATTCGAAGGCGTAGTCATTAAGCGTCAAAACGGCGGAATCAGTGAGACTTTCACTGTACGTAAGATTTCTTACGGTGTAGGTGTTGAACGTACTTTCCCAGTACATTCACCGCGTATAGATAAAGTTGAAGTAAGCCGTCGTGGTAAAGTACGTCGTGCGAAGCTTTACTATCTACGTAACTTGCGTGGTAAAGCAGCACGTATTAAAGAAATTCGTTAATCAAAATGTAATAGTGAAAGGAGCTTGCATTGTCAAGCTCCTTTTCTATTAGTTGGATTTAACCAGTATCTAGCTGACTAAGGATGCCATAAGGTTTACAATAAAAGTTAAAGGCTCTAGTTGGCAGATGTGGAGGGAAAATAGAAAATGGAAAAAAAGAAGAACGAATGGTTTGATTGGATAAAAGCATTATTATTTGCTGCTGTCCTTGCATTGATTGTGCGAATGTTTTTTTTCGCTCCAATTGTAGTAGATGGTCCATCCATGCTTCCTACATTAGAAAATGGAGACTACATGATTGCTAACAAATTAAACTATCTTATCGGTGAGCCAAATCGTTTTGATATTGTCGTGTTTCATGCAACGGCTGACAAAGATTACATAAAGCGAGTCATAGCACTTGAGGGCGAATATGTTGAAATGAAAGGTGATAAGTTATATATCGATGGGAAAGAAGTCGAGGAACCATATTTAAATTCAATCAAAAGCAGTTTTTCTAGTAAACAACCGTATACCTTTGATTTTAAGCTAGAAGACCTACCGGGAGGATATTCCGAAATCCCTAAAGGATATGTATTTGTCTTAGGGGATAACCGAGGAAATTCCACGGACAGTCGGATGCTCGGGCCTATTCCAATCGATCAACTTGTTGGTGTTGCATCGTTTAGATATTGGCCAATTGATCGTTTTGGTATTGTAAATTAATTGTGAGGTGAATCGAATGACAATTCAATGGTTTCCTGGACATATGGCCAAAGCAAGACGTGAGGTTCAAGAAAAACTAAAATTGGTCGATTTTGTGATAGAGTTAGTCGATGCGCGTGCACCTATTGCTTCACAAAATCCTATGCTACATGACGTACTGCAAGAAAAAGCAAAACTAATGGTCCTTATGAAAAAAGATTTAGCTGACCCTGTTCAAACAGAGGCATGGATCAATTATTTTGCAAAAAAAGGGGTTCCTGCTGTTGCTGTTGATGTCCAAGACAAACAGGATATTCAACAAGTCATAACACAAGCAAAAGAACTAGGAAAAGAAAAACTGGAGAAACTACGAAAAAAAGGGGTGCGACCTAGACCATCTCGGGCTATGATTGTAGGTATTCCAAATGTAGGAAAATCGACGTTAATCAATCGTCTCGCTAATAAAAAAATAGCAAAGACCGGTGATCGTCCGGGTGTTACAACGGCTCAGCAATGGATCAAAGTTAAAAAAGACTTTGAATTGCTTGATACCCCTGGTATTTTATGGCCAAAGTTTGAAGATGAACAGGTGGCCTATCGTTTAGCTGCAATTGGAACGATTAAAGATCAGCTTCTACACTTAGATGATATTGCAGTTTTTATCATTGGTTTCATAAAAGAGAATTATCCGTCCATTTTACAAAGTAGATATGAGCTTTCTAATGAAATGACTGATATGCTTGAGATCTTTGAATCGATTGGAAAACGACGTGGTTGTCTTGAAAGTGGTGGTAGAGTGAACATGGAAAAAACGGCTGAAGTAGTAATCCGTGATTTAAGAACAGGGAGATTAGGCCGACTTACGATGGAAATTCCGAGTTGAAGAAAAGCGCCTGGAACTACAGACGGTTCCTCGAATTTTTATCCTTTATTTGATGAAAATTACCCCATTGATACTAGTCAAAACACAATTGCCAAGACAATCAAGCTCGCTGATCTCTAATAATAGTCAACATAGGACAAATAGTATGCCCCATTTAACATTAATCCAATAAGATCGTCTCGAAGAAAATAATGACCAGCTTCTAGCTTAATATGGTTCGAAACACTGAGGTAATAAAAGAAATGGAGAAATTAGTGATGTGGAAAGAACGAACGATTGCTGATATTAAAAAAGCGTTACTAAGTCAAACACTGCCTGTGAATGAGATAAATGAATTAAAATCTGATACTCGAATAGGAGTCCAAAAGCTAGTAACTCAATATGAAAAAATGAGAGAGAAAAAAGAGCAGGAACATACGCGTTTTCTTGACATGATGCAATTTGAACAAGCTCAATATGAAATAGGAAACATATATGTAGCTGGAATCGATGAAGCAGGCCGGGGACCGCTTGCTGGACCTGTAGTGGCAGCAGCTGTCATTCTACCTCAAGACTTTTATCTAGCAGGACTTAACGACTCAAAGCAGATTAGACAGGTACAACGAGAAAAATTCTATGATGAAATAACCAGACAAGCAGTTTCGTATGGAATATCCATGATACATAATGATGAAATCGATGCCATTAACATTTATCAGGCAACAAAAAAAACGATGAAAAAAGCAATTCAATTACTGGATCCTACCCCAGATCATGTCTTAATCGATGCTGTACCACTGGACGATTTACCGTGTACGAGTAAGTCAATCGTCAAAGGAGATCAATTGAGTGTATCGATTGCAGCAGCAAGCATTTTGGCGAAAGTAACAAGAGACAGGTGGATGGCGGAAATCGATCAAGTTTATCCGGTGTATCATTTCGCGTCTAATAAGGGATATGGGACAAAAGACCATTTGGATGCAATTGAACAATTTGGTATTTGTCCTTATCATCGAACATCATTTGAACCAATCCATACTTTAACGAAACGGTAAGTAGGGGGGAAAGCTTTGGCTGGATTATATGTTAATGGAACAAGTGGTTTGCCAGGTAAAGCTGTACAAGGTACTCATGCCAAAACAAAGGAAGTGCAATTAAAAGAAGGCCAAGTACTTATTGGTAAGGTGTTAAAATTATTTCCCAACAACCAAGCGGAGATAATATTAGCTGGTAAACCTATGGTTGCAAAGCTTTTTGCTTCCTTAAGCTCGAACAAACATTATTGGTTTCAAGTCGAATCAACAGGCAATGCACCTCATTTACGCGTAATAAGTAATCAACCAATTACAAGTAGTAATCAAGTGGAGCAGCTTTTATTAGAATTCGGATTAACAAATGCAGAAGAAAATCGACGATTAGTGAGAGGATTAATAGATCGTAAAATTCCTATCGATAAGGCAACATTAATCAAACTAGTGGGAATACTTTCTAGACAAGCAGCAAAAGAAATATCTTTCCAAGCGCTTGAGACAATGCTAAAGCACGAGTTGCCTATAACTAATTCAGTCTATCAAGCAATTCATCATCGATCCTCTTCATCGCTTACAGACCAATTAGTACAACTGTACAATCAGGTAAACGATACGGAAGGCAGTTTAAGACAGCTTCTCGAGCTTTTCGTCCTAGATCCAAGTTATGAAACTGAGCCCCTAGTTAGTACGTTGGTTCATTCAAAAGAACAAGGTCTTTTCGACGATTTGTTAACTAAAGCAAAGTTATTTTCTAGTCGAACCATATCTAGTGGTCAGCTTTTATTAGGTGAAGAGACGGTCCAAAACATAACAAACCAAAGTATGGAAGGAAATCAAAAACGCGATACACAGCCTGTTGTGCGTGAAGCGGATTCCAACAACCTAATGAAGTATTTGCGCCCGTTACTCCGTGAAAAGTTACCAGAATCGTTAGAAAGAGAGTTAGTTCGACTATTAACGGTGTATGACCGTATTCCAACAGATAGTTGGGATGACATGAAATATAAATTCCTTCTTCATCTTAAACAGTTTCGTTTTTTTAGTGGAATTGACCATGAAGGGAACATGTTAAAAAACGAGGGGAAGGCTTACGAACAAACATTGAAGTCTTTAGTCATCCAAGCGATGAAAAGTACCGGAGAAAATAGTTTACTTGAGAGATTACTTCATACCATAAACGGCATGCAACTAACTGGAGTGGAAGAAGGGAATTTCTTATCAAGTCTTTCTTTACAACTACCTGGAAATCGGTTAGGCCTACTAAATGATGTATATTTAAATATGAAAGGCAAAAAGAATAGTTCGAATAAGATAGATACTGATTTTTGCCATATCTACTTTTATTTGCACTTAAAAAATATTGGAGAGACAATCATTGATATGAAGATTCAAAAGCGGTCTGTTAACATGACTGTTAAAAATAAGAATAGTAAAGTAAAACCTATTCTAGCTACATATCGTCCAATATTAAAGGCTTCTTTAGCAAAACTGGATTATCACTTATCTTCGGTGAAATTTGAGAAAATCGAAGAAATTCCAAGCAATCGAACAAACAGTAGTCTAGTATCTTCGCCGCATCAACAAGGAGTCGATTTTAAGATATGACAGAAGAAAAAAGAAAACAAGCAGTAGCTCTGCGGTATGATAAAGAAACTACGCATGCGCCAACAATAACGGCAACAGGCAAAGGGCATGTTGCTGATAACATAATTAAACATGCTATTACCAATGATATTCCTATTCAAGAGGATCCATCACTAGTTGAATTGCTGTCTAAGCTAAACGTTCATCAACAAATACCAGAAGAGCTTTATCAAGCTGTTGCCGAGGTTTTTGCCTTTATTTATCAAGCAGATAAAGAAATGTCTAACAAAAAGTGACATTGGAAGAGACATGTTTTTGCCATGGCACAATAATTAATAATGGTAATCTATGGACAATTTATAACAATGTTTTATACAATGAATTTGCAGTGATTATTTGATGGGAGGATGGAACATGAACATTCACGAGTATCAAGGCAAAGAGATTTTGCGCAATTACGGTGTTGCTGTGCCTAATGGCCATGTCGCATATACAGTAGATGAAGCTGTAGAAGCTGCTGAAAAATTAGGAAGCAGTGTATCGGTTGTTAAAGCACAAATTCACGCTGGGGGTAGAGGTAAAGCTGGTGGAGTAAAAGTCGCTAAAAACCTTGATGAAGTGCGTACATATGCGGATGAAATATTAGGAAAAACGCTTGTGACACACCAAACTGGATCAGAAGGCAAGGAAGTAAAGCGGTTACTAATCGAAGAAGGCTGCGATATTCTCAAAGAATATTATATCGGTTTAGTATTAGACCGTGCCACTTCTCGAGTGACAATGATGGCCTCTGAAGAAGGTGGAACAGAAATTGAGGAAGTAGCAGCTGAAACTCCGGAGAAAATCTTTAAAGAGGTTATTGACCCGGTAGTTGGTTTAAGTGCTTATCAAGCTAGACGATTAGCTTTTAACATTAACATCCCTAAAGAGTATATTTCTAAAGCAGTAAAGTTCATGCTTGGTCTATATCAAGTATTTGTTGAGAAGGATTGCTCTATTGCTGAAATTAATCCTCTTGTAACGACTGGTGATGGAAATGTTTTAGCATTAGACGCTAAGCTAAACTTTGACGATAATGCCTTATTCCGTCACAAAGATATTCAAGCGTATCGTGATCTAGATGAAGAGGATCCAAAGGAAATTGAAGCATCTAAATATGACTTAAGTTATATTGCGCTTGATGGTAACATTGGCTGTATGGTTAATGGTGCTGGTCTTGCGATGGCGACGATGGATATTGTGAAGCATTATGGAGGCGACCCGGCTAACTTTCTAGACGTTGGAGGCGGTGCCACTACTGAGAAAGTTACCGAAGCCTTCAAAATCATTTTGTCCGATTCTAACGTTAAAGGGATTTTCGTCAATATCTTTGGTGGAATTATGAAGTGTGACGTTATTGCTGAAGGTGTTGTCGAAGCGACAAAACAGGTTGGCTTAGAGATCCCACTTGTTGTTCGTTTAGAAGGTACAAACGTGGACCTAGGTAAAAAGATTTTGGCTGAATCTGGTCTTAACATTACTGCTGCAGAGTCTATGGCTGATGGTGCAGAAAAAATCGTTGCATTAGTTAAGTAATAGATTAGAGTGGGTGGTATTCTACCAAACGACAAACAGAAAGGACGGACTATAAATGAGTGTTTTCATTAATAAAGATACCAAAGTATTGGTTCAAGGTATAACTGGTTCAACAGCCCTATTTCATACAAAACAAATGCTAGAATATGGAACAAAAATCGTTGGCGGTACTTCACCAGGTAAAGGTGGAACAGAAGTAGAAGGAGTACCTGTATTTAATACTGTTAAAGAAGTTGTCGATGCTACTGGTGCAAACGCATCTGTTATATATGTTCCGGCACCATTTGCAGCAGATGCAATCTTGGAAGCTGTTGATGCTGAATTAGATTTAGTGATTTGTATTACGGAGCATATTCCTGTTATGGATATGGTAAAGGTAAAACGTTACATGGAAGGTAAGAAAACGAGATTGGTTGGACCTAACTGTCCAGGTGTGATCACACCAGAAGAATGTAAGATTGGTATTATGCCTGGTTACATTCATAAAAAAGGTCACATCGGGGTTGTTTCTCGTTCTGGAACACTAACTTACGAAGCAGTTCATCAACTTTCTGAACAAGGCTTTGGCCAGTCTACTGCTGTTGGTATTGGTGGGGACCCTGTAAACGGTACGAACTTTATTGATGTATTAAAAGCGTTTAATGAAGACCCTGAAACAGAAGCAGTTATGATGATTGGTGAAATCGGTGGTACTGCTGAGGAAGAAGCTGCTGAATGGGTGAAAGCGAATATGAAAAAACCAGTAGTTGGCTTCATTGGTGGGGCAACTGCGCCTCCAGGTAAGCGTATGGGCCATGCTGGTGCGATTATTTCAGGTGGTAAAGGTACTGCCGATGAAAAGATCAAAGTGTTAAATAGCTGCGGAATTAAGGTAGCTGAGACTCCGTCTGTAATGGGTGAAACAATGATTGGAGTTTTGAAAGAGAATGGCTTGTTAGAGAAATGTAAAACACACTAAACTAATGATTGGAGCTGGCTCTAATAAATTAGAGTCAGCTCTTTTTCTATAAGATAAGAAAGTAAATCAATTAATCACTTCTGTGGCAAAGACCGCCACGTCGACGATTGACTTATGCCTGTCGGGTCTACCAAGGCGCTTACGCTTTTCTTAAGAAAGTATATCTATTTAAGGGTGATTAATATGAATAATAAACGCTCACGGCTAATTTGTTTGCATCAATCACGTGCAATGACGAGGCCTGTACTAAGAAAAATGCTAAAGAGTGATCCAAGTCTCATCCAGTTCTTCTCCTATCTTCCTCAAGACTTTATCCACTACTTTGGAATGAAAGTAGAAAGAGCCAACCAGTTGTATAAAGATTTACATGACCCAGAGGCTTGGACTACTATTTATAACGACTCCAATCACTACACAATCATAACGATTGATGATCCGTTTTATCCGTTACCATTAAGAGCTATCCAAGACCCTCCTATCGTTTTGTATGCAAAAGGTAACTTGCAATTACTCTCTCTTTTCCCTTCACTTAGTGTTGTTGGCACTAGATATCCATCAAAGGAAGCAAAGGCAAAAATTAATTACATTATTGGCCCGCTAATTGATCAAGGCTGGACGATTGTTAGTGGAATGGCAAAGGGGATCGATGGGTTAGCGCATGAACTAGCTATAGTAAAACATGGTTACACTATCGCAGTGCTCGGCGGCGGATTTGACTATGTATATCCATCCGAACATAAAAAATTATTTGAAAGTCTCACACAAACACAATTGGTCCTGACAGAATATCCCCCATCTGTACGTCCTATTCGTTACCATTTCCCGGAACGAAATCGCATTATTAGTGGTTTAAGCTTCGGGACAATAGTCATCGAAGCAAAAGCGAAAAGTGGCTCGTTAATTACGGTCGAACAAGCGTTGGACCAAGGTCGTGAAGTATATGCTGTCCCAGGCTCGCCTTTAAGTACCCATGTAAGTGGATGTCATAAAATGATTCAAGATGGCGCAAAATTAGTACAAAATACCCACGATATTTCAGAGGATTGGGAAGCTGGAAAGGAAAAATGGTGTCGCTTTTTAGCAGATTTTGATATTTTTTCTTGAATTTGTCTTTTTGAAATTAGATTTAGGTTTGACAAACGATGGGTAACTATTTAATAATAGGGAAGATTTATCAACTAGTTTTATTTAGAAATTTCAGTAAAAGATACTGTAAATAGAAGAAGATTGGAAAGTTATTGTGTGTCATCAAATAAAATAAAACAAAAATAGATAAAAAGAAGAATCACCTCTTGGGAGGAAAAAATATGGCAGATTATCTGGTAATAGTTGAATCACCTGCAAAAGCAAAAACTATTGAAAGGTATTTAGGTAAAAAGTATAAAGTAAAGGCTTCGATGGGGCACATTCGTGATTTACCAAAAAGTCAAACTGGCGTGGATGTCGAACATGAGTATCAACCTAAGTACATTACTATACGGGGAAAGGGACCTGTATTAAAAGAATTAAAAACTGCTGCAAAAAAAGCAAAGAAAGTATACCTTGCAGCCGACCCCGATAGAGAAGGAGAGGCTATTGCTTGGCACCTTGCCCATAGTCTTGACATAGACCAAAATTCGGATTGTAGGGTAGTGTTTAACGAGATTACAAAAGATGCAATTAAAGAATCATTTAAGCATCCGCGCTCCATTGATATGGACTTAGTTGATGCACAGCAGGCCCGTCGAATTTTAGACCGCCTCGTCGGATATAACATTAGCCCACTTTTATGGAAGAAAGTCAAAAAAGGATTAAGTGCAGGCCGAGTCCAATCTGTTGCTGTTAAAATGATTATTGACCGTGAGAGGGAAATAGAAAAATTTATACCTGAAGAATATTGGACGATAGAAAGTATTTTTAATCATAACAAAGAAGAGTTTGAAGGATTCTTTTATGGAATAGATGGTAAGAAACGAGAATTAAAAACAAAAGAAGAGGTTGACGAAATCCTCCACACCCTAAAGGGGAAAGATTTTAAAGTAGATAAGGTAAATAAACGGGAACGGAAAAGAAACCCTGCTGTGCCATTTACTACCTCTTCTTTACAACAGGAAGCTGCTCGTAAGCTAAACTTTAGAGCGAGAAAAACGATGATGGTCGCTCAACAATTATATGAAGGAATTGACTTAGGTAAAGCTGAAGGCGGTATCACAGGTTTAATTACTTATATGCGTACCGATTCGACCCGAGTTTCTCAAACAGCAAAAAAAGAGGCTGCCGATTACATTACCGAAACATTTGGTAAGGAATATTTAGGTAGTCAAAAACAAGGGAAAACGGCAGAAGGTGCACAAGATGCACACGAAGCGATTCGTCCTACTTCGGTTAACCGGGATCCAAAATCACTGAAAAGTGTTTTATCTAGGGATCAATATCGATTATACAAGCTTATTTGGGATCGCTTCACTGCAAGTCAAATGTCCCCTGCAGTCATGGATACTGTTACCGTCCACCTAGTGAATGAAGGAGTAGAGTTCCGGGCTACAGGTTCACAAATTAAGTTTAAAGGATTCATGAAAGTTTATATCGAGGGAAATGACGATAATGTAAAAGAAGAGGACCGGTTACTACCAGAACTTGAAGAAGGAATGAAGGTTGAAGCAAAAGAGATTAATCCGAACCAACATTTCACCCAACCGCCTCCACGCTACACCGAAGCGCGATTGGTCAAAACCATGGAGGAACAAGGGATTGGTCGACCTTCAACCTATGCTCCAACCCTAGATACGATTCAACGAAGAGGTTATGTAACACTAGATAACAGGCGATTCGTTCCAACGGAATTAGGTGAAATTGTGACAGATTTAATAGCGGAGTTTTTCCCGGAGATTATTGATGTTGATTTCACTGTGAAAATGGAAGATGACCTTGACGCAGTGGAAGAAGGAAAGATTCAGTGGGTGAAAATCATTGATGGTTTCTATCAAGGCTTTGAAAAAAGGTTAGAGACAGCTGAAAAGGAAATGGAAAAGATAGAAATCAAGGACGAACCTGCTGGGATTGACTGTGAAGAATGTGGCCATGGCATGGTTTATAAAATGGGGAGATACGGTAAATTTCTGGCTTGTTCCAATTTTCCAGACTGTAGAAATACAAAACCAATTCTAAAAGAAATCGGTGTTAAATGTCCTAAGTGTAAAGACGGTAACATCGTAGAAAGAAAGTCTAAAAAAAGAAGAACGTTTTACGGCTGCGATAATTTTCCTGAATGTGATTTTATTTCTTGGGATAAACCAATCGCAAGACCTTGTCCTAAGTGTGAATCACTGTTAGTTGAGAAAAAATCAAAGAAAGAGACTCAAATCCAGTGTGTAAATTGTGATTACCAGGAAGAAGCTCAAACTTAAAAATTACGAATCATGCTTAATAAAAGCAAGGCGCTGAAGCTGGCCGTGGCTGTTATCCACGTCCAGTTTTTTGCCATGACTCAATCTTTTTTATCATTTATCCCAAATGAAACAATTGTAAGTATGTCTGGCAAACAGTATTGGTATACTTTAATAGACGCCCAAATACAAACGATTAAAAATTGACAATTAGGTAGGGAAAAGCTATAATTTCCATTCGGTAAGTGATTATACTTGACACACGCGAGCTGTACATAAAACAATTCTGAATTTTGTTACAATTCAGTTACGTTTATTGCGAAAACAAGCTATCCTATGTTACTATTTATACGCCTTGGGCGAGGTGAATTCATGGAGTTTCATTTTGCGAAACAATTATTTGTAGAATATTTACAGATTGAAAAGAATGCATCACCGTATACCATAAAGTTTTATCAGGAAGATATGGAAAGCTTTTTTTCTTTTTTACAGAGTGAGGGGATAAATAAGCTTGATTCAATCAATTATCAAGTTGTCCGCTTGTTTTTAACAGTCTTGTATAAACAAAACCTTTCTAGAAAATCAGTATCGAGAAAGATCTCTAGTTTGAGAAGTTTCTTTAATTACTTAGAAAGAGAAGGCAAAGTAACGAGTAATCCTTTTTTACACGTAACATTACCAAAGGCAGAAATGAAAGTACCCGATTTTTTCTATACACAAGAATTAGAAAAGTTATTTGATGTTAGTGACCTTACTACATCACTAGGGCAAAGAAACTTAGCGCTTATTGAATTGTTTTACGCAACAGGAATTCGGGTAAGTGAATGTATTGGGGTAACGGTAAATGATTTGGATTTTGGCTTGAACACGATATTAGTCTATGGAAAAGGGAGAAAAGAGCGGTATATCCCTTTTGGCGGATTTGCTGAACGCGCTTTAGTTCGTTATATCGAAGAGGGGCGCGAGCAGCTACTATCAAAATCGAAAACCACTACAGATGTTCTGTTTTTGAATGCGAAAGGAATGCCACTAACGACAAAAGGTATAGCGTATATATTTGATAACATGGTTAAACAAGCAGCTTTAACTGTTGATATTCATCCCCATAAACTAAGGCATACCTTCGCGACCCATATGCTGAATGAAGGTGCCGATTTAAGAGTTGTGCAAGAATTATTGGGACATGAGCATTTATCCACTACACAAATTTATACTCATGTTACCAAAGACCGCTTGCGTAATATATATATGAATAGTCATCCCCGTGCAAAAAGTCGGGAATAACCAACCAAGTGAGGTGGATGTAAGTGAATCAACAATTTCATGCAACGACTATCTTTGCTGTCAGGCACAATGGACAATGTGCAATGAGTGGTGATGGTCAAGTGACATTAGGAAATGCGGTAGTCATGAAACATACTGCAAAAAAGGTACGTAGACTATTTAAAGGAAACGTACTTGCTGGTTTTGCTGGGTCTGTAGCAGATGCTTTTACCCTTTTTGAAAAATTCGAAACAAACCTTGAAGCATATAACGGCAATTTATCAAGAGCGGCAGTGGAGCTTGCAAAAGAGTGGAGAAGCGACAAGGTGCTACGAAAACTCGAGGCAATGCTAATTGTAATGAACAAAGAGGAGATGTTATTAGTCTCTGGTACCGGTGAAGTTATTGAACCTGATGATGGTATATTGGCAATCGGCTCTGGTGGTAATTATGCATTAAGTGCAGGGCGTGCGCTTAAACGTTACTCCAAAGAATTGTCTGCAAAAGAAATAGCTCAAGCTGCATTAGAGATTGCAGGGGAAGTATGTGTATTTACAAATGATCATATTACACTCGAGGTTATTGATTAATCGTGCATGTTACCTTATCGGTTAAGAACAAATGGAATGGAAGCTAAGGGAGGCAATAACGGATGGCGACAAATTTAACGCCGAAGCAAATTGTTGAACAGCTAGACAATTATATCATCGGACAAAAAAGCGCAAAAAAGTCGGTTGCAATTGCATTAAGAAATCGTTACCGTAGGATGCAGTTAGATGAGCGGATGAGAGATGAGATTGCACCAAAAAACATATTAATGATTGGTCCAACTGGAGTTGGAAAAACAGAGGTTGCAAGAAGACTTGCAAAATTAGTTGGAGCCCCTTTTGTAAAAGTAGAGGCAACAAAATTTACTGAAGTTGGATATGTAGGTCGAGATGTAGAGTCGATGGTTAGAGATTTAATGGAGATGGCCGTTCGAATGATAAAAGAAGAAAAAATGAAAGGGGTCATGAGTAAGGCAAAGGACTTAGCTAATAAGAAGCTAGTTAAGTTAATTGTTCCTGATAAAAAGAAGCAAAATACCTTTAAGAATCCGTTGGAAATGTTTTTTTCGCCACAAGAAGATGGAGATAATTCTGGGTATGATCAAGAAGATAAAGATCATGAAATTGAAAATAGTCGCAAAAAAATTGCCCACCAACTTGCGCTTGGTGAACTTGAAGATAAAATTGTTAGTGTCGAGGTTGAAGAACAGTCCTCATCAATGTTAGATATGCTGCAAGGATCAGGGATGGAGCAAATGGGTATGAACATGCAAGACATGTTTGGCCAAATCATGCCTAAGAAAACAAAGAAGCGAAAGTTACCAGTTTCTGAAGCGCGGAAAGTACTTACCCAACAAGAAGCCCAAAAATTAATTGATATGGACGAAGTAACTCAAGAGGCTGTCGAAAAGGTGGAGCAGTCAGGAATTATTTTTATCGACGAAATTGATAAAGTGGCAGGGAAAAGCGAGCAATCTGCAAATGTATCACGTGAAGGGGTACAACGAGATATTTTGCCAATTGTAGAAGGTTCTACTGTCGTGACAAAGTTCGGCCCGATTAAAACCGATCATATTTTATTTATTGCAGCTGGTGCATTTCATATGGCGAAACCATCTGATTTAATACCAGAATTGCAAGGCCGCTTTCCAATCCGTGTTGAATTTGATAAATTAACCGTGGAAGACTTTAAAAAGATACTAACAGAACCATCCAATGCACTATTAAAACAATATGAAGCATTGTTAGGTACGGAAGGAATTGAGGTAAGTTTTACTGAAGAAGCTGTAACGCGATTGGCAGAGGTAGCCTATGAAGTCAATCAAGAAACCGACAATATTGGTGCAAGACGCTTGCATACTATTTTAGAAAAGTTATTGGAGGATTTATCCTTTGAAGCTCCAGACATTAATATGGGAACAATCGAAATAACTAAAAATTATGTAAACGACAAACTAAGCTCCATTGCTAAAAACAAAGACTTAAGCCAGTATATATTATAGACTTTAAAACTTAATAGTTTGGAGGAGCAACATGGAATTATTAGACCGTGCAAGAAAAATAAATTCAATGTTACAAAAAGCAACAGGGAAATCAGTTAACTTTAACGATATGGCTGCAACACTACGAGATATTATAACATGTAATATCTTTGTTGTGAGTAGAAGAGGTAAGTTACTAGGATTTTCCATCAATCAGCAAATTGAAAATGAAAGAATGAAAACAATGTTAGAGGAAAGACAATTTCCAAAAGAATATACAGACAGCTTATTTAATATTCAAGAAACAACACCGAATATTGATATAAATAGTCCGTATACAGCTTTCCCAGAGGAAAATCGAGAACTATTTGAAAGTGGTTTAACAACCATTGTACCGATTATTGGTGGCGGTGAGCGGTTAGGAACATTAATCTTAAGTAGATTGACTGACCGCTTTAGCAATGACGATTTACTTTTAGCTGAATACGGGGCAACTGTGGTAGGGATGGAAATTCTTCACGAGAAAACAGAAGAAATAGAAATGGAAGCAAGAAGTAAGGCTGTTGTTCAAATGGCAATTAGTTCATTATCCTATAGTGAGTTAGAAGCTATCGAGCACATCTTTGATGAATTAGATGGGGACGAAGGATTACTAGTTGCAAGTAAAATTGCAGATCGAGTCGGGATTACAAGATCGGTTATTGTCAATGCACTGCGTAAGTTAGAAAGTGCAGGAGTGATTGAGTCTCGCTCTCTTGGGATGAAGGGAACTTATATTAAAGTGTTAAACAACAAGTTCCTAGTCGAGCTTCAAAACATTAAACAAGGTTAACACATAGGGAGGTTTAAGAGTGACCTCCTTTAAATATGTTTCACTATTGTAATATAGGCGATATAAAAAAATAACATATTCAGTCGGATACACGAAAAAAAGCCGTTAAGCGTTTACCACCCTCTCTTCTTTTAGGATGGAAAAACTTAACGGCTTTTTTACATGGTAAAAAGGTATAAAATGAAAAGATAGCTCAACTGGGTTAGGAGCTATTCATTGATAAGCTGGTTAACCTGATACCAAAGTCCTATGTGTACACATTGGCACAGTAACTAAAGTAAGATTGTGCGGAAATAGCATAGACACAAACATCTATTTAAATTACAATATTCGATAAAGATAGACTTTTTATGACTATTTTTTTAAAGATAACAAAGTGAAAAAAGGTTCAATAGCAGTCTAGCTTCAGCGCCTAGCCCCTCGGGGCGCTTGCGCTTTTTCTTAAGAAATGTGGAGGGATTATTATGTCGTTTTTTGGAAAGACCGTTCAGCAGTTAGAACGTTCACTCGATTTTGCTGCATTAAAAAATAAAACAATCTCTAACAATATTGCAAACGCCGATACCCCTAATTATAAAGCAAAGCAAGTTGTATTTAAGGATGTGCTAGAAAATCAACGAACATCATTCGAGGCAAAACGAACAAATCCTAAGCACATTTCATTTCAGCAATCTAATAGCAGTAATTCATTTAAAATAGTTACAAATAATTCGACAACATACAACCACAATGGGAATAGTGTTGATATCGATAAAGAAATGACTGATTTAGCCGAAAATCAGATTTACTACCAAAGTTTAGTCGACCGATTAAACGGAAAGTTTTCAAGTTTAGAAACAGTCATCAGAGGAGGTAGGTAATTATGGGAATATTTCAGTCCTTAAATATTAGTGCTAGTGGACTAACTGCACAACGTTTAAGAATGGATACGATCTCTTCTAACATTGCTAACGCTGAAACAACAAGAAATAGAATAAATGAAAATGGTGAATACGAACCATATCGGAGGAAAATGGTAGTTTTCGAAGCGGAACAACAAGGATTTTCCTCCCAATTAAGTAAAGCTAAAAATTCCTACTCGGACACCGGGCAAGGAGTTCGAGTCAGCAAAATAACAGAAGATGAAGAGCCATTTCAATTGGTATACAATCCGAATCATCCAGATGCTAATGCACAAGGGTACGTCCAGTTACCTAATGTTGACCCTTTAAAAGAGATGGTTGATTTAATGAGTGCGACGAGATCATATGAAGCAAATGTCACTTCCTTGAATGCAACGAAAAGCATGTTGTTAAAAGCACTAGAAATTGGGAAATAAGCCATTCACAATTGGGGGATGAATGATGGAAATCAAAAGTATTAGCACGTATCAAGCAGGTGATGTAACACCAAATCGTCCGAAGACTATGACAGTAAGCGAAGCACAACAAAGCTTTAAAAGTAATTTGAAAAATGCCATTGAGCAGGTCAACAGAAGTCAAATTGAGTCAGACGAAAAAACGACAGCACTTGCAAATGGTCAAATAAATAACTTGCATGATGTGATGATTACAGCTCAAAAGGCAAGTATTACTTTGCAAACGGCAGTAGAAATGCAGAAAAAAGTTATTGATGCATATAACGAAGTAATGAGAATGCAAGTTTAAGCGTGTCTTTTGGATTACACTTTAGTTCAGCTTTAACTAGCTTCCGGTAAAATTACAAGTTGGTTGGGGGCGCACAATGCGACAAACGATAAATCAATACAAAGAAAAAATAATCAACTATTGGTCAACACGAACAAAAAAACAACAAAGATTATACTTGGGTGGTTTCGTTTTATTTCTTTGTCTTATCATCGGCGGGAGCTTTCTTCTGAATACAAGTAGTATGGTTCCTCTTTATAATAATCTTTCTCTACAAGAAGTTGGGCAAATAAAAGCTGAATTAGATACTAGGGGGGTTGACTATGAACTCTCTAGTGGTGGTACGACAATTATGGTGCCAAGTGAACAAGTGAACACCTTATTAGTCGACCTTGCAGCCCAAGGGATACCTAACAGTGGAACAATTGATTACTCATTCTTTAGTTCTAATACTTCTTGGGGAATGACAGACAATGAATTTGATGTGATTAAGTTGGATGCGATGCAAACAGAACTTGGCAATTTAATTAAAAGTATCGATGGTATTGAAGATGCGAACGTGATGATTAATAAACCTGAAAATCCTGTTTTTGTCAGTGATCAAGCGACCGAGGCATCAGCTTCAATTGTTATTCAAACACGACCTGGCTACCAATTTCAACAAAGTCAGATCGTAGCATTATACAATTTAGTATCAAAAACAGTCCCGAACTTACCTACAGATAATATCGTCTTAATGAATCAAAACTTTGAGTATTTTGATTTAGATAATTCTAGTGAATATTCTGTGACAGATACATATACGTATCAACAAAACGTCAAGAAAGATATTGAACGGGATATTCAACGCCGAGTCCAACAAATGGTCGGGATGATGGTTGGTATGGATAAGGTTGTTGCCTCTGTTACAGCAGATGTTGATTTCACTCAAGAAAATAGAGTCGAAGAAATTGTTGAACCAACGGGTGAAATGGGAGTAGATGGTTTACCAGTAAGTATCGAAACAATTAAAGAAACCTATACAGGAAGTCCAAAAGGTGCTAGTGAAATTGGCACAGGTGAGGGTGATATTCCCAATTATCCTGCCGATGGTGAAAGTAGTAACGGAGATTATGAAATGGTCCGGGAATCAATTAATAATGAATATAACCGGATTAGGAAAGAGATTGTTGAAAGTCCTTACAAATTAAGGGATTTAGGCATTCAAGTAGCTGTTGATAAGGCAAAAGAACAAAATGAGACTGGCCAAGTCCAATATTTATCACAAGAAGAACAACAAACAGTAGAAGCAGGAATAGCTTCTATCTTAAATTCAATTGTTATGACTTCAATCGATGGTGCTTATGGACAGGTTGTTCCCGACGAAAAAGTATCGATTGTCTTTCAAGAATTTAATGGAAGACAACCAATTCCAACTAATCCAGCACCATTTATTCCTTATTGGGTGTATGGAGTTGGCGCAGCATTAGTCTTCGCTGTACTAGCTCTTATTTGGATGCTGCGGAGAAAAAGAAGCTTTGAGAATGATGTGTACGATGAGTTTACTGAACAGATGGACGGTCAAACGGTTACTATTCCTGAAATCGAACAAGGGTACGATTCAGAATCTGCGATAAGAAGGAAGCAAATAGAGAACATGGCTAAAGATAAGCCAGAAGACTTTGCAAAACTTCTAAGAACGTGGATTGCTGAAGATTAGGGGGAAGTATTACATGGTAAGACAAAAAGAGGCTTTAACAGGAAGACAAAAGGCAGCTATCTTGTTAATTTCGTTAGGGCCAGACGTATCTGCTCAAGTATATCAACACTTAACAGAAGAAGAAATAGAAAGACTCACCTTAGAAATTTCTTCTGTTAAGAAGGTTGATTCTTCGTTGAAAGAGGATGTTTTAGATCAATTTCATCAGATTGCCTTGGCCCAGGATTATATAACTCAAGGTGGAATAAATTACGCAAAGACGATTTTAGAAAAGGCATTAGGGCAAAATGAAGCAACAAACATTATTAATCGTCTTACGTCATCCTTGCAGGTGAAGCCCTTTGATTTTGCAAGGAAGGCAGAACCATCGCAAATTCTAAATTTTATTCAAAATGAACATCCACAAACGATTGCTTTAATTTTGTCCTATTTGGATGCGGAGCAAGCGGGGCAAATTCTTTCTAATCTTCCACAGGAAATGCAAGCAGATGTAGCTAAGCGGATAGCATTAATGGATTCAACATCACCGGAAATTATTTATGAGGTTGAATCCATCCTTGAGCGGAAGCTATCAACAACTGTAACCCATGACTATACGCAAACAGGTGGAATCCAAGCCGTTGTAGAGGTGTTAAATGGTGTTGACCGAAGTACAGAGCGGACTATTTTAGATGCACTTGAGATTCAAGATCCGGAGCTAGCAGAAGAAATCAAAAAGCGAATGTTTGTATTTGAAGATATTGTAACCTTGGATAATCGAGCAATCCAACGAGTCATTCGTGAAGTGGAAAATGATGATTTACGCCTATCGTTAAAGGTGTCAAGTGAAGAAGTAAAGGATATTGTCTTCAACAATATGTCAACAAGAATGGCGGAAACATTCAAGGAGGAAATGGAATTCATGGGTCCTGTACGTTTGCGGGATGTCGAAGAAGCACAAACTAGAATTGTTGCAGCGATAAGAAGACTAGAAGAAGTTGGCGAAATCATTATTGCTCGTGGTGGAGGAGATGATATTATTGTCTAGCATTTTTAAAACAACTAATGATGATTTTTCCAGCCGAGTGATTGGTATTAAACCAATTTACAAGAAAGAAAATGGAGAAAAACAAGAACAAACAAACCCAAAAGCAGAGGAATTAAAAAAGGTAGAAGAAAATCTTCGTCAAGTACAGCGGCAGCTAGAGTCTACTAAATTAGAAATCAATCAAACTGTCACGAAGGCAAAACAGCAGCGAGAAATGGAAAAAAAACAGTGGGAGAAAGAAAAAGAACAATATAAAGAAGAAGCATATCGAGAAGGGTATGATGCTGGTTTTGAAATCGGCAAACAAAACGGTTACACCGAATATGAACACCTCATATCTGAGGCGCAAGAAGTGATTCGGGTTGCAAAGGCGGATGCTGCTAAGAGGGTTATAGATAGTGAGGCAACTATTTTAGAATTCGGACTAACTATTGCTTCTAAAATTCTAATGATTGAAATTACTGAAAAGGATACTTTTTTATCATTAGTAAAAGAAGTGATTAGGGAAGTAAAGGACCAACCAACCATTGCTTTGTACGTCAATGTAGAAGATTATCAGCAAGTAATCGTTAATAAAGAGGATATCGTAAGTGCAGATAGTAAGGCAGATTTATCTATTTATCCAGACAATTCTTTGTCAAGGGGGAGTTGTATTGTCGAATCACCTTTTGGAAAAATTGATGCAAGTATAGACAGCCAATTAGAAGAGGTGCGAAGCCACTTATTAGAGATGCATAGGGAGCAAGCGAGCAAGTGAAAATACAATATTACCTTGATGAAATAGCAAAAATTAACACATTTAAACGGTATGGAAAAGTCCACCGAGTCATAGGGCTACTGATTGAATCAAAGGGCCCGGAAGCAAGTATTGGTGATGTGTGTTTTATTCATAATGCAAGAGAAAATAATAAAATTTATGCTGAAGTTGTTGGTTTTAATGAAGAAAGAGTTCTCTTAATGCCATATACAGCTATAACGGAAATAGGACCAGGATGCTTAGTGGAGGCAACCAATCACCCATTAACAATAAAAGTGGGCCAAGGCTTAGTTGGAAAGGTCATTGATCCGTTAGGCGTTCCGTTAGACCACTCGCCGCTTCCGACTGGATTATCTTCCTATCCCTCTGATCAGCAACCACCTAATCCAATGGAACGACCGACGATAAACGAACCACTTGAGGTTGGCGTCAAAGCAATTGATACGATGTTAACCGTTGGAAAAGGACAAAGAGTAGGCATTTTTGCAGGTAGTGGTGTTGGAAAGAGTACGTTACTTGGAATGATAGCCAGAAATAGTAGTGCTGATATCAATGTGATAGCACTTATTGGTGAACGGGGCCGGGAGGTTAGAGAATTTCTTGAAAAGGATTTAGGTGAGGAAGGTTTAAAGCGATCGATTATCGTTGTTGCTACGTCTGACCAACCTGCACTAATGCGGATAAAAGGTGCCTATACCGCAACAGCGATTAGTGAGTACTTCAGAGACCAAGGCTTGCAAGTAAACCTAATGATGGATTCGGTGACAAGGGTTGCAATGGCACAAAGGGAAGTAGGGCTCGCAACTGGTGAGCCTCCAACAACCAAAGGCTATACACCATCTGTTTTCGCAATTCTACCCAAGCTACTTGAGCGAACAGGGACTAGTAAAAACGGAACAATTACTGCTTTTTATACCGTGCTAGTAGATGGAGACGATATGAATGAACCAATTGCCGATACTACTAGAGGGATTTTAGACGGGCATTTTATCTTGGACCGAAAGCTAGCAGAACAAGGTCAGTTCCCGGCAATAAATGTATTGAAGTCAGTTAGCCGGGTCATGCCACAGATTGTAACGAAAGACGATTTAGAAGTGATCCAACAAGTTCGTTCGTTATTGTCTACGTATGAAGAAAACTATGAATTAATTCAAATAGGTGCTTACAAGCGTGGAACAAGTTTTAAAGTAGACCAATCGATCTTAATGCAACCTAAAATACTAGCCTTTCTAAAACAGTCTGTCGACGAACAACTGACAAGAGAAGAAGCAATGAATTCGTTAGTTAAACTAATCCAAGGAGGAGCTTAAAGATGGCGGCAATTCACTCCTATCATAAAATACTGACTGTTAGAGAAAGAGAAAAAAATGTTGCCCAGTCTGCTTATTCCCAATCGGTTGAAAGCTTTGAAAAAATAGCCAACCAATTATATGAGTTATTAAAGCAAAAAGAAGCGATGGAAGAGAATTATCAAGTACAGTTGTGCGGAAATGGTACCGTTTCTACCTTGTTGAGTCACTCTGATTACCTTTTAAGATTAAAGGCTCAAATTGCACTATTAGAGAAAAAAGTCAATAAAGCACGTACGGAGATGAACGGAAAACAAGAGGAGTTAACAGAAGCACACAAGGAAGTTAAAAAGATTGAAAAGTTAATGGAACAAAAAAGGCAATACGATTTAACGATAAAATGGAAACAAGAAGCAAATTTGATGGATGAGACATCTGTTTTGCAGTTTATCAATCGTAAAGATAGGTGAGGTCATGGCTCGAGAAACTTATGCAGGACAAGGAAATAAAGCAGGAATAATACAATGGTTCATCGTGATTGTTGTGCCACTTATCTTTGCGATTACACTTGCATTAATTATTTTGACGTTTATGGGGATAAATGTTATCGAAAAGTCCAAGTCTGTTGCTAACAAAATACCGTTTCTATCGTCAGTCGTAGTTACCAATGATGAAAAAGTCGAATTAAACAAAGTCAATCAGTTAGAAGGAACGTTATCGGAAAAAAATACCGAGATTGATAATTTACGGGCAAACATACTTGAGCAAGAAACAGTGATAGAGGATTTGACAGCAGAGGTTAATAGATTAACGAGTCAATTAAATGAATTAGAAAAATCCAAGGAAACAAATGAGGAATTGTTAGGTAATATTTCACGTTCCTTTGCTCAAATGGAGCCTGCTTCAGCTGCGCCGATTATTGCTAATTTGGACAAGCAGCTAGCAATGAAAGTATTGCTTCAACTACCTAATGAACAAAGAGGATTGGTCTTAGGTGAAATGGAACCGAAAGTAGCTGCTGACTTGACTGGATTTTTGTTAAAAGGTATCCAGTAGCAAGGTGCTATGCCTGTCGGGACTGATCAAGGTGCCTACGCTTTTCTTATTTGTCTAGCTTCGGCACCTAGTCCCTCGGGGTCATAAGTCAATCCCTTTTGTGGCAAAGAACGCCACGTCAGGTCTTGTCTTATGCCTGTCGGGACTGATCAAGGTGCCTACGCTTTTCTTTGAGGGGGGGTGATAATTAATGAATGGTATTGAATTAATGGCTAGGGTGGTAACGAAACCTCAGGCTAGTTTTGGAGCTAAAGGTTCTTCTGGATCATTTTCTGCCATGCTTGGACAGCTTAATGATGCAATGCCAACTGATTTGGCGAAAACATCTTTTGATTTTTTAACAAATGAACCAGGAAATGAAGTGAGCAATGGATCAAGTCTTTTGAACCTGTTGCTTGGATCAAGCAGCCAGAGCGAAGTGATTCAACTATTTGCAGTTGATCAAGACGGGATAGAGATAGATGCTAATCAAAACGATGAGGATATCGATGAATTACAACAGGCGTTTCAAAGCTTGTGGCAAGAGTTAAAGCAAATTCTTAGTAAAGTTTTAGACGGTGAACAACGTAAACAAGCGCCAATTGTACTAAAAAATGAAAAAAAATTGCTTCAATTACTTGAACAATGGACGAAATTGGAAAAGAAGATACGTCCAATGGAAGTTAATAAAACAACAGCAAGCAATTCTTCCAAGGAAATGGTCCTGTTCAACAAGCTGTTAGCTAACTATGAAAAGCGAATCCAAATAAGAGACCAATCGACGTATCGACTTAACTCTGAAGTATCTCCAACCGAAATAGGAAAATGGTTAAATAACGCACTCACAAAAATACAAGACGACAAAGATACGTTTAAAACAGCTAGTGTCCAATTAAGTAGTATGCCAATATCGAAACTAGAGCAATTTGTCATTCATGTAAATCAATCGAGCAATGCCAACACGGAAACTAATGTCGAAACTGAAATAGTCGAAAAGATCCAACAAATACTAAAATCAAGCAATTTTTTAGTAAATAAAAATGGATTACAGCAATTAACCATTAAGCTGAACCCAGATTATTTAGGCGATATCGTCTTAAAGTTTTCACAAATAAATGGAGAAATGGTTGTTAAAATGACGGTTACTTCACAGAGTGTAAAGGACCTACTTGACGCAAATTCGAGTCAGTTACGACATATGTTTGCACCAAATCAAGTAGTTGTTGAAAAACAAGAAGCACCAAGCTTTTTGCATGACCAATATCAGGGAAGACGAGAGGGTCAACAAGGTCAAACATTTAATCAACGTGATTCTAATCAGTCGCATGACAGGTCGAACCAAAAAGAAGACAGCACATCACCAAATGATACGTTTCAATTGTTAATGAATGAGAAAGTGTAGGTGCTAACCAATGACAAAAATTGATCCTTCTTTATACATTAATTCTCAAACAAGAGGATCAACGACCTCTTCGCTTGGGAAAGAAGAGTTTTTAAAAATATTAATGGCACAACTTAAAAATCAAGACCCTTTAAATCCAATGGAAGATAAAGAGTTTATTTCACAGATGACTAGTTTCTCGTCTCTTGAACAAATGATGAATATGTCTAAGTCGGTGGATAATCTTGTTAACTACTTAAGTGTAAAACCAGTTTTACAATATAGTTATTTAATAAATAAACAAGTTTCCTATAATCGCTATGATGACACAGGAGCGATGACTACTAGTGAATCGGGTCTTGTAAAAGCAGTAAGGCAGTCGAATGGGGAGGCAATTCTTGAACTAGAAAGCGGAGTTAGTATTAACGTGGATAACATAATCAAAGTAAGTGAGCCGATTACAAAATAGAGAGGAGAAGAACGATGGATATTCGTATCCAACAAATGAACAAACACGCTTTGCTTCCTAAAACTAATACGACAACAAGAAAGGATACAAACTCCGTTCCCTTTAAAGATGTGCTTGATAGTGTTCAGCAATTGAAGCTGAGCAAGCATGCAGAAGGACGGCTTGTCGAAAGAAATATTGAAATTAATCCTAATCAATGGGAAAAAATCAATCAAAAAGTTGGGGAAGCAAAACAAAAAGGAATAACAGATTCATTGATTGTAACAAAGGAAGCTGCTCTTGTAGTAAGTACGAAGAATAATATGGTCGTAACGGCAATGGATCGGATGGAAGCAACTAGTAGAATCTTTACGAACATTAATGGAACGATTTTAATTGATGAATAGGCTGGACCCTAACGGGAGGCCGTGATAACTGCTGAATGATGGACGCAGTTTTAAAATAACGAGATAGAAAGGATGAAGTATGATGCTTCGCTCAATGTATGCAGGAATCTCAGGAATGAAAGGTTTTCAAACAAAATTAGATGTAGTAGGAAATAACATTGCGAATGTCAATACATCAGGTTATAAAAAGGCTCGAGTTTCTTTTCAAGATATGATGAGCCAAACATTATCTGGTGCTGAAGGCCCGACCAATACGCGTGGAGGTGTTAATCCACAACAAGTTGGTTTGGGATCACAGCTAGGTTCGATTGATAACATTCATACCCAAGGAAATCGCCAAACAACTAATCGCATTCTGGATTTAGCGCTCGAGGGTGACGGGATGTTTGTCTTAGGTAAAGATTTGAGCTATAACGCAGGGAATAGGGCAAGCTCTGGGGTAGATATGCAAGATACTCCGTTAAGTTTTACGCGTGCGGGCAATTTTTATTTAGATGATGAGGGATATGTAGTTAATCCGGATGGATTGTATTTGTTAGGTAACGTTAATCCTGATGGGTCTAAGGTGGATGATTACTTAGGGAAAATCCAAATTCCTCAAGATGCAGCAAGTTTTAGTATTCAAGGTGATGGGTTAGTAACCTATGTCAATGGAAGCGGAAATGTGCAATCAGCTGGTCAAATTTTATTAGCGAAATTTTCTAACCCTGGCGGATTACAAAAGACAGGCTCTAATCTTTATCAAATTACGAACAATGCAGGGGTTTTTACCGATGATGGGAATTTTGATACTATCGATGACCTAGTAATCCCAGAAGAAAATGGTTCTGCAACGATTGTATCTGGCGCACTGGAGATGTCAAATGTTGACTTAGCAGAAGAATTTACGGAGATGATTACGGCTCAGCGTGGTTTTCAAGCAAACACAAGAATTATTACAACATCAGATGAGATTCTACAAGAATTAGTTAATCTAAAGCGATAAAAAGGGGGTAGAGAGCTTAAGCTCTGCTTGAGCTCTCGCCATAATATGATTCATCTTACACGTTTAAATGGCGATCCATTTGTACTCAACGGATTATATATTGAACAAGTGCAATCATTACCTGATACGACAATTACTCTGTTTAATCAGAAAAAGTTAGTAGTCCAGGAGTCTGCATCTCATGTAATTGGACAAGTTAGTCAGTTCTATCAAATGATCGGATTACAACATTGTTTACTAGAAACAGGTGATAAAAATGAATCCTAAACTGTTAAAGCTCCTTGTCACTTTACTTGTTATCATAACGATTAGCGGAATTGTTGCAGTTGTCATCGTTCTCAATCTATCTGGGGAGGCAAAAGGCGCCGAGGAACAAACGCTAGACAAAATGGTTGAAAATTCGTTTACTTCTTCCGAGATGAGTACAGATCTCAAAGATGGTAGCTTTGTTAGAATTCAATTTCAGCTCATAACCAATAGCAAGGATGCAAAACAAGAAGTAGAAAAACGCGAATTTCAACTTAAAAATTTGTTTATTAAAGAATCTGTACAACTAACTTCCGAGGACTTTAAAGTTGGTTTATCTACATTGGAAGAAAAACTAAAAGACGAAATGAATCAATTAATGGAAGATGGAGAAATCGTTGACGTTTATATTATAAATAAAATACTTCAATAAGGTAATTTCTCCTAGGCGGAGGTGTTAACGTTGGCAGAGGAAGTTTTGTCACAGAATGAAATTGATGCGTTATTGTCTGCTCTTTCTTCAGGCGAAATGGACGCAAACCAATTAAAGCAGGAAGATAAAGATAAAAAGATTCGAGTGTATGATTTTAAAAGAGCCCTCCGTTTTTCAAAGGATCAAATTAGAAGTATATCAAGGATTCATGAGAACTTTGCAAGGCTCTTAACAACCTTTTTTTCAGCGCAACTTAGAACGTATGTACATATTTCAGTTGCGTCGGTAGATCAGGTTCCTTATGAAGAATTTATTCGGTCGATCCCAACTATGACTATTCTCAATATTTATAGTGTGTCCCCGTTAAAAGGTCGGATTATCTTGGAGTTTAATCCGAACATAGCGTATGCCATGTTAGATCGGATGTTAGGGGGGAGAGGGGCAAGTGTCAATAAAGTAGAAAATTTAACAGAAATTGAGACAACCCTTATGTCGCAGCTTTTTGAAAAAGCACTTGACAATTTACAAGAAGCGTGGGGATCTGTTGTTGAAATAGACCCCGTCTTAGAAGAATTTGAGGTAAATCCCCAATTTCTTCAACTAGTCTCACCGAATGAAACAGTTGTTGTTGTTTCATTAAATACAACAATAGGTGAAAGTAGTGGAATGATTAATATCTGTATTCCTCATGTTGTATTAGAACCGATCATCCCAAAACTATCTGTCCATTACTGGATGCAAAAAGAAAATGCATCACGTGAAGATCATGCTGAGGAATACCAAAACCTTACTAAAACGTTGGAAAAAGCCGTGCTAGATTTGAAAGTTCTCCTCGGTGAAACATCGATAAGTGTGGAGGAATTGCTTCATTTGAATAAAGAAGACATTATTCAGTTAGACCGCCTTATTGAAGACCCATTAGTATTAAAAGTAGATGATGAGCCAAAGTTTCTTGTTCAACCAGGTAAACGAAAAAACAAACTAGCCGTACAGATTGTCGATCAGCTACAGGAAGGAAGTGAATCATGATGAATGATGGAATGTTATCGCAAGACGAAATAGATGCGCTGCTAAGAAGTACAGATGAGTCAATAATTGATGCGGAACGAGAAGAAAGTAAGGACATTCATCCACCAGTTGAGTCTTATCTATCTTCCTTGGAACAAGATGCATTAGGGGAAATCGGGAATATATCCTTTGGCAGCTCTGCAACAACGTTATCTACTTTATTAAATCAAAAAGTAGAGATAACAACCCCGACGACAACAATAATCAAAAGAAGTATGTTAGATAAAGAATTCCAGAAACCGCACGTTGGTGTTGAAGTGGAATACACGGAAGGGTTTAATGGACTTAACATGTTTATTCTAAAAACAAAGGATGCTGCGATTATTGCTGACTTAATGCTAGGTGGACAAGGAAATCCCATTTCAAGTGAATTGAATGAAATACATTTAAGTGCTGTTCAAGAAGCAATGAATCAGATGATGGGTACGGCTGCAACGAGTATGTCAACGGTATTTAATAAAAAAATAGATATATCACCACCAAAAATTAGTATGTTTAACCCTAATGAAAACGGTAATGAGAAGATAAATGATGAGATATTGGTTAAGGTTTCTTTTCAATTAAAGATTGGTCATTTAATTGACTCTAAGGTTATGCAAATTCAACCAATTTCATTTGCCAAAAACTTAGTTGCTGACTTGTTAGACCCGGCAGAGCCCTTAAAGGATAAGGGGCATGACTATTTACCAAATAATCAGACAGAGGATAACGCTTTGGAAGATAACAAATTGTTAAATTCTAATACTACCGGGGAACAACCAAAGCAGTTGGGTACTAGAACTTCACCAAAGGCAACCGTTCAACATGCCACTTTTTCCAACTTTGAAGATGTCACTTTACTGTCGAAAGAGAAAAGAAATCTAGATATGTTATTAGATATACCACTTAAAGTAACTGTCGAACTCGGCCGGACGAGAAGAACTGTTAAAGAAATATTAGAACTTTCGTCAGGGGCCATTATTGAATTAGATAAACTAGCTGGCGAACCCGTTGATATTCATGTTAATGATAAGTTAATTGCTAAAGGAGAGGTAGTCGTCATCGATGAAAACTTTGGCGTAAGAGTTACCGATATCGTTAGTCAATCTGACCGGTTGCGCAAACTGAAGTGATAATGGAAAGGAAGTTTAGCGATGGCTAATAGAATACTAATCGTAGATGATGCTGCTTTTATGCGAATGATGATTAAAGATATTTTAATGAAAAGCGGGTATGACGTGGTAGGGGAAGCACAAGATGGTGTTCAGGCAATTGAAAAATACAAAGAACTTACCCCTGATTTAGTAACGATGGATATTACGATGCCGGAAATGGATGGTATTAGTGCATTAAAACAAATTAAAAATATAGATGCAGATGCTAAAGTCATCATGTGTTCTGCGATGGGCCAACAAGCAATGGTAATTGATGCAATTCAAGCCGGAGCAAAGGATTTTATTGTCAAACCGTTTCAAGCGGACCGAGTCATCGAGGCCATCCAAAAAGCGTTAGATTAATGTTGGTGTCCTATGATTAAACAAATGTTAGTTTCGTTTATTCTTGTTGCTGCCTTGAGTCTGTCTGTAACAACAGTCTATGCAACACCAAGTGTAGCAGATATGTTTGACGGGAAAAATCAAGAGCAATACGAGGATAATTCTAAAACGCAATCAACCGAATCCGAAAGTAGTGGAGAAGCAGTGGAAAACTTACCATCTACCAATCTAGGGGTGGATTTGATTAAGCTTGTCGCTGCGCTTGGATTTGTGCTTGGACTCATTTACCTATTACTTAAATTCTTGAACCAAAAGAACAAACTAGTTCAACAGAATAGAACGTTAGAGAACTTAGGCGGCATTTCGTTAGGAACAAATAAATCGTTGCAGGTCGTTAAAATAGGCAGTAGATTATATGTGATTGGTGTGGGCGATAATGTTGAACTTTTGTCAGAAATAACTGATGAGGAAACAATTCAACAGTTACTGGGAAGAGATGAACCAAATGATCGGACAGCCTCTTCGTTATTCCGGTCATTGTTGATGAAGCAAAATGGTAAAGCTAACAAAACAAAGGAACAAACAAATTCATTTTCAACCGTTTTTAAATCAGAGATGGATAGGTTGGTAGACGGAAGAAAAAAGCTTACGAAAAGACTGGCCGAGAAGGATGATGACGATGAATGAATTTGTTGATATTTTTTCCAATTCTGATCCTGAAAATGTATCTACATCTGTCCGTTTACTGTTGTTATTAACCGTCTTTTCACTTGCTCCTAGTATTTTAATTTTGATGACAAGTTTTACTAGAATCCTTATCGTTCTGTCATTTGTCCGAACATCGCTAGCAACTCAACAAATGCCTCCCAATCAAGTACTAGTAGGAATAGCTTTATTTTTAACTTTTTTTATTATGGCTCCAACTTTTCAAGACATAAACGAAAATGCATTGCAGCCGTTGTTTAACGAGGAATTAACGCTAGATGAGGCATATGAAAAAGCGAGTACACCTATAAAAGAATTTATGGCCCAGTACACAAGACAAAAAGATTTGGCATTGTTTATGAATTATGCTGAAATGGACAAACCGGAATCGATAGCAGATATACCACTAACCACGTTGGTTCCAGCGTTTGCCATTAGTGAATTAAAAACTGCCTTTCAGATGGGATTTATGATATTTATTCCCTTTTTAGTTATCGACATGGCAGTTGCAAGTGTGTTGATGTCGATGGGAATGATGATGCTACCACCAGTTATGATTTCCCTTCCATTTAAGATCCTACTGTTTGTCCTAGTGGATGGGTGGTATTTAATCACCTATTCCTTATTAGAAGGGTTTTAATCATTATGTATGATAACAAGTGTTAAGTAAGGAGAGATCAGTCGACATGAGTGGCGAATTTGTTGTTACGTTAGCTGAACAAGGAATATACACCGTATTAATTGTAACTGCACCGTTGTTAATCTTAGCATTGGTCGTTGGATTACTCGTTAGCATTTTTCAAGCAACAACGCAAATTCAAGAGCAAACATTGGCGTTTATTCCGAAGATAGTAGCAGTCCTTGTCGGATTAGTCTTTTTTGGTCCATGGATGTTAACGAGAATGGTCCAATTTGCGTCCAATATATTTCATAATTTAAATCAATTTGTAGGTTAATGATGCTAGAACTTGTTAACTTTTCATCTGTACCTGGTTTTTTACTCATTTTTGTTCGTTTAACAGCTTTTTTTGCAACGGTTCCTATTTTTTCTTATCGCAATATTCCAAACCAATTTAAGATTGGTGCAGCTTTTTTCTTGTCTTGGATCATGTTTTATACGATGGATATACCAGTCCTATTGTTTGATGAATTATTTATTTTATTATTGGTTAAAGAGGCGCTTATTGGTTTATTACTCGGTCTTATTGCTTATATCATACTCGTAACAGTGCAAGTTGCAGGTGGATTTATCGATTTTCAGATGGGATTTGCTATTGCGAATGTCATTGACCCACAAACAGGTGCACAAAGTCCATTAATGGGTCAATACTTTTATACCATTGCATTATTATTTTTGCTTACGGTTAACGGCCATCATTTATTAATAAATGGGATTTTTTATAGCTATCAAACGTTACCGATAGACAAGTTATACAGTCTAGGTGATGAGTCGTTTGTCCAATTCATCATGGAGTTATTTAACCGAATGTTCCTTATCGCTTTTCAACTATCTATTCCAATTGTTGGTTGTTTATTTCTAGTTGATGTAGCTATGGGAATTGTGGCAAGAACTGTACCACAATTAAACGTGTTTGTTGTTGGAATACCATTGAAGATTTTAGTGGCATTAGTGGCGCTTTTTGTATTTATGGGAATGTACGTTGTCTTGGTTAAAAATATATTTGAATTGATGATCAAGTCGATGGAAAGTCTGATGCAGATACTCGGGGGTACTTAAATGTATGTAAAATTAGACTTGCAGTTTTTTGCAGGTGAAAAAACTGAAAAGGCAACTCCAAAGAAAAGGCAAGATACTAGAAAAAAAGGACAGGTTGCCAAGAGTCAGGATGTTAATACAGCCCTTTTACTTTTTTTTATCTTTATTTTATTTATCGTAATTGGTGATAACTCTAGAACTATTATGACCGATATGTACACGAAGTCATTTACTGAATACATTCATTGGGATGTAACAGAAACTAATTTGTACCAAATACTTATCGAACTGTTTATCGAGGTAAATAAGGCAATGGCGCCGATCATGGCAGTGGCGATTGTTGCAGGATTAGCTTCCAATTTCTTGCAAATTGGTTTCTTATTCACGACAGAACCATTGAAAATGGACTTAAAAAAAATTGACCCGATTCAAGGCGCAAAACGAGTATTTTCAGCACGTGCCTTAGTTGAGTTAGTGAAATCATTATTGAAAATTACAATAGTTGGCGTCATTACTTTTTCTATTATATGGATGAGAAAAGATGATATGTTAATGCTTGCAATGAAGGATATCTATGGATCGTTGGCATTTTTCACTAATACAACGATCACAATGGGGATTGCTGCTTCGATTGCACTTCTTATCTTATCGGTAATGGATTACGCTTATCAAAGATATGATTATGAAAAAAACATTCGTATGTCGAAAAATGACATGAAAGACGAATTTAAAAATATGGAAGGTAACCCGTTAATAAAATCAAAAATAAAAGAAAAGCAACGACAGATGGCGATGCGAAGAATGATGAGTGAAATTCCACATGCAGATGTAGTTATAACTAATCCTACACACTATGCCGTTGCGATTAAGTATGATGAGGAAAAATATGATGCCCCATATATTGTGGCAAAGGGTGTTGACTACGTAGCTTTTAAGATAAAAGAGGTTGCACATGCGAATCAAGTAATCACAATAGAAAATCGTCCACTTGCTCGTGGGCTATATGACAAGCTAGAAATTGGTGACTGCATTAGTGAGGAGTTTTTTCAAGCAGTTGCCGAAGTGTTAGCATATGTATATCGCTTGGAGAAGAAGATTTGATTAGGAACAAAAGGAGGGGAGAAAATTGAAAGCAAGAGACCTATCTGTACTATTAGCTGTTATTTTAATTATTGTAATGTTAGTCGTCCCGTTACCAGGATGGTTATTAAGTATTTTGATCCTTATGAATATCTCACTCGCACTAATGGTTATTTTAGTTTCGATGAATACCATTGAACCATTACAATTTTCTATTTTCCCTTCCTTGCTACTCCTTCTGACTTTATTCAGGTTAGGCTTGAACGTTTCTACTACACGTTCTATTCTTTCCGAAGGGGATGCTGGCGGTGTGGTAGAAACGTTTGGAACATTTGTTATTGGGGACAACCCTTTAGTTGGGTTTGTTGTATTCACGATCCTTATTATTATCCAATTCTTGGTTATTACAAAAGGTAGTGAACGTGTGTCAGAAGTTGCTGCCCGCTTTACGCTCGATGCAATGCCGGGGAAGCAAATGAGTATTGATGCAGATCTTAATGCAGGTATGATTAATGAACAACAAGCGAAGGAACGAAGAGAGAAGATTGAACATGAGGCTGATTTCTACGGTGCAATGGACGGGGCGAGTAAGTTTGTTAAAGGTGATGCAATTGCAGGGATAATCATCGTATTAATTAACATTGTTTTTGGTCTTATTATAGGTGTTATGCAAAAGGGGATGAGCTTCAATGAGGCAATCACCACGTACATGCAGTTAACCGTTGGGGACGGATTAGTGAGTCAAATTCCTGCGTTGTTAATTTCAACAGCAACAGGAATTGTTGTTACGCGTGTTGCTTCAGAGGGAAACTTAGGTAGTGATGTGACCAAACAACTCTTTCGCTTTCCTAAGTTATTGTATATCGCATCTGGTTCCATTTTTTTACTAGGGTTCACTCCAATTAATTTCTTTCTAACAACGATGATAGCGTCTTTGCTTTTGCTTGGGGGTTATTTCTTATCGAGACCTGTTGTGGAATCTTCAGTTGACAGAGATCTTGAAGAAGAACAAGTAGAATCAGATCAAATGAAAGCAAAGGAAAATGTCATTGATTTACTTAGTATGGACCCAATTGAGTTTGAATTTGGTTATGCGTTGATCCCTTTAGCTGATACTACTCAAGGTGGAGATTTGCTTGACCGCGTAGTGATGATTAGAAGACAACTTGCAATCGAGTTGGGGTTAGTCATTCCTGTTGTCCGAATTCGGGATAATATTCAATTAAATCCAAATGAATACCGTTTGAAAATTAGAGGAAACGAAGTAGCCAAGGGCGAATTATTGCTCGACCATTTTCTTGCGATGAGTCCTGGTATAGAGGACGATGACATGGAGGGTATTATAACAACTGAGAAAGCGTTCGGCCTCCCAGCTAAATGGATTAGCGAAGAGGTGAAAGATGAGGCAGAGTTGTCTGGTTATACAATTGTTGACCCAGCGTCTGTTGTTTCTACGCATATCACAGAGGTTATTAAGGGGCATGCACATTTATTGTTAGGTAGACAAGAAACTAAACAGTTAATTGATCATTTGAAAGAAAGTTACCCTATTTTAGTAGATGAAGTAACGCCAGAACCACTTTCAATCGGAGACGTTCAAAAAGTGTTAGCTAAATTATTGAGAGAAAACATTTCTATTCGTAATTTACCTGTTATATTTGAGACATTAGCTGATTTTGGCAAAATGACTAATGATACTGATCTATTAACGGAATATGCAAGGCAAGCTTTAGCTGCTCAAATTACAAAACAATACACGCATGACGACAATGTGTTGAAGGTGATAACGATAGCTAGTGAAGTGGAGCAACTTGTATCCGAGCACGTGCAACAAACAGAGCATGGAAGTTATCTAGCTTTAGATCCAGAATCGCAACAGAAAATTATTCAATCAATCCAAAGTCAAGTAGAACAAGTATCTATTCAAGAAGAAATACCGATTATTCTATGCTCGCCAACCATTCGTATGTATGTAAAACAACTGCTTGATCGTTTTTTGCCGAATATTGTTGTGCTTTCTTACAATGAACTTGAAGCAAATCTTGAGGTACAAAGTGTTGGGGTGGTGAACGTTGCATGAAGGTAAAGAAATTTGTAGCTCCTACAATGCCAGAGGTTATGATGAAAATAAGGAAAGACCTTGGCCCTGATGCGGTCATACTTAGTTCAAAGGAAGTGCAACAGGATGGTTTGATTGGGTTTTTTAAGAAAAAGAATATCGAAGTTATTGCTGCTCTTGACCCTAAACCAGAGGGTAGACAAAAAAAAGAAAAGCCTGTTATACATCAATCAAATAATCGATCGGTTTCAAAGGAAAAACCAGACATTAATGAACAGGTTTTAAGGGAAATTAATCAGCTACGAACATGGATAGAAAGAAATGGTGAATCAAAACCGAAGTTCCCACTAGAATATACACAACTATATGACATCTTAATTAACCAGGAAGTAAAACAAGAGCTAGCAGAAGAAGTGATCAACTCAATTATTGGAGCAAATGAACAAAAGATAAACGCTTCTGTGTCAATCGGGAGGGAAGAGCTAATTAATGAAGTGGCTAAGAGATTAAATACAATTAGCTTGGATGGAATTGATTATCGCAAAAAGGTAGTTCATCTAGTTGGTCCTACAGGAGTAGGAAAAACAACAACCATTGCTAAAATAGCGGCCAATTGTGTGTTAAAGGATAAGAAGAAAGTTGCTTTTATCACGATGGATACCTATCGAATTGCAGCGATTGATCAATTAAAAACATATTCAAAAATTCTCGATGTACCACTTGAGGTTGCATATACGATTGAGGATTATCAACAAGCAAGGAAAAAATTCGAAAATTACGACTTAGTTCTTGTCGATACAGCGGGTCGCAATTTCCGAGATTGGAAATATGTGAAAGAACTTGGGCAGCTGATTGATTTACAGGCAGACTTAAAAACATTTCTTGTTCTCTCGTTGACAACAAGATCAAGTGATCTAGAAACAATTGTTAATCAATTTAAATCTATTCCTATTGATCAGTTGATTTTTACTAAAACAGACGAAACAGAAACATATGGGGCAATCTTAAATTTATGTATGGAAAAAAAGCTAGGAGTTGCCTATCTTACCGATGGACAAAATGTACCGGATGATATTAAAGAAGTTACTCCACAACTTCTAAGTCGAATGATAGTTGGTGAAAAGTCAAATGAATGACCAGGCAGACAAACTTCGTAAAAAAATCGAAATGTTAAAAGCGTATCGTCAAGCAAAGACTATTGCGGTTGTTAGTGGTAAAGGTGGGGTTGGCAAGTCGAACGTTGCATTGAATTTCTCGTTAGCACTGGCAAAAAAGCATAAGAAGGTTTTGATCTTTGACTTGGACATTGGTATGGGGAATATTGACATCCTGTTAGGACTTACACCTAAGTATTCCATTGTCACTATGTTTGACTTGCAATTGTCCATCCATGATATTGTTGAGAAAGGCCCGAATGATATTTCATATGTTGCTGCTGGGTCGGGATTGTCAGAGATATTTCACATGAATGAATTAAAATTTGATTTCTTTATACATCAACTGAACGAATTAATTAATACATACGATTACATTATTTTTGATATGGGTGCAGGAATCTCGCGTGACAGCCTTTATTATATGTTGGCTGCTGATGAATGTTTTGTAATAACGACACCAGAACCTACATCATTAACGGATGCGTATGGAATTATTAAACACATGGTAAATAAAAAGGAAAATGCACCATTATATTTGCTTGTAAATCGTGCACCATCGTCTAAAAGTGGACAAGACACATTAGAACGACTGCAAAAGGTCGTTTATCAATTTTTACAAAAGAACATTTTGGTGCTTGGTGTGATACCGGAAGATAAAACGGTAAGCCAAGCTGTTAGTCGACAAATTCCATTTGTGTTATATAAACCTAATTCACTTGCATCGATTGCTATGCAACAGTTAGTTGATCAATATGTTTCTGACACTATTGATGTTGGGAAAAAGGTCCCGCACTCCTTTGCAAATAAGCTTAAACAGTTTTTCAAAGGATAAAGGCAAATGGGCGAGGAAGTTAAAAAAATGTTGATGATTTACGTTCATGGGTCAAGTAATAAGACATGTAGTACAATGGTATGCTTTATGCTCCTGAAAAAACCTAATTTACTAAATAGCAAACAAGGTTCGTTGAAATTATCATAAAAAACGTTTACTTAAGGGTGAGAGATGAAGTGGAGATGAACGATTATTTAGATGTGTTTATTGATGAAAGTAAGGAACACATCCAATCGTTAAATAGGCATTTGTTAGAGTTGGAGTCTAATCCTACTAGTATAAATATAGTAAATGAATTATTCAGGTCTACCCATACGTTAAAAGGAATGTCTGCAACAATGGGTTACCAGGACCTTGCTATCTTAGCCCATCAAATGGAGAATGTCTTAGACGCTTTTCGAAATAAACAGGTCGTTATAAATTCTGTAGTGCTTGATGTTGTTTTTGAAGCTGTTGACCAGTTAGAGTCAATCGTAATCGACATTGCCAATGGTGGAAGTGGACAAAAGGATGTTATCGCGATTACAAAAAAAATCGAAGCAATCGAACAAGGTGTAGTAGTGGACGTAACAATTCAACAAGAACATCAACTATCAAAAGGCTCGGGTCAAGTCGCAGCAAGTTTAGAGAGTGCAGCTCCAGGTATTCACAATACAACGAAAACAATCGGAAATAAGACCATTCGTGTTAATGTAGAAAGGCTAGATGCCTTGAGGGGCTTGTTAAATGAACTTGTTATGGAACGAGCCCGGTTAGAACAGCTTTCATCCATCCTTAATCATCCAGAGTTACAAGAAACTATCGAGCGAATGTCTCGAATTTCTTTGGATTTGCAGACAATTACAGATAGCATGCGAATGGTTCCGGTCAATCATGTCTTTAACCGGTTTCCGCGAATGGTTCGCCAATTGGCTAAGGACCTTGGTAAACAGATAAGGCTAGAAATTAATGGAACAGATACAGAGGTGGACCGTACGTTAATCGATGAGATTGGTGATCCGCTTGTACACTTGATTCGAAACGCGATTGATCATGGAATTGAAACGCCGGATGTTCGAATGCAACACAGAAAAAGTGAAGAAGGATTGCTTAAATTAAGTGCTTATCTTAGTGGAAATCACGTCTTTATTGAAATTGCCGATGATGGAGCAGGGATTGACGAAAAAAGGGTTATAATAAAGGCGCTTGAGCATCAATTAATAGTAGCTAATCAAGTAAATAGTCTCACATCGATTGATATCTACAAATTATTGATGGAAAGTGGCTTTTCCACGAAGGAAGAAATTTCTAATATTTCTGGGCGTGGTGTAGGTTTAGACGTCGTTAAAAACAGAATCGAATCATTAGGTGGTTCGATTTCGATAAATTCTACAAAAGGTAAAGGAACGATTTTTTTAATTCAGTTGCCACTTACTTTAGACTGATAAACAGTCCCGAAAAATAGTGGTTGAAGTAAGAATGGCGCATGGAATCCTAATTTAAAATCGAGCAACCAAACAAAAGGATGTTGTTAAAAGTAGTAACAGACTTTTGTATAGATATGAGGTGTGTTGTTTTTGTCTAAACGTTATACACAAGCAAGTGAATATTTATGGGAACGGTGGCTGACAAACCAAGACAGTGAAACGGCGGATCAATTGATAGAAGCTTATATGTACCTAGTTTCCCATCATGTAAAGCGAATAGCCATTCATTTGCCAGCAAATATCTCAAAAGAAGAATTAAGAAGTCTTGGTATGATGGGGCTTTACGATGCCTTAAAGAAGTTTGATAAAAATAGGGATTTAAAATTTGATACATACGCTTCCTTTAGGATTCGCGGTGCAATTATTGATGGGTTAAGAAAAGAAGACTGGCTACCTAGAACGATTCGCGACAAGGTGAAACAAGTGAACAAAGCTTCTATCGATTTAGAACAATCATTATCCAGGCAACCAACTTCTAGCGAAATTGGGGAAGCCTTAGGTATGTCGGTTACTGAAGTTGAGGAAGTGATCAAGGATTCTTTGTTTGCTAATTTACTGTCGGTTGAAGAAAAAGTAAAGGAATCGAGTGAAGATTTTAAAGAAGGGATTGGTTACGTTTTACCTGACCAATCTACTCTTTTACCGGAAGCAGAATTAGTCAGGCAGGAAAATTATCAAGAGCTAGAAAAAGCAATTATGAAATTAAATGATAATGAACAACTGGTAGTTAGCTTGTTTTATAAAGAGGAACTGTCCCTCACGGAAATAGGTCATGTCTTAGAATTGACTACATCACGAATATCACAAATTCACAAGCAAGCAATTTATAAGTTGCGTGGTGCTTTATCTTTGAAAGATAAGAAAGTCTAAAAAAATCCAAGAGATTATAGGTGCGGGCGCAGAATCGAGGTTGAATTCGGACAGAAAAGAGTAAATTCCTGCTCCTCCAGGCATTACGAGGCTTGACTTAAACTTGCGCTTTTCTTACAAGATAAGAAAGTATTTTGTTACCATCCCTGCTTAGGGAAAATTGAGGGTGTGACCAATTATGTTATATTTTTTGCTTTTACTAAGCTTTTTACTACATGTTTTTACGTTTATTCTTATAAAAACATTGCGTGATAAGTGGAAAGTTGTTCAAGTGATAGAAGAAACACAAGCGAAAAACAAGGAAGAGCTCGAAAACCTTTTGACTTTTTACTTAATGGAGATAAAAGAAGAAAATGAAAAATTAAACCAAATTTTAAATGAAAAAATTAAAACAAAGCCTGAACAAACGAAACAAGCAGAGTCATTCCCTGACCAAGGTAAAGAACAACAGACAACTTCCACTAAAACGCCCTATCCGTCTCAAAAGAAACCTAATTATGTAAATGAGACTAATTCCTATGTACCACCGTTTGAACTTGTCAACGAGGATACGTTGGAGCAATCACCATCTGCCAAAGTCTTTTCACTGTATGACCAAGGGGAATCAGTCGAAAAGATTGCAAGAAAACTCGGATTAGGGAAGACCGAAGTAGAACTCATGTTAAAATTTCATCGTAAAAACTCATAAATTTGCTTGATTGCTCGAATAGCATATGGTATATTTACTTTTGGTGTTAATACACACGTTCGTGGATAATATAAGCGGTGCTAGCAATAGTCCTTATATTAAAATGAAGTGAGCGGAGGATAAAAAAACCATTTAGGAGGAAACATCATTATGGCAGTAATCTCAATGAAACAGCTTTTAGAAGCTGGTGTTCACTTTGGACACCAAACTCGCCGTTGGAACCCAAAAATGAAGAAATATATCTTCACAGAGCGTAACGGCATCTACATCATCGACTTACAAAAAACAGTTAAGAAAGTTGATGAAGCATACAACTATATTAAGGAAGTGGCTGCTGACGGCGGTACTATTCTTTTTGTAGGTACTAAAAAGCAAGCACAAGAATCTGTAAAAGAAGAAGCGATTCGTTCTGGAATGTACTTCGTTAACCAACGTTGGTTAGGTGGTACCCTTACAAACTTCGAAACTATCCGCAAACGTATTAACCGTTTGAAAGAAATTAAGCGCATGGAAGAAGACGGTACTTTTGAAGTGCTTCCTAAAAAAGAGGTTGTAGGACTTCTTAAGGAAAAAGAACGTCTTGTTAAATTTCTTGGTGGTATTGAAGATATGACCAAGTTACCAGATGCATTGTTCATTATTGACCCACGTAAAGAACGTATTGCAGTAGCTGAAGCTCATAAACTTAATATTCCTATCGTAGGAATTGTTGATACAAACTGTGACCCTGATGAAATTGATTATGTCATTCCAGCTAATGATGATGCAATTCGTGCTGTAAAACTTCTAACAGCTAAAATGGCAGATGCTATTTTAGAAGCTAAACAAGGAGAAGTTATAGAAGAAGCAGCACCTGAAGCAAAGGAAGAAGCTGTAACTGAAACTGTACAAGAGTAGGAAAAGGTTTATTAAGGTGATAAGAGGGGAACCTTTTATCACCTTTTTTAAAGATAAGAAAGAAAAAATGTGGAGTGTCTAGCTCCGAGTGCTTTTTCTGTCTTAGTCTAGCAAGGAGCTTCCGCTTTTCTTTTGTGAATTCAAGAAGGGGAATACGTACATTTTACAGTTTTATATAATGTGTTAAACGAACATACTTATATGTACCAACCTTTTTGCTTTTTTTATATAACGAGTTAATAATAAGGAGGAAATAATAAATGGCTATTACTGCACAACAAGTAAAAGAGCTTCGTGAAAAAACTGGAGCAGGTATGATGGATTGTAAAAAAGCGTTACAGGAAACAGACGGTGACTTAGATAAAGCAGTAGACTATCTTCGTGAAAAAGGAATTGCAAAGGCTGCGAAAAAGGCTGATCGAGTTGCTGCTGAAGGTTCTACACACGTTGAAGTGAATGGAAATACGGCAGTTTTATTAGAAGTTAACTGTGAAACAGACTTTGTTACTAAAAATGATCAGTTTAAAAACCTACTTTCTGAACTTGGAAAACACTTGGTTTCTCAAAAACCAGAATCGGTAGAAGCTGCTCTAGAACAAAAACTTCACGGTGATGGAGATAAATTAGAAGAATTCATCAACGCTAACATTGCAAAAATTGGTGAAAAAATTTCACTTCGTCGTTTCACTATTTTTGAAAAGACCGACAATGATGCATTTGGTGCTTACATTCACATGGGTGGAAATATTGGTGTTGTAACTGTACTTGAAGGAACTACTGATGAAGATATTGCGAAAGATGTGGCAATGCATATCGCAGCAGTTAACCCACGCTTCGTTTCTCGTGATGCAGTTTCAGCAGAAGAAGTTGAAAAAGAAAGAGAAGTATTAAAAACGCAAGCACTTAATGAAGGAAAACCAGAAAAAATCGTTGAAAAAATGGTTGAAGGTCGTTTAGGTAAGTTCTTTGAAGAAATTTGTTTATTAGAACAAAGTTTTGTTAAAGATCCTGATCAAAAAGTTAAAAACATTGTAAATGCAAAAGGTGCTACTGTAAAAGGGTTTGTTCGTTATCAAGTTGGCGAGGGAATGGAAAAACGTTCAGATAACTTTGCAGAAGAAGTTATGAGCCAAGTTAAAAAATAAACCTTTGTTGACTGTATCTCAAATAATAAGGGAACACGTGGTGTTCCCTCTTTGTATAACTTTGGTATAAATATTTTACATATAGATGGAGGTTATTATGACAACTGCTACTTACAGGAGAATTGTGTTAAAATTAAGTGGTGAAGCGTTAAGTGGAGATTTAGGTTTTGGAATTGAACCTAAAGTAATTCAATCCGTTGCATCTCAAGTAAAAGAAGTTGCAGAATTAGGTGTTGAAGTCGCAGTGGTAGTTGGTGGTGGAAATATCTGGCGAGGGAAAGTCGGCAGTGAAATGGGTATGGACCGTGCAAATGCTGACTACATGGGGATGTTAGCCACGATTATGAATGCTTTAGCACTTCAGGATAGCTTAGAGAATTTCGGTATTCCCACTAGAGTTCAAACGTCCATTGAAATGAGACAAGTAGCTGAACCGTATATCCGAAGAAAAGCAATTCGTCACCTAGAAAAAAAGCGTGTTGTCATATTTGCAGCTGGTACAGGTAACCCATATTTTTCAACAGATACAACAGCTGCCTTACGTGCCGCTGAAATTGAAGCTGACGTTATTTTAATGGCGAAAAATAATGTGGATGGCGTGTATACAGCAGATCCGAAAACGAATAAAGATGCAACAAAATATGAGGAATTGTCTTACATGGATATTTTAAACGAGGGGCTAGGTGTGATGGATTCAACAGCTTCTTCATTATGTATGGACAACGATATTCCGTTGTTAGTTTTCTCTGTTACAGAAGAGGGAAATATAAAAAGAGCCGTACTTGGTGAAAAAATCGGAACAATAATAAGGAGGAAATAAAATGTCACAAGATGTGATTAAAGAAACGAACGAAAAAATGTCACAAGCTGTTCAAGCTTTTTCAAAACAACTTGCTACAGTAAGAGCCGGACGAGCAAACCCTTCTTTGTTAGATAGTGTATACGTTGATTACTATGGTGCAACAACACCATTAAACCAATTAGCGACCATCTCAGTACCAGAGGCGCGCCTACTAGTCATTACTCCTTTTGACAAATCATCAACGGCAGATATTGAGAAAGGCATCTTAAAGGCAGACTTAGGACTTTCCCCTTCTAGTGATGGCAATGTCATCCGGATTAATATCCCTGCGTTAACGGAAGAAAGACGAAAAGATTTAGTTAAAGTAGTAGGTAAATATGCCGAGGAAGCAAGAGTGCAAATTAGAAATATCCGACGTGATTCAAATGATAAACTAAAGAAGCTCGAGAAAAATGGTGATCTAACCGAAGATGAATTACGTGGTTTTCAAGATGATGTTCAGCGAGAAACTGATACATTTATAAAAAAAATTGATGAGGTAGCAAAAGAAAAAGAAAAAGAAATTATGGAAGTTTAAGCCAATAAAAGGTAAAATATAAGAAAGATAGAAAGACCCTCTTTACCAAGGGGGTTTTTGCACGTTTTGGAAATAATCTTATCTAAAACGGAATAGTTTATAAAATAAAGAATTCTTGGCTAGTTTTCTAGTCCCTTATGGAGGATAGTGTATGCCGATTATTAATTTTCCTTTCTTTAAAAAGAAAACATCTCAACAAATTGAATTAAAGAAGGATAACTTGCCAGAACATGTGGCTATAATAATGGATGGTAATGGACGTTGGGCTAAGAAGCGTGGGTTACCAAGAATTGCTGGTCATAAACAAGGAATGGATAATGTAAAGCGAATTGTTAAAATTGCAAATAAGCATCAGGTTAAGGTGTTAACATTGTATGCTTTTTCGACGGAAAATTGGAAACGACCGAAAACTGAGGTCGATTATTTGATGAAACTACCAACAGAGTTTTTAAATACATATTTACCTGAATTAGTAGAGGAAAATGTAAAAATACAAACGATTGGTGATTTTGATGTGCTACCAGCACATACAAAAAATGCAGTTGATAATGCAAAAGACCGAACACGTGATAATAGTGGTCTGATTTTAAACATTGCCTTAAACTATGGTAGCCGCTATGAAATAACCGAGGCTATTAAAAAAGTAGTCGAAGATGTAGAAGCAAACAAATATACGTTAACAGATATTGACGAAGAGTTGTTCTCTTCTTACTTATATACATCCAACCTGAAAGATCCCGATTTACTAATAAGAACTAGTGGCGAAATTCGTCTGAGTAACTTTTTATTATGGCAATCAGCTTATACAGAGTTTTGGTTTACTGATGTGTTGTGGCCTGATTTTGATGAAGTTCAATTTGAGAAAGCCCTATACGATTATCAAAATAGAAAGCGTCGGTATGGTGGCATATAAGGTGTTGAAAAAGGAATGAAACAAAGAATTATAACAGCAGTCTTAGCTATTTTGCTATTTTTTCCATTTGTTTTCTATGGTGGCTGGCCATTTCATGTAATTATGTATGTGATTGCTTCGATTGGCGTGCTCGAATTATTAAATATGCGTAAGACAACAAGGTATCCAATTCCTACAATTATTACACTTGTTTTACTATGGGCCTTATTATTCCCTGGTAAGGATGTTCTTTTATTTTCATTAGTCTTTACTAAATCAGAAATTACCTTGTTTATTGTGTTACTTTTATTGGCTTACTCCGTTTTAGTGAAGAATAAGTTCACATTTGATGATGCAGGATTTTTAATTTTAGCTGCTATTTATGTAGGACTTGGCTTTTATTATTTTGTGGAAACAAGAGAAGCCGGCTTGAGATATATTTTTTATGTCATCTTTGTCATTTTAGCCACTGACACTGGAGCCTATTTTTTTGGACGAGCATTCGGTAAGAGAAAGCTGTGGCCAGAAATTAGTCCAAATAAAACAGTTGAGGGAGCAATTGGTGGTATCCTTTTAGCCAGTGTTGTAGCTTTAATATTTCAATGGTTATTACCGGTACACCCTTCCTATATAGTGGTAATAATCGTTACTATTTTGGCTTCTGCATTTGGACAAATTGGTGATTTAGTCGAATCAGCTTTGAAGCGACATTACAATGTGAAAGATTCGGGAAAAATATTACCCGGGCATGGTGGTATATTGGACCGCTTTGATAGTTGGATATTTGTTTTTCCATTATTGCATTTTATCCAATTTATTTCATAAGATTGGAGTAGACGTAGGAGCGTGACACATGAAAAAAATTACACTATTAGGTGCTACTGGTTCTATTGGAATACAAACATTGGATGTTATGAGAGAGTATAACGATAAATTCCAGTTATATGCACTTGCTTTTGGTAGTAACGTACAACAAGCGATCCCCATCATTAAGGAATTTTCACCGAAAAAAGTTGTTGTTAAAGATGAAAAAGTAAAACAAGAGCTTATCGGTCATATCGACCATACCAAAGTCTTAGTTGGTCATGAAGGATTAATCGAGGTCAGTAAGGATGATGAAACAGACATTTTAGTGAATGCCGTGATGGGGAGTGTTGGTCTTAAGGCAACATTGCATGCAATTCAACAGGGTAAGCACATAGCAATAGCTAATAAAGAAACACTCGTAACAGCAGGACATTTGGTCATGGATGAAGTGAAAAAACATCAGGTTTCTTTTCTCCCGGTTGATAGTGAGCATTCGGCTATTTTTCAATGTTTAAATGGTGAAAACAAAGATCAGGTTAATAAAATCATTCTGACAGCTTCTGGTGGGAGCTTTCGAGACAAATCAAGACGTGAACTAGAAGGCGTAACCGTAACAGACGCATTGAAACATCCGAATTGGAGCATGGGAGCCAAAATTACAGTCGATTCAGCAACGATGATGAACAAAGGCTTAGAGGTAATTGAAGCTCACTGGTTGTTTGACGTTCCATATTCTCAAATTGATGTTGTTCTACATAAAGAAAGTGTCATCCACTCGATGGTCGAATTTTCTGACAGTTGTGTCATTGCTCAATTAGGAACTCCAGACATGAAGGTGCCAATCCAATATGCATTGACCTATCCAGACAGACTTGATTTACCACAGACAAAAAAGTTAAACTTAGTAGATATTGGGCAACTTAATTTTAACAAGATGGATTTCAATCGATTCCCTTGTCTTAAAATGGCCTTCGATGCTGGAAGAGAAGGTGGTACGATGACGACTGTGTTAAATGCGGCTAATGAGGTTTGTGTTGACCTGTTTTTAAATGGGAAGATATCCTTCCTTGCAATAGAATCAATGATTGAGCGTGCACTGAATCAACATAAAGTAATAAAAACACCTGATTTGGAAACTATTTTGGAGGTCGACCAACAGACAAGAAAGTTAGTTCAGTCCTACGTAGACTAGAAGGAGAGTGCTAATTTGAACACTATAATAGCTTTTATTTTTATGTTTGGGTTACTCGTGTTTGTCCATGAGTTCGGCCATTTTATTTTTGCGAAGCGAGCAGGAATGTTGGTACGAGAGTTTGCCATTGGCTTTGGGCCGAAAGTATTTTCAACAAAACGATCAGAAACATTATATACAATCAGACTTCTTCCTTTGGGTGGTTATGTGCGAGTTGCTGGAGAAGATCCTGAAATCATTGACCTTAAACCAGGACAGCACATCGGATTAGAGTTTACCCCAACTGGGAAAGTAAACAAAATTATTGTAAATAATAAATCAAAACACCCAAATGCCCATGTTATTGAAGTGGAACATGCAGACTTAGACCATCGTTTAATCATCGAAGGATATGAGATTGATGAAAGTGATAAGCTTCAGTTCGAAGTGGACAGGAAAGCAGTATTTGTGATGGATGAGAACGAAACGCAAATTGCACCTTACGATAGGCAGTTTGCATCCAAAACAATTCCCCAACGTGCGATGCAATTGTTTGCTGGCCCAATGATGAATTTCCTGTTAACAATTTTTATCTTTGCCGTTTTAGGGTTCATTCAAGGTATCCCTACTGATGAAGCAATCATTGGAGACGTACTGCAGGGGAGTCCTGCAGAAGACGCAGGGTTTCAAGCTGGGGATCGCATCATCAAAATTGAAGATAATCCTGTTACAACCTGGGAAGAATTTCAAATGATTGTTCAAGAAAACCCTGAACAAGAACTTGCAATGACGGTAGAAAGAGCAAATGAACAACTAGAATTATCTGTGGTACCAAACAGGGTTGAAACAAAGGATATGGAAGTTGGTCAAATTGGTGTCCAAATCGAATTAGAAAAGTCAATTATTAAATCGATTCCGTACAGTTTAGAAAGAACATATTTAATGGCTAAGTTAATTCTTGTTAGTTTGGCTAATTTAGTTACTGGTCAGTTTTCGATTGATATGTTATCTGGGCCTGTCGGTATTTATGATGCAACAAATCAAGTTGTTCAAACTGGTTTTATGAACTTTTTATCGTGGACTGCAGCGCTTAGTATCAACCTAGGAATCATTAATCTCTTGCCATTACCGGCATTAGATGGTGGACGATTGATATTTGTTGGGTTAGAAGCTGTAAGAGGAAAGCCAATTGACCCTCAAAAAGAAGGAATTGTTCACTTTATCGGTTTTGCTCTGTTAATGTTATTAATGATTGTTGTGACCTGGAACGATATCCAACGATTATTTCTTTAAGTATCCATATAAATAGTACAAAAACCCATGTCGAATTGTGTAATGACATGGGTTTTATTTAGTAGTAAAATAGAACGTGTGCGATTGGAATAGTCTTTTAAGCTATTGAGTATAGCATTATTGGGGACGAAGGTCTGGATACGGGGAGGAAACAAGAAATGAGCATATCCAGCAGTGACAAAATTAATCTTTTGCTAAAGCAAATAGGAATGCCGCAAGAAGCAATCGATCATCACTTTAAACATAGTTCTTTAGCAAAGCTAGAAGTTTCGACAAAAGATAAAGTTTGGCACTTTCATATAAATCTTTCTGAACATTTGCCACCATCTGTTTATCGAATGTTTACCTTAAAATTACGCGAGGCGTTTTCATATATAGCAACAATTGATTGGACGTTTTATACAAGTAATGCTTCGTTAAATGATGAGGATGTAGTTGATTACTGGCATGATTTTATAATATCTATGACGGATATATCACCGGCATATAAAGACTTGGTGCACGAACAAAAACCTCGAATTGAAGGAAATAAAATTAAATTAACAGCAAGGAATGAAGCAGAGGCCACTGCGTTGAAAAAGCGGCTAGAACCAGGCTTCAAAGCGTATTGTAGTAAGCTTAGCATCACTGCTTATACGCTTCATGTTGACGTAGATCAAAACTTGACCGATTTGGAAAAGTTTAGAGAACAAAAAGCCATGGAAGATCAACAATTAGTACTTAAAGCTGTAAAAGACAAGGAAGATAGAGAGAAACAAAAAGGCGACCCGGTCAAAGAAGGTCCTGTTGTGATTGGTTACACGATTAATGATGAGCCAGTCCAAATGGAAGTTATCAAAGAAGAAGAACGAAGAATGATTATTCAAGGCTATGTATTTGATGTAGATGTAAGAGAGTTAAGGTCAGGAAGACATCTATTAATTGTAAAAGCAACAGACTATTCAGATTCCTTTCAAATTAAGATGTTCTCAAAAGGGGATCAAGATATCGATAAGTTCCAATTAATCAAAAAAGGAATGTGGATCAAAGCGCGTGGAAGTATTCAAACAGATACGTTTGCTAATGAATTAGTCATGATGGCTAATGACATTAATGAAGTTAAAGCAAAAATAAGACAAGACTTAGCGGAGGATGGAAGGAAAAGGGTAGAACTTCATGCACATACGACGATGAGCCAAATGGATGCGGTCATGTCTGCTTCTAAACTTGTGGAACGTGCTGCAAGATGGGGACATCCAGCTATAGCAATTACAGACCATGCGGTTGCCCAGTCCTTCCCTGAAGCATATGCTGCTGGTAAAAAGCATGGAATTAAAATTCTTTATGGGATAGAGGCGAATCTTGTCGATGACGGTGTGCCAATTGGCTACAATGAGAAAGATGTCCCATTGGAAGGTGCAACCTATGTTGTGTTTGACGTGGAAACAACAGGCTTATCAGCTGTTTACGATACAATCATTGAGCTTGCTGCTGTTAAGGTGGAAAATGGTGACATAGTGGACAGGTTTGAATCCTTTGTTAACCCACATCATCCATTGTCACAAACAACGATTGACTTAACTGGAATTACCGATGACATGGTCAAAGATGCTCAAGAAGTGGAAAGCGTTATTAAAGAGTTTTATAACTGGATGGGAGATTCTGTTTTGGTAGCCCACAATGCTAGTTTTGATATGGGCTTTTTAAATAATGCACTAAAAAAAGCAGATCTCAACAAAGTGGAAAACCCTGTTATCGATACGTTAGAGCTTGCTAGATTATTGTTTCCGGATTTAAAAAATCACCGGTTGAACACACTATGTAAGCTGTTAGACATTGAGCTAACGCAACATCATCGAGCGATTTATGATGCAGAAGCAACAGGTTATTTGCTATGGAAACTAGTCAAATTAGCTGATGAACAAGGTATCCATAACCACTTACAGTTGAATGAACATATGGGAGAAGGCAATGCTTACCAACGTTCTCGTCCATTTCACTGTACGATTCTTGCAACAAACGAAGTAGGACTAAAAAACATTTATAAGTTAGTATCAATGGCTCATGTTGATTATTTTTATAGAGTGCCAAGAATCCCTCGGTCAAAATTACAGAAAATGCGTGAAGGTCTCTTGATTGGCTCTGGTTGTGACAAAGGTGAAGTGTTTGAGACGATGATGCAGAAATCGAAAGAAGAAGCAGAGACAGTTGCTGCCTTTTATGACTATATTGAAGTTCAGCCACCTTCGAACTATTATCACTTAATCGAAAAAGAGTTAGTTCAAAACGAGGCACAGCTCTATGATATAATTAAAAACTTAACTGAAATGGCTGAACGAATAGGGAAAAAGTGTGTGGCTACTGGTAACACCCATTATATGGAACCCCATGAAAAAATTTATCGACAAATATTGATATCATCACAAAATGGTAATCCACTAAGTCGACAAACGTTGCCGGACGTATATTTCCGTACGACAGAAGAGATGATCGAGTGCTTTAAATTTTTAGGGGAAGCAAAAGCGGCAGAAATAGTTGTTGATAATAGTCAGCATATTGCGAGCCTTATTGAGGAAGTTAAACCAGTTAAAGATGACCTCTACACACCGAACATTGATGGTGCAGAAGATGAAATTAGGGAAATGAGTTATGAAATGGCTAAAAGAATTTATGGCGATCACTTACCCGAACTCGTCGAAAAGCGAATTGAAAAAGAGCTTAAAAGTATCATCGGGCACGGGTTTGCCGTTATTTATCTTATTTCACATAAGCTTGTTAAAAAATCATTGGATGATGGATATCTAGTAGGCTCTAGAGGCTCGGTTGGGTCATCCTTAATAGCGACCCTTACAGAAATAACAGAAGTAAATCCATTACCACCACATTATGTTTGCCCAGAGTGTAAATATAATGAATTTTTCACGGATGGGTCAGTTGGTAGTGGATTTGATTTACTAGATAAAGATTGTCCAACATGTGGTCATGACTTAAAGAAAGATGGACAAGACATTCCGTTTGAAACATTTTTGGGATTTAAAGGGGATAAGGTACCAGATATTGACTTGAACTTCTCAGGCGAATACCAACCTCGTGCCCATAATTACACAAAAGTTTTGTTCGGCGAAGATAACGTATATCGTGCTGGAACAATAGGTACTGTAGCAGAGAAAACAGCATACGGATATGTGAAAGGCTATGCATCGGATCACCAATTACAAATAAAGGGTTCAGAAGTGGATAGGTTAGTCCAAGGCTGTACAGGGGTTAAAAGAACAACAGGTCAACACCCTGGAGGTATTATTGTTGTGCCGGACTATATGGAGGTTTATGACTTTACTCCAATTCAATTTCCTGCAGATGACCGGAATTCAGAATGGAAAACGACACATTTCGACTTCCATTCTATTCACGATAATTTGCTAAAGCTTGATATTCTAGGGCACGATGATCCGACGGTTATTCGTATGCTTCAAGATTTAAGTGGGATTGATCCAAAAACCATTCCAACCGATGACGAAGAGGTTATGAAAATCTTCTCGGGACCAGAAGTGTTAGGAGTAACAGCAGATCAAATTATGTGTAAAACTGGTACATTAGGTGTACCCGAATTTGGAACTCGATTCGTTAGACAAATGCTTGAAGACACAAAACCTAAGACATTTGCTGAGCTTGTTATTATTTCGGGGCTTTCCCATGGAACAGATGTATGGCTTGGGAATGCACAGGAACTGATTAATAATGGCATCTGTGGACTGCCAGACGTTATCGGATGTCGTGATGATATCATGGTATATTTGATGCACAAAGGTTTGGATGCATCTTTAGCGTTTAAGATTATGGAATTTGTTCGTAAGGGTAAAGGGTTGCAAGATGAGTGGATTGAGGAAATGAAAAAACATAATGTGCCTGACTGGTATATTGACTCATGTAAGAAAATTAAGTACATGTTTCCAAAGGCGCATGCGGCAGCATATGTATTAATGGCTGTTAGAATTGCTTATTTTAAAGTACATCATCCCCTTTATTTCTATGCTGCATATTTTTCAGTTCGAGCTGGGGATTTTGACCTTGATACGATGGTAAAAGGTTCAGCTGCAATTAAGAAGCGAATCGAAGAAATATTAATGAAAGGGAACGATGCTTCTCCAAAAGAAAAAAACCTACTAACGGTATTAGAATTAGCCTTAGAAATGAATGAACGGGGATTCTCTTTCCAAAAGGTAGACTTATATCGGTCTAGTGCGACAGATTTTATTGTGGATGGAAATACGTTAATTCCACCATTTAATGCTGTTGACGGGCTAGGAACGAATGCAGCATTGAACATCGTTAAAGCACGCGAAGAGGGAGAGTTTTTATCAAAAGAAGACTTACGCGAAAGAAGTCGAATTTCTAAGACCGTACTAGAATATCTTGATAACCACGGCTGCCTAGAAGGAATGGCAGATGCAAATCAGTTATCTTTATTTTAGTCAAGACACAATAGGGAAACAGATGTGCTTTTATATTTCTTTCATTAAAGTTTAGCATTCTTGCTTTTGGATTGCATAAAAATGGTTATACTATAGAAAGATTGCTCCCTAAGGTAGGTATTCTTGCATAATCTTGAAATATGTGGTATATTTTTCTTGGTAAGTAATGATACGTTGATTAAAAGAGTGGGGAAACCCACTCTTTCTTGCTTGTTTTCCTTTTTATCTGTTACATCACAGCCAAACAGTCCTGTGATAGTTGGAAGCTAATCAGAGTTCCCTTGCCACGATGGCAAGGGTTTTGTAGTTAACGAAGCTTAGTTTTATTCTGAATGTTACTTAGATTGGGTTTTGGTGATAAATGAAAGGATACACACTTGTGCATACTAACTATAATCTTGTTCGTGTTTTATTCAATTTACCAAGCTGCTTAAAGGAGGGAATGAATAGTGAGTAGTAAAATAACAGAAAAGACAGAGGAACTTGTTCGCCCAATTTTAACAGAACTAAACTTAGAATTAGTTGATATTGAGTTTGAAAAGGAAGGGAAAAATTGGTTTCTACGTGTCTTTATCGATAAAGAAGGCGGAGTAGATATTGAAGAGTGTGGGCAAGTATCGGAGCAGCTAAGTGAAAAACTCGACGATACTGACCCTGTAACATTTCCGTATTTTCTCGAGGTTTCTTCCCCAGGTGCTGAACGTCCACTTAAGAAACCAACCGATTTCGAAAAAAATTTGGGGAACAATGTGTATGTAAAGCTATATGAGCCTTTGGATGGCGCTAAAGAATACGAGGGAGTATTAAAGTCTTTTGAAAACAATATAGTTACACTCGAAGTAAAAGTGAAAAGTAGAAAGAGAGAAGTAACAATACCTTACGATAAAATAGCCAAAGCTCGTTTAGCAGTATCTTTTAATTAAAGGGGGAATAAACGTGAGCAGTGAGCTTTTTGAGGCAATTCAATATTTAGAACGAGAAAAGGGGATTAATAAAGATATTTTAATGGAAGCATTAGAGGCAGCACTTATTTCTGCTTACAAAAAGAATTTTAAGTCTGCCACCAATGTCCGAGTCGACTTAAACGAACAATCAGGCAAAATGCAAGTGTTTGCTCGGAAGGAAGTTGTTGAAGAAGTTGAAGATAAACAACAACAAATATCTTTAGAAGAGGCTACCCAAGTCAGTCCTACGTATGATATTGGTGATGTTATTGAGATAGAAGTAACCCCTAAGGATTTTGGAAGAATAGCTGCCCAAGCTGCTAAGCAAGTTGTTACACAGCGAGTAAGAGAAGCGGAACGTGGCGTTATTTTTAACGAGTATATTGACCGAGAAGAAGATGTTATGACAGGCATTATTCAACGGAAAGATCCTCGCTTTGTCTATGTTAACTTAGGTAAAATTGAAGCCCGTTTACCTGAAAGTGAACAAATGCCAACCGAACAATATGACATTCATGATCGATTAAAAGTGTTTATCACAAAAGTCGAAAATACGAACAAAGGCCCACAGGTGTTTATCTCAAGGTCACACCCTGGTTTACTTAAGCGATTATTTGAAATGGAAGTGCCGGAGATTTATGACGGTACAGTTGAAATTAAATCCGTTGCTCGTGAAGCGGGAGACCGTTCGAAAATATCAGTTTACGCAGATAATCCAGAAATTGATCCGGTGGGTTCTTGTGTAGGTCAACGTGGTCAGCGTGTTCAAACGATTGTTAACGAATTAAAAGGGGAAAAGATAGATATAGTCGAATGGTCAGATGACCCCGTCGTTTACGTTTCTAATGCGCTTAGTCCTTCTAAAGTAGTTAAAGTAATTGTTAATGAAGAAGAAAAGGCAACAACTGTTATTGTTCCTGACTACCAGTTGTCTCTAGCAATTGGAAAAAGAGGACAAAATGCTCGGTTAGCAGCTAAACTAACTGGTTGGAAAATTGACATTAAGAGTGAATCAGAAGCTAGAGAAGAAGGCTTGCTAACTGGCAATGAAGCTGACGAAGCAGAACAAGTAGAAGAAGCATATACAGATGTTGATCTAGATTTATTTGATTAAGGAGGTTGGTTTTTATGGCAAAAACAAATAAAAAAACTCCTCTAAGAAAATGTTTAGTTACACAAGAAATGAAAGATAAAAAAGAATTGATACGGATAGTTCGAAACAAAGAGGGAGAGGTCTTTGTCGATCCGACTGGTAAGAAAAATGGTCGAGGAGCATACTTATCAAAAAACTTAGATGTGGTAGAGACAGCTAAGAAAAGTAAAGTTTTAGATCGTCACCTAAACGTTACTGTTGATGACTCCATTTATGAAGATTTAATACAAGTGATAGAAGGTAAAAGGAATTGAGTAATGGAAAGTATTTGAGTCTATTAGGATTGGCGATTCGCGCTAGACAATGTACATTGGGAGAAGAGTTAATCATTCGCGATATTCAGCAACAAAAAGCAAAATTAGTTCTTCTGGCTAAAGACACGGGCCCTCAAACAACAAAAAAAATATCAGACAAATGCCGCTATTATAATATACCACTAAGAATTGTTGATGATCGTGACACGATTTCAAAGGCGATCGGTAAGTCTGGTAGGGTTGCAATCGCCATTTTAGATCAAGGCTTTGCTAATAAAATTACATCGTTACTCGATGAATCTATTCGGGGGTGAACGTATGAGTAAAACACGCGTTTATGAATATGCAAAAAGTATGAATATTTCAAGTAAGGAAGTTATTGATAAATTAAATCAATTAAATATTGAAGTAACTAATCATATGTCAACTATTTCAGATAGTACGAAGAAAAAGTTAGATGAAATTTTTTCAGCTAAGAAAACAGACGCAAATGATACAGAAGACAAGAACAATCATCAAGCTAAACTTAAGACTAAGTTCAATAAAAAGTCTGAAGCTGATAAAGAAACAAATAAGTTAGCTAACAAGGATGGTAACAAATCGCAAGCAAAAGGTAATTCGAAAAATAAAAAGCAACATAACCAACAAAACCAACAAAACAAAAATAACCAACAGCAGCCGAAGCCAAAGCAAAAAGAGGAAATAAATAAAATCACCTATTCCGGCTCGCTAACCGTCGGTGAATTAGCAACAAAACTTGAAAAAGAGACAAACGAAATCATTAAAAAATTAATGTTCCTAGGTGTTATGGCAACAAAAAATCAAGAATTAGATGGAGATGCCATTGAACTTGTTTGTGAGGAATATGGCATTGAAGTAGAGCAGGTTGTCGAGCTCGATGAAAATGACTTAGAAAATTATAATATGCAAGATAAAGAGGAAGACCTAGAAGAACGCCCACCAGTCATCACAATTATGGGTCACGTTGACCATGGTAAAACAACGTTGCTTGACTCGATTCGTAATACGAAAGTGACAGAAGGTGAAGCGGGTGGAATTACCCAACATATCGGTGCCTATCAAATTGTAAATAAAGGGAAGAAGTTAACCTTTTTAGATACCCCGGGCCACGCAGCTTTTACAAGTATGCGTTCAAGAGGTGCTCAAATCACTGATATTGCTATATTAGTAGTAGCTGCAGATGATGGTGTAATGCCACAGACAGTGGAAGCAATTAATCACGCTAAAGCAGCTGAAGTTCCAATCATTATCGCTGTTAACAAAATGGATAAAGAAGGGGCAAACCCTGATCGTGTTATGCAAGAATTAACCGAACACGGGTTGGTTGCAGAAGAATGGGGCGGCGACACTATCTTTGTCCAATTATCAGCGATTAAGGGTGAAGGTATTGATGATTTAATTGAAATGATTCAACTTGTTTCAGAAGTTGAGGAACTTAAAGCCAACCCAAATCGGAATGCTTCTGGTACTGTTATTGAAGCACAGCTTGATAAGGGACGAGGATCGGTTGCAACGTTACTAGTCCAAAATGGTACGTTAAAGATTGGAGACCCAATTGTCGTCGGAAACACATTCGGTCGTGTCCGTGCGATGGTAAATGATTTAGGGAGAAGAGTGAAAACGGCTGGCCCTTCAACACCTGTTGAGATTACTGGTTTAAATGATGTACCACTTGCTGGCGACCAATTTGTTGTTTTTGATGATGAGAAAAAGGCTCGTCAGGTTGGTGAAGCACGTCAGCAAAAGCAAATTGAAGAAAAACGTGGCGACAAAGTAAAAGTGAGTCTTGATGATTTATTTGATCAAATCAAACAAGGTGAAATAAAGGATATAAATCTCATTGTTAAGGCAGACGTACAAGGCTCTGTAGAAGCACTTGCGTCATCCCTTGAGAAAATTGATGTCGAAGGCGTTAAAGTTAAAATTATTCACACTGGTGTCGGGGCCATTACTGAATCTGATATAATTCTTGCATCAGCATCAAATGCCATTGTCATTGGGTTTAATGTTCGACCAGATGTAAATGCTAAAAAAGCTGCTGAATCAGAAAAGGTAGATGTTCGTCTACATCGAATCATTTACAAAGTTATGGAAGAGATTGAAGCAGCAATGAAAGGTATGCTTGACCCAGAATTTGAAGAAAAAGTTATCGGTCAAGCAGAAGTAAGAGAAATCTTTAAAGTATCTCGTATTGGTACCATTGCCGGAAGTTATGTAACAGATGGCAAAATTACTCGTGATGCGGGTGTTCGTGTTATTCGTGATGGAATTGTTATTTACGAAGGTGAAATTGACACATTGAAACGTTTTAAAGATGACGTGAAGGAAGTCGCACAGAATTATGAGTGTGGTATTACCGTAGAGAATTTCAATGATATTAAAGAAGGCGACGTATTCGAAGCATACGTAATGGAAGAAATTAAACGCGTATGATCTTGTATGCACAGGTAGAATGTATTGTTTATGAAGCTCAGTCGCTGAAACAGAAACGTTCTGTGCTAAAAAAAATAATAACAAGAATACAAAATGATTATAATATAGCTATAAGCGAAATGGATTATCAAGATTTATGGCAAAGAACAATGTTTGGTCTTGTTACCATTTCAAGTAATAAGGTTTCGTCGGAAAGGCTTATGAATCAAGCGTTAGCTTTGATTGATTCTTTTCCAGAGATTGAACGTGCGAACACTACATTTGAGTGGTTGTAGTTTAGTTTAGCACCCTCAAGTTACAGAAGAGGTGGTCGTTGATGAGTGATTTACGTGCAAACCGTGTAGGAGAGCAAATGAAAAAAGAATTGGGCGACATTCTTGGTAGGAAAATTAAAGACCCGCGCGTTGGCTTTGTCACAGTAACAGACGTAGATGTTACTGGTGACCTACAACAAGCAAAAGTTTTTATTTCTGTATTGGGAAACGACAAACAAAAGCAAGATACGTTAGTTGGTCTTGCTAAGGCAAAAGGATATATTCGCTCTGAAATTGGAAAAAGAATTCGGTTGCGAAAAACACCAGAACTATTTTTTGAGTTTGATGAAGCGATTGAAAAAGGCAACCGAATTGAGCACATTCTCCGTGAACTAAACAGTACGAGCGATTAATGATGTCTTTGGATAAAACCCTTGTGTAGCGCCGCAAGGGTTTTATCGTTGTTCAAAAGGCATTAAGAAAAGCGCCTGGAGCTAGACCGCTCTTGGATTTTTCTATACTTTCTTATACTTTTGAAAAGCGCAAGGGCCTGTCTAGACTAAGACAGGCATAACTTATCCTTAATAAGGAGGGTGGAAGAATAAATGGATGGAATTATTCCACTATGGAAACCAAAAGGCTATACTTCACATGATTGTGTAATGAAAATCAGAAAACTACTTCGAACGAAAAAGGTTGGGCATACCGGTACATTAGATCCAGATGTGGAAGGTGTCTTGCCAATTTGTGTTGGACAAGCTACTAAAATCGTTCCATTTTTAACAGATACTGCCAAAACGTACATTGCTGAGTTAACACTAGGGACTGCAACAGATACAGAAGACAGCTCAGGGGAAATAATCGAAGAAAAACCTGTCAACAATTCGCTAACAATTGAAGAGATAAACGTAACCTTATCCGGGTTCTTAGGTGTAACAAAACAAGTACCACCGATGTATTCAGCTGTCAAAGTAAATGGGAAGAAATTATATGAATATGCTAGAGCAGGTGTAACAATTGAACGCCCTGTACGAAGTATTTTGATTAAAGAAATTGAGCTGTTGGAACATATTGATAAACGTCGGTTTCGGTTTCTCGTTGTTTGTTCAAAAGGAACGTACATTCGAACATTATGCGTGGATATAGGGAGAGCTTTAGGTTATCCGGCCCACATGTCCCATTTAATTCGTACACAAACAGGTAGTATTAGCGAACAGGAGACAGTTACCTTTGATGAAATAGAAAAAATGCTTGACAACAAAACGGCTGAAAAGGTGTTCCTCCCCATCCAAAAGGGTGTTGAACATTTGGATGCTTTGCTTGTAAAAGATGAGTTGATTGATAAAATATATAATGGGCAAAAACTACCGCTACCAAGTAACTTTAACTACACTAGTCCATTTCGAGTTCAATCAAATGATACATTACTTGCTATCTATGAAGTGAATCCTAAAAATAGCAGTGAAATAAAACCAGTTAGAGTATTCCAGCCCGAAAGTAGGTGAAAAGCTTGAAAACAATTGAACTATCTTATCCACATCAGCTAAAGCATGATCACATACAAGAAACTGTAGCAGCCATAGGCTTTTTTGACGGCATACATAGGGGACATCAAAAAGTAATAATGACTGCTAAAGAAACAGCAAAACAAACGGGGAGATTGTGTGCAGTCATCTCTTTTCATCCTCACCCATCAGTGGTGCTTAGGGAGGATGTCTCACATGTAAACTATTTAACACCGATAAAAGAAAAGGAAGAAATTTTAGAAGCAATGGGTGTCGACTTATTTTATATTATCCGTTTCAATGAGCAATTATCTAAGTTAGCACCGCAGTCATTTATTGATCATTTTATTATCGGACTTCATATAAAACACCTAGTTGCAGGATTTGATTTCACGTATGGTCATAAAGGTTTGGGAACGATGGACCAATTAGCTAATCACCCTAAATTAGCAACTACTATTGTTGAAAAAGTAGAAGTAGAGGGTGAGAAAATAAGCTCGACATTAATTCGTGAACTGTTAGTAGAAGGGCACATCGAAAAGGCAAGTCAATTACTTGGAAGACCGTTACAGGTACGAGGGATAGTTGAACAAGGAGAGCAAATTGGTAGGGAACTTGGCTATAAAACAGCAAACCTAAAGCTTGCAAGTGATTATTTTTTACCGAAACTAGGAGTATATGCGGTAACTATTTACTTAGATGGTCGTGTCCTTTGTGGAATGGCAAATTTGGGTTATACACCAACTGTTCAAATAGATAATATCGAACCTAAACTCGAAGTACATATTTTAGATTATAATAAGCCGATTTATGGGCAAGAATTAGTGATAGAGTGGAACAGGTTTATCCGTTCTGAAGCAAAGTTTAACAGCATGGAAGATTTGACAAACCAGATCAAGTTAGATGAATCCAAGGTGCGGAGTTATTTTGCCAAAAATCGCTCCGTTTAACCACCTTTTTGCTCGATGATTATTTTTCCACTTGCAATTTACGTGGAAAAGTTGTAATCTAAAATACGGAAACCATCTACTTGGCAAAGCGAATCTCCGGCGCTTGCTAGGGGAATGGGGATTTTAAAATAATAGGAGGTGAACAGGATGGCAATTACACAAGAGCGCAAGAATGAAGTCATCAATGAATACAAGACGCATGATAACGATACTGGATCTCCAGAGGTTCAAATCGCTGTCCTTACAGAAGAAATTACTAATCTTAACGAACATTTACGTGTTCATAAGAAAGATCACCACTCACGTCGTGGTCTATTGAAAATGGTTGGTAAACGCCGTAACTTATTGAATTACCTACGTAACAAAGATGTTACACGCTATCGCGAATTAATTCAAAAGCTAGGTTTACGTCGATAAGGTAGCTAAAAGCGGGATTATTTCCCGCTTTTTCTGTATGTAAAAATAATATACATAAAAGTACTACTTCCTCATGGGTCTTTTGCTGTATTTGCCGTGAGAAAGCCATTTGGAGTAATAATCAAGTTAATTTGGGTCACGATAAGAATATCTTAATTTGATTAGATAAGGGTATTACTTTCCCTATGATGGTGTTCTACCTTATTAGAATATCTGTCATTTTGTATATATATTATTTTTGATTGAAGAGAGGAGCCCTAAAAAATATGGCAGAAGAAAAGAAAATATTCTCCACTGAAATATCAGGAAAACCATTTACTGTTGAAATTGGAGAATTAGCTAAACAAGCAAACGGTGCTTGTATGGTGCAATATGGTGATACATCAGTACTTGCAACAGCAACTGCATCAAAACAGCCGAAAGACCTACCCTTTTTTCCGTTAACGGTAAATTATGAGGAACGTCTCTATGCGGTTGGTAAGATCCCGGGCGGTTTTATTAAAAGAGAAGGACGCCCTAGTGAAAAAGCAGTTCTTACATCAAGACTTATTGACCGACCGATTCGTCCTTTGTTCCCGGATGGATTCCGTAACGAAGTCCAAGTTATTAGCACGGTTATGAGTGTGGATCAAAATAATCCATCTGAAATAGCGGCGATGATTGGATCTTCTATTGCACTTGGAGTATCTGATATTCCTTTTGGTGGTCCTATTGCAGGTGTCATTGTTGGAAGAGTTGATGGTGAATTTATCATTAATCCAACAATTGAACAGGAAGAAAAAAGTGATATACATTTAACGGTAGCAGGAACTAAAGATGCGATAAACATGGTTGAAGCTGGTGCTGATGAAGTACCAGAAGAAATTATGTTAGAGGCCATTATGTTTGGTCACAAAGAAATCATCCGCCTTGTTGAATTCCAAGAAAAGATCTTCGAAGAAATTAGCAAGGAAAAGATGGAAGTTACCTTATTTGAGTTAGATAAAGCTTTAACAGAAGAAATTGAGCTTAAAGCAAAGGACCAACTAGTCCAAGCTATCCAAGTCCAAGAGAAACATGCTAGAGAAGATGCAATTAATGCGGCAAAAGAAGCAGTTATTTCTGCTTATGAGGAACAAGAAGCTTCTGATGCGACAATTGGCCAAGTGAAAGGCATTTTAGACAAGTTAGTAAAAGAAGAAGTCCGACGCTTAATAACGAAGGAAAAAATTCGTCCAGATGGTCGAAAAACCGATGAAATTAGACCATTATCTTCAAGAATTGGTGTTTTACCAAGAACGCACGGTTCTGGCCTTTTCACTCGCGGACAAACGCAAGCATTAAGTGTATGTACATTAGGTGCATTAGGTGATGTACAGATTTTAGATGGATTAGATTTGGAAGAGTCGAAACGCTTTATGCATCACTACAATTTTCCATCCTTTAGTGTCGGAGAAACTGGACCAATTAGAGGACCAGGTCGTAGGGAAATTGGTCATGGTGCGTTAGGTGAACGTGCATTAGAGAAGGTAATACCGTCGGAAAAAGAATTCCCTTATACTATTCGTCTTGTTTCTGAAGTGTTAGAATCAAACGGTTCAACGTCTCAGGCAAGTATATGTGCTAGTACGTTAGCGATGATGGATGCTGGTGTGCCAATCAAGGCTCCGGTTGCCGGTATTGCGATGGGTCTTGTTAAATCAGGTGACGACTACACGATTTTAAGTGATATCCAAGGAATGGAAGATTTCTTAGGAGATATGGACTTTAAAGTTGCTGGGACAGCTAAAGGCGTAACTGCTATTCAAATGGATATAAAAATCGAAGGATTGTCTAGGGAGATTTTAGAAGAAGCTCTCATTCAAGCTAGAAAAGGCCGTTTGCATATCCTTGAGCATATGATTGCGACTATTGATGAACCTAAGCAAGAGTTATCACAGTATGCACCTAAAATTTTAACAATGAAAATTAACCCTGATAAAATTCGAGATGTGATTGGACCAAGTGGTAAACAAATTAATAAGATTATCGAAGAAACAGGGGTTAAAATTGATATTGAGCAAGATGGTAATGTCTTTATTTCATCAACTGATGCTGAAATGAACAAAAAAGCGCAAAAAATTATAGAAGATATTGTCCGTGAAGTACAAGTAGGCGAGATGTATTTAGGCACAGTAAAGCGGATTGAGAAGTTTGGTGCTTTTGTTGAACTGTATAAAGGCAAAGAAGGACTAGTTCATATTTCAGAACTTGCTGAGGAAAGAATTGGCAAGGTAGAAGATGTGGTAAAAATAGGTGATAAGATCATGGTCAAAGTCAAAGAAATTGATAATCAGGGCCGTGTTAATCTATCTAGAAAAGCAGTTCTTAAAGAAGAGAAAGAAAAGTCAAATACGAAGTAAGCGCAAGTAAGAAGCTGGCCTGCCAGTTTCTTTTTTTATGCGCACAAGCAATCGATTCGTGGTTTGACTAATCAGTGACTCAAATCTGTCGATAAACCGGATACGTCATTAGCCTATGTAACTTGCCTTTGATCCGTGCTTATTTTTTAGAAGTATTGTGTGATTGTTCTATGTTGTCCATCTCTTTCATAAGTTTTTATGGAGAGGTCGATGAACGCGGCTATAGGAAAGCTTAGAACAAAATAAGATTAAATACTGCTTATTAGAACACAATAAGGTAATCTAAAGGAGGTGAAAACCTGGTAACTAATTTTTATCCTTTTTCAATCTTATTGATACGAAAATTAGTAACCGGGTACGGCTTATGAAGCAATGGATACTGACGTGTATAACTTTCTTTATTTTACTTGGGGTATCCTATGATTATTTAACGAAAAACTATACATATGGTTCCAATTTAGAAGTGAATCAAATTCCTGTAAGTTCACAACCTGTCGTGCAAAAACAAGACGAATTACTAAGAGAAATACAAGCAAAACGCAAACAATATGAGGAAGATCCGGAAGACGCTAAAATCGACAAAGTATGGAAGAAAATGCCTGGAAGAAATGGATTGCAAGTAAATGTAGAGAAGTCATATCAAAATATGAAAGAAGCAGGAAAGTTTAATAAGGATTTACTTGTGTATGACCAAATTGAACCTGAAGTGACATTGAAAGACCTACCTCCATCACCAATTTACCGAGGCCATCCTAAAAAGAAGATGGTATCTTTAAATATTAATGTTGCATGGGGTGGGGAAAATATCCCGAGTATTCTTAGCACGTTGAAAAAACAAAAAGTTAAGGCTACATTTTTTATTGAAGGAAAGTGGGCAAGCAAGAATACAAAGTTAGTTAAAATGATTTTAGAAGAAGGTCATCTGATTGGCAACCATGCCTATGACCATCCTGATATGAATCGTTTGTCAAAAGAAGAAAACAGAAAGCAAATTGCTAGAACAAATGAAATATTAGAGGCTATTACAAATGAAAAGCCAAAGTGGTTTGCCCCGCCTAGTGGAAGCTTTAATAATGGTGTAGTAGAGGCTGCTTCTGAAATGGAGATGGAGACAATATTATGGTCAGTTGACACAATTGACTGGAAAAAACCATCCACCTCTGTTATGGTTAATCGTGTTATGAATAAATTACATCCAGGAGCAATGATTCTCATGCACCCAACTGATGTTATTGAACAAGGACTTGAAGAATTAATTGTGAACATTAAAGATAAAGGGTATAAAATTGGAACAGTAGATAGACTATTAAGTGAGAAACGATATTAGTTAAAATTGTTAGGGATGGATTAGGAGGACTTTAGTTGCTACAAAAACACGAATGTCAAAATGGACTACGGATTGTATTAGAAGAGATTCCAGCAGTAAGATCAGTAACCATTGGAATTTGGATACTTACTGGTTCAAGAAACGAATCCAAGGAGATCAATGGAATATCTCATTTTTTAGAACACATGTTTTTCAAAGGGACAAAAACGCGTTCTGCCAAAGATATTGCCGAGGCATTTGATGCAATTGGCGGACAAGTCAATGCATTTACATCAAAGGAATATACTTGTTTTTACGCAAAAGTACTGGATACACATAAAGAATATGCTTTAGAAATACTAGCAGATATGTTTTTTAATTCAACATTTGATGAGGTCGAATTAGAAAAAGAAAAAAAGGTTGTTTATGAAGAAATTCGCATGTCAGAAGATACCCCTGATGACATTGTTCACGATCTATTATCAAAAGCGTCTTACGGTCATCATCCATTAGGCTATCCTATTCTTGGAAGTGAAGAGACATTGGCCACTATACACGCTGCTGATTTGAAAAAATATATGGCTACTCACTATACACCAAGCAATATCGTTATTTCGGTAGCGGGGAATGTAAATGAGTCTTTCTTTTCGGTGATTGATCAGCATTTTGGGAAATTTCAAGGTGAAGCAGATCAACATTCATACGAAAAGCCAACATTTATTGCCGAGCATGTCGAAAGGATAAAAGAAGCAGAACAAGCGCATTTATGTCTTGGTTATAATGGCTTTTCGATCGATGATGAAAATGTTTATAGTCTTATTGTAATGAACAATGTACTTGGTGGAAGTATGAGTTCTAGGTTATTTCAAGAAGTGAGGGAACAAAGAGGGTTAGCTTATTCTGTCTTTTCTTATCATAATTCTTTTTTAGATAATGGCTTGTTGACCATCTATGCTGGTACAGGAAAACAACATTTATCTGAATTAAAAGATACGATTGAAAAGACAATAGAGGAATTAGTAATGCATGGATTAACAGACAAAGAGCTCCATAATAGTAAGGAACAATTAAAAGGTAACTTAATGCTTAGTCTTGAAAGTACTAACAGCCGAATGAGTCGAAATGGACGAAATGAGCTATTGTTAGGGAAACACCGGACGTTAGATGAAATGATTGAGGAAATTAATTTAGTTACACTGGAGTCTACACATGATGTGATTCGTAACCTATTTTCAAATTCTTATTCGAGTGCTTTAGTGAGCCCACAAAAATAAACCTACTGAGTAATCATAGGTTTATTTTTTTTGCATAGCTATAACAGTAGGAAGATTTATATTTTATTAGGTGGTGATAAAACTTGAGATATAGGGATTTAAGTAACAAGGAAATCGTTAACGTTAAGAGTGGATCACGACTAGGTGTTTTAGGACAAACAGACTTGGAAATAAACGAACAGACAGGTCACATTGAATCTTTTATCGTATCTAATTACAGTTGGTTTGGAATGAAAAGGGAAGGAAATAGCTCAAGAATTCACTGGGATCAAATTAAGAAGATTGGTGATGATATGGTTATTATTGAATCGTAGTTTGAAGTGAATCTAGTTAATTGAAACATAGTATGATAAGAAAGCGTTTGGAGCATTGTTTCCAAGCGCTTTTGTATTGTCTTTTAAGTATAGTGTACAGTGATTTTCCAAATACAATTAAAAATTATAGTCACTAACTAGGGAAAATCTCATACTATATTTACGAATAGTGACTAACGCCAGGCGAGGTGAAATAATGACTACGACTAAAAATATCGCAGTATTAGGCGGAGATGCCAGATATTTAGAAATGATTAGAAGCTTTTCTAAAGCGGAAAACGTAAATATTGAACTAGTTGGATTTGATCAGTTAAAAGAAGGATTTACTGGCGCAAAACAAGTTGATTTTGAAGAGTTGGACGTAAGTAAGTTAGATGCAGTTATTCTTCCTATTCCAGGTACGGATGACGAGGGTTATATAGACACAGTCTTTTCAGATAAACAGATACAAATAACAATGAAGTGGTTAAACCAGTTACCAAAGCATTGCATAGTGTTCAGCGGGATTGCTACTGGTTATCTAAAAGATGCTGTAAAGAAAGCAGATTTGAAATTAATGCCACTTATGAATCGAAACGATGTTGCAATATACAATTCGATTCCAACAGTCGAAGGAACGATCATGATAGCCATTCAAAATACAGATTTCACTATCCATTCTGCAAAAGTGATTGTTTTAGGTCTAGGTAGAGTTGGAATGAGTGTAGCAAGTAAATTTCATGCGCTAGGTGCAAAGGTTTATGTTGGCTCTAGAAATAAAGCAGACTTAGCACGAGCAACTGAAATGGGATTGACCTCTTTTCACATTGATCACTTGCCTGCATATACTTCTGAATGTGACATCTTAATCAACACTGTCCCGGCACTGGTGGTTAATGAAGAATCCATTCAACAAATGAAGTCTCACACGTTAATTATCGATTTAGCATCAAAACCAGGTGGAACAGATTTTGATTTTGCCGAAAAAAGAGGGATAAAGGCATTGCATTCATTAGGGCTACCTGGGATTGTTGCTCCAAAAACTGCAGGGGAAATTCTAGGTTCTGTTATTTTGCAAATTTTAGAAGAAGAGAAGTTAGGGGAGGAGTAATACAATGTCATTAAAAGGCAAAAAAATCGGCTTTGGTATTACCGGGTCACACTGTACGTACGCAGCAGTATTTCCTCAAATAGAGAAACTTGTGGAAATGGGAGCAGAAGTTGTTCCTGTTGTATCCTATACGGTTCAATCAACAGACACTAAATTTGGCAAGGCAGATGACCATATGGAAAGAATCGAAAGCATTACAGGGAGAAAACCGATCACTACTATTGTTGATGCCGAACCACTAGGACCAGCTGAACCGCTAGATTGCATGGTCCTAGCACCACTAACAGGGAATTCGATGAGTCGGTTAGCAAATGCGATTACTGATTCTCCTGTATTGATGGCTGCAAAAGCTACAATTAGAAATGGAAATCCAGTTGTCATTGGTATATCCACTAACGATGCACTCGGTTTAAATGGTGTTAACTTAATGCGTCTAATGTCAACAAAGCTTATGTATTTTGTCCCATACGGTCAAGACGATCCAATTAAAAAGCCGAACTCACTTGTATCTGATATGACTAAAATTCCAGAAACAATTGAACACGCATTAGAATTCAAACAAATTCAACCTGTTATTATTGAAAGATAAAAGCAAATAGCCTTTCTATACCTTACTAGTAGTTTATGTTAGAATAGATATCATTAAGTGTATTTTTTACTACCTGTAAATATGTCTTATTTATTTGGTAGGATTTAGCAATGAAGGCCAAGGGATTAGAGATTAAAACTAAGGCTAATTTAAACACTAGTAAGCAAATAGAGAGGGGAAAAAACAATGGTAAGTGAACAAGGCTATCATATTGCAGTAGTTGGTGCAACAGGTGCTGTAGGACAAAAAATGTTAGAAACATTAGAAAAGAAAAATTTCCCAATAAAATCATTGAAATTGTTATCATCTAGCCGCTCTGCGGGTATAAAAATAAATTTCAAAGGTGAAGAGTTTACTGTTGAAGAAGCAACACCAGCAAGTTTTGAAGGTGTTCAAATTGCATTATTCTCTGCTGGGGGCTCAGTTTCAAAAGCTTTAGCTCATGAAGCTGTAGCCCGTGGTGCAGTAGTGGTAGATAATACAAGTGCATTTCGAATGGATGAAAACGTCCCATTAGTTGTGCCTGAAGTTAACGAACAAGATATTGCAAATCATAACGGTATTATCGCAAATCCGAACTGCTCAACAATTCAAATGGTAGCAGCATTAAAGCCAATTCAAGACAAATTCGGGATTTCGCGAGTGATCGTTTCTACGTATCAAGCAGTTTCAGGTGCAGGAAATGCTGCTGCAGAAGAATTAAGACAACAATCACAAGCGTTTTTAAACGGTGAAGAACTTAATCCAGAACTTCTTCCAGTTAAAGGGGAAAAGAAACATTATCCTATTGCCTTCAATGCCCTACCTCAAATAGATGTATTCCAAGACAATGGCTATACCTATGAGGAAATGAAAATGATTAATGAAACAAAGAAAATAATGCATGCACCTGAGTTGAAAGTTGCTGCTACATGTGTGAGATTACCATTCTTTACTTCTCACGCAGAAAGTGTATATGTCGAAGTGGACGGAGAAAACGTTCAAGTGTCTGATGTTCAGGAAGCACTTCGTCATGCACCGGGTGTTGTACTAGAAGATGACCCGGCGAATCAAGTGTATCCTACACCGTTAAGTGCCTCAAACAAAAGTGATGTATTTGTAGGTAGAATCAGAAGGGACTTGGACAATCCAAATGGTTTCCATTTATGGGTTGTCTCAGACAACTTATTGAAAGGTGCAGCATGGAATTCGGTCCAAATTGCTGAGTCGCTTGTAAACAATAATTGGTTAAAATAATTTAGAGGTGTCTTTATGAAGATATTAGTACAAAAGTTTGGTGGTACCTCTGTAAGGGATAAAGAGTCAAGACAAAGTGCTATTTCACACATCGAAAATGCGATTAATGATGGGTACAAAGTAGTTGTTGTCGTTTCAGCCATGGGAAGGCACCCTGACCCTTATGCTACTGATTCATTACTTGAACTAGTTGGGTATCCTAACACAAGTATTAGTAAACGAGAGCAGGACTTACTACTCTCTTGTGGAGAGACAATATCTTCGGTCGTTTTTTCGAATGAATTAAAAAAGAATCACGTGTCATCGATTGCATTGACAGGAGCTCAAGCAGGCTTCCTTACGAATGATAATTTCACGGATGCAAAGATTAAAGGAATGAATGTCGGTCGTGTCCACGAAGAGTTAATGGAACATGATGTTGTCGTCGTCGCCGGCTTTCAAGGGAAAACAGAAGGCGGCGAAATAACAACCATTGGTCGCGGGGGTAGTGATACTTCAGCAGCTGCGTTAGGTGCAGCACTGAATGCAGAATTCATTGATATATTTACAGATGTGGAAGGCATTATGACAGCCGACCCTAGAGTCGTTAAATCTGCGCGAACGTTGGATGTTGTCACGTATACGGAAATATGTAATTTAGCCTATCAGGGGGCAAAAGTTGTCCATCCAAGAGCCGTTGAGATAGCGATGCAAGTGAAAGTCCCTATGAGGGTTAGGTCAACGAAATCAAAAGATACTGGCACACTCGTTACAAATTCCAGGGAACAAACGAAGGGTAAAGATATACCGGACCGTTTAGTGACGGGAATTGCTCATATGTCAGAGATAACACAAATAAAAGTTCAATCGACAAATGAACCGTATCAATTACATTCAAAAGTGTTTAAAGCTATGGCAGAGGCTGGCATCTCAGTTGACTTTATCAATATATCTCCAAATGGAGTAGTGTACACTATTCCGGAAGTCTTTACAGACAAAGCTGTACCATTATTGCAAGAACTAGGGCTAAAACCCGAGATTACGAACAATTGTGCAAAGGTTTCGCTAGTAGGTGCTGGTATGACAGGTGTTCCTGGTGTTACAGCTAAAATAGTGCAAACATTAACGGATGCTGAAGTGCAAATCCTTCAGTCTGCCGATAGTCACACAACAATTTGGGTATTAATCCGTGAGAAAGACTTAGTGGCAGCAGTTAATGCCTTGCATCAGACATTCGGGTTGGACCTCGTTAAGACCTCGTTGTAATGTAGGATTATAAAAGGGTGTGTAGTCTTCCGTGGCTTTCACACCCTTTTGTGTTCTTGTTTTTGGTTTCAGATGAAAGGAGAATGAAACATCATGAATTTTGGTAAGTTACTGACTGCGATGGTAACTCCATTTGATAGGGAGCTTAACATTGATTTTGAAAAAACAACGGAACTAATCGAATATTTGATAAAAAATGGTACCGATGGATTAGTTGTTGTCGGTACAACTGGAGAGTCTCCTACGCTTTCAGTTGATGAAAAGTTACAACTATTTGAACACGTCGTGAAAACCGTGAATAAACGTGTTCCAGTAATTGCTGGAACAGGCAGTAATAATACGTTAGCCTCTATTAAACTTACGAAAGAAGCGGAAAAACTAGGTGTGGACGCAGCTCTATTAGTGACCCCTTATTACAACAAACCGAATCAAGCTGGTTTATATGAGCATTTTCGTACAATAGCCACTCAAACAAAGTTGCCGATTATGCTATATAACATACCAGGTAGGTCGGTGGTATCTTTAGATGTTGATACAATCGTAAGGTTATCAAAAATCGAAAATATCGTTTCCGTTAAAGATTCTAGCGGGGACCTTGATTCAATAACGAAGATCATCGAACAAACCGATCCAAACTTTTCTCTCTACAGTGGTGACGATAATCTAACATTACCAATTATGTCAGTTGGAGGAGACGGTGTTGTCTCGGTTTCATCCCATGTTCTTGGTAACGAGATGAAGCAAATGATAACAAGCTTTAACCAGGGAGATGTTGGTAAAGCTGCTCTTTTGCACCAACAACTTTTGCCGAAGATGAAAGGCATTTTCATGGCACCTTCTCCAGCCCCAGTTAAAGCTGCCTTGCGGTTAAAAGGGATAGACACTGGGGGCGTTCGATTACCACTAGTTGAGCTTTCCTATGAGCAAGAAGAAGAATTAAAAAATTTGTTTCAATAAAAAATGCCCGGGTTTGATTCAAACAATGGATTAAACCCGGTTTTTTTTATAAGATAAGAAAGTATACAAAAATCCAAGCATGGAAAACATTCAGCAACAGCCACGTCCAGCTTCAGCGCCTACGCTTTTCTTACTGTTTCTAGGTCAATTAAGTCAACTTGGTACTACGAAAAAAAACAACGTAACGTAAATAATTGAAATTACCTTTCTATTTCTTTGTATGTAACAGTTTTTGAATGTTCATACTATTACTGGATAAAGAAAGGAGTACTTACTATGCCAGATAAAGAACCGAATAACGATCAAAACCAAGATCAAAATCAATCATCATTGGTACAAAAGATTCAACAGCTCGGACAATCTTCTGTACCAACAGCACCTGATTCCAACATACACGTTTTGCCAATCATTGGACAAATAGAAGGACATATTCAACTTCCGCCGCAAAACAAAACAACGAAATATGAACATTTGATTCCCCAAATTGTTGCGATTGAACAAAATCCTAAAATAGAAGGGGTCATTGTTCTATTAAATACTGTTGGGGGCGATGTTGAAGCAGGCCTCGCTCTCTCTGAAATGATAGCATCGATTTCCAAGCCTACAGTGTCCATTGTATTAGGGGGTGGGCATTCGATAGGGATACCGATCGCTGTTTCGACCAATTACTCGTTTATCGTTCCTACTGCGACAATGACTATTCACCCAATTAGATTAACTGGATTAGTGATTGGTGTACCTCAAACATTTGAATATTTAGATAAAATGCAAGAACGAGTTATCCGATTTGTTACGGGTCACTCCAATATAAAAGAAGAAAAGTTTAAAGAATTAATGTTTGAAAAAGGAAACCTAACAAGAGATATCGGGACAAATGTTGTAGGGAGAGATGCAGTCGAATACGGATTAATTGACGCAATTGGTGGAGTCAAGGAAGCGATGCATAAACTTAGCGAATTAATTTCAGAATCGAATGATAGGAAGATGATTCAATGATTCTCTATACGCCATTAAGCGAATTTGATATCTTTCCGACGGACCAAGCTAGTTATACTAATCGTCAAATGATCGATGTGGATGAGATGACTGTTGAAATTGAACATATTGAACAAGGATCTTACCGAATTACTCAATTGCTTTCGACTAATCCACAACATTTCTTAAATCAATCGCTGACTCCTGGTACTACTTTTCAGTTATATTAACGCTAACTACTCAACATTTAATAACTCTATGATATAATAATGTATAAAATGGTGAATTGTGTTACTTTGACCAAAATAACGTAACCCTTGTCAATTTTTGACAAGGGTTTATCTCATCACTAGTACATGGCAAGTAATCATAGAGGTGATAACAGTTGGCTAAAAGAAGAAAAACGAAAAAAAAGAAACAACAACCGACATTAAAAGCACAAGTTAAATTAGAACTAATTGGTATTTTACTACTATTTTTTGCCGTTTTGGGGAGTGGGGCTAGCTCGATAAGTGAAGGAGCAATTCCGGCAGGGTTAGAAAATATTTTTAGATTTTTGTTTGGAATGTGGTACTTTATAGCTTCTGTGTTTCTTACTTGGGTTGGATTATATTTAATGATTAAGCGAAAAATCCCATTTCTGTTTCACAAACGTTTAATCGGGACTTACATTATTTTACTAGGCCTTTTATTATTAACCCATATTCAAACGTTTGAGTCTGTATTAATATATTCTGTCGAGCCTTCGATATTAAAAACAACTGGAAGCAACTTTTTTGCATTTATCAATGATGAAGTACCTGCCAGTAATCTTGGGGGAGGTATGGTTGGTGCCTTCTTATTTGCTTTTAGTTACTATTTGTTCTCATCTACAGGTGCTAAGTTTTTATCTGTTCTTGCCATCTTAATCGGTGGATTATTTATTACAGAGTTTTCTATTGGTGACTTTATCGAAAAACTATCAAACTCGTTTCGCTCCTTTGCTAAGAAACAATTAGAAGAATGGAAAGAGTTGCGAATAAATCGAAAAGAAAAGAAGAAAGAGCAAAAGAAACAATCAAAACAGGCCAAAGAGGTTGCGAGCGATTGGGATGATATTGCTGAAGCTAGTGAACCAGTCATTCAAGAATTTACGGATATTGCGTACTCGATGGACAACAAAGCAAAGGAAGAAAAAGCACAGCTTAACCCGATTAGCACTGATTCCAAAGTAACTGCTAATCAACCCAACAATGGCCCAGAAAAAGACAGCAACGATGATCAAGATTTAACAGCGTCGTTACCGTTAGCAGAAATAGAGAACGTCGATTACCATTTACCATCGATGACGTTGTTAACGGAACCGAAACATAATACACAACATCAAGAAAGAGGGCAAATTCAAGCAACGGTAAGGAAACTTGAAAGAACCTTCCATAGCTTCGGTGTGAAAGCTAAAGTAACGAAAGTCCACGTCGGTCCTGCTGTTACGAAGTATGAGGTCTATCCTGATGTCGGTGTAAAGGTAAGTAAAATTGTGAACTTGCATGATGATCTTGCCTTGGCGCTAGCTGCTAAGGATATTCGAATTGAAGCACCAATACCAGGAAAATCTGCAGTTGGTATAGAGGTTCCAAATCAAGAAATTGCTACGGTGTCCTTGCGTGAAGTATTAGAAACAAGACAAGCCCAACAAGGTTCAAAATTAGCTTTTGTTTTAGGAAGGGATATTGCCGGAGATGCAGTCATGGCTGAATTAAATAAAATGCCACACCTTTTAGTTGCAGGTGCAACAGGTAGTGGTAAGAGTGTTTGTATAAATGGAATTATTACAAGTATATTAATGCGGGCAAAACCACATGAAGTGAAAATGATGATGATTGATCCAAAAAAAGTAGAGCTAAATGTATACAATGGTATTCCTCACTTACTTGCCCCCGTTGTAACCGATCCGAAAAAAGCGTCAAGAGCGCTTAAGAAGGTAGTTGCTGAAATGGAAAGAAGGTATGATTTATTTTCAGATACCGGAACAAGGAATATCGAGGGATACAACGACTATGTAAAAAAACATAATGTAACAGAAGGAGAAAACCAACCACTATTACCATACATTGTTGTTTTAGTGGACGAGTTAGCTGATTTAATGATGGTTGCGTCAGGTGATGTGGAAGATGCTATCACTCGTCTTGCACAAATGGCACGGGCTGCTGGGATTCATTTGATTATTGCAACGCAACGCCCGTCTGTTGATGTTATTACCGGGGTCATAAAAGCAAACATTCCTTCTCGAATTGCATTTAGTGTTTCTTCTGCCACAGACTCTAGGACGATTCTTGATTCTGGTGGAGCAGAAAAATTGTTAGGACGTGGAGATATGTTGTTCATCCCTGTTGGCGCATCAAAACCAACAAGAATACAAGGGGCCTTTTTATCTGATGATGAGGTTGAAAAGATTGTTAACCATTGTGTCGAACAACAAAAGGCACAATATCAGACGGACATGATCCCAGATGAAGAGAATGAAGTTCAGTCAGAGGTCGATGATGATTTATTTGATGAGGCAGTTCAAATGATTGTTGAAATGCAAAGTGCAAGTGTATCGATGTTGCAACGTCGATTTAGAATTGGATATACACGAGCAGCGAGGCTAATAGATGCGATGGAAGACCGAGGTATTGTTGGCCCTTATGAGGGATCAAAACCACGGACAGTTCTTGTATCTAACTATTCAGAAGAGAAGTCATCATAAAAAATGGATCATGTGGTTAAAATAGAATTAATCTACCCTTGTCTTATCTAGGCAAGGGTAAAAAAATTGACTTTTTCGATAAATGAATGGAATCGCAAGTTGCGGAATGTGTCGTTTTTTGGCAAAAATGTAATTATTTCTATTTAATTCTAGAATTAAAAGTGTTATATTTAGTGCGGACATTTACGAGATGGTTAAATACAGTTAGTTGTTCATTGGGGGAAATGGGCATGGATGCAAATCACGAGGTGTTTTTACAAGTGTTAGATCAGATAAAGGCTGATATTGAAGCCGGTTTTTTTCGGGAAAAGGCGCCATTGCCATCAGATTTTGAACTGGCAAAACAGTACGGGGTCTCTCGGTCAACCCTAAAAGAAGTTATAAGGGTGTTAGAAGAGGAAAACATTTTGACGACAAGACACGGTTTAGGAACTTTTGTTAATCCAAAACCTATTTTGTCAACAGGGATTGAAAAGCTGGGTAGTGTAACGGAGATGATTCTACAATCGGGCAAAACACCGGGCTCACAATATTTGCTAACAGAGTTATTTCCGCCAACAAATGAGGACAAAGCCCGCTTTGCACCAAAACAGATTGACACTATTGCGCAGATTGAAAGGGTAAGAACTGCTGATGGACAACCTGTTGTATATTGTATAGATAAAGTGGATGAAAATCTGATTCCTGTTGATCAAGTTCATAATCATGGCTCGATTTACCGTTTAGTGGAATCTTATAGTAACAAGACAATTACACATGCAATTACACAAATAGAACCAATCAGCTATCATGAAAAAATTTCACCGATGTTACACTGTGAGCCGAATCAAGCCTTATTGTTACTTAAACAAATGCATTATACAGAAAATGACGAACCAGTACTCTATTCTACTAATTATTTTCGACCAGATGTATTTAGTTTCTCTATTTTGCGAAGAAGAGATTAAGTTATTTCTTCACCTTAGGGAGGTGGTAATTACATCATTGCTACGGAGAAAAATGTATTGATTTAAAATTATACATTTAAGAAGTTGTTCAAAAAGTCACCAAATACTACGCATCTCTTCATCGACTTTTTGAACACGCACTTAAAATAAAAAGGTAATGGAGGTAATTATGTTGAAAAAAAATCGTTTTTTACTGTTGATTGGACTGTTGTTATCACTTAGCTTCGTTTTAGTTGCATGTGGAACTGCAGACAATGAAGAAGATACTGCTACAGATACAGAAGACCAAGGCCAAGCAAATGAAGGTGAAGCTACAGATGACGAAGCTGCATCAGACTTTAGTGTCGGAATGGTGACGGATGTTGGTGGTGTAGATGATAAATCATTTAACCAATCCGCTTGGGAAGGCCTTCAAGCGTTTGGTGAAGAAAATGGAATGGAAAAAGGGAAAGGTTTTGATTATGCACAATCCGATGCAAATGCTGATTATATGCCAAACTTAAACCGCTTAGTACAACAAAATTATAACCTGATTTATGGAATTGGTTATAAACTAGCAGAGGATTTGGGTAAAGTAGCGAAGCAAAACCCTGATACAAACTTTGCTATTATTGACTCAGTTGTTGAAGGAGAAAACGTTGCAAGTATTACTTTTAAAGAGCACCAAGGTTCTTTCCTTGTGGGGGTTGCTGCTGCACTGAAAAGTGAGTCAGGAAAAGTAGGTTTTGTTGGTGGAGAAGAAAGTCCGTTAATTAAAAAATTTGAAACAGGTTTCCGTGCGGGTGTAGCAGCCGTTGACCCTTCTATTGAAGTCAATGTTCAATATGCAGAGTCGTTTGCTGATGCAACTAAGGGTAAAGCCATTGCTTCTAATATGTATAACAGTGGTATTGATGTTATATATCACGCTTCCGGTGCAACAGGTAACGGAGTTTTTTCCCAAGCTAAAGACATTAAGAACGGAAATCCTGATGCGAATGTGTGGGTTATTGGTGTAGACCGTGACCAATATGAAGAAGGTGAAATCGGGGACGCTAATGTCACTTTAACATCGATGATAAAACGTGTTGACGTTGCAGTCCAGTCTGTATCAAAGCAAGCACTTCAAGGGGAGTTTCCAGGTGGTGAGACACTAGAATTCGGTATCGAACAAGACGGTGTTGGTGTTGCTAAGACAAATGAAGAAGCTTATACAGCGGAGATTGATGCAGCTGTAGAAGAGTGGAAGCAAAAAATTGTTGATGGGGAAATTGAAGTACCTTCTACCGAAGAAGAGCTTACTACTTTTCTTGAATCCCTTTAAGTAGGGAAAGGCTTATCTTGAACAAAAGCGCTGAAGCTGGACGTGAATGTCGCTGAATGTTATCCATGCTTGGATTTTTTTATGCTTTCTTATCTTGTAAGAAAAGGCTAGAGTAATCTAGCCTTTTTCCATCATTTTCTTGAAGATGTTAAAAATTAACAAATGAAGAGAAAATAACGCCTCTTCATTTGTTAATTTTTAAATGTAAATCTTTATATTGAATTGATTAGAATATTCCATTTAAGGAGTGGGGATATTGGAAAACTTTGTAATAGAGATGCTTGACATTCGAAAAGAGTTTCCGGGTATTGTTGCTAATAATAATATTACTCTTCAGGTTAAACAAGGAGAAATACATGCTCTTCTCGGCGAGAATGGTGCGGGTAAATCTACATTGATGAATGTATTATTTGGTCTTTACCAGCCTGAAAAAGGGGAGATACGAGTCAAAGGGAAGAAAGTAAATATTACCGATCCAAATGTTGCTAACGATTTAGGAATTGGCATGGTTCACCAACATTTTATGCTTGTTGATACATTTACCGTAACACAGAATATCATATTGGGAAATGAACCAAGAAAATTCGGAATGATAGACATGAAGAGGGCGGAGAAAGAAGTTTTAGAGTTGTCTGAACGCTATGGGTTAAAAGTAGATCCCCAAGCGAAAATTAGTGATATTTCAGTCGGGATGCAACAGCGGGTTGAAATATTAAAGACGCTATACCGAGGGGCTGAAGTTTTAATCCTTGATGAACCGACTGCTGTTCTTACCCCACAAGAAATAAAAGAATTAATAACCATTATGAAATCATTAATCAAAGAAGGTATCTCCATCATCCTTATTACCCATAAATTAAAAGAAATTATGGAAGTGTGTGATCGTTGTACAGTAATTCGTAAAGGCGAAGGTATTGGAACCGTTAATGTTTCGGAAACAAATCCAAACGAATTAGCTTCTTTAATGGTTGGTCGTGAGGTTAATTTTAAAACAGAAAAGAAACAAGCAGAGCCAAAGCATGCCGTTCTTTCCATTACAGATTTGCGTGTTCACGATGCAAGAAATGTGCCGATGGTAAAAGGGTTGAATTTGGAAGTGAAAGCAGGGGAAATAGTAGGGATAGCTGGTGTTGATGGTAATGGTCAATCTGAATTGATTGAGGCTATCACTGGCCTACGAGCTTCTGAAGCAGGCAGAATCATGCTTAATGAGAAAGATATCACGAACTTGACACCGAGGAAGGTTACCCAATCAGGTGTTTCGCATATACCACAAGACCGTCATAAATTCGGGCTTGTACTTGATTTTCCTATAGGTGAGAACATGGTACTCCAGACTTATTATCAACAACCGTTTGCTAAAGGTGGGGTATTATCGTTTAAGAATGTGTATCAACATGCCCGTACATTGATTCAGGAGTATGACGTACGAACACCGAGTGAATATACAAAAGCAAGGGCACTATCTGGAGGGAATCAACAAAAGGCAATTATTGCTAGGGAAGTAGACAGGTCTCCTGATTTAATTATTGCTGCACAGCCCACTCGTGGTCTTGATGTTGGGGCAATTGAATTTATTCACAACAAGTTAATCGAAGAACGAGATAAAGGTAAAGCGGTATTACTTGTTTCTTTTGAACTAGACGAAATTATGAATTTAAGTGATAAGATTGCTGTGATGTTCGATGGAGATATTGTTGCAACGGTTGAACCAGGAGAAATAAATGAGCAAGAACTCGGACTTCTGATGGCTGGTAGTAAGAAAGAGAAAGTTGGTGGAGAGTGATGTTATCTACTAGGATGATAAATCTTATCGTTCCTATTATTTCTGTAGTATTAGGACTTTTGGCTGGTGCCATTATCATGCTGATATTTGGTTATAATCCAATCGCAGGTTATATTGCACTGTGGAACGGCGCTTTTGGAAACGTTTATTTCTTCGGAGAAACAATTCGTCAAATAACACCATATATATTAACTGGACTTGCCGTCGCATTTGCCTTTCGAAGTGGCCTATTTAATATTGGTGCCGAAGGGCAAGTAATTGTAGGCTGGTTAGCATCTGTATGGGTAGGTGCTTCCATTCAAGCGCCAACCATTATTCATTTGCCATTGACAATCATTGCTGCTGCATTGGCTGGTGCACTATGGGGATTTCTTCCAGGTTTATTAAAAGCAAAACGCGGTGTACATGAGGTCATTATTACTATTATGATGAACTATATTGCCCTTCACGTTGCAAACTATCTGATTCGAAATGTGTTAACGGATAAAAGTGACTCGACGGCCCCAATTGAAAACACCGCTTCCTTAGCGTCTGAATGGCTTATGGAAATAACCGGATATTCACGAATGCATTATGGAATATTAATTGCTTTATTTGCTGCGGTTATCATGTGGTTCCTGTTAGAGAAGACAACGATTGGATATGAACTTCGAGCTGTTGGTTATAATCAACATGCATCAAACTATGCAGGGATGAATGTTGGGAAAAACATTATTCTAGCTATGATGATCTCTGGAGGTTTTGCTGGTCTTGCTGGTGCGATGGAAGGATTAGGAACATTTGGATATATGTCTGCTAACTCATCCTTTACTAATTTAGGTTTTGATGGCATTGCCGTTGCATTACTAGGAGGAAATACAGCTCTAGGTTCAGTTATTGCTGCCTTTTTGTTTGGGATATTAAAAATAGGAGCTCTAAATATGCCTACTTCAGCCGGAGTGCCTTCTGAACTGGTGGAAATTGATATCGCATTAATTATTTATTTTGTTGCGTCAAGTTATATAATCCGGTGGACTTTACTTCGCTTCTTCAAGAAGGAGGAGAAATAAAATGACATTTATTGATACGTTACAATCAATTATTCCAATCGCCCTGTTTTACTCCGCTCCTCTTATTTTAACTTCCCTTGGTGGGGTATTTAGTGAACGGTCGGGTGTAGTTAATATCGGTTTAGAAGGGTTAATGGTAATGGGGGCGTTCGTTGGTATAGTATTCAATTTGACCTTTGCTGAAGTATTTGGAGCTGTCACACCATGGATTTCGATACTCGTTGCTTCGATTGTAGGTGCCATTTTTTCTTTATTACATGCGGTTGCATCGGTCACGTTTCGCGCCGACCAAGTTGTTAGCGGGGTTGCAATTAACTTTTTAGCACTTGGGTTAGGTGTATTTTTAACGAAGCAATGGTATGGGAAAGGTCAGACGGATATGGTGGATCAACCATTTTATACAACAGATATCTGGCTATTATCTGATATTCCTATTGTCGGTCCGATTTTTTTCCAAGGCGTTTACGCTGTATCCTATGTAGCTATTCTATTAGCCTTTGTTGCTTGGTATATTTTGTTTAAAACATCTTTTGGTCTGCGATTGAGATCAGTTGGTGAACACCCTATGGCTGCAGACACGAATGGAATTAATGTTTATTTAATGCGGTATATTGCTGTATTTATTTCTGGTGCCTTAGGTGGCTTGGGCGGGTCAGTTTTTGCGTTAACGATCGCCTTTAATTTTTCTCAGGCAACCATTGTCGGACAAGGGTTTATGTCTTTAGCAGCAGTTATTTTTGGGAAATGGCATCCGTTAGGGGCTCTTGGAGCGGCATTATTTTTCGGTTTTGCACAAACGCTAAGTGTCGTTGGTTCGAGCATTCCTTTCTTAGCGGATGTTCCGTCTGTGTATTTAACCATCGCTCCTTACTTACTAACAATCCTAGCGCTAGCAGGATTTATCGGTAGAGCAGAAGCTCCTAAAGCAAATGGTCAGCCTTACATTAAGGGGAGTCGTTAGAAAAAGTGATATTTTAAAATGGATGTTCTTTGAATAAAAGAAACCTGGTAATTGTTACCGGGTTTCTTTTTGGGTATACTAACAAAGACAAAGGCAAGTAATCTTATTAAATGGATGAAAACCTAAATAGAAAATGATGAAATAGGGAGGTATACAAGTTTATGCAACCGATTGAAGAGGAAATCATTATAGAAAATGGCTATAACCTACATCTTATTCCTAGTAAGAAATATAAAACAATTAACATGATTGTCAAATTTAAAGCGCCATTAGAAAGAACTACAGTCACCGAAAGAGCACTGTTGCCCTACATATTGCAGCAAGGTACTGAAAAATACCCATCAGCTAGAGAGTTGCGAACGGCGTTAGATGATTTATTTGGAACAGTTTTCACTATCGATAGCGCAAAAAAAGGTGAAAGCCATATTATAACGGCTCGGATGGAAGTGGCCAACCAAGCTTACCTAACTTCTAATGTTGAAATTATCAAGGAAGCTCTAGCTTTGTTAAATCAGATTATTTTCCATCCAAAAGGAAACAAAGAAAGCTTTGATGAGAAAATTGTCAATCGTGAAAAACAAACATTAAAACAAAAAATCGATTCTGTCATTGATGACAAAATGAGTTATGCCAATATGAGACTAATTGATGAAATGTGTCAAAAGGAACCTTATCAGCTTCATGTTCAAGGCTATGAAGAAGACCTCGAGGCAATTGATGCGAAAAATCTTTTTGACTATTACCGAACCATGTTAGTTGAAGATGAGCTCGATATTTATGTGCTGGGCGACTTAGGGGATTTCTCGATACAAGAATTAATTGCAACTTATTTTGCAAGAGAAAAAGAGGACAGAAATCAACCAAATCCAACGATTACCCAGAAGATAGCGGATGTAAAAGAAATTGTCGAAGCCCAAAATGTTCAGCAAGGGAAATTGCATTTAGGCTACAGAACAAACATTACGTTCAGTGATCCGTTATACCCTGCTTTACAAGTTTTTAATGGAATTTTCGGTGGCTTCCCGAGCTCCAAGCTGTTTATGAATGTGAGGGAAAAACATAGCTTAGCGTATTATGCTTCCTCCAGGTTTGAAAGTCACAAGGGATTATTGTTTGTTTTTAGTGGGATTGACCCAAAAGATTATAAACAAGCAAAGAATATCATTATCGAACAGATGGAAGCAATGCAATCTGGAGACTTTTCTGATGATCAAGTCGAAGAAACAAAACAAATGGTAGTTAATCAGTTTCTTGAGACATTAGACCATCCACAAGGCTTAATAGAAGTGTTGTACCATCAAATTTTAGCTGATTTGACGATTTCACCAGAAGAATTAATGGCCAAAATAAAGCAGGTTAAAAAGCAAGATATATTAGAAGTTGGAAAAAGACTCGAATTAGACACTGTTTACTTCTTAACTAGTCAAGGAGGTAATTCGATTGAATAAACGTTATTACGAGCAACTAAAAGAAACCATTTACTCTGATACATTAGAAAATGGACTACGCGTATTTCTTTTACCAAAACGAGAGATGGCAAAGACATATGGAGTATTTTCGACAGAATATGGGTCGATTGATCAATCCTTCGTTCCAATCGGTGAAACAGAAACAATTACAGTACCTGATGGAATTGCTCATTTTCTTGAACATAAATTGTTTGAAAAAGAAGACCGTGATGTCTTTCAAGATTTTACAAAAAGAGGAGCCTCGGCAAATGCCTTTACGTCATTTACTAAAACAGCTTATTTATTCTCATCAACAAGTAGTATTAAGGAGAATATTGAAACACTGTTAAACTTTGTTCAGGACCCTTATTTTTCAGATAAATCAGTGGAAAAAGAAAAGGGTATTATTGGACAGGAAATTAAAATGTATGATGACCAACCGGATTGGCGAGCATTTTTTGGTACGATACAAAGCTTATATGAAAATCATCCTGTACAAATTGATATTGCAGGAACGGTTGAATCTATCGCAGAAATTACCAAAGAGGATCTTTACACTTGCTACCGGACCTTTTATCACCCATCAAACATGATTTTCTTTGTCGCAGGTAATTTCGAACCAGAAGAAATGATGGAACTGATTCAACAAAATCAATCCGCAAAAAAATTCCCGTCAGTCGAGGAGATAAAACGGTCGTTCCCTGAAGAGCCAGAGCAGGTAGCGAAGAAAAAACATGTCATCGAAATGCCTGTTTCTGTTTCGAAGTGTATGGTGGGCATAAAGGAGAAGATTGATGTTTCAGACAAGCATAGCTTTATTCGGCAGGATTTATTGACAGACATGATTCTTGATCATTTTTTCTCAAAAAGTGGTGAGTTTTACCAACAGTTGTACGATAAAGACCTAATTGATAACAGCTTTGGTTATGAGACAAACCTAGAAAAGGATTTTGGTTTCTCTATTCTTGGAGGTAACACAACAAAACCAGACGAACTAGCTGATGCCATCACCACTATGTTGCAGAAGTTAAAAGAATCACCACTTAATGAGGAAGATTTTGAGCGAATAAAACGAAAAAAAATCGGTCATTTTTTACGTTCACTGAATTCCTTGGAGTTTATTGCGAATCAATTCATCCATTATACGATGCTTGGAATCGACCTATTTGAGGTATTACCTATTATTGAGAACTTAACTTTGGATCAAGCTAATGATTTTCTAACTCATTGGGTAGATGAAAATAGAATTGCTGTATGCCAAATCATCCCTAAAGCAGGGTAGTCATGGGTGGAAAGTGTTTAGTTGTTGGTGCAAGTGGGGATATTGGGTTAGCTATTGTCAAAAAATTAGCTGTTGAAGGACATCGGATTATCCTTCACTATAACCGAGATAAACAGGTATTTAACGAATTAGTAGCAGAATCGATTGATTCAATCGTTCAAGGTGATTTAAGTACATCACAAGGCATCCATCAGTTTCTCGAGCACTTAGATGATTCGATTGAAAATGTTGTTTTCGCAAGTGGGATAAGTCATGTTGGCCTGTTTCAAGATACGACGGAGCAGATAATGGATCGGATGATTCATCTTCATGTTAAGGCTCCGTGGATGATCTCGAAGTATTTACTGCCCAACATGATCACGAATAAAAAGGGAAATATTATACTTATTTCTTCGATTTGGGGAACGAAAGGTGCTAGCTGCGAGGTGGTCTATTCCTCAGTTAAAGGTGCACAAAATACTTTTGTTAAGGCATTGGCGAAAGAAGTTGGACCAAGTGGAATTAGAGTGAACGCGGTAAGCCCCGGGTTTATTGACACCAAGATGAATCAAGTGTTTTCTGCTATAGAAAAGCGGGAATTAATCGAAGAAATTCCTTTACTTAGGTCTGGTCAGCCAGTTGACGTAGCAAACCTGGTTGCCTTCTTGCTTAGTGCAGAATCAGCTTACATTCATGGTGAAGTCATTGAAATTACTGGAGGATGGGATTAGATTATTTTTGGAAAATTGTGGATCTCCTTTTGACGATATGTTTTATTATTCCTTACTTTATTTCATGTATAAAGTTAGCGATATTTCAAATGCTATGGTTGTAAGTTGAATGAAGGAGGAATAAACATGTCTGTTCTTGATAATTTCGAATCATGGAAAGACTTTCTTGGTGACCGTTTACACCAAGCAGAGAGTCAAGGGATGAACCAACAGGCAATTACTGAACTTGCTTATGAAATTGGTGGTTACCTATCAAACCAAGTCGATGCAAAAAACGACCAAGAAGCTGTGTTACGCGAGATGTGGAATGCAGCTAACAAAGAAGAGCAGCACGCAATCGCCAATATTATGGTGAAGCTTGTTCAAAGCGAAGGTACAGGTAGATAATAACAAAATAGTGCAAACAAAGCCCTTGCTATTTACGTTGCAGGGGCTTTGTTCTCGTTAGAATGGTTAAAAACTTCTTTTCAGTTAATTATTACCTTTTCTAATGGAATAAAATCATTTATGATGGTAGTAGTAGATTAGCCTGTCTGAGGAGTTTTACGATGGAAAAAACGGAATGGTACCTAGAATATGAAATTCAACATAATCGCCCGGGGTTATTAGGCGACATTTCTTCTTTGTTGGGAATGCTTTCCATTAACATAATAACGATTAACGGTGTAGAAAATAGTAGACGAGGAATGTTACTACTATCTCGAAAAGATGAACAAATCGAACGCTTAAAGTCGATTTTAAACACAATGGACACGATTAACGTTACAAAATTAAGAAAACCAAAACTAAGAGACAAGTTAGCAGTCAGACATGGACGGTATATTCACAGTGATATTGACGATAAAAAAACGTTTCGATTTATTCGAAGTGAATTAGGACTATTGGTTGATTTCATGGCTGAATTATATAAAAAAGATGGGCACAAACTAATTGGGATAAGAGGATTACCACGAGTAGGAAAAACAGAGTCAATCGTAGCTGCGAGTGTGTGTGCCAACAAACGATGGCTATTTGTTTCGAGTACGTTGCTAAAACAAACCATCCGAAGTCAATTGATTAAGGAAGAATACAGCTTAGACAATATCTATATTATTGACGGAATTGTTTCTACTAGAAGAGCGAGTGAGAAGCATTGGGAATTGGTAAGAGAAATAATGAGGTTACCTGCTACCAAAGTAGTTGAACATCCTGACATTTTTGTCCAACAAACAGAGTATAAATTGGAAGATTTTGATTATATTATCGAACTTAGGAATGATGAAAACGAAGAAATAACCTATGACCCGATTGAGAACAATGGATTTGGCCAATCGAACGGTTTCTCAATGTTTGATTTTTAACAATGGATGGTGTTGAATATGGAAATTGGTACAAGGCTTAAGGAAGCAAGAGAGCAAAAGAAACTGTCATTAGAAGATGTCCAAAAAATAACTAAAATACAAACCCGATATTTACAAGCAATTGAAAAAGGCAATTTCGATATAATGCCAGGTAATTTTTATGTTAGGGCTTTTATAAAGGAATATGCCACTGCCGTTGACTTAGATCCTGATCAGTTAATGGATGAGTATAAAGAAGAGTTACCTGTATCCACAGAGGATAAGACCATCCAATTTTCACGGGTACAGCGTAGTCGTAAAGAGTCAACCTCAACGAAAAGTCCTGCTATCTTTTCTTTTTTACCTACTGTAATTGCCATTTTGCTTATCGTTGGCGTGGCTTTTACTATCTGGTATTTTTATCAACAATCTACAGATCAACCTGAACAACAGGTTGACGTTGAAAAAAATAATGGGGACCAAGTGACCTTGCCACCAGATCAGTCGAGTGAAGATAGTAACGAAAAAGAAATGGGGCAAGAGCAGGCCAAAGATAGTCAAGTAGAAGAGTCACCAACTGAAAACGAAGAACCACCAGCAACAGAACCTCAAATAACAGTAACTAAACAAGATAATGGTCAAACGACCTATGATTTTATCAGTAATTCTGATGACTTAAGGCTAGTGTTCCAGACGACTGATAAAAATTGGCTAGAAGTTGAAAACGGTCTTGGGAAAAGTTTCTTTTACGAAACGTTGACGAAAGACAATTCCCCAGCAGAAATTGACATGTCTGGTGAAAAACAAATTTACTTAAGAGTTGGAAATCCTACCACTATCTCGATTCGTCTTAATGAGATCGAGGTGAAATTCCCGGATGATATCAATCCAAATGAAGTTCAAGAAGTTTGGATTAATATAAAAAGTGAAACACCATAGTATAGTGATAAACCCTTTTCATCATCATGGAAAGGGTTTATCTAACGCACATTACATATTGGAGGAGTTTAGATGAATATTCCTAACCGTATTACGATTTCAAGAATTTTATTAATTCCGTTTTTTATTGCTATTATGACTATTCCGTTTGATTGGGGAAGTTGGAATATTGGGGAGCGCGATTTACCTATAACTCATTTCTACGCAGCACTTTTATTTATTATTGCTTCTACTACGGATTGGGTCGATGGGTATTATGCAAGGAAATATAATCTTGTTACCAATCTTGGGAAATTTTTAGACCCATTAGCAGATAAATTACTTGTGTCAGCTGCGTTAATCCTTTTAGTTGAAATAGGCTTGGCACCTGCCTGGGTTGTTATTATTATTATTAGTCGAGAATTTGCAGTTACTGGATTACGCTTAGTTGCTGCAGGAGAGGGGATTGTGCTTGCGGCTGGTAAGATGGGTAAATTAAAAACAGTCCTTCAAATTGTTTCCATTGCTGCACTATTACTACACAACTATCCGTTTTCCTATATTGGATTACCGTTTGCTACGATTACGCTATATTTAGCTTTAATTGTTACAGTAGTTTCAGGATATGATTATTTCGTCAAAAATTGGCATGTAATGAGGGATTCTAAATGAGAGAATGGAAAGCTGAGATAATTGCAGTCGGAACAGAATTACTTTTAGGCCAAATCGCAAATACCAATGCCCAGTGGATATCACAACAGCTTGCCGACTATGGTATCCATGTCTATTATCATGGTGTTGTTGGTGATAATTTAGAGCGAGTTAAGTCGGTGTTTGAAGATGCTAACAAACGATCAGATCTTATATTTGTGACAGGTGGGCTCGGTCCAACCGATGATGATTTAACGAGAGAAGCATTTGCCGCTATTACGAACAAAACAATAAAAGAGGATACTGTTACAATGGATAAAATTGAACAGTATTTTGTCAAAGCCAATCGTCAAATGACACCAAATAATCGGAAACAGGCCCACGTGTTTGAGGATGCATATGTTTTTCAAAATCCGGTTGGTATGGCACCAGGGATGTATGTCGAAACAACAACAGCGAGATGGATCTTCATGCCTGGGGTTCCAAGGGAAATGAAGTCATTAATGACAGAAGGTGTATTACCATACTTAAAACAACAATTACAGTTAAATACGGTAATCAAATCACGAATGTTAAGATTTATTGGAATTGGGGAATCTCAATTAGAACATGATTTAAAACAGATTATTGATCATCAATCAAATCCTACGATCGCACCCCTTGCACAGGAAGGGGAAGTTGCCTTAAGGTTATCAGCTAAGGCAGCAAATGATCAGGAGGCAAATCGTCTCATTGACGAAACAGAAAAGGAAATTCTCAATCGTGTTGGGCAATATTTCTATGGTTATGATGAAGTATCGATTCAACAACAATTAGTAAACGTGCTGAACGCTAAATCTCAATCGATTGCTGCAGCGGAGAGTCTCACGGGCGGAAAGTTTGTGGAGGGTCTTGTGTCGATTCCAGGTGCTTCATCGGTTGTCCAAGGTGGGGTTGTTTGTTACGCGCCTAGTGTCAAACAGAACGTATTAAATGTACCGAAAGAAATCCTTGAACAGTTCGGTACTGTTAGCCAGGAATGTGCCAACGAATTAGCTCGAAACGTTTGTTCGCTACTAAATGCAACGATTGGCATTAGTTTTACTGGTGTCGCAGGACCCGACAAGGTAGAGGGAAAAGATGTTGGACGTGTACATATTAGTATCTTTCATGCCTCAGGGAAACTAATTTCGGAAAAATTTGATTTCCAAGGTGACCGTGAAGCGATTCGCACACGAACGGTCAAGAAAGGATACGAATTATTGTATACCTTTGTAAAAAATCTTTAAATCAGTTAAAATTGAAAGTTCGAATGATTAACTACTATTAAAATACGAAAACTTCCTAGTGGTTATTTGATTTTCTATGTAAAATATAGTTGGAAAATAAGGGAACATTTATTCGGTTTTTTGCTTGTTAAATCTCAAAAAACAAGTTATGATGGTATTAGTTAATATTTAAAGGGGGAAGTAAATTGAGCGATCGTAAACAAGCCTTAGATATGGCTTTAAAGCAAATAGAAAAGCAATTCGGTAAAGGATCTATTATGAAATTAGGGGAACAGGCTGAACAGAAGATTGCGACTGTCTCTAGCGGATCGCTTGCTTTAGACATAGCACTAGGAGTTGGAGGCTATCCAAGAGGGCGAGTAGTGGAAATATATGGTCCGGAATCTTCAGGTAAAACGACAGTTTCCCTGCACGCCATTGCAGAAGCACAAAGACAAGGTGGACAAGCCGCTTTTATCGATGCCGAACACGCACTTGACCCTGGTTATGCACGTAATCTAGGCGTTAATGTTGATGAATTGTTACTTTCACAGCCTGACACTGGGGAACAAGCATTAGAAATAGCAGAAGCATTGGTAAGAAGTGGAGCAGTTGACATGATTGTTATTGACTCTGTTGCTGCTTTAGTTCCTAAGGCTGAAATTGAGGGTGAGATGGGAGACTCGCACGTTGGTCTGCAAGCTCGTTTAATGTCCCAAGCGCTAAGGAAGTTGTCGGGTGCGATTAATAAATCGAAAACAACAGCAATCTTTATTAACCAAATTCGTGAAAAAGTTGGTGTTATGTTTGGGAACCCAGAAACAACACCAGGTGGACGTGCGCTTAAATTCTATTCATCTGTAAGACTTGAAGTTAGACGTGCAGAAACATTAAAGCAAGGTAATGATATGGTCGGTAATAAAACAAGGATTAAAGTCGTGAAAAATAAAGTTGCGCCTCCATTTAAGCAGGCCGAAGTGGATATTATGTATGGTGAAGGTATTTCGCGTGAAGGTGAGCTTATCGATATTGCTTCTGATTTAGATATTGTGATGAAAAGTGGCGCTTGGTATTCATACAATGATGAGCGTTTAGGCCAAGGTCGTGAGAATGCAAAACAATTCCTTAAAGAAAATGAAGCGATGGCAAATGAAATTTACCAAGCGGTAAGAACACATTATAATTTAGATACGTTACCACCAAAAGCGGCTGATCAAGAGCAAGCACAAGAAGTATTAGATATGTAAAATAGTTAATGAGATCCTTGTTGTTTAGATGCAACAAGGATTTTTTTTATAGATAAGAAAGTATAAAAAGATCCAAGCGCTGTATAGCTCTGGGCGCCTTACGCTTTTCTTGTTCGACGGATTCCAACATTTTTTGTTTATTTTATTACATATATTGGACGATTCCTTGACATTATATACCCTCGGAGATTAAAATTGTTTATGTATAATATTATTATTCATTATACATTCTTTTAATGAAAAGATTGATGACGTGTAAGAATGTACATGCCGACTTTAAAATGATTGTACAAGTTTATAGCAAGAGGAGGTGAAACCATGGAAGTATTTATTTTTATCATCTCCATTTTGCTTACCCTAATCGTCGGTATTGTTGTTGGTTATCTGATTCGGAAATCTATTGCTGAAAAGAAAATTTCTAGTGCAGAAGATTTGGCCAAACAAATTGTCGAAGAAGGACATCGAAATGCTGAAGTAGCTAAGAAAGAGGCATTGCTTGAAGCTAAGGATGAAAATCATCGTCTTCGTCAACAAGCTGAACAGGAACTTCGCGAGAGAAGATCAGAATTGCAGAAGCAAGAAAGCCGTCTGATGCAAAAAGAAGAGAATCTGGACCGTAAAGATGAAACGCTGGATAAGCGTGAGCTCATGTTAGAGAAAAAGGAAAGTTCGCTAGCGGAAAAACAACAACAAATTGAAGAAATGGAAAGCAAAGTGGAAGCTATGTTAAGCGAGCAGCAAGCTGAGCTAGAACGCATTTCCGGTTATACAACTGACCAAGCTAGACAGGTTATTTTAGAACGTGTGGAAAAAGAGGTAAGCCATGAGTCAGCAATATTAATTAAAGAGGCTGAAAATCGTGCAAAAGAAGAGGCTGATAAAAAAGCCAAGAGCATTCTATCTCTGGCAATTCAGCGTTGTGCAGCAGACCATGTTGCCGAGACAACTGTATCTGTTGTAAATTTACCAAATGATGAAATGAAAGGCCGCATCATAGGGCGAGAGGGACGAAACATTCGTACACTTGAAACTCTTACTGGAATCGATTTAATTATAGATGACACACCAGAAGCTGTTATTTTATCTGGATTTGATCCGATTAGAAGAGAAACAGCTCGGATAGCCTTAGAAAAACTCGTTCAAGACGGACGTATTCACCCAGCGCGAATAGAAGAAATGGTTGATAAGTCTAGACGAGAAGTGGACGAGTATATTCGAGAAGTTGGTGAACAGACAACGTTTGAAGTAGGCGTACATGGCCTACATCCTGACCTTGTTAAAATACTTGGTCGTTTAAAATATCGAACGAGCTATGGTCAGAATGTATTAAAGCATTCAATGGAAGTAGCGTATTTATCAGGTTTACTTGCTGCAGAGCTTGGTGAGGACCAGAACCTTGCAAAACGCGCTGGCTTGCTTCACGATATCGGAAAGGCGATTGATCATGAAGTGGAAGGAAGTCATGTCGAGATTGGTAAAGAATTGGCAACGAAATATAAAGAAAATGCGACAGTCATTAATGCCATTGCTTCCCACCATGGAGATGAAGAACCAACTTCCGTGATCGCTGTTTTAGTAGCAGCAGCAGATGCATTATCAGCTGCAAGACCTGGTGCCAGAAGTGAAACGTTAGAAAACTATATTAAGCGACTTGAAAAGTTAGAAGAAATATCGGAATCCTATGATGGTGTCGAGAAATCTTTTGCTATTCAAGCAGGTCGTGAAGTTAGAATTATCGTTAAACCAGATGAAATCGATGATCTAGAATCATTACGAATAGCTAGAGATATTAGAAAGCGGATAGAAAATGAACTAGATTATCCAGGTCATATTAAAGTAACGGTTATCCGTGAAACAAGAGCAGTAGAATATGCCAAATAACAAAAAGAGCGACCTTGATTAAGAGGTCGCTCTTTATTTACAGATAAGAAAGTATAAAAAGATCCAAGAGTTGTCTAGCGAGGCGCGACTTGCGCTTTTCTTAAAATATTGCACAATGTATGAGTCTATCATGCCTATGGTTGCGCTTTCTTTGACTTTTTGAAGTAACTATGTAAAACTTAACTTAATTCAAAAGTAGAAAGGTACATAAAAATGAGAATATTATTTGTCGGAGATGTTGTTGGTTCTCCTGGAAGAGACATGGTTCAACAATATTTGCCGAAACTAAAGCAAAAGTATCAACCTCATATTTCCATTATTAACGGCGAAAATGCTGCTTCTGGTAAAGGGATAAATGAGAAAATATATAAAAATTTCTTAGCTTGGGGAGCACAAGCTGTAACGATGGGAAACCATACGTGGGACAAAAAAGAAATATTTGAATTTATTGATGATGCGAAAAACATGGTTAGACCTGCCAACTTTCCCGAAGGTACCCCTGGTAAAGGTTTAATTTTTATCAAATATAATTCATTTGAAGTGGCAATCATTAATCTACAAGGAAGAACATTTATGCCGCCTCTAGACGACCCGTTTAGGAAGGCTGATGAACTGATAGAGGAAGCTAAAAAGAGAACAAATCTCATTTTTGTCGATTTTCACGCAGAAGCAACAAGTGAAAAGCTTGCAATGGCTTGGTATCTTGATGGCAAGGTAAGTGCTGTAATTGGAACACATACCCATATACAAACCGCTGATGAACGGGTACTACCAAAAGGAACTGCCTATTTAACAGATGTTGGCATGACAGGTCCATACGATACTATTTTAGGTATGGAAAAGGAAGCAGTCATTAAGAAATTTTTAACAAGTCTGCCCGTAAGATTTGAAGTTCCAAAAGACGGAAGAACACAGTTAAGTGCTGTCATTATTGACATTGACCAAAATAGTGGGCAAGCAAACAAAATCGAACGTGTGCTGATTAATGATGATCATCCATTTTTTAGTTGAAATTTGAATTTTTTGAAAAATTACTTCATAATAAAGGTAATACACAGTCATCTCCAAGAATATAGTAAAAGTGGAACAACTTTAGTAAATCAAGGAGGTACTAGGAATGGAAATATTAAAAGTTTCAGCCAAATCAAATCCTAATTCAGTAGCAGGAGCACTCGCGAATGTGCTAAGAGAACGTGGCTCAGCGGAGATTCAGGCGATCGGTGCTGGTGCATTAAACCAGGCCGTCAAAGCAGTAGCAATCGCACGAGGATTTGTTGCCCCAAGTGGAGTTGACCTAATTTGTATCCCGGCTTTTACAGATATTATGATTGATAATGAAGAACGAACAGCAATAAAATTAATTGTCGAACCTAGGTAACTAATAATCTACCTGTTTGCCGGACTTGCAAGCAGGTTTTTTTCTGTGCAAAAAGGTAAACGATCTGACTGGAGGTTAGGTTATGATAATAGATGCACATTGTGATGCATTGTTAAAACTATGGGAAAAAGGTGTTTCCTTTCATGATAGTGACGAATTACAAGTAAACTATATAAAATGGAAGAAAAGTTCCGTTAAGATACAATGTTTTGCCATTTTTGTACCTGATTATGTCCAAGAAGAGACACAATTTTCGGTAGCATTACAAATGGTTGACTTATTTTTTGAGCAAATTATTAAGCCTTATGATGATGTTACATTCATCTCTAATAGACAAGACTTATTGTCATTAAAGGAGCATGAAAAAGGTGCAATACTTACCTTAGAGGGATGTCATTCGATTGGACGTGATATAAATAAGCTACAAACACTCATTCGACTTGGGGTGAGAGCGGTAGGATTAACATGGAATCAAGCAAATGCGACGTGTGACGGAATCGGTGATTCAAGAGGGGCAGGCCTTAGTGACTTTGGAAATCAGGTAGTAACACTATTAAATGAAGAAAAAATCTGGACAGATGTCTCCCACATCTCTTACCAAGGCTTCTTTGATGTCATGAGTATGGCACATTATCCGATGGCTTCCCATTCCAATGCAAAGGCACTATGCGGACACCGGAGAAATCTTGATGACAAACAAATTAAAACATTGGTCGATAAAAATGGATGGATTGGTGTTACGTATGTTCCTTACTTCTTATCAGACTCCACAAAGGCAAGTGTACAAGATGTGTTGAAGCACGTAAGCTATTTTATAGCAATGGGGGCAGAAAACTGTTTAGGATTAGGGTCAGATTTCGATGGTACCGATCAATTTGTAGCTGGGTTGTATGATCATGCAGATTATGATTCGTTTATTCAATTACTAATGAAAAGATTTACGATTGATCAAGTAGAAAAGATTAAATATTATAACTTTGTTGACAAGTTTCCAAGAATTGATGGGTAAAAACTATAAAATTGTCACTATTTTTGTTTGGTTTTAGAATGGTTGTGCTCTATAATGGTAGAGATGCGAGGAAGATGTCTGTTATTTGACTTGATTTCTTCGTACTAGCTAACAATTATCTTTATTTTTAACTTGATTCCTTGATATAATAGTTAAATTGGATAGATTCTTAATTAAAGAACTACGTTTCTACATGAAAGGAGTATAACGATGAACGAACAACAAAGGAAACAAACCGACCAAATAAAACAAGTAGCTCCATCGGACTTAAAATCCGAAACGGACACAAACCTTGACAGACTGAAACAACTTGATTCAGATGAGTTGATCGGGAAATATTTCCAAGCCACATATGAACCACCTAACTTGAAAAAAGCTAGGAAAAGATTGAAAAAGACAGCTGATGTTCATTATGATTTCGGTATTCCTGAAGAAATGAATACCCTTGGTAAGGGGAAGAAATTTCTTATTCGGACGTATGGCTGTCAAATGAATGAACATGATACAGAGATAATGGCCGGGATTTTAACGAATATGGGCTACGAATCTACCGACAATACAAATGATGCAGATATTATTTTACTTAACACATGTGCGATAAGAGAAAATGCCGAAAATAAAGTGTTCGGTGAGATTGGTCATTTAAAACCATTGAAGCTTGAAAAGCCTGATTTAATTGTAGGGGTTTGTGGCTGTATGTCACAGGAAGAGGCTGTAGTTAATCGAATTCTAAAGAAACATCCTTTTATAGATATGATCTTTGGTACTCACAATATCCACCGCTTACCAGCACTCTTAAATGAAGCTATGCTGAGTAAAGAGATGGTAGTTGAAGTATGGTCGCAAGAAGGAGATATTATTGAAAATCTACCAAAAGTCCGCAAAGGTAAAATTAAAGGCTGGGTTAATATTATGTACGGCTGTGACAAATTTTGTACGTATTGCATCGTACCATATACCCGGGGGAAAGAAAGAAGTAGACGACCAGAAGACATCATCCAAGAAGTTAGACACCTGGCTGCACAAGGTTATCAAGAAATTACCCTTCTTGGTCAAAACGTCAATGCGTACGGAAAAGACCTTGACATTGAATACGGATTAGGGGATTTGATGGAGGAAATTAGTAAAATCGATATCCCAAGAGTACGTTTTACTACTTCTCATCCTAGAGATTTTGATGATCGATTAATTGAGGTACTTGCTAAGGGTGGAAATCTTCTTGACCACATTCATCTGCCAGTTCAATCTGGAAGTTCCGAGGTTCTGCGGGTGATGGCGCGAAGATACACACGTGAGGATTATCTTGAATTGGTTCGGAAGATTAGAACGGCAATGCCTAATGCCACACTGACAACAGACATTATCGTCGGTTTTCCTAATGAGACAGACGAGCAATTTGAAGAAACTTTATCCCTAGTTGAAAAAGTAGGCTTCGAAAGTGCTTATACATTTATTTACTCACCACGAGAAGGAACGCCTGCTGCTAAGTGGGAAGACAACATTCCGATGGAAGTAAAAAAAGAACGGCTACAACGTTTGAACGCGTTGGTAAACAAACAGTCAGCAGAGGCAATGAAACAGTATCAAGGACAAACGGTGAAAGTGCTTGTTGAAGGTGAAAGTAAAAAAGATCCTGACGTGTTGTCAGGTTACACAGAAAGAAACAAATTAGTCAATTTTGTTGGACCAAAATCAATCATTGGACAAATTGTTGAAGTGAAAATAAATCAAACAAAAACATGGACTCTAGACGGAGAACTTGTTGAACAAGCAGTTGAGGTGAAATAAATATGGCACAGTACACTCGTAAACAAGTTATTGAGGAAGCACATAAGTTAGCCTTGATGATGGCAAACATTGAAGAGATTGATCGATTTAAACAATTAGAAGCAAAGTTGAACGAGAACCAAAAAGTTCAAATTATGATTAAAAAAATTAAAGCATTACAAAAACAAGCTGTTAATTTTCAAGCGTATGGAAAGGAAGAGGCTCTTAAAAAGGTAGAGTCAGAAATTGATCGCCTGCAGGATGAAATTGATTCCATACCTATCGTTCAAGAATTTAAAGATTCACAGCTCGTTATTAATGATATCCTCCAGTTAGTAACAAACACTATTGCCCGCGAAGTAACGAATGAAGTTATTCGTTCGACTGGTGGGGATGTATTAGCGGGAGAAACTGGATCAAAAGTAGCCACAAATACAAATAGCTGTAGTAGCCATTAATTTTCAAAAAAAACACGTAAATTCCTACTTGGAATTCACGTGTTTTTTTTGAAAAGAATAAGAAAGAAAAGTGCAGGGCTACGCAGCTCTTGGATCTTTTTATACTTTCTCATCTGTTAATAAAAGTGCTGCGACAAAATTTTTGTTATCACCTACGTAGAAATATATCTAGCGCTTGTCACGTTCTAGGATTAACAAGTTGTTACCTTAAATCATAGCCTAATTTTGCAGGGGTAAATAAGTTTTTTATTAGTTTTTCTTGTTATATTCGTACACATTGGTAGGCTACTGCATAGGATGAACTAGAAACCTTAACGGGTGACATTAAAGTTGTTATGCACTTTAGGTAGGTACCCTGCATAAAATGACTATGAAAAAAAAGAGGAGGTTTTGGTTCTTATGTCTTTTCTTGATCAGGAATATCGGGAAATAATCACAAAAGCTGTCATTGGTAAGGGACGTAAATTCACTCAGGATACCAACACAATTACACCATCACATAGACCATCAACAATTTTAGGGTGCTGGGTAATTAACCATCTTTATAATGCAAAGAAAAAAGGAGACGACATCGTAGAGGTTAATGGTAGCTATGATGTAAACATTTGGTATTCTTACAATGACAACACGAAGACAGAAGTAGTAACTGAGCGAGTGTATTACACGGATCATATCAAACTATCAGTCAAAGATGAGCAAACGCTTGGCGATGAGTGCGAAGTATTTGCTAAAGTAATTCAGCAACCGAATTGCTTAGAGTGCAAGATTAACAGTCACGATCACAAAATCGTTGTTGAAGTCGAACGTGAATTCTTGGTGGAAGTAATTGGGGAAACAAAGATAACAGTCAAAGTAGATCCTAATGGTACTGTTGCTGATGATGATGATTGGGATTTTGAGTTATCTGATGATGAATTTGATGACTTAGATCCAGACTTTTTAGCCAATGTAGAAGAAGAGTAAGGAATGAATGTTAATAAACAGGCTGTCATTAAAGGAAAAACTTTGATGGCAGCTTTTTTTTGCATGATGAAACATAAAAAATCCGAGAGCTGTCTAGCTCCGGGCGCCTACCTCCTTTGGGTCATACGTCAATCCCTTTTGTGGCAAAGAGCGCCACGCCACGTCTTGTCTTATGCCTGTCGGGTCTTGACCAAGGCGCTTTCGCTTTTCTTGTTTGGTTAGGTGTGTTTGTGAGAACATACCAATGATTTTTCGTTTGTTCTAAAGCCGTTGTGCTGATTAGATATGGTATAATAAAATCATAATTTTGATGTTGGAGGATGAAAGAAAGATGGCAGGATATACACCAATGATACAACAGTATCTAAAAATAAAAGCCGAATATAAAGATTGTTTTTTATTCTTTCGTCTAGGTGATTTTTATGAAATGTTTTTTGATGATGCACTAACTGCTTCAAGGGAATTGGAAATTACACTCACAAGTAGAGATGGTGGGGGAGAAGAACGGATACCGATGTGCGGAATCCCTTATCATTCAGCTGAGAATTACATAAAGAATTTAGTGGACAAGGGTTATAAGGTTGCAATTTGTGAACAGGTAGAAGACCCAAAAATGGCAAAAGGTGTAGTCAAACGAGAAGTAGTCCAGCTTATCACGCCTGGGACAGTTATGGAAGGTGCGATGCTCGATGAAAAAGAAAATAATTACTTAGCTAGCATATCCCGGTTCCAAGATGACGTGTACGGGGTTGCCTACAATGATTTATCTACCGGTGAAAATCATGTTGCCTTAATTACAGATGGATGGCAAGCGGTAGTGAGTGAACTATTCAATCGTCCTATTAAGGAAATTGTCGTTTCGAGCGAGCTAGAGGAATCCTTCCAGCAAGATATTAAGGACCGACTCCGTGCGACGATCTCCTACCAGAATGGCATGGACATAGACGATTCGTTTACTCATCTTATTTCAGCTTTACCCGATGAGCGTTATGTGCAAGCTTTTGGAAGAATGATAAACTATTTACAATCAACCCAAAAGCGGTCCCTGGACCATTTAAAACCAGTTCAAGTAATTCAATTAAAACAGTTCATGTCCCTAGATATGTATTCAAAACGAAATCTAGAATTGACCGAAACAATCATGCGCAAAGGAAAACACGGGAGTCTCTTATGGGTACTTGACCAAACCGTTACAGCAATGGGTTCTCGTATGTTAAAAAAGTGGATGGAGCGACCATTGCTAACCAGAAGTGCAATAGAAGAACGGTTTAATTTAGTAACAGGTTTCCTTGATCAATTTATCGAACGTGACATGATTAGAGAGGCGTTAAAGTCCATTTATGACTTAGAGAGATTATCTGGGAGAGTGGCTTTTGGGAATGTGAATGCGAGAGATTTAATTCAATTAAAAGTTTCGTTAAGCAAAATACCAGAAATAAAACAAATTTTACAACAGTTTACTAGCCAAAGGATTCAAAGGTTAGCTGAAGATATAAACCCATTAACCGATTTATATCAGTTGTTAGAGACTAGTTTAATCGATGACCCACCGATTAGTGTCAAAGATGGTGGAATGATTAAGGATGGTTTTAATGAACAGTTAGACAAATATCGGGATGCGTCAAGAAATGGCAAGCGATGGATAGCCGAATTAGAACAAAAAGAAAAACAAGCGACCAAGATAAAGTCATTAAAAATAGGCTACAATCGTGTTTTTGGGTATTACATTGAGGTAACAAAGGCAAACTTGCACTTACTACCAGAAAACAAATATGAACGAAAACAGACGCTAACGAATGCAGAACGATTTGTCACTCCTGAATTGAAGGAAAAGGAATCACTAATACTAGAAGCAGAGGAAAAGAGTGTTGAACTAGAATATCAATTATTTTCAATGATTCGTGATCAAGTCAAAACGTTTATTCCCCCACTACAGGAACTAGCGGACCGATTAAGTCAAATTGACGTGCTGCAAGGGTTTGCCACTGTTAGTGAACTGAATAATTATCATCGACCGACTTTTAACGAGGAAGGAACCTTTGATATTTATCAAGGGAGACACCCCGTTGTTGAAAAGGTAATGAAGCATGGTGCTTTTGTGCCAAATGATGTAAAGATGGACCCGGAAAAAGACATTTTGCTGATTACTGGACCGAATATGTCAGGGAAAAGTACGTACATGAGACAGTTAGCCTTGATTGCTATCATGGGACAAATTGGTTGTTTTGTTCCGTGTGAATCTGCCAATCTGCCAATCTTTGATCAAATTTTTACTAGAATTGGAGCAGCGGATGATTTAGTTTCTGGACAAAGTACGTTTATGGTAGAAATGCTCGAAGCCCGTCATGCCATTGCAAATGCAACGGAAAACAGCTTGATTCTTTTTGATGAAATTGGTAGAGGGACGAGTACTTATGACGGAATGGCTCTAGCGCAAGCAATCATTGAATATTTGCATGATCATGTTCGGGCGAAGACGTTATTTTCAACTCACTATCATGAGCTAACTAGTTTGGAGCAAACATTGGATAAGCTAAAGAACATTCACGTTCGAGCTGAAGAATATCAAGGAAAAGTGATCTTTCTTCACCAAATCCAGGACGGGCCAGCAGATGAAAGTTACGGAATCCATGTAGCAAAATTAGCAGATTTGCCAGATCAGTTAATCAAACGAGCTTCTGTTATTTTATCGGAATTAGAAAACAAACAGGATAGTCTGTCAGAAGTAGTCGAGAAGAAAAGTGACGATCAACAGCTTACTTTCTTTGTTTATGAAGAAGATAAACCTTCCGCCGATCGTCAACCTAAAAATAAAGCGGAAACTAAACTAATTAACGAACTAAAACATTTAAATTTAATGGAAATGACTCCAATGGAAGCGATGAATGAATTGTATCGTCTAAAGAAGAAGGCCGCGGAAGAATGAAAGGGGAATTTTAATGAAAATCTTTCAAATGCCTGATTCTCTAGCTAACAAAATAGCTGCTGGGGAAGTAGTAGAAAGGCCGGCGTCCGTCGTCAAGGAACTAGTCGAAAATAGTATCGATGCTAATAGTACCTGGGTTAAAGTAGAGGTAAGTGAAGCTGGATTAGAATTAATCAAGATAACTGACGATGGGGATGGGATGTCTCATGAAGACTGTGAACTTGCCTTTTTTCGTCATGCTACAAGTAAAATTCGTAATGAGAATGACTTGTTTCATATCCATACACTTGGTTTCAGAGGTGAAGCATTAGCGAGTATTGCAGCTGTTAGTCGCTTAACATTAAAAACGTCTACTGGTGAGTCTGCTGGCACGTTAGTTGAACTAGAGGGTGGCAAGATTGTCAATAAAACGAAAAGTGATGCTCGAAAAGGAACAGAAATTACTATCCGAGATTTATTCTTCAACACGCCTGCTAGGTTGAAATATATGAAGACAATTCACACAGAGCTCGGCCATATCACTGATGTGATTAATCGGATGGCCTTATCTCATCCCGATATCCGATTTGAATTATATCATCAGGATAAACCAATCTTTCGATCACCAGGTAGAGGCGACTTATTACAAATTGTTGCCCAAGTATATGGCATGAATGTTGCCAAAAAAATGATTCCTGTTAAGCAGGAAACCCTTGATTTTAGTATCGAAGGGTTTATTGCTAAACCAGAAATAACGCGGGCTTCAAGAAACTATATTTCTACGATAGTAAATGGCAGGTTTATTCGAAACATTCCACTTAGTAAAGCAATTTTAAATGGATATCATACACTTTTGCCAATTGGGAAAAATCCGCTTGTCGTCTTAAAGATTGACATGGATCCGATTCTTGTTGATGTGAACGTCCATCCGTCAAAGTTAGAAGTTCGCTTCAGTAAAGAAAAAGAGTTATTTGAAGCAGTTGAATCAACAATTAAGCAAGCTTTTAGAAAAGAAACGTTAATTCCTAATGTTTCTCAACCGAAGAAACATAAAGATGACAGTAAGCAGCATTCATTTTCTTTCTATGATCAACCGACAACTACCAGGCAAATTGATCCATTTCTAGCTGAACGACCAATTAATAGCGGAAATGACCAACAACTAGTAGAAGATACTTATCTGGTAGCACAACAATCGGCTAAGGAAGCGGTAGACCAATACGAAGTTCGCTACGAGGAAATTCCACCACCACAAGTCGGTCAATCGATGGAGAGTTTTGATGAACCGATTAGTCAAATGGAACAGGCCGAGGTAGCACAAGAGCGGGTACCTGTTATGTATCCGATAGGACAACATCATGGCACCTATATTCTCGCGCAGAATGAAGATGGCCTCTATATTATTGATCAACATGCTGCCCAGGAACGAATTAAATACGAATATTTTAGAGATAAAATCGGGGAAGTAGCTAACGAGGTTCAAGAATTATTAATCCCGTTAACATTTGACTTTTCAAAACAAGAGTCGTTACTGATTGATCAGTACCAAGAGGAATTAAAAAAAGTGGGGCTATTCTTTGAACACTTCGGCCAACAGAGCTATGTTGTCCGGTCACATCCGCAATGGTTTCCAAAAGGATTTGAAGAAGAAGTGATCAAAGAAATTATCGAACAAGTAATAACGGAAGAAAAAATAGATATTGCTAAAATAAGGGAAGAAGCAGCCATATTAATGTCTTGCAAACGATCGATTAAAGCAAACCATTATTTAAATTACGATGACATGTTTAGACTGCTTGAAGATTTACGTCAGTCAACAGATCCGTTTACTTGTCCGCACGGAAGGCCCATTATTATCCACTTCTCGGAATATGAAATGGAAAAAATGTTTAAACGAGTAATGTAATAAGAACAGCTTGGGGCGGATCCCTAAGCTGTTCTTATGTTTTAGCAGCGGTATTTCTTTTTCAAGGTCAAAAAATAATTTTCACTACTTTTTCAGTATTATTTCATCTGGTTAGCAGATTCTAAAATAAATAAACATAAAAGGAGGATGAAAAAATGGTTAAGAAATTTATGGCAAAGGCGATGGTTGTTGCTTTACTTTTAGTAGGAGTTGGGTTTACTACTCCCTCATTAAGCCATGCAGAAGATTCTAAAGACATTACCTTAACAGAAGAACAAATAAAAGAATTAAGGGATTTGCATAGTAAAATGTTGGAACAAAAGAAAACAATTATTGAAAAGTATGTTGAATACGGAGTCATTCCTGAGGACAAGGCGACTAAAATAATCGAACACATGGAAGAAAAATATAAACAGTTAGAAGAAAGTAAATTTGTGCCTAATTGGGAAAAGAAACATCATAACAAACACAAGCATTAAGAGGTAGATTCGAGAAATATTGGGTGATAGGAAATGAAAGCAACCGAATTAGAAAGTAAACGCTTTGATAAAGCACTGGATGAAATGATTGACTTGTTTAATAATTTGGAAAGTGATGAACCAATCATTCGTTTTAGTCCAGACGTATTAGTTGATATAGAACGAGCGAAAAAGAAGTACGGACATGATATGGTTCATGAGAAAATTAATCGTGTAGTATGCGAAATGCTTTCTTGGCTTGACTTAGATGATGTTCGTTTAGACGAGGAAGAAGTAGAAGATGAGGTAGAAGAAGCGGAGCAAGAGACAGACGATGAAAGTGAATAGATTATCAACACGTTTTATTATCGAAAAAAGCGGAATATTGCGGTTTCCCGGGCAATATCCAATTTATTGGCCCTAACTCATCCTGGAATAAAAAATAGTATAAAAGCTAAACTAGTGATGGTGTGATATACAAGTAGGAAGGGTGATACAATGGATGATAATAAACATTTGATAAATTTTTTAAATCAAGAGTTATCTAACTTTGCGGTACTTTACGTTAAATTGCATCGTTATCACTGGTTCGTCCAAGGAAGACACTTCTTTAAACTCCATGAAACGTTTGAGGAGCTTTATAATGAAGCGGCGAGAGACCTAGACGAAATCGCTGAGCGCATTCTTTCTATTGGTGGTAAACCATTAGCGACGATGCACAAATATATTAAAGAAACGACATTACATGAAGCACAAGCAGATGATAAAGAAAATGAGATTATCCATCAGTTATCAGAGGATTATCAAACAGTAATTAAAGAAATTAAGGAAACGGGTGTTCCGTTAGCGGAAGAAGTTAACGATAATCCAACCATCGATTTACTTAACGGAATCCAGAGCCGGTTAGAAAAACATGTTTGGATGTTAAAAGCATACATTGCATATGAATAAAAATTTGGATTGTCGTTTTATAAGCGGCAATCCTTTTCGTAAGTAATTGCGGTTCGATCGTTATCCTGTATAATGAGACATACTAGTGAAGGTTTAGGGGAATAAATATATGAAAAAAACAGTTGTGGCAGTAGTAGGACCAACTGCTGTAGGAAAAACAAGCTTAGGTGTACAAATAGCAAAACGATTTAAGGGAGAAGTAATTAGTGGAGATTCCATGCAAATTTATAAGGGGATGGATATTGGTACTGCAAAAGTAACGGAGGATGAAAAGCAGGGTGTCCCTCACCATATGATTGATATAAAAGATCCTGAACAATCATTTTCTGTTGCTGAATTTCAGGAGTTAATTGACTATCATGTGGACGCAATTGGTTCTCGTGGGCATCTACCTGTTGTTGTTGGCGGAACTGGTTTGTATATTCAGGCGGCTTTATATGGTTATCATTTTGCTGAGAAAAAACGTGATGATTTTTATCAACAGCAAATCGAGCAAGAAATCGAACAACACGGGATGGATCAAGTGTTTAGTCGTTTAAAGCAGTTAGACCCTGAACAAGCAGAGAAAATTCATCCTAATAATCGTCGTCGAGTCATTCGTGCTCTGGAAGTTTATGACAGAACTGGACACACGATGTCTGAGTATCACGAGCAACAGAAAGAAGAATCCGAGTATCGTCCGATCATTATTGGACTTGAAATGGAGCGAAATGAATTATATGAGCGAATAAACAACCGTGTGGACATCATGATTGAGGAAGGATTATTGGAAGAGGTTAAGCATTTTTATGATTTGGGTTTGAAGGATGCCCAATCGATGAAAGCAATTGGTTACAAAGAGCTGATCCCGTATTTCGAGGGGGAGTCATCATTAGAAGAGTGTGTCGAGCTGTTGAAACGTAATTCGAGACGATACGCAAAGCGACAATACACTTGGTTTAAAAATAAGATGGATGTAAACTGGTATTCGATTACGAGTTCAAAAAAAGACGAAAAGTTTAAAATTATTTTGGACGATTTAGCAGGAAAGCTTGAAAAAAAATAGAAATAAATACATATAGAAAGAAAGAGGAGGAAATGGGTATGTCTCAATCGGTGAATATACAAGATCAATATTTAAATCAATTACGAAAAGAGCGTATACAGGTTACTGTATTTTTAACAAACGGCTTTCAATTACGAGGAACAGTTAAGGCGTTTGATAATTTTACAGTTTTATTCGATACAGATGGTAAGCAACAATTAATATTTAAACACGCGATTTCTACGTTTGCACCAACAAAAAACGTTACAATTGAAAAAGAATAACCTAGAAAAAAGACACCTTTCTTAAAACAATACTATAATTAGGGATAGACCTTAACGTATTTTACGTAGGGTTTATCCCTTTTTATTTTACTTAATTGGCAATAAAACACTATTCAAATAACAAAGTATTTAAAGTAAGATACGAAGGTGAGTTCTAATCACATTAGGGGGAATTTTTAATATGAGGGTTCAAGAGATTATTACCTCCGGTAATAAAAAGAGATATTTACTTGTAGACCAAAATGGGGAATTTGTAAAACCTGTTGTTAAGTTCCTAAAATATAAAGACAACACAGGTTCTGCTAGAAATACATTACGCTCCTACAGTTATGCATTGAAATTATTTTTTGAGTTTCTAGAGCAAAAGAAGGCAGATTACAGAGACATCGGAATTGATGATATGGCGGAATTTATTAGGTGGCTTCAAAATCCCTATCGGGATGTAAAGGTGACCAGCATATCCCCGATTGATACCAAAAAGAGAAAAGCCCGTACTATTAATATCTATTTAGACAAAGTCTATGCCTTTTATGATTATCTTATGAGGCATGAAGACCATGCATTGGATTTATCTGATCGACTGAAAAGGCAAATACTTGCTTCTCGTAGTAACTTCAAGGGATTTCTTCACCATACCCTTAACAATAAGACAAAAAGTTATAAGATATTGAGACTAAAAGAACCAAAGGAAAAGTTAAAAGTAATGACAGCAGAACAAGTACAAATATTGGTTTATGCATGTCAGAATATAAGGGATAAATTTTTACTGGCCCTTCTCTATGAGACAGGCATGCGGATTGGTGAAGCTCTATCACTCCATCTTTCTGATGTTCTTCCAGCGGCAAAGAAAGTCACTATATGTGATCGTGGGGAACTCATTAACGAGGCAGAAATTAAGACCGTATGTAGTCCTCGTACACTTGATATATCAAGTGAACTGGCTAACCTTTATCGAGCTTATATTTTAGATAGCCATACAGATGAGGTTGATACTAATTTTGTTTTCATAAAACTTATGGGCAAACAAAAGGGGTTTCCCCTTGACTATCAAGCCGTACAAGCACTTTTCACCCGTCTTAAATTTAAAACTGGAATAGATGCGACACCTCATATGTTGCGTCATACTAATATAACGGAGTTATGGAAGACAGGGGAAATGCGCCCAGAAACTCTTCAAAAGCGGGCAGGGCACGCCCATGTGCAGACAACTATTCAAATGTATGTTCACCCTTCTGACGAGGATATACGGAAGGATTGGGAAAATGCCATGGAACAAAAACAATTATGGGAGAAGAAAAATGATGACTAGAACTGCCTATCGACCTAGTGTAACAACTGAGAAAATGGCGATCATTCGTGGGCAATTACAAGGATATTTGGATAATGATGTATGGGATGTAACAGACCCCCTTTTTGAAAAATATGGTGGTGGCGATTCTTGGACCGGATTGCTAAAAAGAATAACCTTTTCGTCCTTACCCGTTTCAATTCGGGATGAGGTCAAATTCTTCTTCGCTAACCAATTAGTGAATGAGAGTCTATCCCTTAGTACGATGTTAAACTATTCATCTTCACTTGGGCAGCTAAATCTATTTTTGGAGAAATATTATCCTAGAATTGAAAGTTTAGTAGACATACCCTACACCCAGGGCTTGATGAAATACAAAACTACTTTGACAAACACAGGTATCAGAATAACGAACAAAGACGGTTATAATACTGCTCCTATCACTACTTTCAATTCAATTTTTAAGTTTTTATCACACTTCTACGATACAAGGGATGAGGTAGAGAAAGATGTATGGGATCTGCGAAAGATACCGAACGCCAGGTACACAATAAACAAAACCAGTTATCTGATTTCATTTGAAAAAATCCCTCCCTTATTCCGCCAAATTGTAAAAGACTATTGTATGTTCGCCTTAACATATTTAAGTCAAGGTAAACTTGCCGAGCAACTTAGAGGAATTAGTTGTTATATAGATTTCATTTATAAAAATTATCCAGATTGGAAGGATTTCAACCAATTAAAAAGACAGGACGTTGAAAAATATTTCATTTACTTTAACAAAAAAAATGCATCGTTAAGCGCAAGTTATAAATATAAGCTGCTTTCATCAGTAAAAAACTTTTTAGAGTATCTTCAGCGCTCTGAGCGTTCCGAATCCCCTTTAAAGTTTATAAGTACGTTGTTTTTCAAGGAAGATTTTCCCAAGATATCAAAACAGAATGAAAATCAAATCAAATATATTCCTGAAACCGTCATGAATCAATTGGAACTTCTTATAAAACTGAACCCATTGGAAATAACCCCACCGATGGATGATAATGAAAAGGAATATATTCCTATTGTAATGTTACTCATGGCTACTGGCTGGCGAATTAGTGATATTTTAAACCTTCGGTTCCAAAATTGTTTGATAACCACGAACAAAGGATATTATTTACAAGGGGATATTCCCAAAACAGATGTGAAAAACCATCGTGTTCCTATAGATAGGGAAATAGCAAAGATTATTCAATTCATAATCAAACAAACAGAAGACAAATCGACAAAGGAAAACAATCCCGAAGGGTATTTATTTGTTCGCACAAAAGGGAAACGTAGAGGTAAGCCTTTCACAGGAGCAAGCATACAAAATGCATTAAACCGTTGGGCTACAAGATACAACATTGTTGATCAAAACGGAGAAACTTATCATTTTGGAAATCATGCCTTCCGACATACAAAGGGCGTGGAATTAATTAACCTTGGGATGAATTTAACTCATATTATGAAATGGTTTGCGCATGCCTCACCAGAAATGACATTAATGTATGCCAAAATTGCGGATGATACACTTAGAAAAGAGTGGGAAAAGGCACAGGAAAAAAAGGGACCGCTCTTACGAGTTGATCTTGGGGACGCAAGAGTATCGGAAATGAATTTAGATGATGACCTGATTCATTGGGAATACATTCGGAGTAACATAGAGGCGGTTCGGGTTCCTTTAGGCTATTGTTTAGCGTCTAAGAAAGAGGGGTGTCCCTATGTAGTAACACCTTGTTTAACATGCCCAAACTTTTGTACAACACCCGAAAATCTTCCTGACTTTGAGAGGGAAATTGAAAAAATTGAAGAGCATATAGAAATGACGAAACAATACCCTATATACAACGAAAAGACAAAAGAGCAATTGACAAATCTGACGAAGATTAGGGATCAACTTAACGAAGGGAAAATGCATCGTGGCGACAGTGCTAGAAAAACGCTCTTACAAGCTCAAAAGGGAAAAGAAAGTGTAGTGATATAATGAAACACAAAAGGAATACGGATGCGGTAGTTGCATTTGCCAAACAGAAGAAAAAGGAAACCGCTGAAAAAGTTGACCAAGCGATAAAACAATTAATTAGTCAGAAAGAACGAATCAACTTCAATACTGTTGCCACTGCAGCAGAAGTTTCCAAGTCTTACCTTTACAACCAACCTGAGATAAGAAATAGGATTGAAATTATTCGTCAAAAACAACAGGAAGTGACATCTCCAAAGAATATAAAAAGAAATATGAATGACGAGAGCAAAGATAGTTTAATCCAAGTGTTTCAAGAACGTATTCGAGATTTAGAGAAAGAAAACAAGCAATTAAAAGAGGAAATTAAAAAGGTTAACGGAAAACTATACGAAAGTTTTTAAAAACCTACTCTGCGTAAAACTTGAAAAAAGAGTTCTCTCGTTGTGTATATATACATAACGTGAGAACCCTGATTTTTTGTACATTTTTATTTTTTTAGTCTTGATTTATAATAGGTGTCTTTTTTTTATAAGATAATAAAGTATAAAAAAATCCAAGCGTGGATAACATCCAGCGACAGCCACGTCCAGCTTCAGCGCTTTTGTTATGAGATAAGAAAGCATTCCTGTATTAAAACAAAAATGAGGAGTGTACAAAAAACCTACCTTAGGCTTTGACATCTATCGGAAAATGATGTACATTACCTTATGGACGAACAATTACAAATGATTAAATATAAATATTCGTGTTTAGGGGTGTATCTTATGGAAAATGTGTTTGATTATGAAGATATTCAATTGGTTCCGGCGAAATGTGTAGTAAACAGTAGGTCGGAGTGTGATACATCTGTTACATTTGGCGAACGTACTTTTAAATTGCCAGTAGTTCCTGCAAATATGCAGACGATTATCGATGAAAAAATTGCTAGTTACTTAGCAGAAAACAATTATTTTTATATCATGCACAGGTTTGAACCAGAAAAAAGAATTGATTTTATCAAAGATATGAATGCAAGGGGTCTCTTTACTTCTATCAGTGTTGGCGTTAAAGAGGAAGAATACCAGTTTGTTGAACAATTAAAGGCTGAAAACCTGACTCCTGATTATATTACCATTGATATTGCACATGGCCATTCGAATGCTGTTATCAATATGATCAAGCATATAAAAAAACACTTACCAAATAGCTTCGTTATCGCTGGAAATGTAGGAACTCCTGAAGCGGTACGAGAGTTAGAACATGCTGGTGCTGATGCAACTAAAGTTGGCATCGGTCCAGGGAAGGTTTGTATTACCAAAATTAAAACCGGTTTCGGTACTGGTGGTTGGCAACTAGCAGCTTTAAGGTGGTGTGCAAAAGCGGCAACAAAACCAATTATTGCTGATGGTGGAATTCGTACGAACGGTGATATAGCTAAATCTGTCCGTTTTGGTGCGTCTATGGTCATGATTGGTTCATTATTTGCAGGTCACGAGGAATCTCCAGGAGAAACAATTGAAAAAGATGGCAAGCTTTATAAGGAGTATTTTGGTTCAGCATCTGAATTCCAAAAGGGCGAAAAGAAAAATGTCGAAGGTAAGAAAATGTACGTGGAACATAAAGGTGCATTACAAGATACGCTAACGGAGATGGAACAAGACCTTCAGTCATCGATTTCATATGCCGGAGGAGATAAATTAGATGCTATCCGTACCGTTGATTATGTCGTAGTGAAGAATTCGATCTTTAACGGTGACAAAGTCTATTAAGTGAGGGTAAGCATAACCACTTTACTAAAAAAACAGGAATGAAAAAATGAATAAAAGTGTCCATAGGAATTTATCGATTGTTCAAGTAAAATAAAAGCAATCGAGAAGTGAAAAGGAGCTGTTATCCATGAGGCATTGCTGTGAAACAATGACAAGACAGGTGAATTATGAATGTGACGAACATCCTAACCCTTATGACTGTCCAGAAAAGCTAATTCACTACGATGAAAGATTCGATGAATACGGAATAATTATTCATGATGGCGGGGAGTCAAGTGTTACCATCTTTTATTGTCCGTGGTGCGGAAGTAAATTGCCTGATTCAAAGAGAGAGCTCTGGTTTGATGTACTTGATGACTTGGGTTTTGATAACCCTTTAGAGCAAGAAATTCCAACACAATATAAAACAGGAAAATGGTATGAAAATTAGAACTAATGCACCTTTAACAAGGTGTATTTTTCTTGCGCGTTAGGGCTTTGGGGTGAAAAAATAAATGAATTCGGTTTCAAATTATTGAAGTATCTTGTCGTTTCCTCCATAATGTTCAAGAGATTATTTTTATTTAAAAATTCAAAGATGTCTAGCCCTAGCACCAAACTTAGCACTAAGGAGCACTTCTATGAATTGACATCGTAGAATGGAGTTTTAACATGGAAACAGAAAAATTCTCACCTTACACAACATTCTCGAGAAAAGAATGGGCAAAATTGCGATTTAATACCCCATTAACATTAACGCAAGGTGAAATTAAAGAATTACAAGGGATAAATGAGAACATAACCTTAGAGGAAGTAGAGGACATTTATTTACCACTTATACGGTTATTAAATTTCAATGTGGAAGCTGCCCAGCAATTACATACCGTTATTGAGCAGTTTTTTCGTAAGGAGACTGATCGGGTTCCATTTGTGATTGGTGTTGCTGGAAGTGTGGCGGTTGGGAAAAGTACAACCTCAAGAATATTACAATCGTTACTTTCCTCTCAACCAACTAGTCCAAAAGTGGCATTGATTACAACTGATGGATTTCTTCTTCCTAATAAGGAATTGGAACGAAAGGGTTTAATGGAACGAAAAGGTTTCCCTGAAAGTTATGATACGAAAGGATTAATTCAATTTTTATCTGATATAAAGTCTGGAAAAGAAAAAGTAAATGCGCCTGTTTATTCCCATCTTTATTATGATATTGTTCCAAGTGAACAGATTGAAGTCGCAAAGCCAGATATTGTGATTATCGAAGGAATTAATGTGTTACAAACACCGCAACAAGAAGATAACAGCTTACCTAGTGTTTATGTATCCGATTTCTTTGATTTATCTTTGTACGTAGATGCAGATGAAAAAGATATTGCGCGGTGGTATGTAGAACGGTTTAAAGTATTAAAAGAAACAGCGTTTACAAAGCCCGAGTCTTATTTCCGAAGATATGCAAGTTTGTCAGATTTAGAAGCCGAGCAAGTGGCGACTGATATTTGGAACAAAATAAACAAAATAAATTTAGAAATGAACATTAGGCCAACAAAAAATCGAGCAGATATTATTATCCGAAAAGGCTCAGACCATTCTGTTTCTAATATTAAACTAAGGAAGCTATAAATGGGTATGGCTTTAATTGTAGAGGATGCCGGAGATGAACACCGGCGCCCTCTATAGGCTTACTTTAAGGAATTATCAAATCGTTTCATTCCTTCGTCTTTCTTTAACGATTTCACATGAAACGGGTTTTTAGAACTACTACTGGCATCGTTTCGAATGCCGATTTCTTTGCCAATCGAATCTGAAATAATTCCCTCACGTTTTCCATCGGGATGTGCAGTTACTTCTTCATTTACGCGATCTTCTTGCACAAAAGTCACCTCCCTATCTATAGAATGGTTATCAATCACTTATTTATGTTGATTTTTTTTAACCATAGATGTTATAGGCTTTTGTAACACCCTAATGATTAATTGCGTATAATGTTGTTAGGTAAGGGGTGGTGACGTGGAATCTCAAGTTTCATTAAATAAGAACGGGCAAATTAACATTGTATTAAATGAAAGAGAAAACCATCTTTTTGAAAGTAATCGGCAGTTGAATACGAATGTGAACCCTTTTACGAAAATTGAGCAAGAATTTTCTTCTTTTATTGGGATGAACCGCCTTAAAGAAACGATTAAAGAAATTTATGCAAATATAGAAATTAACCAAAAACGAGAAAAAGTTGGATTAAAAGCACAAAAGCAAGTGCTTCACATGCTATTTAAAGGTAATCCCGGAACAGGTAAAACAACAGTTGCAAGAAAATTAGCCGAGACCTTTTATGACATGAATATCCTGTCAAAAGGGCACTTTGTAGAAGCAGAAAGAGCAGATCTTGTAGGAGAATACATTGGTCACACTGCACAAAAAACAAAAGAACTTGTAGAAAAAGCAATGGGTGGCATTTTGTTTGTCGACGAAGCCTATTCACTCGCGCGGGGCGGCGAAAAGGATTTTGGTAAGGAAGCTATTGATACACTGGTGAAACACATGGAAGATCATCAAAATGATTTTATTTTAATTTTAGCTGGTTATCCAAAAGAAATGGATCATTTTTTATCGTTAAATCCAGGTCTTTCCTCCCGATTTCCGATTGTGATGGATTTTGAAGATTATACGGTTGATCAACTTATTCAAATAGCCCACCAAATGGCTTTAGAACGTGAATATGAACTATCGAAGGAAGCTGAATGGAAGCTTCGTGATTATTTAGTCCAACAAAAGCAGGACTACAAAATTAAAAATTTTTCAAATGCGCGATTTATTCGTAACACGATTGAAAAGTCGATTAGAAAACAAGCGGTCAGGTTATTGAAGAAGCAAACGTATTCAACAGAAGAAATGATGGTATTAACGAAATTTGATTTAGTATTGGAGTAATTAATCAACCCTATTTTTTCATTAGGGTTGGTTTATTTTTTATAAGTAAAAGTTAAGTAACAGGAGAAACTATGATTGATACAATGTTTTCTTTACATTATACTTTGATTGGTAAATGTCGATAATTCTTACATTTTTTTCTTTTTCTCACAATTTTCTTTTGAAAAGGGGTTTATTATGCAGGAAAAAGTATTAATTATAGCTGTTCATCACCCAACACAAGACGAGGAGAGATTTCATTACTCCTTGGATGAACTTAAGTCCTTAACAGAAACAGCAAAAGGGGAAGTAGTAAAAGTTGTTACTCAAAAACGAGATAGAATTCATCCGGCTCTCTATTTGGGTGAGGGGAAATTAGAAGAGATAAAGGAATATATTGATGAATTGGAAGTTGACTTGGTTATTTCGAATGACGAGTTATCAGGTAGCCAGCTAAGAAACCTGAATCAGCTGCTAGAGGTTAGAATCATCGATCGAAGCCAATTGATTTTAGATATTTTTGCGCAAAGAGCGAATACGAAAGAAGGGAAGCTTCAGGTTGAATTAGCTCAGTATCAATATATGTTACCGAGACTTGTTGGGCAAGGACAAGCTTTATCACGGCTTGGTGCAGGTATTGGTACGCGTGGACCAGGGGAAACAAAGTTAGAATCAGACCGTAGACATATCCGGCGTCGAATTGACGAAATAAAGCGACGGTTGGAAACAGTTGTAAATCAGCGTGAACAATATCGGAAACGACGAAAAGAAAATAACGCCTTTCAGATTGCAATCGTTGGTTATACGAACGCAGGAAAATCAACATTTTTTAATCGTTTAACAAACAGTCAGTCATTGGAAGAGAACCAATTGTTTGCAACGTTAGATCCGATGTCGAGGCAAATTCAACTTCCTTCGGGTTTAAATGCGATTATTACTGATACTGTCGGCTTCATTCAAGACCTTCCTACGTCACTTATTGCTGCGTTTCGTTCGACGTTAGAGGAAGTCACGCAAGCTGATTTTATCATTCATATGGTTGATGCATCTCATCAAGATAACGTCCAGCACCAAAAAACAGTGCTGCAATTATTGAAGGAGTTGGGTGCAGACCATATTCCGATGTTAACCGTTTATAATAAAAAAGATCTGTTGGAAGAGTCGTTCATTCCACAACACCATCCATTTATATTGATTAGTGCATATCAAATAGATGATGTTAAGGAAGTGCTTTATAAGCTCGAACGTGTTCTTTTGGAAGAATGGGAAGCTTATCATACGTTTGTGCCAGCAAATGAATCAACATTACTGCATCAGTTAAATCGAAATACGATTATTCATGAACAAACGTTCAATGAGTATGATGAAGGTTACATCGTTGCTGGATTTATCGATCCAGAACACCCGTTAAAATTTATGATGAAGGAGTAACAGGATGATTGCAAAGATAGTTCAGGGAGTAGAAGAAATCATTCGACCAACGTTTGATCGAATTGGGGAAATTGCCGAAGAAAATCAACGACGAGTGTTAAGCGCATTTCGAAACAACAAGGTTAGCGATAGTCATTTCCACCCGACAACAGGTTATGGGTATGATGACTACGGGAGAGATGTGCTTGAGGCTGTTTATGCAGAAATTTTTGGGGGCGAAGATGCGTTAGTTCGCCCTCAGCTTATTTCTGGGACCCATGCAATTACGGTTTCGTTGTTTGGGGTGCTAAGGCCAGGGGATGAATTGTTATACATAACAGGTAACCCGTATGATACGTTAGAAGAGGTCGTAGGTAGTAGAGGAGAGGCGAATGGTTCCCTCAAAGATTTTAACATCAACTTTGAAGCGATTGCATTAACAGAGTCTGGACAAATTAATTGGGAGAGTGTCGCCCGGTATATAAATCAGAAGACAAAGGTCGTCGGTATCCAAAGGTCTAAAGGGTATGCCGATCGCCCTTCCTTCTCGGTTAGCCAAATAAAAGAAATGGTTGCATTTGTCAAAGAAATTAACCCGTCCATTATTGTTTTCGTAGATAATTGTTACGGGGAATTTGTAGAGGTTTTAGAGCCGACGCATGTGGGTGCAGACCTTATTGCGGGGTCTCTAATTAAAAATCCTGGTGGTGGACTAGCCCGAACCGGCGGCTACATTGTTGGTAAAAAAGATTTAATTGAACTGTGTGCAAATCGTCTAACAGCGCCTGGTTTAGGTAAGGAAACAGGTGCAAGTCTTGGTTTATTGCAGGAAATGTTTCAGGGCTTATTTCTTGCTCCACATGTCGTTAGTGAGGCGTTAAAGGGAGCTGTTTTTACGTCGTACTTACTTACAAAAGCGGGGTTTAAAACAGAACCTGCTTTTGATGCCGATCGAACAGACCTAATCCAATCTGTCCAGTTTGATGATGCAAAACAGATGATCGCCTTTTGTCAGGCAATCCAGCATGCATCACCAGTAAATTCGCATGTTACGCCATATCCAGCACCGATGCCTGGGTATGAAAGTGATGTTATTATGGCAGCGGGTACATTTATTCAAGGGGCTAGTCTAGAACTAACTGCAGATGGACCAATCCGTCCTCCTTATCTCGCTTTTGTGCAGGGTGGGTTGATTTATACGCATGTAAAAATTGCTATTATAGAAGCTCTAAATCATTTGGATGAGAAAGGTTTTCTTCATTTATAATAGTTTCCGTATTGGTTCTTTGGTAGAATGTAAAGTAGAGTAACGTGTTTTTATCATGATTTGGCAAATAGCTTGTATACTATTAGATAATTTTTTGAATTTTTCGATGTAAAGAAAGCTGACACGTATTGACAATTAATTTTCCGGTTGTATAATAAAAGTATGGAAAGTTAAGAACTGAAAGGGGTGGAAATTCATGAGCGATTTTGATAGACGTTCAATGCCCTTATTTTCCATTGGTATAGTTAAGTCATTGACTGATTTAACTGCTAGACAAATTCGTTATTACGAAGAACATGGCTTGATTCATCCAGCGCGAACAAATGGTAATCAGCGATTATTTTCCTTTAACGATGTTGACCGCTTATTAGAAATAAAAGTGTTAATCGAAAAGGGAATTAATCTAGCGGGTATTAAGCAAGTGCTCTCGATTAAAGATCTACCAATGACAAAAGAGCTGGAAGAAGGACAAGTAACCCCGGAATTGTCTGAAAAAGAATTGAGAAAGATGCTTCATAAAGAATTATTCGATTCAGGCAGACTTGGTAAAACTTCGTTAAGACAGGGAGAGTTATCGCGATTCTTCCATTAATGAAATAACTAAAGGAGAGGAAAACATGGGATTAACAAAAGAAGAAATTAAGCAAAAAATTCAAGAGGAAAACGTTAAGTTTATTCGTCTTCAATTTACAGATTTACTTGGAACGATTAAGAACGTTGAAATTCCTCTAAGCCAACTAGACAAAGCATTAAACAATGAAATGGCATTCGATGGTTCATCGATTGAAGGTTTTGTACGTATTGAAGAATCAGACATGAAGTTGTATCCGGATCTAGATACATTCTTAGTATTCCCTTGGACTTCAGAAAAAGGCAAGGTTGCACGCTTTATCTGTGACATTTACAAACCTGATGGTACACCATTCGAAGGCTGTCCTCGTTACAACCTTAAGCGTAATCTTAAGAAAATGGAAGAGTTAGGATTTTCTGCCTTCAACCTTGGTACTGAGCCAGAATTCTTCTTATTCAAATTAGATGAAAAAGGTGAACCTTCTCTTGAGCTTAATGATAAGGGTGGTTACTTTGACCTTGCTCCAACCGATCTTGGTGAAAACTGCCGTCGTGACATCGTGCTAGAATTAGAAGAAATGGGCTTTGAAGTAGAAGCTTCTCACCATGAAGTTGCTCCTGGTCAGCATGAAATTGATTTTAAGTATGCTGATGCTGTTAAACATGCAGACGATATTCAAACGTTCAAACTAGTTGTTAAAACAATTGCTAGAAAGCATGGATTACATGCAACATTCATGCCAAAACCATTATTTGGTGTAAACGGTTCTGGAATGCACTGTAATATGTCTTTATTCAAAGGGAAAACAAATACATTCCTTGATGAAAGTGGCCCATTACAGTTAAGTGAAACTGCATATCAATTTATCGCGGGTATCCTTAAGCATGCCCTAAGCTTTACAGCTGTTACTAACCCAACAGTTAACTCTTACAAGCGTTTAGTTCCTGGTTATGAAGCACCTTGTTATGTGGCTTGGTCTGGTACAAACAGATCTCCACTAATCCGTGTACCTGCTTCTAGAGGATTAAGCACTCGTATCGAAGTTCGTAGTGTTGACCCAGCTGCAAACCCTTATCTTGCTATGTCGGTATTATTAGCTGCTGGTTTAGATGGTATCCAAAACAAGTTAGAAGCTCCTAAAGCTGTTGATCGTAACATCTATATCATGGATAAGGAAGAAAGAGAAGCGAACGGCGTTCAAGATCTTCCTGCAACATTATATGATGCACTTCAACAACTAAAGTCTAATGAAGTTATTGTTGAGTCTTTAGGTGAGCACATTTTCGAACATTTCATTGAAGCGAAAGAAATTGAATGGGATATGTTCCGTACTCAAGTACACCCTTGGGAAAGAGAACAATACATGTCAACGTATTAATAAGTCTAATCCTCTGGCACATAAAGTGTTAGGGGATTTTTCTGTTTTGGGGGTGCTTGATGTTGAAGTTGTAATGAATAACAATCACCCCAAATTCACCCCTGAATTCACCCACGAAAATCCACAAAAAGATCACTATAAAAATTAACAGTATCAACAGCAAGCAAAAACACGCAGAGAAAATCTTGCGGTTCGGTTTTGGAGTACAAAATACAAAAATAACAATCCTTTTAGTGGTCCAATTAACATATAAATTAGGGCTGCTTATTTTTGAAGAGTTGATAGAGTTTATAAAAGAATTGGTAGTAAATTGACACAATATAGGAAATGACCTCTTCTAAATCACTAAGGGCTAATTTTGACCATCTTAATTCAGCCATTTAGCCAATCTCTCCTTAACTTCATTATGATTCCTGTTTTGCATAAAGTGTTGGTTGGGAAGTATTTTTAATCAAACTTTATTTTAAAGCTACAATAATTACCGCTCTAATCTCATATAACACACTTGAAACAAAATTGTAATTTTGTTTCAAGTGTGTTTATCCTAGATACAAAGGAGGGGTAGCAATGGAAATTCAAGAAACGGGAGGAGTTCATTACTCCATTGAAGCTTCAGCTGCGCAAATGCTTAAAATCACAAAGTTAGATAGTTTAAGCGCCTATACAATTCAAATGAAATTTACTCGTTTTGTTATTGGGATTTCTCCTAGTGAGAGTACAGTGTTTAAAAATAAAGAAGTTGACGTTCATTTTATTGATGTTATTAACGAGGAATTAAAAAAAGATGTATCAGTAGAGAGTTTTGCGATTATTAAATATTATTTAGAGAAATGGTTCTACGAAATTACAACTAAAGGGAAACTCGAGTTCTCTTATCGTCAAGACTATTTAATCCCAAGTAAAGTATTGAGTGATACAATGAAGGTATCCCGTGCAACCATTATGCGTTTGGTAGAAAACGGAATGGAAACTGTAGAAGGGAATGGCCATGCGCGTTATCCGAAGCACAATTCGTTTTACTGGGAAGATGGTATTTGGTCTTCACGAATTCAAACATTGCGGGAACTGTTTAAGTTGCGGAACCAAAGTAAAGAAGAGGTCACAAAAGAAATAGAAGAACAAATAAACGAATATCAAGACCAATACGACGGACCTTTTGAAAAAGTATTTGCAGATGTAATCAACGGAGAAATGGATGTATATGACTTGGAGGAACCTGATGATTTTAAAGATTGGCGAGATTTATTAGATGATTTAGAGAAACTTCGGGGTAAAGAAACTTAATATGAGTTTATATCAAGAGAAAAGAATACATTCAGAACTTATTTGAATCTAATCAAAGGTTATTCGATTATCGATTTCCAGAGTTTCAAAAAATCCAATCTAAAGGTGCTAGTAAAATTAAAGCAACACTTCCGCTAAAAACACATCCGGAATATGGGGAAACTGTCCTTGAAATTTCAGGAAGATTAAGTGAAAAAGGAAAAATTTATCAGTATCATTATGGATGGGAACTTTCCCAAAGAAATGGAAAGATAGGAAAGAAGTCTAGACATTTCGTGGCTCGGGACTTCAACCCCAAAGAATGTGCGCATGCCTGGCACACAAAGATAGGAAGCCACTGAAAATTCATTGACTTCCTTTTACAGGATTATTTTTTAATAAACGAATCAATTTCATAATTACTCTGCCGGTTAAAAAGGGCGACGCGCCTCAAACGTCACCCCATAATACCTCCAAAACGTTTATACATCCCAAATTCTCTCCTTTTGAACCGGGGGGCGTGTTAAAAATCCGTACAAGTATAGAGCCATCATGTCTTCGGTGAGTGCACGCAGTTCCTCTGGGTCAAACCTTAAATCCCCAGAATCTGTCTGTGATTGCCAATCAAACCGAATTTGACCGTTTCGCTTCCCTAAATTTCGCACTTTTAAGTGGTAGTTACTATATAACTGCTTTTTAACAGCGTTTAAATCATCCTGAATACATGAAATGATTGTTTCGATTTTATCTAAATAAGGTCCTTTAGCTTTATATTTTCCTTCCCTAAATATTTCTAAATATCTTTGGAATATTGTTAACACAAAAGGTAAAATAATATAAGCGTATACCGTCTTTTTAATCTCCTCATCCATATTTGTCACCTCGCCATATCTACATTATATTACGAACACTTGTTCTTGTAAATGCATCTATAGTATAGCAAAATATAGCAAGTACATACTATTATCAAAAAAACTGGAGGGAGATTGGTGAAACCAAGGTACTATTCTAATATTTATTGGCATTTTACAGGAGGTCCAACCTCGAAACGAAATGGAATAGTTTGGCATCATTTTACGAACTTGAAGGATGTTAAAAAGAACTCTGAATTAAGAAAGCCAAAAGATGCGATGAATAATCTTAAAAGTATCATAGAATCCAATGTCTTAAAAGCAACGTGTACGGAGCTAATTTCAAATAAAGTAGAAACGAAAAAGTTTTGTAGTGTATGTGATATTCCGTTAGTTGATTTAATGTACCATAAAACGTATTACGGTGAATATGCCATCGGTTTTAATGCGAAACAAATTCACGATCACTTCCATCCGGTGCTTTATTTGGATCCATCTTATACAACGATAACAAGCTCAAAAGAGGAGGATGACAGCTTAGATGGTCATAAATTATGGGATGTTATCGGAATTCATAAAGAAAATCCCTTATTGAATTTTATAAAGATAACTAATTTTGCTTTGGATTACGACCACTCGTTTTATGGGGAGCGGGAGTGGAGGTGCTTAGAAGACTTTAACTTTAAGAAAAATGACGTAGAAGCCATTATTGTTCCGAAAGAAGAAGTAGAGGAAATGAATGAGTATTTAGTTCAAAATGGATACCACAATATTAGTGTAATGAGTTGGAACCTAATTGAAAACATATAAGAAAAAGCAAAGTTGGACGTGGCTGTCGCTGGATGTTATCCACGCTTGGATCTTTTTTATACTTTCTTTACTTTAAGAAAAACACAAGTCGCGCCTACCCCTGGGGTAGGCGCGACTTGTGAGCTAAACATCCTAAGATTAATGAATGTGTCGATAAAGGCCAACCACTTTACCAAGAATGGAAACATTGTGATAAATTAATGGGTCCATCGTCGCGTTTTCTGGTTGAAGTCTAATGTGGTCCGTCTCTTTAAAAAAACGTTTTACGGTTGCTTCTTCATCTTCTGTCATAGCAACAACAATCTCACCATTGTGTGCAGTTTGTTGTTGTTTAACAATAACCATATCTCCGTCTAGTATTCCCGCTTCAATCATGCTTTCTCCTTCAATAACTAGAACGAAAAAAGTATCGTTAGGATTTGCGATTGTGTTAGGGATTGGCACGTATTCATCGATATTTTCAATAGCTGTAATTGGTATTCCTGCAGTTACTTTACCGATTACAGGGGCATAAAGTGTGTTTTCGTTAGCAATGGTTTGCTCGTTTTCGTGTTCCGTAGATAATAATTCAATTGCTCTAGGTTTAGTAGGATCACGTCTAATATACCCTTTTTTCTCAAGTCGGGATAAATGGCCGTGGACGGTAGAGCTTGATGCTAACCCAACAGCCTCGCCAATTTCTCTAACGGACGGTGGATAGCCTTTTTCTTTCACTTGTTCCCGGATATATTGCAAAATAGATTGCTGCCTTTTTGATAGATTTGTCATAAGAAAACACCTCGAACATATTATTTATTAAGAACATTATACCATGATTAACCAGTTCGTACAAACATTTGTTCGAAAAGTTATTGACAAGAACTTTTGTTCGCAAGTATAATAAAAATAACAAGGAACGCTTGTTCTTATTTTGGAGGTGTAGATAATGTTTCAGAATCTTTCAAAAGTAGATTTGTTCTATCTAGTTGCTTTTATAGCAACACTTGGTTTTATGTATTTCGGGTTAGTGACTAGTTAACGCGGGGGCTATGAAATGAAAGCAATTATATACTGTAGAGTTAGTACTACGAAAGAGGAGCAGACTACCTCCCTAAGTCGGCAAAGACAGGAATTAATAGCGTTAGCTAGTAGCCTAAATATCACAGTTTTTGATATCATTGAAGAGACAGAAAGTGGATATGAAATAGATCGGGACGGAGTATTCCAGATGCTTGACTACTTTTCTTCTAATCAAGCTGATTGTCTTCTCATTCAAGATGAGACCAGATTAGGGCGGGGGAATACGAAAATTGCACTTTTTCATCAACTCAACAAAATGGACATACCTATTTATACGTTATCAGACCATGATGGATTAAAATTGTCCGAATCCGATTCGATGGTTATACAAATTGTTGGTATCGTTGAAGAATATCAAAGAAGGATCCATAATTTGAAGATTAAAAGAGGGATTAAAAAAGCAATGGATAATGGATTCAATCCAACTAAAAATCTCTCGAATATTAATCAAGCACCTGGTAGAGAAAGAAAGAAGTTCCCGGTTGAGGAAGTTAAGCGACTTAGGGAAAACAAACTTACCTTTGCTGAAATAGCTACCATATTAAGAGGAATGGGCTATGATGTTTCCAAAGCAACAGTCCATCGGAGGTATAAGGAGCATGTATCACTTGAAACAACGGAAAAACATAAGATAGAATGAAAGGACAAGTCGTGCAATGTTTGGCGCCTTGTCTTTTTTTAGTTTTTGGAGAAATGGTTATGATAAGGGATAGTAGGAATTTTAAAAAAATAGCTCTGAGCTCGTTTCTTATACTTCCTTATCTTTATAAAAAGGAGAATCAATATGTTATCAAAGGATAAAATAGAACGGATTAATTTTTTGGCTAATAAGGCGAAAAATGAGGGATTGACAGATGTGGAGAAGGATGAACAGCAACAATTGCGACAAGAATATTTAAAAAACGTCCGCAAGTCGTTCAAAAATCAATTTAAGGGAATGACAGTAATCGACCCTGCTGGCAACGATGTGACACCAAAAAAGGTTAAAAACCTTAAAAATGAGAGTAATAAAAAGTATCATTAAGTAAAAGGAAGAGAATCTGGTCCAAAACATTCGAAATATTGTAATAAATATCGTTTATTTGATACTCTAGTACTTGTTAATTCTAACATTTCATTATAGGATATTAATGGTACGTACATATTTCTGTCAAAAGAAAGGGGATACAAGAATGTCGAAACAAATAGAACAAAAGTCGATTAATTCTATTCGGACTTTGTCGATTGACGCGATAGAAAAAGCAAACTCTGGTCACCCAGGATTACCAATGGGTGCAGCACCTATGGCTTATAAGTTGTGGGCAGACCATATGAATCATAATCCGAAAAATTCAAAATGGTTTAATCGTGATCGTTTTGTACTGTCTGCAGGCCATGGCTCTATGTTATTATATAGCCTTTTACATCTATCAGGCTATAATGTGACAATTGATGATCTTAAAGGCTTCCGTCAGTGGGGATCTAAAACGCCTGGACACCCTGAAGTTCATCATACAGATGGTGTGGAAGCAACAACAGGTCCACTTGGACAAGGGGTTGCAATGTCTGTTGGTATGGCAATGGCAGAAAAGCATCTTGCTGCTAAATACAACCGTGACAATTATCAGGTAGTCGATCACTATACTTATACTCTTGTAAGTGACGGTGATTTAATGGAAGGGATCTCTCATGAGTCTGCTTCCCTAGCTAGCCACTTAAAGCTAGGCAAACTAATCGCTCTCTATGATTCAAATGATATTTCGTTAGACGGTGAACTAAACAAGTCTTTCTCTGAAGATGTAGCAAGCCGTTTTACAGCATATGGCTGGCAAGTTCTTCGAGTAGAAGATGGTAATGATATTGATTCGGTTGGAAAAGCAATCGCAGAAGCACAACAAAATACAGACCAACCTACATTAATAGAAGTAAAAACAGTAATTGGTTATGGATCTCCAAATAAATCAGCATCATCAGCCTCACACGGTGCTCCACTAGGTGCTGACGAAATTAAGCTAACAAAAGAATTTTACGAGTGGGAGCATGATGATTTTCACGTTCCAGATGAAGTTTACCAAGACTTCCAAACTAAAATCGTAAACCGTGGACAAAAGACTGAACAAGAATGGAATGCTTTATTTGATTCTTACAAAGAAGCACACCCTGAATTAGCAAGTGAATTTGTCCAAGCGATCAATGGTGAGTTACCTGAAGGATGGGAAAAAGATCTTCCTGTATATGAAACTGGAAAATCATTAGCAACACGTGCTTCTTCTGGTGAAGTATTAAATGCAATTGCAAAAACAGTGCCTTCATTCTTTGGAGGAAGTGCTGACTTAGCTGGTTCTAACAAAACAACCATTAAAGATGCAGGTGACTTCTCGCGAGAAGATTATTCTGGTAAAAACATCTGGTTCGGGGTTCGTGAATTTGCAATGGCTGCAGCGTTAAACGGGATGGCTTTACACGGTGGTTTAAAAGTATTCGGTGGTACGTTCTTCGTATTTAGTGATTACTTAAAACCAGCTGTTCGCTTATCAGCTATTCAAAACCTACCTGTAACCTATGTACTAACACATGACTCGATTGCAGTAGGGGAAGACGGCCCAACACACGAACCAGTTGAACAACTTGCTGGATTACGTGCAATGCCAAATCTTTCTGTGATTCGTCCGGCTGATGGTAATGAAGTTCAAGCAGCATGGCGTTTAGCTTTGGAATCAACAGATCAACCAACGGCGCTAGTACTTACAAGACAAAACCTACCTACTCTAGAAGGTACTGCTGAAAATGCGTATGAAGGAGTGAAAAAGGGTGGTTATGTTGTAAGTCCGGCATCTAAAGCAACTCCTGATGCAATATTAATTGCGACAGGTTCTGAAGTACAACTAGCTGTTAGAGCACAGGAAGAGTTAAAAGGTCAAGGGATTGATGCAAGTGTAGTTAGTATTCCTTCTTGGGACCGCTTTGCTAAACAAGATAAAGCTTATAAGGACCAAGTATTACCTCCTAGTGTGAAAAAGCGTTTGGGAATTGAGATGGCTTCTTCACTTGGCTGGGAAAGGTTTACAGGTGATGAAGGGAAGATTCTTGCCATTGACACGTTTGGTGCATCTGCGAATGGTGATAAAATTATCGCAGAGTACGGCTTTACGGTAGAGAATGTTGTGAATCAAGTAAAATCATTGTTTAACTAAGGACTAATGACAATTAAACCCTTGACCTCTAGTGTCAAGGGTTTTAAAATGAAGAAAGCGCTCGAAAAAGTTTATAGTAAGTGTTTAAAAGGCAAAAAAAGACAAAACTTGTTTTAAATTTTAACACGTTATGACACGAACTTCAGCTGTTTTTCTGTATAATGTTTGTCAAAATAGGAGGGACAAGCATATGCAGAAGTATTCGATATTCTGGATTGAGGAAGAATTTTGTTATCATTATTTTTATCGTTCGGAAATTCTTTACCGTTTTTTAAATGAATATTTAAGTTATACTTCCAGAACAGATTTGCTTTCACAATTTACGTTTGTAACTAGAAATCTTCCATATAATACGTTACTCACCCATTTTAAAAACTATCACGGCGATAGTTTGAAGCTAGAGATGACAGAGAAGGGCTTAGTAATGGAAAAGGGAAATAGCTCGGTTTGTTTGGAATTATTTGATCGATACATAACAGTTCAAGCATTTTCTGTGGAAGAAGCTGATCGTCTGTTGTTTCAATGCTTGAAATCATTTGATCCAAGTTTTTTCATTATTGAATCAGAAACGACAAATTGTGGATGGATTACTCCTATTAAAAAGGAAGTATTACTATAGATAATAAGTATCCTACTATTGTATTATTTTGTTGATTTTACTATACTGTATGAGAGACAACATGAAGGAGGAAAGCTTGACATGGCAACTATTTGGGTTGTGTTAATAGCTATTTTAGCCTTAATTGCTGGTGTCGCATTAGGGTTTTTCATTGCTCGAAAGTATATGATGAACTACTTAAAAAAGAACCCACCAATTAACGAACAAATGCTTAGAACATTAATGATGCAAATGGGGCAAAAACCGTCCCAAAAGAAAATTAATCAAATGATGCGTGCGATGAACAATAATCAACCAAAGTAATTTCTCGGATGATTCTCTCAATTTAGATAGATTGAGGTTGCACAGATAAACCCCTTGGCACTATTGGTGTCAAGGGGTTTATCTTAAAGTTTCATCACAGATGGATAAGGTAGGTGCAAGGATAAATGGAAGAACTTAATGTGCTTCTTGCCTTTGGGGCTGGTTTTCTGTCATTCATCTCTCCATGCGTATTGCCATTATATCCAGCATTTCTTTCTTATATTACAGGCATGGGTGTCAATGATATTAAAGAAGAACATGGCATGTTTAATAAAAAAAGTATAGTACATACGATTTTCTTTTTAATTGGTTTTTCCAGCATTTTTATCTTGATGGGCTTCACGACTTCGTTTATTGGAACATTTCTGCTTGAGTGGAAAGATATTATTAGGCAAATTGGTGCTATCTTAATTGTATTTTTTGGTTTAGTAATCATAGGAGTGCTAAATTTTGATTTTTTAATGAAAGATAGAAAAATAATATTTAAACAAAGACCAGCTGGTTATTTTGGGTCTCTCTTTATTGGGAGTGCCTTCTCATTAGGATGGACCCCATGTACAGGGCCAATCTTAATGGCCGTTTTATCTCTTGCGGCATCTAATCCAGAATCAGGTGTAGTAATGATGACTGCCTATTCGTTAGGCTTCTCTGCGCCATTTTTAATTCTGTCTTTTTTCATTGGTAAGCTTAAGTGGATTAAAAGAAATGGGCCACGCTTAGTTAGAATTGGCGGTTACGTGATGATTTTTATGGGGATTTTTTTGTTTTTTGACTTCATGGCAAAGTTAACTTCCTTTTTAGCTGGTTGGTTTAATTTTTATGGTTTCTAAGTAATGGCAAATCTGACTGTTTTATATTATGATTATACAAAAGAGACAATAAGGAGAATGTTCGTGATACAACATAATGACTTGATTTTAAGAACGACAACATCATTAATAGCCTTTATTTTGTTTGGATTTTCCATCTATTTATTTCTGGCAGGACATAGTGCTCCTGGTGGTGGATTTATTGGTGGCCTAATGACATCAGCTGCTATTCTTTTGATGTATATGGCTTACGGCAACAAAGCCGTAAGTAAGATATTACCGATAAACTATCGAATGCTAATCCCAATTGGATTATCAGTTGCTATTTTAACAAGTGTTGGTTCATTTCTTTTTGGTCAACCCTTTTTAAGTCATACGTATGGTTATTTCTACTTGCCTGTTTTTGGTGAGAAGGAACTTGCTACTGCGGTGCTCTTTGACTTGGGGGTTTACTTAACTGTTGTCGGGATAACGATGACTATAATCTTAACAATTGCTAGCGACAGATAAGTTGTTAAAACGATCATCGTGTAGAAGAAAAGCGTAGGATGTTTGCTTGCCGTGGTTGTTTCTGGACGTTTATCCAAGGATAAAAAAACATGTAAAGAGAAAGAGTTGATGATATGTTCTGGGCTATAGCCAGTTCGTTTGTCGGGGTCATTATGGCTATCTCCATGATAATCATTCGCCTGAAAGCCGCCAAAAAACCAGTTAGTATTAGAAAAATAATATTGCCACCACTGTTTATGAGTACAGGCGCATTGATGTTTATTTTCCCTGAATTCCGCGTACCATGGGCGCAAGTATTCGAAGCGACGATTGTTGGTGCTATCTTTTCTATTTTGTTAGTTAAGACAACTAAGTTTGAGGTTAGGCATGGTCAAATCTATTTAATTCCATCTAAAATATTTGCTGTTATCCTGTTTGGCTTACTATTGGTTCGTGTCATTTTAAAATTGATTATTGGCCAAACTATCTCGTTAGGCGAAACGAGTGGTATGTTCTTTTTGCTAGCTTTTGCGATGATTATTTCTTGGAGGTTAGCGATGTTGGTGAAATATAGAAAGGTGGAGCAGCAAATCAGCAATTTGAAGGAATCGTAAAAAAATAGGTTGTCCGAATGAGCATTCGGGCAGCCTATTCTCCTTAGTAAAACTAACATTTCATTGGTCAAAAAGCGTTTGATAGGGAGATGCATCAATGTTTTTTTCCTCTAGTTTTTTCCTTAAAAATTTATGATCACGCTTAGGAGTAGCTAAAATATAACCCTCAATCAGTGTGTCAAAGGTTATTTTCTTTTCTTTTTTCGATAATGCAATTTCTCCTATTTTGCTAGCGATTTTTTGCCTAGCAACATCACGGAAAAGCTCTGGAACAGGAGAGATTAATTCCTCTAACAGTAATTTTTCCGGTTCACGCCACATGTGTCTTGTTTTTTCTACATAGTGCTCTTCCCAGTCCATGATTGATTTTCCATCTTCCTTGGGAAGCTTTTTAAGAAATTTTCTAAACATAAAAAAACCACCGATTGCTAATAACCCCACTAAAACAAAAGTCCAGCTAATTATAAAGATAGCAAATTGTGTCGACATTTTTTCACCTATCTTATCTTAGAAAAATATTGTAATTTTTTTATTGCAAAAAAGTCCAAACATTTTAATTTTTCTAGTTTTATAGTAATATTACTAATAATTGTTTTTTTTTTACATACTTTCTCCGAATTTACATTAAATTCATCTTAGAGAAATATAATGATACTAGACAATCTTTATAATAGTGACATTATAAAAGGAACTAGACTAATTTACAACAATATTGAATGGGTTTTGTCGAAATCTCGGGATTAAAGATAGGGGAAGGTGGTTCTTTTGTCGGATCATATTCAGAACAACCAGTATAAAGAAGGGCCTCAATATCGTGCTTCGGCCGGGAAGCAAATTAATTTCGCTAAGTTGTCCGATTTGCCGAAGTGCATGTTAAATTGGGTTGAAGACCATGCCTTTGATCTTATCATTGTCTGTGATTCACTAGGCAGAATTCTATATGTTTCTAAGTCTGTTTCAAAATTATTGGGATATAAAAGAGATGTGTTGATCGGTGACCAAGCACTTAATTATCTTCCCTATAGTGACCAACTTCTTATCAAAGCGAGATTAAAACAACAGGCGACTAAGTCAACCAAAATAATTGTTAGTGTTCGTGATGTATATGGTAAAAATGTCTGGATCGAGACCTATATTTCAGCCATGCAAAATGAGGAAATGGGTGAGAAACTTTTTGTTTCTTTAGCAACTGACATAACGGATAAAAAAGAAGCAGAAGAAATGTTAATCCGTTCAGAAAAAATGTCTGTTGCCGGTCAGCTTGCTGCCGGTGTTGCTCATGAAATAAGAAACCCCTTAACGTCACTGAAGGGATTTGTTCACCTACTACAGTCTGGTATTGAACAAAAAAGTGACTATTACAAAATAATGGTTGATGAAATTGAGAAAATAGAAACTATAACATCTGAGCTTTTATTTATTTCCAAACCAATGACAGATGAGAAGTCGAAAGTAAGCTTGTCAGAAATGTTGAGTGACGTTGTAACATTACTTCGATCACAAGCAACCATTTACAATATCCAAATCAACATTAAAATGGAAAAAGACGTCATCCTTTATTGCGATAAGACGCAAATGAAACAAGTCTTAATCAACCTTATTAAAAACGCTGTGGAAGAAATGGGGAACGGTGGAACGATTCAAGTGATCGTAAGTAGCGAGGAGAAACATGTATTCATTTCGATTGTGGACGAGGGTCCTGGTATTCCGGATGATATTCTACATAAGTTGAAAGAGCCGTTTTTTACAACGAAAAAAGATGGAACAGGATTAGGTTTAATGATTTCTAATAAAATAGTTGAAAATCATAACGGGGCAATTGACATGATGAACAATCGAGACATAGGAAGTACCTTTCGAATTCGTTTGCCAATTGATGGCTAGGAATGTTAAAAGATAAGAAGTATCGAGAAATCGAAGGGCTATCTAGCATAGGTCACCAATCCCGCCTTGGTCAGTCTTCGGCTGACCAAGGCGGGGTGATTTATTTACATATCATGGGAAGCGTCTTTTTTCTGGCGGGAATGGTTTCTATTTTTAACCTTTTTTGAACCGCTTAATGGTTCGTTTGGTTGCTTTTTGTTATTTTTAGTCACATTCAGCCCTCCTTTGTTACAATGATTATTATTTTATTTAGCGTGGTTTTTTATGCTTTCTAACGGCAGCTTTTTTCCGTTTTGTCATTTCCTTTGTTTCTTTATAAGAAAATTGTCTAAACATTTTACTTATAAACCGATTTCATTTAAAATAAATAGGTGCAAAAGATAAATGCTTTAGGGGAATGGAGAGATCGAATACGATCCTACATATTTTTAAAAGGGGGTAGCGTAGTTTTATGACAACGAACAATCTTTTCGATGCACGTAAACAATTTGAAGTAAACGGAAAAAAGTATAATTACTATCAACTTAAAGCACTAGAAAATGCTGGACTAGGAAATATATCTCGTTTGCCATTCTCTATTCGTATCTTATTGGAATCGCTAATAAGACAATACGATGGACATGTAATTAAGGACGAGCATGTCGAAGGTTTAGCAAAATGGGGGCAAACAGAAAGCACAGATGTTCCATTTAAGCCAGCTCGTGTAATCCTACAAGACTTTACTGGTGTACCAGCTGTTGTTGACCTTGCGTCACTTCGGAAAGCAATGGTAGACATGGGGGGTTCTCCGGATAAAATTAATCCAGAAGTTCCAGTAGACCTCGTTATTGACCACTCTGTCCAAGTTGATAGATATGGTACGAATGATGCGTTAACGAAAAACATGGAATTAGAATTTGAACGTAATGCAGAGCGCTATGAATTTTTACACTGGGCTCAAAAGGCATTTAACAATTATCGTGCCGTTCCACCAGCAACAGGTATCGTTCACCAAGTTAATTTAGAGTACCTTGCTAATGTGGTGCATGCAGTTGAAAGCGATAATGGGGAATACGATGCATTTCCTGATACATTAGTTGGTACTGATTCCCACACGACAATGATCAATGGACTTGGTGTCCTCGGTTGGGGCGTAGGCGGTATTGAAGCAGAAGCTGGAATGTTAGGACAGCCTTCATACTTCCCGGCACCAGAAGTAATTGGTGTGAAATTTACAGGTAGCTTTCCAAATGGAACAACTGCTACAGATCTTGCGTTAAAAGTAACACAAGTACTACGTGAGAAAAAAGTAGTAGGGAAATTTGTTGAATATTTCGGTCCTGGCCTTAAGGAAATGCCTTTAGCAGACCGTGCAACAATTGCTAACATGGCTCCGGAATATGGAGCAACATGTGGTTTCTTCCCGGTAGACGAAGAGGCACTTAACTATCTTCGTCTAACAGGTAGAAGTGAAGATCAAATTAGTTTAGTTGAAAAATATTGTAAAGAAAATGATCTTTGGTATTCTTCAGACTTACCGGATCCGGAGTTCACTGAATTAGTTGAAATTGACTTGTCTGAGTTAGAGCCTAACCTTTCTGGTCCTAAACGTCCACAAGACTTGATTCCACTGTCTGCTATGAAGGAATCTTTCAACAAAGCAATTACAGCTCCTGCTGGCAACCAAGGATTTGGTTTAAGTGAAGATGAGATCAATAAAACGGTGAAAATTGATCATCCAAACGGGAAATCCTCCGTTATGAAAACAGGTGCAGTCGCAATTGCTGCAATAACGTCTTGTACGAATACCTCTAACCCATACGTTATGTTAGGTGCAGGCTTACTTGCTAAAAAGGCAGTTGAAAAAGGCCTGGAAGTTCCTGCTTATGTAAAAACTTCATTGGCACCTGGTTCTAAAGTAGTTACACGTTATCTGGAAGATTCTGGTCTAATGACTTATTTAAATGATTTAGGCTTTAATTTAGTTGGGTATGGGTGTACGACATGTATTGGTAACTCAGGTCCATTATCAGAGGAAATTGAAGAAGCTATAGCGAAAAATGATTTAACTGTTGCTTCCGTGCTTTCCGGTAATCGTAACTTTGAGGGTAGAATTCATCCATTAGTAAAAGCTAATTACCTTGCCTCTCCACCATTAGTTGTAGCTTATGCGTTAGCCGGGTCAGTTGATGTTGACTTAAGATCCGAACCAATCGGTAAGGATAAAGACGGCAAGGCAGTTTACTTTGATGACATTTGGCCAACAATCGATGAAATTAAAGAACAAGTAGAAAAAGTAGTTACACCAGAAATTTTTCGTAAAGAATATGAGGATGTATTTAACTCAAATGAAAAATGGAACGAAATTCAAACAACGGATGAACCATTGTATAAGTGGGATAGTGAGTCTACTTATATTCAAAACCCACCGTTCTTTGAAGGTTTATCAAAAGATGCAGGCAAAGTTGAAACATTATCTAGCCTTCGCGCAATCGGTAAATTTGGTGATTCAGTGACAACTGACCATATCTCGCCGGCTGGTGCGATTGCAAAGGATATGCCTGCAGGTAAGTATTTGCAAGAGAAAGATGTTTCCCCTCGAAACTTCAATTCTTACGGTTCTCGCCGTGGTAATCATGAAGTAATGATGCGTGGAACATTTGCAAATATCCGGATTAAAAATAAGTTAGCACCGGAAACAGAGGGTGGCTATACAACTTACTGGCCAACAGAAGAAGTAATGCCTATTTATGATGCGGCAATGAAATACCAAGAAAACAATACTGGATTACTTATCATTGCTGGAAAAGACTATGGTATGGGAAGCTCACGTGACTGGGCTGCCAAAGGTACAAACCTATTAGGAATCAAAACAGTTATCGCTGAGAGCTTTGAAAGAATTCACCGATCTAACCTTGTAATGATGGGTGTTCTTCCATTACAGTTTAAAGATGGGGATAGCGCTGAATCACTTGGTTTAACTGGAAAAGAATCATTCGATGTGGCCATTGATGAAAAAGTAAAGCCACACGACTTAGTCAAAGTTACCGCAACAGATGAAGAAGGTAACAAAAAAGAATTTGAAGTAGTTGCCCGTTTTGATAGTGATGTTGAAATTGACTACTATCGTCATGGTGGTATACTGCAAATGGTTCTAAGAAATAAACTAGAAGCATAATATGAAAGAGGTAGCTTGGGTAATTTACAAGCTATCTCTTTTTGCTTTCTTAAGCTTTTAGAAAAAGATGAGTAATTGGAACAATGGTAAAGGATGTGTAACTCTTGATTAAAAAGGTAGTTGGGGTATTTGTTCTTCTATTTCTGATTACGTTAATGGTATGGAATTATTTGAATCAACAAGGTTTCGTTAACTCTACAACATCCAATCAAGGGAACGAAGGGGACATGACAGGAGAGTCATCTGAACAGGGGGCATCTGGTGCTGGACTAAACAAGAAAGGGGGTCTTAACGTAGGGAAAGTTGCGCCAGATTTTACATTAGAAACGCTTAATGGAGATAAAATTACCTTGTCAGATTATCGTGGTAACATTGTCTTTGTCAATTTTTGGGCAACCTGGTGCGGTCCCTGCCGAACAGAGATGCCAGAATTGCATGAATTTCAAAAAAAATACCCTGACCAAGTTAAAATCATTGCAGTTAATGTTACCAATACAGAAAATAGTGTAAAAGATGTTAAGGAATTTATGAATCATGGGAATTTTTCTTTTACGGTAGTACTTGATCCTGATGCAGTGGTAAGTGAAACATATAAGCTTTTAAATATTCCGACTACCTATATAATTAGTCCAGAGGGAGAGATTATCCAACGGGTCATGGGTCCAATGACTCTTGATTTTATGGAAAATATAGTACTTAAAATGAAGTAAGTTTTATTGTAAGAACAGGATAACTTTTAGATGGAGGAATTTTTTTAAACTCATGGCCTTTATAGACTTGTTAGGAAACATTAACGGTTAAACGTTTTCTGAAAAATAATTCCTCCCGGTATCTAGATGAATAGATAAACGAACTGGGCAAATAATATCATTGACGTCCTAAAGAAAGGGGAATGAAGCATGGGTAATCCAAAAAAGGATTCAAAGCACTTTAGACCACGTCATTTAGGAACACAGCCACTCGAGGCTGGAGGGAATAAAGGTAAACAAATGCAAATGAAAACAAACGAGAAGCCTCAGGTAATACAAACCAAAGGACATTAGGAGGAGAAGCACATGAGCGAATATAGCAACCGTCCAAATCCTGATAACCGTGAGGATAATGTCGAAAAACTGGTTAGTAAAATTCAGAACACAATTGAAAATATCGAAGAGGCGCATGAAACAATGCGTTTTGCTTCAAATGAGGAAAAGCATCACATTGAAGCTAAAAATAAACGACGAGAAGAAGCGATACAATCAATGCGTGATGAGGTAAAAGACGAGTATCAACATCAACAAAAAACACATTAAGACGTCCACTTGCTTTGATTAAGGAAAAACGTATGGATATTCATGTCCATACGTTTTTCTTATTGTACTGTTGTTAGTTGTTTTTGTGTGCAAGATAATAACGGAACATAAGCGGCTATGATAAAATAAAAGAGAAGGGAGCGGCTTTATGAGTATCAACATAGACACAATGAGAAAATCAGTGCAAGAGTGGCAAACGATTAATAAGTTACCGCCTCTTAAAGAAGTACAAGTATTAAGATTTCTCGATGCAAATGAAAAAGGCGAAATAACCATAGATGATCAAACAGCTGCAAAGCTATATTGTATGCTTGCTTTTTACCGATTAAAGCGTAACTTTAAAGATGATAAAGTGACAACTATCCTTCTAGAGGAAGGTAAAAGGTTAGCAGGACATGAATCAACGTTAGTAGAAATAGAGGAACTAAAGTCATTTTTTACCTTTTATACGCTCCTATCTGAAGTTAACTTAGATCAGTGGTCAATCAGAGAAACAGACTTTGATTCAGCGAAATTAAAAAAGGCTACGGAACTTAAAGCAGAGCTAGCCAAATTAAATATTACTCCAGTAGACAAACATTCGACTTATACCAAGCTTTTTAATGAAATTACTGCCGAGTTAACAGAATTAGAACAGACCTTAGCAGATACGATTTCCTCATTAGAGAATCGGAGGTCTGGTGTGCCTGTGACAGCGTTAAATAATCATGTGCGAAAAATTATTCAGTACAAGCAGGAATTTTATCATCATTTTCCTGATGTGTTGAAAAAAAATGCATCGAATGACCCATTAGATCAATTACAACACCTCACGGGCTTAACAGAAGTGAAAAAATATATTCACCAGTATTATCATTATTTAAAGTATCAAAAAAAAAGACGAGAGCTTGGCTTTCATATGGTCGATGAACCTGGACTACATATGATTATTACGGGTAATCCTGGTACAGGGAAAACATCCATTGCAAGGCTGCTTGCTGCCACTTACCACGAGTTAGGATTGTTGGAAACAGATAAAGTGATTGAGGTAAATCGCTCTCATTTAGTTGGTTCTTACGTAGGACAAAGTGAAGAAAACACAATTAGCTATGTGAAACAATCAATTGGTGGAATATTGTTTATCGACGAAGCGTACAGTTTGAAACGAGTTGGCCAAACCGCTAACGATTATGGTCAAGCTGTTATTGATACCCTTGTTTCAAGTATGACTAGCAAAGAGTTTGCCAATAAATTTGCCGTTATTTTGGCTGGTTACCCGGAAGAAATGCGCCAATTTTTATGGTCTAACCCTGGACTAAGAAGTAGGTTTCCGGAACAAAATTCGATAAGTTTACCCAATTTCAGCATGAATGAACTTATGGAGATTGCCGAAAACACGGCAATGGTAAATGATTATTTTTTTACAGCGGAGGCTTTAAATCAATTTGAAACAATCGTCGAAAAGTCAATGGTCGATGAAACGTTTGGTAATGCTAGGACGGTACGTGATTTAGTTTTAAAAGCAATTTTTAAAAAGGGTGCAGCTAAAGGTTTAACAGGAGAAGAAAATTGGATAGATCATATGCGAATCGATTTGTCAGATTTAACCATGTGGGAAGATAAAGGTAAGCTTGATAAACCAATGGAGAAATTGGAGCAATTGATTGGGCTAGATAATGTTAAACAAGAAGTGAAAAAACTGTCCTCTTTTGTTAGGGTCCAACAACAACGGAAACAAAAGAATCTTCCCATTGTGCCGATTCAATTACATGCTGTCTTCTCTGGTAATCCCGGAACTGGAAAAACAACTGTCGCTAAATTATATTCACAGATTTTAAAGGAATGTGGTTTATTAAAACGGGGGCATTTTGTCATTGCTTCGCGGAGCGATTTAGTTGCGGGTTTTGTCGGACAAACAGCAATCAAAACAAAGCAAAAGGTTAGAGAGGCGCTGGGAGGCGTATTATTTATCGATGAAGCATACTCGTTATTTCGAGGAGATAAAGATTTTGGTAAAGAGGCAATCGATACGTTAGTTGATGAGATGACAAAACATAACGAGAACTTAGTTGTCATATTAGCCGGTTATCAAACGGAAATGGAACGGTTTATCGCAAGTAATCCGGGACTTGAATCAAGGTTCAAAAAATACCTTAACTTTACAAATTACCAGGAAGAGGAATTGATGGCAATCACTCGCTATCATGTAGAAGCCTATCAATATGAACTTGAGGTTGATGCGGAAGCTTTTTTAACTCAAAAATATAAGCAATACCGGATTGATGGGAATGCCCGCTTTGTTGTTAATCTTATCGATGAGGCTATTCAATTCCAAGCACTTCGAATGGACAGAGAAGGTGTGGCGGATCTTAACAGGTTTACCTTACTTTCTAAAAATGACTTTGACAATGCTTGGTCAGTGATTAGGGGGAACGACAATGAAAATGACTAAAACACCTATTAAAGTTCGTTATCAAGAAACTGATCAAATGGGGGTCGTTTATCATGCGAATTATTTGGTTTGGTTTGAGATTGGTCGAACAGCATTTATCGAATCACTAGGCTTTAACTATCATGACATGGAGCAAGAGGGAATTGTCTCTCCTGTCATTGATGCACATATGTATTTTAAGCAACCAATTAGGTATGGACAGGACGCATTTGTTAAGACGTGGATTGAAGAATACGATGGACTTAGAACAACTTACGGATACAAAATAGAAGACGGAGAAGGGAATGCAGCAGTTACAGGTTCGACGAAACATGTAATAGTTAAAAAAGAAAGTTTTAGACCTGTCTCGTTAAGAAGAGTATTCCCTGATTGGCATCAAGCCTATTCTGATGCATATAAGAGTGAGGAATGATATGGCTTTTGGGGTAAAAAGATCAGAGCTTAAACAGTGGAAGGCTGAAGTAGAGGAAGGTCAAATTGCATTTTTAACCCACTACTGGCTTGATCCAAGGTTTCCTGGATGTAATACGGTAACAAAGGTGGGCTGCTCTAATGTAAGCAATTTAGAAAAATGGGGGAAGCGCTACGGGCTACAACCGGAATGGATTCACCAAGACCCACGTTTTCCGCACTTTGATTTATTTGGTAAAACACAAGTAGAAATCTTACAAGCTGAACAGATTTGGGATCAACTGGAGCGGTTTAGCCTAAAGGAATAATGCCTAATCAAAACCACCAGTTCACACTGGTGGTTTTGATTATTATTGTTTAACTTTCTTGTCTGGAACTGGATCATATCCCCCAGGATGAAACGGGTGACATTTCAGGATGCGTTTGCATGAAAGAAACAATCCCTTCATGACACCATGTCGTTGAAATGCTTCGATACTATATTGGGAACAGGAAGGATAAAACCGGCAAGAAGGCGGGGTTAGTGGGCTTATCAATTTTTGATAAGCCCGAATTAAGATAATGAAAAAATGTTTCATTTAAACAACACCCTATTTCTCACGTGCTTTATCATACGTAATCGAAGCAATCGCATCGTGGAGATGAATGGATTCTTCATTCCGACATTTCACTTCAAACCACTGGACATAGTCAAGTTCATATAAATCACAAGCGACCAATCGAACGATGTCTTCTACAAATCGTGGATTTTCATATGCAAGTTCCGTTACCATTTTTTCATCAGGGCGCTTTAATACTGGGTGTATCCTCGCACTAGCATTACTTTCAGCTGCCTCAAGTAACGCCTGTTTCCAATCCGTTTTAGCTTGATCGAATTGATCGGTTAGTTTTACACGCATTGAAACGATACCACGCTGGTTATGTGCGCTATATTCACTTATCTCTTTAGAGCAAGGGCATAGGGTGGTAATTGTTCCTGATAGAGCAACTTCGATATCATACCGATCGTTTTCATGATAGGTCACTTTAATGGTAGCATCTGCGTGATTAAGCCCAGCTAAATCAGATGAAGGACCTTTTCGCTCAAAAAACCATGGGAATGTTACCTCCATTGTTGCATCTCGTTGTTTTAAGCGAATAGCTAGGTCTTTTGTGAATTTTTTTAGCCCTTCAATGGTTAAGGTGAAAGAATGGCTACTGTAATATTCATGAAGTTGTTCGGTAAACCTACTCATATTGGTTCCTTTACTGTCTTTATCAATACTTGATGTAAAGGTAAAGGTGCCGATTGTTGTTTGTTTTGTTGGTTCAAGAATACTTTCTATTTGAATCGGATGTTTTACATTTTCAATTCCTACAGCATCTATATCAAACAAAAAATTCTTCTTGGTATTTTGTAAATCAGCCATTGCATCTTTTTCTACTGGCTTTACTTTTGGACCAGGAGAAACTGATCCAAACAATTTATGACGTTCAGCTTTTGGTGGTAAGGAAAGATTACCGCTCTTATCTGGAAGTTTCATTTTTCGACTCCTTTCAGGCCTATTTAAACTATGTACAAAGTATACTCAACAACAACCATTTATTCAATTTTTTTATCTTGATATAAGAAAAGCGCAGAGCGTCTTGCCCACCCCCGACAAGCTTAAGCAAAAGAGCTATGTGGCGCTCTTTGCCACAAAGATTTTTTGCTTAAGACCTCGAGGGGTAGGCGCTCGGAGCTAGACAGATCTTTTTATACTTTCTTATCTTTGAACAAAGATTCGGGAGTTAATTCGACAAAAATCAAAATATTTCAGTCATAAGCGCAACAATCAAGAAAAAGCCTTAATCGCATTGATTAAGGCGGGAATAACTAGGCGCTTTCCGCTTTTCTGTATTGTCTAGCTACAAGCGCCACCCCTTCCGAGTCGTAAGTCAATCCCCTGCATGGCAAAGAGCGCCATTACGTGTCTTGTCTTACGCTTGTCGGGGGTGACCAGGCGCTTTCCGCTTTTCTGTATTACATCCATTTGATTTTTGGTTCGGTTTTGTTAATGATTCTTTTAATATTTGTTCGATGTCTATAAAAGACAAAGAGGGTTAGAATGGAAGTAATAATGATTAAGCCGATATCTTGCATGATGATACTGGTGATAACCGTAATAACCCCCGTGACCATCGATGAGATTGATACGTATTTCGTTATATATAAAACGATAAAGAAAGTTAGAAGTATAATTAGGAAGAGAAGTGGGCTTACACCAAGAATAATCCCTCCGGATGTTGCAACTGCTTTTCCGCCTTTAAATTTGGCGAAAATGGGGTACATATGGCCAATCACTGCAAAAACTCCAATAATAAGTGGGTTAACGGAGTCATTCCCAACCAAGATAGGTAATTGGGTTGCTAGCGTACCTTTTAGGATATCACCGGCTGTTACGATAATACCTGCTTTAATTCCCAGGACACGAAACGTATTTGTCCCGCCAAGGTTCCCACTACCATGTTCACGGATGTCTGTGTTGTATCCAATTTTGCCAACAATTAGACCAAACGGAATTGATCCAATCAGGTAAGCAACAATTGCTAAAAGTATAAAATTCATCTTCTTTTACTCCTTTTACGAAAAACTTGTATCTTATTTTAACATGAACAAGCATAGCTTAGTACTTTATCTTTCAAATGACCTATAAATATTTTAGGATGATACTCTTACAAATAGTAAAAAGTTTTCATGTGAAAGGCTGTTTTCATGGATGGTTGGTTTACGCAGTTTATATATAATGCGCACTAACTTGTTAGGGTTGATTTGCGCTCCAGTCAGTCGCTTATCAGTGATTGGGGGCCGGCCTCATCGACACATTTTGTTAATCCGACCTCAAATGTGTCGATAATTAGGGTCACTATCGACACATTTTATTAATCCGAACTCAAATGTGTCGATAACCAGGTCCACCATCGACACATTTTATTAATTTGAACTCAAATCTGTCGACAATCAGGTCCATCATCAACACTTTTACCAAATCCGAACTCAAAAGTGTCAATAGTGGCACCCATTAGCTCGATGAGGCTCATCAGCCACCCACGGAAAGCAAGTGTATTTCCGGAGCGGTTGATTAACACTGGATCTTATGTCAAAGGTTGGTGCGCATTATCCATCTACTGTAACATTAAAAGAAAACAAACTTTATGCAAAGAAGCGACACAAAATATGATAAACAAGGAGGGATTGCCGTGGAAAATCCATCTAGGAGTCAATTAAAGCATATACTCATGGACGCGAAAACAATTGCCGTTGTTGGGCTTTCCGATAAGCCGGAAAGAGGGTCCTACCAAATAGCGAAAGCGATGCAACAAGCGGGGTATAAAATCATACCTGTCAATCCTCACATCACCGCATCACTTGGTGAAAAATCATATTCATCGGTAGCTGAAGTGGACGAAGAAATAGATATTGTTAATGTTTTTCGAAGGCCAGAATACTTAGAAGGTTTGGCACAACAAGTAATAAAACAAAATATACCAGTTTTTTGGGCCCAACAAGGAATCCAAAATGAAGCAGCCTACCAAGTATTAACCAGTCACAATATTGTAACAGTGATGGATTTATGTATCAAAGTTACACATGCTACACTTATAGGTAAATAAATAATAGAAACAAATCTCTGTTGTTTAGCAGGGATTTTTTCTTATTTCTATAATATAAAAGGGTAATTCGTCTAAATACGGGTTTGCTAATTTCAAGAAACAAGCTAAAATAGAACAAGTAGTCTTTACAGAGTCAAACACTTGTTCTACGATTAAATAGAATAGTAATGATAAATGGAATATTGATGTGTACATAAGATAGATAGGTTAGTGAAGGGGGATTGTTTAATGCCTAAACAAGCAACGAATCAGTATTCAGATGATTCGATTCAAGTGTTAGAAGGTTTAGAAGCCGTTAGAAAAAGACCGGGGATGTATATCGGTAGTACCGATGCAAGAGGTCTGCATCATCTGGTCTATGAAATTGTGGACAACGCCGTTGATGAAGCATTGGCGGGCTTTGGTAACTTAATAAAGGTGATCATCCATAAAGATAATAGTATTTCGGTTGAGGATATGGGGCGCGGAATGCCTACCGGAATGCATCAAATTGGGCGGCCAACTCCAGAAGTAATTTTAACAGTCTTGCATGCTGGTGGTAAATTTGGACAGGGTGGATATAAAACAAGTGGTGGGTTACATGGTGTTGGTGCATCTGTTGTTAACGCTCTATCTGAGTGGTTAGAGGTGACGATTTACCGAGACGGACATGTTTATTTCCAACGCTTTGAGAATGGTGGTGTCCCGGCAACGACTTTGGAGAAAAAAGGCACAACACGAAAAACGGGAACAACGATTCATTTTAAACCAGATACAACGATATTTTCGACAACGACCTATCAATTTGAAACGTTATCAGAACGGCTCCGTGAAGCTGCATTTCTACTGAAAGGTATGCAAATCGATTTGATTGATAAACGAACAGGCACGGAAGAAACGTATCAATACCCAGATGGACTAGAATCGTTCGTTGCTTATTTGAATGAAGAAAAGGATGCTCTTCATCCTGTTGTGTCATTCGAGGGAGAGCAGCAAGAAATCGAAATTGATTTTGCCTTCCAATTTAATGACGGTTATGCAGAAAGTATGCTATCTTTTGTCAATAACGTCAGAACAAAAGATGGTGGGACGCACGAATCAGGTGCTCGGACGGCTGTCACGCGTGTTTTTAATGACTACGCAAGAAAGACAAACATGCTTAAAGAAAAAGATAAAAATCTCGAAGGAAATGATATTCGGGAAGGATTTACTGCTGTTGTATCTGTACGGATACCGGAGGAAAAACTACAGTTTGAAGGACAAACAAAAGGGAAACTCGGAACATCTGAAGCAAGGTCAGCAGTAGACGCGGTTGTATCAGAGAACCTATTGTACTTCTTAGAAGAAAATCCGGACATTGCGAGTATGTTAGTGAAAAAAGCTGTCCGAGCGAAGGAAGCGCGTGAAGCAGCAAGGAAAGCGCGAGAAGATGCCCGTTCTGGAAAGAAAAAGAAGCGGAAAGATACACTATTAAGCGGGAAACTGACGCCTGCACAGTCGCGTAATCCAGAGAAAAATGAATTGTATTTGGTCGAGGGAGATTCTGCGGGGGGCTCAGCGAAGCAAGGGAGAGATCGTAAATTCCAAGCTGTCTTACCACTTAGAGGTAAAGTAATTAACACAGAGAAGGCAAAGCTTGCGGACGTTTTTAAAAATGAAGAGATATCAACGATCATTCATACGATTGGTGCTGGAGTCGGTGGTGACTTTAGCTTAGAGGACGTTAACTATGACAAAATTGTCATTATGACTGATGCCGATACAGATGGTGCTCATATTCAAGTGTTGTTATTAACTTTCTTTTATAGATATATGCGTCAGCTAATCGAGGCAGGAAAGATTTATATTGCCCTTCCACCTTTGTATAAGATTAGTAAAGGAAAAGGTAAAAAAGAGCTGATTTACTATGCATGGAATGAAACAGAAATGAAGAAATATGTGGCAGAACTAAAGAATGGATACATTATACAAAGGTACAAAGGTCTTGGTGAAATGAATGCCGACCAATTGTGGGAAACGACGATGAATCCAGAAACAAGAACCCTAATTCGTGTGACCATCGATGATCTAGCACGGGCAGAGCGTCGGGTAACTACCTTAATGGGAGACAAAGTAGAGCCACGCAGAAAGTGGATAGAATCCCATGTTCAATTTGGCCTAGAGGAAGAAACGAACATTATTGATAACGAGAATATTCATTCTTAAGGGGGAGAGTTTTTTTGGTTCAAGAAAAGTATTTAGATTTACCGCTTGAAGAAGTAATTGGTGACCGGTTTGGTCGTTATAGTAAATATATTATTCAAGATCGGGCATTACCCGATGTTAGAGATGGTCTAAAGCCAGTTCAGCGTAGAATTATTTTTGCGATGCATGAAGAACGAAACACGCATGATAAGGCATTTCGTAAGTCAGCGAAAACAGTCGGAACGGTTATTGGTAATTATCATCCCCATGGTGATTCTTCTGTTTATGAGGCTATGGTTCGGTTAAGCCAAACGTGGAAAGTCCGGAATGTGTTAGTTGAGATGCATGGAAACAATGGTAGTGTTGACGGTGACCCGCCCGCAGCGATGAGGTATACAGAAGCTAGACTTTCTAGTATTTCTTCTGAGTTAGTCAGAGATATTGACAAAGAAACGGTTGATTTCATTCCAAACTTTGATGACACCATTAATGAGCCGGTTGTTTTGCCGGCAAAAATTCCTAATTTACTCGTCAATGGATCTACAGGTATTTCCGCTGGTTACGCGACTGAAATTCCTCCACATAATCTTGCAGAGGTAATTGATGCCGTCATAAAAAAAATTGATAACCCATCGATTTCCATTGATGAAATTATGAAAATAATCAAAGGACCTGATTTCCCTACTGGTGGGATCATTCAGGGGGTTGAAGGGTTAAAGCAAGCATATCAAACAGGTAAGGGTAAGGTAGTGGTCCGCGGGAAAGCAGAAGTGGAAAAGGTTCGGGGCAATCGCGAACAGATTGTCATTGACGAAATTCCATATGAAGTAAATAAAGCAAGCTTAGTGAAGCGGATGGACGAATTACGCATTGACCGTAAAGTCGAAGGGATAGCGGAAGTTCGTGACGAAACCGATCGTACCGGATTACGAATTGTGATTGAGTTAAAGAAGGATGCGGACAGTGAAGGGATCCTCAACTACTTTTATAAAAATACAGACCTCCAAATCACTTACCATTTTAATATGGTTGCGATTAAAGATAAGACACCAAAGCTGTTAAGTTTAACCGATATGCTTGACTCTTACATCGCACACCAAAAAGAAGTCGTAACGAGACAATCCACTTTTGATTTGCGAAAAGCAAAGGAACGTTCCCATATTGTTGATGGGTTAATTAAAGCTATTTCGATACTCGATGAGTTAATCGCGACGATTCGTGCATCGAAGGACAAACAGGACGCAAAAGCTAGAATCCAGGCTGCTTATGGGTTTACCGAACCACAGGCAGAAGCAATTGTAAACCTCCAATTATATCGATTAACGAATACAGATATTACATCATTACAAAAAGAATCCGAAGAATTACAGGCTAAAATCCAAGAGTTAGAATTGATTTTAACTAATGAAAGTCGACTTTTAGACGTCATTAAGGCAGATTTAAAAGGATTGAAGAAAAAGTATGCTGATCCAAGAAGAACAGTGATTGAGGACAAAATCGAGGAGTTAAAAATCAATCTAGAGGTCACTGTAGCGAGCGAGGACGTTTTAGTTTCTGTAACGAAGGATGGGTATGTAAAACGAACAAGCTTGCGTTCTTATGCTGCATCCAATCAGGAAGACTTAGCAATTAAAGATGAGGACCATTTGATTGCTTTACAAGAAATTAATACAACGGATACGTTGCTGTTGTTTACGAACAAAGGAAGGTACATTTATATTCCTGTTCACGAACTGCCAGATATTAGATGGAAGGATTTAGGGCAACACATATCTAATATTGTGTCGATTGACAAACATGAGACGGTCGTCAAGGCTATCCCTATTCGAAGTTTTGAGGAAGGTAAGTATTTGGTCTTTATTACGAGAAATGGTATGGTGAAGCGTAGTGAATTAAAGCTTTACGAGGCACAGCGTTATTCCAAAGCACTTATTGCAACTAATTTGAAAAATCAGGATGAAGTCCAAAATGTTCACGTTACAGACGGTAATTCCGATATATTTATTGCATCAAGTAAAGGGTTTGGCTTATGGTTTCATGAGTCAGAAGTGAGTCCGGTGGGGCAGCGAGCAGCAGGTGTTAAAGCAATTCAACTGAAGGATGATGAGTTTGTTGTCAATGGTATTGTCTTTGATGACTTAATCGCAGACCAGGACTTAGTGTTGTTAACGCATCGTGGGGCATGTAAACGCATGAAATTAAATGACTTTGAGAAATCGTCTCGTGCTAAACGTGGTTCTGTTATGCTACGTGAGCTTAAGAAAAATCCGCACCGAGTTGCTGGCTTTATGTTAGTGACCGAAAAGGATACCATTTTGTTTAAAACAGCAAAAGGTTCTATCCATTCCGTTTATCCGTTAGAACTGCCTAAAAGTGACCGCTATAGTAATGGGTCCTACATTATTGATGTTGATGAGCATGGGGAAGTGGTTGAGGTCTTTGAACAAGCAACTTATACAAAAGTATTCGATAGTGACAACATAACGGAATCTTAAGTAGTTGTTATAAAAGGAAAGTATGCTTAAGCAAATACTTCGTCCTTAGAGAAATTTTTGCGTAAATTACTACAAAATTAAAAATTATCCAATATGAAAACAGTGCGATTTTGCACTGTTTTTTTGTAAAAAAACAAAAAAATAGTATAATAGGTTCTGTTAATATTCAGACAAAGGGGCAACATCGATGACTTCTTTAACAACATATGAGATTAGTGCAGAAAGTATAGCTGCCATTTATAAAGAGTTTCAACTCGCGGGAAATAAGAAATTAGCAAATAGAACCTTAGATTTGTTAGAAAAGTATGACAAAGGGGAGTTAGTCATTTGTTTCTCTGGTCATTTCTCAGCAGGCAAGTCAACGATGATTAATTACCTGATTGGTGATAGTGTATTACCACAAAGTCCAATTCCAACAAGTGCAAATGTTGTGAAATTGACAGCTGGCAAACAGGGAAGGGCAAGAGTGTTTTTTAATCATGAGGAGCCTGTCGAATATCAAGAGCCTTATGATATCGAGGTTATTAAGTCGTATTGTAAGGACGGCGATGCGATAAATAAGATAGAAATAAGTAAAGTTACTGACCGGATTCCAGAAAACGTTGCCATTTTAGATACACCGGGGATCGATTCTTCCAATGATGCAGACCGTATTATGACAGAGTCATCGCTGCATACCGTTGATGCCATGTTTTATGTTATGGACTACAATCATGTGCAGTCAGAGGTTAATCTACTATTTCTAAAGGAGATGCAGGACCGCGGAAAACCAATCTATATCGTTATTAATCAAATAGATAAACACCGGGAAGAGGAATTATCTATTAAGCAGTTCAAACAAAGTGTAGTAGATACCTTTCAAAATTGGACAATAAAACCGGAAAGAATCTTTTATACATCGATGCAAACGAAAGAGTTAAAGGCTAATCAGTTAACAGAATTAAGAGCTTGTCTAGCGGAGTTGATGAGTAAGAAGCATTCTAGCATAAGGTCTACGATTGATCATTCGCTCCAATTTTTTATTAAGGAACATTTGCATTGGTTAGAAGAGAAGGAAGATGACAAGAAAAGGCTGTTAACAGAGCGATTAGAGGAGCTATCAGACCTTGAGGAACGTGGTTCTAGGCAACAACTAGAGCAAACGTTAGATCAACTGCGAAGTCGTACTAGTGAAGTGGAGAAGGAATTTAGAAAAGAGGTTGCTAGTACATTAAAAAATGCTTATTTAATGCCGTTTGAGTTAAGGGAACTGGCAGAACAGTTTTTGGAGGCACAACAACCGGGGTTCAAGGTGGGGCTTTTTTCGACGAAGAAAAAAATCGAGGAAGAACGACAACAACGGTTAACGCGTTTCTTTGATTCACTGATGGATACGACGAAAACAACGATCGAGTGGAAATTAAGGGAAAAGATTACTGAAATACTAAAAGCACATCATATCCAATCTTCTCACTTGGCTAGTCTCGCACAACAGTTAACGATTACTTATGATAAAGAACGGTTAATTTCGTTAATAAAACCGGGCGCCCGGATAACAGGGGAATATTTACTCGTCTATACAGACGGAATTTCTAATGATATTAAGCAGGCATATAAACAAAGATGCAATGACATATGGCTGCAAATTGAGGAAGCGCTAGAAGAAGATAGTTATCATGAAAAACAACAAATAATCGAGTTGCTTGATAACTGGGATGAAAAAGAAAGGTTAGAAGAGGAGCTTGCAACGATTGACGAAGCGATTGACGAAGTAGGAGAAAAACTTCGCGCACTATTGACCGAACCCCGTACGAACCCAGGACTTGTAGACGCTGCCAGGAAAGATAGGGATAAGTTGACAAGTAATGTTCGGTTAGTTTCCGATGAGAAGGACGTAGCACAACCAAATCAATCGATGGATGCTACGAAAGAACCAGTGGTCAGCACCACAGGAACAAACCAAACGCTCGAACAAACAGTCAAAGCAATTGAGGATACACTGTCGGTTATTCATGATTTGCCAGGTTTTCAAACGATTGTTACGGATTTATTAGCGAAAAAAGAACGGTTAAATAACCGTCATTACACGGTGGCATTATTTGGTGCGTTTAGTGCAGGGAAATCTTCTTTTGCTAATGCTCTTATCGGGGAAGATGTTTTACCGGTATCGCCAAACCCAACAACAGCAGCAATTAATAAAATAGCACCCCCAAATGGTACGTTTACCCATGGAACGGTGTTAGTAAAAATTAAAGAGGAAAAAGCGTTAATGATGGATATTAAAACGATCACATCATTTGCCGGTTCGATGACTGAGTTTATCGCTGTGGCAGCAAAGGGTGGATTAGAAAACAAAGATTCTATCGAACACAAACATCTGTCATTTATCGATGCTGTAGTTGACGGCTACAAACGAATGGGCGATTCTTTAGGTAAGCAAATAACCATTGATTTGGAACAATTTCCTGAATTTGTTTCAAATGAATCACTTGCATGCTACGTAGAATGGATGGAGTTGTTTTATGATTGCTCGCTAACTAGAAAAGGGATAACACTCGTAGATACCCCAGGAGCAGATTCGGTGAATGCCCGTCATACAGATGTTTCCTTTGAGTACATTAAACAAGCAGATGCCATTTTGTTTGTGACCTATTACAACCACCCATTTTCAAAAGCGGACCGTGACTTTTTAATCCAACTGGGTCGGGTTAAGGATGCGTTTAGTTTAGATAAAATGTTTTTTATCGTAAATGCTGCTGATTTAGCACAAAGCGAAGAAGACCTGCAGTTAGTTTTAACCTATATTAAGGAGCAATTAGAGCTATTTGGTGTTCGTAATCCTCGGCTTTTCCCGGTTTCTAGTAAGTTAGCACTACAAGAGAAAGAAGGAAATGTCCAAACTTCTGCATCTGGAATGGGTGAATTCGAACAATCATTTGACCATTTTGTTAACCAGGAATTAATGGAATTATTAATTCAGTCTTCTTACCACGAAATAAATCGTGGGGCACGAATACTCGATAACTATCTGGAATCGGCTTCGATGAATCAAGAAGAAAAGAAGAAAAGATTGGCACAATATGAAGAAGAGTTAGGTGCTGTTTATGATGTTATCCAAAAGACAGGGACGGAATCTCATCAAACCGCAATCATTCAAAAAATAGAAAAACAACTATTCTATGTTCAGGAAAGAATGTCTATCCAATTTACCGATCGTTTTAAAGAGGCATTTAATCCTGCGACGATTAAACATAATGGGAAGGAAGCAAAACGTGAGTTAACGGATTGCTTAATGAAGTTAATAAGTGGGATTGGTCATGAACTTGCACAAGAACTAAGAGCAGTTTCGTTAAGAATTGAAGCATTGTTAAATCAAAGAGCTATCGAATGGAATGAAGAAGCAGAGAGTAGATTGAAAAGATTGAATGAAAACATTGCTTTAAATAAACTAGATCCTGCTACCTTTGATACACCAACATTCTCTCAAGCATTTGACCGTATTGATTTAAATCAGTTTGATCGTTCTTTAACTATTTTTAAAAATACTAAGTCATTTTTTGAGAAAAACGAAAAGGAAAAAATGAAGGAAAGCTTATTGGAGCAATTAACGCCGTTTATCGAAGCATATTTGGAAGGAAATAAAACAGTGTTAAGTGAGCATTATCGTGAAAAATGGAAGACATTAGTTGAACAAACAAAGCAGCAGGCTATCAAGTCAACAAAGCAATATTATGATGCACTTAAGCACTCACTGACCGATGCCGTTGATGTAGAGGAACTAATCCGTAAGAAAAATAAGCTCGATTCGATCATAAGACAATAACAGCAAACCCTTTCCTACTTAGGAAAGGGTTTTTGCAAGTGGTAGGGAGTAAGTTATCTCGCTTGGAAGTAATTCAAAACCTCTACCGATATGGTCACTTTTATGGCTGTCTGATCCAACTACGAGTGGTATTCCTAAATCATGTGCAGCATGAATAAGGGGAGTACGTGGATAGCTTGTACCACAATACTCTTTATAGTTCCCGGCGGTGTTAATATCTAAAGAAAGGTTGTTTTTCTTTACTAACTGTAATAGCTCGATAATTTGTTGATCGTAGTTTTGTTGCGGTTGAAATAACTTTGAAAATTTTTCGACTAGCGTGATGTGTCCAATCCGCATCGGCTTGTAAAAACCTAAATCAGCGCCGATTGCCTGTTTAACCGTTTCATAATAATGCTTATAAACAGTATCGACCGAGCCAAACAACGTAATAATCCGATTAAATTCATCTTCACTGAAATCAATACAAACATATTCACCGTTTGGAGCCTTTAACATATGCACGGAAAGAATGCTGTCATCTATATCTGCTCCATATCTATCAAGAAAAGCCTTGGTCTCCTGTTCAAAGTCAGAGATAAAGTCTACCTCAAATCCTACTCGAATCGTTATCTCGTTTTTATATTTGTCTTTCAATCGTTTTCCTTCCTCGATATAATCCGTGACATCGCTCCAACGCATCGCACTATCTTGATCTGGAGTAGGGTCTGTGAAGCGACGAGGAAGTGGGGCGTGTTCTGTGAACGTGAGATTAGTCAATCCTTTTTCCAACGCCTTACGTACATACGACTCCATGGAATCGTCAGTTCCGTGTGGGCAATAGGGTGTATGAACATGGAAGTCACCGTTTATCCGCATTCGATAAACTCCTCTCAATTCGGTATAATTAGTATAGGTATTAATTTTACCGTAAATCGATTGACTTGAACAAGTATCCTGTGTTAAGTTCAACATAACAACAAAATCCTTTAGTGTGGTAGAGTGATAACAAACTAAAGAATGAATGTATTGGAAGTGAAAAAATGTTTTTACCAGCAGGTAGTCAAGATGAAATTGGACAAACAGTTGATAATCGTTCGAAAGCTTATGAAATTTTCAGGCAAGTAATGATACTAAGAAACTATAAACAAATCTCTACACCAGTCGTAGAATTTGCGGATACATTTACTAACGAATATGCTGGCATGAATTTGCAAAATATGCTGAAATGGTTTAACCGTGAAGGAGAAATTGAAGTGTTACGTCCAGACTGGACAACGGCTATTGCAAGAGCGTTAGTAAAGCAACACCCATCAGAGCTCAAGTGGTCTTATCAAGGGTCTGTGTTTCGACGTGATAAGGACGGAATTGAAAGCAGACAAGCGGGTATTGAAATTGTTCACACACCAGTATTTTTAGGTGAGGGAGAAAGTCTACTTACAGCTGTTCAATACTTAAAAGAATTAAATATCGCTGACTATTTAATCGAATTAGGTCATACCGGAATTTTTGATGAATTAACTGCGCCACTACAGTTATCTGATCAAGAGTTAGATCAATTACGTGAGGCGATGCATGATAAAAGGCGTGATGTCGTTTTTACTATTGTAAACGGGAAAGCTTCCAAAGAACAAGCAGATGAGATTACTGCTATGGTGGATGCTTTTGGTTCCTTTGATGTCATTGAAGAATATGAAGTGAAGTGGAAGGATAATCCTCGGTTATTAGAAATTATTAAGCATTTAAAGAAATTAGCGACCCTACTAACGGAAAGAGGGGTTAAAGATGTTTCTGTTGACCTTGGTCGCGTGAAAAATCTACCTTATTATTGTGGAACAATGTTTCGTGGTTACTTAAAAGAAACCGGGGCAACTTGTTTTTCTGGTGGAAGGTATGACAAGCTATATGAACAGTTTGATGAGAGCATTTCTGCTGTTGGCTTAGCGTTTGATGTCGACGTGTTAGCAGACCATCTTCATATTGAGGAATCTTATGAGCGAATATGCATCATAGCTGAAGAGGCGTCCCATGCTTACGCAGAAGAGCTACGCCATACCTTTACCAACGCTATTGTTGATATTCAGTATACCGATAAGGATAAAGAAAAATTTGACCGCGTGTTTAAAGTTATTAAGGAAAATGATGAGTATAAGGTGGTTGAACAATGAAACCGACGATTGCATTAACAAAAGGAAGGGTTGAGAAACAATTTTTGAAATTCTTTGCATCCCTTTCATACGATGTCGAGCCGCTAATTAATAAAGGAAGAAAGTTACGGGTAGAAACAGATGACTTTCTGTTTGTTTTTGCTAAAGGTGTCGACGTGACAACGTATGTTGAGCACGGTATTGCTGATTTAGGCATTGTTGGTGAAGATATACTCGCAGAATTTCAGCCAGATGTCTATAATTTGTTCCCTCTGCCATTTGGTGAATGCCGAATGGCACTAGCTAAAGAGAAGGGCAAAGAATGGCCAGAAGGTAAGAGACGGATTGCAAGTAAATACACGAATATTACAAAAGAATACTTTAAGCAAAAAGGTGAATCTGTGGAAATCTTTAAATTGGAAGGTTCTGTTGAATTAGCACCAATTTTAGGATTGGCTGACGGTATTGTTGATATTGTAGAAACCGGTACAACACTGAAGGAAAACGGCCTTGTTGTAACAGATGAATTTATGCACTTTAGTGCCCGCTGCATCGCCAATCGTTCGTCGCTAAAGATCAAGCGTAACGAGTTAGCAAAAGTAATCGAGGCGTTCCAAAGGGGGTTAACGGTAAAATGATCCCAGAATATCAACTAGACGCGTTTTCTAACACTTTTTTATCCAAGAAAAAGGCTGAAACACAAAACATGGCTGTGCTGCAAACAGCGAGAGAGGTCATTGTTGACATTAGGAAAAATGGTGACCAAGCATTACATCACTATATAGAAAAGTTTGATGGCGTCCTGCCTAATCAGTTAGTGGTCAGCGCGGATGAACGTAAAGAAGCTTGGGACCAAGTCGATGATAAAACGATTGAGTCCTTGAAGCAAGCTGCCAACAACATTCGTAAATTCCACCAAAAACAACTGCAGTCTTCTAGGTTTATGCATATGGATGAAAATATTGTTTCCGGGCAGCTGTTCCGTCCAATCGAAAAAGTGGGAATCTATGTTCCAGGAGGGACAGCATGCTATCCATCATCCGTGTTAATGAATGCCATCCCAGCTATTTTAGCAGGAGTGGAAGAGGTAATCATGGTTACGCCCGCTCGTAATGGAGAGTCGATTGCACCAATTCTGTCGGTCGCAGCTGATATTGCAGGAGTAACAACCATCTTTAAAATTGGCGGTATTCAAGCAATTGCTGCCCTAGCGTACGGAACAGAAACCGTTCCCTCTGTTGATAAAATCGTTGGTCCTGGTAATGCTTATGTAGCAGCGGCTAAATCATTAGTGTTTGGGGATGTGGGCATTGATATGATTGCAGGACCGTCTGAGGTAGCAATCATTGCAGATGATACAGCAGAACCAAGTTTTGTAGCAGCTGACTTAATTGCTCAGTCGGAACACGATGAAAATGCAAGATCATTTTTGATCACAACATCAGCTAGCTTAATTGGTAAAGTGAACGCTGAGCTAGAAAAGCAATGTGCGGTTTTGCCAAGACAGTCGATTGCCGAAGCATCTTTAAAAAATAAAAGCGGAAGTGTCCAAGTAACAACGATAGAAGAGGCGTTCAGACTAGCTAACCAGTTGGCGCCTGAACACTTAGAAATTCAGGTGGAAAACCCGCTTAGCTTTTTAGGATATATCAAAAATGCTGGGTCGGTTTTTCTCGGGAACTATACACCGGAGGCGCTAGGTGATTACTACGCCGGACCAAACCACGTGTTACCAACGTCTGGTACAGCTAGATTTTCATCTGGTTTGTCTGTCGATGACTTTATTAAGAAAACAACCTTTTTATATTATTCAGACAAAGCTCTACAAGATGCAGCACAGCACGTCATCACTATTGCAGAAGAAGAGCAATTAGTAGGCCATGCTAGAGCGGTCGAAAAAAGACTTAAAAATTAATTTCAAGTGGAGTGATAACCTAATGCGTTCGGCAAGTAAACAAAGAAAGACAAATGAAACGTATATAGAAGTAGCTGTAAAACTAGATAATAGTGAAGAAGTAACCATTGAAACGGGTGTCGGTTTTTTTGATCATATGCTTGAGTTACTAGCAAGGCATGGTCGGTTTGGGTTAGTCGTTAAAGCAGATGGTGACCTCCATATTGACAGTCACCATACGGTTGAGGATGTTGGGATTGTGTTAGGTCAAGTTCTAAAAGAAGCACTAGGAGATAAAAAGCAAATTAATCGCTACGGCCATGCCTATGTACCAATGGATGAAACGTTAGGATTTGTCTCTCTTGATATTAGTGGTAGACCGTTTTTAGCGTTTGATGCTAGCTTTGAAAATCAAAAATTAGGAAACTTTGATACAGAGTTAGTTCGTGAGTTTTTCCAAGCGTTTGCTTTTCAATCAGGCATAACCTTACATGCTAGAGTGCTGTATGGGATCAATACACACCATAAAATCGAGGCGTTGTTTAAAGCGTTAGGTCGTTCACTGTCTGAGGCAATTCGAATCAATCCAGATATAAAAGGGGTTAATTCAACAAAGGGGTTAATCGAATGATTGCAATTGTAGATTATGGCATGGGTAATGTCGCTAGTGTTACGACGGCATTCAAGCGGTTAGGGTATGACGTTATTTTAACAGATAAGAAGGATGAGCTAGCAAAAGCTTCCCATATCATTTTACCAGGTGTGGGTTCGTTTCAAGCAGCTGTGGAAGAAATTGAAGAACGGGGGTTAAAAGAGACGCTTAAACACCTTGCGAATGAAAAGCCGTTCCTTGGCATTTGTCTTGGGATGCAACTACTTTTCACGGAAGGTTATGAGGGAGGCACTTCGTTAGGTCTTGATTTAATACCCGGTACAGTTGAAAAAATAAAAACTCCATACATCCTACCACACATTGGCTGGAATTCTCTCGATATTAAGGAAAATGATCGATCATTTCAGTCATTTCAAGGGGAGCATGTCTATTTTGTACACTCGTTTGAAGCGCGGACAGAAGAGCGCTATTTAGTAGCAACTGCCGAGTACGGAACAGAGGTACCGGCAATCGTGAAAAATGGTAATGTATACGGAATTCAGTTTCATCCTGAGAAGAGTGGAGAAATTGGAGTCGAGATCTTAAAAACATTTCTTCGGGAGGAAACAAAATGAAAATCTTACCTGCAATAGATTTAATTAATGGAAAATGCGTGCGATTATATCAAGGGGATTTTAGTAAAACAACCCAAGTTGGCAGTGACCCAGAATCCCAGCTAGCTACGTTTATTAAAGATGGTGCTGAGATCGTTCATATTGTGGATTTAGATGGTGCTCGCAATGGAGAAGCTAGACAGTATGACTTAATTCGTAAATTGTGTAACCAGTCGAGTGTGCCAATCCAAGTAGGCGGGGGGATCCGTTCACTAGAAACGATTGAAAAACTAGTGGAAGCAGGAGCTAGCCGGTTGGTGCTCGGTACTGCAGCATTGGAAGATGAAGATTTTTTAAAGGCTGCATTGGACAAATTTAAACACCATATTGTTGTTGGTATTGATGCAAAGGATGGAAAGGTCGCGACCCGAGGCTGGGAAACAGTGTCAGAAGTAGACTATATTGATTTTGCCAAAAAAATGGAGTCTTTAGGCGTGCAAACGATTGTGTTCACCGATATTTCAAGAGACGGTACGATGTCAGGTCCAAACGTAACACAGCTTAAAAATTTATTAGATGCGGTTGATTGTAAAATTGTTGCATCTGGTGGAATTAAAGATAATGATGACCTTAAAGCACTAGCTGAAATTGGGATTGAAGAGGCAATTGTCGGTAAAGCGATCTATGAAGGTACGGTTACACTTAATGGAGGCCAATCATGATTGTAAAACGAGTGATTCCTTGCTTAGATGTAAAAGAAGGTAAAGTTGTGAAAGGAACGAATTTCGTTGGATTACGTGAATTAGGTGATCCTGTAGAAATGGCATCCGCCTATTCGAAGCATGGTGCAGACGAAATTATCTTTTTAGATATTTCTGCGACAAACGAAGGTAGACAAACAATGGTTGATATCGTCAGAGAAACAGCTGAAAATGTATTCGTTCCTTTTACTGTCGGTGGTGGAGTTAGAACGATTGATGATGTCACCCGTTTATTAAAAGCGGGTGCAGACAAAGTTGGGATGAATTCTGCTGCTGTAGCAAATCCAACGTTAATTACAGAGTCTTCGGCACGCTTTGGCGCACAATGTATTGTTGTAGCTATCGATGCCAAAAAATTTGCTGATGGTTGGCATGTGATGACTCATGGCGGTAGTAAAGATACTGGCATCGACGCTATTCGATGGGCAAAAGAAGCCGAGCAAAAAGGTGCAGGTGAGATACTACTCACTAGTGTCGATACGGATGGGGTAAAGGACGGATTTGATCTTGAGTTGACCCAAGCGGTAGTGGATGCTGTCCGTATTCCTGTAATTGCCTCTGGTGGCTGTGGTAGCCCTGAGCACTTCCCAGAAGTATTTAAGGCTACAGATGTTTCTGCTGCACTAGCGGCGTCTATTTTCCATGAGAACACATTTACGATTGAAGAAGTGAAACAATCTTGTAAAGACCAAGGAGTGGATATACGTGAAGCCAGACTTCTCTAAAGGGCTAGTACCTGCAATCGTTATAGATTATCAAACGAACGACGTGCTAATGTTAGCTTACATGAATGAAGACTCTTATCAAAAAACGCTCGAAACGAACCAAACATGGTTTTTCTCACGGTCAAGAAATGAACTATGGAATAAAGGGGCTACATCTGGAAATACGCAAACAGTGAAGTCGATAAAACTAGACTGTGACAAGGATACTCTTTTAATCGCTGTCGATCCTAAAGGACCAGCGTGTCATACTGGCGAAACTACTTGTTTCTTTCAGTCTGTCTTTGAGGATGGATCTGTTGATCAAACACTAGAAACAGATATCTTTGAAGAAGTAATGCGTGAAGTGGAAGACCGCAAAATTAGCAAAGTGGAAAATTCCTATACGAATTATTTGTTTGATAAAGGTATTGATAAGATAGGGAAAAAAGTCATTGAAGAAGCAGGCGAAGTTGTCATTGCTGCAAAGAATCAAGATAAGCAAGAAATTATTAATGAAGTAAGTGATTTAATCTACCATAGTTTCGTATTAATGGCAGATCAAAACGTTTCATTGGAAGATGTTAAGGGTGAATTAGATAATAGATTTTCAAAAAAAGGAAACAGTAAAGGTGAGCGTCCTGAAATAAAAGAGTGGTGACGCTCTCTTTTTAAAAGGTAAGAAAGCATTAAATAAAATCGAAGAGCTGTCTAGCTCCGGGCAAGGCGCGACTTGTGCTTTTCTTATACCAACTTAGCGATGGTGGTTTACCATAACCTGATTATGTAAAGTTGTCCGAGGAAACAAGACCAGTTGTATTGCAGATTACAACTGGTCTTGTTTACCATTATCTAAGTTTAGATAGAAAATAGTCATATTTTTTCGCTTTTCTTTTTCATTTCCAATGTTGGTGAATAAATCCATCTCTTCCCGATTTTTCGCGGTCCTCTTGATATTCTTGTTCATTTTTTTTATAAAAGTTTTGATGATATTCCTCGGCGGGATAAAAAGTTGACGCAGGTAGAATTTCTGTCACAATTGGTTTATGGAATTTTCCGCTTTGTTCCAAGGTGCGTAAAGAATTTTCCGATTTTACTTTTTGTTCTTGGCTATGGTAAAATATTGCAGTTCGATATTGACTTCCTCGGTCATGGAACTGTCCATCAGGATCGGTCGGATCGATTTGTGGCCAGTAAAGCGATAAAATTTGGTCATAGGTAATAATTGTTGGGTCATAGGTAATCTCAACAGCCTCATAGTGGCCAGTAGATCCAGTTTTCACTTCTGCATAGGTAGGATTGGCAACATGGCCGCCAGTGTATCCAGAAACAACACGATGGACACCTTCCCATTGATCAAAAGGCTTAACCATACACCAGAAACATCCACCTGCAAAGGTTGCTTTTTCAAATTGCTTTGACATTCCATCCACTCCGTTATTATGATTAGAATGTAACTATACATGAATTTATAAGTGTATTCAACTGTTGACGCTCTTCTAACAAGGTTCATAGAAATAGATAAAAAAAGTGGACTAGAGCTTATTGCCGTTCGTTTACCGAGGGGGAGATTTATTTGGCAATCAAATTCATTGATTTTACTCAAGTGATTGAAAACTCACTGATAGGAATTTTCATACTTAGTAAAACAAATGATGTTATTTACGCAAATAAGCATACATACGATCTGCTTGGCTATGACAAGAAAGAGACGCTTAAGCTGTCTAACATACTACATCCGCAATTTTGGGAAACCTGTCAACATACCATCCAGACAGTGATTCACCAAGAAAAACGCATGGAAGCAATGGAGCAGAAATTAATTAAAAAAGACGGATCGATTCTCCACGTCGAAACTGACGCTTTACCGTACAAACATGAGAATAGTACGTTTGCACAAATACATGTAAGAGATATTTCGAAACGGAAAGTTTTTGAAAAAGAATATGTGTCAAGGGAAGAAGAGTATCAATTAATCAGTAAAAACACCTCTGATGTGTTGCTTGAACTAAGTGAAGAAGGCAAGGTGAAGTATATTTCACCGTCTGTTGAACACGTGTTAGGTTATCAGGAACAAGACTTCCTTGAAGTTGACCTATTAGCCTTTATCCACCCAAGCGACATTCCGAACATAACGAATGCGATTAACTCGTTAAAGGAGGAGGAAGAACCTTTTCTGATTACTTACCGGGTCTGTTCTAAGGAAAACCGCTACATATGGGTTGAGGCAAAAGGGAAAATCATCCACCGGCATAAGGAAAAAAGAATACTGCTTGGACTTCGGGACAATTCTGTTCAAATGGAGACAGAAAGGTTGCTTCGACAATCTGAGAAATTAGCATTAATCGGCGAACTAAGTGCCGGCGTAGTTCATGAAATTAAAAATCCGTTAACATCAATTAAAGGCTTCTTGCAACTTATGCAAGCAGGAACGATTGAAACGAAAGATTATATAACAATCCTAAATTCTGAAATTGAAAGAATTGAACATATCGCCAACGACTTGTTAGGGTTTGCTAAACCTAAAGAAGAAATGGCGAACCTTTCTATTCATCAAGTTTTGGATGAAGTAGTTTTCTTATTAAATGCTCAATCGAAGCGAAAAAACGTTTATATTTATTGGCAGAAAAAAGCAGACGATGTTGAAGTTCTTGGAGATAAATCCCAATTAAAACAAGTGTTTATTAACTTAATTAAGAATGCAATAGAAGCATCTTTTGAGGACGGGGTTATTGATGTTTCGTTAGAAGAACAGGATTCTTTTGTTCTGATAAAAGTAACAGACCATGGTAGTGGTATACCCAAACATAATTTAGACAAGCTCGGTGAATCCTTTTTTACCACGAAAAAGAAAGGCACAGGACTAGGTTTGATGGTGTCTTATAAAATCATTAACAATCATAATGGTAGAATTCACATCGAGAGCGAAGAGAATAAAGGGACAACCTTTATCATTTATTTACCAAAATCACGATGAGCTCTTGTCAGTATTAGGTAATCTTGTGTTTGCTCTTGTAAAACTATCATTTTATGAGATTATGGATACAGTTTAATAAAGTTAAAAGAAAAGGATTCGATACCTATGAATAAACACAATAAAGTCTTGCTTGTTGATGGGATGGCTTTGTTATTTAGAGGATTTTTTGCAACATCATATACAGGTAATTTTATGATTAACAGTAAAGGGATGCCGACAAACGCAATTTTTGGTTTTCTGAATTATTTTGTTAATGCAATCGAGATGTTTAAACCTAACTATGTGATCTGTTGTTGGGATATGGGAAGTAAAACCTTTCGCAATGAAATGTATCCGGAATATAAAGGTAATAGAGGAGAACCACCAGTAGAGTTGATCCCACAATTTGACTTGATTAAGGAAGTTGTTGAGGCGTTTGATGTACCAAATATCGGTATCGCGGGCTATGAAGCGGATGATTGCATTGGTACACTTGCCAATCATTATCATCAAGAAAATGAAGTAATCATTGTTACTGGTGACCAAGATATGCTACAGCTAGTCAAGGACAATATTCATGTTGCTATCATGAGAAAAGGTCAAGGTAATTACGAAGTATTTTCGAATGATACATTTTTTGAACAAAAAGGCTTTTTACCACATCAAGTCGTTGAACTAAAAGCATTGATGGGTGATTCATCAGATAATTATCCAGGAGTAAAGGGAATTGGTGAAAAAACTGCATTAAAACTAATCGAAGCCTACGGAACAACAGAGAGAATACTCGAAAATATCGATGTGCTTAGTAAGGGTGTTAAAAAGAAAATAGAAGAAAATATCGACATGCTTCACTTATCTAAGGACCTAGCTAGAATTCATTGCACGACACCTGTTGAGTGTTCCTTGACAAAGGCGTATTGGCAGATGAATAATGACAAGGTTGCAACCAAGTTAAAGGACTTAGAATTTAAAAATATAACAAGGTGGCTCGACAAAGTAACGATCTAATATGGATAATTTTCAGATGGTGAACAGACACTATAGTTATGGAGGTGTCTGACATGAAACAAAACCGCAATGTAAAAATCGATGGTCGACCGAAGTCTAGTGTTAATCCCCAGGGCTTAACAGAAGACGTGGCCAACCAACGTCCAAAATCCGAGTTAGAAGACAACGCGAAAAACGCAAATACGAAACGTTAAGGTTATGGGATTACCCAGTTCCAAGAGCTGTCTAGCTCCGCTTCCTATCCCTCGGGGTCATAAGACAAACCCTTCTGTGGCAAAGACCGCCACGTCAGGGTTTGTCTTATGCCTGCCTTAGGCTAGCAAGGCGCGACTTGCGCTTTTCTTATTGAAATTGTTGGAGCATGGAGAAAAATTCTTTGACAAAATGATAAAACACTTGTTCGGATGGTGCTAGGTTGCGATGTTTTGGGATGATAATGCCAACGGTTCTTTTTAATGGCGGATTATTGATAATTACTTTTTTTGTATATCTTGAGTTAGCTTCACCAAAGGCACTTTCTGGTAACAGAGTAATCCCGATTCCTGCTGAGACAAGGCCTTTAATCGCATCAAGATCCTCTCCTTCTGAAGTTACATTTGGCTGGAATCCAGCTTGTTTACATCCATCAATCACTAACTTATGGAGAATATATCCTTTTGGAAAAAGGACAAATGCTTCTTTGCGCAAATCACGTAAATCTAGACTGCTGCGTTCAGCCAAAGGGTGGGATGCCGGTACAAGTGCACTTAGGTTTTCAGTAAATAAAATATCACTTTTAATGTCTACTTGATCAGTCGGTACAGGTCCAAGAAAAGCTAAGTCAATGTCGCGATTTTTAACTGCATCAATTAAAAAGTTATAAGATCCTTGCCTTAATTGAAAGGCTACTTTCGGATACTTCTGTTTAAATTCAGAAATGACAGTAGGTAACAAATGACTTGCTAAACTAGTTGGGAAGCCGATTTTAATTGTCCCGCGTTCTGGATCTAAGTGCTCATCAATTTGTTTCTTCGCATGTTCAATGGCTTTCATCGCTGTTGTTGTATGTGTAAAAAAGATTCTTCCGATTTGTGTTAGCTTGACATTTCTGCCCTCCCGTTCAAACAACGCCACCCCTAATTCCGCTTCAAGGTTGGCGATTTGTCGACTAATCGCTGATTGCGCTACGTGTAAATTAGCAGCAGCCTCAGATACGTGCTCACGTTCTGCTACTTCCATAAAATATCGTAATTGTCGTAGTTCCATTTTTACCACTCCTGACCAATCGTTCTCAAAATGAGATAACTTTAATCTATATTATATATTGTTTGGATGAATAAGAAAACCTACAATATAAATAAGAGACCTTTAAAAAGAAAAGAAAAACGGGGGCGTATAAATATGAGTTACAGTCGGATGCCTAAGGCACAAGGGTTATACCGTCCTGAATTTGAACATGACGCATGTGGAATCGGTTTATATGCTCATATAAAGGGATTGCAAACACATGATATTGTGAAAAAAGGATTAGAAATGCTTTGTCAATTAGATCACCGTGGTGGTCAAGGTAGTGATCCTAATACAGGTGACGGTGCGGGAATTATGGTTCAAATACCAGATAGTTATTTCCGTAAAGTATGTTCAGATATAAACTTACCAGAAAAAGGTCGTTATGGCGTTGGGATGGTATTCTTTTCTGATAACGAAGAAGAAAGAATCGAAATTGAAAACCAAGTAAACCAATTAATTGAGCAAGAAGGTCAACAATTATTGGGTTGGAGAACTGTACCGACAGATGTCAGAAAAGTCGGAATTGGCGCACAAGAAACTTGCCCAGTAATTAGGCAAGTGTTTATCGGTGCTGATGATAGTTTAGTGGATGATTTAGCTTTTGAACGAAAATTATATGTTATTAGAAAGCAAGCGGAAAACTGGGCGAACCAACGTGAAGTCCGTTTTTACTTTGCTAGTCTTTCTAACAAAACAATTGTTTATAAAGGACTATTAACACCAAATCAAGTGGATGAGTTCTATCTTGATTTACAAGATGAGGACTTTGTATCTGCTTTTTCGCTTGTTCATTCAAGATTTAGTACTAATACATTCCCAAGCTGGGAGAGAGCTCACCCGAATCGTTACTTAATCCACAATGGTGAAATTAATACGATGAGAGGGAACATCAATTGGATGCGTGCTCGTGAACAACAGTTTGTTTCGGAAGCTTTCGGAGACGATTTGAATAAATTACTTCCTATTTTAAATGATAACGGAAGTGATTCATCTGTTTTAGATAACGCACTTGAATTTTTCACGCTTGCAGGTAGAAAACCAGCACATGCTGCGATGATGTTAATTCCAGAACCATGGAAGAAAAATCCTCATATGCCAAAAGAAAAGAGAGCATTTTATGAGTATTATAGTAGCATGATGGAGCAGTGGGATGGCCCTACTTCCATTACGTTTACCGATGGAAAACAAATCGGAGCAATCTTAGACCGAAATGGCTTACGTCCAGCACGTTACTATGTAACAAAGGATGATTATATTATTTATTCTTCCGAGGTAGGCGTAATTGATGTTGAGGAAGAAAATATTTTATATAAGGATCGTTTAAGTCCTGGTAAAATGCTATTAGTTGACTTAGAAGAAGGAAGAATTGTTTCAGATGAAGAAATAAAGCAGGAAGTTGCGACTGCTCATCCTTATCAACAATGGCTAGATGATAACCTTGTGAAAATAACGGCAAATAATACGAGTGACCAAGAGCCAATTACTAGTCTTTATCAACGACAAAAAGCATTTGGCTACACGAATGAAGATGTCGAAAAATATTTACTTCCACTTGTGAGAGATGGTAAAGACCCAATCGGGGCGATGGGTAATGACGTACCACTTGCTGTATTGTCTGACCGCCCACAATCACTATTTAATTACTTTAAACAGTTGTTTGCACAAGTAACGAATCCACCAATTGATGCTTATCGTGAACAAGTTGTAACGTCAACATTAACTTGGCTTGGACCAGAAGGAAACATTCTACACCCGGACGAAACAAATTGTCGTCGGATACAACTAGATTCTCCGGTAATTACGAATGCTGAATTAGCTGAATTAAGAAATGATACACTCGATGGATTTAAGAGTTATACAATAGATACGTTATTTTCTGGTGATTTAGAACAAGCACTCAATGATATGTTCAATGAAGCTGACCAAGCAATTAACAACGGAGCAAATCTATTAATCTTGTCTGACCGTCATATGAGTGAAACACAAGTAGCGATCCCTGCTTTGTTGGCAGCAAGTGCGCTACACCAGTATTTAGTGCGTCAAGGTAACAGAACGAAAATTAGCTTAATAGTTGAATCTGGAGAAACAAGAGAAGTGCATCACTTTGCAGCATTATTAGGATATGGCGTTGATGCGATTAACCCATATTTAGCTTTAGAGACGTATCGTGATCAAATCGCAAAAGGAAACCTAGAATATACGTACGAAGATGCTGTTGCGAAGTATGTTGATGGCGTTACTGAAGGCGTCGTTAAAGTTATGTCTAAAATGGGTATTTCAACAGTACAAAGTTACCGTGGTGCGCAAATCTTTGAAGCGGTTGGTATTAGTAAAAAGGTAATTGAACAACATTTTACTGGAACTGCTTCACAAATTGATGGAATTGGATTAGAGACAATTGCAAAAGAAGCAATGGACCGTCATCAATTAGGTTACAAAGAAGAGGTTATGAAGTCTCTTGATCCTGGTAGTGACTTCCAGTGGAGAAAGACAGGAGAGCATCATGCTTTTAATCCGAAAACAATCCATACGTTACAGTGGGCTTGCCGCAGGGGAGATTACAGCTTGTTCAAGGAATTCTCTAAGGCTGCTGATGAGGAGCGTTTAGGCTTCTTAAGAAATCTGTTCTCATTTAAAGCAAACAACTCTATTCCAATAGAGGAAGTAGAGTCAGTTGATTCGATTGTCAAACGATTCAAAACTGGTGCGATGTCATTTGGTTCTTTAAGTCAAGAGGCACATGAAGCACTTGCGATTGCAATGAACCGTATTGGTGGTAAGAGTAATAGTGGTGAAGGTGGCGAAAATCCAAACCGTTATACGGTCGATGAGAATGGAGATTTCCGTCGAAGTGCCATCAAGCAAATTGCATCCGGACGTTTTGGTGTGAAAAGTCATTATTTAGTTCACGCAGATGAGCTTCAAATCAAAATGGCACAGGGTGCTAAACCAGGTGAAGGTGGGCAGTTACCAGGTAAAAAGGTTTATCCGTGGGTTGCAGAAGTTCGTGGTTCAACGCCTGGTGTTGATTTAATTTCACCACCACCACACCATGATATCTATTCAATTGAAGACTTAGCACAACTTATTCATGATCTGAAAAATGCTAACCGTGATGCCCGGATTAGCGTAAAGCTTGTTGCAAAAGCAGGTGTTGGAACTATTGCTGCTGGTGTTGCAAAGGGAAGTGCAGATGTTATCTCAGTTGTTGGATATGACGGTGGAACTGGTGCGTCACCAAAGACAAGTATTAAGCATACAGGACTTCCTTGGGAATTAGGTCTTGCTGAAGCACATCAAACGCTAATGCTAAATGGCTTAAGAGACCGCGTTGTCCTTGAAACAGACGGAAAGCTGTTAACAGGAAAAGATGTTGCCATGGCAGCTCTACTAGGTGCAGAAGAATTTGGTTTTGCAACAGCACCACTTGTCGTGCTTGGATGTGTCATGATGCGTGTTTGTCATATGGATACTTGCCCGGTTGGTGTAGCGACGCAAAACCCTGAATTACGTAAAAAGTTCATCGGCGAACCTGACCATATTGTTAACTATATGCACTTTGTCGCAGAAGAGCTACGTGAAATTATGGCTCAACTCGGCTTTAGAACCGTTGATGAAATGGTAGGTCGGACAGATTTATTAGGTGTTAGTGATCGTGCAAAAGAACACTGGAAAGCAAAAGACCTTGATTTATCAACATTGCTTTACCAAGCGGAAGGTCCGCGTACCTATCGTCAACCACAAAATCATAAAATTGATCAATCATTAGATATAACGCAAATTTTGCCAGCTGTTCAATCAGCAATTGAAAAGCAAGAAAAGGTCGATGTATCATTCTCAATCAGAAACATCAACCGTGTTGCAGGTACAATCGTAGGTAGTGAAATATCTAAACGCTACGGTGAGGTTGGTCTTCCGGAGGATACCATTACATTACGATTTACTGGTTCTGCTGGTCAAAGTTTTGGAGCATTCATCCCTAAAGGAATGACGATGCTACTTTCTGGAGATGCCAATGACTATGTTGGTAAAGGGCTATCAGGTGGTAAAATTGTTGTCTCTTCACCGAAAGAGTCAACCATTTTCCCTAGTAAGAACGTGATTGCAGGGAACGTTTCCTTCTACGGAGCAACTGGTGGGGAAGCTTACATCAATGGTATGGCAGGCGAACGTTTCGCTGTCCGTAACAGTGGAGCAAATGTAGTAGTCGAAGGTATCGGTGACCACGGCTGTGAGTATATGACTGGTGGACGCGTAGTCGTACTTGGTGATGTAGGGAAAAACTTTGCAGCTGGTATGTCTGGTGGGATTGCTTATGTTTACACAGAGGCAATTGATACATTCAAAACATTGACTAACCAAGAAATGATTGAGTTTGACACATTTGAAAATGTTGAGGAAGAAAATGATCTAAGACAAATGATTGAAAAGCATGTGTTCTACACAAATAGTAGTAAAGCACGAGCAATTCTTGAAAATTGGGAAACTGAAAAACAAAAAATTGTGAAGGTAATACCAAAAGACTATAAATATATGCTAAACCAAATCCAGTCTTACGTTGACGCTGGTCAAACAGAGGAACAAGCAAAAATGAGTGCTTTTGATGCGAAAAATAATAAAAAGTTAGTTGAAGTGAAAAAGTTAGAAAAGGCTGTCGTACAGTAAGAAAGGAGAGAGGAATCATGGGAAAAGCAACAGGATTTATGGAAATTGAGCGTGAAGAAGCCGTACAACGCGATCCTTTAACTCGCTTAAGTGACTGGAAAGAATATTCAGCTCCTTTCTCTGACGAAGTTATGAGTAGACAAGGAGCGCGCTGCATGGACTGCGGTACTCCTTTCTGTCACATCGGTATGGATATAAACGGGGCAACTTCAGGTTGTCCTGTCTATAACCTAATCCCAGAATGGAATGACTTAGTTTATAAAGGGAAATGGAAAGAAGCACTTGAGCGGTTATTAAGCACAAATAATTTCCCTGAGTTTACGGGGCGTGTTTGTCCGGCACCGTGTGAAGGCTCTTGTACAGTAGCAATCTCAGATCCAGCTGTAGCTATTAAAAATATTGAGCAAGCAATCATTGATAAAGGGTTTGAGAATGGTTGGATAACTCCACGCATCCCTAAAAAACGGACAGGGAAGAAAGTGGCAATTATTGGATCAGGCCCAGCTGGAATGGCAGCTGCTGATCAATTAAATCAAGCAGGTCACTCTGTAACTGTGTATGAGCGTGATGACCGTGCTGGTGGCCTCCTTACGTATGGTATTCCAAACATGAAGCTAGACAAAGAGGTTGTTGGGCGTCGGATTCGTCTTTTAGAACAAGAAGGCGTCGATTTTGTTCTTAGCACAGAGGTAGGAAAAGATATTAGTGCTGATGCGTTAAAAGAACAGTATAATTCTGTTATTTTGTGTACAGGTGCCCAGAAACATCGTGATTTAGTCATTGAAGGACGCGATTCCCAAGGTGTTCATTATGCAATGGACTACCTTAAATTTGCAACGAAGAGTCTACTTGATTCAAATTTTGAAGATGGTAACTATATTGATGCAAAAGGAAAAGACGTTATTGTTATTGGTGGCGGCGATACAGGGGCAGACTGTATTGCAACAGCGTTACGTCAAGGTGCTAACAGTGTGGTACAATTTGGTAAGCACCCACAATTGCCAACGAAAAGAACAGCTAGCAATATGTGGCCAGAATTCCCACAAGTATTTACCTTAGATTATGCACACAAGGAAGCAAAAGCAAAATTTGGTGAAGATATTCGTCAGTATTCGATTCAAACAAAGAAATTCGTTGCCGATGAAACTGGCAAATTAAAAGAACTTCATACGGTAGAAATGAAAAAGGTACAAGACGAAAATGGAATGTTTGTTTTTGAAGAAATTCCAGGGACAGAAAAAGTATGGCCAGCACAATTAGTGCTAATTGCGATTGGTTTTGAAGGACCTGAGCAGCCAGTACTTAGACAGTTCGGTGTTGATACATTCAACCGAAAAGTGGAAGCAAAATACGGCGATTTCCGCACAAATGTCAAAGGTGTATTTGCAGCAGGTGACTCAAGAAGAGGACAAAGTCTCATCGTATGGGCTATTAACGAAGGTAGAGAAGTAGCTTATGCAGTCGATGAGTATCTAATGGGTAGTTCATTACTACCAACTGTAAATGCCTTGTAAGCTTAACTCATAAAGAAAGGACTAACCAACTTTGGTTAGTCCTTTTTTAAAAGGTAAGAAAGTTTAAAAAATCCTAGCGTCGGTCGGATAGTGGACTAATCTTGTCCGAATGCACGCCTAATTCGGACAGTGGAAGGCGATACTCAGTCAATTGAGTCCGAATTCATGCTTAATTCGGACAGTGGAAGCCAATATTCAGTCCATCGAGTCCGAATGCACGCCTAATTCGGACAGGAAAAGCCAATATTCACTCAATCGGGTCCGAATCCGGTCCAAATAGGTACACTGCAGAACTGTTTTCTTACAAAAGTATAAAAAGATTCAAGAGCTGTCTAGTACAGGGGCCGGCACTTTTGTTTTTAAACTGCTTAAAAAAAGATGTTGCTTATTTAAAAACAATAATGGTTGTGTTTTTATGTCTATTAGTAATAGAATGGTATGTATAGTCTAAAAATGGAAAAAGAATGAACACAAGGAGATATGATTATGGAACAACAAATACATATGGAATATGCAGCCACAAAGAAAGAAAAACCAAACGCTGCAGATTTACAATTTGGCCGTGTTTTTACAGATCACATGTTTATTATGGATTACACGGAGGGGAAGGGATGGTATGATCCTAGAATCATCCCATATCAGCCACTTTCGTTAGATCCTGCTGCAATTGTCTTTCACTACGGTCAAACAGTCTTCGAGGGTCTAAAAGCTTATGTAACAAAGGAAGGAGAAGCTCGATTATTTAGACCTGAGAAAAATATGGAGCGATTAAATCGTTCCAACGATCGGATGTGTATACCGAGATTAGATGAGACATTCGCTTTATCTGCAATCAAAAAATTGGTTGGAGTGGATAAGGACTGGATTCCAACAGCTCCAGGTACTTCTCTATACATTCGTCCATTCGTCATCTCGACTGAACCATATTTAGGTGTTGCACCTTCCAAGCAATATCAGTTTATTGTCATTCTTTCACCGGTTGGTGCTTATTATAAAGAAGGCATTAACCCAGTTAAAATTGCTGTAGAAAATGAATTTGTTCGCGCAGTTAAAGGTGGAACAGGGGAAGCGAAAACGGCAGGGAACTACGCTTCTAGCTTGAAAGCTCAGGAACTGGTAGCAGATAAGGGCTATGCGCAAGTGCTTTGGCTTGATGGCTTAGAAAAAAAATACATTGAAGAAGTTGGAAGTATGAATGTATTTTTCAAAATAGATGGAGAAGTTGTTACTCCTGCATTGAACGGAAGTATTCTCAAAGGGGTAACTCGAAATTCAGTTATTAAACTTTTAAAGCATTGGGGAATTCCAGTTACAGAACGTAGAATTTCTATGGAAGAAATTCATCAAGCACACCTTGCAGGTAAGTTGGAAGAGGCATTTGGTGCGGGTACTGCAGCAGTCATTTCTCCAATCGGTGAACTAGCATGGAATGAAAATCAAATGATCGTAAATGATGGTGTGACTGGAAAGATAGCCAAGCAACTTTATGATACATTAACAGGTATACAATATGGAACCGAAGAAGATATTTTCGATTGGATCGTAGAAGTAAAATAAGTGGTTGGCACTTTGTTGCCAACCATTTTTTTTTAATAAACCAAGCTGTCTAGCTCCAGCGCTCACATTCCTTTAGATAACCATAATTATATTATGTAAACCAAAAGAAGTTAAACGTCGATATCTCCATTAAATACCTTTTAGCTCGATGAATGAAATTGCCGTTCAACAACCATGATAAAAAAGTATTTTATAGCAGATATGAGGTAAAGGGGGTGCTTTAAAAATGGCAAATTCAAAAAAAGGATTAACGATCTTAGCTATTAGCTCGATCCCATTAATTATGACATTGGGAAATTCCATGTTAATTCCCATTTTACCAAAGATGGAATCGGAATTAGGTCTTAACTCATTTCAGGTTAGTTTAACTATTACGATATTTTCAGTAACAGCAGCTATCTTCATTCCAATCCTTGGTTATTTTTCTGACAGATTTTCAAGAAAAATAATTATCGTACCCGCATTAATATTATATGGATTAGGAGGCTTGTTGGCAGGATTGGCAAGTGCCCTGTTTGACAGTGCCTACATATGGATCTTAATCGGTCGTGCGATGCAAGGAATCGGAGCAGCAGGAACCGCACCAATTGCCATGGCGCTTACAGGAGATTTATTTAAAGGTGGGGACCAAAGTAAGGTACTTGGTCTAGTCGAAGCATCCAATGGTTTCGGTAAAGTACTTTCCCCGATAGTAGGTTCTTTACTAGCATTACTGGTTTGGTACGGTCCATTTTGGGGATTTCCAGTATTTTGCCTAGTGTCTGTGTTACTGACGGCAATCTTCATCAAAGAGAAAAAGAAAAAGGTACAACCGCCCCCAATAAACAAGTATGTAAAAGGGTTATTTTCGGTTTTTAAACAAGAAGGTCGGTGGCTATTTACAACTTATCTTGCTGGTGCAACTTGTTTACTAACTTTATTCGGTATTTTATTTTATATATCCGATGTCTTGGAAAAAGAATACGGAATAGATGGGGTTACGAAAGGAGCAATCTTGGCAATACCTTTACTTTTTCAAATGGTTACATCATTTATAACTGGGAGTAAAATAGGGAAGAATATGAAAGTAATGAAACGATTAATCGTATTAGGTCTTTTATTTATGACGACGTCGTTTGCTTGTTTAACACTTGTTGACAACTTAGTCCCATTCTTTTCAATTTTGGTTATTAGTAGTGTTGGTACGGGACTTGTTTTACCTTGTTTAAACAGCTTAATTACTGGCTCGGTAGGGAAAGCAAGACGCGGATTTGTGACATCTTTATATGGGTCAGTTCGTTTTTTAGGAGTAGCTATTGGTCCACCTGTATACGGGTGGTTAATGTCTATTTCAAAAAATATTATGTTTTTATCAACTGCAGGCTTAACATTGTTCGTAGCGATATTAAGCTTAACATTAATTCATGTGAAACATGCAGAGGCGCAATCAGATGAAGCGTCAAATTCACTATTTAAAAAACTACAATTAAACACGGAATAAGGAGGAACGTTAAGTAATGCAACTATATTTTTCTCCCGAGTTTTTAAAGGAAGATGCTCAAGTATTAAATATTGTCGATGATAAAAATAAGGCTGTTGGCTATATTGCGTTTTTAATCGAAGAGAAAAAAATGTATGTCTACGGTCAACTAGAAGAAGAAGGAGTATCGGAAGACTTTAAAGATTTGGTCGGACCTTATTTAGAAGGCTTGTCAAAATTGAAATCAGACCTTGAAGTATTCCAATATTTATCTGTTGGGGGAAAAAAGGTAGAAGTAACGACCCAAAGTGAAAATCAATAACACATTTAGGTAATTAGGTGAATATCATATCCTAGCTTTTACTATGGGGGTTAGGATATGGATTTTTTTTGGCAAGCATTTGAACTTTACTATCTTCTCTTTCTATTCTTCGGTCTACTAATCGGCATTATCGTTGGTGCCTTACCCGGTTTAACCCCAACAATGGGTGTTGCGTTAACTATTCCATTCACCTTTTCATTAGGCCCAACGGAGGGCTTAATTGTACTAGGTGGAATTTATTGTGGCAGTGTTTACGGGGGGTGTGTGCCTGCGATTTTAATTAACGTCCCTGGTGCACCTGCTTCTGTTGCAACTACCTTTGACGGGTATCCGATGACAGAGAATGGTGAAGGTAGAAAAGCACTGGAGATTGCGACAATCTCTTCTGTCATCGGTGGATTATTTGGAATGGCGATGCTTGTTTTTTTTGCACCAATTTTCGCTGACTTGTCTCTGAAGTTTGGACCAAGCCAAAGCTTTTGGATTGCTATCTTTGGCTTGACGGTTATTGCGGCGATTTCAGACGGTTCTACAGTAAAAAACTTTATTGGCGGAAGTATTGGAATCCTGTTATCATTTGTAGGAATTAACTCAGTTACCGGCATAACAAGGTTTACACTAGGAACGGATAGTCTAATTGGCGGCTTTAATGTTGTAGCCGTGTTAATTGGTTTATTTGCCTTTCCTCAAGCCTTAAGATTAATTGAGAGTTTAACATCAATTAATAAGAATAAACCAATCATCTATCGGATTAAAGGATCGTCAATTAGAGAGTCTTTTGCAGATGTTTTAAAGAAACCAAAATCAGTGACAATCGGTAGTGTTGTTGGTGGACTGGTCGGTTTAATCCCGGGAGCTGGTGGAAACATTGCTAGTATTCTCTCTTATAATGAAGTGAAACGATTTTCTAAAAACAAAGAAAATTTCGGCAAAGGGGAGAAAAAGGGAGTTATCGCCTCAGAAAGTGCTAACAATGCTATGGTCGGTGGCTCATTAATCCCGTTATTGACATTAGGCATTCCTGGCTCGCCAACAGCAGCTATCTTCTTAGGAGGTCTACTCATTCACGGGATTTGGCCGGGAAGATCTTTATTTGTTGATAATGCTGATGTTGCTTATACCTTTTTGTACAGTATGATTGGGGCACAAATTTTACTATTATTTATTGGCTTGGCACTGATAAAATACATGACAAAAATTGCGCAAATCCCTGCATATTTCATGGCTCCTGTTATCTTATCCTTCTCGGTAATTGGTGCTTATTCTATGCAAAATAACGTATTTGACATCTATACGGTGATTGGTCTTGGTTTGATCATGTTTTTTCTGCAAAAGTTTAATTTTGCTGCAGCGCCAATTGCGCTTGGTTTTATTCTTGGACCTATTGCTGAGGAAGGACTACTTCAAGGAATTCAAGTTGGCACGTCTAAAGGTTCTGCCTTGTCCTACTTTTTTTCAGGAGGAATCAATCTTCTATTTGTCGCTTTAATTGTTGTGACGATATCTTTGTCCGTTTTCCAAGCATTAAGAGGATTTAAATGGCGGCAACCCAATCAGGTGTTCTTAACCAAACGGTTGTCAATTGGTTCGATTTTCTGGATTGCGCTAGGAAGTTTAGTTGCATTGGTCCTGTTTTACTTACAAGGGATGCAGTTGGAACAACGTATATTCCCTCAAATTACGTTAGTGTTTTTACTTGGATTAATTGTGATTGAACTAGTTCACTCATTCGGCAAAGGGAATGAAGGAATAAGTGAGCATATCAAGTGGTCGAATCTACCGATCGTTCTAGTTGTTGTCATCATTAGTTCGTTAACGTCTATTATCGGATATTACACACAAGTACTTCTATTAATGATGATTGTCCCACTTTATTTTGTTTATATAAAACAAAATAAAGATATTAAAATAAAACGAATCATTTTAACATCAGTCATCTTTACCTTGGTACTTTACTGCTTATTCACGGTTGTCTTCCAAGTCCCGTTACCACTTACCCCGGTGTTATTCTAAGTGAAAACCGCCCATGATAAAAACGGCTCAAGCAATAGTTGAGCCGTTTTTTCATGAACATTTTTATCCGTTCTGCTTAAGGCTTGCCTTAGGCTGAACAAGGCATGACTTGCGCTTTTCTTATTGTCTAGCTCCGGGCGCCTACCCCCTCGAGGTCTTAAGCTGATCAAGGCCCCCTGCGCTTTTCTTATTTGACTACACCAATTGATTGTAAGAGGTCTTTATATTTTTTTTGGCGATTTTCAATATCGGTGATGGCTTCTTCGCGGTCCATAATTAGCATGTCTGCTCCGGCTTTTTTCATTTCAGCTTGAAAATCTTCATCGTTTAGAAGCTTTAAGAAATTTGTTTCTAACGTTTCAATCACTTCATCAGGCGTTCCTTCGCGTGCTGCGATGCCTCGGTCCGTACTCATGATTACTTCAGGGTATCCGAGTTCTTTAAATGTTGGAATATCTTTATCGAAGGGATGACGTTCCTCTTGTGCAATCGCAAGTGGGGTCACCTCATCACCTAAGCGGTATATGTCTGATAAATTCCCCGCTATAACGTCTGTATGCCCCCCGAGCAACGACTTAATAGCATCAGAAGACCCTTTGAATGGAACATCCTTTAAATCAATGTCAGCACTTTTTTCTAATAACAAGGTAGCTAAATGCTGTCCAGCAAACTTACCTGGTGTGCCAACTGTTATGGAACCAGGATTACTTTTTGCCTCTTTTACTAAGTCATCCAAACTTTGAATTGGGCTATCTTTTCGAACGGCAAATACGGTAGGGTCACCACCCCAATTGACAATTGGTTCAAATGTATCTAGAGAAAAGGAGGTCTTGTTGACAAGTGGTTGCGTAATAATGTGTGGAAGATTATACGCAACAACTGTATATCCGTCTGGCTTAACGGAAGTGAATTCATTCCAGCCGACTTGCCCTCCGCCACCAGGCTTATTTACGATAGCTATTTCTTCTCCAAAATATTTATCTGCATATTTGGCGATAATTCTTGCTTGTGTATCTGTTGCAGCTCCTGGTGAGAAAGCTACAATCATTTGAATACTCTTGTTAGGGAAGTCACTAGTATCCGAAGACTGGCAGGCGCTAATAAAGACGAGGCCAATCATCAAAATAAATAAAAGCCCCTTTTTTGGTAACGTCACTGTAAGGCACACCCTTTCAAATAATTCATTTCAAATAAGAGTATGCAAATAGTGGTCAAGATAAAAATTGTCCATTTAATTTTTCTGTTATTTTTTCAGTGCCTTTCTTGCCATAAGTAACAGTGTTGGATTTACGTTTGCCCGAAAGATAAAATCGACCAGTCTAGTTGAAATGAATTGGGAAATGACAGCTTGGATAACAATTCCCCAGAAAATAATCGATCCTGTTAAAATAAATACAGAGCCATTCAGTAATAAAAGTGGCTTTCCGGGGGAAGTAGCTCGATACTTGGCGATAATCAATGCTAAGACGCCCATTCCTCCGTTGGAAACCTGTTGCCTTAATAACAGTCCGACACCGATTCCTAAAATAACCGATCCTACTACTAAATCAATCCAAACATTTGAATTTGGGTAGGTGGCGGTTGATTCAAAAAGCTGAACACTGATTGATGTTACTGTAATAGCGTACATGGTTCCGATTGCGCTTTTGTTACCGAGCCAAAAAATGGCTGCCACAAGTAAAGAGAAATTTACAAACCAAAGCGCAAAACTAAGTGGAATTTCAAACCAATAGTTTAGCAGCACAGCAATTCCTGCAGAGCCGCCAGACGGAATAGAATGAGGGAATAAAAACACAGCCATGGCCATCCCTTGAATAAATCCCCCACAGGTAATCATCAAATAAGTAAAGGAAAACCTGTACCAGTTAATGTTTTTATTAAATAATGTCATTGTAAGTTATCATTCCAATCAGACTAATTGCTAGATGGACGAGCATCATCTATTAATTTATTTTATTGGTGTTGATGAAATTTATGTTTAAATCTTGGATAAAACAATAGGGGGCATACGTACCTGCGCTTTTCTTACTGTCTAGCTACAGCGCCTAGCCCCTCTGAGGTCATAAGTCAATCCCTTCTGTGGCAAAGACCGCCACGTCAGGGCTTGTCTTATGCCTGTCGGGTCTAGCAAGGCGCTTTCGCTTTTCTTTTTCTGTAAATGGTATTGACATTGGCGGGGTTGTCACGCATAATATTTTAATAATAATGGTAAATGGCAATGATAAGGAATAGTACATTGACAGACTGCGAAAGAGAGTGGAATCCGCCGGCTGAAAGGTTCCACCGCAAAGATCGTCAATCGAACCTACCCTTTGAGCTGATGAGCTAATAACTCGTCCGTTTCCTAGCGATAATAGGTTATGAAGTGGGCAAATTTCTTGCCAAACTAGGTGGTACCGCGGGAAAAACTCTTTCCGTCCTTTACAAACACAGGTGTGTAATGGACGGAGAGAGTTTTTTTAGTTTGGTTTAAAAGGCGTGATTGAATTGGCAAAAAAAAGAATCGTAGTTAAAATAGGCAGTAGCTCGTTGACGAATAGAAATGGTGGTTTAAGTAGTGAAAAACTGTTAGAGCATGCAGAGGCAATTGCACAGTTAAAAAAGAGCAATTATGAAGTAATCCTTATTTCCTCTGGGGCTGTTGCTGCCGGATTTTCACAATTAGGCTATCCAACAAGACCGGTGACTGTCGCCGGAAAACAGGCAGCTGCAGCAGTAGGCCAAGGGCTACTCGTTCAGGCCTATACCGAAGCATTTAAAACGTACGATATTGTGGCTGCACAATTATTACTAACACGGGATGTCTTTGTTAACAAAGAACAGTATAGCAACGTGTACGCAACATTGTCAGAATTATTAAAGCGGTCCGTCCTACCGGTTATTAATGAAAATGATAGTGTATCCATTGAAGAATTAACATTCGGTGACAACGACATGTTATCAGCGTTAGTTAGTGGACTTGTTAATGCCGATTTCTTAGTAGTATTAACAGACATAAATGGTTTATATGATGAAAACCCCCATACCAATCCATTAGCGAAACGCTATGACTTCCTACCTTCTATTTCTGGACAAATTCTCGCACAAACAAAAGAGGATTCCGGTTCAAAGGTTGGTACAGGAGGAATGAAATCAAAAATATTAGCAGCCCAAACAGCAAATTCACTCGGGGTGAACGTCTTTATTGGATCTGGGACAGGAAAAAACAAATTACTTGAAATTGTTGATGGGAACGGGGATGGTACGTATATAGGGGATAACCATACGTCGAGTCTTAGGAAGATGAAACAATGGATCGCGTTCCATTCTCCTGTTGTTGGTACACTTGTGATTGACAAAGGTGCAGAGGATGCCATCTTATACCAAGGAAAAAGCTTGTTACCGGCTGGTATTCAAAGGGTAGTAGGGACATTTGGAGCGGGTGATGTGGTCGAAATTAGTAATGGCACGCAAATTATTGCAAAAGGACAAGTGAATTATTCCTCGGAGGAACTTCTATCGATTAAGGGAATGAACAGTGACCTTGCGATGGAACAAACAAATAATTCAAGACCAGAAGCCATTCACCGCGACCAACTCGTTATATCTTTAAAGGAGGTAGTTTCATGAGCGACTTACTAAGTAAAGCGCAGAAGGTTAAAGCTGTTGCAACAGAGTTAGGGAATAAAACAACACAACAAAAAGATGCAGCATTACGATTAATTGCAGAACAATTAAGAAATAACGTGAAGGATATTGTAGAGGCGAATCAATTAGATATCACAAATGGAAAAGAAAAAGGGTTTCACGAATCACTGATTGATCGGTTGATAGTAAATGAATCACGTATTCACGATATGGCTGATGCATTAGATCAATTAACTAGTTTAGAGGACCCAATTGGAGAAATCCTTGAATCGTGGGAACGGCCAAATGGGTTGAAAATTAATAAAGTGCGGGTTCCACTAGGCGTAGTTGGGATGATCTATGAGGCAAGACCTAACGTAACCGTGGATGCTGCAAGTCTGTGTTTAAAAACAGGAAATGCAGTTCTCTTGCGTGGTAGTTCTTCTGCGCTTCATTCAAATAAAGCGCTAGTTGATGTTATTCACCAAGCCCTTCAAAAATCAGACTTACCGCCAGATTCAGTTCAACTAGTTGAAGATACATCAAGAGAAACAGCAAGTAAATTATTTAAAATGAATGACTATTTAGATGTACTTATCCCTCGTGGTGGCAAAAATTTAATACAAACCGTCGTTGAACAATCAACTGTTCCTGTCTTAGAAACAGGTGCAGGTAATTGCCATCTATTTATTGATGAATCTGCTGACCCTGAGATGGCTATACCAATTGTCGTCAATGCTAAAACGCAACGGCCATCTGTTTGTAATGCCATTGAAACGGTGCTAGTTCAAAAGGATTGGGCAAATAAGCACTTGTCTAGCTTAACGACAGCTTTAAAGGACTTAGATGTGGAACTTAGAGGCGACGAAAGGGCAAGAAACCTAGATGAGAGCATAGTTCCAGCTTCCGCACAAGATTGGGAGACAGAGTTTTTAGATAAGATATTAGCTGTAAAGGTTGTTGAGAGTGTGGAAGAAGCGATAACCCATATAAATAAATACGGCTCCAAACACTCAGAAGGTATTGTTACGACAGATGATCGTCATGTTGTACAGTTTATGAATGAAGTTGACGCTGCTGCATTATACCATAATGCATCCACGCGTTTTACGGATGGATTCGAATTTGGCTTTGGTGCAGAAATAGGTATTAGCACACAAAAGCTTCATGCCCGTGGTCCAATGGGATTACCAGCGCTTACATCAACAAAGTATCTAATCTATGGAGAAGGACAAATTAAATAATTTATCATTAAATGGTACTGTATGTACACTACTGTACACCACCTTAAACGTAGTAGATGAAACAAACGCATATTTACGTTAGAATAAGAATTGGTTGTAAGTAATTACATACGTATCATTTTAAAAAGGAGAGAAAACACAATGGCTAAAGTACTAATTTTCGGACACAAAAATCCAGATACAGATACCATTTGTTCTGCACTGGCTTATGCACATTTAAAAAGTAAACTTGGTGAGGACGTTGAAGCAGTTAGACTAGGTGAAGTAAATGGCGAAACAGAATACGCATTACAACAGTTTAATGTCGAGGCACCACGGTTAATCGAAAAGGCTAAAAGTGAGGCTGACAAAGTAATTCTAGTGGACCATAATGAGCGCCAACAAAGTGTAAGTGACATTAATGAAGTCCAAGTAATCGAAGTGATTGACCATCACCGCATTGCCAATTTTGAAACAAGTGATCCATTATATTACCGTGCCGAACCGGTAGGCTGTACGGCCACAATTTTAAACAAACTATATAAAGAAAACAATATCGACATTCCAAGTGATATTGCTGGATTAATGCTATCTGCCATCATCTCTGATTCTTTATTATTTAAATCACCAACCTGCACAGACCAGGACGTTGCTGCGGCTGAAGAACTTGCAAAGCTTGCAGGTGTAGAAGCTGAGAGTTACGGATTAGCTATGCTAAAAGCAGGCGCAGATTTAAGTGATAAAACCGTAAAGGAATTGATTACGCTCGATGCTAAGGAATTTGAAATGGCATCAAACAAAGTCGAAATAGCCCAAGTAAACACAGTGGATATAGAGGAAGTGTTTGCCAAGCAAGAAGAAATAGAGCAAACTATTACCTCCGTGATCGATGAAAAGGGTCTTGATTTATTCGTCTTTGTTGTAACAGACATTTTAGAAAATGATTCGGTAGTATTGGCATTAGGAGACAAAGCAAGTACGGTAGAAAAAGCATTTCAAGTGACATTAGCAAATAATAAAGCAGTGCTAAAGGGTGTTGTTTCCCGTAAAAAACAAATTGTACCAAACCTAACGGACGCATTTTAAAACCGATAGTTGTCATCAGAACGAAAGCTTCACCATTTCAATGGTGAAGCTTTTTAAAGATACAAAAACATAAAAAATGCAAGAGCTGTCTAGCTTCGGGCACGACTTGCGCTTTTCTTGTGTGCCAAGTGGTATCCTGGTTTTGCTCAGAGTAAAGCTCGTTAAATAACAACGTTGTTATTATTGGTTTGAAGGGGTTTGTCTAGTCGAAAGATGCCGATTTTGATAGGCGCGTTCATCCTAAATAACAACGTTGTTATTTTTGGTGAAATCCTGTGATTGATGTTCTGTCGCCTGTAGTATAACAGTTAGAGAATCTTGTCGATTTGTGCCGTAACATGTCGAGAGATGGTGGTGGTTGTGAATTTCTATTTCGTACGTTTCCTTGGAAATGCAGTTACAAATAGTAACAATAAGTAAGTTCAATTGTTTTCTAATTTATCTCAATATGATAGTATGAATCTAACTATTTTTTTGATTAGGAAGGAAATAAAGCTATGAAAACTAAATCAAATCCTATACAAATTAAAGATATAATCATTGCGCATCAGGCCTTAAAAGACATTGTCGTAAAAACACCACTGCAAAGGGATCCGATTCTTTCCGAACGGTATGATTGCAATGTTTATTTAAAAAGAGAAGATCTACAGGTTGTTCGTTCGTTTAAAATTAGAGGAGCATACAACCTAATGCAAAGCTTATCGAAGAAAGAGTTAGAAAAAGGGGTTGTCTGTGCAAGTGCAGGTAATCACGCGCAAGGGGTTGCCTACTCGTGCAAAGCGCTTGGTGTTAAAGGGAAGATTTTTATGCCGACAACTACTCCAAGACAAAAAGTCAACCGTGTCGAGTTTTTTGGTGGTACATTTGTTGAAATCGTCTTGATTGGCGATACGTTTGATGACTCTTATCATCAAGCGAAAGAATATTGTGATGCGCATGGCATGGCGTTCATCCATCCATTTGATGATTACAAAACAATTACCGGACAGGGCACCGTTGGATTGGAAGTATTAGATAGTATGGAAGAGACGATTTCACATATTTTTATGTCGATTGGTGGTGGGGGATTAATTTCTGGGGTAGGTTCCTATATTAAGAATATTAGTCCAAGCACGAAAGTAATTGGTGTTGAGCCAGCTGGAGCACCGTCCATGAAAGAATCATTAGCGCAAAAGAAAGTAACAAGACTAGAAAACATCGACAAATTTGTTGACGGGGCAAGTGTGCAACAAGTTGGAAATTTAACGTTTGAAATTGCTCAAGAAGTAATTGACGAAATTACGCTTGTGCCAGAAGGTAAGGTATGTACCACACTCCTTGACTTATATAATGAAAATGCTATTGTAGCAGAACCTGCAGGAGCCCTACCTGTTGCTGCGTTGGATTATTATAAAGATGAAATAAAAGGGAAAAATATCGTTTGTATCGTAAGTGGAGGAAACAATGATATCGACCGGATGCAGGATATTAAAGAACGCTCGTTAATATATGAGGGGTATAAACATTACTTTATTGTAAACTTCCCACAACGCGCAGGTGCACTACGGGAGTTTATGGACGATGTATTAGGTGAAACAGACGACATTACAAGATTTGAATATACGAAGAAAAATAATCGAGATAAAGGTCCTGTTTTAGTTGGGGTTGAATTAAAAAATAAGTATGATTATGCCCCGTTAATCGACCGGATGGAGAAAAAAGGCTTTTCTTATATCGAGATTAACAAAGATAAAGATTTATTTAATTTGTTAATTTGAGACCGTGAGGGGGGAGGTGCGACTTGCGTTTTTCTTATTTTTCAAAAAAGCACCTATGATTCTATTAACTAATCTTAGGTGCTTTTACTTTTGCTGGCTGTTTCTAAAGGGAGAGAGAGTAAATGCGCAACTTGTTTGAAGAATTAATGCAGTTTACGGATGAAGAGCTTGCTATTATCCATAACCAAGAGGTTAAGAAAGACCTATATACAAGTCAATCTAGCTTTGTGATTGAGGGTGAAAGGTTTCTCAAGCCTAACAAAATGATAATGGTAAGAAAGCATACCCGATTTATTGATTTTCCAAAACATAAACATGATTATATCGAAATTAACTACGTGTATCATGGGAAACTTACGCAACATGTTGCTGGTGACGAGATTACTCTTAAAAAAGGGGAATTGCTTTTTTTAAATCAACATATTGAACATGAAATTGAAGCTGCCGAACAACGTGACATCGTGATCAATTTTATCATTCGTCCAGACTTTTTTGAATTTATTTTCACCTATCTAGATTCCGATAATAAAATAACTGAATTCCTTATTGATAGTTTGTACAATCAAACACATAACGGTCATTACCTCTATTTTAAAGTGTCAGAAGTAGAAGAAATTCAACAGCTAATCGGCAAAATGATAGAAGAGATATGGTACCCATCTGTGTTGTCTCAGTCATCGATCAAGCTTTATATGGGGTTACTTATTATTGAATTAATCAAACATGTAGATAAGCTGATTCAAAAGCAGGAGACACAAGAGCATTATGTTACCCTACAAGTGCTTAACTATATTGAAGATAATTATCAAGAGGCATCATTAGAGGAACTAGCTAAGCAGTTAAACCAGCCTTCCTATTGGCTGAGTAAGCATATTAAAAAAAGTACAAATCAGACGTTTAAAACGTTATTACAGGATAAGAGGCTTCGGAGGGCAAAGGAATTATTAGAAGTAACGACCATGCCAATTGTCGAGATTGCCGAGCAGGTTGGTTATGATAATATTAGTTACTTTTATCGAATATTTAAGGGTAAATACGACTATACCCCTAGCCAGTACCGGAATAAAATGAGAGGATAGTAGCGGTTTAGTAGATAGGAGAAAACGTTGGGTGGCCGGAATAATTGTGAACACAACCGTTTATTTATGTACGATGGAAGGATAACTCCCATCTAACTAGCAATCTGCTTCATTGGTGTAACGATATGTTCATCAAGCATCATGACTTTTGATGAGTGCTTGACATGTTCTTTATACGAGTGACAGAGATCTGCGTAAAATTCTTTTAGTAATTGTACTTTTTCAGTTACTTCTTTTGAAAATAAACCAGACCGGTTAATTAAAATATTCTCATATTTACTTACTAATCGTTTGGTTTGCTTTAATAGTTTGTCAACGTGTTTCATTTTATATATGTCTTCTAGATTGACCAAGAACGTATGAACATCCTTATTCATTTTAGCGATGACTAAAGGGTTTACTTCATCAATCCTTTCAAACATTTCTCCAAAGATAAAGCGATCTAGCATAATTAAATCTGACTGAAGCGGATCATGGTGAAAGCTAAGAAATATTCTCAGTGTATTGTATGCGTCGTACATAGGATTATGTTGATGCCCGATGAAGCTCAGCCCATACAGTTTCAGTGCATTGTTTACGGAAAGATTATCTTTTGATACTCGTTTCGTAAAAACAGCCTGGAAATCAACATATCTTGACTCTATTTTAGTAATTAATGAAGCAGAGATCCTGTGTAAATGACTATCACACTTTAATCTTAATAAGTCGCTGTTTGACCAGGAAAAGAATCTGGATTTCTTCACTCCACCAACCCATGTTAAAAAGGATGAAAATACTTCGTTGAAATTCGGGGCATTCCGGATATCTTCATCAGAAATACTAGTAAGTTTTTTGCAAAACTTGCTAAGTGGTTTTTGCTGGGTTGGTTTAATATATTTATCAAAATAGTCGATTTTTCCTGAGTCAATATGGTACTTCACAGCACCTAACCGAATTGCTTCCATTTCCTCAAATGCCATTCCTCGATTGGAACATAGCATTTCAAAGTCGAAGAAGATAAAATATTTTAGTTCTGCCATTGATTCACCACCTTTCATTTTTGAACGACCTCTGATTCTTATTATAAGAAAATGAAGATTAGGAAGTAAGTAGCAAATGTTACCAGCAGTTTGACACTTCCAAGAATTAGCTTGGATGACCATTATTTCCTTGGAAACCGCACGAACTGACAATTTCCTCATTCATGAAATATAATAGTAATGGTCATGATAAGAAGGAAGGAATCATTCTTTGTCCGTAGCACCTTTTTAACAAGATTACTGGAATAGGCGCTGCGATAATGATGTTAGATGGATTAAGAGCGTTAATTCCAATGTGTTATTCGTCATACATAAGACAAAACGGTGGTATCCGAAACGCGAAATTGATAAGATATTTGTAAATATAGAAGGAGGAGTATTAATGGAAGAGTTAACACCGAAAGAAGTGGAAGTAATAGTAAAAGAAGGAAAAGATTATACAATTGTCGATGTGCGAGAAGATGAGGAAGTAGCAGCCGGAATTATACCGAATGCCGTACATATACCACTTGGACTAGTTGAAGAAAAAGTAGAACATTTAGATAAGCATAAAGACTATATTCTTGTATGTCGATCTGGAAGAAGAAGTGAAATGGCATGTATGTTTATGGAAGCTAAGGGGTTTAAAGTAAGTAACATGGTTGGTGGCATGTTGGAATGGGAAGGGCCAACTGAAATTAACAAATAAGGAGTGAGGTAGCATGAAAGTTGTAAACAATATTACGGAATTAATCGGGGATACACCAATTGTTCGCTTAAATCGAGTCGTGCCAGAAGATGCTGCAGATATCTATGTGAAATTAGAGATGTTTAATCCATCTAGAAGTGTAAAAGACAGGGCGGCATTTCATATGATTGAAGTTGCGGAACAAGAGGGGACTTTAAAGCCTGGCGATACTATTATTGAGCCTACAAGCGGGAATACTGGAATTGGTCTAGCTATGACTGCAGCAGCAAAAGGGTACAAAGCGATACTCGTTATGCCCGACAACATGACGAAAGAAAGAATTAATATTTTAAAAGCATATGGTGCTGAAGTTGTCTTGACACCAAGTGCTCAAAAAATGCCCGGTGCAATTGAAAAAGCTAAAGAATTACATAAGGAAATCCCAAATAGTTTTATTCCCCAACAATTTGAAAATCGCGCAAATCCCGACGCCCATCGAACGACGACGGCATTGGAAATTCTGAATCAAATGGATGGTAAGGTAGATGGTTTTGTTGCAACTGCAGGTACGGGCGGAACAGTCACTGGTACCGGTGAAACGTTAAAAGAAAAGCTTCCGGAGCTTTATATTGCTGTCGTTGAACCTAAAGGATCACCTGTATTATCTGGGGGGAAACCAGGTAAGCATATGCTAGTAGGCACTAGTCCTGGCTTTATTCCTCCTATCTTAAACACATCTATTTATGATGAAATAATCCAAATCGCCGATGAAGATGCAGTAGCTATGTTTAAGCAGCTCGCGGCTAAAGAAGGACTCTTTGTTGGGTTATCTGGTGGTGCAGCCGTGTTTGCCGCGATAGAGGTGGCCAAAAAGTTAGGAAAAGGAAAGAACGTTGTATGTATTGCCCCTGACACAGGTGAGCGATATTTAAGTATGAACCTCTTCGAGCATTAAAAAAAGCGGCATATCTTATTGGTATTGTAAGTGGAGCAGACAAATCAAAAATTGTTCAAACGTTTGTTCAATTTTTGGTGAGTGAGATAATGGTAAGCAAAACAGCCTAAATCCAGTTGACGATTTAGGCTGTTCATGAATGATCACATACGTTTATTTCATATAACCTAACTAAGGAAAGCTTCTTCGTCTACTGCGACACACTTTCGCTTTTCTTATTAAAAAAAGTTTGGACCGTATCCTAAACCATATCCAGGACCAAAGCCAGGGCCGAATCCATAGCCAGAACCGAATCCAGCGCCGTAGCCATAACCAGGTCCATACCCTGCTCCATACCCTGCTCCATACCCATAGCCAGGTCCATCTAATAGTTCGCCACCTAACCAGCCAAGGCCAAACCCAACAAGGCCTGCACCAAGAGGGCCGATGTGTCCAAAGCCACCAGGATATCGGTAGTTATTTGCAGTGACCCCGTATGGTGGTTGTATTTGATTACGGTTTAACGGATGAATATTTTGATAATGCATGTGAATTTCTCCTTTCCACCCTAAACTCATAGGTAAAGGTCTAATGGGATTTCCAATAGTTATCATATGAAATACTACATATATCGTAAAGGACATTTACCTAGTTTTATGAAATTCTGTTCGTCTTGAATATCTTATTTAGGAGGTAAATGGTATCCTATAAATAAAAGCTTGATAAGAGAAGGAAAGGAGAGTAATGTACTTTGACTATGGTTAAAATGATCGTCCAAACAACGTACAATGGTCAGTTATTAAGGGCTGGAAAAGAATATGAGGTAGCTTCGGAAACGGCTCACAGGTGGGATGTTAGTAATATCGCAAAAATTGTCTCAGCAGAAACTGAAGAAAATCACGAATGAATGATGAAGAGAGCTAACCATTTTTTCTACAAGTTCAAAAAAGACGATAAGAAGGACAGAGAAGTTCGAGGCAACGAAGAATTGAGGAGCGGAGCGTATGCAGGAATACGTGAGGACCGGAAAAGCAAGCTAACGAAGAAATTCGATGTGTCATTTTTACCGGACTATTTGATCAAACTCTATAAATTTCTTGTTTTACTAGCTTTTGCCGGATATATGATTATCTTATTTTATTTGTTGTTTTTCTCTGCTTATCGGCAGTCGATGAAGGGGACAATTGATTATAATCTTGTGCCGTTAAAGACAATTTCTAACTACTTCTATCACTTCGATTCAGTAGGGTGGTTCCTGCTTACCGACAATTTTTTTGGCAATATTTTAGCATTTGTACCGTTTGGGTTGCTACTCCCCGAGCTGATTAAAGGTAAAAAGAAGATATTTTATGCTTGGTTCGCCATTGGTAGTTCATTCGGTATTGAAGTTTCGCAGCTCTTTTTTCGGGTTGGTACGTTGGATGTTGATGATATCCTCTTGAACACGCTTGGCGCGTTCATCGGTTATTCCATTTATCAATTGTTAACTAACAAGATTTGGATAAAGGCTAACTATTGAAATTAGATAATAAATTGTGTAATATATAAATACAGGCTACGTTGTTCGTAATTCTAATAAGTTTTAACCTTTAAACTGTAATAGGGAGTTTTATATCGAAACCGGAATGTCAAGCCTCCATTACGAGTGGAAGACAGGAACGTTTCTGCAAACACCCACTTTGAGGAGTGGTGGTTTAAAACTTTATTACACAAAGTTACGGCAATGGTGGCTCACTTCGTAACGAATAAAACCAGTTCCAATTAATGGGACTGGTTTTTTATTGTTAAGGTGGGACATGGGGACAGGAAAGGTGTCCCGTTTTTTTGAGCGAAATATGAAATGGTTGTTTTTGAAAATATGTAAATATAACAGGGAAAGATCTTTGACATCTACCTATTTCACTCCTAAAAAAAGGGATACGAATCCTGTCCCCATGTCCCTCTTAAATGTTGCCTCAGCAACAGAGACCAGTACAACACTTTACAAAGCATCAAAATGGAAAACAGAGATATGCAATGACAGTAGCATTTCTGATCAAGTATCTAGAACTGTTAATCGGAGAATATGGGCCGATTTTTCATTAGGAGTAGATTCTGAAGCCGAAGCTAACTTTGGTATTGTTACAGGAACTGTAGGCTATAGTGCAGAAGCCAGTTTAGGAGTAGATACGGAGGATTCAGTTTCCTATACATGGAACATTCCCGGAGATACTATAACTAAAATTGATGCTGGTTCAAAAGCTGTTAAAACTAATGGAGAAATTGTAAAATATAGCAGAGGTATTGCGTACGAAAGAACTCTTGTAGACGCAGATTATTCTAGAATGGAATACGCAGACAAGAATTCTATGAATTATTATGGTACATGTCCAAGTAGTTGAAACGAGGTCTAATTATGGTGAAAAGCGTTATATCATGTATTATTTTTCTTGTCATTATCTTATTTGGATGTGCCGATGCTTCTAATTTTCAAACTGCTTTAGATGATGGTGAAACTAGAACCGAATCGATTTCTGAGAGTATGAACAATGATAGGAAATTTTATTCTATTAATGACTATATGGAAGAAATAAATAACGTTAATTTAAAAACATCAAAACTAAATATAGTTGATAAGGGAGAACAAATTGAACTCCAAATAGACATTGAGTTATCAAATTATTTAAAGGATGCACTCTTAAATACAGAGAAACCGATTTACTTTACTTTTGCTGAGGTTGCTGATGATTATAACTTAAGCCAATTTATACTTAAGCGTGAGCCCTTGTTTATTGATGGGGATATAAATAATCTATTAGTTAACAATAATACTATATCAATTAAGCAAAGTATAGTAACTAGAAATTCAGTAAATAATACTCAAAAAGAAATATTACTTAATCCAGAAAACTATCAACTAGCATTTTTAAATGAGGATAAAAAAGCAGTTGCAATAGTTATTGGACTAGAAACCGCTACAATTCACTAGACATTGACCCAAAAAGTCAATAAGATTATGTTGAAGTAAGCTAGAAAATCTATGAATAAAACTGTGTTTTATATAAACATGCTAGACCGAACAGGAGCTTGATTTTTCAAGCTTTAGGCACTCCTGATTTTCCAATCTATATAAAAGGTCATTTTTACTATCAAGTAGACATAGATAACGAGTATGATCCAGTTAATAAAATCGTTATAGCATATGTGCATGACACATCATCTGGTGGTAGCTATAGCATAGTATTGGGTATGGACCTGCTAGTATCTCAGTAACTCCAACATCAAGTAACGTAGGTTATCATAACAACGTTTATTATTTAAATTATTAGTATTAGGTGCTATTTTAAGTATTTACTTAGAATAGCCTTTTAGTTCTAAAATAGAGTTAGGAAATAAATAATAAAGGAGCATTCCTGTAATAAAGAAATTTGAGGTTTGAACAAAAAAAGCCTCCTTGGTATTATATACGAGGTGTCCAAAGCTTTCCAGAATGGATGAATGTAAATAATCCAACCTACTACCCGGAGTTATCCTTTAGTGATATAAATAGAGATGAAAATGAAGAAATAATTGTGATTTTAACTACAGGTAGTGGAAGTGGTGTATTAATACAAGAAGTTCATGTGTTTCATAGGGATGGCGGCGGCCAAATAAAAGAAATACGTGTGGAGGATCCTGTTACCATTGCAAAAAAGAATGTAGCAACAGAATTAACCAAATCAGAAGCAGTTATTACAGTAGAAGAGGTTGTTCAAAAAGTCACCAATTATAAGCTACGCATCTCTTCGTTGGTTTGTTCTTCCGGTCCTCATGTAGGGAAAGCCTACATTCCGGTCCTCAGAACTGCACCGCCTCGACCTGCTTGCTTCTAATTCGTCGACTTTTTGAACACGCACTAGAAGGTGAAACCACAAAGATAGATATCAAACAACTTGGAATTGATGCTTCACACCTCTATTCAAAAATCAGTTTTTGATCTATTTTAAAGTACGAAATTAAAAATAATAAACTAATTGCAAGTGTTAGCGCATCAATAGCACCTGTTGGCGGTTATTTAGGTGAACTTCAAATCAGTTACGGTTTGAAAGATAATAGGTATAAGGCAGATCAAATAAAATTCATTCCTACTTTCAAAGAACAAAAGTACTGAAGCTAGACGTGGGTGTGCCAAAAAATGTCAATAGTCGTTCGCTGATTCAGGTTCGATTTTGGGACAATGATCCTGTCCAAGGCCATTGAAAAACACATACTCAAAACAGAATCTCTTAATTGATGAGGTTTATGGTGATTCATATTTCCAATAACCGATACTTATAAAATAAACGAGATACAAGCCATGCCTACATGCAAGCCTTAATAAAAATATCTACCTATTTCACTCATGAAAAAAGGGACACGAATCCTGTCCCCATGTCCCTTATTCCTGTTCAACTACATGCTGTAATAAATGGTGAAAGACTTGTTGGAACTGTTCGCGATCATGATCGGTAAACGGTTTTGGGCCTTTTGTTTTCTCGCCACTTCGTCTTGCCTTTGCACTGAAATGACGAGTGAGTAATAACTGATCGATTGTTTCAGGTTGATATTGAAAGCCTTTGTGGTGAATAACGGTACATCCTTTACCCAATGCTAAGGAAGCTAATCCATAGTCTTGAGTGACAATAATATCCTCTTTATCAGCAAGTTTCATGATTCGATAGTCTGCTGCATCTGCACCAGCATCTACATAAATGGATTTTACCCCGTCTGGGTCAGGTTCTGATGAAAAGTGTGAGAAACTCTTAACGAAGACAACTTCTAATTGATAAAGACTTGCTTCTGCTATAATTTCCTGTTTAACGGGACACGCGTCTGCATCAACATAAATTTTCATAATGTGCTCCTTTAAGTTGAGGTAATTTCATGTTTTAGTTATTATCAATGTGATAACAATATTATTAGGTTATCATATTTCAGTGGATTTGATAAAAGAGAAATGGAAGGCGATGATGAACAAGTGAATGAGCTCAAGGTAGGAACGATACATAATCTTAAAGTATTGAGAAAAATAGACACAGGTTACGTTTTATCCAATGGAGAAAAGGAAGTGCTACTCCATCATAACGATACAGCCCAACCATTAAATGAAGAACAAGAAATTGAAGTGTTTTTATACCACGATAAAAAAGGGAATCTTGTTGCAACAACAAGTATTCCGACTGTAGGATTCGATTCGTTTGACTGGGCAGAGGTAGTAGAGGTAGTCAAGGGTCTTGGAGTCTTTGTTGATATTGGGATGACCAAGGAAGTGTTAGTTTCAAATGATGATTTACCAATGTTAGAAAAGGTTTGGCCTAACGTAGGTGATATGCTTTATGTTGCTTTAGGAACCGATAAGAAAGGGAAGTTAATTGCTGAGCCGGTCAGAGAAAGTGATTTTGGCGATGATTGGCCAAAAGCTCCCGAGTCGCTGTTTAACCAACCCATTGCTGGACGAGTTTTTCGATCGAGTAAAGAAGGTGCTGTTATTATAACCGAAGAAGGTTATCGCGGTTTTATTCATCATTCCGAACGCAATCAAGACTTACGATTAGGTGAATGGGTTGAGGGAAGAGTGATCAAGGTAAAGGACGACGGGACACTTAACCTTTCCTTATTGCCACTTAAGCAGGAGAGAAGAGGGGAAGACGCGGAACTAATCTTAGAATTTATTCAAAACAACGACGGAGTCATGTCCTTGAATGACAAAAGCACTCCAGAAGAAATTGAAGCAGCTTTTCATATCAGTAAGTCTGCGTTTAAACGAGCATTAGGGAAATTAATGAAAGAAAAACAGGTAGAACAACGTGATGGAAAAACTTTCTTATCCTCTAGCCAAACGTAAGTATGCATAATTATATGGATATTATGTCGAAGCTATAGTATCATTTTATATAATAAAAATATAGCTGATGTTTAAAGGTCAGGGGACAAACAATGATAAGATTTTTAGAGGACCACCAGAAGGAGATGCTTCGATTACTTGAAGAACTGGTCAATATTGATAGTGGAAGCCATGATAAAGCCGGTGTTGATAAAATAGGAAGATTACTGAAAGAGCTTTTTGAACAGCAAGGCTTTGTTGTTGATGAATACGCACAAGAAGATTACGGAAATCATTTACGTATTAGACATCGAGATGCCATTGACCCAAAAATAATAATTTTAGCACATATGGATACTGTGTTTCCGAAAGGTACTGTAAAGGAACGCCCTTTTCGTATAGAGGGTAACAAAGCATATGGACCTGGCGTAATCGATATGAAGGGCAGTCTTGTTTCTTTGTATTATGCTATGGTTGCTTTGCTCCAATTTAATTTAAGTGGTGTTAAAAATGTACAAATTTTCATCAATAGCGATGAAGAAGTTGGTTCTGTAACCTCCCGCCGGTTAATCGAACAATTTGCGCAAGGAAAAAAGTATGCATTAGTAATGGAACCAGCTCGCAAAAATGGATTTCTCGTTACATCCCGAAGAGGTAATGGAAGTTACACACTTGAAATCCATGGCAAGGCTGCTCATTCTGGCATTGAACCGGAAAAGGGAAGAAGTGCTATTGAAGAGTTAGCGCATAAAGTTATTCAATTGCATAAATTGTCCGATCCAGAACATGGCATTCATGTCAATGTTGGTGTGATAGAAGGTGGCTCGGCAGTAAATATTGTGTCGGACCATGCGATAGCCAAAATTGACATTCGTATTTCGGAAATGGAACAGTTGAAGTTGTTAAAACAAGAATTGGAGAAAATCTGCGCCACAACCGATGTCAATGGAACAACTGTTTCGTTACAGGGGCACATGAATAGACCACCAATGAAAAAGACGGAAAAGACGGAAAAGCTTTTATCGGTCATTAAAGAAGTTGGGGACATGATTGGTGTTGACATACACGACACAGCGACTGGTGGCGGTTCAGATGCTTCGTTTCCAGCAGCACTTGGAATTGCAACGATAGACGGCCTTGGACCTGTCGGGGGAAATGCTCACAGTGACAAAGAGTATTTGGACCTAGAATCACTCATCCCGCGAACCCAATTACTTGCAGAAACAATTCAACGGTTATCGGAAAAATAAGCAAAAAGATTGTTATCTTTCGTATAATATCATCGGAAGAAATCCATCCTACTCTTTGTAAAGCAGACAAGAAAGGGTGTAGGAAATGGACCAATCCATTGCATATCTTCATGAGGTTTTATCCAATTACACAGAAGAAAATAAGGCCGTCCAACATATTGATCACAAAATAGAAGCGAATGATTACCGTTCCGAACGTCAATTTGTCGAAGAATTAAGTCAAGGTGATGTGCAAATGTTACGACAAATTTTACTGAAGGAAATGCACCATGCGAACCAAGCGGGAGACCATGAGAGAGGCTATCAATTAAATGAGGTTTATGAACTGCTTTATTAACTATTGTTGATTATCACACGAATCTAGTGTAGCATAGACATAACAAACTATATATACAATAAATTAACCTTTAGGTGAAAAGCTAGTCCTTTCGGGGACTAGCTTTTCGTGCTTTAGTGAAGGTGAAGAAGAAAGTGATTGCTACACTTGCAATAGTGATCAAAGGTTTGTAAGTTTCTAATTTCTAATATGATGTGACGAAGGACTAAAAAGATGTTCAAAACCAAAATTGTAATAAAAGGGGGGCTAGCAACAACCATTGAATGCGTATGAGATAGTAAACATTAACATATTCAATAATTTAGATGGTTTAAAGAATTGGCTTGAAATATTAAGGATTGCTCAGCGGAGGATGAAGCTATCGATCATTCATGAATAAAAAAGAAAGCATTAGTTCAAAAGTTGGTTGATGTCTGAATGAAAAGGATGTTTAACTTTTGAGGACGTAGTTAAATAGATAGTTAAAGAGGAGATAAACCTATTTTATGCTAGATAACTGTCTTTTCAAAACCACTAAATTTCTAGCTTCCAGTTCCTTCTTAAGCATTTCAATAAATTCTGTGTCCAAATCTAATTCCAAAGCACTATAATAAGCTTCCATTAGTGAATGGTTATCTAGATTAATCATTTTTAATAAACTCCTTTTCCTTCACTTTTCATACTAAATTAATATACAACATTAAACACGTGTTGTAAAACGAATTTGTATAGATAGTATGAAAATTTTAAAAAGTAATATCTACTAAAAGAAAAGGATAAGGAAAAGCGCATGGAGCTAGACAGCTATTGGATTTTTTCTTATCTGTTAAAAAAAGTAGATCCCTTAGGAATCTACTTTTTCACATTTATACGGCATTATACTTTATTAGAAATCGTAGGGTATGCTCTAACGTTTGTTTTTCTTCTTTATTTAAAGGAATTAATGGAAGTCGGACACTACCAACATCAATACCAGCAATAGCTAAACCTTCTTTAACTGCAGTAGGATTAGGTGCCATGAATAACACTTTGATTACCGGTAATAGACTTTGGTGAATTCTAGCAGCCTGTTTCGTATCACCGTTTAAGTAACATTGGATCATTTGCTTCATATCATTACCGATAATATGTGAGGAAACAGATACAACTCCGGTACCGCCAATAGATAAAATTGGTAATGTCATACTATCGTCTCCGCTATAGACAGAAAAAGATTCACTTGTTTCACTAATAATCTTTGTTATCGCATCTAAATTACCACTTGCTTCCTTAACAGACACGATGTTATCTATTTGGGAGAGCTGGATAATAGTCTCAGGTTCTAATCCAACAACAGATCTTCCCGGAATATTATATAACATGACTGGAAGGCTAGTAGCATCAGCAATTGCCTTAAAATGTTGGTACATACCTTCTTGGGATGGCTTGTTATAATATGGTGTAACGAGCATTACTCCATCTACACCAATTGTTTCCGCCTGTTTCGTTAGTTCAATGGAGCCGCTTGTATTATTCGAGCCTGTACCGGCTATAATTGGAACCCGGTTTTTAACTACCTTTACAACAAACTTAAACAACGAAAGGACCTCTTCTTTTGACAGGGTAGGGGATTCTCCCGTAGTTCCTGCTACTACTAATGCATCCGTTCCATTTGCTAATAAATGATTAATAAGTACCTCTGTTTTGTCATAATCAATGTTTCCATTTTGGTCAAAAGGCGTTACCATTGCTGTAATTACACGACCAAAATTCATTGTCATCACCTCTATTCATAGTTTTAACAAAAATACAACAATTCAGACAGAAAGTATGAATAGAGGGTATCTCATCACAACGAAAGATGTAAGAAAACAAAAATGCAACAACGAGGGCTCGTTGTTGCATCAATGTACCGAACTTCATTATGATGCATGAGATAGCCCTCCATATAGCAACGTATAGCTATATGACAGCCCTGTACTTATTCAATACAGAACCAGTGACCAGAATAATGAGATTCTTATCACTTCGGCAAATTCCCCTTTCAGTAACCATTATTAGATCTCATTATCTTCCGGTTACTTACTGATGGTCTTTGCACCTCTATCCTCACTTCAATGATTTATTGAAGTAAAGCATATATAATTGTTTCTTAAACTATATCAGACATTAAAAGTCCATGCAATGGCATAACCAAAATTTATCAAGAATTTTTATCCATTTGCCAATCAGTTACCAAGGTTAAGAAATTCCTTTTAAAGGAGTTAGTGGTGCAGTTGGGTATGGTGGTTCCATCGTTTTTAACAGATATTCGTAGATTTTTGCTTCAAGGGCGATTCCTTGTTCGCGGATGCCATGATTTCCGAATAAAACATTAAACTCTAGAATATAAGCATTTCCATTTGAGAACACCACATCAAATCCAGCATGGTTTATATTTAATGCCTTAGCCACACGCAACACTAAGTCAAGTGCATCTTGTGGTATAAAGTCAAAACAAAGTTCCCCACCTTGTGCAACATTGTGAAGAAAAGCGCCTTCTTCTCCGACTCGCCAATAGGCGGCAACAACCTCATCCCCAACGACACAGACCCGTAAATCCTTGCCATCGTTCGGTAAATATTCTTGCACGTATAATACATCTAACATTGTCGCATGTAAACGAAAATCTTTTTCATTTTCGATTAAAAATACACCTTTCCCCATCGAATTTCGGGCATCTTTTAAAACAAATGGAAAAGGGAAGGTTTCAAGAATGTTAGCTCGATTTTGTTCCGTGTTTGCCAATATTTCAGTATAGGGAACATGTTGCTTAGCGACTGACCAAAGGGCACGCGTCATTTCAATTTTACTAAAGCCTAATTGAATCGATTCGATGCTTGGGAATAGAGGTTTTTTTAATCCATATGCTAGAAAAGTAGTTTGCCAGTTTTCAGGAAACAACAAAACATCTGCCTGACGGATAATCTCTATGTCTTTAAAACTGTGTTCAGGTTTAATGTATTTAATACCCGGAATCCCGATTGTTCGGAAAGGGTTGAATGAAATAAGGTTTAGCATTTCATTAGTTGCTCCTCAAAAAATAATCTTCCAAATGAGATTATTTTAGTTGGGAACATGCATAACGTCAAGCTTTTTTTCATCCAGCAACAACGTACCTGTATTAGTTATTTAGACACGCCGTAAAAGATGCAGATAATCCCGACAAAAATCCATATAATTTTCACGTAAGATATATCAGCAGCAATACTTAGTAGACCAATCGAAGTGGTGATAATAAGAATTAATGGACCAACAATGGCTAAAGAACTATTAATCAATAATGCTTTATCGACTTGATGTATTTTAAAAATTAAAAATGCTGCACTAATTTCTATCGTGCCCGATAACAGTCTTAACAGGGCCATCCCGAGAATGGCTTTATCCATGGTATCCCCCCTCGTCTTTTCTTATACGATATATATATGCAAAAGGAGAGGGATTGAGACGAGCCTAATTATTCCCTAGTCATAAGTTGCTGGTACAATCGGTTAATTTCTTCTGTTGGCGGCGTCTCTTGTAACCGACTAGTAGTTTTAGACATCTCTAAGCGTTGCATGAGACGATCTGCCTTCACAAACAGCTCTTCCCATCTGAATTCCCCGTTTTTAATCGCAAGCAAGAATTCTTTGTCTTTTTCTCTATTTACAATTAATTCTCCCGTTTCTAATAGTTCGATTGCCATGTGCAGTAATCGAAACAAATGCATGGCATGTTTTGATAATTTTGAGGGCGGCATCTTCGCTTTTTGCTTGTTTGTGTTTGCACGAAGAAGGTTGGAAAGACTTGTCGTTATTTTATGCAATTGAGAAAGGGTGATTTGATTGGTGGAAACGGATAGCTCAACACCTGGAATGCCATTTTGGGTTAGATAAATATTCTTTATTGTAAATCCCTTGGCCTGATTACTAAGACATGTTTCTAACCTTTTTTTAACGTTGTCTGTAGTAAACCGTGAGGCTGTTTCATTAGTTTTCTCGAGGCCTGATTTAATTCTTGTTAATTGATCTTTGGCATAACCTGCAAAAGAGTAGTAGCACTTTTTGGACAAAAAAAGCTGACGATGTTTGCGTAAAATTTCACCTTGAGTCGTTTGTTTGATAATCATCTCCTCTGGGACAAAAAGCAATTCCAGCATGGTTGGATTCTGCGCAAGAAATAAATTCATTGCTTTTTTTAAGGAATGGAATTCGATATCTGGTTGATGAAAGGTTTGTGTCTCCCATTCCTTATTCAAAGTAAATAACTGTTGAAGCGGAAGGATGACGATAGCTTTTTGATCAATATCACTATGAGGTGTGGCGAGTCCGTAGCTTTGTGAACCTGTGACGACTTGATAAATTGTGTGTGGTTGGAGCTCTTGAATAGTATAAGACAAATGTGTCACCCTTTTCTTTAATGGAATGTTTCAGTAGTAACATTTTTTCCTTCTAATTGGAAATGATACTACTAAAAGGACAAAAAGGGTGAATGAGCATATGCCTGAGCTACCAGAGATGGAGAATTATAAGCGCTTACTACATGAGCTAATCAAGGGAAAGGAAATAACAGATGTAGAAATAAACCGGGAAAAATCGATCAACATGAAGACTGAGGAATTTATTGATCGGGTTAAGCATCAAACGATTGAGTCGATTGAACGTAGAGCAAAACACTTACTATTTAATCTTAAGAATGGGGAAACACTTCTATTACATTTGATGTTAGGTGGTTGGATGTTTTACGGTTCGGAGCACGATAAGCCTGATCGAACGGTTCAAGTGCGATTGGAATTTGGTGACAATAGTTTACATTTCATTGGACTAAGACTAGGATATTTACATTTACTGAAAAAAGCAGAGTTAAAGGATGAGCTGGATGATTTAGGGCCAGAACCATTAGATATTAATTTCTCCCTTGATGCTTTTTTAGCAAAACTAGTTGAAAAAAGGGGAGTATTGAAAACGAGTTTGGTTGATCAACACTTTTTAGCCGGGATTGGAAACAGGTATTCGGATGAAATCTGCTGGGATGCGAAATTTCTACCAACCAAAAAGGTTGCTGATTTAGTTGATCAGGAACGCATCCAATTTTATCACTCGATAAAAGCTGTCTTAGAAAGAGCTGTCAACTTAGGAGGCTATATGGATGAGCCTTTGTATAAGGGAGATAATAAAACAGGTGGATTTCTTAACCATTTTAATGTGTATAAACTGGAAGGAAATCCGTGTAAACGGTGTGGAAACACGATAATTAGAGATGAGATTTCTTCAAGAAAGTCTTTCTATTGTACAGAATGTCAATCATAAAGGATGTAGGAGCGTTTTTTATGCGATTTGGAAGTCATGTAAGCATTAAAGAAGGATATTCAGGTGCGGCATTGCGGGCGATTGAAATGGGGGCTTTAGCGTTTCAATATTTCCCCAAAAACCCTAGAGCTCTATCCGTAAAAGAGTTTAATAAGCAGGATACGCTAGCATGCAGAAAAATTTCCGAGGAGAACAACCTGGTATCCATTTCTCATTCCCCCTATCCTACCAACCTCACGGCTACGAAGGAAAAACGACAACAGGTAATCGATTCCCTACTAAACGACTTAGATATATCAAATGCATGTGGATCGATAGGGGTTGTTGTTCATTTTGGTAAGCAGATGGAATCTTTGAACCGGGTGGAAAGCTATAAAGTAATGATTGATGCTCTTAACCAAGTTCTATCTGTTTGGGATGGTAGTTGTAAAATTTTGTTAGAGAATACTGCTGGCACGCCAGGCTCCATGGGCACAACAATGGAGGAGTTGGTCCAAATCAGAAAACTAACGGATAATCCTGAAAAGATTGGGTTTTGTCTTGATACATGCCATGCATTTTCAAGTGGGTTGTGGAATGGTGATAACCTGGACGAATTTATAGCAAAAGGGGAAGAGCTTTCTTTTTTTAATCATTTAGAAGCAATTCATTTAAATAATTCCAAGTATGCTACCGAATCTGGTAAGGATCGACACGCTAACCTGTTTGTTAACGGGTATATTAAAGAGAAACAACTCAAATCATTTATTTTGCAGCCTACGTTCAGAGATGTTCCATTTATTTTAGAAACGCCCGATGACGAAGGGATTAAACATGAGGAAGAGATTGCACACTTATATGAAAAATTCGGGTGAGTAAAACGGAGAAAAGCCTTACATCAAAAAAAGAGCACTAACTTTCTGTGCTCTTTTATTTTCTGGGATTTCTTTCAGCATATTTAATAAATTGTTGTTCATCTTCAATTAACCCACAAGCCCCACATTGGACTTTTTGGGTTGGTCCGTTATAAGGTGTGTGGAACATATCTAACGTACCATTCGAATAATCGTTGGTAATTTCACCAGACTGTGGATCTAATTTAACTGGTTTGGCAACTTGTTCAATAATATTGAACCTAGAACGATTTGTTTTACAGTTTGGACAAAGATATGGATTTGTCATCATATACACCTCCTCTTCTTTATTATCTCCTCGATTAGAATAACTATACAAGCTATTGTGGCTAGTTGTTAAAAAACAACTAATTGTGCAAGGAGGATAATGGAGGACATTAATTACGCAGATATTTTCTTCAATACGTTCTAGTTCTTGGCGGTGTATTCGTGTATGGAGGAATCTTTGTTTTAATTGCATGCATTAGCTTTTGGTCTGATAGTAAAACTAGTATCATGCCCATGATGTACAACATTGGTAACTATGGGCGCTATCCGGTAGACATTTATAATAAAGTGATCCGCTTTGTGTTAACATGGATTTTACCTTTTGCATTTGCTGGTGTATATCCTTCTGCCTATTTTCTAGGTAAAAGAAGGTTTGTATATCTATGCATTTTTAACACCTGTGGCACGCACCATGGAACAATTAGAGTCAAATCTAAGGAGCCGCTGGTTGGACGTTAACGAGTCAACAAATAGGAGAGAGTAATGTTTCATTGCTCACTCCTACTTCAAAAGAGTGGCCTATTCATTTCAATTTCTGTTTGGTGTCCCAATAATAGATGGTTGGAAGCCCCCAATAAAACCACATTTCTTGAACTACAGAAGTACTTACAAAAACAATAGCTTGTAAGTCAATTTCTTTCAAAGGAATCATCCTTTCTTAAAAGATAAGGGAGGATAAAAAAATCCAAGAGCAGTCTAGCTCCGGGCGCGACTTGCGCTTTTCTTATGTTAATAATTATATGGGAGCTAAATCTTGTCTAAGTACTGGTATTAAGAAATTGACTACTAATTTTTTAAAATAAAAATATGATACTAGTCCGATTTATATAGAAGGCTTTGGGAAACCATCAACAGCATGAGTGTTCCTGGATGTCCCTTAAATAATCGAAGGAGAGTTGATCGTTGTCAGCTCTCCTTCATTTTTATTTGGATAGTCATGAATTTGATATATTTTGTGAAAGGTAACAAGATTAGTAGAAAACAGAAGTTAAGCATATGAATCTTAACAAGTATAGGAGCTGTGAATAAAAATTCGATACCCTCGAAATTAAAAAGGAAAAGGTCAATCATTCATTCAATTACTGTGTGATTAATCCCTTGCGTAATTCCTGTACTTAAAGCTATGAAAGCGGGGGGGCAAGGCGCCCTGTGCTTTTCTTATCGTATGTAGGGGTTTTCCCTTAACCCGCATCTGTTTTCAGTAATATTATTATGTAAACTTTATTCATTTCAAAATCCATCGAGTTTCTTTCCCAGCCGATGATTATTACTTTTCACTTGTCATATGATTGGATAAAGTGATTAACAAGCAGATAAGGGAGGAACATTGGATGGACATGATTTTGTTACTTGGTGTGTTAATTCTGCTTTTTATTTTGGTGATTTTATTTATAAAGTCAAAAGTGACGTTGATAAAAACCTACTCGTTTTCAAACTTTATGGACCAAGATACAGAGGATAAACACGAAACGATTATGTCTTCTTATGTAGAAAAAGCAACTGATTTTGTTGAAGACGACAGCGGTACTGATTTTGACGGTGGGGATGGGGATGGGGAGTAGTCTAACCGATGATGAATCGATTTTTTTATAAATGATGGTAAAATAATTATTGTTGCAAAATTTTCGAGACAGACAAGAAAAGGTATATAATAGAGAAAACAATTAAGATTTGTAACAAGGTATCCATATTGTTTACCAATTGTAAGCGTTAATAAGAGGAGGGGCTATAGTGGAAATAAAGGTAGCTAAAATTGAACAAACGTTTGTCTCAGATCGTGTTTCGGATATTCCAACAACTGTTCAAAGAGAGGTTTGTAAAGATCAAATTAAAACGTTAATCAAACCAGGTATGAAGATCGCGATTACGGCAGGCAGTCGTGGCATTTCGAATATGGCTTTAATCATTAAAGAAATTGGAAAACAAGTGAAAACTCTTGGTGCAGATGCCTTTATCGTTCCAGCAATGGGTAGTCATGGTGGAGCCACTGCAGCAGGACAAGTCGACGTTTTGCACGCATTAGGGGTGACAGAAGAATATTGTGAAATGCCGATTTGCTCTGATATGGATGTAGTTGAACTTGGTAAAACTTCTGAGGGGATACCTGTATATCAAGACAAACTTACAAATACTACAGCAGACGGTGTTATTCTCGTGAACCGGATCAAGTCTCATACCGATTTCCATGGTAGTTATGAAAGTGGTTTAGTCAAAATGGCTGCAATAGGACACGGTAATCACAAACAAGCTCAAACCATTCATACGTATGGCGTCCACGGAATTCGTGACATCATGCCTACGGTTGGACAATTTGTTATTGAAAAGGGAAACGTCTTGTTTGGCATTGGAATTGTAGAAAATGGCTATGACCAAACAGCCATCATTGAAGCTATCCCCCAAAATGAAATTGTCAAACGGGAGAAAGAGCTACTTGAGAAAGCAAAAGCTTATATGCCAAAGTTACCAACGGACAAGATAGATATCTTATTTGTAGATGAGATTGGCAAGAATTATAGCGGAACCGGAATGGATACAAATATCATCGGACGGCTCAGAATTCTTGGTGAAACAGATGACTTTAAACCGGACATAAAGTATATCATTGCGGCTGACTTAAGTGATGCCTCTCATGGAAATGCTCTAGGTATAGGTTTAGCAGACTTAACAACAAGCAGACTATTTGACAAGATTGATTTTAAAACGATGAATGAAAATGTGATAACGAGTAGCTTTTTAGATCGAGCTAAAATTCCGATTGTCTTAGATAATGACAAACAGGCAATGGAAGCAGCACTAAGGGGGTCATGGGGCATACCTAAGGATAAAATTCGATTTATGCGAATAAAAAATACACTACATATTGAGCAAGTCATTGTTTCTGAGAGCATATTGGAAGAAATAAAGAATTTAGAAGGAATTAAAGTGATAGAAAATCTGCACCCATTGACATATAACGTTGAAGATAATTTGGAATAGACAACATTAGGTTACAATGCTATTGGAAAATTAGTCTTATTGAACAAGTAATTAACAAAAGATTTATGATCCTACCAAAAAATGTTCCATAGCGGATAGCGATTCATCTTTAAGGGAAAATAGTAGTTGACTAAGATGAAAAGGAGAAACATCCCTATGGATCATGATATGAATTATGGAGAAGATTATAAATTTATCCCAGCAACATCAGTTGGTAGTGGTGTAAGTGCGAAAGTTCTTCCTGATGTTATTTGCCATACGATACAGATAGTTAATATTGTGTTCATCGGAAATCCAAAAACGAATGAATTTGTACTGATTGATGCTGGGATGACACATGCAGCTGACGAAATTATTTCCGTAACTGAAAAATATTACGGTCGAAATAGTAGGCCAAAGGCAATTATTTTAACTCATGGTCACTTTGACCACGTCGGGTCCATTATTGAATTAATAGACCATTGGAACGTTCCGGTGTATGCCCATAAGTTTGAAATCCCTTTTTTAACAGGGGAACTCCGATATCCTAAGCCGGATGGATCGGTGGAGGGCGGATTGGTAGCGAAATTATCTCCATTGTTCCCGAATGAGCCAATTAATATTGGAACACACGTGGAGAAGCTACCTGCTGATGGAACTGTCCCTTATTTGCCAGAATTTAAATGGATTCATACACCCGGTCATTCACCAGGGCATATCTCTTTGTTTAGAGATTCAGATCGAACGTTGATTGCCGGGGATGCTTTTGTAACGGTAAAACAGGATTCACTTTATAAGGTTTTTACCCAAGAGAAAGAAATAAACGGTCCGCCAAGGTATTTGACTACAGACTGGAAAAGCGCCTGGGACTCGGTTGAAAAATTAGCTAAACTTAAGCCAATCCTCGCTGTCACTGGTCATGGTTTGCCAATGTCTGGCGAAGAACTAACTAGGAGTTTAGATAGGCTCGTTCAATTGTTTGATCAATTAGCCATTCCAGACTATGGGAAGTATGTAAACAAAAAGCATTAAAAGTATTGGCTGAAACCCTAAAACGATTTTATAATCAACAAAAAGCCGCTAACCTAAAGGGAGCCACAGAAAAGGAATGTCGTCCATAATAAAAACAATACTATAATTAGGGATAGACCTTAACGTATTTTACGTAGGGTTTATCCCTTTTTATTTTACTTAATTGGCAATAAAACACTATTCAAATAACAAAGTATTTAAAGTAAGATACGAAGGTGAGTTCTAATCACATTAGGGGGAATTTTTAATATGAGGGTTCAAGAGATTATTACCTCCGGTAATAAAAAGAGATATTTACTTGTAGACCAAAATGGGGAATTTGTAAAACCTGTTGTTAAGTTCCTAAAATATAAAGACAACACAGGTTCTGCTAGAAATACATTACGCTCCTACAGTTATGCATTGAAATTATTTTTTGAGTTTCTAGAGCAAAAGAAGGCAGATTACAGAGACATCGGAATTGATGATATGGCGGAATTTATTAGGTGGCTTCAAAATCCCTATCGGGATGTAAAGGTGACCAGCATATCCCCGATTGATACCAAAAAGAGAAAAGCCCGTACTATTAATATCTATTTAGACAAAGTCTATGCCTTTTATGATTATCTTATGAGGCATGAAGACCATGCATTGGATTTATCTGATCGACTGAAAAGGCAAATACTTGCTTCTCGTAGTAACTTCAAGGGATTTCTTCACCATACCCTTAACAATAAGACAAAAAGTTATAAGATATTGAGACTAAAAGAACCAAAGGAAAAGTTAAAAGTAATGACAGCAGAACAAGTACAAATATTGGTTTATGCATGTCAGAATATAAGGGATAAATTTTTACTGGCCCTTCTCTATGAGACAGGCATGCGGATTGGTGAAGCTCTATCACTCCATCTTTCTGATGTTCTTCCAGCGGCAAAGAAAGTCACTATATGTGATCGTGGGGAACTCATTAACGAGGCAGAAATTAAGACCGTATGTAGTCCTCGTACACTTGATATATCAAGTGAACTGGCTAACCTTTATCGAGCTTATATTTTAGATAGCCATACAGATGAGGTTGATACTAATTTTGTTTTCATAAAACTTATGGGCAAACAAAAGGGGTTTCCCCTTGACTATCAAGCCGTACAAGCACTTTTCACCCGTCTTAAATTTAAAACTGGAATAGATGCGACACCTCATATGTTGCGTCATACTAATATAACGGAGTTATGGAAGACAGGGGAAATGCGCCCAGAAACTCTTCAAAAGCGGGCAGGGCACGCCCATGTGCAGACAACTATTCAAATGTATGTTCACCCTTCTGACGAGGATATACGGAAGGATTGGGAAAATGCCATGGAACAAAAACAATTATGGGAGAAGAAAAATGATGACTAGAACTGCCTATCGACCTAGTGTAACAACTGAGAAAATGGCGATCATTCGTGGGCAATTACAAGGATATTTGGATAATGATGTATGGGATGTAACAGACCCCCTTTTTGAAAAATATGGTGGTGGCGATTCTTGGACCGGATTGCTAAAAAGAATAACCTTTTCGTCCTTACCCGTTTCAATTCGGGATGAGGTCAAATTCTTCTTCGCTAACCAATTAGTGAATGAGAGTCTATCCCTTAGTACGATGTTAAACTATTCATCTTCACTTGGGCAGCTAAATCTATTTTTGGAGAAATATTATCCTAGAATTGAAAGTTTAGTAGACATACCCTACACCCAGGGCTTGATGAAATACAAAACTACTTTGACAAACACAGGTATCAGAATAACGAACAAAGACGGTTATAATACTGCTCCTATCACTACTTTCAATTCAATTTTTAAGTTTTTATCACACTTCTACGATACAAGGGATGAGGTAGAGAAAGATGTATGGGATCTGCGAAAGATACCGAACGCCAGGTACACAATAAACAAAACCAGTTATCTGATTTCATTTGAAAAAATCCCTCCCTTATTCCGCCAAATTGTAAAAGACTATTGTATGTTCGCCTTAACATATTTAAGTCAAGGTAAACTTGCCGAGCAACTTAGAGGAATTAGTTGTTATATAGATTTCATTTATAAAAATTATCCAGATTGGAAGGATTTCAACCAATTAAAAAGACAGGACGTTGAAAAATATTTCATTTACTTTAACAAAAAAAATGCATCGTTAAGCGCAAGTTATAAATATAAGCTGCTTTCATCAGTAAAAAACTTTTTAGAGTATCTTCAGCGCTCTGAGCGTTCCGAATCCCCTTTAAAGTTTATAAGTACGTTGTTTTTCAAGGAAGATTTTCCCAAGATATCAAAACAGAATGAAAATCAAATCAAATATATTCCTGAAACCGTCATGAATCAATTGGAACTTCTTATAAAACTGAACCCATTGGAAATAACCCCACCGATGGATGATAATGAAAAGGAATATATTCCTATTGTAATGTTACTCATGGCTACTGGCTGGCGAATTAGTGATATTTTAAACCTTCGGTTCCAAAATTGTTTGATAACCACGAACAAAGGATATTATTTACAAGGGGATATTCCCAAAACAGATGTGAAAAACCATCGTGTTCCTATAGATAGGGAAATAGCAAAGATTATTCAATTCATAATCAAACAAACAGAAGACAAATCGACAAAGGAAAACAATCCCGAAGGGTATTTATTTGTTCGCACAAAAGGGAAACGTAGAGGTAAGCCTTTCACAGGAGCAAGCATACAAAATGCATTAAACCGTTGGGCTACAAGATACAACATTGTTGATCAAAACGGAGAAACTTATCATTTTGGAAATCATGCCTTCCGACATACAAAGGGCGTGGAATTAATTAACCTTGGGATGAATTTAACTCATATTATGAAATGGTTTGCGCATGCCTCACCAGAAATGACATTAATGTATGCCAAAATTGCGGATGATACACTTAGAAAAGAGTGGGAAAAGGCACAGGAAAAAAAGGGACCGCTCTTACGAGTTGATCTTGGGGACGCAAGAGTATCGGAAATGAATTTAGATGATGACCTGATTCATTGGGAATACATTCGGAGTAACATAGAGGCGGTTCGGGTTCCTTTAGGCTATTGTTTAGCGTCTAAGAAAGAGGGGTGTCCCTATGTAGTAACACCTTGTTTAACATGCCCAAACTTTTGTACAACACCCGAAAATCTTCCTGACTTTGAGAGGGAAATTGAAAAAATTGAAGAGCATATAGAAATGACGAAACAATACCCTATATACAACGAAAAGACAAAAGAGCAATTGACAAATCTGACGAAGATTAGGGATCAACTTAACGAAGGGAAAATGCATCGTGGCGACAGTGCTAGAAAAACGCTCTTACAAGCTCAAAAGGGAAAAGAAAGTGTAGTGATATAATGAAACACAAAAGGAATACGGATGCGGTAGTTGCATTTGCCAAACAGAAGAAAAAGGAAACCGCTGAAAAAGTTGACCAAGCGATAAAACAATTAATTAGTCAGAAAGAACGAATCAACTTCAATACTGTTGCCACTGCAGCAGAAGTTTCCAAGTCTTACCTTTACAACCAACCTGAGATAAGAAATAGGATTGAAATTATTCGTCAAAAACAACAGGAAGTGACATCTCCAAAGAATATAAAAAGAAATATGAATGACGAGAGCAAAGATAGTTTAATCCAAGTGTTTCAAGAACGTATTCGAGATTTAGAGAAAGAAAACAAGCAATTAAAAGAGGAAATTAAAAAGGTTAACGGAAAACTATACGAAAGTTTTTAAAAACCTACTCTGCGTAAAACTTGAAAAAAGAGTTCTCTCGTTGTGTATATATACATAACGTGAGAACCCTGATTTTTTGTACATTTTTATTTTTTTAGTCTTGATTTCGAACAGGGTGCTTTTTCTGTGGCATCCGGGCTTGGCATTTGGCATGTAATCTTTTACTTCGTTTACAAAGACACTCCAAGGAATCCTCTCGTTAATTGAAAATCAATGTTTCCATGCTTGAATAACTTTGGAGTGTACCTGTACTCCAACGTATCTTTACATCGGTTTAATATAGCAGCAATCCAAGTAGTTGGATCTCCAGTAAGAAACAGATCTAAATCATTGCCGTTTTTCTCATTGATGGTTTCCGATGTTGTCATCTGTAGCATCGGAACAAACGGATGGGTTTGCAAGGGTCGGTCATTCGTTAAGACAATCATTAACTCTACACCTGTGGCAGCGAGTCCAGTAATCGTCTCGACCCAATGAGTCGTTGGTGTCTCCATAATATGAAACCCATTTTTATTCACATGCTCACCGTAGGATAACGAAGGGGAGACAGTTTTGTCCGAAAGCAAATGATTCAGGTACCCTTCTTCCAAGAGAAGTGGACTGTTTTCCGGGACAACAGTCAGCCCGCCTTGTTTAACAATCAGTTTGGTAAGGGTTGAAAGTTGTTCTGCCGCTTTGTTTGTCATAGGCCCATCGATAAGTAATCCAATGTTTAGTCCTTCTAACCCAATTGCTGTCTTTTTACTTGGCTTAGAACGTTCTAGTTGTTTATCAAACCAAGCTTCGACCTTTTTCGTTACTTTGTCAATCCCGCCATCACCTTGAATACTGGCAAATCCTAACTGATGTTGGTTAATCCCGAGCTCTGTCATCTTATTTTTCATATAATCATTATGTGTTTTTTCACATCCATGCTCTAATAATAGACAAGACTTGACCAATGGATGGGTAACATAGCTAAGCATTGTTCGAGTGTACGTTTCTTCTGAATCTCCCGCCGAATTTCCACATCCTTCTGTATGGGCCAAGGACACAAATCGTAACAAGCCGTTCGATTTGCCGATTGCTTGTTCATTTAAACGATTAGCAATCAAATTGCCTACTTGACCAGAACAAAGGCTCGTCGGTAAAATCAATCCAACGGAACCATCCTGATTTTTTGAAAAGCTGAAAGGAAAAGAAGCTACGGTTGTTTGGTCTATTGGAACCGGTTCACCGGATGGCTTTGGCTTATGGAGCAAGGTAGCAAGGTTTGAATCATCTGTTTGCTGCCAGTTTCGCCAAATCTGGACCTGGACATGACCGGCCTTCTCACCAACGCTACGTTTCCCTGAAGCTGTTTCTACTGTCAGTGCGAGCGCATTTTTCCCTAACTCATCCATCGAAATACCATCTAGATATGCTCCTGCATTTATATCCATATCTTTCGATAATAATTGATAGCGTTTCGAAGTTGTTACAACCTTTAACGTAGGGACAAAAGGAAAATTGGTTATCGAGCCATTACCCGTTGTGAAAAAAATTAGATTACAGCCAGACGCCACTTGACCTGCCACACTTTCCAAATCATTCCCCGGACTGTCCATAAAATGAAATCCCGATGGTTGCATACGCTCACCATAATCAATCACATAATCTAAACGAGTGTCCGGGTCCTTTTTTCGGGCAGCTCCAATCGATTTAAGGAAAATATTATACAACCCCCGATATTTATTGCCACCAGAAGGATTTCCTTCAGCATTTGCGCCATGCCAAGCAGATTGTTCTTTAAATTGTTCAACAAGCGATAAAAACTTCTGTGCCGTTTCGATATTCCGAACTTTTTGTAATACGTAAGGTTCAGCGCCAATTAATTCATCTGTTTCAGCTAAGTTTGCAGCCCCTCCATAACGAACAATCTCCTTTGATAACCAACCAAGAAGGGGGTTGGCTGAAATACCCGAAAAAGCATCAGATCCCCCGCACTGTAGGGCAATCTTCAGGTTGCTAATGGATTCTGGTGTGCGTTTCATATCGTTAACAATCGGTAACCAATTTCGGACAATTTGTTCACCCTCCTTGAGGCTTTCTTGAAAATCACCTGTTAAAAAGAACGAATGGTGAATGACATCATCAATCGGGTAGTGGTGCTTTCGTGCATAATCGATGACCATTTGATTGGTGACTGGTTCTTGTTTGTCTCCAACTAATAGAATGGCACCAACATTCGGGTTAACGATAAATCCAGCTAACGTGCGCAACAGTAATGATAAGTTATTAGGATGCTCTGTACTTCCTTCTGTATGTGCAATGGGGACAACTCCATCAATTTGAGGATAATTGCTTATCTCTTGTCTAAATTGATTCGCGAGTTGCTTGACATAACTACCTGTTCTTGACGTGATTCCTAATAAAACGATGGTATTTCTAGTACCAACCCCACGTAATTCCCTGCGATAGCCCATAAAGGTTGGGGGATTGGCATGGGTGGGAAGTGGGGGAGCTGGTTTAAATGTTGCCTCATTTAAAATAAATGATTCCATTTGATCAGTGAAATTTGGTTCTTCTGGTAGTGGGAAAGCTAATGACCGTACTTGCAGCGCTTCCAACGCTCCCTGGTTAATGACATAATTCCCTGGTTCGATTGGATGTTTAGCTATACCAAACGGTAATTCAAAGGAAAGGAGGGCATCACCTGGAGGGATTGCTTTAACAGCAAATCGATGTCCTTCCATTACAGTATAATCTATCGTTAGTTCTTGTCCTTGATAGGTAATCATCGTACCTGCCCTAAGTTTTCGAGTAGCAATGGCAACATTGTCACCAGGCAGAGGGAGTCGTGCAACCTCTTCGAATTTAAATTGTAACTTCATCCTAAAACCCCTTTTTAAAAAATTTATTAAGCGCTTTCAATGGATAAGAACATTCTACCATAACTTTTTGACGGTGAAAGAAAAAATGTCTCATCGACAATAAAAACCGCTGAGATTTAGGGAACCTTTTTTGGTGAAGGGATGTTAAAATAATTCGTAGATAGAATTGAGGAAACTGTCGTGAAGGAAAGCATAGCTTTGTTCGTTTGAAATATGGTAGGGGGGAAGCGCATGTGGAAACTAGTCCATGGGAAATTAGTTCAAACAACAGATCACTCAAGGGTTAAATTTAGGACAAACATTAGTAAGGCAATACTTGACCAGTTACATGACATTGCGCAGGAAAACGATACGTATGTCAATTATTTACTGGAGACTGGACTCGAACATGTTTTAGCAGCTGACGTTATAACATTTAATAAACAACTGAGGCCAAAAGATCGCATTCAGTACAAAACAACCTATGACAAGGAGTTGTTAGAAGAAGTTAAAAACTTTGCTGCCAAAAATAATTTATTTATTAATGACGTGATTGAATTCAGTGTAGATTATATTGATATAAAAAAAAGTAAAGATAGAAGTTATAAAAATCGAACGGAGATATAGGTTACGCAATAATAAAAAAACCGTGTGGATAGTCACCACACGGTTTTATGGAGTGTTACGCGAAATTTATTGTTGTTGGTCGCCGCCGTTAGGTCCTGACTGGAAAGACTGTTCATTTTTACGTCTTACTTCTTGAGCGTCTGTTCCTGCCACACCGTTGGCACTTGTGAACGACTGACTATTGGAGTATTGATTTTGGTTGGTACCGAATGATTGTTGCTGACTAGAGAATGACTGTTGTCCATTACCGCCATTCGGTCCTGCTTGGAACGATTGTTGGTTTTGGCTTCGTACTTCTTGTGCATCTGTGCCAGCAAAACCACTTTGTGAGCCAGTAGACATGGATTGACCATTAGAAATTGCTTGGCTGCTTGTTACAGATTGTTGTTCGGCACCACCATTTGGACCTTCTTGAAAAGATTGTTGGTTTCTACGTCTAACTTCTTGACCATCCGTACCAGCAAAGCTTTTTTGTCCAAAGTTGTTTGAGTTGTTCATTTCAATACCCCCAATAAATTATTTCGTGCAACAGGCATAGATTATGTTTTTACACAAATTCTATCCGTGAAAAATTAAAAAATATTGCTGAAAAATACGTATAAGCATACCAGGTAGGTATAGTGAAGAATCCTGAATAAATTACTGCTTTTAAAGGAGATAATCATTAAAACAAATCGAAATAAAGTAAAGTCAAAATCTTCGATAGAAATACAGGGGAACCAATGTGGTGGTTATGTAAAGAGTGGGCTTCAACGGAAATAGGGTTAGAAACTAGCATGTTTATAAAAATCTTACAACGCCCCGAACATAATATATATTATAGGAAGTAAACGTTGAAAGTAGTGTTAGGTCTCACAACCCTAGAATTACCGGGATATTGAGACGAAATTGAATTTTTGAGAATTTTCTTTCGTTCCTATAACAATCATTATTGAGAAGTTCGAGCGCGCTACTTCCCAATAATCTTTTGGACCGTCTTCGTAACTTCATTGGATGGTCTAATAAGTCTTAGACCCAGTAATTGTTGGTACGTCCAAATAACAAAATTTTTGGAGGTCGTTACCATGGAATTTCAACAAGCATTAGACGAACTTTTACTGTATTTGGAAGTTGAACAAAATTATTCAAAAAACACTGTTGGCAGCTATGACAGTGAGAGTCTTTTTTTTTGTATTATATTGACAAACACCGTAGAGAAAGACACTTACCCTTATAATTTATACTTATCTTTTACTTCTAACTTCATCTGCCTTTTTCCCATAAAAAGCATATGGGTCCTCAATTGTATTATTTCCAAATATATATCCCCAAAATCCATTCTGCAATTGACCACCTGCACCTACGGTCATCTTATTTCTAACATATTTGGGAAAATACTCGGATAGTATTCTTTCGCTCAACCCATATGTTGATTTCCATTCTTCTATCTTTTCATTGATCTTGTTAATTTCCTCTTCCTTGTACTTTTCAATAAAAGATTTAGTTAATTCATCACTTTTTCCGATATGCTCTATAAATATATTCTTAACTTCATCTATATTCGAGTCTTGACTATTTTGAACATCTTTCTTAATTGCATCTAGAATTTCACTAAGAACATCCTCTGATAATGATATCCCTGTTAGAATACACGCATTTGCAGCATCTTTAATTAGACGCTTTAAATTATGTCCTGCTTTCTTTCCATTAATACTGCAACCATCTCTATATAACGTGATAGCTGCCTTCATATTAGAAATCAGCACATAGCTATTATTATTAGACTCTAAATTATATTTTTTTAACATTTTCATAGAGTTAAAATAGAGTTCAGTTTCATATACTGAATTTACATTATTTATTATAAAGTGAATGCGTTCTGTAAAGACAATCCCGTCAATTTTAGCTGAATCATTCTCTCTATCTAACAGGACTATGTTACATAGACCTATTACTCCACCGTTATATAAGTATATGAATCGCATATAATATGCGTCATTAGTTAAAGGGATATTTTTTGCTAACATATCCTCTCTTACAAAAGGTATTACATTAGGAAACTGTTTTTTTGTTAAGCTAACTAAATCAGTATGATCTTCATTAACAACAACATATACACTGTCAGAGTTTAAACCAACTTGTTCAAATAATCCTTTAATACTATGCAGAACATCCTTAATATTAACAGGAGTAGTTTTATAATACCCTATTAAGTTTTGTAGCGGTACTGATAATGGTGAAGTGCTTATCATATCGGGATCACAATATCTATAACATTCCTGATTAACAAAAAAAGAATCGGTGCTTCTTTCAATAAACTCTTCTTCTGCTACCAGGTAAGGTGAAAAGGTAAAGAACGGCGGTTCTTCCCTGTTAAGAAACAATGGATTAGGCTTTTTCTCTATATAATTGTTATTCTCTAAATTTTTTTTTATTATATCGATTGTTGTGTTGATATTCATAAGTATTACCCCTTAGTTAATTCTAGTTTGCTCTGAAAGTGTGAATACAAGAGATTAATAAATTCACTATAAGTTAGCTTAAGATGTATATCGTTCTCGTTAATATTTTCTATTGGTTTATTAAAGAACACACCTGATCCCTCTTGGTAACCTTCTGGGTTAACGTGAATAACTTTTAAACCGTGGCTCCTTGCTTGTTCCCAAACTTTTCTCCTGTCGGCATGACTTCCTATAACAAGTAATGACTTAACCTCTGGGTGAAAATTAACTTTAGGAAAAAAGTTATCTACATCGTATTTTCTAATAATACTCTCAGTTAGTCCAGTTCTCGAAAATATTCTATCAAGATTATTAGATAAGATTTCACCTTTAAAAATACCTAGTTCAAATAATTCTTTCAGTTTTATATGATTATCCGACGGAGTTGATTGCACGAATTGCCTAACTAATTTAGACATGTCTTCGAATTTTTTTTGCTCATCCATTATTAATTCTTCAAAGAATGTATCTGTTTCACCAAAATAAAAATATCCTTCTTTGTTTTGAACTTTATATATCTCATGTAAATCATGTAATGGAGAAATTCCTATTTCTAAAGAGGGCCCACATCCCGTTTCAATTTGTGCAGGAAGTAATTGCATAAATTCCTCCATATTTTGTAATGTACGCGCTTTCTTTGATTCCCCTTTTGAACGGATTCCCTTGTTAAAGAGCTTCCATATTCTATCGTTATGTTCTAATATGTTAAACTCTGTTACTATTGGGCGAACTATTATTTCTATGTGTGAATAGTTTAACTCGAAATTGGCATAACGCTCCAAATCATTATTTTTATAGCGATGGATTTGGAATAATAAATCTCCTTTCTCGAAATAATCGCTAACTCTTTTCCAACCTGCTGAGTTTAATAGATTAGTCACTTTATATTCATATTCGTCTATTTCCTGTTCTGGCATAGATATACTTACATATATAAAGAAATCATCTATAACTAAATTACTTACATCTTTATTTTTATGTATAGTATATCTTTGCATGCTATGAAACACACGCCTCCGTTGGTCATCATCGTTATTTCGATTTGAATAAATCTTATTTTTCTCATCTTGTGTTCTAAACCATAAATTATCCAAAATATAACCTTGAGAGTTTTCATCTAAAAAATTTTCTCTAAAGATAGATTCGCTTTTATTACTCATGTTATTAATAATATTAAATGGCATTTTCATGTTTTTTTCTCCTCCATAAATGGTAAATGAAAGGGTTAAGAACAATGATGATATACTTAGATGACCCTTATTTTGTTTATAATTACACTTCCAGTACAGTTTCCAACTGCAAATATTCATGTAAGTTACCATAATTAAGTAACTTTGTATCAAATGGAATGTTCTTAACTACATTTTTAGTATCAAATATAATTTTATTTCTCATTAAATCAATCTCATTTATGTTTAAATCTTTAAATTCATCGTGATCAGTTAATATTAGAAGTAGATCAGAATCTTTCACCGCAACAGAAAATTCACTCTCTATCATATCCATTTGAACATGAGGGTCATATGCTGTAACACAATAATCACTACTATCCTTTAGTAATTCTAAAATCATAATAGCAGGGCTTTCTCTAATATCATCCACATTTCCCTTATAAGCCAATCCTAGTATTGTGATATTTCTGATATTATTGATTCTAGCCAAGTTATTAATGCTTTCTAAGACGAATTCTGGCATGGAATTGTTTATTTGTCTTGAAAGCTGTATCATTTTAGAGTATCTAGGACTAGATGTCGTTAAGAAATATGGGTCGACAGCAATGCAATGACCTCCTACCCCCGGTCCTGGTGTATGGTAGTTAACTCTTGGATGTTAATTAGCTAATTCAAAGGCATCCAACGCATTAATTCCTAATTCATTACCTAGTTTTACTATTTCGTTTGCTAAAGCGATGTTCACATCCCGAAACGTGTTTTCCATTAGTTTAGACAATTCTGCCGTTTTAGAATCTGTTAAAAGAAGTTCTCCTTTGACAAAACTTGAATATATTTCATTTCCCTTTTGTGTACATTCTTCAGTGACTCCACCAATTATCCTATTGTTGTTAATCATCTCTTTTAAAATGTTTCCAGGCAGTACCCGTTCTGGACAGTGAACTAAATAGATATCTTCTCCTACTATAAAACCTTCATTCTCTATTAATGGCTTTAATATATCTTCTGTAGTTCGAGGAGGAATAGTAGACTCGATTACTATAGTATTTCCTTTTTCCAGTAAGGGTAATACGCCATCCAAAGCTGACTCGACATAAGAAAGGTCACAAGATTTATCGTCAACATTTTTGAAGGGGGTTGGTACAGCAATTATAAAGGCATCTGATTTTGTAGGTTTTAAATCAAATCTTAATTTTCCGTTACTAAGGACTTTCTGAAATTCATCTTGTAATCCAGGCTCCTCAATGTGGATTAAGCCCTCTTGCAATGTTGAAACAACTGTCTCATTAACATCTACTCCAAGGACATCGTGTCCAAACTTCGAAAAGGTTATAGCTGTTGGTAACCCTATGTAACCTAGACCTATTACAGAAACTTTCATGTAATTATAGCTCCCATCTATAATATTTTATTCCTACTAGTTTAATTTATAATAACTTTCGGCAATATTAAAAACAAATTATCACAATGTTTTTAATTTGTCAATATTTTCCTAAAAAGAGCAGCTATGAAGAGTAAATTTATGATTTATTGCACATAATTGTTGAAAACAACTTATCCACATAAGTAAAAATTTTCCAGCGTGTTTTTTTATCTTTTTAGAATAAAGAAACAGAATTTAATGAATTTTATTTTTAAATTGTGGATAACTTGAATTTTATCCTTTCTTCACATCACATCCTTTGTTATAATTACAATATTAGGTGAACCTAACTTGTATTGGTTTTGCCACCATTGAGATATCCTCGTCTGTTAATCTGCGGGTCCGAATCGCTTCTAACAGGTTTGAGGATATTTCTTTTGCTGTTTTTTGGAAACTTTTAAGCATCCTACATCCCTTTTCGTAAAGAAGCATCAATATATCCGCAATTTGTGCCAACAGATAATGATTTTTCATGGCTACATAGTTTTTACTGCTGGCGTGCTCAATATGATATCGAATATTTTTTTGGCGATTAAATCCTTGATTTTCAATCTTCCAACGGCTTCGCCCTACTACAACAAGGTTCTTTGCGTATCTTTTTGTAATTTTGATGTCAGTTATAAATGTAAACTGCTTTTTATCCTCTTTGGTTTCACCTATTTTGCACTCAAGCACGTTCACTGTGCGTTGATTGTAGGAAATCTGATTGACCCAGAAAATATCAGATGATGCATTGCCCTGTTCCATTTCTTTTATTTTTTGGAACTCCTTGGAAATGCTCTTAATACGGCCTCCCTTAAACCGAAACATATACTTCCACTTGAATTCATTGCACTGGTTAAATACGCCTTCACATGCATATAGACTATCTCCAAGAACGCTAGGTAAGCGTTTGTATGAATCCTTTAGCTTTTCCGCTAATCGATAAAACGCCTTAAGCTCACAATCCTGTTTGGAGACATCTTCTGATTCATTTTCGATAAACTCTGACGCTATGCTAAGCACCATATCTCCAATGACCAATTTAGCTTCTAGGACATGATGCATGTAAACAGTCTTTTTCTCTCCTGTTTCTTTGTCGGTATACTCCCGTCTCAAGCAATGGTCGCAATGCTTATGATCAAAGCTAAAAAGCCCGGTACCATCAACGATTACACCCCAATATTTTCCATTAATTCTATACCGGTCAAAGCAACTCTTTTTCAGCAATTCTTTAATGATATACGTTCTGATATCCTCTAATTCTTTCGGATCAAGCTCAGATAGAAAGTCGTTGATTGTGTCATATTGGGGCAATTCTTCAAGCGTTTCTAAACCCAATATCTTTCCTACATTATCAATACATTCTTCTTTATTAAAATGATTGGTCATGCTACGCATGCTTTTCAAATTACACACGTTTTTCAATATAATCATGAACAAGAGGATGTCACAATCATAGGTTATATAGCCTTGATGTCTTGGATCTTTAACGTTTTTGAATCGCACATCGAGATCTTTCATAAAATGGTTCTTAATTTTCATCAACTCGAAAAAATAATTTGTATCTTTTTCATGCTCTCTTTTTTCTTTTCTGCTTACCACGTTCATCTCTCCCCAAAAATGTACTAATAGACAATAAATTTATATAAAATTATCCCATATTTAGCATATTTTTGGAGTGTATAATTAGAAATTATTACGAAAAATTTTTACTCTTCATGGCTGTAAAAAGAGCTTTTTGCGTTGTATCTATTTTTAGCGAAAAACGAAAAAAGAAAAATCCTCTACGAGGCTCTATATGTGTAAAAAAAGCATTTTTTAAGTGGCTATCGTAAATTTACCAAAAATGCCCTTATTCCCACTAAAAAATGGACAGACGTATCCTGTTGTCCACACAAAATCCATTTTGTGGATTTTCAAATTCAAAGAGCTATCCCCATGTGGATAGCTACATTAACTAAGCGCTAACGAGGCTTCTTATTTTTTTAGGCTGGTTTTCTTTAATCCTGCCCAGTGCCATTGCTAGCATGACACAGAGTGCCAGCCCGCAACGCAGCTTCATTTTGTCCATCCCGCGAATTGTATGAAGCTCAAATCCAAATGAAACATCCAATCGGCTGTTGACACGTTCAACGGCTGTACGCTTGTCATATTCTTTTTCCCATTTATAGCTCGACCGATCGATGGGTGTAAAAATGCGTCGGTCTTCTGACAATGGAATGCGTATCCCTTGCACAACTGGGCACTGAGTTTGACCTTCACATATAATGCCCATTTGCTTAGCAGGGCAAAGTTTCTTTAAGGTTTGGCGGTCTTTCTCGAATCCACCGTTGCACATTTCCCGTTGCTTTCCAGTTTCAGGGCACACACATGAAACGGTTCCTTTGTAATCATAAACGACATTCTCTCGTCCCACAATTAAACGTGTCTTATAAATGACCAAAATGAGGTATATATCACCTCATAAACCCCGGTATTATGGGATTTAACTTTAAATTTTGTAATTGTAGTGACCTAAGGAAAATTTGACATTTTCCACATGTTCCCCTACTGTTATTCTGAAATAAAGTTGAGATGAGGTTTTCCCATTAAGAGTCGGTTAAGATAGTTTTCAAAATAAACTAAAAAAGGTTGTAGTGACCAAATAAAAAATGAAAATGCTGCTATACGGGGGTTTCTAAGCCTTCAAGCCGAAACTTGGGCTAAGACATCGCAATTAGCTCAAAAAAAGAAAAAAGGAAACGATTAGTATCGTCTCCAATTTCCTTTTCATCTATTATTTTCAATTTTCCAATCGGTATTATTATCAATAAAGCAATCTACTTCATTAAATCGTTTAAGAAGTGTATCCCTATCAGGCGCTTCTATTATATATTCAACATAAGTATGAAAATAGGCTGAAGGATTGTAACTTTCCCCTTCCTTACCATGAATATATTGTTCAACTACGTACTCAAAGGGAATTTCCTTCACGCTTTTTTCCAATAGTCCGTTTTTTAATGGTTTATAGAAAGCTCCATATAGTGTTTTATTATTTATAGATGGATTAATATAATAATCTTTTTCAACATGGATCATTGTTGACTCCCTGTGAAGCGAGATTCCACACGCCCGCTCTACAATTTGCGGTACCAGAGCACCCGAAGTACGACAAGCTGCTTCACATAAAATCAATTCTCCTTTGTTATTTCTAAAAAACTCCAAATGAAATGTACAATTGGAAGGCGTAGGTAATGCGTTTAAAATGTTTTTTGTATATCTTAAAAATTCATCATAATCTTGAGATGTTTTATTAATTAGAATATCGCCCATGCCGTCTTTGTCACTTGCAGAAAAAGTGGTGTTAAAATACTCAAATGCAGTGAAAAATAATAATTCACCATCGCTAATTATCCCATCAGTATGGAAAACGTCACCCTCAATGTATGTTTCAATAATAAAGTTATTGGGTTTATTTTCCTTTAACCACTTTTTTAAATCCCCATACGAATTTATTTTATTTGTATTTAGAGCAGCCATCCCATCTATTGGCTTAATGAAAAGAGGGAACCCGTTTTCATCCGCAAATGTCATTAAATCAAATGTTGAATCAACTCTTTTAAACTTAGGTGTCTTATAACCGGATTTTTGCACATAATCTTTCATGAGTGCTTTATCTCTAAAGGCTTGTGCACTTTTTAACCCTTGTCCTTTGATTTTTAAGTTTTCTCGAATTATTGATGCTCGAATTATATCAGTCTCCTCATATGTAATTAATGTATTTATAGGATATTCCTTATTCAAATTTGCAATGTCATATTCAAGGGAATAGTCACTGAAGTATTTATCATAGACAAATTTCCCTCTGAATAGGGAATCCGGATATGTGTCTGCTACATTATTATTCGTAAACAAAAAAACAGGCTCTTTTACATTATTTAGCCACTCGGATAAATTTATTTTGTCATGTGGGTATCTGCAGATAATAGCTATACTCATTATGTTCCTCCTAAATATCTTAACGATTGATAGAGTTGGATATATTATTATGCATAATTACATTTATCAGAAACTTCATTTAACTTTTCGGTTCCTTAACGTACTTTAATCCGATAAAAGCACTTAAAAGACATAAGGTTATATTTATAATTAAAACAGTTACTATTGAAAAGTATCCTACAAAGTAACTGGCTATAGAAATAAGAAGAATGGACGAGGCGTTATTAATTGTATTCTTAAGTCCACTAATACGCCCAACATTATTAGTAGAACAATACATCATAAATACACTGTTAGCTGTTACCATAACAACTTGAACTCCTATTCCAACTAGAAAGCTGCAAATTAAAATTAAAACTATATTAGGAAATATTAAGTATACTAATTCAAAAGAGAAAATTGCCATTGTGTAGAAAAAAATTAACCGTGAAGTATTTATTTTTTTAGTTAGATATGGAAATGCTAATGCACCCACTAGATTTCCTATTCCTTGAAAAGTAATTGTCAGAGAAAAAGTCAAAACGCTCGCATGAAGAATATCTTTAATAAAAATATAGATCAATGATGAAAATACAGCCCCAGACCCTATAAATAAACTTTGAAATAGAATACCGCCTGAAAGATACCTATTTCCTTTTATTAATAAGAAGGCTTCTCTAATGCTATGTATAAATGGTTGTCGCTGTTTTTCTACTTTAGAGGTTCTATTCATCTTTAAGAATATAAGAATTGCCAGCAAAGCTACTCCTAATCCAAAAATTAATACACCCCTTATACCGCTAAATATGTAAAGGTTGCTTCCAATTATCGGTCCCAACATTAAAGCCAGTGAAAACACGGAACCCATCATAGCATTAGCATTGCTCAGATTAGATCCCTTACCGAAAATATCTAGGACAATTGAAGTCCTTGCCAAAGAATTTGTTCGACTTATCGCTGTAAAAAATACCATTGTAATTAGAATAGTTATGATTGTAACCTTAACTTCATTAATAATTAGAGATATAACCATTAAGGCAAGTAATAGAAAGTTAGTATTAATTAATACTTTACGTGTGTCATAGGAATCTACTATAGTTCCACCCACTATTCCAAACAAAAGAATAATTGATGTTTCAATTAATGTACCTAAAGATACAAGTTGCGGATTGTTTGTAACGTCATATATTATCACCGGAATAATAACTAAGAATGCCCTTTCAAAAAAAGAAGTAAATATTGTAGATAGCCAAATCTTAAAGAAATCGGGAAAAGTCTTTAGGAGCAAAAATTGTTCCTTCATTATTTATTTACCTCTACAATTTCTATTTCTTTTGTTAAATAGTTATTTACATATTCGATATTATTCCATAACTCCTTCCTTGTAGTCCCCGTAACTATTAAGGAAGCAATCGTATCTGAACTATGACCAATACTAGACAAGATATCCCCTTTCTTTACTCTAGGCTGATATTCCGTAACCCACTTAAAAGGGATTTCATCTGGAATTTTTCTTACCTCCCCCATACGTTTAGGTAGCAAGATAACGGCCGTTAAAATCTTGGGTTCATTTCTAATTGAGATAGAGCTTTTTTTCCAGATCCCGGCCTGTAGTTTAACTGTATTTTCTTCTAAATGGATTCCGTAAGACTGATAAATACTTTCTACAATACGAGCACCACCTGCTCTGGAAGCCGTCTCACAAAAGACCAGCTCGTTATCTTTACTATGAAAAATCTCTGTATGGAATGAAAAGGCGTTATTTGGCTTTGGCAAAGCTGATAATACTTTTTTATTAAAATTAAGAAGTCTTTTATGAATACTTTCCTTTGGTTCGACAATTTCAATTACACTAATGTTATCCCCACTCATATAATTAATTGTACTTTGATTGTACCTAGAGACACTCTCAAAAAATATACTCCCGTCAATCACTAAACCATCAACTGAATACATATTTTCAATCTCTATGAATTGTTCAATAAGTTCAACTTTATTAAGGTCTATACCTTCCAGTTCCTCATCTGAATTAACTTTTTGCACTCCTATAGAACCCATTCCATTATTCGGTTTAACAACAACTGGATAACTATATTGTTTTGCAAACTTCTTTGCCTGATCAATAGTCTGTATCTTTTCATAGGCGGGCACAGGGATATTGGAAGATTTAATTACTTCTTTCATCCAAAACTTATTACGAAAACTGGTAGCGCTAAATAACTTCTGCCCGTCAGTAATTCCAAAGTATTCCCTAAACATAGCTGCACGTTCTATATCTACTTCGTCTATAGCAATAATTAGATTTACTGAATCGGTTTTATGTATTTTTTTTAATGAAATCATCATTTCACTATCATTGTAGTAGTTATTAAGTGCAACAATATTTGTATAGCCTTCTTTTTGAAACTCACTTTTTTTATTTTCCGGAAGTAATATATAGAAAGTCTCTTCACATTCTTCCAACCATTCTTTAAAGTTTACTATATTAATAGGTAGTCTATTTAAAATTGCAATTGCCATTTTTTACCCCCATCTATTTGCTTTTAGTTAAACAACCCAATTCTATATCTATAAGACCAAGTATATTTTCTCTAATAGACGGTCTACTTAAATTAATAGAATATTATATCTCGAAGGACAAGTCAACCTAGAGTGACTTGTCGCAGCTCTGAAGAGTAAATTTATTTTTAAAGTTGTTTAATATCGAAAAAGCACTTATCCACATATGTTAAATTTTACCATTAAACTTTTCTTTTATTTTTGTGTATACGTGCCGAAATTCTATTTTTTGTTATAAAAATTGTGGATAACTCATTTGTTTCTTTTTATTTATCACCACCTCTGTTAAAATGAATTTATTAGGTAAACCTTACTTGAATGGGTTTTACCATTTTTGCTATATCCTCGCCTGTTAAAATTCGTGTGCGAAACGCTTCTAACAGGTCCGAGGATATTTCTTTTGCAGTTTTTTTCAACTTCTTAAATATCTTCGCCCCGTTTTCATATAGTTGCATAAGAATATCGGTAATCTGGGTCAAGAGATAGTGATTCTTCATTGCTTGATGATCAAGGCTTCCAGCATGTTCGATGTGATAACGAATGTTTTTCTGGCGATTGAACCCTTGATTCTCTATCTTCCAACGACTTCGTCCTACGCCAACCATATTTTTGGCATTTCGTTTTGTTAGCTTGATGTTGGTGATGAATAAAAAGGATTTATCCTTTCCTCCTTCATTCTCAAGCGTTCCTTCCAAGACATTCAGGGATCGTTCCTGATAGGAGATGTCATTTACCCAAAAAAGGTGACCATTTGTATCGCTTTTCATTGATTTAATGGTCTGAAATTCATTGGCGACACTCCTAATCCGACCTTCTTTAAATCGCATCATGAATACCCAATTATAGGAATTGCAACGTTTAAACACACTTTCGCAGGCATAAAGACTGTCTCCAAGAATGCAGATTGGCAGTCTTTTATAGGTATCTTTGAGTTTTTTCGCCAATCGGTGAAAAGCGTTCAACTCACAATCCTGTTTAGGTACATCCTCAGATTCATTTTCGATAAACTCTGAGCCGATACTCAACACCATATCTCCCACAACGAGTTTCGCTTCCAGCACATGATGCATGTACACCGTTCGTTTCTCATCAGTTTCTTCGTTTTGATATTCCCGTTTCAAACAGTGATCGCAATGTTTTTCCGAGAAACTAAATAGTCCAGTCCCATCAATGATGACTCCCCAATATTTCCCGATAATCCGGTAACGTTCCAAGCATCGTTTGTTTAACAGTTCCTGAATCATGTATGTTCTAATAGCTTCTAATTCACCTGGCTCTAATCTCTCTAGGAAATTGTTGATGGTATCGTAATGTGGAAGTTCTTCTAATTCCTTCAAGCCAATAATCCTTTGAATATTTTTAATACATTCCTCTTTATTAAAATTGCTTGTCATCCCGCGCATACTCTTTAAATCACACGCATTCTTAAGAATCATCATCAAAAGAATAACATCGCATTGATAATAGATATAACTTTGGTGTCTCGGATCCTTCACTTGATTTAGCTTCACAAATAATTCATTGAAATAGTGTTTTTTGATTTTTGCAAACTCGAAAAAATAATTTACCTCTGTTTCCTGGTCTCTTTTTTCCTTTCGCGTTGCCAATTTTCATTCCCCCTAAAATACGCCATTTACAAGCATTTATCGCACTTAATTTTACCATTTTTAGCATATTTAGGGTTGGGATTTTATCAAATTATCTCGAAAAATTTTTACTCTTCAGAGCTGGACTTGTCGCCAGCTATGAAGAGTAAATTTATGATTTATTACGCATAACTCCAGAAAACAACTTATCCACATAAGTAAAAATTTTCCAGTTAGTTTTTTATTTTTTTAGATTAAAGAAACAGAATTTAAGAAATTTAATTTTAAAATTGTGGATAACTCAAATTTTACCCTTTCTTGTCATCACATCCTTTGGTATAATTACAATATTAGGTAAATCTTACTTGTATAGGTTTAACCAATGTTGTAATATCCTCGTCTGTTATTCTGCGGGTCCTAATCGCTTCCAACAGGTTTGAGGATATTTCTTTTGCTGTTTTTTGAAAACTTTTAAGCATCCTACATCCCTTTTCATAGAGAAGCATCAATATATCCGCAATTTGTGCTAATAAATAATGATTTTTCATGGCTACATAGTTGTGACTACTGGCATGTTCGATATGGTATCGAATATTTTTTTGGCGATTAAATCCTTGATTTTCAATCTTCCAACGGCTTCGCCCTACTCCCACAAGGTTCTTTGCATTTCTTTTTGTAATATTAAAATCAGTGATAAACGTAAACTTCATGACTCCTTTTTCGGTTTCTTCCATTGTACACTCAAGCACGTTCACTTTACGTTGATTGTAGGAAATCTCATTGACCCAGAAAATATCAGAGGATGTATCGTCCTGTTCCAATTCTTTGATTTTTTGAAACTCCTTGGAAATGCTCTTAATACGGCCTTCCTTGAACCGAAACATATACTTCCACTTGAATTCATTGCACTGGTTAAATACGCCTTCACATGCATATAGACTATCTCCAAGAACGCTAGGTAAGCGTTTGTATGAATCCTTTAGCTTTTCCGCTAATCGATAAAACGCCTTAAGCTCACAATCCTGTTTGGAGACATCTTCTGATTCATTTTCGATAAACTCTGATGCTATGCTAAGCACCATATCTCCAATGACCAATTTAGCTTCTAGGACATGATGCATGTAAACAGTCTTTTTCTCTCCTGTTTCTTTGTCGGTATACTCCCGTCTCAAGCAATGGTCGCAATGCTTATGATCAAAGCTAAAAAGCCCGGTACCATCAACGATTACACCCCAATATTTTCCATTAATTCTATACCGGTCAAAGCAACTCTTTTTCAGCAATTCTTTAATGATATACGTTCTGATATCCTCTAATTCTTTCGGATCAAGCTCAGATAGAAAGTCGTTGATTGTGTCATAATGGGGCAATTCTTCAAGCGTTTCTAAACCCAATATCTTTCCTACATTATCAATACATTCTTCTTTATTAAAATGATTGGTCATGCTACGCATACTTTTCAAATTACACACGTTTTTCAATATAATCATGAACAAGAGGATGTCACAATCATAGGTTATATAGCTTTGATGTCTTGGATCTTTAACGTTTTTGAATCGCACATCGAGATCTTTCATAAAATGGTTCTTAATTTTCATCAACTCGAAAAAATAATTTGTATCTTTTTCATGCTCTCTTTTTTCTTTTCTGCTTACCACGTTCATCTCTCCCCAAAAATGTACTAATAGACAATAAATTTATATAAAATTATCCCATATTTAGCATATTTTTGGAGTGTATAATTAGAAATTATTACGAAAAATTTTTACTCTTCATGGCTGGACTTTTCCCTTAAAAGGAAATAATTTTATTTCCATATTAAACTCCTATCTATATATCAAAATTTATAGCCATATTTACCTTACCAACACACACAAAAGTTTTATCCTTTTCTCTCCCCCAATATTTATTAGAAAAATACTAAAAACACACGGCTTCTTTTGCATATATTATATTGTTTAACAAATAGCCACTAGTTAGCTTACTTTGTTATTTAAAAGGAGATACCTGGTATGTCAACACTAAACTGGACAAATTTATAAAGGAACATAAACTTGTTTATAGCGTTAAAAGTCTAGTGTTCTATTGGAAGTTAGAACGTACCATTTTGTCACTTGACTTTGAGCCTCTACGGG
>NZ_JAMQKC010000039.1 GCF_028416595.1 Aquibacillus salsiterrae | reverse complement strand
CCATCATTTCGCACTTGAAGTTCAAAGTGCTACATGCTGTCTTATCTATCCGTACACTATTAAACAGTCGCCTACACTTTTTCTTTAAACATACTGGTTGTTTTGTTCAGTTTTCAAAGATCAATGTAAAGATTAATTAATGGTGGGCCTAAGTGGACTCGAACCACCGACCTCACGCTTATCAGGCGTGCGCTCTAACCAGCTGAGCTATAGGCCCGTATTTTTTTGGAGCGGGTGAAGGGAATCGAACCCTCGACATCAGCTTGGAAGGCTGAGGTTTTACCACTAAACTACACCCGCATATAAGTTAAAAAGAGATTAAATGGTCGGGAAGACAGGATTTGAACCTGCGACCCCTTGGTCCCAAACCAAGTGCTCTACCAAGCTGAGCTACTTCCCGGAACGCCGAGAGGAGTCGAACCCCTAACCTTTTCATCCGTAGTCAAACGCTCTATCCAATTGGGCTACCGGCACTTGACAAAAGCGACATTAATTAATGTAACACATTCAACTAGTAAGCGTCAACTATTTTTTAAATAAAATGCGGTCGAGAGGACTTGAACCTCCACGGGATAAACTCCCACTAGGCCCTCAACCTAGCGCGTCTGCCGTTCCGCCACGACCGCATAATAGCATTCATCTTCCACAAAAAACTTTGGTGCGGGTGGAGGGACTTGAACCCCCACGTCAAATGACACTAGATCCTAAGTCTAGCGCGTCTGCCAATTCCGCCACACCCGCAAATAATAGTTATTTTGCTTATCGCAAAAAACTTTGGTGAGCCATGAAGGACTTGAACCTTCGACCCTCTGATTAAAAGTCAGATGCTCTACCGACTGAGCTAATGGCTCTAAAAGATTAATTGTCTTATGCCTTAAAGATTATTTATCATCTAAGCATCATTTGCGACGTAAGAACTTCGAGGTTATTTGCAGCTTGGTAAAAGCAACACTTGCTCTCCCCATCACAAAAAAATCCCCATAAAATAAGATTAAAGCACATATTAACTGTGCTTCTATAATAGTAATATATATAGTTAGTTTTGCTTAATATTACTTTTACACTAAAATGGCTGGGCTAGCTGGATTCGAACCAGCGCGTGACGGTACCAAAAACCGTTGCCTTACCGCTTGGCTATAGCCCATTAATGGCGGTCCGGACGGGACTCGAACCCGCGACCTCCTGCGTGACAGGCAGGCATTCTAACCAACTGAACTACCGGACCATATAGACTTGCAACAACATTTATATTTTACTTGAATTAAAAAATGACCCGTACGGGATTCGAACCCGTGTTACCGCCGTGAAAGGGCGGTGTCTTAACCGCTTGACCAACGGGCCAAAATGGCGGAGAAGGAGGGATTTGAACCCTCGCGCCGCTTACACGACCTACACCCTTAGCAGGGGCGCCTCTTCAGCCACTTGAGTACTTCTCCATATGGCTCCACAGGTAGGACTCGAACCTACGACCGATCGGTTAACAGCCGATTGCTCTACCACTGAGCTACTGTGGAATATTGCGCTACATATTAGCGACGTTAAAAATAATACCATTTAAAAATTAGATTGTCAAGATGATTACCGAAATAAATTTTTCGGAATTTATGAAAGATCTTCAGCAATTCTAATGACACTAACTATAGTGTACTAAGCCAACAGCTGATTGGCAAGTGAGAATCACCTGAACAACGCCTCTTTTTCAACAGCTTATTTAATTTAACACGGATAATTACCCCCGTCAATGGTTTTTAGTCGGTTTTATGCTATGAAAGGACATTATTGTTTCTTTAGTTTTCCTTTACATTTTCCACATCGGTATTTTGTTGTGTTAACAAGGCGATTACGATTGTAAGTTTGTCCACATGACAAACAAATATACGTATATTTCTTGTGATATTTCATCGAAGGTAAGGGTTGACAAAACCTAGGTGATCCTGTTTTTTGTAACAGCTCTCTAAAATCCTTATCCCGATGGTTATATCCTTTACCTTCAATATGCAAATGATAGTGACATAATTCGTGTTTAATGATCCCGCAAAATTCTTCCATACCTAACTCAAGCAAATATTTAGGGTTTAATTCTATTTGTCGCCGGGAAGGTAAATATCTACCACCAGTTGTTCTTAACCGTGAGTTAAAAACAACATTATCGATAAACGGCTTCCCAAAATAGTTGATCGAAAGTTGATTCACCAAATTATCTAGCTCTTTTTGTTCCATAGTCTCTTCCCTTTCACACGATAACCATCCGTTGCATAAATTAATATAACCCTATGTTTAATTAAAACAGACATCGAGGAGGTTCTTAGCGTATGCCTAACTGGTTTAAAAAGCAGATGACAGAAGCCTACCTTGAAAAAAACAAATATCAAATTAAAATACTCAATCAATGCTGGTTTTTTTACAGAGACAAAATACTTTAGGCAAATCACTACTTACAAGGATAGGAGACACTAATTAAACTAGCGTCTCCTTTATCCCATTTTAAAACTTTACTCCCCAATCATAGTTAAAGCAATTCTTTGTTTATTTACATCAACACTATCTACCCAAACGGTTACCACATCTCCAACAGAAGCTATATCCATAGGATGTTTAACAAACTGGTTAGACATTTTTGAAATATGGACAAGGCCGTCTTGTTTTACCCCAATATCTACAAACACACCAAAATCGACCACGTTCCTAACTGTTCCTTGTAATTCCATACCTTGTTTTAAATCTTCCATTGCGATGACATTTTGTTTTAATAGAGGTTTTGGCAAGTCATCACGAGGATCTCTCCCTGGGCTTACCAATGCCTTCATGATGTCCTCTAAGGTTGGTTGTCCAATTCCAAGTTTATCGGCAATTTCTTGTTTATTTAATTGGTTTAAAGCTTCTTTTAATTTATCAGTACCTAAATCGGTCGTTGAACAACCAATCATTTCAAGTAACTGATTAACAGCAAGGTAACTCTCTGGGTGGATTGGTGTACGGTCTAACGGTTGTTCTCCGTCAATTACCCGTAAGAACCCGATACTTTGCTCATATGTTTTTGCCCCTAAACGCGGAATATCCTTTAACTGTTTTCGATTCGTAAATCTTCCCATCTCATTACGTTGTTTTACTACGTTGTTGGCTACTGTTTTGCTAAGCCCTGATACATATTGCAATAGTGACGGTGAAGCCGTATTGACATTGACACCTACTTGGTTTACAGCTGTTTCAACCACAAACGTTAGGGAATCACTTAAGCTCTTTTGACTTACATCGTGTTGATATTGACCAACACCGATTGATTTCGGATCTATTTTCACTAATTCGGCTAATGGATCTTGAACGCGTCTTGCAATTGAAACAGCACTTCGCTCTTCAACTTGGAGATCTGGAAACTCTTCTCGTGCAAGTGCAGATGCAGAGTACACACTCGCACCAGCCTCATTAACAATCATGTAGGCAACATCTAACTTATGGTTTGCAATAATATCAGCAATAAACTGTTCTGTTTCCCTTGAAGCAGTCCCATTCCCAATCGCAATTAGTTCAATCGGATATTTTTTCAGATATTCTAAAACTACTTTCTCTGCTCCTTGAACATCTTTTTTCGGCGGGGTTGGGTAAATGACGCTTATTTCATGGACTTTTCCTGTATCATCTACTACCGCGAGCTTACAACCGGTACGGTATGCAGGGTCGACACCGAGGACTGCTTTCCCTTTTAATGGTGGTTGTAGTAATAAATTACGTAAGTTAGTAGAGAACACCTGGATAGCTTGTTGTTCTGCTTTTTCTGATAATGCATTTCGTACTTCTCTTTCAATCGAAGGCTGAATCAACCGTTTGTAACCATCTTCCATTGCAATCTCTAGTATTTGCTTCGCTTCTTTAGGACAAGAATTTTTTATGATTTTTTTATTTAAAAAATTTATGATGTCATCAGTAGGTGCTTCAATAGTTACTTTTAGTATATCTTCCTTCTCCCCACGGTTAACCGCCAAAATTCGGTGCGAGACGATGGAACGAACAGGCTCTTGATAATCGTAATACATTTCATAGACACCTTTTTCGTCCTCTTCCTTCTTTTTAACCTCTGTCTTGATGACGCCGAGCTTAAAGGTTTTTTCCCTTATGTAATCGCGGTATCCTGCATCATCAGACACCATCTCTGCGATAATATCATTGACACCGTTGATGACATCTTCGACAGTGTTTAATTCATGCTCTTCTGATAAGTAGTTACTTGCTTCATTGTAAATATTTTCGTAGGTTTGTTCCCAAACTAAACTAGCTAGCGGCTCTAGCCCCTTTTCCTTTGCTATCGTAGCCCTCGTTCTACGCTTTTGCTTATATGGCCGGTACAAATCCTCGACTCGTTGTAGTTGGATAGCCTTTTCTATTTCTTTTTTTAGTTCTGGAGTTAACTTCCCTTGCTCATCAATTAACCGGATTACTTCTAGTTTACGTTCTGCGAGTTGTACTGCGTAATCCCATTTTTCTTGGATTGTTTTTATTTGGACCTCATCTAACGAACCTGTTTGTTCTTTCCTATATCTCGCAATAAAAGGAACTGTGTTGCCCTCTTCTAGTAATGAAATAACTTGTTTAATAGACCTAACAGCAATCTCAGTCGTTTTCGCTACCCAGTCTATCAATTGTTGTTTATTAATTTCTTCTTTCAATTCGGAGACCTCCTAACAGCTTGTCCAATCTATTTTAGCAAATATTGTCCTTGTTTCCTAACAGAAGAAAAATGCAGGGAATCAACATGTTGAATCAGACAAGTTTAAAGCTAAGCAACTATCTATTATGAAACGTAGCTCTAAACATCATTGATTTATCAACCCTGCCACCCGCGCAAAACGAAGCCCTATTCCAAATGAATAGGGCCAAAAAATAAATCTAGGCATATTTTAAAGCAATTAGTGTTGTATCATCTACTTCACTTTGACCAACGTACTTGGCATACGTGTCAATAATCGCTTGAACATCTTTTCTTAAAAAATATTTTGATGACAGCTCTCTTGAGCTAACACCGTCCGAAAACATAATAAAAACCATCCCTTTTTCAAGGTTTTCTACAGAAACTTTTAATTTCCTGGGATAGCCACCGAGATAACCTGAATTGGGGATGTTTCTTTTCTTTTCTAAGTTACTAGTAATTGTCATTACACCAATGTTTCCAATCGATGTAAATGTATATGTTTGCTTTACAAAGTCTAATTTCAAAATCCCTAAGACAACGCCACGCTTCCCACTAAGGGACTGGTTGCACAGTTTAATTAGTTGATCTACTGTAGCCCCTGGGTTCTGTTCGATAATATCCATCACCACTTGAGATGATTCTTTAGCATACTCTCCACTTCCTAGTCCATCAGCAAGTGCACAGATAAACTCATCCTCTGTTTCCTTTAGTAGATAACTATCACCACAATGATAATTTCCTTTTTTCGGCTTTTGATATACCGATGCTTGTATTCGCCCGTTTGCATACATCAATCAATTACCTCCGAGCTGTCTGATTGTAATGCCTCTCGTAACTTTCGGAGTGCACGGCGTTGTATTCTTGAGACATGCATTTGTGAGATACCTAACAATTCTCCTGTATCCTTTTGACTCATGTTTTCGTAATACGTGCATTTTAAAATTTCTTGTTCCCGCTCGGTTAAAATAGGGAGGATTCGTTCCAACAATAGCCGTTGGTCAGTATTTTTAAAGCCTTTATCAGGGTTTCCAATCAAATCAAGAATGGAAACAGTACTACCATCAGAATCTGCTTCAATTTTCCGATCAACTGATAACGCCTTATAACTTTTGCCCATCTCCATTGTTTCTAAGACATCTTCTTCAGAAACTTCTAGATAGTCAGCAATTTCTTTAATTGAGGGGGATTTTTGATTTTTTAATGTTAGTTGCTCAGTTGCCTTCTTTATCTTTGGGCCGAGTTCTTTAATACGACGCGGGACATGGACACTCCACGTTTTATCTCGGATAAAACGTTTGATTTCGCCGATTATGGTAGGAACTGCAAAAGATTCAAAGGATTTACCCAATGAGGAATCATAACGCCTGATTGCAGCCAACAATCCTAGCATACCAACTTGGACTAGATCCTCATTGATCATACTGTTTTTAGAGTATTTCCTTGCAACTGACTTGACAAGGTCTTGGTAGGCTAACACCATTTTCTCTTGTGTCTCTTCATCTTGAGGATTATTTTGAAGGATTTTAATCCATTGGTAAACCTCATCCTCACGTCTATTGTGTGGTTGAGATTTGGTCGTCATCTAATCCCACCTCATTCTCATGGAGAAATTTAGTCATTAGCACAATTACACCATAATCATTTGTGATCTCAACCTTATCCATTAATGCATCGATTAAAAATAGCCCAAACCCACCTTCACGTAACCCTTCTATTGATTCTGTTTGGCGATACGGTCCAATCCCACTTTTCACTCGTTTTAGATCAAAGCTACCTCCTCTGTCAGCAACCATAACTTCTAACCTATTCCGATACACTCCAAAACCTATCGTTATCTCGCCTTCTTCTTTATCACGATACGCATGTGTTACAGCATTAGTCATTGCTTCTGAGATTGCTACTTTAAGGTCTTCAATATCTTCGTATGTAAAGCCCATTCTATTAGCAACCCCAGAAACGCTAAGCCGAACAACTCCTACATATTCTGCTTTTGCAGGTACCTTTATTTCTATAAAGTCAAAGGGTTCCATATCAATTTCCACCTCGTACTGTTGAATCAATCGTTATGATGCTATCAAGTCCTGTTATTTGAAATAATCTCATCACTCGTTCTCGTAAATTAACTAATCGCATCTCACTATTGTTTTCCTTTGTTGATTTTAGTGCACTTATAAAAACCCCTAAACCTGTACTATCCATGTAACTCACCTTGTCTAGATTAACTTCGACAATCTTCCCTTCGTTCTTTGTCAAAGGAAGCAATGTTGCCTTTAGTTCAGGAGCAGTATAAGCATCTATTTCTCCGGCAAGCAATACTAGAGTAGTTGATTCTTTGTTAACGACCTCAACTTCTAGATTCATATTCATGCTCTTACCTCCATTATTCGTTGTTTTACTTTATTACCCGGTTTCAAAACCGATTAAACCTCTTTACGGATTAGGATCAGGGTAAAGTCATCTCTTAGTTGAAAGCCTTGCAAGCGTTCAAAATATTTAAACACTTGTTCAACAGCCTCTTGCGCAGGATAGTTTTCGTATCTTTTAATCACTTGTAAAACCTCGTCACGTTCGATAAATCGGTCACCAATTCGACATTCAGTGACACCATCTGTCAATAAGACAATCATATCACCCGGTTTCACATTTTGCTCATACTCCTGATAGGTTGTATCCTTTGCAACACCAAGCACAAGTCCTTTTGCCGCTATTTCACTGTATTCGTTTTTCTTTGCATCGAAATAAAACCCTGGTTCATGTCCCGCAGATGAATAGGCAAAGGTTTGTTTTGCCTGATTATATAAGCCAAAAAACATCGTCATGAACATACCGGGCTCTACATTTCGTTCAACAACCCGATTTAAATTTTCTAAAATAACACTTGGGCTTCGCTGGCTTTCAGGAAAGCTATCCATCGAATATTTAATCATCGACATCGCTAACGCAGCAGGTATTCCTTTCCCAATCACATCGGCAATCGCTATCCCTAGGCCACCATCAGACCCTGACACAAAGTGATAATAATCCCCGTTCATTTGATGGGCAGGTACACTTATAGCACCAATATCGAGACCTTTGATAGTGGGTTTTTCTGTAAGTAATAAATTCTGTTGCATTTTGGCAGCAACAGATATTTCTGATTTTAACTCTAACTGTTTTTCCCTAAGAGACTGAAACTCCTGGTATGCGAGTCCATAGGAAATCATTGTTTCTAGTAAGAAGTTCAAAGAATTATCCACTTCTTTTGGAAGGTTTGGATAGAGGTCTTTTAATGCTTGAATATGGACATTGATAATCTCTTCAGGAGAAATATTATGCTGCATCGATAACTTGCTAAATTGTTCGGCTTGGTATAGTGCTTTTTCATCTAACGACAAAATATACTGCTTTAATAATTCTTTATAATTATCGATTTCTAGCTTTAAGTTAGTCACTCAAATCCCCCTCACTATCGAACCCATTTTACAGTTCGAATTTCTGTCCCCTTCCCCGGTTCGGAAATGATATCAAATTGGTCCATTAATCGCTTTACCCCCGGGAGACCAGCACCTAGTCCTCCAGAGGTTGTATAACCATCCTCCATAACTAAGCTAATATCTTGAATCCCAGGTCCGTTATCAGAAGCTATGACACAGAGACCTTTATGATTCATATCGTTAATGGTCTCAAAACAAATCTTCCCAGTTCCTGCATATAAATAAATATTTCTTGCAAGTTCGGATATGGCAGTTGCAATTCTGGCTTGGTCTACTGTCCCAAAACCGAGTTCTTTCGCTTTGTCTCTACCTAGTTGACGGGCACCGACGATATCCCATTCTTTCTGTATATTTACACAGGATTGGAAGTCCATTGTCATTCCTCCAATTCCTGGCGCAGTTTAATTAACCCTTGTTCTAAATCTAATGCCGTCGGGACATCTTGCAAGTGAATACCTAAATCAATTAGGGTCATTGCCACAGCTGGCTGTATCCCAGTTAAAACAACCTTCGCCCCCATTAAATCCGACATCGTCACAACATCCCCTAAAACCTTTGCAATAAAAGAGTCGATTATATCAACGGATGTCAAGTCAATGACTACTCCTGTTGCGCCACTTTTGTGTATTTTGCTCAGTAAGTCCTCTTGAAACTGGATTGCCGTTTGGTCATCTAAATCAATTTGTATGGAAATCAGCAAATAATTATGTAACTTCAAAATTGGAATTCTCAAGGAAAATCACCCCTTATTCAAGGAATCTAATAGTATTTCAATATCTTCATCTTTTGTTTTTGAATGTACAATGTTACGATTCGTTAACTCCAATGCGGATTGGAATCCTTTACGAAGGGAGCTTTTTGTCGGGAATTTACTCAAATCAATCCCTAGATTAACAATTGTTTGTGCTATTTCTGGTCTTATTCCCACCAAGATGCATCTTGAACCTATTAATCGGACTGCCTCTGCTGCTTGAATAATATGGTGCGCAACCATTGTATCGACAACAGGAACCCCGGTTATATCTATGAGAACAACTTCGGCATTATGTTTAATAACACCCTCTAGTAGGTTTTCCATAATTAATTTAGCTCGTTCGGTATCAATTGTACCGATAAGCGGCATAATCGTTATATTGTCCATCACCGGAATTAGCGGTGCCGATAGCTCTTGTAAAGCAACTCGTTGAAGGGAAACGGTATGCTCCCAACTACCAGAATACTCATTAACTAATTGGTTGATAATAGGGTCAACCCAGTTATCTACCATATCTAATACAATTGCTAGATGCTCAGAATCCACCTTTTCCGATTGACTTAGAATGAAATCGATTGTAACTCTTCGAAACGTTTGTATTCCATCGGTTAAGTAGCTAAGGGGCCACCCCAAATTAACTAGTCTTTCTGAAAAGTCATCTAATTCTTTTGTTATCCCTTGTTTATCGACACTTGTAAAAATCACATTAACAAACTCTCGGTTTGTACTTTCAAACAAACCCTCAGAGATGGTTGAAGTATATTCTTTGGTTCGTTTTTGCGATACTTCCTTCAACCAATTCTTCACAATTGCATCACTATTCTCAATCACTAATCTCTTTAATTCATTATCCATACTTTTCCCTCCACGTGCTAAAAACAATTGTATGTTTATTTTTACACGTTTGTGTGAACTGCGCAAATTTTTTACCCTATTTGTTAAGAGAATTTAATATAAGTAGGCACTTTGAAAAGAAGACGTAAGAAATGTAAAAAACCCTTGTCTCGCTTGCTGACAAGGGCAGGAAAGCTATTCATTAGAAATCAGTGAGTCCTAAACTAATTTCCAAAGCTCTATCTATATTCTCCATCATTGCATTATCCAGTTGTGTAATTTTGTCCGTTAACCGCTGCTTATCAATCGTTCTTATTTGCTCTAGCAAAATAACGGAGTCTCTTTCAAAACCGTACTTTTCCGCATCAATCTCTACATGCGTTGGTAACTTTGCCTTTTGAATTTGCGCGGTAATAGCAGCAACAATAACTGTTGGACTAAAACGATTTCCAATATTGTTTTGCAGGACCAAGACTGGACGAACGCCCCCCTGTTCCGATCCGACTACAGGGGAAAGGTCGGCGAAATAAACCTCGCCTCTTTTAACAATCAATCCTTTACACCCCGCTCACTAAGCGCTCAAGGGTATGTTCGGCCTCCTCTTCAGCCTGAAAGGCCTCCGAAGCAATATTAAGATTGATTTTAGCCATTTCCATGTAGCCTCTTTGCATGGATTCGCGAATATGACGTTTCTTTTTCTCACGTAAATACGATCTTGTGGCTTGACAAATAAAGTCGCTCAAATCACTATTCTCACTTTTCATTAGACCGTCCACCTCATTGAGTAGGTTTTGTGGTAATCGTACTACAATTTCTTGTAAACTTTCTGACACAACCTTACACCTCCACCATATCTACAAGCCCTGTCTGTTAATCCATTAATAATCATATCACTGACTAACGCGCATTGCAAAGGCATTCCGCTATTTTTTTATAGAAAAAACTGGCTATTTACAAACCGTCATTTATCACTCCACTTTTCTTTCCAAGGAATAAGAACAATCATTTCGCGAATCCATTCTCAGAAAGGAGGCAATTTCTTTCGGATCGAAATTTCTGATGGTGGAGTACCATACTATACTATTCGATAAAGATGAAAATAATTCCTCTTCCCATTTTATACAGTGTAAGGAAAATCATGCATTATTTTTAAAAATGGAAAAGCGCAAGTCGCGCCTTCGAAACAAGAAAACCACTTGTTTCTGCGATGTGAATTCTTGGAAGTGTTCCTTGGTGCTAGACTAAGACAGGCATAAGACAAAATTAAACGTAGATACGAGGGACCCGGTCACTAATCATGCAAGCAACTTCATAATTAATTGTATCCAAATACTGTGCTACTTCATCCATCAAAATCTCGGCATCACCCTGCTGTCCAATCAAGGTCACTTTAGTACCGACAGGGTAGGACTGCGGCAAACGGATCATTAATTGGTCCATACATATTCGTCCGACTATTTCAGCAAACTGGCCATCTATTAATACGTGCATCCCTTGTAACTTCCTTCTTATTCCATCTGCATACCCAAGCGGAACAGTGCCAATCCACTCCTCTTGTTCCGTTGTGTAAGTAGCTCCGTAACTGACAGATTCGAACGCAGGAAGTTTTTTCACATGAATTAATCGACTGTGAAGCGATAAAGCAGGCTTCAAGTTAATCGGCTTTTCCTTTTTCACCTCTGGAGAAGGATATAGTCCGTACAAACTAATCCCGAAGCGAACGTAATGTTTCATTTGCTCAGGGAACCGCATACTTGCTGCACTATTACCGGTATGGAGCATTACCGGCTTTGACCAGTGATTATGAAAGACTTGCAACAATCGCTCAAAATTGGATTGTTGTTTGTTAAAATAAGTTAAATTCTCTTCATCAGCTGTTGCAAAATGAGTGAAAATACCTTCTAGCTCCAAACGATCATCGTCTAATTGTTGTAAAACCTGTAGAAGTTCCTCATTCGTTCTAACGCCGATTCGTCCCATCCCTGTATCCCATTTCATATGAAGCTTGAGTTTTCCAACTAAATCAGATTGTTTTACTTGTTTTAACCACTCACTTTGAAAAAATGTAACAGTAATATTGTTGTCAACTGCTATTTGACAATCTTCAGGCCTTAGCCAACCCATCACTAAAATAGGCGCTGTAATTCCGGCCTCCCTTAGTTTAACCGCTTCATCAAGTATTGCTACCGCTAAACCGCTCGCACCAGCTTCAAGGGCAACACTTGCAACCTCAACATCACCATGACCGTATCCATTGGCTTTCACGACCGCGTATATATTTGTCTTTTTAGAGAGGCGTTTTTTCAATTGGTGAACATTATAGGCAATATTGGATAAATTAACCTCTACCCATGAATCTCGAAATGATGACTGCTTGTACACGTCCACCTCTCCTTTCTTCTTCTTTATTCTTTATTCTTTATTCTTTATTCTTTATTCTTTATTCTCTCATTATTTATAGCTTTAAGTCGAATGTCAAACCTATTTTGTTGTATCTAAAAAATCGCCGTTCTCTGGTAGATATAGCTATGCTTGATTTGGACTCAGTTGAACGAGTTCACGCTTTGCTTGTCCGAATTGAGCCTGTATTCGGACTCAGTTCAACGAGTTAGGGCTTTTCCTGTCCGAATTGAGCCTGCATTCGGACTCAGTTCAACGAGTTAGGGCTTTTCCTGTCCGAATTGAGCCTGCATTCGGACTCAGTTCAACGAGTTAGGGCTTTTCCTGTCCGAATTGAGCCTGCATTCGGACTCAGTTCAACGAGTTAGGGCTTTTCCTGTCCGAATTGAGCCTGTATTCGGACTCAGTTCAACGAGTTAGGGCTTTTCCTGTCCGAATTGAGCCTGTATTCGGACTCAGTTCAACGAGTT
>NZ_JAMQKC010000038.1 GCF_028416595.1 Aquibacillus salsiterrae | reverse complement strand
TTCGATATCTGTATTCACAATGATTGCGATATGCACAATATTCACCTCAAGAATATTATGCGGTTAAGCATCCATATTGTACATTTTTAAACAATCATTTATGTACATCCTTAGGGTATCATTTATATTGCAACCTATGCTCGGTCGCTCTGCCTGACACCAAGTACCCAAAGCAATAAGTCCATACAAAAATCCATCAAAGCCACCAAGAGCCCACCCAAACCAACCACCAAATGTAACAACTGTAACTTGTAAATACGTCCATAACTCTTTCATTCTCATATTCCCTCCCCATCAATTTTAGGCAAAATAAAAAGGATTAGAATTGATCTAATCCCTAGATGGAAATAACTCGAGCTTTTCCAAATTAATTATAAAATTATGTGTTTTGAGTATATCCAAGCCAAGTAAGCCATTATGATTATTTGGCAACATTCCTACATCTAATACGAAATCTTTTATAGAGCGTGTTCAAAAAGCCCCTTTTTTTCTCCAAAATAAAAAATGCACCTTTAGCGAAATATGGTAAAATGGAAGTGCCAATACAACCAAAAACACCAATTTGCGAGGTGCATTTTCATGGAATTACAATTGGACCTAATTCCTTTCCACTACTATAACACGCTTGGCTTCGATGTGGAACTGATTGATTACATTGATCATGTTGACGATTTAATTGTATTAGAAAAAGTCAAACCACTATATAAGGATGGCGGCCGTCCCCCAGTAGATCCGAGGACATATTTTCGGATGCATTATTTATACTTTACGATGCCAGAAATCACGTCCTTTCGGCAGTTGTGTGATCAGTTAATAAACCCCAAAAATCAAGCTTGGCGTAATTTCATAGTTTTAATGTTTAAAAAAGCTATTTATGTCCAAGGGGGAAGTATGCCCTTTTTTCGGCATAATATTAGCGAATATTCAGTTAATTATACTACATCAAAATAAATTTACTTTCATTTCCATTTATGGAAATTCAGGTGGACATTGCTGGGCTGAATTTTTTGTTGTTTGAGTGCTTTTTGAACAACCTCTAATATTTATTTTCACCTGGAAATAATACCGCAATAACAATTACATCATTGTCGTCTTGTTTAAAATAAAATTGAAACTTCTTTACTACAATTCGAGATATTCCTTTATATTTTCCAAATTCCTCTGTATAATTCTTCCCGATCACAGGATTTTTCAACACACCCTCTGTTTCTAATACGACTTGGGAAATAAAATCGAGTGTTTCTACCGGCGTAAATCTTTCACTCCTAAATTCAATAAGCTTTTCCCTTACAATTGGTGTCCATGTAATATTACGAGACATTACATGAAATCCTTCTCTGAAAATGATTTTAAGAGGTCTGCGGTTGAAATTCCTAGTCCTTTTTTGTATTGTTCTTCACTTTCTTTAAACATACGTTCAAGTTGAGGATTCTTCTCAACATCTGATTTTATTGACTGTTCATCCTCTTCTTGTAAAACAAGAGTAAACTTACCCTTACCAGGAATAGAAAACTGGACAACTGAGTTATCACTATTCATTTCATTAATATACTTCATAAGCTCCTCTGAAGATTGAACTTTCCCCATACTATCACCACCGTATAAAATAACTTATATAAACATAATACCACACACCATGAATTCAAAGAAACGGCTTAACTATTCTAATATTTCCTCTTTTGATTACGTTTATATCTTAGCTCATTTCCAAAGTACCGCATAAGGTATGAGTTAGTAAACAGTATGTCATTCATTGGTACACTTTCTGTCATAAGTGGTAAAAACTATGTTAAGGATGGTACATTTCATTGGCTGTATTCAACCATACCGCGTTGCAGTACTTTTCCCGTTTCTGTGTCGTTGTCCCTTCATAGTAATCTAGTAAACTATTCATATAACAAGGGGCTAATGAATTCCCATTCCTATAATAAATGTAGCTACTCCAGGGATAATATTCTGGCAACTTAACCATTTTCGCCTCGACTGGATTGAGATGAATATAGCGGCTTACTTCCAGCATTCCTTCTTTGTCATCAATCACTTTGTCATAAAAACGTTTTTCGTATACATGACCTGTGAGGCGATATTTTGTATTATAATAATTAGCATACCGCTTATTGATTAGCGCCATTAACTTCGAGATCGCTATTTCCTTTGACCTTAGCTGTAAGTGGTAATGGTTGTTCATTAAGCAATAGGATGCGATTTCAAAGGGGTACTTTGCGTAGATTTGGTAAATGATATGGAGAAAAGCTTGAAAATCACTAGCATTTCGAAACAAGGGATCTCGACGATTTCCCCTGCTTACAATATGGTAAAATCGCTCTGGTATATAAATTCGTTTCTTATATGGCACCATGTTTCCCTCGCGATCACTTGTTGTCTATTCTGCCCCTACCTTCTTAGCGTCATCGCCTCCCAAATTGCATGATCGGCTATCCTTTCTTCCCCTGCTAAATCAGAAATGGTCCTTGCCAGTTTAATGATTTTAATTTGGACGCGGTCGCTCCAGTTTTGCTTAGCGGAAACATGTGTGAGTGTCTTTTTCTGTTCCATTGACAATGGGCTAGTTTCCATCATCGTTTCAAACGGAACCTTCGCATTGGACACTTCTACTTGATAACGGTCAAACTGACGCTGACGTGCTGATTCCACTCGTTTACGAATTTCTAAAGAGGATTCTTGCTGCTCCTGCGGCTGGTTTACATTGACCGATTTTAAAGATAGGAGAATATCCATCCGGTCATAAATAGGACCTGATAGTCGATTTCGGTATGCTTGAATTTGCTTTTGTGAACAAGTGCAGTAATGGTGCCTGGAACCGAGGTATCTGCACGGACATGGATTCATCGCGCCCACGAGTATGAATGAAGAAGGATATGTCACGGTAGAGTGAACTCTACTAATCGTCACCTCACCCGTTTCTAGCGGTTGGCGTAACATATCAAGTGTCTTCTTAGAGAATTCTGCAATCTCATCGAGAAAAAGTACGCAGCGATGAGCCATTGACGCCGTGAGGCTGAATGGATAAAAATACGCAAAATATAGATGGAATTATCCGAGTTTCTACTATATTTAAGACGCATTATTTTGTTATTAAGGAAAGGAAACATTTTATGCACAAAAAAAGACCCACCAAACAGCTTGTACTAGCTTGTTCAGTGGGCATTATCTTCACTATCTATTTTTTATAAGTAACTTCTGTGGATACAGTAGTACGATTTTCAACACTAACTTTAAATTCAATTTTATTTTTTATAACAGAATATAAATCAACTTCTGTCTCAGGTGCCTCAATACTTACTATTAAAGAATATCTAATCTTTGAATTATATTTTTTTAAGTTCGTTCTCAGTTTCCACCATCCCGTTATTGGATAAACAGCTATTTGATTGCTTTGACTTAATTCACTTGCTGTTCCTTCCCAAATATCTGAATGAACGGATCCTACATTTCTATTAGATGTCCCGATAACCCAACGGTTACTATCGTTTTTTACATCACCTTTATCTTCTTCATCATCTCGCATAGCCTTATTAATTCTCTTCAAGAAATTATCTTGATCCTCAGTTGAATTATTAACATCAAACTGCAGGCCACAAGAAGGATATCGGTATTTATCTTTCCAACCAATTTCTCCAGGACCTGGTTCAATAAAATAAGACAATGTAACTCGCATCTTTACATTTTTATCTTCCAGACTAAGTAATACATCATCTGGCCAAGGTATATTATGAATATGCATTTCTTTTGAAGTAATGCCTCCACTAGCCTTCTTATAAAAAGGTTGAATTTCATCTTCTATAATAAGGTTAACTCTATTAGAAACACTCCAAAGTGCTTTCGAAAGATTTGGCACACCATACCCACAAGTTCTCAATAAGTTTCTATAATCCATTCTTTTTGGGGGATTATTCTCAAAACAAGCATTTTTCATTGCATCTGTCCATTCAGCTGAATGGATCATCAAAGCCCTTATCGTTTCTGGCCATAGTTCAGGATAATGATGTTGAATACTTGCACCCATCCATGCCGCTTGTGCTGTTGCAGAACTTGTCATACTAACTGTATCGAATGATTTACCCGTCGCAGCATCTTTACTTGTCGTCAAAAGTTGTAGATCTGGTAATTCTGTATAAAAATCAGAACTCTCATCATAAGCTAAATTTCCACCCTCTAAAACTATATCCGGTTTCACCGGCCATTTAATACTCCACGTAAGTGAGCTAGAGGTAAATGGTGAGAAACATCCAGGTTCTACAACTGGCTGATATGTACCACTTAATTCTTCAGGTATTTGGTATTTGCCTGTATAAGCACCTACAGTAATAGCATTCCAAGCTTGTGCAGGATCTTCAATTGCATGGTTGATGACAGCAGTTTTTACATCACCTGATTCGCTAATCTCTGTAACACTAGTATTTCCTGCAGAAATGAACATAAGCTTTCTTCTTATATCCGTTTCTTCTATTACATTTGCACCTGAAATAATAGAATCAATCGCTCCTGACCATGAGGAAGGTCGTCCATCACCTTTAAGTGTATTGGTAGGAGCCGTAATAGCCATACAAATAGCTCTATTAGTCTCAGGATTTTGTATTTCCGCTAAGCTAATAGCACTTTCGGTAACATAACCATATAATTCTCGTTGATTATCATCACTACGATCAAATAACTTTACAGACTCTAAAAAGTGATTAACTACAACAGGAGTAGTATTTTCAAGTTTATCTTCAAGTGTAAAGTAAGATGCTATTCCAGCCATTCTTGTACCATGATTAGCAATGTCATACACATCTTTTGAAGGATCTACTGCATGCATATTTTCATCAGTTAAAAGTGGCGCTAGCAAATCATGACCATTATTAACACCAGTATCAAGTAAACAGACCGAAGTATTTGACTGTTCTGAAACATCTAGTCTTTCTACTAAATCTTTTACAAAGTCTCTTTGATCTAATTCAGAAAGCTCTTCAAAAAAGCTTGTTGGGGTAACCATAATTCTGAATTCTGCAATTCTAGAACTTAACCATTGCAATTCTGATAATTGCTGCTTATTGGCTCTTACTCCTAATACGACCCTCTCTGGAAATACTATTTTTTGATTTTTATGCTGGATTTGTCTTTCATCGCAAATTTGAAAAAATTCCCCAATAATGGTGTCCACTTCTTCTTTCATATCAAACATTAACCACACTTCACACCATTTAGGAGTATTGTTGGGTAATTCATTTTTATCGCTCATCCAAAGAGCATTGACCATTGCTAGATTAATACTCTCTATTGTTCCAATTACTTTTTCTTCATTCTCTGTTTCTTTGTACTTATTTAATTTCTTAACAAAAAAATCCCTTTTGTTTTCAGGGACAAAAACAGTGGAGCTTACAACTTTCTGCTCCTCACCATCATCTTCAGTTTTTATATTACAAATCCTAACCTTTTGCGTTGTATTCTCTAAGCTTTTAGTAATCAGATCATAACCAGCCTGACCCTTAATTTCTAAATATACACCGTGTTGAGAAGGTACCGAAACCGCACCTAAAGTTTCCTGCTGTTTTTCAGCTTCTTCCCACGTTTTATTTAAGCTTTCTTCTAATCGTTCTGCATGGCTACGTCTACTAGTTCTAACGGGGTAATTACCTTTTCCGCCGTTGGAGACAATTGGTGTGTAATCAACTGTTTGAGAGGATTGATTAATATATAAGTTGCTTAATTCTGGTTTCATTTATTGCTTAAGCCTCCTTATATTTATAATAATTCTTCCTATCTTTAATGTAATTTAATAGGATGTTTTTTGTAATCAGCTGATCCTCTAAGATAGAATACTTAACTGCTTCCTCACACGCTTTAACAATGTCTGCATGATTTAATCCTTTGGCCTCTTTGTACACATCTTCAGTAAAAATATCGTTAGATGCTTTGCCATGAAGCTTCATCTTAAGTAATCTTGTGATTTGTTCGATATCAGGATTTTTATATTCCATCACATCATCAAATCGTCTAAATAGAGCATTGTCTAAAATACTCGGGTTATTGGTTGCTGCGATGATAATACTATAGGATTCATCATCTTCAAGATTCTGTAAAAATGAATTTAAGATTCTTCTCATCTCACCTACATCATTATCTAAGTTTCTATCTGACCCTATAGCATCAAACTCATCAAATAAATATACCCCTCGAATTTCCTTTATCTGATCAAATACTTGCCGAAGTTTTGCACTTGTTTCCCCCATGTATTTCGTTATCAACCGATCAAATTGTATTACATAAAGCGGTAAATATAACTCGTTTGCTATAACCGAAGCAGTCATGGTTTTTCCTGTACCAGGATCACCTGCAAGTAGAAGTTTTGACCGATTCATAAGTCCATTTTTTCTTAGGAGATCTTTTTTGTGATACTCATTGATTACACGTTTGATTTTCTCTTCTATATCAACCGAAACAATTAAATCAGATAAATGAACATGAGTCATCTTCTGTTCAAGAATGTCTAGTCCGTTATTTAATGCTACGACCTTATTTTTGTTTAGATACTTAGGGTTTTGAATAATTTCTTTAATTTCTCGAGCACTTGCTGTATGACCTACTTTTGCTTCGTGAGCCGCAATTTGCAAAACAACAGTTTTAAACTTCTCCTCATTACTATCGAAATGCGCTCTCATTAAAGCTTTAATCTGTTCTATTGTTGCCATGCGGATTCACCTACTTTCTTTCGAAGTGCATATGATAAAAATATAAGGCACATACATCTTTTGTGCCTCAAAAATAGTGGTAAAGTTTGCTTAAATTATATTGTATGTTAAAATTTCCATTTTGTTACAACACATAAATTCTTTCTTTATTTTATCACTCAATGTCAAGGTTCTCAACTACATCACTAAGTTCATTTGGATAGTTCCTATTAGTGGAAATCAATTGTTATAACCTTTATAATTAGTGTATATAATGAAAAAAGGAAGTGCGCAAACACTTCCCCCTGCAACCTCTACCGTCAGGGTGGTGGTTGTCATAAAAGTTTATTTCTTTTGATAACCACCCTTTTGCTTGCGACGGCGTAGGGTGGTTTTCTTGTTTTCTAATACGTATTTCCGAAAGAAATATGCGCCTATTTCACGCACGCCTCCATTCAGAACTTCACGAAGAAATTCAAGAAATGTTTCCATGATCATCACCTCCTTTCCTATACGGAAAGAAAAGCAACAACCAACCACCCTCAGTTTCAGTTGCTATTTCAGTTTATCATATTCTAGCATTCAACTTATCTATCAACATTCGACAAATTTCGAGGCGTCACTGTGACCATACCTTAAAAACTGTGTAACTAATGGTACATTTGGGTGTCCGTAATCAATAGTTTTATAATTCAAATTACAAACATCTTCCAATCACCCTTAGCCACAGGCCTCCGTTGAAAAGTCATCGCCTCCCACAGCGCTTGGTCGGTAACCTCCTTTTCCCCATTTAAATCGGCTATTGTTCGTGCCAATCTAAGAATCTTCACTTGCACTCGGTTACTCCATTGCCCTTTTTGTGCATGCCGCTCTATCAGTTGGACTTGTTTACTAGTCACCTTGCCAACCCGCAAAAGGGTATCTAAGGAGGCAGTTGCGTTTGTCACTGTTCCCCCGTAACGTTCAGATTGAATTCGTCGCGCTTCAACTACCTGCTGTCTTAGCTCCATAGATGTTGGGCCTTCATTCTTGCCATGCTCAAGTGACACAGGAACCAATGGCAAGAAAATATCAAACCGATCGAGCAACGGTCCTGAAATCCGGTTATGATACTTTTGGATTTCCCTAGGGCTACACGTACAGTAACGATTCTTCGCACCATAATACCCACATGGGCATGGATTCATCGCAGAGATTAGCTGAAATCGTGCCGGGTAGGTTACAGTTCCCTGTGCACGACTAATATGAACCTTTCCGCTTTCCAGTGGTTCACGCAGCATGTCCAACGTTTTTTTCGTGAATTCCGGCAGCTCGTCTAGAAAAAGCACCCCATGATGCGCTAAAGACGCTTCACCTGGCTTTGGACTACTGCCACCACCAACAAGCGAAACATAGGACGAAGAATGGTGTGGGGACCGAAAAGGAAGACGAGACCTTGGCGGTGGGTTTGTACTTGATATTTGATAGACACTGAGCATCTCTAGGTACTCTTCATCTGATAGCTGAGGTAAGATGCTAGGGTACGTTTCGGCAAGCAACGTCTTACCACAGCCTGGTGGACCAGACATGAACAAATGGTGATTACCACTAGCAGCAATCACTAGAGCCCGCTTCGCTCTTTCTTGGCCGATAATTTTGGAAAAATCATGGTGAAACTCTGGCACTACTTCAGTCTGGGAACTCGTATTAGATTGGGTATCAAATATAGATAAGGTAGGTTGTCCTTCCAAATGGGCAAGGCAATCATCTAAATGATGGACAGGGATAACTCGAAGCGAGGGAATGTTTTTGATTGGAGTTTCCAATGCAGCTGGAACATAAATCTCTTTAAAGCCCAGTCTGGTAGCTGCAAGTAAACTAGGTAGCAAACCATCAACCGACTGGACAGCACCATCAAGCCTTAGCGATCCAACAAAGGCGGTATTTTCATCAAAGTTTGCTTTCGTCTTGCCTTTTTCTTTCATGACCCCCAATGCAATAGCGATATCAAAAAACGGGCCCATTTTCCGTTGTTCCGGTGGAGACAATTGCACAATCACTTTTTCATTCGACACATTGCACCCCATTAATATAAGGGAGCTCAAAACACGTTCCCGCGATTCTTTAACAGCAAGGTCTGGCAATCCAATAATTATGAAAGATGGAGGACCTTCTATCACATGCACTTCCACTTGTATTCGGTATCCCTCCATACCACGCAGACCAATACTAGATATTCTTGTAACCAACTCATTCACCTCTACTTATGTTTATTTCTGATTGATTACTTGTCACTTTTGTATTTAAAAACTTAATATAATTCTCTACCTTAGGTTCAGGAAAGAATGTGAAGATTCTATCTGTATCAACCAAGGAAGAAGTACCTGGTTGGATATAACTATGATAACTGCTCCATTTGTATTCACTTAGATCGGACAACCATATTAGCACGTATCGGGTTTAAATGAATATATTTGTTTACCTCTAACTCATATTCAATTGTGCTTAACAGTTCTGATCCGTAGCGACTTTCAAAGACATGACCAGTGTAATGATATTTTTGATTAAAGTATTTTGCATAATTGAGATGAAGATTGTGTAAGATGACTGATGGAGGGTGGCTAGAAAACTGAATCTGGAGATGTACGTGGTTTGTCATGAGACAATATGTATTCAGTAGGAAAGGCTTTATTTGTTGTGTATCTACTAAAAACCTTAAGTACGTCAGACGGTCTTCATCATCATGAAACAAAGAGGTCCTTCGAATTCCACGACTGGTAATATGAAATCGAGCACCCGGAAACCAAATTCGCTTTTTACGAGGCATTATTAGCACCTCCTCTATTACAAAAGTGGGAAACTATTTACATTAAATATATAGAGGAAAGGAGGAAGTAGAGCTTTTCAATAAATATAATTATTCTCCAACAAACTCTAACTTCCTGCTTCTCCCCTCAAATTTATTAGAAACCCATTTATTTAATATTCTAATCAAGTGTCCACTTCTAAAAGACAAGACACCATTTTGTCTTTTTTCGGTACCTGGTACCGATTCTATTATTTAACAAAGAATTTCATTTTGTATTTCCTCATACATAACTTCCCCAACACCGTCTTCATATCAAGAGCAAATGTCTTTCGACAGGATCTGACACCATAGCCACAATCATGGTCACTAAAAAAAGCACCTCTTTTTACAGAAGTGCTGCGCAACCTATAGTGGATCTGTATCATGTTCTCCATAAAATCTTTGTAGAGTAAAACCTGTTAAAGCAGAATAACAAGCATCAACCAATACCTTTCTTTCACTCTTCAAGTACGTCATAAACCACTATGACATTATTAATGTATATCCAATAATAACCATTGAATTCAAAATCAGGGTAATCTGCAACGTCATCAGCTTTTTCACGTGGTTTTACAGATAAGATACTTTTTGAATTTCGGAACACCATCTTGGGATCAATTTTAAATGGTTTCATTTCAGCTAATTTCACTCTAGCCTTTTGTCCTCAGATGACTTCATAACGGATTTCTTTATCTGTCACTGTTTACTTCATCTACCAATTTATCGAATTCCATTTCATCCCCACTATAATAAGAAAAATCAGTATCTCTATTTTTTCTGGCATCTCTTAATTGTTCTAAAACATCTTCATTAGAAAAAATCGCTTTTGTCATGTTCTTCTTCTGTTTTTCTGTTAATACACTAAAATCATTAACCTCTTCAGATTCTGTAAGGGAAAGCTCAAAAGTTTTATTTTCTGCTTTAAATGTATAGGTGTTCTCATCTATCTTCAATGCTTCATACATTTTCCCATCATCATTCTTTACGTATATCTTCATGAAGGACACCTCCTTCTCCTTATTATAACTCTTTATTTTCAGAAATTAATTGTTTTTTCTTCAGCTTTTTCACGTCAATTCCATTTCATATATTATAAACGATTTCTTACCATAATACTAATTACAAAAAGTACAACTTATCTGTTCATTCAAACTTAATGTATCCTTCAAATCCGGCTCTCTTTACTTTTCCCAGCAATTCTTCCGCATTCTCTTTCCTAGAAAAGGCTCCAACTTGGACTTGGTAGTATTTATTGGTTCCCCTTTCCGACTTAGACGATTGAGTAAAGACGGTTAAAGCACCTACGTTAATCCAACTCAATACCAATGAATACGTCACAAAGGAAGAAATTCATTCTTTTTATTCTTTGCGATGGCAGGTAAAGATACTGTTTAAAACATGGAAATCACTATTGAAGATTCACGAAGTGAAAAGAATGAAAGTAGAGCGTTTTGAGTGTCATCTGTATGGAACACTGATCTCTCTGTTAATCAGTTCAACTTTAGCATTTCAAATTAGAGAAGCACTCCACCGTTATGGAAAAAAATCAATTTTTGATATTTTGGGTGTTGTCATAACCAAAATTTTGGTCTAGCTTCATAAGACGAAAATTCTAATATTTTAAAAAAGCCTATTCCCTAGGTCTTTTTAGCATGTATGAATTTAAGCAGATAGCCAGTTCACCACATAATTACTCCCTGGAAAAGCAAAAACAGGGAGTAATTATTACATTAACTTGATGACTATAGGTCTGACCACATAGCCACGGGGAGTTCAACCACGGTTGGGGGAATAGCTGCAGTACTAAGATACCAGCTAATTAATGATGTATACTAGACAAACACAAAAAATACACCCCACAGGTGTGCCCATTAATTATACAAAGGGATATAGTGATAAACGCATGGCATTTACTGGTACATTCTTTGTCATTCGGTGGTAAAAACTATATCAGATATGGTACATTTCAGTGGCCGTAATCAGGGAATGTGTCTTCATTCCGAGAACAATTGCCTTTCGACAGGGTCTGACACCTAGATTCTTTTGTCTTTTTTAGGTACCTGGTACCGATACCGACCACTTTGTCTTTTTGTGGTGCCTGACACCAAGATCACGCAGGCACCGTGATTTTTAGGTTTGGGCTATTTGACGCTTATGTATAATTTTATGTATAATGGAAATATAATAAAAAGACTGGCCGCTTCGAACGCCCAGTCAAGTAGCAACATACATGCCGCATAGATGGCGGCTAACCTAAGTGAAATACTGTATTGGAAATAGCTACCTTACTTTGGCGAGCAGAGGTGGCTATTTCTTTTTGTTAAGAAAGACGACAATCGTTACAACTAATGTTAGTATCGCTATTAGCACTAAGCTAAATTGCGCTATTAAACTGAATGCTTCGTATGTCGTCATAAACCTCCCCCCCTTTCTATAGGGAGTTCAGCAGCCACCTTGCTTTATGTAGTTTGCTATAATGATTGTAACAATACCTAAGTAATAAATCTATAATAAAAAACATAGTGCCGATTTTTTCTTTCCCTAACCATTTGAATCAGTTCCCTACCGAAAGTAGTTGCCAAAAACCAAACAATTTCCGCTTTGCCCTTTCTTGTGGTACTGGTTTCCCATGTCCATATGCGGTGCCTGACACCATAGCCCGGTACCGATTTTCTAATTCCAATCTGACGAATCACCCAAACCTGGCAGTAATACTATTTGATACTTTTTCATCCTCATCAAGCTTTTTAAAGTTTGCTATCCTTTCATTGTATCTACCTTCATCAAAGTCTATTGATATAAATTTGATAAACTCTTTTCCATATGTTGTTAACTCAGCCTGCTTTTCATCTTCATTCAGTGACTCGGGGCCATTTTGGAGTGCATTCCAAGTCTTAGCCGACTTAACTAAATACAATCTCTCCAATTTATTGTATATTTGTTGTGCAAATCCCTCTATTTCAACACTTTCCTTGGTATTTTCCAAAGGAAATTTTTCTATAATAGCTGCATAATAGAAAAGTATTCTTACATCTTCAAACCTTAAGTTTCCCAACTATTGAAACACTTATCAAACTGCGAGCAGTATTAGAACTTGATCTCGGTGAATTATTTGGCAGAGTTGAGACAAAACTTATTCAAGAAGATTCCAACTAAACTAATAAAACTTACTTCTCCTTATCTTAATTA
>NZ_JAMQKC010000037.1 GCF_028416595.1 Aquibacillus salsiterrae | reverse complement strand
CTTTAGTGCTTCGCTACTAATCTCACTTTAAGCCCAGTTAATTATCAAAGGTAATTCATTTAAGGAGGTGATTGATTTCGAACCGGAAAACTTGTAGTGAAATAGTGGGTAGCATTAAAAAAATATCAAATCCTCGAGTGATGGCTTTACTGGATTTACAGGAACATTACCTGATTGCATCGCTTCTTCAACAATCATGTCTAAATCTTCTTCTTTTAATCCATATTAACACTTGTACTTATGATTGTATCCGCTTGTAATTCGGGGGAAAGTTAAAGAATAAATTGCAGATATTAGACCATAGTAATAAATGGAGGTGAAGTATGAAAAAAATATTAATAATTGCTATAACCATTTCGCTATTTTTAATATTAACTGGATTCATAAATAAAGAAGATGAAAAAGTTAATATTAAATCCAAAAAACCGATGACAACTGAAGAAATCTATAAGTCGATGAATTTTATAGAGGCAAATAAAGCCATAACACAGTATGAAAAAATAGTTGATGCTAAAGTATATCTACCTAAAAAAATGCCTTTTAAAATTAGTAACAAATTTGGAAAAATAGATGATGACAATAGACTAATATTGGCGTTTTTAGGTGAAGATAAAGGTGATGTATTAAAATTATACGTCAATCCGAATAAACCTTTTGAAAAAAATTCAAACTTTACTTTAAAAGATGGAACAAATGCTTTAATCAAAAAAATTGGATCGTCGAATAAATCTCAAACTAGGGTATTATTATTTCAAAAAGATAAATTTCAATACACTATTGGAATAACAAATTCAGAAAAATATGATGAAAATGTGATTATAAAAGTAGCCGAATCAATTAATTAATCACTAAAAAAGAAAGGGACAGATTTTGTCATAAAAATCTGTCCTAGTAAATATTATTTATAAATAGTTTTATTTTAATAATTTTAATAATAAGTTTCTAAATAGGCATATGCGTGGGATCTACCTTGGGAGCTGTCACCACTTTTTAATACTACAAAATAGTCTCCACTTTGCTCAGCTCTTATTTGATCCCAATCTATACCTCCGGATCCTGCAACTCCAATTTCGCCGATAAGATTTAAGTCCGGATCATATAGATACGCTCCAACTTGAAACTGGCTATCATCATACGTACTTGCTCCCCAATAAATGTAACTACCTTTTGATACATAAATGCTATTAGTAGAGGCTGACTTTTCTCCTTGGAACATCTCAACCTCTTGACATCTAACACCATCAGAAGAACAATCAGATTGGTCAGCCGCTAACGAACTAATAGGGTTTACACTAAAAAAAGCCAAAGTTAAAATTAAAAAAGTTGATAGATTAAAAAGTTTTTTCTTTAACATAGTTAGACCTCCATATTATATAATAGTTAAGAGTTTTATAATGTGGAATTTAATTTAGAAGAAATAGTTATCTTTATCCGCCAAGTAAAAGATAGCTATTTTTTCTTCCACTTTTTTCCTCCTCCTTCAAATTAAATATTCTACATGATAGATTAAATTCCTTCATTTTCCATTTAATTTAAGCAGTGAATAATGACCATGTTATTCAAGCAAGTCTTGGATACTATATCAATCCTTTAATAAGTATTCTGCTAGGAATGATACTATTAAAAGAAAAATTAACAAAGTGGCAAATCTTTTCTTTTCTATTAGCAGCAGTTGGGGTTGTCTATTTAACAATGAACTTTGGCGTATTCCCATGGATATCGATTGTCCTCGCGTTATCATTCGGACTTTATGGCTTACTAAAGAAAACAGTTCACATTAGCTCGATGTTCGGCTTAACAATTGAGACATTAATTGTTGCACCGATTGCATTGTTTTACCTACTATACCATCAAATTGATAGTGGCATAGCACCTGATTTCACGTCATCTACGACGGTCTTATTAATCCTGTCTGGTGTCGCTACCGCTATTCCATTATTGTTGTTCGCTAGTGGTGCTAAACGAATTCCATTATCGATGATTGGGTTCTTACAATATATTGCTCCAACGTTAATGTTGTTCCTAGGTGTGTTCTTATATCATGAGCCATTCACCAAAGCCCATTTGATTGCTTTCCTATGTATTTGGACTGCATTAGCCATCTATACCATCTCTCGAACAAAGTGGTTTAAAAAGCAAGAGCAACGTTTCCTAGTAAAACGAAAATCACTTGGAAATTAAGACAAGAAGAGGCACTGAATCGTAGACACTCTTTTAATTTTGCTTCTATTGAAAACAAAAACCATCCATTCCCGACGTTACGGGGATGGATGGATTATTTATGTGAGTCGATTTACTAATCAATGTCTAGCCTATGATTAGACTTTGGTGTTTTCGGCCCTCGGATATCTAACACACCATTTTTATAGATTGCTTTTGTTTCATTTTTATTTATTTCATACGGTAGCTGTACAACACGCTCGGTTTGGAAAAACCTCCGCTCCCGTTGGTAAAACGATTGCTGCTCATCATACGCCTCTGAATCCTGATCATCCTTAACCGCAATTTTCAAACGATCACCTATAACATCAATATAAATATTCTGCTTATCTACACCTGGTAAATCAACAAGAACGACCCATTCGGTATCAGTCTCATACATATCTACGGCAGCTTTGGCTGGGATTAATTGGTCTTGAAAGAAAGAATCAATCGAATCAAACAAACTACTAGTAGATGGACTACGGAATAGATGCTCCATCGCTTGAAATAAATCATTATTTAATTCAGTAAGTTCCCTCTTCTTTTTACGTTTTTTGGACTCGTCTGACATTAAAACTACCTCCTTCCATTTTTAACTAGTTTATGAAAAAAAGGTTTATTTGGTTAATGAATGGATCGATCTTACCTGATTTATGTATAGACATTCTCATCAGCGGTTTCCCTTCTAATTTTAGAGAAGTGTTGATAAAATTATAGACTCGCTGTGGTAGTATATATCAATGACAGACTTCACCATCTCCTATCAAGATGGAAAAAAATGTTGTTGCAAACCTTTCCATTATTATTTTAAAATAGAATGAATACTACATTTGAATAGAAATTTAGGCAGTCCTGTGTTTTAGTCAACATAAATAAGGGAAAATGTAATAAACGACAACTATATAATTAGGTGTGATGGAAATGCGTAAGCGGGCAATCTTGGTTTCAGGGTCCATTCTATTACTTGGTGTATTATCGGTAACTTCGTATTTCCTATTTTCAACTAACTCCTCCTCTGTTCCTAAAGTAATGAATATACAAATGGAGAAACAACAGGAAGAGGCTCTACAAAAAACGGATCGAGATAAAGATTCAACCACCACCACTGACAAAGATGACGATACTACTTTAACAGACGAAATTAAAGAAAAGGTTCGCTATGTGATTGATGGTGCGCTTGGTTTATTTTATAAAGAGAACCTTCTGATTGTGGCTATAGGAGATTCTCTAACACAAGGTGTTGGAGATACTACTAAAAACGGTGGATATGTTGGAATTCTTCAAAATTCGTTTCAAGACAGTAATCAAAACATCACTATTCAAAATTATGGGAAACGAGGGAACCGGTCTGACCAACTACTTAAACGGCTAGACGAACCAGAAATTATGGAATCGATGAAAGAAACAGATTTAGTCCTTATTACAATTGGTGCAAATGATATTATGAAAGTAGTGAAAAGTACGTTCATGGACCTTCGATACGAGCCGTTTGAAGAAGAAATGGTTCTTTACGAAGTACGTCTTCGCAAAATAGTAAATAACATACGGTCGATTAATCCGGATGCTGATGTTTTCTTGATTGGACTGTACAATCCTTTTGAAAAATACTTTGGCGATATAGTCCAGTTAAACATGATAACCGAGAATTGGAATAATGCGATTTTAACCGTAGCAAGTGAGTATGACCGTGTCACGTATGTTCCTGTTGTAGATTTATTTAAAAATTCGGACAAAAATTTATTTTGGGAGGATAATTTCCACCCGAACGTTGACGGGTATCAATTGATTGCTGAACGTGTATTTCATTATATTAAACCTTCCATCGAAAAAAAAGAAGAGGCACAATTGCAAGAAAAGGTGAACGCACAATGAAAAGTCGAAACTGGAAAGTCTTTTTTTTAGCATTACTTGGCATTAATATGTTCTTACTATTTCTTGCACTAATATTCGTATTATGGCCAGTATCTGAAGGTGAAGTGCCAGATAAAGAGTTTATCGAAGAAGAATCGGGTGCAGAGTTCACCGTTCAGTCAAGTAAGGAAAATTTGAGTGAACTAGTAAATGCGTATATTGATAAACTATTAAAGGGAAAAGCTCAAGACTTCGCTGTTGATTTTAGCGAAAATGTTCACTTGATGGGATCTATTGAAGCCTTTCAAACAGACATACCGATCTCCATCACGCTCGAACCAGACGTTCAAGAAAATGGAGATATTATTCTTCACCAGAAAAAGATATCAATAGGGCTACTTGATCTACCGAATCAAAAAGTACTACAATACCTAAAGAAGAGTTTACCTGTCCCTGAATGGGTCGTGATAAATCCTAAGGAGGAGAATATTTATATCGCAGTTACCCAAATGAAAATAAAGAGTAATTTCAAAGTGAAAGTACAACAATTCGATTTAAAAAAGAACAACATTTCATTTCGAATTAAAGTACCAAACGAAACACTTGGGCTATAAGAAAAGCGAAAGCGCCTTGCTAGCCCCGACAGGCATAAGACAAGACCTGACGTGGCGGTCTTTGCCACAGAAGGGATTGACTTATGACCCCGAGGGGCTAGGCGCTGGAGCTAGACATAGAAAAGCGAAAGCGCCTTGGTCAGCCCTGAAAAGCGTAAGATAAGCCTCGTAATGGCGGTCTTTGCCATGTAGAGGATTGTCTTACGACTCGAAGGGCTAGGCGCTGGAGCTAGACATAGAAAAGCGAAAGCGCCTTGGTCAGCCCTGAAAAGCGTAAGACAAGCCTCGTAATGGCGGTCTCTGCCATGTAGAGGATTGTCTTACGACTCGAAGGGCTAGGCGCTGGAGCTAGACATAGAAAAGCGAAAGCGCCTTGGTTAGACTAAGGTAGGCAAAAGCAAAAAAATCTCCCGAGCTCGGGAGATTTTTTCTATTTACTCTGATTCTGTATCAGCTTCTGCGTCATAGGAACTCATGAAATTGCTGCACGAATTCATCATTTCTTGGCCTTCCGGTGAATTCATTGCTTCCATCATGTTAGACATGTTGCCATTTTCCATCATGTTTGTCATACCATTGCCATTCATCATGTTACCCATTCCACTACTGTCTTCTTCGGCAAATGTTGTTGTGCCCACCACCAATAGTGCTGCAGTTGCAAAGGATAATACAAAAGGTACCTTTTTCAGTTTCATTTTTTCATCTCCTTTCCATTTGTTACTAGAACACTTCCATTGTAAACAATAAATTTGTTGTTTTTGTGAAGAGCCTTACTATTTAGTCCTTTAATTTTGCTTTTTTTTCCTCAAACTCTTGTTCATCGATTTCTCCTCTTGCATATCGTTCTTTTAGTATTAGTATCGATTTATCCTCTTGATTATCTTTTTCAAACGGTTTCATGACTAACAGAACAATTCCATAAATCACAAAGCCAAGAATGATAATCCAAAGGAGCATACTAAGTATTCCTCCACCCATCATCATCTCCAAAAACCTCCTAATTGTACTTACGCTAATAAACTAGATTTAATCGTGTGTTTCACTTCTATTAGTTTAAACAATAAATGTGTAGTTTCTTTGCAGATTTAAATATTCATTTAATTCTCCCTGATACCCTCGTATCTTTCATAAAATCAAATGACCCACAACTGGTGGGCCACTCCTGTTAATCGATCATCTTTTTCTGTTGCTGTAGGAAAGTGACAGTCTCTCTGTCTGATGCAATTGGCAAGGCAAAGGTTTGTTGATATCGCTCATGACCTTTACCTGTAACAATAATCCAATCACCGCTTTGACTATTAGTCATGGCGTACTCAATCGCTAAGGTTCGATCTGGCATAATAACCCCTTTATCATTGCCAAACTTACCTTGTAACGCTTCGAGTGTTTCTAGCATTTCTTTTAATTTTACATTATTTAAGTCATCTAACGTTAAGATATATTGATCACTTAAGTCTGCACTAATTTGTAGCATTTCTTTCCGTTTTGTTTCATCCCGATTGCCTCGAAATCCAAAAATATGAACGATTCTTTTTGCTCCCTGACTTTTTGCTGTTTGTAAACAATGGAAGATAGCGTCTGCCGTATGGGCATAATCAATGACAACCGTTGAACCATTATCCTGTTTAAACACTTCAAACCGGCCGTCAACACCTGGAAAATTTTCAATTGCAGCAATAATTTGCTCTTTAGTAACAGCAAGCTTTTCAGCCGCAACAAATGCCATCGAAGCATTATACATATTATGAATTCCTGCCATTGGGAATTCAATTTTATGTTGTTCCCATTCATTTTCACCGTTATTTTTCTTTGATTTAATCAATTGATTTGTCCAATCAATCACGTAGTCGTTATGATCGGAGTTACCAACAGAAAAAGTATCAACTTTACCTTGCAGTTGGTTGAATAATTTTCCACCCCAGTAATCATCGGTATTTATAATTGCTATTCCACCGTTTTTCAATTTATGGAAGAGAGATGCTTTTGATTGGAAGTATTCTTCTAATGATTTATGATAATCTAAGTGATCATGAGTTAGATTTAAGAAAATACAAACATCAAACTGGATTCCTTCAAGCCGATACTGAGACAATCCATGAGAGGAAGCTTCTAAAATAACGACTAAGTCCTCACTTTTAGCAAGCAATTGATTGATGGTTAAACTACTTGGGGTTGTATTGATTGATTTTTCACTTTTTCCATTGATAATTGTTTGAATAGTTCCGATTAATGAACATGATATCCCATTTGTCTCAAGAATATGTTTAATTAAATAGCTCGTAGTCGTCTTCCCATTTGTACCTGTTACACCAATCATTACTTTAGATTTTGAAGGATTGTGGTAAAAATTGTTAGCTAATCTACCTAACACTTCCCTACTATTCTCCACTCTCAAATAGGGAACGGATAGTTCTTGCTCCACCTCATCCTCACCCACAATGGCAGTTGCACCTCTCGTAATTGCATCTTGTATGTATTGATGCCCGTCATGCTGTGTCCCTTTAATCGCAACAAACACAAAGCCATTTTCTGTTTTAGCTGAAGATTCCGCTATACCTAGAACTTTTCTTTGACTTAGGTCAAAAAAAGTGTCTTGTTGATAAGGAATGTTTTCCAATAATCCAAGTAATTCCATCAAGCTGCAAACTCCTCTTATTTGTTTTTCAGATTTCATTGATCACACGGAAATACTAACTCAATTGTAAACTATTTATTTAATAAAGTATGCATGGTTACTTGTTTGTAACATAAATATAATCAAAATGATAAATGTAGTGCCTAATTCCCAGTATATGCACACAGGTGCTGAAACATGTTTTAGCACCTGTGTGCTTATGCTTTGTCATTGATCTATTTGTATTAATTATTTTTCTTTAAGCTTTGCTAGTGCTTCAGCAAGTGCTGTGTTCGTAAATGAATCATCCTGCCTTTTCAAATACTTGTTCACATCATGCTTATTTGCCTTGTTGTTGTTTTGATTTTTCTTACGCTTTTGGAACGTTGACAGTTTTTCGCGATGACCACATTTGCACGTAAACATTTGGCCTTCCCCTTCACCGCGTAATTCCAATTTCTTATGACAGTTTGGACATCTCGCATTTGTCTTTTTTGCGATGTTTTTCTTTTCACCACATTCACGGTCCTGACAGACTAACATTCTGCCTTTCTTGCCATTTACCTCAAGCATTAACTTGCCACATTCGGGACATTTGGTACCAGTGATATTGTCATGCTTAAACTTTTCATCACTATGTTTAATTTGATGAACGACAGTTTTTGCATAACCCTTCATCTCTGTTATGAACGTATCTTTCTTCAATTTCCCTTCTGAGATTTCGGCAAGCTTTTGCTCCCACTCTGCCGTTAACGAAGGCGACTTTAAATCGGCTGGAACTAAGTCAAGTAACTGTTTACCCTTCGACGTTAAATAGAGATACTTTCCCTTTTTCTCCATGTAAAAGCTGTTAAACAATTTTTCAATGATATCAGCTCGGGTCGCGACCGTACCAAGACCACCTGTTTGCGTCATCGTTTTGACAAGCTGTTTGTCCTTGTCTTCCATATATTTCACTGGGCTTTCCATCGCTTGTAACAAAGCACCCTCCGTAAAGCGCTCTGGTGGTTTCGTTTGACCTGACGTCAATTTGACTGTAAGCCCATGAAGAATTTCCCCTTGTTTTAGGCTCGGTAGCAATTGATCTTTTTCATCAGAATCATCGTCTTCATACTTGTTCTGATAGACTTCCTTCCAGCCTAATTTCTTGACTGTCTTTCCTTTAGCAGTAAAGCGCTCCCCACCGACATCAACCGTTAAGGTCATCTCTTCATATTCAAACGGCGGTGATAACACTGCTAAAAAGCGTTTTACGACAAGGTCATAAATTTTTCGTTCATTATCATCTAGTTTAGATAAATAGACCGGTTGTTCTGTCGGAATGATCGCATGGTGATCAGATACTTTTGTATCATCAACAAATGCCTTACTCGTTTTGATACCGTTTTTCACGATACGAGTAGCGTCCTTTGCATATTGATCAACACCACTCGCCTTCAACCGGTCCTTTAACGTAGGAACGATGTCTTCGGAAATATATCTTGAATCTGTTCTAGGATATGTTAAAACCTTGTGCTGTTCATAGAGCTTCTGCATAATCGATAGCGTTTGTTTGCCCGAAAAGCCAAATACTTTATTCGCTTCTCGTTGTAATTCGGTTAGGTCATACAACTGTGGTGCAAAGCTTTTTTTCTGCTTCGTATCAAGATTAGTTATCGTTCCTGGTTTTCCTTTTAGTTCACTGATAAGCTTTTGGGCCTTATCCTTAGCGAAGATTCTCGTCTCATTCCGTTCATTTCGATAGGTTAAGCTAAAACCTTGCTTAGTCGCTGCTTGGATACCATAATAATCTTGGGGCTTAAAACTTTTAATCTCTTCTTCCCGTTTTGCAATCATTGCTAGTGTCGGCGTTTGAACACGGCCACTAGATAGCTGGGCATTAAACTTCGTTGTTAGTGCCCGTGTTGCATTTAACCCGACATACCAGTCCGCTTCTGAGCGTGCTACGGCAGAGGCATAAAGGTTATCGTATTGTTTAGCCGGCTTTAATTTATTAAAACCATCTAGAATTGCTTTATCCGTGACAGAAGAAATCCATAACCGTTTGATCGGCTTGTTGACGCGCGCTTTTTCAATAATCCAACGCGCGACAAGCTCACCCTCCCGACCAGCGTCGGTTGCTATGACAATTTCCGTTACGTCTTTTCTCGTTAACTGTGTTTTCACCGTACTGAACTGCTTGCCCGTTTTTTTAATAACAACTAGCTTTAAATGTGGTGGGAGCATCGGCAAGTCTTCAAGCTTCCACGTTTTATATTTATCATCGTAAACCTCTGGGTCGGCCAAGGTTACTAAATGCCCAAGTGCCCATGTTACGATGTAGTTAGATCCTTCGAAAAAACCATTGCCCTTTTTGTTACATTTCAATACCCGCGCAATATCCCGACCAACGGAAGGCTTTTCTGCTAAGACGACTGTTTTACTCATTAATTCCCATTCCTTTCGAATGTTGCTCCTCTAATTTTAACACAAAATAGTCTTGTTAACGAAGTAGATAGGTTAATGACCTATGCTATAATATTTAAAAAGGAGGGTTCTTAATGAGTGGTAAAAATACGAAAAAAGAAGTTTTTTTAAATTCTAATTATGTTAAAGAAAATGGTCTCACGTATGATGATTATGCATCTTTAAACGATGATAACCGCTATGAATTAGCTGGAGGTCGCTTAGAGTTGATGAGCCCAGCCCCATCCGTCACGCATCAATTAGTTAGCTCTGAAATCTATAAAAATATTACTGCAAGCTGTGAAGCAGATTACATTGCTTTGTATGCCCCGATTGACGTCATTTTATCTTCCACCGAAGTTCGGCAGCCAGATCTTGTTCTAGTTGATAGAAAACGTATGAATATCTTAAGTAGACGAGGAATAGAAGGTGCACCAGATCTTGTAGTTGAAATCCTTTCACCATCCACTTTAAAACGAGATAAGCTTGATAAGTTAAAAACTTATGCTGCTTTTCAAATTTCCGAATATTGGATTGTAGATCCGGAAGCAGGGATATTAGAAGCATATACCCTAAAAGAAGAAAGGTATGAACTTACGAATATTTTCCAAGGAACTGAACTTGTTACCTCCCCTATCATCCCTTGCATTTCCTTTACCATGGCTGAGATTTTGGAAAATATCCCGAAGTTATAACCCTCAAGTGTACACGAACGATCGGCATAGATTAATGTCAACAAGTAAACAACAACATATATCAATTTCGTAAAAAGGGATAGCAGCGTTTGCTATCCCTTTTTACATAAGGTTATTTTTTAAGGTTATACTGGATAGATTTTCGCAAAGAATCCAGTGAATATCGTGAGGATAATGAACCAAACTCCAACCCCTATAAGAATATAGGCTCCCCAGCGCTTAATGGTCGGAGCATTAAGTTTTAGTTTTTCGACCATTCCCTCTTGTGCCCTTCCAATAGCAAATGAAAGACTAAACATGAGAACGACAATCACAACGGAAGCAACTAGAAAAGCTAAGATTGAAGCTGTAAACCCGCCAGTTGTAGATGCTAACCCAGCCAGACCGACTAGGATTGGACCTGTTCAACCAAAACCTGCAACTAAATAGCCGAATCCATAAATAAAAAAAGCACGTTTGGGATTTTCTTTTCGTTGTTTTGCTTGGGCTTTAAGAAGAGGTTTAGCTAAACTCCCAATTTTCCCAAACCCTTTAACATGAATAACTCCCGCCTGTATTAGTCCCAAAAGAATAAGTGAAACACCTACCACTGCCCTAAGTGTTATTGCTTGGGGACTTGCAAAGGTAAAGTTAGCAAATAAAGCCCTACCTCCGAGTGACAAGATGATTCCAGACAGCACTAAAAAGGCTGTAGCTCCTAATGACAAGGCTGTAGCAAAGGTGAAGGCTTTTCGGTTTCTGTTACGAGAGCCATCTTCTTCATTAGCACCAACTTCACGACTAAGTAATGTTACAAGCAGTGGAAAAGAACAAGGTGCAAAAAATGATGCAACACCTGCACCAACTGCTATTAAGAGAAGCCCTGCACCAGTGACACTGGGCAAATCAAATCGTGGATATAACAAGTACCCGGTAAAGGCTACAATACTTAGTAGCGCAACGATCAAAATAAATGACCAATAAGTAAAAGCACGGTTTTTACTCATATTTCATTTCTCCTTTCTTGCCAGATGACTGAAAGTATCCCTTTTACTTTTAAAGTAATTTTCCAGAATGCATCATCACAAGTTCCTCCTTTATAATTGGTCAATTATTATTAAATAAATTATTTAATAAACCTTGACCAGTGATATCCGTATAGGAGGTTTAAAATCCCCAAAAATGAATCTTTAAAGAGTTTACTTAAACACATACACCTAAACAACCCGTACTGGATATCATGGCTGTTTGTTGCCATCTACTGATAAGCTTTGAATGATAGGGCACTCACAAATTGAACCTTTACCTGAGCACCTTTCAAGTAAATCATGTAATATGGACTGAACATTTTTTAAACCACTTATTTTCGATTCGATTTCTGCTAACTTGTTCTCGGCAAATTGCTGTATTTCTTGAGCAGTAAAGCTGCTATCATTTTCTGTTATACCAATTAATTTTTTAATCTCAGTAAGTGAAAAATCTAATTGTTGTGCACGTTTAATGAACTTAATTCGATCAACAATATCAGTTGAGAAAACACGGTAACCTGATTCGGTACGAGGGACTTCTGGTATAAGATTTCGCCTTTCATAATATCTAATTGTTTCAACATTGACGTCACACTCTTTCGCTACTTCACTTGTTGATAATCCCTTCATTTGTTCGTTCACCCCCTGTAAGCTCATACTACAGTCTGTACTATGGTACGGAGTCAACCATTAATTATAAAAAATTGTATGGATTTTCTTCCAATTATTCTAGGATGTATCCTTTAGTGATTTAACATTTGCCTTTTTTTAAGTCGATATGATTCCTTAAGTGGAAATACAGTGTTTACTATCGGAACCCCGCTTATTACAATCGAGTATTAACCTCTCTTTACTTGTCCAATATATCATTATATTAATGTGTAACTTGCAATATTCTATGTGGGAATAAAAGGATATCTCTTTGAATTTTCAGTTTTTTTTTGCAAGTTGTTAACTCTATTATTTAGTTTATATCCGACTGATTAGATAAGTGTCCAATCAACTATAGATGATAATACATACTATATAAAAGAAAGAGCGAGTTCTTTTAACACAAACTTGCTCATTTTTAAACAATAATTTAGGGGAAGGTGACAACTTTTTATGTCTTATTATAAACAATGTACGACATGTGTCGGACGACCGGTGAAAATTAGGACGCGTGAAGGGAGAATTCACAGAGGCATTATTACTAAAGTAAATAAGTCCCACGTATATCTCCAACCTTTACCTTCTAGAAACTTAGGTGGCTATGGATATGGTGGCTATGGTGGTGGCTATGGTGGTGGCTATGGTGGTGGCTATGGTGGTGGCTATGGCTGGGGTATAGCATTAGCAGCCATTGCTAGCCTTGCGCTATTACCGCTTTTCTTCTGGTAGGTATTAATAACGGGTCTGCGTTGGCAGGCTCTTTTTTACATTAGATTGGGTTTGATAACCGGTTTTTAAATAAAACTCGAGGCTTACCAAGCGCTTTTCTTATTGTCTAGCTCCGGGCGCCTAGCCCCTCGGGGTCATAAGTCAATCCCTTCTGTGGCAAAGACCGCCACGTCAGGGCTTGTCTTATGCCTGTCGGGGCTAGCAAGGCGCCTGCGCTTTTCTATTTGTCTAGCTCCAGCGCCTAGCCCCTCGGGGTCATAAGTCAATCCCTTCTGTGGCAAAGACCGCCACGTCAGGGCTTGTCTTATGCCTGTCGGGGCTAGCAAGGCGCCTGCGCTTTTCTTATTAATGTGTTTGGGTGGGGGCATTGCCATTGTCATATACTGGCATGTGTCC
>NZ_JAMQKC010000036.1 GCF_028416595.1 Aquibacillus salsiterrae | reverse complement strand
TTTTCAAGTTAATCATCGCTCCAGTCTCCCCACTAGAAATCAATTAATTTATTTCTACTGGGCTATTATAACCTACTGGGGGAGTTTTCAATGACTTTTGTGGCCCACTTTTAGATTACTATATACAAATAGCCTTTCTATCAAAATTAGTTATCCAATACTCTTCCTTCTTGATAAAGCAATTAAATTTTTTTCTAAATTGTCTAACAATTGAAGTCTAGCACTAATCCCAACTTGTTTCTTTGCAATCTATCCTAAACACAGGTAAAATGAGTGTGATGTCTTGACCGGAAGGAGAATAAAATGGAAGAAACCTGGTACTTTATCGATTCTGGACATTGTGATCCAGCTTACAATATGGCTTTGGATGAAACATTACTTCACTGGCACAGTCAGGGGAAAATCCCGCCTGTCATCCGCTTTTACGGATGGGAGCCTGCCGGTTTATCGCTTGGATATTTTCAAAAAGTGAAAGGCAAAATTGATGTGGACGCTGCTCATAAATATGGCGCACAATTAGTAAGAAGGCTTACTGGTGGTAGAGCAGTCCTCCATGACCAAGAACTTACATATAGCGTATTAGTGTCAGAAAAACATCCGAACATGCCTAAAACGGTGAAGGATGCTTACCTTGTCATTTCAAAGGGGTTGCTTGAAGGATTTAAACAACTCGGCTTGCAGGCCGAATTTGCAATCCCTGAAGGTAAATTACAAACAACTGATTCCGCTGTATGTTTTGAAGAGCCATCTTGGTACGAGTTAATTGTAGAAGGTAAAAAAGCAGCAGGAAGCGCTCAAACACGGCAAAAGGGTGTCATCCTACAGCATGGATCGATACCACTTGAGGTCGACAACCAAAAGCTATATGACATGTTTATTTATCCGAATGAGAAGGTAAAGGAAAGAGCAAGACGCTCATTCGGGGATAAAGCAGTGGCAATCAATGATATTGCACCTACAACAATTACCTTTGACCAAGCGAGGATAGCTTTTAAAAAAGGCTTTGAAAAAGGATTAAACATCAAACTTGAAACCTTTACCCTACCAAAAGAAATGGTTGCGGAGGTTGACGAGCTTGCTAATAGTAAATATAGATCAGATAAATGGAACTTTTCCCGTTAACTAGTTGATATCTAAAGGAGTGGTGAACATGGCGAAGCAAGAAGAACATATGCGGAAACCAGAATGGCTAAAAATTAAGCTTAATACAAATAAATCTTATAATAGCTTAAAAAAGTTAATGCGCGAAAAAAGTTTAAATACAGTATGCGAAGAAGCTAAGTGTCCAAATATTCATGAATGTTGGAGTGAACGAAAAACAGCTACATTTATGATTCTCGGTGATACGTGTACACGAGGATGTCGTTTCTGTGCAGTTAAAACAGGGCTTCCTAATGAATTAGATTGGGGCGAGCCGGAGCGTGTCGCTGAGTCTGTAGAAATCATGGGGCTAAAACACGTGGTGGTTACAGCAGTTGCAAGGGATGATTTAAACGATGGTGGTGCTGCAGTCTTTGCTGAAACGGTTCGTGCTATTCGCAGACGAACACCTGGATGTACGATTGAAATTTTACCGTCAGATATGAAAGGTGATTACGAGAGTCTCCACACGTTAATGGACAGTAGACCAGACATATTTAATCATAACATTGAAACTGTAAGAAGATTAACAAAAAGAGTCCGCGCAATTGCCATGTATGACCGTTCCTTACAACTGTTAGAGCGTGTCAAAGAAATCGCACCTAATACACCGACAAAGTCAAGTATCATGGTCGGTTTGGGTGAAACAAAAGAAGAATTAGTTGAAGCAATGGATGACCTACGTGCTCATCATGTTGATATTTTAACAATTGGCCAATACTTACAACCAACGAAGAAGCATTTGAAAGTAGAGCGCTACTACCATCCGGATGAGTTTGAAGAATTAAAGCAAATTGCATTAGAAAAAGGCTTCAAACATTGCGAAGCCGGCCCACTCGTTCGTTCTTCTTATCACGCAGACGAACAAGTCAATGCAACATCCGCACAACGAAGAATTCAGTATATGAAAGGCTACGAATCCCAAGGCGAAAAACTCGAAAAATATAATTTTTAATAAGAAAAGAGTAGGGCGCCTTGCTAGACTAAGGCAGGCATAAGACAAGACCTGCTGTGGCTCTCTAAAACTAAGTGACATTCTAAAGAACCGGACAATATTTGCCCGGTTCTTTTACATCTTTCTTTAGTTTCTCACCAACCCCAAAAAGTAAAACCCATTAATTGGAAACAACTGCTCTAAAACCGAAATAATAACGTAGAAAGCTTTTTCTCATAGAACATCCAAATGGGACATACACTTTGATGAAAGGAGTAGAGGATGTATGTTCCTACCATTACATGTTTACGGATGGACTTTCTTTGTTATCTCGGAATCTTTAACATGGCTATTTGTAATTCTATTTATGCTTGCCCGTTACAAATGGATGGCAAACCGATTAAGCTATCTATTTATGATTGGAGCCATCATTTGTAATTTATTTCAATTAGTGATTGTATGGGTTGATTACTATTTTACCGGGACTGTTTCCTTCTTACAGATGGTCATTATCCTTTTCATCATTTATGCAACAACACTTGGTAGCAATGACATGAAACGAATAGATTCCTATATTCAGAAAAAGATAAATAACAAGCGCAACAGTAGAATCACTAGTTCTAAAGTTAGGATGGACAATAAAACATATATCTTATATAAACGAAACCTTTTCTTATTGCACACGGTAGCGTATTTCCTCTTCCATTTGCTATGGTATATCTTTGATCCTAATACTACGGGATTACCCAACTATTCCTTATTCTTTTTTAATGAATGGATTAATTATCCGCACGAAGGCTTTTACAGTCTTCCCATTTTCAATATCATTAGTTATTTTTGGAAAATCATCTATTTCTTTGAGTGTATAGTTATGATCTTTTACTCTAGTTGGTTAATTTTCGATAAACAGCACCATAGATGAATCTGTTGATTCTTAGCGCAATAGCACAAGCGCCTTGTTAAGCTAGACATCTCCCGGCACTTTTCTTTCTTATCTTGCAAGAAAACAATAGATTTTGTCGTTATTTCCCGGGCAATGACGACAAAGGCAAGATTTTTGGCGGTTTATAGGAAATTATTCCCCCCTCTCTCATCAATTAGACTTTTTGCAACAATGATACTGTTACTTACAGACACATTTCATTCGCCCATACATACACTAATATGACTCCACTTGATAATGACGCAGGAAAGGGTTTTTTCGATGAGTGATAATTTTAAAAACAATGTGTTGCTAGTACTAATGATTTTTTTGTTTATTTCATTCGCAATAGGATCTGAAGAAGATTCAGTAGATGGTAATGATGAGACAATCTATCCTTTAGGTCCGGGATATCAGTAGGTGATAGGATGGCAAGAAGAAATAATGGGTGGAATGATCAAGACTTTGGAAAGATGTTTGGTGGGTTTGATTTAAACCCACAACAGATAGCGGTTGTGACAGCAATATTAGTTAATGCACTGGAGGTACATTCGGTGCTCGTTGACAGAGATCAAACTGTTCAAATTGTATTAAACGGGTCGTTTAGGAAGAAAACAGAGCGAGATGAGCTTATTGAAAAGGTAAGCGGCATGTCAGTTGGTGATTTGTTCGATTCGTTATTAAACAGATAAAAATTCGTATTACTTACAGACGAGACGTTCAGGTATCAAATGCTGGCTTTGTTCAAGTGCCAGCATTTGAATCTTGGATAGTCAATGTGAATGATTCATTCCTGTTTTCCGTTTTAAAGTAATGCTTCAAAGGAATGTCTAATGACATCCCCCCTACTAATTATCCCTACCAAAACACCATTCCGTTCAACCGGGAGCTTCTTTATTTGCTTCTTCCCCAAAATAGCTGCAACGTCTTCTATATCTGCCTCATAATCAACCTTCACTACTTTCTTTTTCGCTATTTCTAACACATTTAAATCGAGTATCCGTTTTGCTTTTTCTTCAAACGCTGAATCATCTCCTGATATAACGTTGACAAACGCATACATATCAATGATATAGTCCTTATGCTTCCCAATAAACCGCATCACATCTCCATCACTGATGTATCCAACAATTTCATTTCGGTCATTTACAATTGGTAATCCACTGATCCCGTGTTCAATAAATTTTCTAATTACATCCCGAACATAAGCTGTATCTTTTACTTTGATTACTTGTTTTTTCATAATATCATTTGCTTGCAAAGTATCCGCCTCCACTATTTTTATTCTATAACTTGTTTATTGCAACTCCAGTTGTTGCTTACTTGTAACACAGTTTAGTAGTATGTATATTTCATCCTGTGTTCTTCTTTTAAGAATTCAATAAAATAATAATAAGAACTAATGGATTGTTGTTGAATGCGTCTAATATAATCTTCCTTTGTAACATTTGGAACGATATCACTATCCTTGATTCGCTCAATCATACAATGAATACTCCGTTTTAACACTTCTCTTTGATAAAATTTAGCTTCCTTTGAAAACGCTAATCCTATTGCTCCAATAAGTCCGTAAACAATCAATACTGGAAGATTTCTGTCAGGTAAAATGAACAATAAGAAAAATAGATTAAAGATCGATAACAAGATTAGCGGGAGCGACCAAAAGGAATATTTGGCTGCCTTTTGTGTATATGGTAGAATTTTACTTTCTATTTTTTCCATTTCTTTAATAACGTAGGACGGCATTTCACTCCAGTCCGTTATTTTCACACATGACCCTCCTTTTTCCGTATATTTTTATCTATTTTCACTTAAAAACAAGCGAGGGGCTACTTGTACTAGACATCCCCTGATTTATTATGCAATTACTTCTTGCACCGATCGTGGATTAGTTAGTAATTCATGATATGATATAGTGTCACTTTATATACTATTATTATAAGTTACTCTACAACACGTAACAACCTATTTACCCATACACTGTCGGTAGCATGACAGCTCTTGGATTTTTTCATACTTTCTTATCTTTGAACAAAAGCCGAAACAATTACGTTTCGGCTTTATTAGTCTATTATTCTGTTGCATTTTTATAGGTAGTAATCAAACTATCACTATCTTCTGATTCTTCCTCTTTGTAAGGAACAGCACGCTTGATAAATAAAGCAAGGATTAATGCGACGAATGCAATTAGCGTGGAAATTAAAAAGGTGAAATTAATTCCACTTAACATTGCCTCATTCAAGATCTGTTGTTGCATTTGAGCAGCAGCTTCTGCAGTTGGTTGCGAGGCAGATGGATCGACCGCTGACGTCGCTTTTTCGGCTAATTCTTCTGCTTTTATTTCTGTCCGGTTATTCATGACAGTAATTAACAATGCAGATCCAATTGCCCCTGATACCTGTTGCAACGTGTTATTCATCGCTGTACCATGTGGGTTATTTTGTGGTGGCAATTGATTTAAGCCATTTGTCATGACTGGCATCATAACCATCGACATTCCAAACATCCGGAATGTATACAGAATAACTAACGATGAATAACTTGTTTCAAGCGTAATTTGACTAAAATAGTACGAAGTCACAACGGTAATGGTTAATCCAATGATAGCTAAGGTTCTAGCACCGTACTTGTCAAACAACTTACCTGTTATCGGTGACATAATTCCCATTACAATGGCTCCAGGTAACATTAGCAAGCCGGAATCAATCGGGGAAATACCACGAATCGTTTGGACATAGATCGGCATTAAAATCATTGCTGAAAACAACGCCATCGCTATGACATTGGAAATAGCAGATGACAAGGCAAACATTGGATATTTAAATATTCTAAATTCAAGCATTGGGTCATCCATCCGTAGTTGTCGTAACACGAAGACAATTAAAGCAATGGCACCGATAATAATCGTACCGTAGACGAGCGGATGTCCCCAACCTTTATCCCCAGCTGAACTAAAGCCATAAAGCAATCCACCAAATCCGATGCTTGATAACACTAACGAAAACACATCAAGATTAATTGATCGTTGTGGTGTCACATTTTTCAGTTTGAAAATAGCCAAGATTAATGTTAATAATGCTATTGGAAGAACAAGATTAAATAACATTCTAAAGCTATAGTGTTCAATCAGCCAACCTGAAAGTGTCGGACCAATTGCTGGGGCTGTAATCATAACAATTCCAAACATCCCCATTGCTGCTCCTCTTTTTTCAACCGGGAAGGCAGTGAGCATCACATTCATTAATAATGGCATCATAATCGCAGAACCCGAAGCTTGAATCATACGTGCAGCAAGTAAAACGCCAAATACGGGTGCAACACTTGCTAAAAACGTCCCAAGCGTGAATAACCCCATTGCAGTTATGAACAATTTTTTATCAGAGAAACGCTGGATAAAAAATGCACTAGCTGGAATTAATATACCATTTATAAGCATGTACCCCGTTGATAACCACTGGACTGCAGTTGGTTTCACTTCAAACTCGCTCATAATCGATGGTAGTGCCACGTTCAATAACGTTTCATTCAATATAGCGACAAAAGCGCCAATAAATAAAATAGCTATCATACCATATGGTGGTTTCTTTTCAGTCATATCCTTTAGCCCCTCTTTCATTTACATGATTGGATACTTGAGTATTTTATACCTATAGTATAAAAAATGCAATATGATTTCAGGAAAATGATTGCATCTATTTTCATGAAGGGGAAAATTAGATGTACCGCGAGTCCAAATTAGGTGAATAGATAACATTGCATCGAGGCTGACTCCCGGGATTTTATAAAAGCGAAACACCCTTCCTCGTTTAACCATTGAGTCAGGGTGTTTCGCTTTTTCTCTGATTGATTTACTTAGTTATCTGTTCTTTTGCAAATCGCTTAATTCGCTCACCAATCTCATCCCGCACACGTTGGAACACTTGCCATTTTTCCTCATCTGTTCCTTCTGCCTTCGCTGGGTCATCAAAGCCCCAGTGTTCACGTTTTACCTTTGGAGGCGTTGTCGGGCATTTATCTGCAGCATCCCCACAAAGGGTAACAGCTAACGTTGCATTGTTTAAAATGTCTGGGTTAATAATATCTGAAGTTTGATTAGAAATATCAATACCTACTTCATTCATTGCTTTAACAGCATTTGGGTTAAGCCCATGAGCCTCAATCCCTGCACTTTTCACTTCCCAATCGTCACCTAAATACTTTTTCGCCCACCCTTCAGCCATTTGACTTCTGCAAGAATTACCAGTACATAAAAAATAAATTGTATTTTTAGTCATGTTTGTTCACGTCTCCTTTTATAAAAATGATAGTGTTAAAAATAATCCAACTAATGTAATGAACAAAATCGGAATCGTTAAGCTAATCCCGGTTTTAAAATAAGTCCCCCACGTAATCTTTACTCCTTTTTGCGCTAAGACATGGAGCCATAACAAAGTAGCTAAGGAACCAATTGGGGTAATTTTTGGGCCCAAATCAGATCCGATAACATTCGCATAAATTAATGCCTCGCGAATCGCGCCTGATGTTGTTGTGTCTGAAATGGCAATAGCATCAATCATCACAGTTGGCATATTGTTCATAATTGAGGATAGGATGGCTGCAATAAAGCCCATTGAAATGGTTGCTACAAACAAGCCTTGGTCGGCACTTGCTTGGATTACTTTTGCTAATACGTCAGTTAATCCAGCATTTCGTAAACCAAACACCACGACATACATCCCAATCGAAAAGAAGACAACTGCCCAAGGTGCCCCTTTAATAACCGCTTTTGTATTAACTGCATTACTATTTCGCCCCATGATAATGAAAAAGATCGCGACAAGCCCTGCAACAATCGAAACCGGTACTTGGATAAACTCACTGACAAAGTAACCAATAAGAAGAATTCCAAGTACATACCATGCTAAACGAAACATTTTGTAATCCTTAATTGCTTCGGCTGGTTCTTTTAATTGTGATAAGTCATAGCTTTTCGGGATATTTTTTCTAAAATATAGCCATAACACCAAAATCGTTGCTCCTAGCGAAAAGAAATTTGGGATAATCATCCGTGAAGCATAGGCACTAAAGCCGATGTCAAAGTAATCAGCAGATACGATGTTTACTAAGTTACTGACGACTAGTGGCAAGGATGTCGTATCTGCAATAAATCCACTCGCCATAATAAATGGAAAGATCATTTTTTCTTGAAAATTTAAATTTCGAACCATCGCAAGGACAATCGGTGTAAGAATCAATGCTGCACCATCATTAGCGAAAAATGCTGCTACAAGTGCTCCTAACAAGCTGATATAGACGAACATTCGAATCCCCTTGCCACCAGCTGCTCGAGCCATATGTAATGCCGCCCATTCGAAAAAGCCAATTTCATCTAATAGAAGTGAAATAAGAATAATAGCAACAAATGCTATCGTTGCATTCCACACAATCCCCGTTACTTCTACGATATCACCGACGCCAACAACGCCTACCATTAAAGCGAGGAGCGCCCCCCCACAAGCTGACCATCCGATTGATAACCCCTTTGGTTGCCAAATGACTAAAACCAAGGTAACCAAAAAGATTATGGATGCAAGGATAATTTCTAGCAAATCAATTCCCTCCAGTTAACAACAAGTGATACGCATCCCTTGTTTCTCTAATTGTTTTAACCTGTATTCTTGATTAGGCAATTGTTGAAGTAGTTCTGCAACGAAACAATAGTATTGGTGCTGTTTATTAACGGAGTAAAAAATCCATTGGCCCCTCCGCTGCTCTCGGACTAACCCGACATCACGCAGTTTACGTAGGTGTTGGCTAATCGATGGTTGGCTCATTTGAAAAATCTCAACAAACTCGCACACACAGCATTCATTACTTTCAAGTAGTTTAACCATCGTTAAGCGCGTCTTATCCCCTAGTAACTTTAAAATCATCGCAACTTTATCAATTTCAACAGCTGTTTTCACAAGAACACCTCCAAGTTATCCGTATATCACTATATAACAATTTGCTTATATATGCAATAAGAAAAGCGCAAGTCGCGCCTTGCTAGACCAAGGCAGGCTACGAAGTGGAGCACAATTGACTACCGTTTGACGCTTAACAGGGCTCGATCGGGCGTCATTAGCAGTCTTTGACTACCGTTTGAATCTTAACAGGGCTCGATCGGGCGTCATTAGCAGTTTTTGACTACCGTTTAACACTTAACAGGGCTCGATCGGGCGTCATTAGCGGTCTTTGACTACCGTTTGACGCTAACAGGGGGCGATCGGGCGTCATTAGCGGTCTTTGACTACCGTTTGACACTTAACAGGGCTCGATCGGGCGTCATTAGCGGCCTTTGACTACCGTTTGACACTTAACAGGGCTCGATCGGGCGTCATTAGCGGCCTTTGACTACCGTTTGACACTTAACAGGGGGCGATCGGGCGTTAAAAAGGTATCCTGAATCTAAGATCCCCTACAAAACCAAGAATGCACTTGCCCACCCATGAAAAGCGTAAGACAAGCCTCGTAATAGCTGGAGGAGCAGGAATTCACTCTTGGATGGTAGCTAACCCTGGTTGCCAAATAACCGTTTCTCATGGCAAAAAGCCAATTTGAGCGTTTATGATTCTATCCAAAATTAAAGGAACTACACAAATCGTAGTTCCTTTAATTTTTTTACTTATTTAACTAAATCCGGTTTTTCTGTTTGTTTCGTTGGAATGCCAGGTTTCTGTTCATTTGTCCATGTACTTGTTGCCGGAATTTTAGCATAATCTGCGCGATGAGCATATTTTTTCGCAACCTCTGTTACTTCTTGTAGTAGGCCTTTATCCAACGTAATTGGATGTAGACCTTTCGATAGGAAGAGGTCATTTTTAACATGTAATTCATTTTCTGCTGCCTCTTTACGCGGATTAGAGACGTAGGCAATTTCACCACCAGTTAGCTCACTAACAAGTTTGGCCAAATCATTTACACGGTGGGTCTCCGTCATTTGATTAAAAATCATCACTCTTTCTTCCCGTGCTGGAGGATTTTCAATCGCTAATTGGATGCAACGTACCGTATCTTGAATATGAATAAAAGCACGAGTTTGTCCGCCGGTTCCATGAACAGTTATTGGATAACCTACTGCCGCTTGCATTAAGAAACGATTTAACACTGTTCCATAATCGCCATCATAATCGAAGCGATTAATTAACCGTTCATCCATGTTTGTTTCTTTTGTATTTGTTCCCCAAACAATTCCTTGGTGTAAATCAGTAATTCTTATACTATCATTTTTATTATAGTAGTGGAAAAACAACTGATCCTGTGTTTTCGTCATATGATATACAGAACCTGGATTGGTTGGATACAATATTTGCTGCTGAATTCTTTCACCAGTTTCCGTTTTAACTTCAACGTCTAGATAACCTTCTGGAATTTTCATCCCAGCAGTACCATAGCCATAAACACCCATCGTTCCTAAGTGAACAAGATGGCTATCTAGTCCAGATTCTACAATCGCACATAACACGTTATGTGTTGCATTTAAATTGTTATTGACAGTATAGCGCTTGTGCTTCGGGGATTTCATCGAATAAGGCGCGGACCGTTGTTCGGCAAAGTGAACAATGACATCTGGTTGTTCACTAGTAATTATTTGCAATAATTCCTCATAATCATTTGCTATGTTAATATTATGAAAGCCTATTTTCTTACCAGATATCTCTTCCCAGACTTGTAATCTAGTTCCAATTGGTTTAATAGGCGTTAACGATTCTGCTTCTAGTTCATTATCAATATTGCGCCTTGATAGATTGTCAATGATGACTACCTCATGCCCTAAATTGGACAGATGAAGACTTGTTGGCCAGCCACAAAAACCATCTCCACCAAGGACGATAATTTTCTTATTCTTCTCTGTATTTAAAATGCTCACTCTCTTCCCACCCTTTACCAGTTTTTCTATATTTATCTTGTGAAGGAAAGTATGTATAGATTCATAATAACATAAAAAGTAGTTTCATAAGGAAATCTACCACATTTACCTTAAATTGGAAAGGGTTTGACATCCTTTTCTTACTAAGAATGTTTGTGGCTAATCTCTCCCTCTATGATTTATCGTTCATTATTGGAAACTGTTAAAAACCTGAGCCTTCAAATTAAGACCCAGGTTGATATCTCAATTGATTAATCTATCACGATCTAATGTTTGTGGCGGCTTTTCCATCCAGCCATGTTTAATAGCTAATTTCGCCCCTGCCGCAGCATATTTCCCTACCCGAGTCATTAGCTGGGTATATTCACCGATGATATCACTTCGCATGCTGTAGCTTATTCCCATCCCAATGTTTGAAAGCGATACTCCTACTAATGCAGAACTCATACTTACCATCATTTTTTCCGAAAACGGGGGAGTTGTACTACCTGAGATGACAGAATCAGACGAATACGGTGTTGACGTATGGCTTTCTTCCAAAAAGGCTTCAAGCGTTTTAATTATTTCCGTTGCTATCTCTACTCCATTTTCAAAATGTTTACGCACCTCTTTTGTCTGTGCGACCTGAACAAAGCCGTCAATTAATGTGCGCCCAATGTAATTAGCCTCAATATTATTAGATATGTGATTAATTTCGATTGCAAGGAGTGGTCGCTTATGTAACGTTAAATACCCTGCTAAAAAGTTTTCTTCCTGAATATAATCAACCTTTTTCGGATACGGAATAAACGGGGAACGGACGAAAATTCCTTTTTTCTCCATCAATTGCACGACTCGTTCGTATAATAATGCGCTTTCTGCTAATGCCATCGAGAAAAATTTCCTAATATCCTTTCGGTAAGATGTACCATTTGCCATACCGATAATACCCATGCCTGATCTAGCAAAATATTGTAAATAGCGTAAATAATAGGTATCAGAATATAGCCTAGGTGCTTCTTGATTATAATCATCATCGGTGAACCCTTGTGGAATTGGAATACTTTCATCTTTAAAAATCCCTGATAATGCCTTCAGATTACTTTCTGATAAACCCTTGGCATATTCAACAATTCTTTTGACTTCTGGGTCCTGCACGTGATTTAGAAAATGTTTCATCACACAGACATTTGTACTATCTGCCATATAAGCACTCCACACGTTGGCTAATTCAGAAGATGTTAAATCCGGATTATGCTTCACTGTAACCTTCCTCCTTCTTGAAAACTAGTGTCTACTAGAAGGAGCAGAATATGTAAATAACTTGAATAATTTGTTAAATATTTACCATACTTATGACAAATTAATTAACTGTGCTAGGAGTTCTTATTTTGCTTCTTTTGCCAACAACAGGCACCCCGTAACGCCCGCATTGTCGATAAGACCTGGACTAACAATATACTCATCCAAGTGAGGAACCTCAACGTAGTTATTCAATAATGCGGCAAACTGTTCGCGGATTAACTGGAAAAGCTGGGCTTGCTTCATCACCCCACCACCTAAAATAATCTTTTCCGGTCGAAGGACTAACGTGTAATTTACTAACGCCTGGGCTAAGTAGTATGCTTCTATTTCCCAATAACCAAGTGTCTCCCCTAATGTTTCAGCCTTTTGTCCCATTCTGTCCTCGATTGCTGGTCCACAAGCAAGACCTTCTAAACAATTGCCATGGTATGGACAATGCCCATGATAAGCATCTTCTGGATGGGGCTTTAGTAGTACATGGCCCATTTCTGGGTGCCCGAAGCCATCGATGATTTGGCCATTTAAGACAAAACCACCACCAACTCCTGTCCCAATCGTCAAATAAATACAGGAATGATTCGCTTTGGCACTTCCTTGATAATACTCACCAAATGCAGCTGCATTGACATCGGTTGTAAAAGCAATTGGTACTAGATAACGTTCCTTTAAGGCACCAACAAAATTAAAGTTGTTCCAACCCTTTTTTGGCGTAGAGGTAATATACCCAAACGTTTCAGAGGCCTGATTAATATCAATCGGGCCAAAGGAACCAACCCCGATGGAATAAAGGTCATATTGATCAAAAAACGCAAACACTTCTGTCAACGTCTCCTCTGGTGTTGTCGTTGGGATACTGATACGGTCTTGAATCGTTAAATTCTCATCACTAACAGCACAGACAAATTTCGTTCCACCTGCTTCAATTGCTCCATAAAACATAAAACTTCCCCTTCTCTCTCGATTACTATGAATTGATTATAAACTACCTGTCAAAGAAGTTCCAACTGTACTACCGGAAGAGAATGTTTGAGTATATAAAATCCAACCAAGGTAATTATTTTTCTGCAGTTCGTTGTTAATTGCTTCTAGGTTATTTTGTTTTTCAGGAATAAAAGCAGCTTCAATTTCTAACTCTAAGGATGAGGTGAATGAAGTCTATGTTAAACCGAGGACTTACAACAGCTCTCATCGGGATTGGTACAGCACAGCTGCTAAAGATACCTTTACATTACGCAGAAACGGGGACTTGGGATTGGAAAAAAATTGTAGGTACAGGTGACATGCCTAGCTCACACTCCTCAGGGGTGACATCACTGACTACCTATGTTGCGCTAAAAAAAGGTGTTCCGTCGATTGACTTTGGAATTACCTCTATTTTTGGCTTAATTGTTATGTACGATGCGATGGGGATCAGGTGGCAAACCGGACAAATTGCAATGGCTGTCAATGACATGGATGAGCAATTAGCAAAACTGTCAACTGATCATCCTGAAGTAAAGCACAGAAAACGCGAGAAGGAACTGCAAGAAATGCTTGGTCACTTACCAATTGAAGTTGCCGGCGGTGCAATACTCGGAGTTGCAATCGGGGCAATCAGCTATTTGCTGGAAAGAAAATAATATTTTTTTAAACCGATGGTTAACAACCAAATTATTTTTGCGAATGGAGGACTATATATGCCCACATGGGAAGATAAATTAATATTACCCGATGGACAAATAGCTAGTTATCAACAAGAAGAACATACACGTAAGTTTAAATTAGTTGCTGAACCTATTGCTCACAATATTTTACCGGAAGTAACTATTGATGTACTTGGATACAATGGAAACACACCCGGTCCTATGATTGTCGTCAAGCAAGGGGAGTGGGTGGAAATAGAGGTAGAGAACCGAACAGAAGGACCGACAACACTTCATGTTCATGGCCTATCTAAGCCAAATACACAAGATGGAAGACCGCCAATTGAGCCTTCTCCTAAAATTAAGCCTGGCGAAAGATTCACATACAGATTTCAAGCGTTACAAGTTGGGACATTTTTCTATCACTCAACAGAAAATTTCCAGGAAAATTTAGGTTTAGTTGGTGCATTTGTTGTCTTACCTAATGATTACAATACACACCAAGTGATGCTTCCGGACCGTGACTATACGCTTATTGTTCAACAGTGGCAAATCGAACAACCTGAATTAGGAAAAGTTTTCCCTGGGACTTATAAACCAGTCAAATTTGGAATTCAACCAAATTTCTTTACAATTAACGGTAAATGTTTTCCTGAGGCGACACCATTACAAACTAAATTTGGTGAGAGGCTCCGTCTTCGCTTTATTAATAAATCTAGCTCGAGCCATTCGATGCATACCCATGGTCATGACTTTAATATCGTAGAAGTTGATGGTTTCACAAGAACAGGGATGATGGATGACACGATTAGTCTAGCTTCTGGAAAACGAATTGATGTCGAATTAATTGCTAACAATCCTGGTAAGTGGCCAATTAATGGAACAAAGACCTTCCATCAATCAAATAACGGTCACACGCCTGGCGGGATGATTACTCAACTTATTTATAACGAATAGAAATGGTTAGATAGACACATCATAGTACATGTACGTGAAAAAAGTTAAGGAGTGGAGTGAATCTCATGTTAAAAACAGTAGACGTCGGTTTAATGGCAAACCATTTATCTGTCCACAATTCAGTTATTAAAAAATTAGAGCGATATGCTTCT
>NZ_JAMQKC010000035.1 GCF_028416595.1 Aquibacillus salsiterrae | reverse complement strand
AATCGTTTCCCTTATAAACATAGTTTCATTATACCCGACGGGAAAGTTGAAATCAATTATTTTTAATATTCAATTTATTTTAGGTCACTACATTTGCGTTTTTTAAATTAGAACGTTGTAAAATCAACATTTTCGAGTGCAAAAAAGCAGTTTTTGATCTGTTTTTCTCAAAAACTGCCGAAACTTGGGATAGGGACATGGGGACAGGAAACATAGCCGTCAAGCTAAGAAATAGAATAGTTATTACAAAAATGGATAAGCTCTACTGAAATACTTTAAATACAAAATTTTCCAGTAAAGGGTGTTCTTTTGATTTTAGTGTCAAGAGAATTTTTTTAAAATCCCATTAGGTTGTAAACGTTGCTTTGTAGGAGAGGTTAAGAATGTCAAAAGGACTGAGATGGTTACTTCTATGTTCTTTCCTTCCGTGTCGATAGACGTTTTCATAAACGGTTTTGATTACATCGATGACAGACTTAATCCTGTTGAAATGGCACGAGCCAAAAACGGAAGCGATTGTTTTGCCTGCTGAATCCCTTTATATTCACTGCCCTCCATGGCGTGTTTTTGATAAAGGAAATAGCGACATTGAAATGCCATCATGGAAGATAGAAGAATGCGAATTAAAGTCCCATACAAGTGACACTCAAAACGTTCCTGCTTCATCGCTCGAACGTTATCAATCTCAAATAAAGATTTCCAAGTTTTAAATAGAAGTTCCACTTGCCACCTTAACGAATACAATGGGTAAAGCTCTTGAGGTTCTAAGTGTTCTTGTGTTACATTGGTGACAAGAACTTGGATAGCATTTCTTTGTGAAGCAGATTGGGCGGGTTTCCCTTTCTGCTTCTTTTTTTGTAGAAATGCTTCTCGGCGTTGACATTGTTCCTTGGTTAGTTTTTGAACCACAACTCTGGAATCTAAGCAGTTTCAAGGGTCTGTCCCTACACGAATAAATCCATAATCAATGGTCTCACCGGGGGACAGATTTTCCCCATCTTGTATAGGATCAACTTGAAGCCAACCTTTGTGTGCATCCCATAACCAGAGCTTTATATTCGTTGGTATCCGACTAATATAAGACGCTCCTTGCTTGTGAATTTTCTTTAGATTCTTAGCTGAATAGTAACCAAGATCCCTTAAACAGAGATCTCCTGGTTGGAGGGACACTTCTACATCGAGCGCGGCTTTTCGGTCACTAGCCTTTCCATGATGCACAGAGGTATGAAGAAATCGGCCTTGATACCATTCATATTCAAGCTGTACCTTCACACCAGAGTCTTGCGTACCGGGATAATCTGGATATTGATTTGGTAATTGGAAAGATGTGGAATCCGTAATCCTTATCCGTGAGAACATGCGATTCACATCGATTGGAGCAACAAACCAGTCTTGTTTAGCTAACAATTGAAAGAAAATCTCTTTAAGAAACGCTATCGCTTTTTCATTAAAGCGATTATCTAGTGCCTGTTTGGAAAGAGATGTGTTAGATTGATGAGAAAGTGTGCCACATAGTTCTTGTAAACTGTCATCACTTACGGAATCTTCTAAAAGTGAACAAAGCACAAGAAAATCTTCAGGCTTTAACTTGCCTTTACGTTGAACAAATTTTGTTTCTCTAGCCAATACACGTAGCGCTGACTTGGATATCGTAGAATAAATAGCTTGTGCAAAGGGAAGAATGTCTTCACGCATATTCATGAAAAATCATCCTTTCTTGGTGAATTCACCTGAAGGATAACAAACAATTCCTCGTTTTTTAAATTCTGTGCTTAGCTTGACGGCTATGGGGACAGGATTCGTGTCCCTCCCAACTTCAACTTTGTCTCCATTTCACGACTTAAAATCGAGCATACAGAACATCATTATTTATGGTACGGTTCACCGTAACGTTGGATAGGGTAAACTAGTTAATAATCAGCTAGATTTTACGGTAAAGCTTACTTCTTTACTAGAATACTGGAATAAATTCAATGGTGGCGTACACTAAAGTTTCTGTAAACGTTAAAAATATCCATTTCCCTGCCGATATAACATATAGACAGAGGGTAAGGAGTCTTTCACATATGATAATCAATCATAATGTAACAGCACTTAACACATTTAATAAATTAAATAGAAACAGTAACAATACGACTTCAACCATGGAAAAGTTATCTTCTGGATTACGAATAAATAAAGCTAAGGATGATTCAGCTGGCTTAGCAATATCTGAGAAAATGAGGGCTCAGATCAGGGGACTCCAACAAGCACAAAGCAACATTCAAGATGGTATCTCACTGATACAAATTGCTGAAGCTGGATTAGGGAATATTCAAAACTCTAACCTTCAAAGACTAAGAGAATTAGCTGTTCAATCTGCAAATGATACACTTACAGACGATGATAGGAAACAGATCCAACAAGAGGTTATGCAAATAAAAAATGGGATTAATGAGATAGCGAATAATACTGAATTCAATGGCATTAAACTACTTAATAGAGATAATGGTGATTCAATCTCTACCACAACCACCGAAATTAATACCAGTCCCGATGTAACTGCTTGGAATCAGTACTCAACAGGTGATACACAAACTCCTAATGGATTTGCATGGAATGGAAATCAGTACGTCACTGTCGGTACCAATGGGTCAATTCAGACTTCAAACGATGGGAAAACGTGGACTAGTCAAATCTCTGGAACTAATAGCCATCTTGAAGATGTTGAATGGAATGGGAGTCAATTTGTTGCTGTTGGTACTGGAGGAGCAATTCTTACTTCTTCAGATGGAGTCAATTGGAATCCAGAATCTTCAGGAAATAATACTGAAAATATATATGGTATTGAGTGGAATGGAAGTAGTTATGTAGCTGTCGGTTCAAATGGAACTATTCTAACCTCAAATGATGGTTCATCTTGGTCTACTGAAAGTTCCGGAACTACCGATCATCTATATGACGTTAAGTGGAACGGCAGTCAATTTATCGCTGTAGGTGACAACGGAAATATTCTTAGTTCTACAAATGGTACTTCTTGGACAAGTGAAACCTCAGGAACCTCGAGTTCTTTATTCGAGGTAACATGGAACGGCAGTCAATACGCAGCAGTAGGCTCAAATGGAGCTATTTTAACCTCAAGTGATGGTTCATCTTGGTCTAGCCAGAATTCTGGATTATCTTCTACTGAGGGGCTTCTATCGATTGATTATGGAAATGATAACTATGTAGCCGTTGGTACAAATGGAAATATTATCACTTCAAGTGATGGTGTTTCTTGGACAATTCAAGATTCCGGATATTCAAATACATTAAACGATGTCTTTTGGAATGGCTCACAATTCACAGCAGGTGGAAACATGGGGGCTGTTCTTGTTTCTGGAGAGAAAACTACCAGTACGACAACTACCACAACAAATTTAAAAGAACAACCTCTTCTATATTTACAAGTAGGAGCAAACTCTGGTGATTCATTTCAGGTGAATTTAACTAATGTAACTACAATAGGTCTAGGCATAGCTAATATTGACCTTACAAATAGACAAGATGCAGAATCAGCAATTTCAAAAATCGACGAAGCATTAAAAAAAGTATCATCAGAGCGTGGAAAGTTTGGGGCTTATCAAAATGCTTTAGAACACATACATAATAACAGCTCAAACTATGAGATAAATTTAACTGCCTCTGAATCTCGAATTCGCGATGCTGATCTAGCTAAACAGATGATGAAATTTACTAAAGAACAAATATTAAGTCAGGCCTCCCAAGCAATGCTCACCCAAGCAAGTCAACAACCCCAGCAAGCATTACAGCTATTAAAATAACGAATCCATGAATTGGGTTCGTTTCTTGTTGACTCGCTTTATACATTTCAACTACCGATTTTCTATTGCAAGATACACAGAAGAAGATGGACTGTGTAAGCCCATCTTCTTCTCTACCATAAGATACTACCTTACAACTTCTAGCAGTTTCTCATAACTGTTGACGACATCATACCTTAATTGCCCTGTGTTTAACTTTTCAAAGTGCTTGCGGGCGCACTCAATCTTAGCCTTCTCCACTTCCCTTAATTCTAGTGATTCCATGGAACCCTTGGTTTCCGCAATGAAATAAATGTGTTTTAAGTTACCCTCATTAAATACGATTGCCCAGTCAGGGCTGTAGTTACCCAGTGGCGTTGGAATAAAAAATCCCCGTGGGAGCTTGGCATACACTTGAACTTCCTTACTTACATCCATTTCCTCGGCAAAGCTATGTTCGATTTTCGAGTCTGTTACTACATAATCAAAGATATGCTTTTCTACCGGGAAGGCGTTCTGTCCAAGTTGACCTTTTAGAGTATTATGTGTGAATATTTTCTCTTCAAATGTTTCATTAACCACATCGTATGTAAGTGATTCTACAATAGTCGTTGCTTTTTGTTCATTGATGAGCCGAGCTGATCGGATAATAAATTCTTCTGGGTTTTTTCTAAATAACGCAAATGTGTTTGGTTTTATACCAGTGAGAATGCCGACCACTGTCTTCCTTGTCAGGCGTGTTTCATCCATTATCTTACCAATAAGATCATACTTAATTCTCGAATATATTGTACCCTTCATATATTCTGTCTGTGATTCTCGTTGAACAAATGCTTCGCCTTTCTTCAACTGATCCTTGGAATCGATTTTTTTCATTTCACCTTGTATAATTGAATAACGTACTTCCGGCACTCTTAATTCAGAATCCAAAGCCCAAATACATTTACCTACCAATTCTTCGGAGTTAAACTGTACCGTATATACGGTCTTTTTATTGATTTGATTCCAAAGTTTTTGGAACTCTTTTTTATGAAAATTATCGTTTGGTTTTAACTTCTCTACATTCTTGCTTCTTCCGTCTTCTGTTATGTCTTCTTTTCCGGCCACATAGATTGTTTTGATTAACTCTATTAATGATTTCTGGTAGCTTTTTAGTTCCGCAGGTAAAATTACTTCTTCCTTATCAGCGGACTCAATATAATTGACCGTCAGTTGATCGTTATCATCTATGTACCCTTGTCTGATAAGTGTTCGATGCAGCTTGTTTGCCATTAGTTCATCAATATGCAAATTCTCTCCCCGACCGTTAGTTAGCACTCTATCCAAAAAGAAATTTACATCAGCTTTCCTTGGACGTTCGGAAAGCGTCTCAGCTATCTCTCCTTGTAGCTGTTTAGCAAATTGTTCATACGATTCGCTAGCGATAACTGTTAGAGCATTGATCTCATGGACATCGATTCCAGGGACACTCGAATCAATCCGATCCCCATTTTTATCGATACATAACCTTAATCCCCGTCCTACTTCCTGTCGTTTTTTTATCGTTGAATCACTATGCTTCAGTGTGCATATTTGAAATACATTAGGATTATCCCAGCCTTCTTTTAAAGCTGAATGAGAAAAGATGAATCGGGTTGGTTCTTCTAAGCTAAGTAAACGTTCCTTATCCTTCATAATTAAATCATATGCATCCACATCGTCAGAGTCTGTTTGTCTACGGGTCAACTTGGGATCAACCATTCGTCTGCTTTTCTTATCAATTGAAAAATAACCTTTATGAGTTGCCTCAACCCTAATGTTGTTTAAATATTCAATATACGGATCACCTGTAAACAAAGACAATTCTTCGTTTAATAGTGCCATGTATTCATCTTCAAAAATATCCATATATATTCCGTTTTGTTCATCTCCAGCCTTGTCATATTTCCGATATTTCGCCACCTCGTCAATAAAAAACAGCGTAAGTACTTTAATTCCCCTATGATAAAGTTCCCGCTCCTTTTCTAAATGAGACTTGATAGCTTCTCTAATCTGAATCCGACGGAAATGTAACTCATTGACATCTCCTTGGACTTCACCAGCTTTTAACGTTATTCCGTTTGAAAAGTGAATAACATTCCTCTGTCCGTTGATTTCCGAAACTCTATATCCTTTGTATTGTTCTAGTTGACCTGAAAGTTGATACAAATCATCATTTACACGGACTTTTTTAGATTTCTTTCTCAAACCGCTCTTTGCTCGGATTTCATATTCAAGACGGGCGACAGGAGCATGTTTATCGCTAACATCAATACCTTCAAGATACAAATAACTCTCTGTTCCACCTGTTCCCTTAATTGAAATACCTTTAACACTGATTTTTTTAACCAACTTCATATTGTATGCATCGAGTGCATCCAATCGATACACCTTGTTATATTCTTCTCGATGGGTCGCTGAATACCTTAATGTGAACAAAGGATTAAATACTTTAAGTGATTCCTTTGTTTTTGGCCCTTCGACTGATTGTGGCTCATCAATAATCAAAATCGGATTGGTGTCGGCAATAACATCAATCGGTTTCCGTGATTGAAACTCATCCAGTTCATAATAAATGCGCCTAGCATCTTTGCCCCTAGCTGCGAAAGCTTGTGAGTTGATAATCATGACGTTTATACCAGCATCACTGGCAAACTTATCTATATGGTGTAACTGTTTAGAATTGTATACAAAATAACGTGCCTTTGTACCATATTCATCCATGAAATGATCCTCAGTTATCTGAAATGATTTGAGCACACCTTCCCTAATTGCAATAGAAGGAACAACGATGATGAATTTGCTCCAACCGTATTTTTTATACAGCTCGTACATTGTGCGAATGTAAGTGTAAGTTTTCCCAGTCCCAGTTTCCATTTCGATTGTCAAATTGAACTTGCCTTCAAGCTCCTCAGATTGCTTTAAGCCGTTTTTTCTTTGAACTAATTTAATATTTTCTAAGATTTCATAATCATGTAATTGGATTTTGTTGTTTTTGAAACCTATATTTTCTATTTCCTTAATTGATCTAAAGTCAAATTTAAATTGCTCGTGTTTCTGTCTTTTTCCCTTATCAAGGGTAAAACGTGATTGTTCATTGGGTTGTCCCTCAAAACATGCTGCTATACTTTTTACAGCATTTTGTTGGAATGGTTGTTGCTTAAATTTAATTTTCATATGTATACCCTGCCTCACAACACTTTAATTTCAGTATTTGGGGATAACATTTTGAATTTTTCCTCCACGTTAATGCGTGCGGAATCATCTTCAAAACAACTATCCCTAAACACCACTCTTAGTGGTTGAGCCTTTGCAATTTCTTCAATAGTTGATTCCGAAACATTCTCGTCAAAACAAGCAATAAGGGAATTATTAGCTACATATAGAACTTCTTTACCTTCGATCTGTCTCGTTTCCATGTGTAGCGAAAGCTCTAATCCACACTCTAGCATGACTTGGGCAAGTAAGTCATCCCCTGTGCGATCTTTCTTTATATTGGATATTAGATCATCCATTTCTGTTTGTCCTAATTTATCTGGGGAATAGTAGACATCTTTCATATTAGATGTGTCCAGCTTAAATACCCTAAATCCGCAATCAAATTCTGATTCTGTTTCTTCTTTAACTTTCTTGGCTGCTCTGCGAATCCGTTCTTTACCAATTTCACAAATATTCATATAACCCGCTCTGTATGCTTCTGATTTTACATCCGTTTCCTCGGGGAGTTGAACCATGATATATTTTCGGTCACCACCATCTTGAGCATTTAGTCGCATTACTGCATGGGCAGTGGTAGCTGATCCTGAAAAGAAATCAAGAACTATTGAATCCTTGTCGCACCCCTGCTGTAATATATTCATAACTAATGATACTGGTTTTGGAAAATCAAAGTACTTACCTTCAAACAGTGCTCGAACTTCCCTGCTTCCATTTAAGGTGAAACCAACATCTTCAGTTAAGATTGACGAAAAACCAGTAAACTTACTATTAAGTTCTGATAAATACTTTTTCTCACGTGGTCTGCCATTGTCTTTGGTCGGAAAAATTATTCTACCCTCATTTATTTTCTGCTTCATTGTTTCCTTTGAATATCTCCAACCACTATCTTCTGGACAATTAAACATCCTATTTGTTTCAGGGTCATAAATAGGATAATGAAGGTTTGGTCTTTGTGATGAATTTGCAAGCCCCAGAATACTGTTACTCATCCATGCTCCTCTTGGATCTTTATCGGGATTGGAGTATTTTGATAAGTCAATCATCTTCCCTCTCAATTTAAACTTTTCAATATTTCTACTAACTATAATGACGTATTCATGATCATTTGATAAACCGGTTTTATTTCTACTATCTACAATTTGTCTACTTTTCCAAATGAAGACTCCTAACATATTTTGCACTCCAAAAATTTCTTCGCATATCTTCTTTAAGTTAGAAACTTCACCATCATCAATACTAATAAATATAACCCCGTCATCTCTTAATAGGTTTCTTGCGATTTTCAACCTTGAATACATCATCGTCATCCAATTGCTATGAAATCGACCGCTTGAATCAGTATTATGAAACATTCGATTACCGCCCTCATCTGCTTGTCCCGACTCTTCCAGATACTCATCAACTGAACCTTTGAAATTATCTTTATAGATAAAGTCATTACCTGTATTATAAGGCGGATCGATATATATGCATTTAACCTTATTCAAATATGATTCCTGCAATAGCTTTAGAACCTCAAGGTTATCTCCTTCGATATATAAGTTTCCAGTGTTGTCCCAATCTTCACTTTCTTCTTTAACTGGCCGCAGGGTTTTATCAATAGGTGTATTGGCATTAATAATTGCTTCTTTCTTTCCAGGCCAGTTCAACTGATAGCGTTCCTTATCACCTTCTACGAGATTGCTGGAGAGTTCCTGTCTTAAAAGATCAAAGTCTATAGCACGCTCAACTTTACCACGATCATCCTTTGTTTCCGTAATAACATTCGGAAACAGCTGAGCGATGTTTTCAATGTTTTTTTCTGTTATATCAACTGATTTCATCAGTAATTTATGCATAGTCTTTGATTTACCCCCTATCCCATTCTTATCAAGACTATTTAGTACCTTTTTCTCTGATGCTCTTTACCTATATTTAATAAAAAATAGTACTCATCCTAATGTTTCATTCTACATAAATCTCTTAATTTCCTCTTTTTTGTGTAATAAGCTCTTTGATACTTACAATAAAACTCTATTATTTACAAGTTTAGCAATTTATCAAATCTGCATCATTGCTCCCACCAGCTGGAAATCTCCAGATCAGTTATTAGTTGTTTCTATTGTCCGAAAAAATCCAACAAGATTTCCCTCTCCACCACCATTCATATACTAAAAGGGGTACCCCTTCCGTTTCACGCCCCACCCCTTTTTATATAAGCCGTTGTTTATCCACTTGGATAGACAGCGGTTTTTTATTTTTACAGAGACGACACGCGTGGTGAGAGGAGCGCACTAAAGAAAGGAGAAAATGCATGAATCATTCATTAGCTTGCATCCTTGTCAAAGCAAAAGAAGTAAACAAATGGGTTCCGGCCAAGTATCTAGCTAAGTACGACATTCAAAAGGTTGATCTTCTTAACCTTGAGGATGAGGGATTGATTTTGATTACAAAGAGCCCATCTGATGGTTTGTTATTGAAACTAACCTTAAAGGGCTACCATTACTTCAAATAAGGAACAAGGGCTTTGTGTGGCTGTCTAAAACAATTTTGAGGAGGAAGTTTGTATGCAGAAAAATATAACGACCAAGCATCATAACCAGTTTTTTGATAGGAGCATCTCAATTCCAGAGATTCGATCAATCTATCAATCTTTATTAAGTCAGTATGAGGACGTATCAGATGAAATTGAAGAAACAGTTGATCGTAACGATTATGTTAAATTGTCTCATCTACTTGTTCAAAGGAGCAAAATCCAATCAGCGATTGAAAATATTGAATCAATACATGAAGATGACCTTGCTACTGGCCTATCTTTTAATGGACGAATTGCGAGATTGTTAAATAATGTTGCTGATATTACCCAAACAAAAGGCGAAGACGTATTGGATGCGGTAACAAGTAGTTTAGAAAGAATGAATCAATCCGCACAAAGTATGGCAACGAAGGCAACATCAATGTCTACTAAAACCTTTGACAAAGGGAATCAGCTTAGTCATCAAGCAGGCACATTCCTTGTTCATAAAACATCGAAGAGTTTAGCGAAATTAGCAGATACATTTCAAAAAAGATCTTAATCCATTGAAAGGAGGTGAAAACAATATGAAGACGAGTAAACATTCATCAATAAATAACATCGTGCCATTCGCTAGTAGTGATATCTCTAATGTATCTTCACTACCAAATGTCGTCGTATCAACTTCTGAATCCAAACGTCGTATTGAGGAGCTTCAAACATTCGTTGAAGAGGTAATGGTTAAAGGCGTTGACTATGGGATGGTAGATGGATTCTCAAAACCGACACTGTTAAAGCCTGGAGCAGAAAAGCTGTGTGATGTATTTGGCTTTACAAAGACAGTAGAAGTAGTTAATCGCATTGAGAAATGGGATGCTGGGGTATTTGCATATGAAGTTAAAATGACACTCACAAGCAAGGGCAACGGAGTCATTGAAGCTGAAGGACTTGGAACATGCAATAGCAAGGAATCATCGTTTCAGCAACAAGATCCTTATACCATCGTCAATACGATATTGAAGATGGCCAAGAAGCGTGCCTTGATTGATGCCGTTCTATCTGCAACACGTTCTAGCGGTATCTTCACACAAGATATTGAAGATTTTCCTACAAACTCTAACATTAAAGGGGGTGATGAACCTATAACCAAACGTCAGCTGCACAAAATCTATCAAATCGTTGCTGAGCTTAATATGCGCCATGAAGTCGCAAAAGAAATGTTGAAGATGAAGTACAACGTCGATCACAGCACAAAGCTAAGCAAGCAACAAGCATCTGATTTCATCCAAGACTTAATGCATTTAAAAGATGTGTTTAATGAGGAGGAAAACATGAATTTGCAAATTGAAAAGGAATGAATCGCTCATGGGATATCCAAAATATTCGATGAGCTTTTTTATGCACAAAAAAGATGCGCTCATCCGCCAATGAACTCATCTGCAAGAATTAATCTTATGAACAGTATACCGTAGCACAGACATTCACTCAATGGGAGGGACGATCATCGTCTCTCCTTTTTAATTCAATCATACAAAATGGAGGAATATATAATGAACAATACATTCGATAAAATGACATTTAAGGTGTTACTAGCAACAACAATGCGTGAAAAGGAAGATGGTTATGTCGTCAGCGAAATCTTCAACCGCTACCCATCCATACAAGAATTACTTGATGTAACTGAAGAAGAGCTGTTGACGATAAAAGGTATCGGCAAAGTGAAGGCTAAACAGATCGTAGCTGCTCTGAAATTAGCAAGAATGCAACCTACTCCTGTTGAAGATCGTTTTACGATTCGTTCACCTGAAGATGCATATACATTCTTAAAGGATATGCAGTACCTAACGCAAGAACATTTTGTCGTACTCGGACTAAACACCAAAAATGAAATTCTGTTTCGAGAAACAGTCTTTGTTGGATCGTTGAATGCATCTATTGTGCATCCACGTGAGACATTCAAGCATTTAATCCGTCGTAGCTGCGCTAGTGCCATTGTTGCACATAATCATCCATCAGGGAATCCACAACCAAGTAGAGAAGATATTGAGGTGACAAAGCGCCTTAACGAAGTTGGAAAGGTTGTAGGCATCGAAATCCTTGATCATATCATCGTCGGACAAGAACAATATACCAGCTTGAAAGAAAAAGGATATTTATAAAATCAAAAGTTGATTCAGGGAAACACTGACTTACTAAAGTACCTGTTTTTTTTATGTCTGTAACCCTAATAAAGGGTTGCAGACAATTCTGTTGTTTATTCTTAAGTGAATATTATTTATTCATAAATAGGTTCTAACAAGTAGCCATCTCCTTCACATAAGGAACATTTGACATTCTGATAAAAGCCCCTATTTAATGATCTGCGACTGGATAAATACCCAGAAGGCAACTTGTCATCTTCTCGATCATAAGCATTCTCACTTTCATAAATCCGTATGGTTCCATCACCATTACAAGTAGTACATTTAGTATGCCTCAAATCTTTTAATCGCTCTTTATCCATGGATATCCTCCTCATAAATAGATTATTTAGAAGAGGATATGATGATGGTTCTAAGTATATTACATTTAAAAAGTTATTTTAAAAGAATCAAAAACTTTATTTGTTATCTCTCTTTTTTTATTTTAGCTAATGGGCTGATTTTTTACTTTTGAGAGTTTTTCCCTCCCGCTTCCTATCTTTTTTATAAATAAACTGGGGGTAGCAACATTTAATCTATCAATAGTAATCTCCTAAAAATGTAACACTGAACTACATTTATATGAATGTCACTAGTATATGTTGTTTAATTCAAGTATCCATATGGAACTGTATCCCTTGATATATAAGGTACTAAGAGACATTGCATTGTCTTACATCACTCGTACAATTATCGCTCCTGTTCCATTTGATTGATTATTTTTACTTAATTCTAGGGAAATGATTTCCTGATTACAGAGAAATCCTCCTTCCGTTAAAATGGGTAAATAGCATTTAGCCATATTATCTATGTCTTTTGAGGCAACACCACCGCGGAATTCTAATTTCACTGAACATTGATGCGGAGATTTAATCTGAAACCCTTCTTTCTGTAAAACATCAGAAACATGAAGATGATAAAACTCGTGTAAGGGATAGAAATAAACATCATCTTCTGCATTTAGTACATACGGCATGCGTTTCGGAACGATATACGTATTAAATCCTCTTACCGATACAAGTGTCTGGTTTAGTGCTAAGTCATTAATTGTGATATCAATAAGGTCATGTGGACGAACTTTTGTTGCTCTGGGAGTAAGACGATACTGAACGTATTTTATTCTGCAATGGTATATATCTGCATCGTTAAAAATGATTTCTCCGTTAATTCCATCAAGAATCGACTTCATCGTCTCCAGCAAAGGTAGATCAGCCAACATACGTGGTGTTCTAACCACAATATTAATAGAATATTGGCCCTTTTTTAATGGAGTTTGGATACCCACTTTCATCATCTGCGTGCGTAATATCATTGAGATCTTCCCTTGAAAATCCATCATATCTATGTGCTGCAAGCGCTCTGAGCCAACCTCACTAAAATGTGGCATCTCTAATGGTTGATCATATATTTTTATAATCTTGCTTTTATCATGCTCAATCGCTATTACTTTGTTTTGTATGATTGCAGTTGAATTTATTAGTTTACTCATAATATCATGTACTTCTTTTTATTTATCATCTCTTGCTTTTCAAACTTCTTTCCAGATAACAAAAATGGACGTAAGATTAATCTGTTTTCTAAATCTCTTGACGATTCTATAAATCCATAGTCTCCCATAAACACCCCACTTTTGAAAATAGCAGGTACAACTTTCACATGCTTTTCCTTAAGTAGACTAAGTATGACTGTAATAACTTGTTTCTCTGTTGCCTTCACATTGTAGCAAAATGAGGCATCCACAGTAATTTTATGAGTTTGTTTATCAATACTGATTACATCTGGATTAATTCCACCAAAATACTCAAGCCAACAATGAGAATATAAGAGGATAAAAACTTTCACCTTAAGTAAACTCCATCTTCTTCTGGCTGTTGCTGTATCTCTGAGCATTTTATTTGTAATCGCTTCTGAAGGAATCATTATGTATCCATGATTCCTAATCTTCAAAATCCCAGAATGGAACTTAACGTCTTCACGACTTATATATTGTTGAGTAGGGATACAATAATCCGGCACCGTTAGTAGCTCTGCTTGATACATTTGGTGCTTGTTTTGATTTGATCTCTTTATAAAATGGTTTTGTTCCAGCCAGTACAAAGACTTGTTTAGAGAAGCTCTAGACATATTTAAATTGCTCTGTATCGTTGATTTGGCTTTTTTAATCCTCATGTACTTCCACTCAAATGACCTACATAAATACAGGTAAAGTTTAAGCGTCAATACATCAGGGAAATCCGGATACGCATCCGAAAAGATTTTTCTCTGAATTATAAACTGCCCTTTTGAAGATAAAAGGAATTGCGGATTACTTGAGTTAACAATATAATTTTTTAAATTCATCTACGTCATCCTTTGTTTTGTTTTTGAAATATGATTTAATTTTTAATATTTATTTGCATTAATTATATGAGATTGATATAATTTTTGTAAAGTAATTTGTAGGAGGATAAAAAATGTCAGTTATCAAAATTGATACAAATGATTTTCAACACCTTAAATATTGCTCATTAGGAAAAAGATTGAAGTTTTTTAGACAAAAAATGATGCAGTTCCATGACAGCGGAGAATATACAATAACCTCGCTTGGCGAGAGGCTTAAAGTTACTCCTCAGTCTATCTCTGCCATTGAAAGAGAGGATTCTAAAAATCCTTCTTTTCTTCTAATTCACAAATTAACTAAAGAGTACCGTGTACCACTAGAATCAGTGACAGATGATTTCTATCAAGGTGAGGAAAGACTTTTTACAATTGGTATTCCTGTAGAAATAGATGCAGTTGATATCGATCTTGAAGATTTGAAAGTAGAAACAGCATTTGCACAAAATGATTCAGATCACAATGATGACTTTTTCGAAAGTGAGGTAACGACTGGGATATTATTTTACAAAGCCTATGATAAAGACTTAATACAACCAATTTTCCACAAACCCCTAAACGACTTTAAAAGTTACGAATTAGAATCACTAATTGCTAGATTAATTTTCGAAACAACTAGTTATTCATCGGGTACATTTGATCACATACCCTCTCATCCTATACTTCAAGCACGTGAAGTATTAACCCAACAACAAGAGTTACTCTCAGCGAAAAACTTAGGAAAATTGCTTCAAAATCTTAGTAAGAGGTAAGAAAGGAGGTCGCTGTTCATGAGGAAGCCACCCTTTGGTTATGAAATTAGTTACAATAGTCGTCTTCGAAAAGATTGGTACTATGTTGTCGAAGATATGCGCCATATTGTTCATAACATCTTCTTAGATTTGCGTTATCTCAATAACTTAGACAGTATCTCCAAGTCACTAAACTGTATATAGTAATCTAAAAGTGGGCCACAAAAGTCATTGAAAACTCCCCCAGTAGGTTATAATAGCCCAGTAGAAATAAATTAATTGATTTCTAGTGGGGAGACTGGAGCGATGATTAACTTGAAAA
>NZ_JAMQKC010000034.1 GCF_028416595.1 Aquibacillus salsiterrae | reverse complement strand
TTCATGGTGAAAAACATACCATGGTTCAGGAATTTCTAATGCAGATTGAAATACGTTATATTTTTCTTGAAAATCTATCATAAGGCAATCGACTCCTAGGTAATTTGATATTATCTACCCAGTATGGTCAACCTTATGAAACATTAAACTCAACATTAAATAGCGAGGAAGCATTTTCATTTTAATTCAAAACTTACACCTCATAGTCTTCGTCATACTCACACTTCAATTCTTGCAGCAGCTGGGGTGCAACTTGAGAACATTAAGGAACGATTAGGTCATTTTGATGATGAAATGGTTAGGAAAATATACCTTCACGTTACAGATCCAGTAAAGAGAGAAACGTCTGACAAATTTGATGACTATATGGAAATCGCTTAGTATTCATCAAATTTTAGTATTTTTGTATCTTTACTTACGGTGGAAAATCATACTGTAAATAACCTCATTAATTGAAGAAGACCATTAAGACGTTTGCATATTAATATCTTAATGGTCTTCAAAATTATTCAATTGGAATTAGTATTACTAAAAATACACATTATGATAAAAACAGTAATATTGGTTACCAATGTGCACCTCAAACATGAAACTTTTAAAGCATTTTCGTGTTCCTTTTTTTAATCTTCAAATTCATCAAAATTAATTGAATCTAATTCGATATAAGTAGGTTGCTTGTTAGAGTTGTAATACAGGAAACCAGTAATAAAAATAAGCGTGTCGAAAACTTGTTCTTCATTGAAGTTAAATAGCTTTTTATTTGCTCTTAGTTCAATACTTTCGATCTTCTGAGATTCATGTTTAAAAGGTCTTGCTTCCAGTTGATAATAATCTTTATCAGCATCAACAGCATAAGATCTAATAAACGCACTTCCTTCTACAAATTCTTTATTATTAAAAAGAGCTTTTGCTCTTTCTTTAAGAATTTTCCTTGTGTCTTTATTAGTTTTTAACTCATAACCGGTAAACCTAACGTCTTGACCTTCAAACGAAATATTATCAATTAATGACCTTGAACTAGGTGCTAACTCTTGTGCATAATGTATGAGCTTTATGACATCATCTGGTCCAAAATCATTTGTCAATTCTTCAATAACTGATTCATCATTTGCGGAAGCCAAAGCTTTAAAAAGTACATTAATTCCCTGATGATTAACTTTATTCAATTTATAAATAAGATCAGACCTTTTATCTAAATCTTCATCGAATAATGTTTGCTGTTCAAATTTTGTAGCGTAAAATTCTTTTGGTAGTTTATTTTTCAGTCCTAATTTTAAACTTCCTTTGGCGGTGGCAGCCAATTCAAAAGAAGGAATTACATTAATATCTTTAAGATCATCTATTCTATTCTTAATTAGTTTAGTACTATGTCTAGCTGCAGTATTTAATTTTTGTAAGTAGGATCCTATAACATTAATTGGACCAGTCCCATCTTGGAAGCTTTCGCCTTCGATTCTAATCCAAACGTCAATATCATCGTCTATAGTATTTATTGTATAGTCACTTCCAGTTTCTGTTTTTAGAAGGAATTCCAAATGATTTTCAAGTTGTTTAACCATGTCTTTAGCAGAATGAAGATAAAAATTCAGAATATCGGGTTCATTTATATATTGACTTTTAATCCTATTAAGATTTTCTTTAGCCAATTTTAAATCCTCTATCGTACTAAAAATTTCTTGATTTACCTGAGAAACCATTTTATTCACCTCCTATATAATTTAGTATATCACTTTTTCCAACTTTTAATATTCCTTTTTGTTCGGGGATTTCTACCCACTCCGGGTCACGATTTGGGTCTTTTTGCCTTAGCTTCCCATTAAGACCTTTCTTAAAAATATTACTAGCTTGTTTTAACATAAAGTCCGAGTCAGCCACTATCATGTGAGCTCCGAACAAATCTCTTATGACACCTTGAGCTTGTAGATTTAAAAATAATTCTATACCAGAAATATCATGATTATCAATCGCAATTGATTTAGCATTTATAACGGTTTCTGCTGGTATTAATGCTGCAAAATCAACATCTCCAGGTTCTTTTCTTCCTGTTACAAAACTTCCATTAATAAGTACTACCTCAGGTTCAAGTTTTAACTCACATATCCTTTTTAGTAAAATTATAAACTTATCCCATCTGAATGTGCGCATTTCATTATTTAAAAATCTCTGTTCAATTTCTTTCATTGTGCATTCATGTTCTCCAGGAGGTAAGTGATAATCGTCAAAAAAATCAGGAATTTCCATTTTTTCACCTACTACATATTATTATCGGTATTTTTTACCATTATATATAACTTATATTAGTGTAAACCTTTTTTCTATATATTCGACAAAAAAAGACAACAAACTCCAATCTTGATGACTTTTCTTAATTTGATTGAATTAATTTTTACTTTCGCCTTGGAAATAATGTACTTTTAGCAACAAAATCTTATCTAGAAAGCGAGGTTATTCAATGAAATTAAAGGACACATCTTCAGAAGAGGATGCACCTGCAAGAGAAAGAAAAAGTGTATTTGCGGTGCGAAATGGGCTTTTGTCGTGGATATCGGGAAAGACCCTCTTACTGGAAAAAGGAAACAAAAGACAAAAAGTGGTTTTCCATCCCACGAAGAAGCGGAAGCCGCTGCGACCACTCTCATTTATGAGTTAAGTCAAGGAACATATGTGGAAGAAACGGACCAAACGTTCAATGACTTTTCAAAAGAATGGCTTACAATCTACAGTGAATCGAAAGAGGTAAAGCCTGGAACTATCAGAGTTCGTCTCCATGAAATCGGAAAATTGTTACCCTACTTCGCCCAATTAAAATTGAAAGACATCACAAGAAAAATGTACCAAGATGCTCTAAACGATTTAAAGGACCAAGGGTATTCCGATAGTACTAGAGACGGGATTAATCAGACGGGAAGAATGATTTTTCGAAAGGCACTGGAGCTGGAGGTAATTAAGAAGGATCCGACGGAATTTGCTTATGTAAAGAAGGATAAGAAAACGATTGAACAGTTGGAAGAGGAGGAAGTTCCTAAGTACTTGGAAAAGGAAGAGCTTGCCTTGTTCTTAGAAACAGCCAAGAATTATGGATTAGAACTTGATTACTTGGTGTTCCTTATCCTTTCCTACACAGGAATTCGTGTTGGAGAATTGGTCGCATTAAAGTGGAAGGACATTGACTTCCTGAACCACACCATCAGTATTACCAAAACGTATTATAATCCAAATAATAATACGAAGAACTATCAGTTAGTGACACCAAAAACGAAAAAATCACGACTAAAAATTGTGGTCGATGAAATGGTTATTAGTGCTTTGCAAGAACATAAAGAAGTGCAGAAGAAACTCATGGAGCAAGTTGGTGACGTTTATTACAACAAAGACTTTATTTTTGCCAAAATGGAAAGGCAACATGGTTATCCCATTGTTATCAAGACAGTTCAAAACCGAATGGCCCGGTTACTTGCCTTAGCCCAAGAACTCACACCACACAGCTTAAGGCATACGCACACCTCCCTGCTTGCCGAAGCGGGTGTTTCACTCGAACAAATCATGGATCGTCTTGGGCATACTGACGATCAAATTACGAAAAATGTTTATCTCCATGTTACGGAAGAAATGAAAAAAGAAGCCTCTCAAAAGTTCGCTGAACTCATGAGAAGCCTCCGTTAATATCTCCAATGTTAGCAAAATGTTAGCAAACCAATCTCACCTTACCAACAAATCCTTATATATCAAGGGTTGAGGGGGCAGGTTACATCATGCCGCCCATTCCGCCCATGCCGCCCATGTCTGGCATGCCGCCACCAGCGTCTTCTTCTGGAATGTCTGCAACTACTGCTTCAGTTGTTAAGAACATTGCTGCAACAGATGCTGCGTTTTGAAGAGCTGAACGAGTAACTTTTGTTGGGTCAACGATACCAGCTTCGATCATGTTTACCCATTCGCCTGAAGCAGCGTTGAAACCTACGCCAACTTCTTCGTTCTTTAGACGTTCTACAATGATAGAACCTTCTAATCCTGCGTTATGAGCGATTTGACGAACTGGAGCTTCTAGTGCACGAAGTACGATGTTTGCACCAGTAGCTTCATCACCTTCAAGATTTAACGCAGCGACTTTGTTATATACGTTAACTAGTGCCGTACCACCACCAGATACGATACCTTCTTGAACAGCTGCACGAGTTGAGTTTAATGCGTCTTCGATACGTAGCTTACGCTCTTTTAATTCTGTTTCAGTAGCAGCACCAACCTTGATTACTGCAACACCACCAGAAAGCTTAGCAAGACGTTCTTGTAGTTTTTCTTTATCGAAGTCAGAAGTAGTTTCTTCTGACTGTGTACGGATTTGTTGTACACGAGCAGAAATCTTTTCTGGGTCTCCGGCACCTTCAACGATTGTTGTATTTTCTTTTGTAACAACAACTTTAGTAGCGCGACCTAACTGCTCGATGCTTGCGCTCTTAAGCTCAAGGCCTAGATCTTCTGTAATTACTTCTGCACCAGTTAAAGTAGCAATATCTTCTAGCATCGCTTTACGACGGTCACCAAAGCCAGGAGCTTTAACAGCAACAGCGTTAAATGTACCGCGAAGTTTGTTTACAACTAGAGTAGCAAGAGCTTCACCTTCTACATCTTCAGCGATTAGTAGAAGTGGCTTACCTTGTTGTACAACTTGCTCTAGTACTGGTAGAATCTCTTGAATGTTATTGATCTTCTTATCAGTTACTAGAATGTATGGGTCTTCTAGTTCTGCTTCCATTTTATCTTGGTCTGTAACCATATATGGAGATGCATAACCACGGTCAAACTGCATACCTTCTACTACTTCTAGTTCAGTGTTGAATCCTTTAGATTCTTCAATAGTGATAACACCATCGTTACCTACACGTTCCATTGCTTCTGCAATCAATTGACCTACTTCATTATCACCAGATGAAATAGCTGCTACTTGAGCAATCGATTCTTTGCTTTCGATTGGTTTAGAGATTTGACGAAGTTCTTCTGTAGCTACTTTAACTGCTTGTTCGATACCACGACGAACACCAACAGGATTAGCACCTGAAGCTACGTTTTTCAAGCCTTCTTGAATCATTGCTTGAGCAAGAACTGTTGCAGTTGTTGTACCGTCCCCTGCAACATCATTTGTTTGAGATGCAACTTCGGCAACTAGCTTTGCACCCATATTTTCAAAATGGTCTTCTAATTCAATTTCTTTAGCGATTGTTACACCATCATTAGTGATTAGTGGTGAACCGTATTTCTTCTCAAGGACAACGTTACGACCTTTTGGTCCAAGTGTTACTTTTACCGCATTAGCTAGTGTGTCTACCCCTTTAAGCATTCTGCGGCGAGCATCTTCACTAAATTTAATTTCTTTAGCCATTGTAAAAGCCCTCCTCATAAACAAGAATTTATTATGTTATAAAATAAATGTTCTCCGCTATTAATTAACCGATTAACCAATAACAGCTAAAATGTCACTTTCACGAAGAATTAAGTATTCATTACCTTCGTATTTTACTTCTGTACCAGCAAATTTTGAATAGATAACAATGTTACCTTCAGCAACTTCAGGAGCAACTCTTTCCCCGTTCTCTGTTATACGTCCTGAACCAACTGCAACTACCCTACCTTCTTGTGGCTTTTCCTTTGCAGAATCCGGAAGTACGATACCGCTAGCCGTTTTTTCCTCTTGCTTTACTAGTTCGATAACTACGCGATCACCAAGTGGTTTAATCATGTGAAACCCTCCTTAATTTAAATCGAATGGTTTATATATTTTTTTATTAGCACTCAACTCTAAAGAGTGCTAACACAATTATTATAATAATTAATAGATAGTATTTTTGCAAGTATTCCCTATTATTTTTTTTCGACATTTTTCTCAAAAATTGCTTTGGCAATAATTTCAAGACAACATATCTAATTTGGACTAACTGTTTTAAAATTATTCTAAATGTGTGTTAAAATACGTACAATGTAATTGAATTGCTGAATGTATTTGATGGATTAGTATGAACACCCTTATTAATCCGATGAATACTTATGAAAATCTGATAAAGGGGTTGTTTTTCTTTGCCAAGAAAATATTGGTATATCATACTTATTTACATTGGTATGCAGTTTTCTAGTATTATTACCGTACCATTGCTAGACATAATAAAGATTGATCAAACAACACTTGTTGCTAGTTGGAGTGTTTTTAGCTTTGCTGTTGCCCTTATTATTATCCTCTACTTGTTAAGAGGGGAAATGAACCACGCATTAAATGAAGACCGTATAGAAGGAGCTGCGATTGGTTCCATTGTTACTTGGAGTATTATAGGTGTGGTTATGGCTTTCGTTGCACAATCGATTGCTGTGACACTGGAGACATATGTATTTGGTATTAAGCCTGGTTCAGAAAATACTATGAATATCATGAATATCGCGAGAGCAGTCCCCATCTTTATTATTGTTGTAACGATTATTGCACCAATACTTGAGGAGATAATTTTCCGTAAGATTATCTTCGGTTCCATTTATAAGCGAACAAATTTAATAATTGGAGCACTTGGTTCAGCCTTTATATTTGCCTTGGTCCATAATGACTTTGCACACATTCTGACCTATACAGCAATGGGTCTAGTCTTTGCCTACCTTTATGTTAAAACAAAGCGTATTATCGTACCCATTATCACCCATATGGCGATGAACAGCATTACTGTCTTGGCACAATACAATACCGACCCAGAAGAAATGGAAAAAATGCTAGATAAGGTTAACCAACTGCAGCAAATGATCTTTTTTGGAGGCTAATCATTAAATGAGACTATCACCACTTGCTATGGCTTCCTTCTATTTTTCTATGGGAGTATTCTTTATCTATATTGCCGTACAATCGGTAGAGGATAATTTATTTAATTTCATTACAATTACTCTCTGCGTATTTGCAACACTAGATTTTGTAGTATCCATTCGATTGGTAAATTTATATTTTAAAATTAAACGAGCAAAGAAAAATACTTAGGATTAAAATAGTAAAGGACAGATGCATCGATGGCATCTGTCTTTTTACGCTATATAAGACTGTTGTTGCTAGCATAGTTTTTATATAATGCTATGTTGATTTCCGCTCCAGTTAACTGTCGAAATTGACTGAACACCGTCTTTTCCTGACCGAATTAGGGCTGTATTCGGACTTGGTAAAGTGATATTTCCTTATCCAATCGGGAATACTATTAGCTCAACTATTCCTCGAGGGTTTCTAGTGGATAGTGTTTCATGAAATAAACGAGTGACTGTAATTCAACTGCAAGATCAATATGATGAACCCTGATTCCATCTGGTACGGTAATTCGGGCCGGTGTAAAGTTTAAAATACCAGTTACACCACAATTGACTAATCTATCTGCAATACTTTGGGCAACCGAAACAGGAACTGTCAGGATTGCAACTTGTACATCTTTTAGCTTATCTTCAAGTTCATCGATACTATAAATTGGAACATCATCAATGCTTCCGCCTATCTTATTTGGATCTGCGTCAAATGCCATTTGGATTTTCGTATTATTATTTTTTGTAAAATTATAATGTAAGAAGGCAGTACCTAAATTACCAACACCGATCAAAGCTATATTAGTTAATTCATCTTGATCAAGTGTTTTTCGGAAAAACCCCAAAAGATATTCAACATTATATCCGTATCCCTTTTTTCCCAAAGCACCAAAATAAGAAAAATCTCTTCTTATTGTCGCAGAATCCACCTTTACTGCATCACTTAATTCTTTCGACGACACACGTGACTTTCCTTGGATGTGGAGATTATTTAGAAATCGATAGTATAATGGTAATCGTTTAGCTGTTGCCTGAGGTATTTTATGCTGATCTGCCATGTTCATTTCCCCTTATTAGAGTAATATATATGTAACCTTAGGTAGGAAAGTAATAATCTTTTTCTCTATTCTACCTCATTTGGTTAAAAATAAGTACACCATATAGTGAAATTAATCACGAACTCAATAAGAAACACACATACAAATTAATAAGAGCTATTGGTGGCAGCAGAAAGCCAGTGGTTTCTTATCTCTCAAAATACGAAAACAGCATCTGTTAATTAGCTAAACTTGCTACTTGCTACATTAAATACTGGTGCGATACACTTAATGCACCGAGGTGAACTTATATGATTTTAATGCAAGTAAATAATTTAACGAAACAATATGGCGCAGAGCTTATTTTATCAAATATAAAAATAGAGGTACAATCGAATGAACGGATCGGCATTGTTGGTCGAAATGGTGCCGGCAAATCAACCTTGTTAAAAATTATTGCTGGTCAACTTTCCTATGATGAAGGAATGATTCATAGACCAAAAGATGTAACAATTGGTTACTTAGCCCAGGACACAGGATTGGAGTCTAACCAATCTATTTGGCAAGAAATGCTTGATGTGTTCCGTCATTTACTAGAACAGGAAAAAGAATTAAGAAACATGGAACAAATGATGGGTGACTCAAGTTTAATAGAAAACGAAAAAGCTTACCAACAGTTACTCTCTTCCTATGACCAAAAGCAACAAGAATTTAAAACACGTGGTGGTTATCAATATGAAGCAGACATTAAAGCTGTCTTAAATGGTTTGCACTTTGCTGATTACGACCTGGATACGTCAATCAATGAGCTTAGTGGTGGCCAAAAAACAAGACTTGCCTTAGGAAAGCTGCTTCTATCAAAACCAGATATCCTCATCTTGGACGAACCGACCAATCATCTCGACATTGAAACGTTATCTTGGCTTGAAAACTACTTGAATAATTATAAGGGTGCTGTCGTTATTGTTTCCCACGACAGATATTTTTTAGATAAAACGATAAATATTGTCTATGAGATCTCTCGAAATAGATCAACCAAATTTCACGGTAACTACAGTAAGTATCTTGAGCAAAAGGCAGCAAATTATGAGCGTGATGTTAAGCAGTACGAGAAGCAGAAAGCAGAAATTAAACGACTCGAAGACTTTGTCCAAAAAAATATCGTCCGGGCATCTACTACCAAACGTGCCCAAAGTAGACGGAAGCAGCTTGAGAAAATGGATATGATGGACCGGCCTGACGGGGATGAGGCATCTGCTAAATTCTCCTTCGACATTACCCGTCGAAGTGGAAATGACGTACTAAAAATAAAAGACCTTGCCTTTCAATATGATGACGGAGAAAGGCCTATCTTTGCAAACTTATCATTTAATGTTTCAAGACAAGACAGTATTGCCTTAGTTGGACCAAATGGTGTAGGCAAAACAACCTTATTGAAAACGATTATTGGTGATCTAAAAACAAGTGCTGGAACTATCCAATATGGAACAAACGTGCAAATTGGGTATTACGACCAGGAGCAGACACGAATCAATTCCAAAAAAAAGGTATTGAGCGAACTATGGGATGATTATCCAACAATGAATGAGAAGGATATTCGTACGGTGTTAGGTAACTTTTTATTCACAGGTGATGATGTGTTAAAACCTGTATCAGCTCTTAGTGGAGGGGAAAAGGCACGATTAGCCCTAGCCAAGTTAATGATGGAAAAAACAAATTTCCTTATTTTAGACGAACCTACCAACCATTTAGACCTCGACAGCAAAGAAGTTTTAGAGGCTGCGTTGATTGATTTTCCTGGCACTATTCTTTTTGTCTCCCATGACCGGTACTTTATAAATAAAATTGCATCACAAATTATTGAGATGCAGCCCGATTCTTCTAAAGTTTATCTCGGCGATTATGATTATTATGTGGAGAAAAAACAAGAGGAACAAGAGCTACGTGAATTAAACGAACAACAACATAAACAAGCGAGTCCTGTTGTATCAGATGCAAAGCTAACTTTTGAACAGGAAAAAGAATTGAAAAATGAACAGCGAAGAAAAGAACGACGAATTGCAGAGATTGAACAAGAAATTGAACAGCTAGAAGTAGCCGTTGAACAAAATGAAAAACAATTATGTGAGCCAGAAGTTTTCCAAGATCATGAAAAATCACTCGAATTAACCGAACAAAATGAAAAAAACAATCAGCTACTTGAAAGCCTAATGGAAGAATGGGAACAGCTTCATGATGATTAATAAACAAGCGGACCTTACGATATAAGGTTCGCTTGTTTTGTTATTTGGGTATGTAAAAACGACAGCTGTGGAATTTGTGGATGAATAGTGAATTAGTTGACTGCCATAGGCCGACTTATTTTGCATATTTGTCTAATTTGATAAAAAAATGTTATAAACAGTAGTTTTTAAATAGTTATCCCAACTACCCACAGCATTATCCACAATTAATACGTGATTATATCAGTTTTCAACAGCTTTATTCACACAATCCACAACATTTCACCCGTTTATCCACAAATTTTATCTACAGGACAAACATTGTTAGATCAGTTTTCCTTTTGTATTATCCACATATCCTAGCTTTACTTGTTGATAAATGTAATAATTTGTAGAAGGCTGTCTTTTTACTATGCTTTTTGGAACAAAAGCGCAAGCGCCTTGCCCACCCCTGAAAAGCGTAAGACAAGCCTCGTAATGGCGGTCTTTGCCATGTAGAGGCTTGTCTTACAACTCGAAGGGTAGGCGCTGAAGCTGGACGTGGCTGTCGCTGGATGTTATCCACGCTTGGACTTTTTTATACTTTCTTTTCCTTCAAGAAAAAGTGCTTTTTCGTTTTGCTAAAGTCTATCATTTTTAAATAGAAAACGCTTAGATCATAGATGATCTAAGCGTTTAAAAGGTTATGATTCCATTTGTCCACAACAATAAATCCGTTGATTATATGTTGATAAACCATGTCCAGATATAACTTTAGAGTTTTCCACAAAAGATGTCCACATTAAAGAACAAGTGGTTTCGTTTTTGTTAATTGCAGCTATCTCTTTTGTTTCTTAGCGAATAACGTTCCAGGCTAAGGCTAGGGTTTGCATTTAAATCCCAATCTGCCCGGTGTCCTAGATGATAGGCTATACTGCCAGCTGCAGCAATCATTGCTGCATTATCTGTGCATAAGTGGAGTGGTGGTATTAATAATTCCATGTTTTCTTGAGCAAATATTCGGTTAAGCTCTGCCCTTAAGCCTTTATTTGCTGCTACACCACCAGCAACAATTACTTGTTTAACGCCATATTGTTTGGCAGCCTTATGTGTTTTTGTGGATAACACCTCGACAACACTTGCTTGAAAGCTTGCAGCGACATCTTCACGCTTAATTTCTTCGCCACGTTGTTCTGCGTTATGGAGCTTGTTGATAACTGCTGACTTTAATCCACTGAAGCTAAAGTCATAGGACCCTTCTTCTAACCATGCGCGGGGAAAATGAAGCGTGTCGTCCCCTTCACTAGCTAACTGATCAATTAACGGGCCACCTGGATAAGGAAGCGCAAGTGTTCTAGCGACCTTGTCATATGCTTCACCAGCTGCATCGTCCCTTGTTTCTCCAATAATCTCAAATACCCCATGTTCTTTCATTAAAATTAGTTCGGTATGCCCACCGGAAACAACTAGTGCGAGTAACGGAAATTCAAATTCTTTCGTTAAACGGTTGGCGTAAATATGTCCGGCAATATGATGGACACCCAATAGTGGTTTTTGTTTTGCAAAGGCAAGTGCTTTGGCAGCATTCACCCCCACTAATAGCGCACCTACTAATCCTGGTCCTTCTGTTACAGCAATGGCATCCATTTCATCGATCGTTAATTGCGCTTTCTTTAACGTTTCTGCTAAAACGATTGTCATCTGCTCGACGTGATGCCTTGAAGCAATCTCTGGGACTACCCCACCGAATCGTTTATGACTCTCAATTTGAGATGCCACAACATTTGCCACGATTTCTGTTCCATTTTTGACAACCGCACAAGCTGTTTCATCACAACTAGTTTCTATAGCTAATATGTATTGATCACTCATAAATTCACCCACATTACTAAAGCATCTTCGTTGTTATCTGTATAATAATTCTTTCTAATGCCACCTGGTTGTAAGCCAAATCGTCGATAAAGTTTTTGCGCTACCATGTTTGAAACCCTTACTTCCAAGGAAAGTTTACTTGCCCCTAGCGCTATTGCTTGATTGATTACATATTGAAAGAGTGCGACCCCATACTTTCTTCCTCGATAGGCTGGTAATAGAGCAATGTTAGTAATTTGTGCTTCATCAATAACTAACCACATTCCACAGTAGCCAAATATTCGTTCGTTGTTCTCGATTACAAAATACAGTGCATACGGATTCTCAGTAAGTTCGCGTTGAAACACTTCCTCTGTCCATGGTAATCCAAATGAAGATTGTTCTATTTCAAGCACTTGATTTATGTCTGATAGTTGCATTTGACGAATAATGATCTTACCCATTATTTTCTTTCTCCTGCTGTTTCAACCAATTCGCTTCTGCTTCAGCTAAACGGAGGTAATTAGGAATTAAAGCATGAACAGAATCATGCTGTTTCTCCATACCTGCAAATGCAAGCAAGCTAGGTCGAGGAACATGGTACACATCATCAGGAATGATTGCTAAATCACCCATACTTTTTTCAATTATAGCTTTGTGCAACTCGATGTCCTGACTTAAGAAGACGGTTGGTTTACCTTCTTCCTTCAAACGGATTAACCATTCCTCAAATAAAACATTTTCTTCATCCCAAATCGGTTTGAGTTCATTGATAGAATCACCTTGATATAAGCCCGTATAGACTAAGCCACGCCTTGCATCGAAAAAAGAACATATTTGTTGGTTGAACAGAATACCGTGCAAGGCAACAACTTCTAGGCTAGATATACCGACAACTGGTATACCTAAAGTCCAAGCCATTGTTTTTGCTGTTGAAAGACCAATTCTAACTCCGGTATACGAGCCCGGGCCTTTGGCAACGACTATTTTATCTAAGTCTTTTGGATGCAGTTCAACATCTGACATAAGTTGATTAATTGCTGGCATAAGGCGAACGGAATGATTTTTTTTCACATCTGTTATATACTCACCTGCTAATCGACCAGCCTTAAGCACAGCAACACCCATCGTTTGATTTGACGTATCTATTGCTAAAATATTCATCGAGCTAACTCCTTACAAATCTCTTCAAAGGCTTCACCCTTTGGATAAAACGTAATAATTCTTGTGTGTTCATCTTTGACTTTCATTTCAACATCTAATCGTTCCTTTGGTAAGTACATTTCAATAAAGGATGCCCACTCTACCACTGAGATACCTGACCCATTGAAATACTCATCAAAGCCAATATCCTCTTCACTGCCTTCTAAGCGGTACACATCCATATGATAAAGAGGCAGTTCCCCAATGTATTCTTTTACAATTGTGAACGTAGGACTATTAATGGTTCTCGTAACACCTAAACCTGCTCCAATTCCTTTTGTAAAAGTTGTTTTACCAGCACCTAGTCCACCTTCTAATGTAACTACATCACCAGGCCGTAGTAATGTGGCTAACTTTCCTGCTAAACGAATTGTTTCTGCTTCGGTCATTGTTTCAAATACATATTTGTTCATTTGCTTCACCTATTTCAAATGTGTATAACCAGATTTCCTTAATAATTTGGTTTGTCCGTCTTTCGCCAAAAAAACCTTACCCTTATGATCATGTCCAGTCACTCTTCCTATTGCTGTAACTGGTACATTTTGCTTTGCAGCTATTTCAATTAGCTTTTGCCACTCTAACTCGGAAACTGTGCCTATTAGTTCAAAATCTTCTCCACCAGAAAGTACCCAGGACTCCTGTTGCTCCCGACTAAAGTCTAACAATGATTTATCGATAGGTAGTTGTTCATAGTCTATCTTCATTGTAACATGCGATGCTTCTGCAATTTCATTTGCTTCACTAGCAATTCCATCACTAACATCATTTAAACACACTCGTTGCAATGAATGCAGCCCACTTGCAAACTGAACTCTCGGAAATGGCATTCGATGGCGATTAATCAAATACTGATAAGTTAATCTATCTCGTTGATCAAAGTTAGATAATAAATAAAACCCCGCTGCAGAATCACCAAGGGAGCCCGTTACGAAAACAACATCGCCTTCTTTGGCATCACTACGATATCTAGCCTTATTTCGGTCTACAAACCCGATAATGGTAACAGAAATAACTAGTTCTTTCCCTGATACAGTATCCCCACCAATTAAATCCATCTGAAATTGACGAGCGATTGCAGTCATTCCTAGATAAATTTCCTCTAACTCGCTTTCAGCCCATGATGGAGGAATAACAATTGATATTAGATAGAAAGCAGGTTTACAACCCATTGCAGCCATATCACTAATATTAGCAGCTAATGCTCGATAGCCAATATGATACGGTTCCATTGTCTTCCTAGAGAAATGAACATTTTCAACTAATGTATCTACTGCAGTAACCGTGTCTTGATAGGATTGCCTAAAAACAGCAGCATCATCACCGATTCCTTTTATTAAATTGGATTGTTTATAGCTCTTTGGTTGAATCCTTTTTATGAAATCAAACTCATCCATCTAAAAACCCCATTGCTCTATGTAATAATACCATCATAGCAAAAAGCATATTAAAATGAAAAAATTAACGAAATATCATATGTGTTTTTGTTTGTTATTTTGTTTTTTAGCTACTCAGGCTTCATTCATTTGCTTTGACTCTACGACTATAGGAGTAGTGTGAAACATAAAGCCATGGTTATTTCTTATCTATAAAAAAACCTTAGGATTATCTCCTAAGGTTTTATGTATGAGTAATTGAAATGGCGGTCCGGACGGGACTCGAACCCGCGACCTCCTGCGTGACAGGCAGGCATTCTAACCAACTGAACTACCGGACCACAGATTTTTTTGCAACAGCAAAAAATATCTTACCTTATAATTATCGCTCATTACTAAAGTAAGAATCGTTTGGTTGCGGGGGCAAGATTTGAACTTGCGACCTTCGGGTTATGAGCCCGACGAGCTACCAGACTGCTCCACCCCGCGATAATGTTAAAAATGTATTTCTTATATAAATAACAGCCTGGCGACGTCCTACTCTCACAGGGACAAAGTCCCAACTACCATCGGCGCAAAAGAGCTTAACTACTGTGTTCGGCATGGGAACAGGTGTGACCTCTTTGCTATAGCCACCAGACATATTATTT
>NZ_JAMQKC010000033.1 GCF_028416595.1 Aquibacillus salsiterrae | reverse complement strand
GTCAGAATTAGAGCAAGAGCTAGGCATCACACCGTTTTGATAACTCCCATTCCCCTATCCAATATTAAAATTATAGGTGGGGGAATTTTAAATGACTATGTGGGGGAATTTTCAGTTGACAATTACATTGATTAGTATTTAGCCTAAGGAAAGGTAAAGTAAAGCACTATGTGATGCTTTTACACCACATAGTGCTTTACTTAGGCTAGTGTCTCAAGCTACTAGTTTCCCAGATTTAGCGTATTTGATATACCCTTGCTTCATATGGTTGAAGGACGAAGGAGCGCATGTCTTCACCTTTTTCAACAGGATAATTCGCTAACCGTAATAGGGCATTTGCGCTATCAATCGTTTCGGGTAGCTGAAAGGTCGTTTCTTCAGGAAATAGATTAACAATGACGAGCATTGTTTCATCGCCAAGTGTTCGAGTATATGCATAGATACTTTCGTCTGACTCTAAAATTAAGTCGTAGCTACCGTAGATGAGGACATCTTCTTGCTTGCGAAGCCTTATCATCTCTTTATAGTAATGGTAGACGGAATTGGGGTCTTGCAATTCCTTCTCGACATTGATTTCATTGTAATTTGGGTTGACCTTTAGCCAAGGTGTTCCGGTTGTAAAACCAGCTTGATTGGAATCATTCCACTGCATCGGCGTTCTGGAATTATCACGACCATTTTTCCAGATTACCGGCATAATTTCATCGTGAGATTTGCCTTCCTCACGCTCGTTTTCATATAAATTTTTAATTGCAACATCATTATAGTCCTCAATTCGATCAAATCGGACATTAGTCATGCCTATTTCTTGTCCTTGATAAATAAACGGCGTCCCTTGCATGAAAAAGTATAACGTAGCTAGTGCTTTCGCTGACTCTTCACGTAATTGTTCATCATTTCCCCAGGTTGACACAGAGCGCGGTTGATCATGATTTTCTAGAAATAACGCATTCCAGCCGACACCATCTAGACTTTTTTGCCATTTCGTTAATATGCGTTTTAACGCGTCGATGTCAATTCTACCGCTGGCACTTTTGCCCCATAACCCTAAATGTTCAAATTGAAAAATCATATTAAATGTCCCGTTTTCTTCACCGACCCATTCATCTGCCTCCTCAACCGTAACACCATTCGCCTCACCAACCGTCATGATATCATACTTTGAGAAAGTTTCGTTTTTTAGCTCGGTGAGAAATGTTTGAATTCCACGTCGATTCATATGTCCCTTAAATGATGGCACATATTTTTTCTTTTTCGGATTTGGCAAATCAGGAAAGCCCGGAGTTTTTTTAATGTGTGAAATCGCATCGACTCGGAAGCCATCAATCCCTTTATCCAACCACCAATTAATCATCTTATATAATTCTTTACGAACTTCTTCGTTTTCCCAATTTAAATCCGGCTGTTTTTTTGAAAAAACGTGCATATAATACTCAGCAGTATGCTCATCATATTCCCAAGCAGAGCCACCAAAAATAGATTCCCAGTTGTTTGGTTCCTCGCCATTTTTACCAGGATGCCAAATATAATAATCCCGATACGGGTTGTCTTTGGAAGAACGAGATTCGATAAACCAAGGATGTTCATCAGATGTATGATTAATGACCAAATCGAGGATCAACTTCATACCACGTTGATGCACTTTGGCAAGTAACTCTTCAAAATCCTCCATCGTGCCAAAATCGGCCATTATGTCCTTATAATCACTTATGTCATAGCCGTTGTCATCATTAGGTGATTCAAAAATTGGACAAATCCAAATGACGTCAATGCCTAATTCTTGGATGTAATCTAATTTCTGGATAACACCTTGAATATCACCAATGCCATCCCCGTTTGCATCCATAAAACTGCGCGGATAAATTTGATAGGCGACCGCTTCCTTCCACCATATTTTTTTCATGAAAATCCCCCTAGTTTCACACTTGTTTATTTATTTTTTGTCTACTGCTGAATTTCTTTCGATAATTGTATACGGTACAATGATACGTTTGGCTGGTTCTAGTTTATTTTTCACCTTTTCAATTAGACATTTCGTCGCCTGAACACCTAATTCATAAATATGAATGTCAACGGTTGTAAGTGGCGGCATCGTTAATTGAGAAAGATAGATATTATTAAAGCTAACAATGGAAATATCATCTGGTACCTTAAGACCAAATTCGTCAAGCATCGTAATCACGCCAAAAGCCATTAAATCATCAACGATTACGACCCCTGTTGGCGGCTCCGTTAAAGACATCAACTTGTGCACCGCTTCTTGCCCACCTGACTTAAGGAATTCCTCATGGATATGGTATTCCTCTTTCACAGGCAAATTAGCTTCTTCTAATGCAAGGTGATATCCCTGCATCCGGTCAAGAGTAACGACTAAGTCTCTGTCTCCACCAATAAACCCAATACGCTCGTGGCCTAAATCTATTAAATAATTCGTTATCGTTTTTGCCGCCGTGATATTGTCGTTATCGATATGGGTAATCGCATCAATTTGATGATAAGGCTTCCCGATCACCACAAACGGAAAGTTATTTTCAATTAGATAGTCATGCAGGCGGTCATTGACCCGGGAATACAACAAAACAACCCCGTCGACACGATTACCATGGACCATCCGCTTCACGCCTTCATAGATTTCTTCTTCTGTTATTCCAGTCGAAATATAGATAGAATAATCTTGTTCGTGAGCAATCCCACTAATCCCTCGTAACACTTCAGGGAAGAAGGGGTTTTGTAAAGCCTTGTCACTGGATGGCAAAACAACACCAATCGCTTGTGTTGATTTATTTGCCAGACTTCGGGCATGGATATTCGGATGATATCCAAGATCTTTCATCGCTTTTCGTACCCGTTTTTTTGTTGCCTCACTTATTCTAGGATTATTTGATATCACACGAGATACAGTCGAAGCAGCGACCCCAGCCTGTTTTGCGACGTCCTTAATTGTTATTCCCATCCAACTTTCATCCTCTTCACCGATTTTTTACTACCCTCGTCTATTGTACTATTTTTAGAAGCAAAGAAATATCGTCACTTCTTTTTTCTTCGCATCAGGAGTAACACCGCGATGATGACAACAACAAAAGCCCCTATCCCGCCATATAACAAGCCAAGTTGCTTTTCCTCTTTTTCAACTGTGAATATGGCAGCGGCTTGACCGCTGATTGAAAATGATTCACCTTTGGCAACCGTTTGGTCCTGCAGCAATCCCGTTAAGACGTAGCCTGCTTCAACGTCGGGAAAATCAACCGTTTGCTCGTCCTTACTATTATTTATCACGACATAGATTGTTTCCTCAGCGTTGATCCGTTTGAAAACTGCTAACCCTTCTTTAGTTGCTGTAACCTTTTCCATATCCCCTTCTGTTAAAACTGGATAATCTTTTCTAATTTGCGATAGTGTTTTAATGTATTGTTGGAGTTCGCCATTGCTTTGATCAAATTCCATCATCCGTCTGTTGTCTGGATCATTGCCACCTTTCATCGCAATTTCAGACCCTTGATAAATAATTGGAATACCTGGTGCAGTGTACATATACGTTAACGCAAGCCTCCACTGTGTCACCGAATCATCATCCTTGTTTACAAGACTAGCAAACCGTGGATTATCATGATTATCGATAAAATTGCCTAATATTTTTGGATTTTGATAAAATGCTTTATTTCGGTTCCATACAGCAAACAACTCATCTAAGCTTTGATTAGATTGACGAAACACGTTGGTTGCTTCTTCATAAAAAGGATAGTCAACAAAACTATCAATCCCCGTTGTTTCATAAGCAGCAATATAGCGCGGGTCCTTGTTCCAAACTTCCCCAATTAAGAAAAAGTCCTCATCTATGCTTTTGACATAAGTAGAAAACTCAGACCAGAAGTCTTTTGGTACGTGCTTTACCGTGTCCAATCGGAACCCATCGATCCCTGTTTCCTCAATCCAAAACCGTGCTGCATCAAACAAATAGTTGCGAACCTCTTCGTTTTCTGTATTTAAATCAGGAAGTCCCGCTAACCAACCATTTTCTAATTGATCAGGACTTTCTCCCATCATCTTCTTCTCAGGATGGAACCAATCTTGCTTGTCAGGATCGTCTAACCACGGGGAATTATAGCCAGTATGATTGGCAACAAAGTCAAACAATACTTTTATTCCCCGTTTATGTGCTTCATCCACCAACTTTTTCGCATCTTCAAGCGTTCCAAAGTTCTTATTTACTTTCTTGAAATCTGTTATCCAATAGCCGTGATAACCACCCTCGGAATTTTCCATAATTGGCGTTATCCAGATAGTAGTAAAGCCCATGTCCTTGATATAATCAAGCTTCTCGATTACTCCGGCTAAGTCGCCACCTTGGTAGGCACGAGGGTCTTCTGGATTGACGTTGTAATCATTTGCTCGGTTCCCGTTATTAAAGCGGTCAACCATAATGAAATAAATACTTTCATCCTGCCACTCTTCAGCTGTTGTTGCCGTTACTTCTATTGCGTTTCCTATTAAAAAGAAAACGAGCAAACTAGGCAAGATTATTTTTTTTACCATGCAGAAACTCCTTGTAAATATTAATTTTCTGTAATTCGTTATCCCTTTGTTGCCCCTGAAGTTAGACCAGAAATTAAATATCTTTGTAAAAATAAAAAGACGACAGCAATCGGGACAGCAATTAAAATAGCACCGGCAGCAAATCTGGTGAAATTAGTAGAGAACTGCTGATTAATAAAGTTAAATAAACCTAATGCTAGCGTGTACTTTTCAGGACTACTTAACACAATTCGCGGTAACAAAAAGTCCATGAACGGTGCCATGAAATTAAACAAAGCGACAACCGCTAGGATCGGTTTGGCTAAAGGAAGCATAATCTGAAAGAACACTTTAAAGTGGCCAGCACCATCAATTCGAGCAGCTTCATCTAATTCACGCGGAATCGTATCGAAATAGCCTTTTACTAACCAAGCATTAAACGGGATTTGTCCACCGATATAAATAAGGACTAGTCCGTATAAAGAATCAAGCAAACCAACTAGGTTTAACAGGATATACAAAGCAACCATTCCCATTAAGGCCGGAAACATTTGTAAAAGTAAAAAGGCGTACAAACCGTACCTTCTCCCAACAAACTGGTAACGTGAAAAAGCATAAGCAATTAACGCAGTTAGAAATACAGAGACGACTGAGTTCGTCACTGCAACAACTAGGCTATTTTTATACCAAATCAAGTAGTCACTGTCAGGACTTGTGAACAACCACTTGTAATGTTCAAATGACCAGTTTTCAGGAATCATTTGTGAGGAATACATATTCGTCCCAGGATTTAACGAAATACCAACCGTCCAAATTAATGGATAAGCAATAATAATCGCCATCAGAACGAAAAAGAGATAAATGAAAGCAACCTCTATATTCGATTTTGTTTTCCGTGTCATTATAGATTCCCCTCCTCTTTAAAGGATGCTGTTTTTCTAAATTGATAGAACGCAAATGCGGACACAATTACTCCCATGATAATTGTAATGGCGGCGGCCATATTGTAATTATTCGTGTCAAATGTCAACTTATAGACCCATGAAATTAAAATGTCAGTTCCGCCGGCATTTTGCCCACGCACTGCAGGTCCGCCTTCATTAAATAGATAGATAATGTTGAAATTGTTAAAGTTTCCGGCATACTGCATAATCAACAATGGTGCTGTCGCAAATAACACGAACGGAAATGTGATGTTTTTAAACTTTTGAAATCTACTTGCCCCATCAATATCGGCTGCCTCATACATATCTCCAGGTATACTTTGTAGGACACCTGTAAAGAGGGCGAAAACAAAAGGAAATCCTAACCATGTTTGGATCAGGATCAATGCCATCTTGGCCCAAAATGGGTCAGACATCCACGGAACAGCTAGCCCGATTGGTCCTAAAATATCACGATTGATTGCGCCAAATTCACTATTAAATAAGGCTGAGAAAATTAAAATAGACACAAACGCTGGCACGGCCCATGGTAAAATTAAAACTGTGCGGATCGTCCGTTTGAATTTTATCCGTTTGTCATTCACAAGCAAGGCCAACAAGAGCCCTAGCGCAATTTGCAATGTTGTTGCCACGACTGTCCAGACAATTGTCCAGGTGAAGACACTAAAGAATGTGTCCTTCCAAATCCCAGATTCCAATAGCTTAGTAAAATTTTCAAACCCAACCCAGTTCAACAAATTTCGCGGTGGTGAGTTATAAAGGTTATAGTCTGTAAAAGCTAATGACACCATGAACAGTAGTGGTAATATTACGACGAAGACGAGCATAAACAGCCCAGGTATAACCAACATATATGGAAAACCTTTGTCATAGGTGTTTTTCATACTGTCCATAAGGGTCGGAATTTTCTCTCCATCCCTTAACTTTTCCGCATCTCTTTTGGCATCAATAATATTGAAAATATAAAGACCGATGGCAAAAGCTAAGACAAGAACCGCAATGATCCCTTGAATAAGTAAAATGATTGAATGATCGACCCGAGGAATCGTTCCGAGTGTGACAATACCCCACAGACCAATATTAATAAAGTCGTACATCGTAATAAGAAATGCAGCTTCCACAATAATGAGAATAGTCCCTTTAATAAATCGACGGTTGTACGATTGTCCTAGTCCTGCAAACAGAATGGACAGAACTATTGCCAACGTAGGGTTATGTTGTTGTGTTTTCTTTCTTTCGTTTTTGTTCATGATGATGATCCCTCCTACCATTAAATTTATAGAAAGACAAGAAAAGCGTAGGTGCCTGATTAGACCCGACAGGCTTAAGACAAAACCTGACGCGGCGCTCTTTGCCACAGCAGGGATTGGCTTATGACCCCGAGGGGCTAGGCAATGGAGTAACCGACTTCTGATTTTTTAGTTTGTGAAAAGAAAGTGGATAGAAAAAGTTCCTATCCACTACCTTTCTACTGACCACTAGCAGCAATATTATCTTTAATCGTACCTACAGCTTCTGTTAATACATCCTCCACATTATCACCTTTTGCAATAAATTGGAGTGCTGCATTCATAGGATCCCAAACTTGTTGCATTTGTGGGATACTTGGCATTGGCTCACCATATGTTGCTTGCTCTGCAAATGCCGAAACAAGTTGATCATCTGCGATAGCGGGATCATCAAGAGCGTCTTTACGTGCTGGCATTTCACCGGCAGTTTTAAAGTAATTCATCGCTTGCTCAGAATTTGTTAAATATTTCATAAAGTCAGTTGCCCACTCTTTATTTTCAGAGTAGTAGGAAAGCATGTATGTTTTCACCCCAACAAAGGACTTTGGATTTTCTCCATTGTCTAATAATGGTAGTGGAGCTGCTCCTAAGCTATCCCCTAATGCCTCTTCATATTCTTTCATCATCCAAGGTCCGTTAATAATTGTTGCAACTTTTCCATCTTTAAACAGTCCATTTTGAATATCTGCTGTGATTTCTTTTGGTAAATAGCCATCGTTAAACCAAGATTGAATTAATTCAGCACCTTTAACAGAACCTTCATTAGCTAAACCAATATCTTGTGGATCGTAAACACCGTTTTCATTGGCAAATACATAACCACCATTACCAGCAAAGTATGGATACATATAATAGAAGTTATTCGCTTCTGCTAAGAAACCATATTCATCATTGGATTTGTTTGTGTACTCAGACATGATAGCGTTTATGTCTTCCATTGTAGCTGGTGCTTCATCACCAACAATGTCCTTGTTGTAGTAAAGAGCGTATGTTTCCACTACGTTCGGCACACCCCAAATTTCCTCATCATATGTTACAGCGTTGATTGCTGTATCTGTATATTGATCAGCAGCATCTCCTAGATTAATAGGATCTGCAAGTCCACGGACAACTAAGTCACCTATACGGTCGTGTGGTTGGTAAAAAATATCTGGTCCGTTACCACTTGGTCCATCTAAGTCTAGTTTTTCAACCATATCAAGCATTGCCATCCCTTTGATTTCAATTTCAATGCCAGTTTCTTCGGTATATTGTTTCGCTGTTGCTTCAATTGCATTTAATTGACTCTCTTGGTCATTCATCCAAACCGTTAACTTTTCTGGTTTATCTGGCATTGCGCCTTCCTCGTTACCTGAATCTGCTGTATTAGCAGAGTCATCTGCTGTATTTGCATCGTTTTCGTTGTTCGTTCCTTCTTCAGAACGTTGCGGTCCACATGCAGCTAATAGACCGATAAGTAATAATGCAAAAAATATTAGTGATAATTTTTTCACTTCTGAGCCCTCCCATAGATAATTTTAGCGCAACCGATTGCGCAAACAAATAAAAAAATAACACGCGATCATCACGGAAGCGGTTGCACTGATTAGCTCATGAAAATTATGACACGGATTATTTGATTTGACAAGTCCCTTTTAAAAATTTAATAAACATATGACTACCCACTTACAATTGACATGATTTACACATTCATCTACTCTAAGTATAAATACAAGTATTACACAGGAATTATTGAGCAATCGGTTGCATTACTTTTATAATGCAACCATTCACTCCAACAAATACGAAAGGATGACAGCCCGATGTTGAAAGAAGCAATCTATCATCGTCCCAAAAACAACTATGCCTATGGATACGATAAGAAAACCTTACACATTCGCCTTCAAACGAAAAAAGAAGATGTAGAAACAGTAAACCTTATTTATGGGGATCCCTATGATTGGCAAGAAGACAAATGGATAAATAAATTGATTCCGATGCAAAAAAGTGGGAGTGACGAGCTTTTTGATTATTGGTTTGGTGTAGTAGAGCCACCCTTTCGTCGGATGCGTTATGGATTTAAAATAAGCTCCGGTAGTGAGGTCATCTATTATACAGAAAGAGGCTTTTTTAAAGAAGCACCAAATGATACAGCCTACTATTATAATTTTCCTTTTTTGAATGAAGCAGATATTTTCGCTGCACCAAAATGGGTCAAGGATACGGTGTGGTATCAAATTTTCCCTGAGCGGTTTGCTAATGGAGACACATCGAATGATCCTGACGGCACACTTCCTTGGGGAAGCGAAGAACCAACGCCAACGAACTTTTTTGGCGGTGATTTCCAAGGCGTTATCGACCACCTCGATCACTTAGTAGATTTAGGTGTCAATGGAATTTATTTCACACCGATATTTAAAGCGCATTCCAACCATAAATATGACACGATTGATTACCTGGAAATTGATCCACAATTCGGAGATAAAGCAACGTTTAAAAAATTGGTTTCAGCCTGTCATAAACGAGGAATCAAAGTGATGCTTGACGCTGTATTTAACCATAGCGGCTTTTATTTTCCACCGTTTCAAGACGTGTTGGAAAATGAAGCAAACTCGCCATATCGGGACTGGTTTCATTTAAGAGAATTTCCAATTAAAACAGAACCCATTCCTAATTATGACACATTTGCTTTTGTCGGCTCGATGCCTAAATTAAACACAGAGAATCAAGAAGTCAAGGACTATTTATTAAAGGTTGCCCGTTACTGGGTAGAGGAATTCGATATCGATGGCTGGCGCCTGGACGTAGCGAACGAAATTGATCATGCATTTTGGCGTGATTTTCGCAAAGTAGTTCGGGAAGTAAAGCCTGATGTCTATATTTTAGGTGAAATTTGGCATGATTCGATGCCATGGTTACAAGGTGATCAATTTGATGCTGTGATGAATTATCCTTTCACAAATGGCGCAATTGAGTTTTTCGCGAAAGAAAATCTTACTGCATCAGCATTTGCTGATACCATTACCAAAGTCATTCATGCCTATCCTAGTAATGTGAACGAGGTTGCTTTCAATTTATTAGATAGCCATGATACACCACGAATTCTAACATTGGCAGACAATAACACAGCAAAAGTAAAGTTGATGTTTCTCTTTCAACTCTCTTATACTGGCTCGCCATGCCTTTACTACGGAGATGAAATTGGCCTAACTGGTGGGCAAGACCCCGGTTGCCGTAAGTGTATGGTATGGGACGAAAAAGAACAAGACCGTGAGTTATTTACATATTTAAAAACGTTAATCACTCTTAGAAAAATGGAACCTGCTTTCGGTACCCATGCTAGCTTTCAGTTTTTGTACACAGATGATGATACTAATACTGTCGTCTACGAAAAACAAACAAATGATCAACGACTCATTTTTATCCTAAATAATAATAATCAAGCGCAAACAATAGACTTAAGTCACTTATCCTTACCAACAGGAACCAACCTACTAACTGGTGAAATCACACACCCTAACAAACCATACTCAATAGAGCCATATGACTTTATCATTGTGAAGGTGTAGAAGCGGCTCTTTTACTATCTGTCTATGAACAGCACTTAATTCTTTATATACACTTAATCACATGGAGATTACATGATGAACAGAGTACATAATATTAAGTTAGATACGTAATTGATTAAGCCGTATTTGGATAAAAGTTCAAAAAGATTATTAAATAATATATTTATTCCGCATATTGCCAATTCATTATGTTATACTGTAAACAACCTTTGAAGCTTTAAACTTTTTTTATTACCTGTACCATCTCCCCTACTCAGAAATTTGAGTAGGGTTTTTTTGTGGAGTTATTTACTTAAGAAGGTAAGAAAAGCGCAGGGCGCCTTGCCCACCCCCGACAAGCTTAAGCAGAAAATCTATGTGTCGCTCTTTGACACAAATATTTTCTGCTTAAGACCTCGAGGGGGTAGGCGCCCGGAGCTAGACAGCTTTTGCTTTTTTTATACTTTCTTATCTTTTAAGAAAAGCTTAGGTGCTGTAGCTGGAGCCGCCCTGCGGTAGTGAATCCGGGAGCATTCGGACTCCCTTGACCGGATTTGGACTTTCCCTGTCCGAATTAAGCACGAATTCGGACTCACTTGACCCGATTTGGACTTTCCCTGTCCGAATTAAGCACGAATTCGGACTCCCTTTACCCGATTTGGACTTTCCCTGTCCGAATTAAGCACGAATTCGGACTCACTTGACCCGATTTGGACTTTCCCTGTCCGAATTGAGCACGAATTCGGACTCACTTGACCCGATTTGGACTTTCCCTGTCCGAATTCATGCACATATCCTGGATTATGCATTTTAAAAATGTCAATTCTTAGAAGGTTCCTTGGCGCTAAGCCTAAGGCAGGCACAAGACAAAACCTGACGCGGCGGTCTTTGCCACAGAAGGGATTGACTTATGACCTCAGGCGGGCTAGGAACGTAGTAGACGGCTCTCGGGGTTTTTTCTTATCTTAAAAACAACAAAAAAACAGGCCCCGTTAAAGAGCCTGTTTCAATAATCGATTTAAAATTATGCACCTTTTTGAACGTTAGCTGCTTGTGGTCCACGGTTACCTTCTTCGATATCGAAAGTTACACTTTGACCTTCTTCAAGTGATTTAAAACCTTCACCTTGGATAGCAGAGAAGTGTACGAATACATCGTCTTGTCCTTCTACTTCGATAAATCCAAAACCTTTGTCTGCGTTAAACCATTTTACTGTACCTTTTTCCATTTTTGTTGCCTCCTAGTGTGTTACCACACATTGTATTACTATTCTTGCCCAAAAGTATCATCAAGACGAAAAGTCCATTTTCATACTATCCTTTACACCGAACAAAAATAATTCTTCTTTATAATAACAGGAAACGGTGAATAATGCAAATCCTAATTCAAAAAAAAATTCAGGCACCACTTATGGACATGTGTCCACAATACAGCCTGACACTTTTTTATCTAGTTAATCGTTCGATTTTATCTAGTTAATCGTTCGACGAGGGCAGAGACATGGATGGCTGTTGTGTTGAATTGCTTTATGGAGGTATCTGTTGGTTTGATTAGCATTGGATGTTCCGTGCATCCTAAGATTAGGCCCTCTATCCCATCCTCTTCTTCCATCCGACATATAATTTCAAGAAAGGTCTCTTTCGTTTCTTCCTTTACAATCCCATTTTCTAATTCGTCCACTGTTTTTTCGTGGATGAGCACTTGGTCTTTTTCGTTTGGAACAATTACATCAATACCTACATCTCGAAAAGGTTTTTTAAAAAAATCGTTTGCCATTGTAAATCGCGTACCAATTAGCCCTACACGATTCAGATTTGCTTGACGGACATCCTTCACCGTTTCCTCCACAATACTTATCAAAGGAAGACGAGTTTGTCGGTTAACTTGATCAAACACAATATGTGGAGTATTTGCTGAGATGGCAGCAAAATCAACACCGCTCGCTTCTAATTCATTAACAGCCTTAGTCAAATAATCACTTAATCCTTGAGTATTATCATCATCAATATACGCAAAAACTTGGTACATATTAATACTATTGATAACAAGATGTGGTAAAACCTTGTTGCTTCCTAGCTTTTCCTGATAGCCACTAATAATAGATTGATAATATTCTACAGTCGATTCAGGACCTAATCCGCCAACCAGACCAATTTTTGCCATAAAAATCCTCCTTCATATAAACGCAAATAGCTAAGAAAAGCGCAAGTCGCGCCTTGGTCACCCCCGACAAGCTTAAGCAGAAATCTATGTGGCGCTCTTTGCAACAAAGATTCTCTGCTTAAGACCTCGAGAGGGTAGGCGCCTGGAGCTAGACAGCTCTTGGGATCTTTTTATACTTATATCTATCCTAATTGTACTACACCCAATTTGAATGGCAATTTATTTGCAAACTGAAATATAGTCCTCAACGTGGCGATCTTTACAACAGAAGGGGATAGGTTTATGATCCAAGGGACTAGGGAGTGGAGTAGATAGACACTGGAGTTTTGATAATTTCCAAGAAAAAGGTCAGGTATTCCTGGTGTGTTTTGTCCACGAATAATACCTGACCCTTTTTCATTTTAAAACGGAGGCGGAATAACCGTCCCCAAGCTCCTGCCCTCATAAATTTTCTGGTAAATGGTGTTTATACATTTCGATGGCATTTGTATTAGTTTGAAGTGTTTGGATTGTTTTATTATTTGGGTTGGCATAAATTGTTGGATAGTCATGTTCATCAAAAGCTGGATTTACTGTGAACGCTAGTTTTTCTTCAGCTAACGAAAATTCTGCTTGGACACCTGGTTTGTTTCCACGTGCATCCAATCTAATCCAGCGGTTTAACGACTGTAGATAAACCCCATTTAATGTATGTAACGAATAACCCTTGTCTGGTGTATCAAAGATCATCAATCGTTGATAGCAAAAGCCAGTCGGGATTTTAACTGCTCTTAATAGAGCAGCTAATAGATTTGATTTTGCGTAGCAGATTCCATGTTTGTATTTTAATACATCTGATGCCTTACACGTAACTCTTGTACCTTGGATATCCCAAGAGTGTGACACTTCATCCCGAACAAACGTAAAAGCCTTCTTCACTTTTTCAACTTCTGTTTGCTCGCTCGAGAATAATTCTTGTACTTTAGCCTCGGTAATCGGATTCGAAAAATTAATCATATCTGTCTCACGTAAATAGTCTGCTAGATTAGTAGATTCCGGTACTAGATTCATGTTCCACCTCCATAGAAAACTCTTATTCCTTTATTCCTGTACCAATACCTGGTAGATTTCTTTAAAACATAACTTTGCATAGAGCTTTAAAACTGGTTTCTTATTATTTTTACATATGCATCTTCTGCTCCGCTGTTCATTTGACATTACGCTCACTAATGAATAATCATGTAATTTTATGTATTATTATACATTGGTTATCTGTTAAATGAAAACCTTTTTTAAAAACACAAAATAAGGGACAGGTGCTATTATCCACCCACAAATAGCGCCTGACCCTTTTTCATTTTAAAACAGAAGCGCATGAAGCGTCCCATGCTCCTATACACCACGCTTATTTCCCCAAATATAGGTATGAAGCTGCGGTAATACTTTCACATTTGTTAGCTCGTTATCTAACATCGATTTATTAATCAACCATTCATATTTCTGTAATAACTCGGAAACAAGTTGTTGATTATCTGTTGTTTGACTATCGTCATTTCCTACTTGTAAGCAAAATGGAATTTCTGGATAGCGTTGATGCACCTTTTTCGCATAGTCGTAATCTTGGTCATCGAAAACAACTACTTTCAAGCTCGTATTTTGCCCCGGGGTTGCTCCTTTTAGATTATTAATAATCCTATCAAGAGCATCAAAGTTAGTATTCATACCAGAGCTAGGTGGTTTAGGTGAAATCGTTAGTTCATCAATGTCCAAGAACCAATCCTGCCATTTACTTCCCTGTGTTTCTAAAGCAACTTTAATATTGTTTGCTTTTAATAAATCGATGAAGTAATGAAGGTTTTTTAATAGTGCAGGATTACCACCAGATATGGTCACAAATGAAAAACCTTCACCACCGATTGATTTAAGTTGTTGCCAAATCTCTTCTGCATCCATTTGTTTGATTAAATCTTTTCCTGAACCGTCCCAGGTAAAGGCAGAATCACACCATGAACAAGAATAGTCACACCCTGCTGTTCGAACAAACATGGTCTTCTGGCCGATAACCATACCTTCTCCTTGAATTGTCGGTCCAAATATTTCCATCACCGGTACTTTACTCAACCTCCATCCACTCCCATCTTACCTCTGCAAAACTAGTAGGTGTTTCATATAAACGAACAAATTCTACTCTTGCATCATTATATTTTTCAGACCGATCATTCAATGACTTACTCATTTTTTCATACATCCAAACAACCATGTTTTCTGCTGATGTATTCATTTTCGGTAACGTTTCGTTAAGATAACGATGATCAAGGTGAATTTCAATGTCCTCTTTCCAGATCTTTTTGATATCACCAAAATCTATCACAAGACCAATTTCATCAACAAACCCACTAATACCAAAGACGACTTTATACGTATGTCCGTGCAGATTCTTACACTTCCCCTCATAACAATGAAGGTGATGGGCTGCATCAAAGGTAAATTCCTTACTTACAAGCACGCGTTTGTTATGATATTTAAGTTCGTTCTTTTTTATATCTCGGTCGATTTTTTGCAGATTTTCAACAATTTTAAAACCAAAGAAGTCAATTCCCACTATTTATCCGCTCCTTGTTGTGAACGAAGGTAGTGATCTAACCCATTCTTTCTTAGCTTACATGCCGGGCATTCACCACAACCATCGCCTATTACACCTTCATAGCATGTTAACGTTTTTTCACGAATATAATCTAGCGCATGTAATTCATCTGCAAGCTTCCATGTATCTGCCTTATCTAACCACATTAATGGCGTATGGATGACAAACTGTTTATCCATTGATAAGTTAATCGAAACATTTAGAGATTTCACGAAAGAATCTCTACAATCTGGGTATCCACTAAAATCTGTTTCACACACACCAGTTATAATGTGCTTTGCATTTACTTGACTTGCTAAAACAGCAGCAAAAGATAGGAAAATCAAGTTTCGTCCGGGAACGAAAGTCGACGGTAACTCTCCATCTTCTCCCTCTTTTATTTCAATATCATCCCTTGTCAATGCATTAGGAGCGAGTTGATTCAAAAGTTGCATATCTAACAAATGATGTTTAACATTTAGTTCTTTTGCAATATTTTTTGCACACTCAATTTCCTGCTTGTGCCTTTGATTATAATTAAAAGTAACTACTTCTACTTCTTTAAATGTTTCCAAAGCCCAAAATAAACATGTAGTACTATCTTGACCTCCACTAAACACAACAATTGCTTTTTCATCCTTTAACACGTAATAAGACTCCCTTCAACGAAAAAAACAGTACCCCAAGACGAAGTACTGCTTCTCCTTAGTTTTTTTAAAGAGGGGTGCTAGAACCTCTGATATTGATTTAATTATAATAGTAACACAAATTCGGACGCATTGGGCTGTTGTTTTGCTTCCTTTACGTAAGTTTATCTGTCGAATATCATATAAAAAGGCGTCAGTCACCATTTATACCTGTTCAAAAGAATATGTAGGAATCAGGAGTTTCATTAACACCAGACCATTTTCCTCTTTCTACCTGTTAATTTAAAGAATCCTTTTATCTTCTAATGCCCAGAGGAAAATGTACCAGCAAGTGAAGATTGGTGTAAACTCAAGAGCTTTATCTATAATAAATTTTAATTATAATCACCTGTAGAAAGATACATAATTGCAAACAAAAATAATGAATTGTGTTATTGTAGCCTTAGTTAATTCAGGGTGTTTTAGAAACACAATAATAAATACAGATATTACATTTATACAAAGGATCCCTGACCATCGGAAGCGATAACAGACTAAGAAAAACAACATAATAGAGGAGTGAGCCTATGCTACGTTATCTTAAGCTTCATTTAAAGAATTTATTCCCTGGATATTTTGCATTAGTAATGGCTACAGGTGCGTTGTCGATTGGATCTTATTTTCTTGGTATGCTATTCCTTGCAAGGCTTTTGTTATACGTGAATGTAGTTGCTTACATTGCTTTATGGGCGCTCACTTTACTACGAATCCATTTCTTTTTCAAAAGAATGCTGGTGGATATCACAAGTCATACTCGAGGACCCGGATTCTTTACGTACGTTGCTGGAACGAGTGTGTTCGGTAGTCAGCTCATTGTCGTTACCAAGCAATACTCCATAGCCGTTTACTTGTGGGTATTTGCGTGCCTACTGTGGTTACTGATTATGTATACTTTCTTCACCGCTGTTACGATTAGAAAAAATAAACCTTCTGTCTCAGAGGGAATTAATGGTGCATGGCTGATAGCGGCTGTCGCAACTCAGTCTATTTCCATCTTAGGGACACTTCTTACTCCGTATGTAGACAATGGAAAAGCTACTCTGCTATTTGTTACATTATGCATGTATTTTCTCGGTTGTATGCTTTATTTAAATATTATTACATTAATATTTTATCGATTTACGTTCTTAAAACTTGAATTCTCCGCGTTAACACCACCCTATTGGATTAATATGGGGGCAGTTGCCATCACAACATTAGCTGGCTCCACCTTAATTTTACATGCAAACAATTGGTCCTTGCTTAGTGAAATTACTCCCTTTTTAAAAGGCTTCACTTTGTTTTTTTGGATCACCGGAACATGGTGGATTCCATTATTATTTATTCTTATGATTTGGAGGCATTTGATCAATCGTTATCCACTTTCCTATGAACCACAGCTATGGGGAATGGTTTTTCCGCTGGCGATGTACACAACAAGTACATTACAATTATCAAAGGCATTAGACTTTGATACATTAATAATCATCCCTAGTTTTATGATTTATATCGCAATTATAGCTTGGTTATGCGTGTTCTCTAGTCTACTTTACCAAATTTGTAAAAACGCATTTCGATATATGTTATGATAATATTGTTAACAAATCTAACCGCCGTGTTAACATTGTTTAAATCAACCGAACGAAACGGGGGAAGTTTATGTATAAGCTCCGGGGCCATCATATTTTTTGTCTTCTAGGTTATCGAGGAATGGGTTATTCCAAGGAATATGTTGAAAATATGACGTACATTCATCAAACGTTGAAAAACAACCCTAAAACAGAGATTAAGTTAATTAAAGGACCCGATCATTTGTGTGAAAAGTACCCCAATTCAGGGGATTATCATTGCGAAAATACCAGTATCTATGAAAGAGATTCTACTATTCTAGAAAAATTGGGACTCAAAATCGGACAGATCCTTACTTGGGAGGATATTGAGTCCCACATCCGAAAATTTAGTGCACCTTCTGACATTAATACTATTTGCGAAACTTGTTCCTGGCGTTCCTATGGCGTGTGTGAGGAAGGGATGCAAGAGATTATAGACAGGAAGGGCTTAAGAGAAATTAAACATTAATTCTCTATGTCCCGTTTATTGAACCCAATAAACCCTATCAGTGTTAAAACAATTGCAACTAAACTTAATAGCAATAACGGCAAAAATGTAACATCCTTAATAGGCATTCGTGGAACGTGACCATATGGCGAAAGGTTACCAACCCAATCAGAGAACTGGAATAATCCTCCTAAATACAACACGACAAAGGAATACAAAACATAAAACCAAATAATGGGTAAAGGCCAATTAACAAGACTGCTAGACTTAGCATAACTAACATAGCTGGATAATAGGAGAATCCAGCACCGAAGATTATTTCTGCCGATAATCCACCTTCGACTACTGTCGTTCCCACCGACCATAGCCCAAAGGCTGCAAGGGCAAGCATGACTAAACCATTCACAACGGAAAGGATAAAGTAGCTTCCTAATAGCTTCGTCCGCGAAATACTTCTACCTAACAGATGAACAATACGTTCCTTTTTCTCCTCCCCATGCAATTTATTGATAGCCATGATTGGAGGCACAGTCGCTAGTAAAGAAATGACAATCATCAGCATCGGGATAAATCGTTCCAACAACGATACCCCATCAACAGGCCGAAGAAACCGCTTCATCGATTCATTATCTGAGAAAAAGGTTTCAAGATCACCTAAAACAGATCCATAGGAGGGCACCTAACACAAACATTCCAATAGCCCATGAAATGATTCCCGTGCGCTGCAGCCTCAAAGCAAACAGCTAGCCCAAGTTTCTGCAGTTTTTGAGAAAAACAGATCAAAAACTGCTTTTTTGCACTCGAAAATATTGATTTTACAACGTTCTAATTTAAAAAACGCAAATGTAGTGACCTAAAATAAATTGAATATTAAAAATAATTGATTTCAACTTTCCCGTCGGGTATAATGAAACTATGTTTATAAGGGAAACGATTACCAAAAATAAAGCGACAAATAAATCATATAAAAAGCACGTT
>NZ_JAMQKC010000032.1 GCF_028416595.1 Aquibacillus salsiterrae | reverse complement strand
CCTGCATTCACTTGAATGTCTGTACCAGGATTTTGGTTCATGAATTCTTCCGCTGCAGCTGCAACTAATGGTTGCATCGCACTTGAACCAGAAATGATGACAGAGCCAGTCAATTCTTCTGTTTCCGCCGGTTCTGTTTCCGTCTTATCGGAATTATCTGTTGATGCCTTCGCTTCTCCACCTGAACCACATGCAGCAAGTAACCCGATCAGTAAAAAAAGTAATACAGCTAATAATGAAAATTTCCCATTCTTAAGCATGTTCAAATCCCCCTAATGTTAATCTAATGTAATAAAGCATGTCTTACTTTGCTTCTACTACATAGTAACTTAGGAAGGTTAAGCCAGAGTTAAGCAAGTGTAAATAATTTGTAAATGTTGAAGTTTGGGGCCAGGATCTTTTGCTTAGCTGTTACCGACATGCAAAGTAGTAGCCTTTGGAATCTTTCGGTAGTTTTACTTGGGGTGTTTGTAGGAGGGAAGTATTAATAGATGAAATAGTCAAATTTCACTCATTGCTCCCCTCTTGTTGTATCCGTGAATCTAAAAGTCCAATTGCAGCTTGGTTTATTTCTACTATATTCTCAAGACGACCAAAACGACTGCTCATTTCCGATCTGAAATTAGAAATATCAATTTGTAACTGATTTGCTTGGAAGGCTGTCTCTTTTCTATGTTCTTCCTGCTTCCTAGCAAGAAGGTCTTGTTTTTCCAACATATCATCCAGTCTTTGCCCAAGACCTTTCGATACTTCCTCTAACTTGCCTTCAAATACTACTTGCTTCTCCGCAAATTCCGATTGGCCTTTGGACATTACTTCTTGCTTTTGTGCAAATTCTGATTGTTGTCTTGACATTTCCTCTAACTTTCCTTCAAATACTACTTGTTTCTCCGCAAACTCTGTTTGTTTACTTGATACTTCCTCTAACTTTCCTTCAAATACTACTTGTTTCTCCGCAAATTCCGCTTGGCCTTTGGACATAACTTCTTGCTTTTGTGCAAATTCTGATTGCTGTCTTGACATTTCCTCTAACTTGCCTTCAAATACTACTTGTTTCTCCACAAATTCCGCTTGGCCTTTGGACATAATTTCTTGCTTTTGTGCAAATTCTGATTGTTGTCTTGACATTTCCTCTAACTTTCCTTCAAATACTACTTGTTTCTCCGCAAATTCCGCCAGGCCTTTGGATATAGCTTCCTGCTTTTGTACAAATTCTGATTGTTGTCTTGACATTTCCTCTAATTTGCCTTCAAATACTACTTGTTTCTCCACAAATTCTGTTTGTTTACTTGATACTTCATCTAACCTTTGCCCGAATCCAGATTGACTCTGTTTTACAGACATAATCTCACTTAAAATCTGATGAAGAATTTCTTCCATTATACTACACCCCCTCACATCAGTTACCATCATATTATCACAGCAAAATCACCCTCACAAATTATCAAAATAACAAAATCAGAAGGAATTTGTCCGATAATTTTATAAATTACTAGGGGTGAAATGACAAAATCCAAGCCATTTAATCGTAAGAAAAGCAACTATCACATAAGTCACTCGACATCATCTGTTGGGTCAAACATCTTTAATTTAAACTGAAAGCCTTCGAAGGACATGACCATATCGCCTAATTGCTCCCAAGTGTATGGCTTCCCATCAATAATCACCAACGGACCACGGTCAGGACCATCGTACTCTAATCTTCCTACCACATCATCATCAATAATCGATTCACTCTCAAATCCACTCGGAGAACTAGACGTAGTTAAATAAGATTTTGCTACACCATGATTAACTTTATCGATTAGTTGCTGAAACAACTCTGATTGATTACAGTCTACCTCACCGTGCACCACAAACCGATAACCATATTCAATCGTTTCTTTAGCTTCAATAAAAATACCGATAGGATCAAGTTTTTGTGAAACAACGAAATTCCTTCGAACACCAGTATCATCGTTAACAGAAAAGGACTCTAAGTGAGATTCTAATTCAACGCCTAACATATCAACCATTTGCTCGTTGTAGCAGTGAAGACATAAGCGTTCATCCCCATCCGTGTGGGCCATCGTAATTTTCACTTCATTCTTATTGCATACATCACATAATCCCAAGTTGTCAGCCACCTTTAGTGTTATTTTTCCACCTACATATCCTTCATGATTTAAACGGAAATCGGACCCGAGTACACTTAAGAAAAGCGCAAGTCGCGCCTTCGAAACAAGAAAACAACTTGTTTCTGCGATGTCTATTCTTAGAAGTGTTCCTTAGTGCCCACTCTAGGGCAAGTTTAAGTCAAGCCTCGTAATGGCTGGAGAAGCGGGAATTCGCGCTTTTCTGGCCGAATTCAGCCTCGATTCGGACTCAATCTACCAAGATTCGCGCTTTTCTGTCCGAATTCAGCCTCGATTCGGACTCAATCTACTCTGATTTGCGCTTTTCTGTCCGAATTCAGCCTCGATTCGGACTCGATTTACTCAGATTCGCTCTTTTCTGTCCGAATTCAGCCTCGATTCGGACTCAATCTACTCTGATTTGCGCTTTTCTGTCCGAATTCAGCCTCGATTCGGACTCGATTTACCCAGATTCGCGCTTTTCTGTCCGAATTCAGCCTCGATTCGGACTCAATCTACTCTGATTCGCGCTTTTCTGTCCGAATTCAGCCTCGATTCGGACTCAATCTACTCTGATTTGCGCTTTTCTGTCCGAATTCAGCCTCGATTCGGACTCAATTTACTCAGATTTGCGCTTTTCTGGCCGAATTCAGCCTCGATTCGGACTCAATTTACCAAGATTCACTCTTTTCTGTCCGAATTCAGCCTCGATTCGGACTCAACCTACCAAGATTCACTCTTTTCTGTCCGAATTCAGCATCGATTCGGACTCAATTTATCCCGAGAGGCTAGGAAGCGGAGTAGACAAGCTCTCGAATCTTTTTATGCTTTCTTATCCTTGAACAAATAGTTACGTTGCACTGCCGGCCATGACAGGCTTCTGCCCCCAATCAAATTGCATTGTAATCGGATTATAATAAAGCACATGCTGTTTTCGCTCAGACCGGAACGTAACTTCAATCAAATATTGTAATAATGGAACGACATATACAATCCCATGGTCAAGTTCAATTTCAGTATGACCGTGATACTTTTTCTTAATTTCCTCCACTTGTTTATCCTTTTCGATAAGGATTGCTTCTGTTTTTGACATGATCTCGCGCTTTTTATCCTCACTTAATCCTTTTCTTGATGCTTTTTTATTGTTCTCTCGACCTAGTTCCATGTAATAGGACTCGATTCGATCAATGTCTTGTTGTAGTTGCGGATCTTGCTTCCGTATTAGTTGTTGCTCATTAGCGATTGCCTCCACATGAGCAAAGGCAAGTTCATATGCCTTATCAAAATGTAAATCTACCGGCATTGGATAATTGTACAGTGGCTCGGTTTGATACATGATGTTCATTTGTGCATCCTTCATCGTTTCTGAAATATCCCCAGTGATTAAGTTGACCCAAACCTGAATAACATCTTCTTCTTTTTCATCCGAGATAAACGCCGTATGAAACTGAAAGACAGCCCATGCGCCCATCACATGCCTCTCATCAAGAATAGCAATCTTTCCATTTATATCTAAAGAATCGGTCATCTTCTTGACTGGATGTGCAAGCGTATGTCTTTCTACCTCAGCAAATCTTACCGTACTTACCGCTTGTTGATTAGCAAGGTATAACACTTGTTCCAATATAAAGCTTCCAAATGTTACAAATTCTGATTGTGGATTTTCCTGTGCAACTTCGAAATCAAAGGCTAATTCAAGCTCCGTTTTGTTTTGAAAAAAACCTTTGTATTCTTCGGGAATTAGCACTTGACAGAGGGCATATTCGACCGGATCAACTACACCCCCAATTCCTTCTATTATTTTTGTCACAAAGCTTTGAAGCTGCATCGATACCCACCCCTCGCACCATAATGTTTAAAACAGCTTATCATCTAATTCTTTTTGCTTGATTAGTTTTTGTTTATTTTCAAACAGTTTATCACCGATTTCTTCCAATTCTCGTTGAACGTCTTCTTTATCGTTTGCCTGGGCCCACGCTTTCATCATTAGTTCAGCAAAATCCTCCTCATCATTTTCCATATCACCAAGGATAGCGTCTACTTCACCAACGACGAGCTCAAACATATTAATCTTTCGGTCTAGCAAGTCAAGAATGTAGTATTCTATCGTATCTTTAGCAACTAAATTATAAACAAACACATCATTCGTCTGACCTATTCTGTGGATACGGCCGATCCGCTGCTCAATTGCCATTGGGTTCCACGGCAGGTCAAAGTTAATCATTCCATGACAAAATTGGAGATTTCGCCCTTCGCCTCCAACTTCTGTGCTGACAAGTACATCTGCATCCCCTTTAAAATAAGCAATCTGCTCTTCTTTTTCTTTTCGCTTTAATCCACCGTGAAACTCTGCCACTCGGAAACCTTCGTCTCTCAACAAATTTGCTAGAAACTGTTGGGTTGACTTATATTTAGTAAAAATGAGCATTTTTCCATCAAATTTTTTCAAAATAGAAATGAGCTTATTCACCTTTGGATTATGTTGTCCTTCACTTTCTACAACACTTTTTGCCCTTTCTGAAAAGCGGTGTAAAGCTTTTTGGTCAAAGGTAGAAAGCTCCGGATTACTAGCAAGTCTTTCAAGCGTTTGAAGCATCGATGTATAGGTGCTACCCATTTGTTCTTGCAAATTTTTTAACTGGAAACGACTGATTGATGGCTTTTCTTCTCGATACTTGTTACGAATAAATGCGCTAATGTCTTCATATAACTTTTGTTGTTCAGGTGGTAGCTCAACAGCTGTAGTAAAAGCTTTCCGTTTCGTGAACTCGACATCAACGTTACTTCTTTTGTTGCGAATCATTACGTCTCTAACGAGGCCCTTTAGTTTATCGGTATTTTTAACCTCGATACCATCCTTGCTTTCCATGAAATTTTTCTTAAAGTAGCTGTATGTTTTTAACTGGCCTGGCTTTAAGAGCGTGATTAGGTTATAAAGTTCCTCCAAATGGTTTTGGACAGGTGTTGCAGTCAATAGGAATATATATTTTTTGTTAATTCCATTGATGAATTTCCATGCTTGTGTTTTTCGATTACGCAAATGGTGCGCCTCATCAACAATAACTAAATCATAATGCTGGTTAAAAATTGCTTCGCGGTGTTGCTTCCTTTTTGCAGTTGAAAGGGAGGCAATTACTTTCGGGTAGTGGGCCCACGCATCATCTCCCATCGATTTAAAGGCAGAATCATCCGTCTTGATAAAATCCTGGTTGAATTTCCGTTTCATTTCATTTTCCCATTGTTGAACAAGGGAAGGTGGCGTAAGAATAAGCACCTTTTTCACGAGTCCACGCATGATGTATTCAAGCATTGCCATACCTGCTTCAACCGTTTTCCCAAGCCCAACTTCGTCAGAAAGCATAACCCTACCCTTATACCTGTTTAAAATTGCTTTTACTGTATTTACTTGGTATTGAAAGGTTTGTGCTTCGCGGATATAAGGAAGACAGATTAGCTTGTCCGCATTCGTGTTCATTTGAAACTGCTGCGCAATCTGATAGAGTTGAAACCAATCTTCAGAATCACGTCGAAACATCTTCATTCCGTCTATAACCGTTTCATACCGATTATCACGCTTACTAGCTTTCCTTGTAGTTGCTTCGGTAGCTTGTGGGGGAGAAACTTCAATTCTACCATCTTCGGTTTGCCCAATGAGCAGGTAATCACCCTGGTACGGTGAGAAAAAACCTTTCATTCCTCGACTATTTAACAACTTTTCTTCCCAGTTAATTGTAAATTTACGAGATAAACCTTGATGATTGACCATCTCAAATTGGCCTGAAGTATCTATATCTATTGTTTTAAAAAACTGAACGAGCGTCTCGTCCAATTCCAATGCATGTAAATCTAGTAGCTCTCGGTCAAACTTAAATAGAAAGCGCTCCACAGTCATCACCTCTTTATTTAAAAGGATATTACATCTATTTTAGCATAAAGAGAAGTCTTGTAGTGGATGTTTGCTAGTTAAGCAAAAAATCTATGTGTCGCTCTTTGCCACAAAAATTTTCCGATTAAGACCTCAAGACAGCTCTTCGGTTTTTTAAACTTTCTTACCTTCCCTGATATGCCTTGATTGCTGCCTTCAAATGACCTTCTTTTTCCAGCAAAAAGGCTTCAGCCTGCGTCATGTCAGCGCCAGTCAATGCGATAAAAATAGCTACCTTCAAATTGTTATTCGTCCGCTCCATTAATTCTTTCGCTTCGACTTCCGCTATACCTGTCACATCGATAAGCGTCTGTTCCGCCCGCCAGGCTAGCTTTTTGTTGATTAATTGCACATCGACCATTTCGTTGCCGTACACTTTTCCTAAGCGAATCATTGTACCGGTTGAGATCATATTTAACACGATTTTTTGTGCAGTACCGGCTTTCAACCTTGTTGAACCACGAATGACCTCTGGGCCAACAACAACTTCAATTCCACAATCACTCATTGACGTTGAAATAGTCGCATGATTACAGCTGATTGAAATAGTTGAGGCCCCGATTTCATTTGCATAGGATAAAGCCGCAACAGAGTACGGTGTTGAGCCACTTGCACTAACAGCAATCACTACATCATTCGCTCCGAAATCATAACCTTTGAGCTCTGTAAGGATAACCTTCTCATCGTCCTCATGCTGCTCAAGTGGTGACCACATCGCATCCTTTCCACCTGCAACAAAGCCGACCCAGCGGCCATCCTCCACTGAAAAAGTAGGCCCGAGTTCCGCAGCATCAAGTACACCAAGTCGGCCACTCGTCCCAGCTCCAACGACGAATACCCGACCAACTCCTCGCCATTTTTCGACGACCAAGTCGATTGCTTTGGCGACATCTGGAAGTGCTTTTTGCACCGCTTCGTTGATCACTCCGTCTTCTTTGTGCATTAACGTGACGATTTCAAGCGAGTTCATTTCATCAATGGTTAAACTGTTTTCGTTCAACGATTCTGTTACATTTGCCACCTGTCACCACTCCTAGCCCCGTTTTAAGTCAATCATGAATTTGTACCGGTCTGCACGATAGGTTGATTTTACGACTTCAAACACTCGATTATCCGCAAGTCTCGAGGTACGCTGCATAATCATCACTGGCGAATTTTCTGGAACTTCAAGCAACCTCACTTCCTCTTTGTTTGCAATTGTTGCTTCAATTATTTGCTGCCCTCCAGCAATTTTCAGCTGTAAGTTTTCCTCGGCATATTTGTAAAGAGAATCCTGAACGATCGTCTTCGTTAACCCTTGAACTAAATTGGCTGAAATATACGTCCGCTCAAGCGCCATTGGAATCTCTTCCGCCAAACGAATCCGCTTGATTTCATAAACCGGGCCATGCTCCTTTATATTCAACTGCTTTGCAAGCTTCAGGTTGGCCGGAATAATTTCAAAGTTCAATAGCTTACTACTAGCTTTCATGCCGCGAGCCTTCATATCCTCAGTAAAGCTCGTCAGTCCTTTAAGATTTTGCTCAAACTTTTGCTCCGTAACAAACGTACCTTTTCCTTTAACACGATACAAGTAACGGTCGTTGACAAGATTAATAATTGCTTGTCTAACCGTCATCCGGCTTATCGCATATTCGTCTGCATATTCTCGCTCAGATGGTAGTCCATCACCAGGCTTAAGTTGCCCCGATTCAATTAGCTGTTTAATCCCTTCTTCTAGTTGATGATAGATTGGTACGGGTGAGTTTTTGTCAATCATCCTCAATTTCTCCTTTACGGACGGGCACGTTGATATCGCCTAATGCGTCATGATCTGCAATAATGCTAACATTAGGATGCTCACGAAGGATAGACGCAGGAAATGCAGGGTCCACCTTTCCCTCGAGTAATTGTGCTAATGCGTTACTTTTTCGCTCACCCGACACTAACAAAAGAATTTCTTTACTCCGCATAATCGTCGCAATCCCCATTGTAATTGCTTGTTTCGGTACCTCGTCGATATGGTCAAAAAAGCGCGCATTCGCCTTCCTAGTTGCCTCGGTTAAATCAACAACATGGGTTTTCGTATCAAACGCTGTCCCTGGTTCGTTAAAACCAATATGCCCATTGCTACCTAACCCGAGCAGCTGGACGTCAATTCCACCACTTGCCGCTATTTTTTGCTCATATCGATCACATTCCGCTTCAAGATTTCCCGCTACTCCATCCGGAATATGTGTCTGTGTTTTTGGAATGTCAATCGAAGTAAACAACATGTCATCCATGTAATGATGATAGCTACGCGGATCATTAGTCGCTACCCCAACGTACTCATCAAGATTAAATGTCGTCACATGTTGATACGACGTATTGTTTTCCTTATGATCCTTTATCAAAAAGTTATACGTTTGGATTGGCGTACCACCTGTCGCAAGTCCTAGTGTCAACCGGTCGGTATTTTTTATTTTTCCAAGTAAAAACGACGCAGCGACCTGACTCATATCGGAATAGTTCTTTGCACTGATCAGTTTCATACCGTTAGTCTCCTCTCTTATAGGCAAGCTTCCCTCGACAAAATGTCATGTAAACGTCATTGTCCTCATCTAAAATGACGAGATCTGCATCCTTGCCAACAGCTATGCTTCCTTTTCGGTCAAAAATCCCTAGTTCTTTGGCCGCGTTAGTCGATGACATTTTAATCGCATCTTCTACCTGACAGCCGCTAAACTTTATCATATTTCGAAAAGCATGACCCATTTCCAATACACTTCCAGCAAGCGTCCCATCCGGTAAATACGCTTTATTCCCTTTTACCGTCACTTCTTGACCACCTAAATCATACGTTCCATTTTTCAAACACTTCGCCCGCATCGCATCGGTAATTAGTTGCAGTCGGTCGGCCGTCTTCTGCCGAAAAGCTAGCTGAACCGATTCTCGCCGTGAGTGAACACCATCAGCGATAATCTCTACCACTAAGTCATCACGGAGCAGTGCAGCACCAACGACACCAGGTTCGCGGTGATGAAATTCCCGCATTTGGTTATAAAGATGGGTGACGTGCGTCAGTCCTTGTGCAATCGCATCGTCGACTTGTGCAAGCGTTGCATCGGAGTGTCCAATCGATGCAACCACACCCGTTTCTTTTAAATACCGCGTTAGCTCGATCCCACCTGGTTGTTCAGGAGCAAGTGTTACCATTTTAATCTGATTACGAGCAATTTCCTGCCATTTTTGAAAAAGTGCTACATTTGGATCAATAATATGCGCAAGCGGCTGTGCTCCAGCCCTTTTTTCATTGATAAACGGACCTTCGAGATGGATCCCGATAACTTCAGCAGCCCCAGATGAAGCTTGGTTAGTAATAAAATTGCCCGCAGTTTGCAGCGCCGTTTCAATTGCTGCCACTTCTTGCGTAATCGTTGTAGCAAGAAAGCTTGTCGTTCCTTCACGAGGTAATGCAGCAGCAATTGTTGCAAGCGCCTCTGGTGTTGCATCCATTGTATCCGCACCATTTGCTCCGTGAATATGGACATCAATCATACCTGGAACCATTTTATATCCGGCCGGTAAATCGATCACTTCCTGACTCGGATGCCCGTTTCCAACTTCTGTCTGATTAGCGATTTCCTCACCTGCGCCAACATCGGTTATTTTCCCATTGTTGATTTTAATAAAGCCCTTTAAAAGCACTCCCGCTTCTGTATAAATCGTAGCATTGTTAATGATCACTGTTCCCACACCACACTTATTTACGTATTTATCAATAGGATAGCATCCATTGATATAGTTGTCTAGACATTTGAAATCTAACTGGTTTACTCCTAGAAAAGCTTGTCAGGGGTAGGCGTCCGGAACTAGAACAGCTCTTGGATCTTTTTAAATTTTAAGAAAAGCGGAAGCGCCTTGATAGACTTATGACCCTGAGGGGCTAGGCGTCGGAGCCAGACAGATCTTGGATTTTTTAATTTAAAAAAACTTCAAATTTCAACGATGAAAGCATTTTCTTTTTAACCAAACATAGATATACTATTGGTATAGACAGGAGCAGGAGGACGGTCCTCCCGCTTCCAAAAAAGGTGGTGATGGACACGAACAGGTAACAAATGGGACAAGATAGCATTGTCCTGCATGGGCATTTATTTTTTAAAAGATTAATAGGAGGTTGTTTAAATTGATGAATTACTTGCAAAAACTTGGCCGCTCGCTCATGCTACCAGTTGCCGTATTACCAGCTGCTGCAATTTTAATGGGGATTGGTTACTGGATTGACCCTTCTGGTTGGGGTTCTGATAGTGCAGTTGCCGCTTTCTTAATTAAAGCCGGCGCTTCGATCATCGACAACATTCCAATCCTTTTTGCTGTCGGCGTTGCGCTCGGCATGTCTAAAGATAGAGATGGGTCGGCCGCATTAAGTGGTCTAGTCGCCTACCTTGTTACAACGACTCTACTATCACCTGGTTCTGTTGCAATGCTACAAGGCATTGACGCGGAAGCTGTGAACCCTGCTTTCGGCAAAATCGAAAATGCGTTTGTTGGTATTATTTCAGGTATTATTGCTGCTAATATGTACAATCGGTTTAGCCATGTGAAATTACCAGATGCCCTTGCCTTCTTTAGTGGCAAGCGACTCGTTCCAATTATGACAGCCGTTTCGATGATTATTACTTCTGTCGTTTTATTTTTCATCTGGCCTGTCGTCTATACCGGATTAGTTTCCTTTGGTACGTCAATTGCAAATTTAGGGGCAGTTGGCGCTGGTTTATACGGTTTCTTTAACAGACTATTGATTCCAACTGGTTTACACCACGCATTGAATTCAGTATTCTGGTTTGATGTTGCTGGTATTAATGATATTGGTAACTTCTGGTCTGGAGAAGGGGAAAAAGGGGTAACTGGTATGTACCAAGCAGGATTTTTCCCAATTATGATGTTTGGCCTTCCAGCCGCTGGTTTAGCGATGTACCATACCGCAAAAACAAAGAAGAAAAAACAAGTCGCTTCACTGATGTTAGCTGCAGGGTTCGCCGCCTTTTTCACAGGTGTTACCGAGCCAATAGAATTTGCATTCATGTTCGTAGCACCAGGCCTTTATGTTGTGCACGCTGCTTTGACTGGTCTTTCGCTAATGATTGCATCCCTGTTTAACTGGACAGCTGGATTTGGCTTTAGCGCTGGTTTTGTTGACTTTGTTCTAAGCTCGCGGTTACCACTTGCTAACATGCCTTACATGCTGATCATCCAAGGGCTCGTTTTTGCAGTTATTTATTACTTTGTTTTCCGTTTCTTAATCACTAAATTCAACATCAAGACACCTGGTCGCGAAGACGAGGAAGATAGTGCAGCAGATGAAGCGGTAATAGCTGGTAAAGACAGGATTGCTACGATGGCTTCAGAAATTTACGTTGGGCTTGGCGGCGATGAAAACGTAGTAACCGTTGATAACTGTGTTACTCGCCTCCGCCTTGAAGTTAAAAATATGGACGCCGTTGATCAAGATCGAATCAAAGCGACCGGCGTTCCAGGCATAAACGTCATTAATTCAAAAAATATCCAAGTAATCGTTGGTACACAAGTCCAATTCGTTGCCGACGAAATCCATAAAATCCGCAAGAAGTAGAAACATGATCGGAGCAGGGGGAAAGGTTCTCCTGCTTCTTTTTCGTTGATAAGCGAAGGAAAGCGGGACTAGAGGAGAGGTTCATCATCCCACAAAAGAATATAATCTGACTAGGTGAAGAGCCAAGCATGTGCGGTTAGTTAAGGCGAAAGACCCTACCTTTTAATATTCTAGTTTGATTCCATGTATCTGTCCACTTGTTCCTTACTGATAATCCCTTACTCTGTCCTTTATCCGTTCAATAATAGATGTTAATAACGCTTAATACCGCTTTAGCTTTGAGTGAATTTTAATCGCAAGCTCTTCATTATAAGTATGGACCGTGAGATTCCGATCATTCACCATTTCTAACCCTAGGTGACGCCACATCAATCCCCTCTAGGTCATATAAGTACTGCTTAGCCGCTTTCCAACATGCTTCGAATGAGAATTCAAAACGTTGAATGGATGCGTCTCGTTCCACACTGCTTGGGCCCTCTATGATAACAAGTTCATGAAACGAACGTAATGCTTTTTCAGCAGAGATTATCCTTTGTTGTAATCTTTCCATAACACACCCTCCCTTTCCACATTAATTTTCAATTCATCACTTGCATCACTCAAATTAACAAATTCTACTCTATATGGAATAGTAGATTCTTCCACTCGATCAATCAAATCTGTCCATTTAGATGTGGGAAGCAGTGAAATTGGCTCAATTGCAATATCAATATCCGAACTTTGTTTTTCTTCATGTCTAGCCCAGGAACCGAAGAGATAGATCCGCACTCGTTCTTCATCCAACACATCTAATATAATATTTTTCAACTCATCCAAAACCTTCTTACACAATTCCACTTCCTCCTTTAAGGACACAAGGGGGGACGATTCTCCTGCTTCTTTTTGCTTCTTGTCCAGCAATTGAACCCCCCTGGAGCATCCAATTAAACATAGCTATATCGACTCAAAAGGCCACCCTCTTGCAATGCGTTTGTGTTTTTTCCATTAACTATTAAAACCCGAAAGCGTATAATCCTATTTGAGCAAGCAGTTCTTGTCCGTCAACTGTTGGGTGGATATCCCCTTTAATGACGTACTCACCAGAATCCGTAAATGCTGTGTTTGCATCAGCAATAGTAACCCCACTCACTCCGAATTTCCCTAACATGATCGGTAATGATGCAAATGCAGCATTAACACCTTGTTCATTATCTAGCAATACCGGTGCATAACTATTCAAGGCATCGCCTTCCCCGAACGGATTATATATATTATAAACTACGAGCGGCGCATCGGTTAACTTACGAATTTCACCGATTGTTGCGATGATGTTTGTTACTATATTTTGTGTAGCATTCTCAACCTCATTTTGCAGCGTAGCTACATCTACTGTACCAACCTTGCGCAAAACGGCTAACAAATCATTACTTCCGACACTAATCGTAACATAGTCTGCATGCTTTAGTGCATCGCGAAATGTATCACCCGTTGTGACTGCATCAAGCAATTGTTCTGTCGTCCAACCAGGTTTGCCCAAGTCACGAACACGAAAATCAGCTTCTTCTCCAATAAGATAAGGATACGCATCACGCGAGGTGCGATTATTGTTATTTTCTAGATTATACCCAAAAGGAATCGAATCCCCGAGGGCTACTAATGATTTTTTCGCTTGCTCACTTTTTGCAAATACAGTTCCTGTAAAAGAAAGACTCATAACTAACACAACTACCATAAGCTTAAATAAATGTTTCATGGTTTTTTCTCCTTTGATTAATATTTTTATAGATTAATAATTAGATAAGAACCGGTAATCGATTATGAAATATTAGTTTCCAAACTAAATAAGCAAGGGAACTTGTACTGTCCCCCTGCCCATTTCAGTTTCAATCGCCAAGCTCTTTCATCCCTTCTTTTTCCAAAAGCTCAAGCTTCCTCACTCTTCGTCTGAAATGTTCCTCCGTATTAAACGTTGCTGATACAAACGCATGGATTAAATCCTTTGCGAGCCAAGGTCCAACAATCTGAGCACCAATACACATGACATTAACGTCATCATGCTCTACGGCTTGGTGCGCCGAATGAACATCATGGCAAACAGCTGCGCGAATCCCAGGAATCTTATTTGACGCAATAGCTGCTCCTACTCCCGTCCCACAAAATAGGATACCACGATCCTTCCTACCCGATTTAACTTCACAGCAAACTAGCTTGGCTATATCCGGAAAATCAACAGGATCAGTAGAAAAACAACCAAAATCGGTAATTTCACTACTTAACTCTTCTAATAATTCGTTTAACTCAATCTTCATCTTATATCCACAGTGGTCACTTCCTATGGCAAGTTTCATTTTCCAACTCCCGACTTTTAAAAATTTTCACTTCCTACTAAATTTCGATTCCATAAAACAGCGCTACTTCTTAACCGCCCAAACAACAGAAGCACTGGTTGCACCACAAGATTTCCGAATAATTAGTTCAGGCTGTAAAATAATCTTCTGCGGCTTGTCAAAATTATTGTTTTGAATTGTTTCAATTAAAATTTTAGCAGAAACTTTTCCAAGCTCTTTTGCTGGTTGTTTAATCGTTGTCAATGGTGGGTCTAAGTGTTTTGCCCAAATTGTTTCGTCATAGCCAACAATTGCAATATCCTCAGGGATTTTTAATTCTAGATCTTTAATGGCGTCTACAATCTCCAAGGTTATCATGTTATTCGTAGAAAAAATACCATCTATTGATGGATTACTTTTCAAAAAGTCTATAATAATACCCTTGATATTCCCCTTTTCCCTTTCAATCTCTAGGATGTTAAATTCGCTGGAAGAATAACCGTGGGCAAGCATTGCAGCTCGATATCCTTCCAAACGCTCCCTCCAAGTACTTACATACTTGTTCTTATAAGCAATTGATACGACGTTTTTTCGATTTTTTTTCAAAAGGTGGTCAACCGCCATAAACGCACCCTTAATATTGTCAACAACCACATTATGAGTTTCAATTCCATCTACTTTACGATTAATAAACACCATCGGATATTCTTCCATGACCAAATCATTATATAATTTCGTGTTAATCGCTGTGGGATTAATCACAATTCCATCTACTTGTCGCATCTGGAATTCCTTTATATATTGTTCTTCCAACTCAGGATCTTCACCAGAGTTACATATCATTAAATTGAAGCCTAATTCCTGACATGCTTCCTCGGTACCTTCTAATACATTGGCCCAAAATGGATTTTTTAGATTAGAAAGGACCATCCCTATGACATTGGTTCTTGAGGATTTTAAACCCTTTGCTAAGGCATTTGGTCTGTAATCTAGTTCTTTAATTGTATCCAAAACCTTTTGAACTGTTTCCTCTGTATTATTATTATAATTACCATTAATAATTCGCGAAACTGTTGTCTTGGAAACCCCCGCCTTTTGCGCTACATCTCCGATTGTTATTTTCATCTACACCACCATATTTCTACTTTTTTGTAAAAGATAACCAAAAATCACTTATCGATAAACTAGCTATTCTATAAAAATTGACGGGATTTTACAAAAGTTATTTATTCTTATTCCTTACATTTCACAGAAAGAATTTCATCTCTGGTGAACTAAGCCTTTATCTAATTGGGAATCGTTTTCTAGAAATGTTACCAAATATTTGTATCCTTTGCAATTATATAGTCTAGTTATTATTTGATAACTTAATGGTTAAATTTTAAAATAATTATCCTTTTAAACCTCCAGTCGCAATTCCTTCGATTAAATATTTCTGGAAGAAGATAAAAATAGCAAACAAAGGTACTAGTGATAAAATCGACATCGCAAACATTGCTCCCCATGAATTTTGACCCATTGCATCTAAGAACATCCGTAATCCCAGTGCAACGGTGTACTTGTTGATATCACTTAAGTAGAGCAACTGCCCGAAGAAGTCATTCCACGTCCAAATGAAGGTGAAAATCATTGTTGTAATGACAGCTGGGAGAGCCAATGGTAATATAAGATTCCAATACATCCTAATTTTTCCACATCCATCAATCTCAGCAGCTTCTTCTAATTCTCTTGGGATGCCTCGTATGAATTGAACCATTAAAAAAATGAAGAATCCCTCAACAGCCATGAATTTGGGTAGAATCAGTGGCCAAAAAGTATTAACCATTTCAAGATTATTAAAAATAATGTATTGTGGTATGACAGTTACATGAAAAGGAAGCATAAGTGTCATTAACATAAGTCCAAACCAAACCTTTTTAAAAGCAAAGTCTAGCTTAGCAAATGCATAAGCTGCCATTGAACAAGACATCACATTGCCAATAATGGCTAACGACACTAGAAAAAACGAGTTATAAAAGAATTTACCGAAGCTAACACCAGATAACCCTTTCCAACCCTCCACATAATTAGCAAGCGTAAATGTTTCTGGCCAAAAAGATGGACTCGTAAAGATTTCAGTTTCAGGTTTGAATGAACTACTAAACATCCAAATGAGTGGATATAACATCGCGACACCTAACATAATGATGAACGCATGCTTCAATATCTTTGAAATATGAATGGTTGACTTTTTTTTATTTACATTTGTTGATAGCTTTGTTCCTTTTTCCATCGAAGCAACCTCTGTTTTCACCTTTCTCACCTCTATCCTTGGTAAAACACCCATTTTTTAGATGTAGCAAAAACTAATGCAGTAACAATTCCAATCGTGACTAACAATATCCATGCCATGGCTGATGCATAGCCCATTTGGAACTGAGTAAAGCCATTTTGGTAAAGATATAGCGTATAAAATAATGTAGAGTTTAGTGGACCACCTGTTCCTCCACTTACGATATAAGCAGGGGTAAACGCTTGAAAAGCACTAATTATTTGCATTATTAGATTAAACAGTATGATGGGCGAAAGCATCGGAAGTGTGATTCGAACAAATTGCTTGAACCTTCCCGCTCCATCAATTCTAGCCGCTTCATAAAGATCGACCGGTATTTGTTGAAGTCCAGCAAGAAAGATGACCATCGGTGCCCCAAATTGCCAGATAGTTAACACAATCAACGTATACAACGCGGTATCTGGTGATGAAATCCAATTCATTCCTTGCAAACCTAAATAAGCTAGCAAATTATTAATTAAACCTTCCCCACCAAAAATTTGCCGCCACAGTATAGCAATCGCGACACTTCCCCCAAATAAAGACGGCACATAATAAACTGCACGATAGACTTTTAATCCTTTTATCCCTTTATTAAGTAATAGGGCGATCGCTAACGCAAAGCTGAGTTGCAGAGGAACTCCAAGAAAAACATAAATACTTGTAACCTTAACACTCGCAATCCATTTTCGATCCTGAAACATTTCCAGATAGTTTTGCGCACCAATCCAATCCGGTGACGTAAACATGTCGTAACTTGTAAAGGATAAATAGAGCGATGTCATCATTGGGATTGCAGTTAATCCAATAAGGCCAATTAACCACGGTGTCAGAAATAAATATCCGATCCAATTCCTCTTCCATATTCGCTTAACCACTTCCACACTTTTGCCTCCTTCCAGTAATCATCATTAGATGGTTTGGGGGACAGATCGAAGCATATCCCCCATTTACCTAGGCCATTTTTTTGCTTATTTTAAAATTCTTTCGGCCTGGTCCATAAAGTCTACAACCGCTTCCTCAACAGTCATTTGTCCAAAAGCAATTGCTGAAGCATTGTCTTTATAGACTTGCTCCAATTCTGTTACACCAGTAGGAGAATATGGAGCTGGTTTAGCTAACTCAACTGTATTTTCAATAAATTCAACCGTTCTAACTTGTGGTGCCTCTAGTAACGGTTTAATAAATTCAGACATCTTAGTGTTACCAGGAGCACCTTGTTCTACTTTAAATAACTCCAAGGATTTTTCTGTATTAACGAAGAAGTTAATAAACTTAGCTGCTTCTTCAGGATTTTCTGATGATTCTGTTACGCTTAAGTAAGCGCCTTCAATAAATTCACCGCTATCTCCTCCAACAGGAGTTGGGATACGAACAATTTGGATTTCTCCTTCATCAAACTGATTCTGATAAAGAGTGATTTGGTTTGCTGGTATTTGTGAAAATGCTGTCTTTCCGGTAACAAACATGTTTTGTTCAAGAGGGGCCCCTTCATACTCAGTCGTCGTAGCTGCATCAGGAATCAAGCCTTGCTGTCTAAAACTATCCCACATCGCCCACCAACTATTTAAGTCATCACTTTCAAATCCAAGTTGGCCATCCTCTGTAAACAAATCTTTGCCTAATGAACGTAAGTAGTAACGGAAATTTGGCTGTAATTGCCCTCCGGCATAGTCAGATGTGCCATAAATTTCTCCTCCAGAAGCTTCCACAACTTGCTTTGACAGCTTCTCCAAATCTTCATACGTCCAGTTTAAATCTGGATAATCAATACCTAACTCATCCAATACAGCAGTATTGTAAACATACCCTGACATTGTAATCCCCTTAGCAATCATGAAGACATCATCATCAATTTTTCCACTATTAATGACAGAATCTGGTGTATTGCTTGTGTCAATGATACCGGAGTCAATAAAATCATTTAAAGGTAACAATGCTCCTCTTCGGGCATAGTCAGATACATAAAATTGGTGCATGCTGACTACGTCAGGTGCGTTCCCACCCGCAGTTTGAGTTGTTAACTTATCCCAATAATCAGTCCATCCGCCGAATTCCCGTTTAACAGTAATATTTGGGTTTTCTTCTTCAAAGCGATCGACAATAGCATTATAGATTTCGTTACGACCGGTATCTCCCCACCAAGTAAAACGAATTTCGACTTGCTCTTGTTCCTCAGCGTCTTTATTGCCAGTCTCCCCACTACCTGAATCCGTTTGATTTTCTGTAGAACTGCTGTCGCCAGATCCTTGGTCGTCACTAGATGCACTTTCCCCCGAATTACAAGCGGATACAATCATAAGTACAAGTGTTAATAAGATACCTAAAAGATGCCTTTTCTTCACCTTTATCTCTCCCTTATAGAAAATAAATACTTTCCCGCATGTTGTAAGTGCTTAAAATATTTTATCATGCAACCAAAAACTAGCCCTTTTCCTATAAACAATCGTTTAATTAGAAATGTATTTGCTGATTGCAGCAAAATCCATTTCTGCATCGGTCTTCTCTGCCATCTTATATAACTGCAAGGCCAATGCTCCTAATGGTAAAACGTTGGTGTTTCCTTCGTCAACAGCGATTTGTACATCTTTGCGCATCAATTTTAACTTAAAGCCAGGCTCATAGTTTTCATCGATTAACGTATCAAGTTTATTCATCAGCATCCACGACGCACCAGAGCTATTGCCAATAACTTCACGAACAGACTCCATGTCAACATTCAACTTTTTAGCCAGACTAACTGCCTCAGCAGATGCAATCATGTGAATTCCAGCAAGCATCTGATTGATTGCTTTAATTGCTTTACCAGCTCCAATTGGGCCAACTAGATAGATGTTTTTAGCCATCGCATCCAAGACGTGACGCACCTCATCTAACAATCCACTTTCACCGCCTGTCATGACTGTGAGTGTGCCTTGTTCTGCTCCTGCTGTACCGCCACTAACAGGAGCATCTAACACCCTCGTTCCTTTTGCTTGATACGTTTCATTTACCTTTTTCATCATGTCTGGTGAGCCAGATGTCATTTCGATCAAAATCTTATCGGCTGAAAGTTGTTCCAACACGGAATCTGAAAGTAGGACTGCCTGCATTTCTTTGTCGGTTGGCAAAATACTAATTATTACATCACTATGAGAGATGATTTCAGCAACTGTTGGATATTCCATTGCACCTTTATCACGCAATACATCAACTGGATGTCGATTCCTATGCACTGCAATATTGACATGAAATCCATTTTCGATTAAATTTCTGGCCATTGGAAATCCCATAGCCCCAAGTCCAATGAAACCTATTTTTTGTGTAGCCATTCTCTCCCCTCCTTCTCAGTTGAATGAAACATGCTAAAGAGTATTATTTTACCGTTTCGTCTAGCTCCCAGCCTAGAGTTTCGTAATGTTTTCTTCTTCCATCTTTGTCACCACGTAGTTCTTGGTGAGCATAAACAGCTACATCGTACGCTAGTTTACTAGGCACAACAACTACTCCATCTCCATCAGCAACAATGACGTCGTTAGGATAAATTGCAACCCCACCGATTGCTACAGCGGTGTCCTTTTCATAGAAACGAATACGTGCCTGGTCCATCCCTTGTGAAACAAATTTTGACCAAACCGGAATTCCCTGCATGATTACTTCATCTGTATCACGGATACCTCCGCCGTTTGTTAGGTAACCAACAGCACCTTTGGCTTTGAAAGCAAGTGTGTTATTTGATCCCAAAATTCCAACATCGGTACCAGCTATGTCCATACAAATGAAATCGCCAGCAACTATATCTTCACCCCATGGATCATTACACACTTCACTATAGTACCACTTGACCCATTCTGTATATTCATCACCAGTAACACGAGGAACCGGACCTTCGTACGGTACATAACGAGCAGTTCTTGCAATACCAACTACTTTTGTTCTAAATAAAGGCTTGATGCTATGATGAACTGTTCCGTAACCATGCATGCCAACCCAATCCATTCCATCTCGCACATCCGTTACACGTAAATCCTTATACAATTCTAAAATTTCTTCTCTATTAAACTTTGTCATTTTCCATTCTCCTTTTTATCAGATATTTTTTTAATGCTACCCACTATTTCACTACAAGTTTTCCGGTTCGAAATCAATCACCTCCTTAAATGAATTACCTTTGATAATTAACTGGGCTTAAAGTGAGATTAGTAGCGAAGCACTAAAG
>NZ_JAMQKC010000031.1 GCF_028416595.1 Aquibacillus salsiterrae | reverse complement strand
AAAAATTAGGGGTAAAGGATCCGTTGAAAAGAGAATACAGAATTGTCGGAAAAAGGTTGTAGTGACCAAATGAAAAATAGAAATCCCGGTGTGATGGGATTTCTAAGCATTTTTGCCGAAACTTGGGTTAGTATAAAGAGGGGGACGATATTTATAATTAGTGACTCCGTTTTTTCCGAGTGTCCGCCAAGGAATTTACCACAAAGCGCTAACCCCCAGATTTAAGCAATGGTCAGAACCTATCCTTGGATAAAGAAATTTATTTTCCATGTGTAGAGGATGGGGAATCGTGAATATTTCGTTTAGTGAGAACCACTTTCTCGGACAAAATGAGCACTTATCACGGATAAATAGAACCGCCTTCACGGAGCCGAGAGCATAGCTACAGCGGAGCTGCTTGCCATTAGAATCGGTACCAGGTACCTAAAAAAGACAAAACGATGTTTTGTCTTTTAGCCATGGACACTTGAAGAGAGCCCTAAATTAGGGTTTTCTCTACATGCCACCAGTTTCAAATCAACACAAATCAACAGGTACTTGGTGTCAGGCACCACAAAAAGACAAAAAGGGTGTTTTTCCACGAACAGAGGACAGGTGTGGATTTGGTTTAGTATGAAGAGGGGGACAATTATGTTCGTGCCTCCGTTTTTTACGGGTGTCCGCCAAGGGAATTACCACTAAGCGCTAAGCCCTAGATTAATGGTCAGACCCTATCCGTTGATAAAGAGATCTGTTTTCCATGTGTGGCGGATGGGTCTGGTTTATTTGTAGGTGATGGCTCAGTATTCAACCAATGCCTTTACTGTTCGTGTATTCTCTCAAACGCTTTTCAATATCAATTGGTTCGTTAGTCTTGTGTGCAGGTGCATCGACTTTTTTGTTCCGGTTATGAAACCAGTCAGGGATAACCTCTTGCTTCGGGTAATTCTTGCTTGGGAACTGTGCCTGACGTTGTTGTTTAAAAGCCTGTTGGTCCGACTCCACCTGTTCTAACGTCGCAAGGTTTTTGTTTCGCCACGCTTTTAAAATGCTTTCTATATACTTCCAGTTGGCATGATTTCGTTCCACCGATTGTTTCATAGCTTCGATAACAAGTGGTTCATTTAAGGTTGAAGTCCAATTTGATAATAGACCTTGGATGAATGGCGTGACTTTCCCGATGTTTTGTTCATAGAAAGACTCGGCTTGGGTAGTTATTGTTTCATGGCTTTGTTTGGTCTTTATTTCTTTTATATCTTGTTTAGTTAATACGGTCGGTTTGTTGTTCAGTTTGTCGTTCGATTCGCCGGTTACATTGCCCTCCGCATTGACACTCACAAATGGACTGGACGTAGCGTTTGGTATTTGTTGCTGCATGTGATTGTTCGTTTCAGTTACTGGATATAGATCGTCACTGATGGTTAAAGTAGAAGTGCAATCATGTTCAATCGTTAAACAGATTATTTGATAAACGGGTGCAAGATTGCCACTACGTGATTGGCAATGGATATACCCCTTTTCCTGCAATTCCGTACGTGCCCGCTTAAAAGCACTTTCGTTCAACTGGATTTTGGCCGTAATTACCTTGGCAGCAACGGTGAATTCTTGCTTCCAACCGGTTTTGTTGTTGATTTGCATCAGGGAATGCCATAGCAGGATAGCGTTATTAGAAAGCGGATTGAAGTCAAGTTGATTATAAAAGGCGTTGAGTTGTTTGATGTAGTTCATTGGATATTTTCCTTTCGATTTTGAGTCGGGTGGATTGCTGGGTGGTTTTGTTCTAGCTAGTTTGTTTGGTTTGATGGGTGAATGCAAGCATGCAGGTGGCCGTTCGATACATTTGTTTTTCCATTACATAATAGGATTCTTTCAAGGCAAGCTGTTCCTCATTTTTAAACGTGATAATCGATTGGGATAGTTGCTGTGTCGTAGGCTTGATGCAATGAACATGGCTGTAGAAGATCCAATGGCACTCAAATTGGCTAGGTGACATCGTTGGGAAGGCAAAGATCTGTAATTCGGGATTGATTGGAATCGGTACTTTTTTTCGCGAAGATGTGTTATACATCATCGCAATGCGCCTTCCTTCATAGGTAGAGTAGCCATCGAGACAAGCCTGCTTGATTAGCTGCAGAGGTGTCTTTTTGACGTATAGCTTTTCCCTGATTTCGAGGACAATCGAGTGGTAGTCCATGTTGGCAGCAGCAAGAATCGCCATGGTGGATGTGCTCACGGTGTAATTGGTGAGGATTTCGGTGGTCATGTCGGGGCTCCTTTGTGTGGATTTGAGTTTGAGAGGTATGGGAAGAGTATGCGAAGGCTAATCTAGCTAATTGTTCTTGTTCTTGTTTTTTTGAAAAATAGAATCATAGCTTACATCCAACGTTTCTATAATTTTTTCAATCGTAGTAAACTTTGGATCGGATTCTCCATTTTCAATTCGCTCGAGCGTTCTTTGGCCAACGCCAGCGGTGAAAGCGAATTCTTCCAATGTATAGCCACGTTCTAATCTAGCTTTCCTTATTCTTTTACCGTAATGATCATAATTGGAATTAGCCTTGTCCAAGTGAATCTCCCTCTCTTCCACTATTATCAAATTGAAGAGGTAGGAGCACCACGTCGCGGGCGACGTGATTTGTTGAATTTAGAGTATAGTGGAAAAAGATTTGGGGGTTTATTGTTAGTTTTTGTTGTGGGAAATGAAATAATTGGAGAAAATTGTTTAGGTTACGAATAATGAAAATGGCACGTTATACATTGAGTTATTATGGCAACTCGTAAATCCTGTAGGATTTTTCGCTAATAGTAAAGGATGGATTACCGATACAAAGTGAGGAACCAAACGTCCTGGAGGAAGTCGTGGTAGCTAAGTACCAAAATTGAAAAATGCCAAACCAGGAAATGCTATTTTTTTCATCATTGATACTTTCTTAAGTAGGGAAACATTAATTTCACACAGAGTAGGTTATGGAAATAAAACTATTTTACTGTGTGTGAATGACAAATAAATCGATGAGGATAATTAATTCTGAATTATGGCCATTATAAATATCACCTAAATACAGTATAATTTTGCACAATTTGTTTTCACAAAATTAAGATTTTGTAAGCATTTACATTGGTCGGATAAAAACTTTATAATATGGATAATTAGTTAATTAACTATTTTTGTAGTCTCAAATTGCACAAGTGCAGGGGTTTGGTCCTATGACGTTAGATGAAAGGTGTACACAAATCATAACGATGCTTCTTAATGCGGATACGTATGTATCTATTGATAGGCTGACGAGCCAATTACGTGTTTCAAAACGGACAGTCTATTATGACGTTCAAAAAATTAACACTTGGCTGGATGAATATAAGTTGGATCCAGTCAAACGAAAATATGGGAAGGGTTATTTTCTAGAAGAAGAGTCTAGAAAAGTTGCTTCCAGATTAATAGGTAAAATCAGTAATTTTCAGTATATTTATAGTCAAGAAGAGCGAATTATTTTAATAGCATTCAAACTGTTGACCAGTGAAAGTGATGTATTTATGGAAGATTTGATGGAATTGACTATGGTGAGCAGAGCAACGGTTTCAAATGATTTAAAGCAAATCAAACAGTTTTTTTTAAATGAAAATTTAAAGGTGAATTTTCTTCGGTATACGGGCTATAAGGTGAATGGGAAAGAAGAGAATAAGAGGAAGCTGTTGGTCAACTATCTGACAGAGATAATGACTACGAAAAAAGAATGGAATATCTTAATAGATAAGCAGATTCAGCTACTTTTTCATGAGAATGATTTGGAAATGAAAGATTTCTCTCATCATATAAACAGAATGATGATAATTACTGAAGAGTGTGAAAAAGAGCTATCTATTGAGTTGACGGATGAAATGGTTCATCTTCTTGCGTTGAAATTGTTAGTCATTGTTAAAAGGCTGAAGCTCGGACATAGAATTCAAGTGGATGCTGATCAACAGGTAGTATTAAGATCTACTAAGGAATACCAAGCGGCCAAGAATATTGCCAAGAAGCTTCAGAGGGCATATAACCTTCAAATTCCTAGCAACGAAATAGGATTCATCACGATGAATCTGTTAGGGTCGAAGGTGAATTATTTTGAACTAGAGCATAATCAAAGTCAAGAAATGAAGAGACTTTACTTGACGGTTAAAGGGATAGTTCAGGATTTTCAAAATTATGCCTGCGTTCTTTTCCAAGAAGTTGAGCAACTAGAAGTCTCTTTGTTCAAGCATCTAAAACCAGCGTATTATCGCGTGAAGTATAACGTGAGCTTAAGAGATGGAAACTCGGAAAGTGTACAAAGGGAGTTCCCTGAAATTTTTAAGCTTACCAAGAAATCAATTGGTAGATTCGAGGAATTACTTGGTGCTCCCATAAACGATTCTGAAGTAGCATATATCGCTATGCATTTGGGTGGTTGGCTTCAACGGGAAGGGAAGAAGCCGGTTCAAAGGAAAAAGGCACTCATTGTTTGTGAGAATGGAATAGGTACCTCTAATATATTGTGGGGGCAGTTGGAAAAACTTGTTGCTGCTGTTGACATTACTGGTTGTGTTTCTCGAAGACAGTATGAAAGTAAAGAGTATGAGGTTGACTTAGTATTTGCCACATCCTCTGTCAACAAAAAAAGGCATCCTGTACTCATTGTCAATCCTATCCTGACAGATCTAGACAAAGAAGCAGTGTTATCATTTGTTAATAACTTGAGTGAATTCTCTAAAGATCAGCAAATGGCAACTCCTACCCTTCAGGCTATCATGAATATCGTAAGAAAATATACTTCTGTCATACATGAAAAAGAACTTATCCAGGAACTGTCTTCATTATTAACGCTGGACGATAGTACAACTGAGATCAGGGAGGAAAGACCTGTGTTAAATGAATTACTTACGAAGGAAACGATTCAAAATCAATCAAAAGTAGACAATTGGAAGGAAGCAATTAGACTTGCCTCTGAACCATTACTTATGAATGGAAGCATTACTGAGGAGTACGTGGATGCGATGATTGCTAATGTAGAGGAATTGGGACCTTACGTTGTTATTGCTCCAGATATTGCCTTACCTCATGCACGGCCAGAATGTGGCGTCCAAAAGATAGGAATGAGTCTTCTACGACTAGAAGAAAGTGTTTATTTTTCAGAAAATGAAAAGCATCGAGCAAGGTTGATTGTTGTCCTCGCAGCTGAAGACAATGAAAAGCATTTAAAGGCGTTGTCCCAATTGTCCACCATGTTTTCTGACGAGGGCGTTCTGGAAAATTTGATTAATTCGAATAATAAGGAAGATATCATGAAATGTATTAACAAATATTCTGCTATGTAGGAGGATTTACGATATGAAAATATTGGTTGTTTGTGGAAACGGATTAGGCAGTAGCTTTATTGTTGAGATGAATGTAAAAACGATTTTAAAAGAGCTAGGTATTGAGGCTGAGGTTACTCATACCGACTTAACTACAAGTAAATCAGAAAATGCTGATTACTACTTGGGTGCAGCTGATTTGATTGAAAATATAGAAGATGGAAAACGGAAACTTATTAAATTAAATAACATTATGGATAAAAAGGAACTTCGTGAAGCATTAGAAAGCAATCTAAAGGAGGTTTAATTTATGATTGATTTAATGATGAATGACATACTGGGTACTCCTGCCATTTTAGTTGGTTTGTTCGCACTTTTAGGATTAATTTTACAACGTTCAGCCATTACAAATGTTGTTTCAGGTACATTAAAAACTGTTATGGGGTTTGTTATATTAGGTGCTGGAGCTAATGTAATCGTTGACTCTCTCGGTAACTTTTCAGCTATGTTTGAAGATGCATTTAATATTCAGGGAGTTATTCCAAACAATGAAGCTATCGTAGCGTTGGCCCAGGATACATTCGGTACAGAAACAGCAATGATTATGTTATTTGGTATGTTAGTTAACATTCTTTTAGCCCGTTTGACTCCATTTAAATATATCTTCCTTACTGGACACCACACGATGTTCATGGCATGTTTGATTGCGGTTATTTTAATGACTGGGGGATTATCTGGTGTATCGCTTGTGTTTATCGGCTCTATTATATTAGGATCTCTCATGGTTCTAATGCCAGCTCTAATTACACCGTATACACGTAAAGTAACAGGAACAGATGACTTTACAGTTGGTCACTTTGGTTCAATCGGTTACTTTGTTTCTGCTTTTGTTGGATCAAAAGTTGGGAAAAATTCTAAATCAACAGAAGAACTAAAAGTTCCTAAATCTTTAGGTTTTTTACGGGACACTTCCGTTGCTGTATCGTTAACTATGTTTATTCTTTTCTTCCTCGTAGCATCATTCTCAGGGCCCGCATTTATAGAAACGGAATTAAGCGGAGGAACAAACTTCTTGGTGTTTTCTTTCTTACAAGGTTTAACCTTTGCTGCTGGTGTATATATCATCCTAGCCGGTGTTCGTATGTTGTTAGCTGAGATTGTACCAGCTTTTAAGGGTATTGCAGATAAAGTTGTGCCTAATGCTATTCCAGCGTTAGATGTTCCAGCTGTTTTCCCATTTGCTAATAATGCTGTTATTATCGGATTCTTGTTTAGTTTTATTGCTGGTTTAATCAGCATGTTCATCCTTCCATTGATTGGATTAAGTGTCATCGTGCCAGGACTTGTCCCTCACTTTTTCACAGGCGCAGCAGCCGGGGTATTCGGAAACGCAACAGGTGGTAGAAGAGGAGCTATTTTTGGATCTATGGCCAATGGTTTTCTGATTAGCTTCTTGCCAGCTTTACTTTTACCGGTTCTTGGTATTCTTGGATTCGAGGGAACCACTTTTGGAGATGCGGACTTCGGTGTAGTTGGCATTCTACTGGGTGGTATTGTTAAAACTTTCTCATCTCCTGCAGCGTTCATCTCTGTTATTATCATTATCTTAGCTGGAATCTTTGGAACTGGCTTCGTTAAAAACAAAAGAACCATCAAAAAAGAAAAAGCAGCATAACCTAAAGATTATTGAAGCAAGGCATCTACTACTGGGGAAGTGGTAGATGCCTTGTTTGTATTGGTGTGTTATTAAACTTTACTAGGTCCTAAACATGGACGAAATGACACCACGGTGAAAGGACGGTTTAACTTTATAAAATATATATATATTGGAAAAATGCCTATGGGATAGGCTGTTAATATTAAATAGAGGACCACCTACTGCGAACAAGACGGTACATGCCCCATAGAACTTGCTAGGGCAGAACAATTTACCAACTTAAAATCCAACCCCTATAGACAAGTGTTTTCTAACATAAAATCAAGTTTTATTAAAATTTCTAAATTGTGCAAAAATATTTTCGTTGAAAGAGGCTACCCAAATATAATTTCAAATTTTTTGTCTGACATATTGACACACATGTCCGACAGGTGTATTATTTGTATAACAAGTATAATAAAGCGGTTACATTATTGGAGGTACCACATCATGACCGAATTTCCGGATAAGAGAGATTTGAAAAATCAAATTATTGAAATAGTTGTAGATTGCTTATCAATTGGGCGAAAATTGCCTTCTGAGAAAGAATTAGTAGAACGATTAGGGGTAAGTAGATCAGGATTAAGAGAACTACTGGTTGGATTTGAGGAATCTGGTATTATTGTAGCGACGAAAGGGAAAGGTCGAGAGGTTAAACTTCCAGATATTAGTAATTCAATAAGTGGTGGATGGAATATTCTACTTCGCGCTCGCCCGGAGTCTTTATTAGAACTATTAAATGTTCGTTATGTATTGGAAAGGGGTTTTTTACCCGTAGCTATTGAATCATTGACTTTAGAGGATCTAGAGATAATGAGAGATTTAGTCAGTAGAATGATTGCCAAAGCAAAGAGAAATGATGTGTTTACAGAAGAAGACCATAAATTTCACCGTATCCTATACTCTAGAATTGATAATTTAATCCTAGATCAATTGTTAAGTGCCTTCTGGAATTTATTGGAGGAGACTAGTGAATTACAAAGGTCAGATGATCTTATCCAGGGTGCAGAACTTCACCAAGACCTTTTCCAAGCTATCTTGATACAAGACTATGAAGAGGCAGAAAGGATGTTAGAAATGCAATTTACAGATGTTCGTTCCAGGCTCAAAGTTTATGTCGAAAATCAGTTGAGAGCAAGTTTGAGGGAGGAAACTTAATTTACTAAATAAAGTCGAATTTTGTCAATGTATTTACTTTTACTAGTGTCAACAGCAAATGCTGTTAATTTATACAATGGAGGGAATCATTTATGGCAAGTATTGATGAAATTAAAGAAATTTCAACTCGTATTAAAAGGGATATTATTCAGTTAACTTCTGCTAATACTGGGCATCCTGGTGGAGCAATAGGAGCGGCAGACATTATTGCTGAATTATATTTTAGTCGTTTGAGACATGACCCTAGCAATCCTAACTGGGAAGATAGAGATCGATTCGTATTAAGTAATGGTCATCTTTGTACGGCGTTGTATTCAGCGATGGCAAGAAGTGGTTATTTTGAACTTAGTGAGTTGCAAACTTTTAGAAAGATAGATTCAAGATTGCAAGGCCATCCTTCAAAACACGATTTACCAGGTTTAGAAACATCCTCTGGTCCACTAGGGCAAGGACTTTCAATCGCTAATGGAATGGCACTATCTAATCGCTTAAGAAATAGTGATGCTAAAGTTTATTGCCTAGTTGGTGATGGGGAAATTCAAGAGGGGCAAATTTGGGAAGCTGCAATGACATCCTCCCATTATAATTTGGATAATCTAGCTCTAATTATTAATTGGAATGATATTCAAATCGACGGTCATGTGAAAGATGTTATGAACATTGAACCTATAGCTGAGAAGTTTAGTGCATTTGGTTGGAACACGATTGAAATCGATGGTCACAATGTTAGAGAAATTAAAGATGCTTTTGATTCGTTTGAAAATCACAGAGGGGCTCCGACGGCCATTGTAGCAAAAACAGTTATTGGAAAAGGTGTATCGTACATGGAACATGAGCCGATTTGGCACGGTAAAGCACCATCTAGTGATGAGGCAAAGCAAGCACTTGATGAGATTGGTCCAAGTAGATTTGGTGAAGATTTAATTTTCCAATAAGGTCATACTGTCATATTTAATGAAGAGGAGGAATTTATTATGGGGAAAATATTAAGTGGACGTGAAGGCTTTGGTCAAGCCTTACTAGAAATGGGTAGTGAAAACGAAAAAATAGTCGCCTTGTGTGCTGACTTAGCGGAATCAGTAAAGGTACACTTTTTTGCAGAAAAGTTTCCGGAACGATATTTCCAAATTGGGATTGCAGAGCAAGACATGATTGGAACAGCAGCGGGTTTAGCGCTCTCTGGCTATATACCTTTTGCTACCACGTATGCTGTATTTGCAGCAAACCGCGCAAATGAACAAATTCGCCTAGCTGCTTGCTATAACCAAGCTAATGTGAAAATTGCGGTTAGTCATGCTGGCTTAACTACAGGAGAAGATGGTGCTACACATCAGGCGCTAGAGGATATTGCTTCCATGCGGGCTATGCCAGAAATGACTGTCATAGTTCCAGCAGATGCCAATGAAGCCTATGAAGCAACTAGGGCCAGTGCGGAATTGGATGGTCCTGTCTATCTTAGATTAGGAAGAACCCCAGTTCCAACCGTGACAAAGGGATACGGGAAATATAAAATTGGCAAGGCCCGAAAAGTTAGTGATGGAAAAGATGTAACACTAATTGCTTGTGGAATTATGGTTGAAAAGGCCATTGTTGCAAGTGAAATGCTTGCTCAGGAAGGAATAAATGCAGCTGTTGTAGATATGCATACAATCAAACCAATTGATGAAGAAATGATTATTAAGCAAGCAGAAGAAACAGGATGTATCGTTACTGCTGAAGAGCATTCTATCATAGGTGGACTTGGTGGGGCTGTAGCAGAGGTAGTATCTGAAAATTGTCCAGTACCATTAGTAAGAGTTGGTACAAAAGACACATTTGGCGAGTCTGGTCCTCCAGAAGAACTTCTTAAGAAATATGGACTTACCTCAGAAAACATCGTAGAAGCAGCTAAAAGAGCTATGTCTAGAAAGAAAGTAAACGTATAAAGGCATACATGCATTATTGCTAGAGAGCGCTTCAACCTCATTCTCAAATCATTTATCTTTTAGAGCAATTTTCTCATACTAAATATTAAAATACCGATATCATAAAACTTCAAAGTTGGCAATCTCTTATGACATAATTGAAAGCGTTTACCTTGTCGGTGGGTTTGAAAGAGGGATAGTGAATATTATCCCTCTTCACTATATTAAATTTCAAAAAAGGGGAGTATTGATGTCATGAAAAAGTTGTTTGGATTATTGCTTTTGCTTATATTGTCAGTGGGTTTAGTCGCTTGTAGTTCGAAAGAGGTGTCTAATTCTGGTGATGGAGACGCAGATACTGGAACGGATACACCATCTTCTTCAGATTCCTCTGATACAGCGGATTCTGGAGAAGATGGGGCAACCATTACTTATTGGTATTGGGCTGATAATACGGAGTACTCCAATAAAATGCAAGAAATCATTAAAGAATTTAATGAGACAAACGATAAAGGTATTACTGTAGTTGGTGAGGAATATCCGTGGGATGGTGGAGGATATAGTGAAACGTTATTTACAGCTGCGATGGGCGGTGGTGGACCTGACGTATCCTCTTTCAAACTAACTTCAACACCACAATTTGTTGCTAATGGTTTGCTCGCTAATTTAGACAATTTTATTGCGGATTGGGATGATAAAGGGGACATCAATGACAATCTGTATAACGTAATGAAACAAGCAAGTGGTTCAGAAAATATTTACGTTATGCCGTGGAATACACAAATCTTATATGTTTACTATCGGCCTTCTATCTTTGAAGAGGCTGACGTAGAAGTTCCGACAACCTATGAAGAATTTTTAACAGCTATTGAAAAAACCACACTAGATAGAAATGATGATGGAAGAACAGATGTATATGGATTCGGTATGCGAGGGGCTAAAGGTGGTCAAGAACCATGGGGAAGCTTTATTCATGGACGTGGAGGTAGTTTTGAAGATATGACTACCGAAGAATCAATTGCAGGGATGAAAGACTTTGTTAATCTTTATGAACAAGGATACGTACCGCCTACAGCAACTACAGACGGATTTAACGAGATTATTGCTAACTTTAAGTCTGGACGTACAGCTATGACTATTCACCACACTGGTTCTTCTGCTGAAATGGTAGAAACTTTTGGAGATGACGTATCAGCATTTGCTTTTCCACCGGGTGAGGGTCAATGGACTTCTATGGGGGATACGGAAAATGTTATCTTTGAATCTAGTAAAAATAAAGAAGCAGCTTTTGAATGGGTATCCTATTTAGCTACTGGAAAGGGACAAGAGGAATGGACCATCGCAACTGGTAACGTTCCTGTAAGTAAGAAAGTTCAAGCATTAGATCACTTCCAAAATGATAGATTTATGAAAGCTTCGATTGATGGTGCTTCCTATGCAGGTATTCTACCAATTCTGGATACTACTACTGAGTGGATCAACACGATTTGGCCAAACACGATAGCTTCATCTTTAATGGGTGATATTACCCCGGAGGAAGCAATGAATACTTTACAAGAAGAGCTTTATAAATAGTTGACGTTTAGTAACTTTATAGGTTAATTCGGATTCTTTTGTTAATAAATGCAACTCTTGGCAGATTCATTTATTTTGCTGTTTGTGATTATGATTCTGCCATGGTTGCTGGTGAAAGGGGTGTCGTGTTATTAAACTACAATCTAATGCTCATAAGCCAATAGAAAAGAAAGTCTTACGGCGGAAGCGATTTAATTTTTGGCCGTATTTGCTAGTATCTCCGGCATTACTGATTGTTACGTTTGTTGTTTTTATTCCGGTTATAGAAGCAATTCTTATGAGTTTCCAGAACTATGATCTACGCAGACCAAATGATATAGGATTTATTGGGCTAGGAAACTTTATTGCAATTATTAATGATCCGCAATTTTGGCAAGCGGTTAAAAATACATTAATTTGGGTAATTGCAGGTGTTGGCCTTCAATTCTTTTTTGGTTTTATTTTAGCGCTTTTGTTAAACCAACCATTCAGAGGTCGAGGAGTTGTTCGTGCCGTCAGCTTGATTCCTTGGGCGACACCAGGTGTGTTAATTGGGTTGATGTGGAAATGGATTTATGATGGTAACTACGGTGTATTGAACGATTTAATGTATAAGCTTCATTTCATTGATCAGTTTATTCCTTTTTTGTCCCAGACATCAACAGCATTTCCTTCTGTAATAGTTACAATTATATGGCAAGGGATTCCTTTTTTTGCAATTATGATATTAGCTGGACTACAAGGAATTTCACAGGAAATGTATGAGGCGGCTGATATTGATGGTGCCAGTCGTATGCAAAAGTTATTTAGAATTACGATTCCGTCGTTAAAGAACGTTATCTTTATTACGTTGTTGTTGCGGATTATCTGGGTCTCCAATTCAGTTGATATTATCTACAACATGACTGGAGGAGGACCATCGTATTCGACACAAACGTTAAGCGTATACATTTTTAATAAGGCTACAGTTCTAAATCTTGGATATTCTTCAGGAATGGCCATTATTCTAATGTTATTACTATCTATTGTAGCAATACCATATTTAAGAAAGTCCTTTAAGGAGGGATAAGCATGAGAAAAAGTAAATTAAAAAGGAGAAGGATTTTTAGTTTATATGTACCAATTACAACCATTCTATTATTTTTGCTTTTCCCTTTTTATTGGACATTTGTTACTTCGATTAAACCTGAATTAGAGTTGTATGGACCTACTGTTACTTATTGGCCACAAAACTTCACGATGGAATCATATAGGAGCCTATTTAGTGAATTTGAATTTTTGAAACCAATGTTTAATAGCTTCTTGGTAGCAACCATTACTACCTTCGTTACTTTATTTGTTTCAACTTTAGCTGCATACTCTTTTACTAGGTTTGAGTTTGTAGGGAAAAGAATTTTAATGGGTTTATTTTTAACGAACAACATGTTTCCAAATGTTTTACTGTTAATTCCGTTGTATTCAATTATGCGTAACGCAAATTTATTATATACACCACTATCGTTAGTGATTGCATATGCAACATTTACAATTCCTTTTTCAGTATGGATGTTAACTGGATATTTAAAAGACTTACCTTCTTCATTAGAAGAAGCTGCTATGATCGATGGAGCAAATCGAGCTGTTGCTTTTATAAGAATAATACTGCCAGTCTTAACTCCATCAATTATTGCAACAGGTGTATATATATTCATTCAATCATGGAACGAGTACACGTTCGCGGTATTGTTTACTAATGAAGACAGCAGAACAATACCTGTTGCATTGAAAAATTTAATTGGTCAGCTAGGTGTTCAGTGGGATCTATTAACCGCAGGGGGAATTATTACAATTATTCCTGTATGTATCATGTTCTTCTTTGCACAGAAGAAGCTTATTGAAGGAATGACCTCTGGATCGGTCAAGGGGTGATTTACTTCAAATTTTGCGGAACAAAAATAGGAGGGATAACTATTGGGTATAAAAACTTATGAATTTAACAGTCAAGGTATGGAGAGAGTGTACGAGAATGAAAAATGGTTAGTCGGGATAAAAAATTGGAAGCCAGAAAATGACATAACGGGTGTTAATTGTTTAGAAAGACATAATCAAACGGATGAGCTTTTCGTATTACTATCAGGTGGATGTGTATTAATCTATGCCAATGAAACTGAAAAAGGTTTGAAGTTTAATGCAGTGAAAATGGAACCGATGAAGGTTTATCAAATACCTGCTAGACTTTGGCATAACACGATTACCCAAAAAGAGACAAAGATGGTTTTAGTAGAAGACTCATCAACTAGTATGGATAATAGTGACATCCTTAAATTATCTGAAACCCAAATTGAAGAGGTTCAAGCAATCGCGAATTGAAGCGTGTAAGGAAGATTAATCTTGGAAATAAGATCTATAGTCATCAGTTAAAGTTGAATAGCTAGTATTGCAAATTGCTTAACAGAGTAATGGAAAGTTGAGAATGAATAAATCTACTTCACAGGGAGCCCATTTGTGGAATGAACAGGTGTGTAGCGCGATCTAACTCGATGAGCATGAGAAGGTTGAATGAAAGAACCCACGGAGTTTACGTTATACGTAAACTCCGTGGGGTTTTTTCTACCAAAAGATGAGTATTTGAGAATTGTTAGCTTTAACATTAATAGATTCTATCTTGGGTTATAGACCCTTATTTGTTCATCTCTTCTTAAAGTTTTTCTGAATAAAAGTATTATATTTCTTAGAATTCTAATAGTATATAAAAACTACTTCAAGAGTCTTTGTTTCAATTTTAATGAGGAAGAGGTGTGTTTTAGGTGAAACTCAATATGTTTCCAGAAGCAGTATATTACTATTATAAGAATTGGGAAGAGTTTAATATGGAAAAACATAAACATATTGCAATTGAGATTATGTATGTCATTAGGGGCAAATGTACAGTAGAAGTAGACGATGAAATTATAGAATTGAAAGAAAGACAATATATATTTATGAATCCTAATGTTCTACACCGTCTAATCGTTAATAAAAAGAATGCGTGTCAAATGCTAAATATAGAATTTGAATGGAAAGATGATAAGAATCACATTACTAATGTTCAAACCTTGATGAAACGTGATGAGAGATTAATGGAAATGTTCTTTTCTGATGAAACTTATTTTGTTTTAAGAGATGCGGACCAGGTCTACTTTACATTAAAGTCTTTAGTATTAGAATTAGGTGCTAAAACAAACAAAAATGATTTGATGATTGATATTTTATTTGTCCAATTATTTATATCCATAGCTGAAAATAAAAGAGAGCAAATGGAACATTCCAGTGAATTAAATAAATACTCAATTGATAAAGTGGTTTCATATATCCACGAAAATTATGATTATGATATCGGCGTAGAAGAACTAGCCCAGTTAGTGCATCTTCATCCTAACTATTTGCATAGAGTCTTTAAGCAAGAAATGGATATGACAATAAATAAATATATAACTAAGGTAAGAATCGAAAAAGCCAAAGAATTACTTGAAAACTCAGATATATCAGTTACTAACATAGCGAATTATGTAGGTATTAATTCCAGTCAGTATTTCAGTAGTATTTTCAAAAAGCACACTGGATTATCTCCTGTTGCTTACAGGAAATACTTTCATGACATTATAAGTAGTTAGAAAATTATAAATTTTTAATAAAATAAGTGCAGAAAATTGAAAGCGATTTCAATAATTTGGTGGTAGAGTATATTTGTACTAACAAATATGAAGGAGGTTTCTAGGGTGAGTTTTAAAGTTGCATTTATAGGTGCTGGAAGTATTGGTTTCACTAGAGGATTATTACGTGATGTGTTATCAGTTCCGGAGTTTAGAAACATAGAAGTTGCATTTACTGATATAAATGAGAAAAATCTTGATATGGTTACTCAACTTTGTCAACGTGACATTGATGAAAATGGATTGAATATTAAGATACAAACAACTACTAACAGGCGAGAAGCTCTATCCGGAGCCAGGTATATATTTAATGTTGTTCGTATTGGGGGATTAAGAGCTTTTAAAACTGATATTGAAATTCCTCTAAGATATGGGGTGGATCAATGTGTTGGTGATACATTAAGCGCTGGTGGCATTATGTACGGTCAACGTGGAATAGCTGAAATGCTTAACATTTGCCAAGATATAAGAGAAGTTGCTGAGGAGGATTGTTTACTTTTAAATTATGCAAATCCAATGGCTATGCTTACATGGGCATGTAATAAGTACGGAAAAGTTCGAACAATTGGATTGTGTCATGGTGTTCAAAATGGTCATAAACAAATTGCTCATGCATTAGGTAAAGAAAAAGATGAGATAGATATTGTTTGTGCAGGTATTAATCATCAAACTTGGTATATCAAAGTGGGTTATAAAGGTGAGGATATGACAGATAGATTGTTAGAAGCCTTCGAAAATCATCCTGAGTATAGTGAAACAGAAAAAGTAAGAATTGATATGCTGCGTAGATTTGGCTACTTTAGTACAGAATCAAATGGTCATTTAAGTGAATATGTACCATGGTACCGTAAGCGCCCTGAAGAGATTAATGAATGGATTGACTTAAGTAAATGGATCAATGGGGAAACAGGTGGATACTTGCGGGTCTGCACCGAGGGTAGAAATTGGTTCGAAACTGATTTTCCAAATTGGCTAAAAGAACCTGCATGGGAATATAGTGATGAAAATCGAGGTGAAGAGCATGGTTCTTATATTTTAGAAGGCTTAGAAACCGGTAGAGTCTACCGTGGACATTTTAATGTTGTGAATAATGGTGTGATATCAAATCTATCAGATGACGCTATTATAGAAGCACCTGGATACGTTGATAGAAACGGGATTAATATGCCACATGTTGGAGATTTACCACTTGGGTGTGCTGCAGTATGTAATGTTAGCATATCGGTACAACGATTATCGGTTGAAGCTGCTGTACAAGGTAATGATGAGTTACTTCGTCAAGCGATGATGATGGATCCACTAGTTGGAGCTGTTTGTAATCCGAAAGAAATTTGGCAAATGGTTGATGAAATGTTAGTTGCACAGGCAGAATGGTTAACACAGTACACCGAAGCTATTAAGCAGGCAAAACTAAATTTAAGTAAAGACTACTTAATCCCTACAAAAGAATACCGAGGTGCTGCTCGCCTTGAAACTAAATCAGTTGAAGAATTGGCGAAAAATCGGGAACTTGCGATGAAGAATGCAAGTGAAGCAGATAAAGGTGATTTTTAACAAAAGAAGGTGGTGTAATAAATGATAAAAAAATATCTTATGATTTTAGTGATAGCAATTTTTGCTGTTGGTTGTTCGGAAAAGGATGCCAGTTCTGAAACTGGTTCTGATAATAATGGAGATGGGAAAACGACTCTAGAAGTATGGTGGAATGTTGATAAAGCAAATGACCGTAGTGGATATTACGACGCCATTGAACGTTATGAGGAGTTAAATCCTGATGTTACTTTTGATATACAAGTGTTACCTTATGAACAGTTGAAGCAAAAGTTAACAACTACATCTTCAAATGGGAATCCACCAGATATAGCGCAAGGATTAGGCGAGTGGATGGCAGACTTTAATTCTATGGATATTCTTTACGATTTTACCGATGTAGTTAATAGCTGGGAAGGAAAGGACGGTATCTCTGAGGCAGTTTGGAACAGTGTATCAATGAATGGTAAGATTGCGGCATTTCCAAGCTATTTAGGTACGCGTGCAAGAATGTATCATGAAAATGTTATTAATGAAGTAGGAATAGAACTTCCTAATACATGGGATGAATTATTAGAAGCAGGCAAAATATTAAAAGATGCAGGAATAGAAAATCCATTTGGAATAAGTGCTACTTCTGCAAGAGCACCACAAGAGTTAGCCGTATTTGTTTGGTCAAATGATCTAAACATTGTTGAAGAAATAGGTGAAGGAAAATATAGAAATACATGGGCTGATAGTGAAGATGAGTTAGCTAAAGCAGCTGAGGTATTTCAATTTTACAAAGATATGCTAGACCAAGGAGTAATATCTCAAAATCAGACTAGCTGGGGGTACCAAGAGCTGGATCAAAACTTTGCCCAAGGAAATGTTGCAATTGTTCAAAATGGGCCATGGATAGAAGGATATAAATCCGAGCAGCCAGAAGGCATGGCAGACGTTAGAGTTGATGGAGTACCACCGTATAATGAAACTCCTGCAACCTTCTTAGAGGTTGCACAATGGTTCTTATTTAAGGACGGAAAAAATAATGAAGAAGCGATTAAATTTTTAACTTGGATGGGATCAAAAGAAGGTCAAAGTTATTATGCTAAAGGGAATAGAACGATTAGAAATGATATGGAACTCGAGGGAGAATGGAATGTGCCTTTTTCAGAAATTGCCAAGAACGGAAGGACATGGCCACCAGTTCCAATGGGTGGAATTATTGATTCCATGACACAGTCCATTCAAAAAGTTTTATTAGGTGATACTACACCAGAGGAAACTGCAATTTGGTTATCTGAACAAATTAATGAATCATTAGAATCTAATGGTTTGTTAGGTGAATAGCCTATAATTCAATTAATCTTGATGAATACAATTCAGTTATTAACTAACTGAATTGTATTCATATTATCAAGGAGCGTAGATATAATGACTAAATTTCTACAAAAGCATGCCATAGCTTATTTTTTTATGCTTCCGGCTATTCTGTTTTTAATCTTATTACTCCTAGTACCTATTATCAATGTTTTTATAAATAGTTTATTTGAATCCAATTTACTTACACCTGGTAAAGAGAAGTTTGTTGGATTGGATAATTTTATCAGTACTTTTCAAGACCCTCTTTTTTGGACAGCAATAAAAAACAGTATTGTATACACCTTTGGTTCTGTAGGAGGAGAATACGTAGTCGGCCTAACTACTGCCATATTATTAAACCAACAAATTAAAGGTAGAGCAATTTTTAGAGGAATCATGATAATTCCATGGGTAGTTCCTATAGTGGTAGCCGGAATGACTTGGAGATGGATGTTAAATCCCGACTATGGAATTATAAATGTATTACTAATGAATGCAGGGGTAATTGAACAAGGTATAAATTGGCTTGGCAGTGAATCGACAGCTATGTTTTCAGTGATTTGGGTTAACGTGTGGAGAAGTTTTCCATTTTATACAATTTCATTTTTAGCTGTATTACAAACAATTAATAAAAACGAATTAGAAGCCGCCGAAATAGATGGGGCAAATATTTTTCAAAAGTTTTGGAATATAACATTTCCAAAATTAAAGGGAATTTCAATGATTTTAATTGTTTTACACTTAATATGGACATTTAATAATTTTGATTTTATATGGATATTAACTGAAGGTGGACCATTAAATGCAACTGAAACTTTAGCTATTAATACTTATAAGGAAGCCTTTATGAAATACCACTATGGAACAGCTTCAGCAATATCTGTTTTGATGATGTCTATTTTACTTGTGATGATGAGTATTTATTTCTGGTTGCAAAATAAGCAAGCGAAAGTAGGTGGTTAGTAGTGCAAATTAATAAAGAAATAACAACACAATTAAATAGAAATACAACTAAATTAAGTAAAACTATCCGTTTAGGCAGAAAAACAAAAAAAACAATTTTAAATACAATAACGTATATATTACTGATAACTTTTAGTATTTACAGCCTATTTCCAATAGTTTGGGCGTTCCTAACTGCAATAAAGCCAAAAGATGAAGTAATGTCTTCAACTCCTAAATTATTTACAAGTAGTCCCACCCTAGAAAATTTCAGATCAGTTATTTTTGAAACGCAATTTCCTACCTATTTTTTGAATAGTGTGATTGTATCATTTGGCAGCGTTCTTTTGTCCATTGCCATTGGTGTTTTAGCAGCTTATACTTTAAGTAGACTAAATAAAGCACCTGGTGTAAAGATGTTAGGGTTAGGCATGTTATTTGCTCAGATGGTACCGGTTGTATTATTGATGATACCATTATATAGAATAATGATGAATATGAGCTTATTAGATTCCTACCTAGGGTTGATTATCTCCTATACTGTTTTTGCTGTTCCGATTATTACATGGATGTTAAAAGGCTTCTTTGATACAATCCCTATTGAAATTGAAGAATCAGCAATGTTAGACGGCTGTAATAAATTTATCTTAATAGTTAGAATCATGATACCATTATCTGTACCCGCAATAGTTTCAGCAGGAATTTATGCATTAGTGCATGCATGGAGCGAATTTGTACTCACATTTACATTTGTGTCGGATGATACAATGAGAACTTTGTCTACTGGTGTCTTTAATTTTATGGGACTATGGATTGTTGATTGGGGAAGATTAATGGCAGCTGCTGTACTTATTGTTGTACCAATAGCAATTGTATTTACATTTATCCAAAAATACTTAGTTAGTGGACTTACAGCTGGATCTACCAAGGGTTAATATTAAAGTGGAAATGAAAAGATGGACAATGGTGTCACCTTGTCGAAATACAAAATTGGATATTTTTCATGTGTGAGAACTACCAATCCACAATGAAAAGTATCCTAATCTTCTAATCAAACAGACATAACCGCCATCTATGATCATGGATAAGGCGGCTATGTCTATTTCAATAGTATAAATTATTCAGCAGTAATTTATAGCGAACGAACTTAAAAAGAATGTACTGAGTTTTTATTTTTGGATGCCTGTTGAATTAAACTCGTTAAAAAGTAACTATTATTCTATTGTCTTTTGATAGGGGTGACGAACTAAAAATATCTCAATTCGATTAGCAGCAATTCCGAAAAGATTGGTAAGGATCTGAATTACGAATAGAACTAAGTGTCATTCGTTGGTCCCCATGCATCCGATTAATTAAAAACTATAGGGTTATTTCCATATTAAAGCAGCCTTTAATTCCTTCTCTTCTAACAGAATCAGTAAATTCATAATAATTATTGGTACTAACATCCTATACTTCCAATTCCTAATTACGCTAAGCTGAGGAATAGGAACCTCTCCGTCGGTGATATAGCACGTTTAATAAATGAAGACACCACGATTGCCGCTGTGTTCTTAGTGAAAAATTATAAAAATATTGGAGAAGGCTCTATAGGAATTTATTCTATTAAGCCAAGGTATTTCCGAGTCACAGGACATCAGTTTGTATATACGGGCATATTCGATAATAGAACGGGATTATCGACAACTATTAGATATCCTTTAGAATTTATTGCTACTCGTAACAATTTATAAATTTAATTTCCAAATGCGTGGTCCAACTCCACCGTCTTAGACGGTATCCGCTTTTAGCCTTATCTTTTATGTCCATACTGAAGCTATGAGGTGAAAAAGTATGGACGGATATAAAAAGAACAGTCATGCAGTTCATGATATCAAATATCATATCATCTGGGTAACCGAATACAGGTATAAGATATTACAAGGGCAAAATGCGAAAAGAACACGTGAACTAATAAGGCAAGGATGCAATGCAAGAGGCCTTACAATTTTAGAAGGAAGTGTTGGAAAAAGATCACATTCATTTGTTGATATCATGTCCACCAAGCCTTGCGCCAAGTAAGATTATGCAGTACCTAAAAGGACGGTCATCAAGACTACTCCAAGATTAGTTCCCAGAGCTTAAAAAGAAATACTGGGGCCAACACTTGTGGGCAAGAGGCTACTTTTGTGCAACAGTTGGCATTAATATGGTTAACAGCATGCTTGTACGGATTCATCAAAGCGGTCATTTAGCAGAAATTACAGGAGAACGCTATGAATTGGTTAAGGAAGGCATTGCTTATTACAAGAAAATCCGCGAGCATATTGCAAAGGGAAAACCGTTTTGGCCATTAGGCTTACCAAACTTTGAAGATTCATGGTTTAGCTATGGATTAAAACTACCTCAAAAGTTACCATTAGCCGTATGGAGAATGGAAAGTGAAGGGGATAAGGTGATCCTGCCAATTCCAGATTTAAAAGAGCGGGATGTTAATCCAAGTTTCGGCAGTTTTTGAGAAAAACAGATCAAAAACTGCTTTTTTGCACTCGAAAATGTTGATTTTACAACGTTCTAATTTAAAAAACGCAAATGTAGTGACCTAAAATAAATTTAATATTAAAAATAATTGATTTCAACTTTCCCGTCGGGTATAATGAAACTATGTTTATAAGGGAAACGATTACCAAAAATAAAGCGACAAATAAATCATATAAAAAGCACGTTCTGGTTGAATCTTAT
>NZ_JAMQKC010000030.1 GCF_028416595.1 Aquibacillus salsiterrae | reverse complement strand
CGGACTCAGTTCACTGGATTTCGTCTTTCACTGTCCGAATTAGGGGTGAATTCGGACTCGGTTCACTGGATTTCGCCTTTCTCTGTCCGAATTAAGGGTGAATTCGGACTCAGTTCACTGGATTTCGTCTTTCACTGTCCGAATTAGGGGTGAATTCGGACTCGGTTCACTGGATTTCGCCTTTCTCTGTCCGAATTAAGGGTGAATTCGGACTCAGTTCACTGGATTTCGCCTTCCAATGTCCAAATTAGGGGTGAATTCGGACTCAGTTCACTGGATTTCGCCTTTCTCTGTCCAAATTAAGGGTGAATTCGGACTCGGTTCACTGGATTTTGCCTTTCCATGTCCGAATTAGGGGTGAATTCGGACTCGGTTGAGTGTTACAAAACTGCTTTGTAAAAAAAGCGAAGAACGCCTTGGTCAGCTTAAGACCTCAGGCGGGCTAGGCGCCCGGAGCTAGACAGCTCTTAGATTTTTTTATACCTTCTTTTCTCTTAAAAAAAGAGTACAACGCTTCTTAGTAACGAAGAAGAATTGTACTCTTTTTCTTATTTTTTCACAGTCATAATTTGTGTTTCACCATGAGTTACTTGTTGCGGGGCGATAATTTCCATCTCTGATACGTCATTGGTTATAACCAGTGGAGTAATGGTTGACTCTGCTTTCGCACTAACAACATCTAAATCAACTGTAATGAGTAAGTCACCAGCTGATACTTTATCTCCTTGCTTAACATGAGCTTCGAAACCTTCTCCATTCAAGGAAACGGTTTCTAAACCAATATGAATTAAATACTCTACACCTGCTTCTGATTCAATACCAACCGCGTGCTTTGTAGGGAAAAGGTTAACGACTTTACCGTTTACCGGAGCAACAACCTTACCACTTGACGGCTTAATAGCAATCCCATCCCCCATCATTTTCTGTGAAAAAGTTGGATCTGGAACATCTGTAATCGAAACCAGTTCTCCGGAAACCGGAGCAACTACTTTATCTTCTGTTGGCGTTTTGCCAAATAACTTTTTTAACACAGTACTTCCTCCTCTAAATAACGTCCTTTAATAATCATATGGTAACCTGTATATACAAGTTTGTCAATTTAGCTCTACTTTTGTCCCTAATAACTGTAAGAATCCATTCACCCTCTTTTTATTGTTGGCATATAGTGACTGTTGAAGGGGTGAGATAGATGTATACCAATCTTTACTTTTACCTAGTTAGCAGTGAGACGATTGATGAATTTATGGAACTTCGTCATCAAATTAGCGATATTATGTTAGCGTATGGGACGCTCGAAGACAGAGTTTATACTACTGTAACTGAAAAAGATTCAGATTTACACAAACGCTTTTTCACGATATTAAATGCTGAGCCCGATGAGCAAATCATACTTAGGCAAACCGTTTACCGCAACTTTTCACATTACGTCGAAATTTGTGAACAAACGAAAGAAGATGATACAATGAAAACGCTCACCAATAGTGTCAATCAGTTAGTTCATGGCACGAAAATGGTTTCTGCATCGTTTTTATGTGAATAAAGTAGGGTGGTTCATTTACTTTCCGATTACCTATATATAGTTATCCTCCATTGGCTGTCTTTTATGATTATTTTTCGAGAAAAAAGTGCACGTAGCTGGTGCTGCCTGTTTCGCGGTGTAATTTTATCTCAAAAAAAAAGCGTCTCAACGACGCAGCGGTCCGTTAGACGCTCTATTTTAAAGTGATTGATTGTTATTCTCGTGCAACAATAATTTTAGTTGCTCCACTTCTTCATCCGATAACGTAATCCCTTTACCCATTTTTTCGTGGTTTGGTGCCCAATCCCGGATATCATACTTGGGTTCTCGGTTATTCCATCTAACAAGATTTAATTCCTTTTTCCAACCTTTTGCTGACTCAGATAGAACACCAATTGTTTTAACAATTTCATATTGAATTTCCGCCACTATATTCCCCTCCGTTTCCCTATGTTCACCTTGTAAAGTTCACATAAAATGTTTCCGGCCCTGTTGGTTTGTCACTTCCCCCTAATGGTTCAACACTTGCTTTAATCCGCTCAAGCTTAGTCAAGTCTTCTCCTCTATAATACACTTTAGCTGTCCCATTTTGTAATTGTAATAACTCACTTCGAAATTGATCGTTTGAATGGATTACCCAAAGCTGATAATCCCTTTCTGCCAAATGAGTCAAGCCTTGCACTTCTACTAGCATTTCATTAGTGGCATTATTTATCCATACATTTCCACTTACATTTTGAGCAGTCGATGCTGGAATAATATCCAGCCGATTTGTATTCGGGTGATTAAAAAGCTCTGATTCACCTATCTCCTCATTCTGTCTCACTTCATATGTTAAATCCTGTGCGCGCATATTGATATAAAGTAATACACACAAAAATACAATCATCACCCCACTTATACTTGCGAATATCGGTTTAAAGGCTATTGTTCTTTTTGGTTTACCATGCTTGGCAATACTATGGTGAATCCTCGTCTTTAAGTAAGGGGAAGGATCGTTGGCAATCTGTTGTTCACGATTTAACAAAAGCTCCCATTCTTTCAAATTGGTTTGACATTGAGCACACATGTTAACATGGGCAATGATTTCGGTTCGTTTGTCAGAATCTAATTGGTCTTTTGCATAATCGATTAAGAGATGCTCATCAACATGTTCCTTATAATTCATTATTCTCACCTCCACTGGGTTTGGACCAGTTTAGTAAGTTTTTTTGTTTCCGTAAATTATTAAGTCCGTACCGTACCATTGATTTTATTGACCCTAATGGTTTCCCCATCAGCTGTGCGATTTGTTTTTGTGTCAGGTCTTTAAAATAAGCGTGGTAAATGACACTTTGCTGTTCCTCTGGCAAATGCTTTAACGCCTCAAAAATTACCTCTCGTTCAATGTGAGCGAGTACGGAAACCTCTGCATCACTCACCTCTTCACGCAATAACCCCTCAAGCTTATGAATAAGCATGGTCTTTTTCTTTCTTAATTTGTCAATCGAGCGACTCTTTGTTTTGACAGCAAGCCATGCTTCGACTGTCCCTTTTTCAGGGCGATACAGGTGTGCCTTTTGATAAACTTCTAAAAAGACATCATGACAAACGTCCTCAGCTTCCAATCGATCACTTGTAAATTGAAAGGCAATTTTATACACAAACGGAAGGTGTTGTACATAAAAATCATCAAATGCTTCCTTCGACCCAGTAGCAATTTCTTTTAACCGTTGAACACTTAATTTCTGCTTATCCAAACCACTACCCCCTCTCAAGATGGCTTAGTCACGCATAATCCTTTCTAAGCTAACTCTCTTATCCATTTCACAGTCTTAACACTTCTAAATAAATTTTACAAATTTTTTTGAAATTTGCAAATCCAAATAGCAATGTTGCTTCGTAGTAAGGTTGAAAAAAAGAGGAGGGGTATTAGCTATGTTTAAAAAAATATTAACGGTATTGGTCATTTTAATCACCGTAGGACCTGGTCTAGGCGTTACTAAAAGCTATGCAGCAAGTCACCTTACTTTGTTCACACCTTACACAGGTCTTGCGGTCACTCCCGGGGAAACGATTAATTATTCCATTGATGTAACGAACAGTAGCTCATCCATTGAATCGATAACGTTTGACGTAAATAATTTGCCAGATGGCTTTGAACAAAGCATCACCTCAGGCGGAAGAGACATCCGCCAACTATCGATTAAGCCAAATGGGGAAGAAACGATAAACTTAGAGGTTACAGTTCCATTAAAAGTACAAAAAGCAGACTACCGCTTTGAACTTGTTGCTAACGGAGCTGACGGAACTGTTGCATCCTTAGACTTTCTAACTACGGTAACAGAACAAGGAACATTTAAGACAGAGTTAACATCAGACCAGCCCAATATGGAAGGGTATGCAGATTCAACGTTTTCTTATTCTGCTAAGATTAGAAACCGAACAGCAGAGAAACAAACGTATGCACTTAGCACTAAAGCACCAGAAGGTTGGTCTGTTCAATTTAAGGTAGACGGACAAAATGTTACATCAGTTACGTTAGATCCAAACAGTTCGAAAGATATTTCGATTAACATGACACCCGCACAGAACGTAACTGCTGATACTTATACTATCCCAATCCAAGCAAGTACAAGTAATACAACAGCAGAAGCAACATTAGAGGCTGTTATTACTGGTTCTTACGACATTAATCTCACAACCAAGGACGGAAGACTAAGTACAGATATTACAGCAGGAAATGACAAAACGATTGATTTGGTTGTAGAGAATACTGGAACTACAACCCTAACAGACATTGACATTACTGCATCAACACCGCCAAATTGGGAATCTGAATTTGATATTAGCACCATCCCACAATTAGCAGCTGGTGAAAGTAAAACAATTAAAGCAACCTTAACAGCACCAGACGATGCAATCGCTGGGGACTATGTAACAACCTTTACCGCAGAAACGGCCCAGGCTTCGTCTGACGCTTCGTTCCGTGTGTCTGTTGCAACTTCAACGGTTTGGGGCTTTATCGGTGTGCTAATCATCTTAGCAGTTGTCTTTGGTCTATATTATTTAATTAGAAAATATGGGAGGAGATAAACGTGACGGGGCCGATTATCGAGCTTAAAGAAATTACAAAAAAGTACGACAATCAATATGCTGTTGATCACTTATCTCTTACCATTCAAAAAGGGGAAATATTTGGCTTACTTGGACCAAATGGCGCAGGGAAATCGACAACGATATTAATGATGCTTGGACTTAGCGAACCGACAAGCGGAAGTGTATCAGTCTGTGGAATTGACTCGACCCGCTATCCATTAGAAGTTAAGGCTCGGGTAGGTTATTTACCAGATGATCTTGGCTTTTATCATCACATGACTGGACTGGAGAATTTAATGTACACAGCAGCATTAAATGGCATACCAAAACAAGAAGCAAAAGAATTAGCTACTCAGTTACTAGACCGTGTTGGCTTAAATCATGCTGCAGATAAAAAAACAGGTAAATACTCACGCGGAATGAGACAACGGCTTGGCCTTGCAGATGTACTAATCAAGAAACCTGAGGTTATTATTCTCGATGAACCGACATTAGGGATAGACCCAGAGGGTGTCAGAGAATTATTAAAACTAATTAAGGAACTGAACGAGCAAGAAAACATCACAGTTCTTCTGTCTTCCCACCATTTGCATCAGGTCCAACAAATTTGCGATCGGGTTGGCATTTTTGTAAGTGGTAAATTGTTAGCAGAAGGCAATCTGGCCCGTCTTGCCCAGCAATTATTTTTCGAAGATACCTTTGTTGTGAATGTGACGGCCGAGGGAATAGAGCAATCATTACTTGAAGAATTGCACAAAATTAACGGGGTTAACCGTGTTGAAAAACTTAACACAAGCCTAGAGATTTATTGTGACCGAGATGTCACCTCTATTATAGCTGAAAAAATAATTCAATCCGGGGCGAGACTCTCTTATATCAACAAGAAAGATTATGGGTTAGATGAAATTTATCATCGATATTTTGAAGGACGTGAGGCGACATGAAAATGCCTAGCTTAAGCAAATTGTTACCAACTGAAAGTTTAGATAGCGAGAGACCACGTAGTCAGATGGCACTTCAACGAAGAAACGCATTTCAAGCAATTGTACGAAAGGAATTTACCGATTATTTGACGAGTTGGCGGATCATTATTCTTTTGGTCATTATTCTACTAACCTGTGTGGGCTCACTTTACACAGCCATTACAAGCATTCAAGATGCGCTTAACGCTTCTAACGATGCAAAAGAAATTGCCAAAGATTCCTTCCTATTCTTAAAGTTATTTACTGTTTCAGATGGGACACTGCCACCATTTATTACCTTTGTTGGCTTTATTGGTCCACTCCTTGGTATTGCACTAGGATTCGATGCGATCAATTCAGAACGAAACAAAGGCACGCTAAGTAGACTAATGGCACAACCTATTCCTAGGGATTATGTGTTAAATGCAAAGTTTGTAGCAGCCATCCTAATTAACGTTGTTTTATTTGCCATACTAGGCTTAATTGTTACAGCACTTGGCATTCTTATTATCGGTATCCCGCCATCGTTTGAAGAATTTGCTAGAATTGCTTTATTTATAACCCTTTGTATTTGCTACATCGCCTTTTGGTTAAATCTCGGTATCTTGTTTTCAGTACGGTTTAAACAGGCAGCAACATCTGCCTTATCTGGGATGGCAGTCTGGATATTCTTTAGTGTTTTTTATTCAATGATTATCCAAATAATTGCTAAAGTAATGTTCAATCCTGAAGCAATCACAACACAATCAGCCGCAATCAGCCGACAAGAAACCATTCTTAACTTAATGCGTCTGTCACCTAACTATTTATTCAATGAGTCAACGTCGATATTATTATCACCATCTGTCAGGAGCACCGGGCCATTAACAATGGAACAAACGGCTGGGGCGATTGCAGGGCCACTCCCGTTAAGCCAAAGCCTACTATTAATCTGGCCCCAGCTAACCGGTCTGATTGCAGCAACATTGATCTGTTTCGCAATCTCTTATCTTTTGTTTATGCGTCAAGAAATTAGGGGTAGTCAATAAAACAGGAAACCTAAAGGACGCCTAGCATTTGAAGAAGATTACTCAAGTAAGTCGGCTAGTTTCCTTGTAACAACACGGGACTAGCTGACTATTTATTGTCTATTGCATAAATGGCAATTGTCTTCCCCCACTTTTCAATACTTTTTTCAAAGGTCATTCCCATCCGTTTGGCGACCTTGATTGATGCTTTATTGAGAGGGTCGATTAAAGAGATTAGCCGAGGTAGTTTAAGTACGGAAAACCCATAGTCTTTACAAGCTACAGCAGCTTCTGTTGCATAACCATTCCCCCAAAATTGACGGATAAAGGTATAACCGATTTCCATCTGCACTTCCCCATCAACCTTTTGCGGAACGATGCCACATTGTCCTAAAAACTGTCCTGTTTTTAATGACTCGACGACCCATAAGCCAACACCGAATTTATCGTAATTATTGATTGTCCAGTTAATCCACCGAATGGTTTCTTCTTCATTTTTCGTATCCGGATAAAACTCCATTGCAACAGGGTCTGAAAAAATTTTCAAAAGGTTTGTCTTATCTGATTCAATCATTTTTCTAATGTTTAACCGATTGGTTTTCAACACTTTTCTCCCCCTTTGGCGATTCATCTAGTTGTTATAAGTATACTACATGAAATAGATGTAATCCAAAGATTGCCAACTCATTCACAATTGAACTAACCAGTAGCTGTGTGCAATAAAGATAATTGTATATAAAACGGACGCAGTATAGGCCAATCCTTTCAGCAAATGAGTGCTTGGAACATGAAACGCCCAAATACATAAAATTAAAATAACCGATAAGCTTGCTTTTAGCAAAACAAACACAGTTGGACTTAAATAATATAACTGGTCCATTAATGGATTAGCCTCACCAATATACTGATTGTCTAAACCGAACTTTGTGACCAACCCATCTACTATATTGAGTAACGCAATATAAACGATTAGTAATTTAAACATTTTATCACCTAAAAATACCATGATTTACCGTTTAGTTTCGGTAATCCATGGTATTCTTAAACCTAATATCCCGTGAATTGGGTTAATCATAATTTATAGTGTGAGCAAACCTTCTATTTTATTGTCCATTCATCTAATGAATTAATTGCATAGGTTGGCTGTGTGTCTTTATCTTTTAAGTGCTCTTTCGTTGTAACACCAGTATGGACTAATAGGGTATCGATTCCTGCGTTGATCCCTGCAAGTATATCGGTATGATAATTATCACCAACCATTAGCGTTTCATCTTTAGTCGTACCAAGCACTTCTAAAGCTTGGTCAACAATAATGGCTTCTGGCTTTCCAATAAATTTAGGTGTTACACCCGTTGTTACTGACAGAACCGAAATTAAAGAACCAGCACCAGGTAAAAATCCTCTCTCGGTTGGAAGTGCAATATCACCGTTTGTAGCGACAAACGTTGCACCTGATCGGATTGCTAGTGCACCGATTGCTAATTTCTCATACGTAATGTTGCGATCAAGACCCATCACAACAAAGTCCGGCTCTCTTTCCACTACCTCCAACCCTGCCGCTTCAATAGCTGAAATAAGTCCCTGTTCGCCAATCGGATATACTTTAGCCCCAGGCTTTTGCCCTGCTATATACTTAGCTGTAGCCATACTTGTTGTAAACACGTGTTCTTTTGTTGCAGGGACACCCATTCCAACTAGCGTAGCTGCAACTTGACTCGGTGGCTTCGTTGAATTATTTGTTAAAAATAAATAGGGAAGCTGTCTTTTTTCCAGTTCCTTCACAAATTCAATGGCTTCTACTATTTTTTCAGTACCTCGATATACAGTCCCATCTAAATCAATTAAAAATCCGCGATATGATTTCATGATAATCAACCACCTAATTCCTTTGTTATTTTTGTTGTAAATGATAGTATAGTAACTATTCGTTAACAATTCTAGCTAAAATGAACGAATGAGTAACTTTTAGACAAAATTTTCTGATTATTTTACGAAAATGATGTAAAATGAAGCTTGTCGGCTAGTGTATTGTTGGATAAACTTACAAAAAGTATAAACTTTTTGTATACGTAGTGTAAAACGTTTTAATAAATGACACTGTCATGCTATTGTATATATAGTAAATTGATATGTACAATTGTCTTTTTGTCACATACACTAAAAGGATAGAAAAATTAGTTTAGAATTTAGCATAAAGTGTTTTTCACAAATAACGAATGAAGGAAAGGTAGTAACGTAATGACAACTAATAACCCAAAATCCATTATTGTCATCTTTGGTGCAACAGGTGACTTGGCCAACAGGAAATTGTTCCCTTCTATTTATCGACTTTATCGCAATAATAAGATCACGGATGATTTCGCTGTCGTTGGTGTAGCAAGAAGACCGTTAACTAATGATGATTTCCGTAACAACGTAAAAAAATCGATTGAAGCATTTCAATCCGATGACATTGATCATGACGATTTTGCATCGCATTTTTATTATAATCCATTTGATGCAACGGACCTTGATCATTATAAGCGTTTAAATGAATTTCTATTACAGCTAGACGACCAATACAATACGGAAGGAAATCGCATCTTTTATCTAGCGATGGCTCCTAATTTCTTTGGAACAATTGCAGCTAACTTAAAATCAGAAGGACTTACCCAAACAAAGGGATGGTCAAGACTTGTGATTGAGAAACCATTTGGTCACAATTTTGAGTCTGCACAAGAATTGAACAATCAAATTAGACAAGCATTTAACGAGGATCAGATTTATCGTATTGACCATTACCTCGGTAAAGAAATGGTTCAAAATATTGAAGTTATTCGTTTTGCCAATGCGATGTTTGAACCTTTATGGAATAACCAATACATTTCCAATATTCAAATTACTTCTAGTGAAGTACTAGGCGTTGAGGACAGAGGTCGGTATTATGAATCCTCTGGCGCACTGCGTGACATGGTACAAAACCATATGTTACAGATGCTTGCCCTACTTGCGATGGAACCACCAATAAAACTTACTCCTAATGAAATTCGAAGCGAGAAAGTTAAAGCATTACGAGCAATCAGACCAATTAGCGTGGATGATGTGGATAAATATTTCGTTCGCGGCCAATATGACCGGGGAATTCTTAACGGGGAAGAAGTTAATGCATATAGGGAAAGTAGTTCTGTAGACTCTAATTCAAATACAGAAACGTTCGTAGCAGGCAAAATCTTAATTGATAACTTTAGATGGGCTGGTGTTCCGTTTTATATCCGTACTGGAAAAAGGATGGAAAAGAAATCTACCGAGATTGTTGTTCAATTCAAAGACCTACCAATGAACTTGTATTATGATAAGACAGAAAATGTTCACCCTAACTTGCTTGTGATTCATATTCAACCACACGAAGGTATCTCATTGCAATTAAATGCTAAAAAGGGTGACCAAGGTACTGTATCAAAGCCGATTGACTTAAGTTTCAACAACAATAGTAAGGATAAAATGAACACTCCGGAAGCATATGAAGTGTTGTTATATGATTGCATGCGTGGTGATTCAACTAACTTTACCCACTGGGATGAAGTAGCATTGTCATGGAAGTTCGTTGATGTCATTTCACAAAACTGGGAAAACAAATCTGCTGATGATTATCCTAACTATGAATCTGGTTCTAACGGTCCAAAGAAATCAGATGCACTATTAGAACAAGACGGATTCCACTGGTGGACAGTAACTCCAGAAGAAGAATAAGAAGAAAAGCGCTTGGTCAGACCTCTACCGGGAGGCGTCTAGGTACTTTACTATTTTTTAAGAAAGGGTGCTTCTATATGAAAATGTATGATATTTCAATGCCTGTCCATACAGGTATGCCCGTCTGGGATAATGCAGAATCTGCCCAACCTACTTTTAACCGTGCAACAATGGAACATGTGACCGTCACGCGTATGGACTTTAACCTTCATACAGGAACACATATAGACGCCCCACTTCATATGATTAACGATGCGGATACGTTTGAAACAATACCGCTCGAGAAGCTAGTTACTCCCGTTAAAGTGTTCGATTTGACGGATGTAGAAGACGGGATAACTAAAGCTGATTTAGCAACCCTTGATATTCAGGCAAATGATTTCATTTTGTTGAAGACGAAAAATTCGTTCATTGATCAATGGGATGACAACTTTGTTTTCTTAAAAGAAGATGGCGCGAACTTCTTAGTCGATCGCAAAATAAATGGAGTAGGTATTGATACACTTGGAATTGAACGTAGTCAACCAGGAAATCCTACCCACCGCAATCTATTTAAAAATGATATCATCATCGTTGAAGGGCTTCGCTTAAAAGAAATTGAAGCAAAGGAATATTTTATGGTTGCTGCACCAGTGAAATTAATTGGAACGGAAGCTGCTCCAGCACGAGTGTTGTTATTTGAAGATTGGAACAAGTAGTAATGATTCCCTCTATGTTTTCGGTATAGACAATTGACAATAGAAACGCTTGGATTAAAACCCTAGCGTTTCTATTGTTTTTTTCAAAAGATAAGAAAGTAGACTAGTTTTTTTAAACATTCACCCTCATATTACCTACACCTGCACAAATCGTTACTATCCATACACCGCTCCATGAATAAATGCCGTGATCATGATGCGGTTCCCCCTTTAAAAACAATATTTTAATCGAAATATAGAAGGAAGTCTCCAACCAATTTTAATTGATTTGTTACCATCAGTTAGTAGTAACAAGTAATTTGCACTAGCCATAATGTATTAACAAGAAAATGTCATTGACAAATCTACTACTAATAATCTACTCTATTTATAGATAAACAATAGCGAACGACGGTAGTGGGAGAGAACGTACATTTCGTCACCGAAGGGGCAAGTCTTGATAAGATGAATCTCTCAGGTAAAAAGACCGCTACAGGACGCATCTCTGGAGAGCGCAGCAAAGCCACCCAAGGGGAAGCCTTTAGAAGCTAAGGTAAACTCTCAGGTACAAGGACAGAGAACGACACTCTAATTTCTAACCCTTTCAAAGATACTATATCTGATAAAGGTGTCAGAAATTTTCGACATCAACTCATTCGATGATGTCGAATCTTTGTATTTACATTTACTTATGCTAAGGGGGCCTTTTTTGTGGTTTGGGACGTATTAAATGTCATTGGAACAATTGCTTTTGCAATGAGTGGTGCGATTATTGCCATGCAAGTAAAATATGATATTATGGGCACTTATATACTAGGTTTGATTACAGCGTTCGGCGGCGGAGCTGTTAGAAACTTGTTTACCGGCATTCCGGTCATTGAATTATGGCAACAGACAGAGCTTTTTATTATCGCGATCATAACGATAACAATTGTATTTCTATTACCAAATATGGCAGTGCTCCATTTAAAAGAGTGGTCGATTTTTGATGCAATCGGTTTGTCCGCATTCGCGATTCAAGGAGCGATGTATGCAGCCTCCATTGATCTACCACTACTCGCCGTCATGTTTTCAGCGGCAATAACTGGTGCAGGTGGAGGCATAATTAGAGATGTGCTTGCACAGCAAAAACCAATTGTTTTCAGGCAAGAAGTGTACCTGCTATGGGCATTGGTCGCAGGCTTTGTCATCGGAATGGGGTGGGCTGTACAATCGTTCCAACTATATTCCCTTTTCGTTATTATCCTCCTATTACGGGTCATATCTCATCAATGTGGTTGGGGGTTACCTATTAGAACAGTTACGAAAGTACAGCAACATTAATTGGTGCTATTTTATAGAATCTGATTAAACGATTTGAACTTATTTTTAGTTTGAATCGTTTTTTTTTGATCGGATTTCATCTAATAATAACTACTGATTGCAGGTAAATTGCACTCTTTCGGAAGTTAAGTCGGGTTCTAGGTGATTCAAATTAATCACAAACTCCCCCACTGTAACCAATTGCCAGCAATAACGTCTATAAATGAAAAAAGGGAGATGTTAACGATCATGGAAAGATTCAAAGTATTGGCGTTCGTTATTGTTTTGCAATTTTTCTTCATTGGAACTGTATTTGCTTTCTCAGATATTGATCAAAGTCCATATGCAAAAGAGATCACTCAACTGGAGGAAAAGGGTATTGTACACGGTGTTGACGGGGTTAACTATATGCCAAATAAAGATTTAACCTATGCTGAAGGCGTCCAAATAACAAAAGCAGCCTTTGACCTTAACTTAGCCCATTTCACCTTTATCAAGGCCCCTGTCCCGTCTGATTATTTCACAAACATTCAAGATGATAAGTGGTATTCAGAAGCTTTCATAGTTTCTTATCTTAACGATATCACTATTCCAAAAGATGTGAAAGCACATGATAAAATGACTAGACAACAATTCGCTCATATGTTGTTTCAAGCTTTTAACCAAACAGGAGATTATATGTTTATTGAAAAATGGAATACGTTAGAGGATGAAAATGAGATTGATAGTGACAAAATGGATAGTATTCAAAAACTGATAAACGCGAATGTTATTTCAGTTAAAGATGGTGCTTTCCATCCTAATCAAGTGCTCAAACGGGATGAAGCAGCAGCTTGGGTTGCTAAAACACTTCAGTTAGCTGTGCCAACCGAAATCGAATAACGGTAAGAAAAGCGCAGTTTTATACTTTCTTATCCTGTAAAGAAAAAACCACCCTGTCGCCCGAAACGACAAGGTGGTTTTCAATATATTATTTCAACCACTCCGTGTGGAATGTTCCTTCTTTGTCAACACGTTGGTATGTGTGTGCACCAAAATAATCGCGTTGCGCTTGCAAAAGGTTAGCAGGTAATGTTTCTGTACGATAGCTATCAAAGTATGCCAAGGCACTTGAGAATGCTGGGACTGGAATACCGCGTTCCATTGCTACAGCAAGTACCTTTCTTAATGAAGCTTGATAGCTTTCAACGATTTCTTGGAAATATGGATCTAATAATAGGTTAGCTAGACCTGGCTCACGGTCATATGCTTCTTTAATCTTTTGCAAGAACTGCGCACGAATAATACAACCACCACGGAAAATCATCGCAATTTCGCCATATTTAAGATCCCAATTGAATTCTTCAGAAGCGGCACGCATTTGTGCAAAACCTTGTGCATAAGATACGATTTTACTCATGTACAATGCTTTTCTAATAGCTTCAACAAGTTCATCCTGGTCCCCTTCATACGGGGTATCTTGTGCTGTTGGACCATTAAGGATTTTACTAGCTTTCACACGTTCATCTTTCATTGCTGAAATAAAACGAGCAAATACAGATTCAGTAATGATTGGTAGCGGAACACCTAAATCAAGTGCGCTTTGGCTTGTCCATTTACCAGTACCTTTTTGGCCAGCAGTATCAAGAATTACATCAACCATAGGCTTACCAGTTTCGTCATCTTTCTTTGTGAAAATATCTCTAGTGATTTCAATAAGGTAACTATCTAATTCACCTTTATTCCATTCAGCAAATACTTTGTGTAATTCATCTGCACCAAAGCCGAGAACGTTTTTCATAATGAAATATGCTTCACAGATTAACTGCATGTCACCATACTCAATACCGTTATGAACCATTTTCACATAGTGACCCGCACCATCTGGACCAATATATGTTGTACAAGGTTCACCATCAACTTTTGCAGAAATAGCTTCAAAAATTGGCTGAACTAATTCATACGCCTCTTTTTGTCCACCAGGCATAATAGATGGCCCTTTAAGCGCTCCTTCTTCTCCACCAGATACACCAGTACCAATGAAGTGTACACCAGATTTTTCTAGTTCTTTATTACGACGGATAGTATCTTGGAAGAATGTGTTTCCTCCATCAATTAATACGTCTCCTTTGTCAAGGTGTGGTAACAATTGTTCAATCGTAGCATCCGTTGCTGGACCTGCTTTTACCATTAACATAATTCTTCTTGGAGTCTCTAATGATTCAACAAATTCTTCAATTGTCTTTGCACCAAAGAAGTTTTTTCCTTCTGCTTCATCTTTTAGAAATGCTTCTGTTTTTTCGTAAGAACGATTAAAGACCGAAACAGAATTCCCTCTACTTTCAATATTTAAAGCTAGATTTTTCCCCATAACTGCTAATCCTACTACACCGATTTGTTGTTTCCCTGCCATTATTTTCGCTCCTTCTTTTTTGTCTATACCTATCATACGTTTTTCGACAAACTAGCGCAACTAAGGTACTTAATTATCTGATAAAATTCACTAAAATAAAATACATATTCTAAAGGAAGAAAAAAGGACATCAGAAGTTCTAAAGAGACGCTTTAAAGAGGGAATGTATGCAAATAACGTTCCTCAGACAAGAGATTACCTCTTGCACACAAAGGCATACACGTTCTACCGAAAAGCAACCTATCTCGGAAGTGTCCTTTTAACTGGATTTTATTGAACAACCTTACTATATTAACTTATTACAACTCTCCTATACCTGCAAGTAATAAACTATAAAACAAGCTTATTAATTGCATAGGCCACACCATCATCGTCATGATGCTTAGTCACCCAGTCACAAACTGCTTTTACCTCATCTTGTGCATTGCCCATTGCAACCCCAAGCCCAACTTCTTCAATCATCTTTATATCATTAAGACTGTCACCCATTGCCATGACTTGGTCCATCGTAATACCCAACCTTGCACAAACCTTTTCAATGGCTCTTGCTTTATTAATTCCAACAGCATTCACTTCAATATTGGTTGGACTTGAATTACTCAATTCCACTAGTTCATTTTTGGATAATTGATCGACTATGGCTTCCTTCGTTTCGTTACTATCTGTATCAAACCCGAATTTCAACCATTCGTAATCCTCGAGGTTAGCGGGTATTTCTCCTCGCCATATTTTATTTGTTGAGGCCACCCATGCATATGTCTCATGTTTCTTATGCAAGGAAACTAATAGTTCCATAATAGCGACATCCAATAACTGTCTTTCAACTAATTCCCCTGTCGCGGTCCATATTTCACTTCCGTTGACGGTAATTAAATAAGAGGATAAGTTCAATGACTTGGCGTATGCACTACAAGTGGAAAAATGTCTCCCCGTTGATAAAATTACCTCTAGTCCCTTTTCCCTCGCTTTTTCAATTGCAAGACGGTTTTGCTTTGACACCTCATGGTTAGAGTTTAATAATGTCCCATCCATATCTAATGCAATCAGACGAATATCACGGTTTTCCTGCCCCATCTTCCCCCTCCTTCACATCAAGTAATGACTTCCACCGATCTGTATGTTTATCTAAGAAATTATTGTACCACAAAGTTTTGATTGATTCATTTGACTTACCTTTTATTTTTTATAAACAACAAAGTGTTGCAAATGCAGTTGAAAACAAGTATAATTATTCATTGGAGCCTTCAAAACAAAGAAGGCGCTAGAGTAACTTGGAATAAAATAAGCGTAAAAGTTCTGGCGTTCTGCCAATGTTTTAATATAAGGAACTTATTCACACTGGATCGGCTTCGGAGCCGTAAGGACATAAGAGAGGTAGGGCTTATGTCGTCTAGGTTTAAAAACTATTCAGGTGGAAAAATGTACCGCGGCAATTTAACATGAAATAACAGCCCCTAGGTGGCTAAAAAATAAATTAATTTTTACCCTTGTTAAAGAGCAAGTTACTTTGTTTACAATACGTCAGTCGACGGCATAATAAAAGCTCGGCATTTGTCTCTTAGTTAGCGAATGTCCGAGCTTTTTTCAAACTAATTAGTTGGGTTTGTGATAAATAAAAAAATACTCTTATCTAAATCAAAATCCCAATCGACAAAAATATCAATGACTTTCGTATTTAATATTGTTTCAAAATGAGTATTGTTATGTAATAACCGCTTCTCTAACTTTCGTTTAGCAAGTCTTAACTTTTCTTGTAAACCGTCTCTGATTAACTCTTTTTCGATGCTAACTAAAATCCCATTTCGAATGAAAAGGTACGTTCTTTCATTTAAGCGATAGGAATTTAGCTCTTCTGGCACTTTTTGTGCGACCTCACTTATCCGTGCAACTTCGTCTTCCATCTCCTTTTTACCTTCATAATCTGATTCTAGACCATTCCCTACACTCGTCTCATCTGAACAAACACAGGTGAACATTGCCGACTTGTTATGTAATCCCCAATCATAATAAAATTCATTAACTTTCATTCCTGTTATTTGATAAATATTTGCTTTTATTTCCGGAATTAATGAAGCCATCACCAAATCCCTTGTTTCCTCAACCCGTTGTTCTTTATTTTGGTTTAGCAATACCTTTTCTGGAGGTGTAATGAAATTTCTGATGTAGACCGTAATCAGTGTTTCTCCGATTGATACATGGACAAACTCTGGACCTTTGCCGAAATTTTCACTAATAAATTTACTTACGTATTTACTTAATTCTGCCGTGGTTGTTGAACCCTTTTCCATACTCTATCACCTCTGGTCTTTAATTATGTTCACTTAGGACTAATGTATTAGACAGTATTGGCAAAATTTATCACTATAAACAAAAGAAGATTTAACTTATACTGGTAATTATGGGTGAAGGGATAGAATGCCATTCGCTTAAAAGGAGAATTCACTTTTTTGCAGTATTTGAGTGATAAATTGCTAGTTGAAGCGTACATGAAAGCTGTAGCTTTAAAATTTGATGCTGATTTTATTAAATTACTAGAAGATGAGCTGTTACTTAGAGGGTTTAGCTTAGAGGATGTTTTAAAGTAGTAAATATGGGTATATAATCATTAACTACAACAAAATCACTCGTTTCTCGACTGAAAAACGAGTTAAAACATGCGGTGGCAGCCCTTCATCTATTCTGTTACTTCTATTCCACGCTCTTTTAACTCTTCTTCTAAGAGTTTAATAAAATCTTGTTCAAGGTGTAACTCAATAGCTTTTTTATATGCGTCTATTAACTTTTGATTTGATAGGTTTTCAAACATGGAATCAACTCCGTTACTTTCTAAAATAGTTATTATATTTAAAGTTGAGAATTATAGAATAATAGTGTTAATCTGACAAAGCAAAAATTTCACAATTATTCCCTTTTTAATAGTACAATACTACTCATAGTATTTCAATGAAATAAAACTAATACTTATAGTATGTTCGAATGTTATCAAATTGAGGGTATATTTTTACTAGAGGTGAGTCTAAATGCCCAAAACAGCGTTAGCCAAAATAATAGGTGAACGATTACGAATGATACGAAAAAAACAAGGATTAAGTCAGGAAGAACTAGCACACTTATCTAATACGCATCCGACTTACATCGGTCAGCTTGAAAGAGGCGAAAAAAATGTAACAGTTGATACGCTAGATAAGGTTACGAATGCGCTAAACATTTCCTTAGAAGAATTATTCCGTTTCTCTTCGATTAATCCAAAGAGTGTAGACGAAAGTATCCTTCAGTTAAACAACCTGTTAGTTGAAGTTAACAATGAAGACCGACAAACAATCTTAAAAATTATTCATATCATGTTAGAATGGAAAACAGACACGACCAAGCGGATCAACTAGAAACTTCTAACTGGTACCCGAGACAATTTTTATAAGCCCCTCACGAGGGACAAGGGCAGGTGGATAGAAAGCTCCTGCTCTAGAAACTATTTCCCCAAACATCCCCTATAAATTATTCTTCAACATATAAATTCTACATCCATGTGTCATATTCCTATCTAAACTAATGAAAAGATTAGAAAAGCGCAAGTCGCGCCTTGCACTAGACAGCTCTTGGATTTTTTTATCAGTAAAAAAGACCCTCATTCTATAACTAAAATGAAGGTCCTTTCATTTTCACACAGGTTACAAATAAACACCTGACAAAGCAATTGGCTGTAATGCGTTTGTTTCATCGACATGAATATAGGCATCGTAACGCTCTGACATGACGGAAGGTACATAGTTGCCATAGGATTCGAATTCAGGATTATAAACGACACCAATTGCTCTGTGGCCAACAGGTTCTGTGAACAAGTGTCGATTCCCTTCGTTAAAAATAAGCAATTTGTTGTACGCCCCCGCTTCGTGCATTGCATGTTCCCACGACTGTCGTTGTGCTCTTGGAACAATAATCCGCTCATAATTTGATCCCCATTCATCAGCGGCAATGACTGTCCCTTGATAAGTGCCAAATCCAACAATAAAGACATCTTCTTCATAATTTTGTTCCCTAACTAGTTGACCGACATTAATCATTCCTTCTCCGTTCATATCTGTTGCAGATGCATCCCCGACGTGGGTATTGTGTTCCCAGACGACGATTTTTGTATCTGGGCCGTAATAATTTCGAATTTCATTAATTGTCTCAACCATGTGCATGTCCCGAATATTCCATGATTCCGAATCACTTTTTACCATCGAGCGATAATACCGTTCTGCATTATTTGCAACCAATGCATTAATTTTTAAATTCAAATCGCTCTCCTCGTCATCCTTATAAAGGTCTTGACTAGTACGGATGGACGTAAGCAATTCTGTTACTTCATCGACACAAGACTCTTTGAAAAACGATGCAGCAATCGCATACTTCTCCGCTTGTTGATGGTGCGGTTCAAAGCAGGAAAAAGCTTTTCTGGCAAGTTTTAAATTTGCACCATTTGGCTCATTTTCCTTTAAGTAATTCAATATTTCCTCCATCGATTCCCATAGACTGTACACATCGATTCCGTAAAAACCAATTTTTTCTTCTTTCCCCTTCGACTCATTATATGCCTTTAACCATTCGGTAAAATCAACCATTTCTTCATTTGCCCACATCCATGTTGGCCACCGTTTAAAAGCCTGTAACGTGTCTCTTGCGCTTTTGTGATTGCCAAAGCCCTTAATATATCTGTTAACTTGTTGACAGGATGGCCAGTCACCTTCCACTGCAACAACTTGAAATCCCTTCTCTTCAACCAAACGTTTTGATAACTCGGCACGTATTGAATAAAATTCAGCTGTGCCATGGCTTGCTTCACCAAGTAAAACAATTTTTGCATCACCAATCTCTTCTAATAATGGTGTCAGATCATGACTCCCTCGAAACGGCTTTGCATGATCATCAATCGCTTGAATAAATTTCTCACTCATTACTCTCTGCTCCCTTCACCTTTATTGCTTATACTCTGCTTGATAAGAATTATCGCCAGCATGGACCGAAAGTAGCGTATCGGCATAGCCTACTAATCTATTAACAATTTCATCACTGACTGCATAGACAAGAGGATGAACGTCTGGTTGGTAAAGCTTTGGATCATCATAAATAACGGTTGTGTTGATAAATATGTCCCTATTTCCATAAAGGTTATAATGAACAATCACTTTCCCAACCGCTCCACCAGACGTTGGTTCCTGATAATTCGACAAAAAAATGTACCATTCTTCAGCAGTAGCCGAACGAAAGTTTTTCGTGAAAGTTAATCCAGCGATTTCCTCGTCTATGACTCGCTGCATTGACTCATTGACTGTTTCAACGATACGTTTGTTATCCATGCTTAACTCCTTTATGCTGGCAAATGATTATTTTCTATTTTTTCCAAAAAGTGGGTTACTTATGCTAAGATGACTAATTATTTTTCCTTCTTTTTTAATCGAAATTCGTCTAACTTTTATGCATTTTCCAAACTAGAACGTTCATACTAATTGTTGAAATAGCTTATCGAGAACTTTTCTTAATCATCATTAAAACGACTTTTGAGAAGTGGGGGAACGTGTGTGAAATGCTGCAAAATCAAAAAAAAGAAACTATTTACCTACTAGTTGCTACATTTATTCTAGCTATGTTTGTATCACCACTTTTCCTTCTCGGACAAGATGCGCATATTCGTGTTCATGATAATCTCGATTCCAATCTAGCTTGGTATCGGGTACTTTCTGAAAGTGGAGAAATGTTTGGTGAAATCGGGAGCACCATTCCTCAAATAATTAACGGGGAACTTCCACGCAGTACATATGGGACAGAATTTAGTGGAATTGTTTGGCTACACGCTGTCTTTCCATCGATGACCGCATATGCAATTAGTCAATTACTAACAAGAGTATTTGCTTTTATTGGTATGTATCTCCTGCTAAAGCGTTATGTTGTAAAAGAGGAAGATGCAGCACTAATTCGGGTTGGGGTCGCTCTCGCTTTTTCCTTAACACCCTTTTGGCCATCAGGAATGCTAAGTACGCTCGGGCATCCGTTAGCACTATGGGCTTTCTTAAACATCCGAGCAAAGGATTACCGACTAAGAAATTGGCTTACACTTGGATTATTACCACTCTACGCCAGTTTTGTTCTTGGCTTCTTCTTTTTTCTTGTCCTAGTCCAAGCCATCTGGTTATATGATTTTTTTACTAAGCGAAAAGTCAACATAGCCTTCTTAGGCAGTATTGCATTTATGACATCGATATTTTTAGCAGTCGAATACCGGCTTGTTGCCTCCATATTAACAGTACATGAACCGATGCATCGAATTGAATTTATTTCATCCCGCCATGACTTATGGCATTCAATTAAGTTATCGTTAAAAAATTTCTTCCTAGGCCATACCCATGTGATGACTGTACATGCTCCGGTCATCTTACCTATTCTTTTTATGACCTTTTTCCTTATTATTTTCAAAAAAAAAGGAAAGGAAGAAAAGGCATTCCTGTATCTCTTAGTTTTCAACTATGCATTATCTTTATGGTATGCGCTCTGGTTTAACCAGATGTGGAGGCCATTAAAAGAAGAAATCGAGTTAATGGTGACATTTAACTTTGCTCGCTTTCACTTTTTAAGACCACTAGTTATTTATGTAAGCTTTGCCCTTGGTTGTTTGATTTTATGGAGGAAGGGAAGGAAATGGCGGTTAATTGTTTGGACAGCCATTCTCGCACAAGTCCTTGTGCTTATTCCATTTAATGAAGAAATTAAATACGGAATCTATTATAAAACTCCATCTTTCCGCGAATTTTTCGCAGAGAAACAGTTTCAAGAAATCGAAGACTATATCGGAAAACCCCAAGCTAATTACCGGGTCGCAAGTATCGGAATACACCCGTCGATCGCGCAATATAACGGCTTTTATACACTAGACACATACAACAATCTCTATCCACTTTCTTATAAATATGAGTTTCGAGACATTATTGCCAACGAACTCGAGAAGAATACTACGTTAAGAAAATACTACGATGAATGGGGCAGTAGATGTTATATCTTCGTTGATGAACTAGGTAAAAATTATGATTTTAGAAAAAATTCAGATAAAACAATAAAAGATTTAGCGCTAAACACTGACGCATTTATCGAGATGGGAGGAAGGTATGTCTTTTCTGCTGTCCCCATATTAAATGCACCTGCAAATAACCTGCAGTTAGAGAAAGTATTTAATCATCCAGAATCAGCCTGGACCATCTATTTATACCAGGCTATACAGCATGAGGAGGAGTAAGATTGCAAGATAAACTAACCAAATTAACGATTGTAGTACCGTGCTATAACGAGGAGGAAGTACTCACATCAACAATCGACCAATTGTCAGGTGTTCTCAAGAAACTAATTAAAGCAGATCTTATTTCCATAGGCAGCATGCTCCTATTTGTTGATGACGGAAGTAAGGATGACACTTGGCAGATAATTTCCAAAGCAAGCACAACAAATAGCTATGTAACAGGCCTAAAGCTAGCTAGAAATGTTGGTCATCAGACAGCATTACTCGCTGGGCTTGAAATCGCTTCAAAACATTCAGACTGTGTTATTTCAATCGATGCAGACCTACAAGATGATATTAACGTCATCCCAGAATTTATTCAAAAACACTATGAAGGCAATGACATTGTCTTTGGTGTTAGACAAGGACGGGAAACCGATACATTCTTTAAACGAACAACTGCGCAAGGATACTACCGAATTATGAACAAGCTAGGCATACCGCTAGTCTACAATCACGCAGACTACCGGTTAATGAGTAAACGAGCACTTATCGAATTAATTCGATACCAAGAGGAAAAAATGTTCCTACGTGGCATTATCCCCCTCATAGGACTTAAAACAACAGAGGTCTATTATGACCGAAAAGAACGAATTGCCGGCGAAACAAAGTATCCATTGAAAAAAATGCTTTCCTTCGCTTTGGATGGAATAACTTCATTTACAGTCGCACCAATTCGGCTGATTACTTATTTAGGATTTCTTGTTTTTTTTATTAGTGCAGTCGCCGGTTCCTATGCAATTTTTCAAAAGCTTATTGGTAATGCAAATGAAGGATGGACGTCTCTAATGATCTCAATTTGGTTAATTGGGGGCTTACAACTGATGGGCATTGGGATTATCGGTGAATATATTGGTCGAGTATTCATCGAAACAAAAAAGCGTCCTAAATATGCAGTTGACGTGGACCTGTATTCAAAAAAATACCCCTTCCATTATTTACGGCCTAAACAACCAGAGATTGTAAGGACCAAGAAATTAGTATGGAAAAAGTAATTACCAAACAGTTTTCCCGTTTTCTTGTTGTTGGAATAATCAATACGGTAGTTGGCCTATCTACCATGTTCTTATTACTTCACCTTCAGCTCAATTACTGGGTAAGTACCTTTGTTGGAAATGCTGTTGGTGCTTGTGTCAGTTATTTTCTTAATCGAACGTTTACCTTTAACAGTACCGTATCAATCCATAAAAGTATTGTGCGATTCCTTGTAGTTATTGGGGCTTGTTACTTTATTGCCTACTATGTAGGGATTCAGTTGGCAACTAGTGTTATCTGGAAGCTGGCAAACTTACCTTTAGCCCATGCAGAGGTTGTTGCTGTATTACTCGGGACAGGTCTCTATACTGTTTTAAACTTTCTTGGACAAAGGACGTTTGTGTTTGATCATAGGCTTGATACTTGAAATTGAAAAGAATCAAACATCATTTGAAGAATTAGCAATCGAAGGGCTTGTCTTATGCCTGTCGGGTCTGACCAAGGCACCTACGCTTTTCTTATTGTCTAGCTCCGGCGCCTAGACCCTCGGGGTCATAAGTCAATCCCTTCTGTGGCAATGACTGTCACGTCAGGGCTTGTCTTATGCCTGTCGGGTCTGACCAAGGCACCTACGCTTTTCTTATTGTCCAACATAGATTAAGATGCTTGTTGTAAAGAGATAAAAGCGTACATTAGAAAAGTACAATATGCTTACTCGTAGTCGGAAAATTTACGGTAATCCGGTAGAGACTTGCAGGCCATATTCCTGCTATTATACGAGTGATCTGTTCATATTTAATTTTATTTGATACACTGGCATTATAACGAGGTATTAACCAATTGTTAATAGTATTTCTAAAATATTTCATCAATTTTCCACTTAAGAGCTCTGCATATATCTCTTAGTCATATTTAAATCTTGATGGCCAGCGAGTTGGGCAACAATGGATAAATCCATTCCATTATTGATTAAATCTTGACAAAAAGTATGTCGCAAAATATTTGGGCTTACATCATAAGACCGAAGCATAAGCTGAACGGTCCTTGGGGTAAGTGGTGCATCATTTCTTGAGCTAAATAGTACACCTTCATCTTTATTTAACGATTCTATATACCTTACTAGATGATATACAGTATCTTTTGTTAAAGGAATAACTCTTCCTTCTCCATTTCCATTCGACTCCGGAACAGTTAAAACTCCCTTTGCTCCATTAATCTCTATATTGGATAGCTTTAAATTGCACAATTCAGAAATACGAATCCCAGTAAACAGTAGCGTATACATAATAGCGATGTTTCTCGAATTACCATCACGTTTTACTTTACTTATTAATTCTTTCTTTTCCACCTCTGTTAATGACCGAGGCGTTGTTTGATAGATATTTTTATCTCTTTCTTTTCGATTGATATTCTGAATTATTTCTGGTTTATCAGCAAATTGTGCATAAACCCGGATGGCAGCAAAAATTTTATCTATCGTGGAAGCACTTCTTTGTTTGTCATGATCAAGATAGTCCATGTACGCCTGTACGCCCTCTCTTTTTACATTTCCCAATGATTGGTTCCGTTCTTTTAACAACCATTCATCAAAACTTTTCAATGATCCGACGTATGTTTTAAGCGTATTTTCAGATTTATCTTTGCCTCGTCCCCACATTTCAAACTTATCTAGTAATTCCATATTCTTACTTGCCACCCCTTTTTCAGAATATTTAACAAGAATATAACACGTTATTTCGTGGAAGTCAACCATGATTTTAAATAAAAAAGACTACATATCAAATGTAATAGTTAATTACAAGGATATGTAGTCTTCTGTTATAGGATGACCCGTACGGGATTCGAACCCGTGTTACCGCCGTGAAAGGGCGGTGTCTTAACCGCTTGACCAACGGGCCGCTAGATTTAAATTTTCTATGTGCATACGAAAAAAATTACGCGCCCTAGAGGATTCGAACCTCTGACCCACAGCTTAGAAGGCTGTTGCTCTATCCTGCTGAGCTAAGGGCGCACATTACAGAAATAGCATAACTTTCATTCTATCCATATCATTACAGATATGGGCCTAAGTGGACTCGAACCACCGACCTCACGCTTATCAGGCGTGCGCTCTAACCAGCTGAGCTATAGGCCCATAGTTTGGAGCGGGTGAAGGGAATCGAACCCTCGACATCAGCTTGGAAGGCTGAGGTTTTACCACTAAACTACACCCGCATATTAATTATAGTATGATTATCTCTTTGAACTGTTAGTATATAAATTGGTGGAGGGAGTAGGACTCGAACCTACGAACCCGATGGGAGCGGATTTACAGTCCGCCGCGTTTGGCCAACTTCGCTATCCCTCCAAACCGATTATTGTTAGAATAGATGGTGGCTCGGGACGGAATCGAACCGCCGACACACGGATTTTCAGTCCGTTGCTCTACCGACTGAGCTACCGAGCCTAGTAAGTTTAATACCTTTTAAAATAATGGAGGAGGAAGAGGGATTCGAACCCCCGCGAGCCGTGAAGCCCCTGTCGGTTTTCAAGACCGATCCCTTCAGCCAGACTTGGGTATTCCTCCGTATAGTAATCGTTTCTTTAACTGGTGGACCCTGCAGGATTCGAACCTGCGACCGATCGGTTATGAGCCGATAGCTCTAACCAACTGAGCTAAGGGTCCATCTTATAGTAGCGGCGGAGGGAATCGAACCCACGACCTTACGGGTATGAACCGTACGCTCTAGCCAGCTGAGCTACACCGCCAAAATAAAATGGAGCCTAGCGGGATCGAACCGCTGACCTCCTGCGTGCAAAGCAGGCGCTCTCCCAGCTGAGCTAAGGCCCCATGATACATTATCATATACAAGAAAGATGGTCGGGAAGACAGGATTTGAACCTGCGACCCCTTGGTCCCAAACCAAGTGCTCTACCAAGCTGAGCTACTTCCCGTTAAATGGCGCGCCCGAGAGGAGTCGAACCCCTAACCTTTTGATCCGTAGTCAAACGCTCTATCCAATTGAGCTACGGGCGCTCTATAATTTCTACTTCACACAAAAATCTTTGATATTTTATTTGCATAAAAATCTTTGATATTTTATTTGAACAAAAATCTTTGATATTTTATTTGAACAAAAATCTTTGATATTTTGTTTGCACAAAAATCTTTGGTATTTTGTTTGCACAAAAATCTTTGATATTTTGTTTGCACAAAAATCTTTGATGCCGAGGGCCGGACTTGAACCGGCACGATAGTCACCTACCGCAGGATTTTAAGTCCTGTGTGTCTGCCAATTCCACCACCCCGGCATGGCTATAATGCTTCTATGGAGCGGAAGACGGGATTCGAACCCGCGACCCCCACCTTGGCAAGGTGGTGTTCTACCACTGAACTACTTCCGCATTTTTCCTTGATTTTTTTGCTTCGTTTAATAGAAAAACGATAATGCGGGTGGAGGGACTTGAACCCCCACGTCATATGACACTAGATCCTAAGTCTAGCGCGTCTGCCAATTCCGCCACACCCGCATACTATTCACTTTTTTGCTTATTGCAAAAAAAAAAAAAAAATTGGTGAGCCATGAAGGACTCGAACCTTCGACCCTCTGATTAAAAGTCAGATGCTCTACCGACTGAGCTAATGGCTCACTGTTCCACTAAACTGGTGCCGGCCAGAGGACTTGAACCCCCAACCTACTGATTACAAGTCAGTTGCTCTACCAATTGAGCTAGACCGGCAAATGGCGGTCCGGACGGGACTCGAACCCGCGACCTCCTGCGTGACAGGCAGGCATTCTAACCAACTGAACTACCGGACCTTGAATTTTTTTGCAACAGCAAAAAATATCTTACCTTATAATTATCTCTCTATTACTAAAGAAGATAATTTTGGTTGCGGGGGCAAGATTTGAACTTGCGACCTTCGGGTTATGAGCCCGACGAGCTACCAGACTGCTCCACCCCGCGGCAATAACATTATTATTAAATTAATGGTGGAGGATGCAGGGCTCGAACCTGCGACCCCCTGCTTGTAAGGCAGGTGCTCTCCCAGCTGAGCTAATCCTCCATACACATAAAGCCTGGCAACGTCCTACTCTCACAGGGACAAAGTCCCAACTACCATCGGCGCAAAAGAGCTTAACTACTGTGTTCGGCATGGGAACAGGTGTGACCTCTTCGCTATAGCCACCAGACATATTCAAGATAAATATACCTTGAAAACTAGATAAGAAGTTGGTACAAGACATAGTTTTTTAGCAGAGGCTACCAAGCCCATTGCGCTTCCTTATTCAATCTAGTTCCGGCTCCTAATAGCTAGCGTATAGTTAATCCATCCTTTCGTACTCAAAGTTCAGAGTACTACAGGCTGTCTTATCTATCCGTACGCTATTA
>NZ_JAMQKC010000002.1 GCF_028416595.1 Aquibacillus salsiterrae | reverse complement strand
CATGAAGGGGATCGAAGCAGCACTAGAGGGAAAGCCTTTCTTACCTCTCTAATTACAATTATTTTTCAGGGGTGCTCCGCACCCCTTTTTGCCATGCGTTTTTTCTGAGTACCTGAATAGTTACCTTATTTTTTAAACAAGACGCTATAGAACATTTAAAACGATTGACCACAAGTCTGCATTGTATTGTCATAACGTCCACACCAAAAATAGTAAAGCGCATGGATTAAACCCATGCGCTCAGATGTGTCTATTTTCAGGACGGCTTCCGTATACGAAAGTTATTCTTCACGTGACATACTTTTTCCCGATCTCAGCAGCTAACAGTAATCCTATCTCTTTGTTATCCTGCCAAATCTTATCATAGTTACTTAGTGGGACTGGTCTAGGGCCGACTAATGGGGAAATTTCAGGGGTGAACGCTGGCCTTTTTAATGAATCGATGAACCAATCTGTGTACCCACCACCACTAGGATTGTCTCCAGGAAATACCAAGTCATAACCGGTTTTTTCTACAATTTTATCTGCAAGCTTTCTAGCTGTCTTAAGTAGCTGTCCAGTTGCATTGTACTTCCAAAACAATTCCTCTCCCGATGAATGATAGGCCACCGCAAGTTTAAAATCGTGAGCTAACGTAAACTCATAAACGGCTTTAGTTTCTGGTTCACTAAGTGGACTATTCCCCTTGAACATCATTGGCGCAGGCTGACCAACATCATCTGCAATATTTCCCCAATCAGCAGGATATTGGCGATTTAAATCTACCCCTCTAATATTAGCTTTCCATGAAGAAAAGTCTCGCTGTCCGTCGTTTAATTCGAGTAAAAATTCAGGGTTTTTCGCGTTCTCATGTCCCTTTTGAACCAATTCCACACCATCAGGATTTACCATCGGCACGAACCATATTGTCGTATTATCTAAAATGTTTCTAACATCAAATTCACCTATAGATTCTTCCTCAACATAAGCCTTACAATATACATCAATCATGTTCATTAGTAAGGAGGTCGTTAACCATTCACGTGCATGATGTGCACCATTCAAAAATATTTCTGATTTACCATTCCCTAACTTAACAGCATAAATATTTCGATGATCAACAGATTTTCCAATTATTTGTGTGGAAAGTAAACCTTGATATGTGGTTTCCAGTTTAGCAAGATCTTTTTGAAGCTGTTCATACCCGTACAATTGTTTTGGGTTTACAATTAACGTTGCCAATCCAAACCCTCCTGTTGCCTTTCGTAGGACCATTTTTGTACTATAATGGTGAAAGCTTTGCTATAGTATAGTGTATTCCTGCTATTGAAAAATGTTGATGCTTGAAGAGGTTTAGCTAGAGCTAAGAAAAGAGCATTTTATTTATTTAATCCTTTAATGCCTGGCTTGCTAACATCTGGATGACCATATCGTCCATTGGCGGATTATGTAAACCTGCTCTAACATCACGATAATACTGTTCGAAACGGTAGTTTTTTGAAAGACCTCGTCCCCCGACAATTCGCATGGCCAGGTCTACAACTTCACTTGCAACATTCGTAGCAACTATTTTTACAACAGCTAACTCCGAACCTAAGGAAGCCCGTTTTTCCGGTTGATTATCCCATTTTTCAGCAATGGAATACATGAAATTACGAGCATGTAAGAGTTTCAAATCCATTTCGCCAATTTTTTGTTTCACATGAGGTACTTCAGAAATAGTAGTCTTTAAACTGTTTGGTTGAAAGTTTTTTGCAAAATCAATCGCATCATTTCTTGCTGCAATAGCGATTCCTAAATAACATGCTGGAATATGGAGAAGCCAGCCTTTAGGCGCAGGTTTTTGCTTCCCTTCACTTATTTCAACGAGTAAGTCTTCGTGAAGCTTTACATTTTCTAATAGTAAATCATCACTTCCAGTTCCACGCATCCCCATTGTATTCCAAGTGTGCTCAACAGATACTCCTGGTGTATCCTTAGCAATTAAAAACCAACCGATAGCCTGTTTATCCTCTACAAACGCAGAAACAATATAATAATCTAATACACTGGCCATTGTTGTAAATATCTTTCTACCATTAATAATATAGTGGTTTCCTTCACGAATAGCTTTTGTTTCCGGAATTCCTCCACGAGTCGGACTACCAGTTGCTGCTTCTGATGCTGCACGATTAACGACTTTCTTATTCTCACCTACTTCTTTGGCAATTAGCTCAAATTTATCTTTAGTCCATAGCGTTTGTTCACTCAGTTCCATCATGATTCCCATGTGCCATCCAATCGATAATGAAGTAGACCCATCACCAACTGCTAAACGTTCCTGCATAAGTAACATTTCGTAAAGACTTATATTCTCCCCGCCGTACTCTTTTGGTAATGGAAGAGACACGAAGTTTTCAGCCTTTAAATCCTGAAGATTTTCTAACGGAAAGGTTGCTTTTTCTTCACTTTCTGGAACTCGTGCTTTCACCTTGTCGGCAATTCTTGCTGCTTTATCAAGTAATCGTTGTTGTCGTTCATTTTTCACAAAAGGTTCAAACAAATCTGCCATCTTATTCTCACTCCACTTTTTATAATATTTAATCTAGTACTCATAGATAATGATACCTAAGCATTCCTATTTATTCCAGTTAGATACTCGCGAACTAATTTAAGTATCCATTTGATTTACCATTTGGTATAGTATTGAGGCATGAAAGTTTCAGAGTAGGGAAGTGAACAACTTGAGATGGATTCGAGAAGGTTTTTTATTTTATGTGACAGGTATTCTTATTTTCACACTCGGAATTGCATTAACTATCCTATCAAAATTAGGTGCTTCACCATTTGACGCGCTACTCGTTGGTTTACACAGAACATTCGGGTTAACGATTGGAAGCTTTGAAGTTGTTGTTGGGTTGACTATGGTAGTTGGGAATGCCTTTGCACAGAAAAAAGCCCCAGAATACTTGGCACTGTTAACATCTTTAATTACGGGATTAGGGATTGATATGTGGATTTTTTTACTTAATTCTATCATTGTTCCATCTTCTTACTTTACTAAATGGATAGCACTTATTATTGGTATTACTTTAATTGCAATAGGGGTAGCAACCTACTTACAATCTAAATTTGCTCCAAATCCGATGGACCGGTCGATGTTAGTCATATCAGAACTTACGGGCATGAGTGTTACTTATTCAAGAGCACTTATCAGCATCGCACTTGTCATCTTGGCTTATTTCTTTGATGGCGCGATTGGAATTGGAACGATAATTAATGCATTATTCACAGGGATGTTTATCAAGTGGTTTATGCCTTATATCGCCATCTTCAAAAATGAAGTGATAAAGCGAAAAGATCCCTATGCTTCCTGACCAATTAGCGTATAAAGTGTTCCCGAATTAATAGAACGTTTGGAATGAATCCATACGTTCTATCTTTATGTTTTAGGTTTCACTTCAGAAAATACCGATAAATTTTGTTAGCTGTTTATATAATTAACATAAAAGCCCGTACTCATCGACTTGTAGCTGCTATCACGATATAATTGTGCGTGATAGTCCAAAAAAATGTAAAGAGGTGCTCTCATGATTACAATCATTGATAATTATGATTCCTTCACCTACAACCTTTATCAATATTTTAAACAACTAGATTCACATGTTACTGTCTTGCGAAACGACGAGATTACACCTGAGGATGTGAGAACTTTAAAACCTGACCTTATTGTCTTATCTCCTGGTCCAGGAAGACCTAGTGACTCAGGAAACAGCGGACAAATTTTGACGGAATTTTATCAACACGTGCCCATTTTAGGGATATGCCTCGGATTTCAGTTAATTGTCGAATTTTTTGGTGGAATTATTGAAAAAGGGGCACAACCAATGCATGGGAAGGTTTCCATGCTTAGTCATGACGGTAAAGGTGCATATGTAGGAATACCATCCCCGACAAAAGTTACCCGTTACCACTCATTGGTTGCTACGATGAATGGATTCCCTAAGGAGCTAACCATTAGTTCGATGACTACTGATGGTGTTATCATGGGAACTAGACATACACATTACCCTGTCGAGGGGATCCAATTTCACCCAGAGTCCATTCTTACTGAGCATGGGTTTCAAATGATAACAAACTGCTATAAGCAAGCCCTTGCGTGGAAGAAAAAAAGAGGTGCAGCCAATCATGAATCCTTTTCTTCAATTTGATTTCACCGGAGAAAATAACCAGGTAAATAGAATAAACTTTCATCAACCGATTCGTATTTATCAGACCTATGATTTAGAAGAGATTAAGTCACTATTTTCTGCGATTGAACAAGATTCAGCTAATGGTTTTTATGTTGCAGGTTTCGTTTCCTATGAAGCTGCCCCAGCGTTTGAACCGAGGTCTAAGGTACACCGGCAACCAGGTGATCTTCCTCTTATATGGTTTGGTGTTTTCGACAAACCAACAAAAGATCAACTGCTTTCTAGTTCTAGTGATTACCATGTATCAGATTGGGTGCTGACTGCACATTTTGACGAGTACCAGGCAGGGATTGATTCCATTAAAGAGGCAATTGAAAATGGTGATACGTATCAAATTAACTATACAACGAAACTTCGGGCTGATTTTGACGGTAATGATTACAGTTTTTACAAGCAAATTGCACACAATCAACAATCATCCTACAGTGCCTATTTAAATATTGGGAGATTTCGTATTCTTTCTGCTTCACCTGAACTTTTTTTCCAGATTGACCAAGGTAAGGTTACAACAAAGCCAATGAAAGGCACGGCTAAACGCGGGAAATTTTTAGAAGAGGATGAGAACAATATTGAAACCCTTGTAAATTCGGAAAAAGAAATGGCAGAAAATTTAATGATCGTTGATTTGTTGCGCAACGACTTAGGAAGAATCGCAAAACCAGGCACGGTTAATGTGAGCAATTTATTTTCGGTGGAAACCTACCCTACTGTCCACCAAATGACTTCCGAAATTAATGCAGAGCTTGAGCAGGATACAACCGTATTTGATTGGTTTAAAGCACTGTTTCCTTGTGGTTCGATAACAGGGGCACCTAAAATTCGGACGATGGATTATATTGCAGAACTAGAGCAGTCACCGCGTGAAGTGTATTGTGGAGCGATCGGGTTTATTTCACCAAATAAGCAAAAGGCTGTTTTCAATGTTCCAATTCGTACTGTAGTAGTTGATCGCGAAAAAAAATCTGCTAGTTATGGTGTTGGTAGTGGGGTAACGTGGGATTCAACTGCAACGGGTGAATATGAGGAATTATATACAAAAGCTATGCTATTAACTGCAAAAAGGCAGTCGTTCCACTTACTAGAATCACTGCTTTTAAAGAATGGCGAATATCCACTTTTATCTTATCATTTGAAACGAATTAGCAAATCCGCTTCGTATTTCGGCTTTAAACTACAACAGGAAGAAATTATCAATCAGCTTAAGCAAACAGCAAATTCCTTTTCAACCGGCGACCATAAGGTAAGAATGACAGTGGATGTAGACGGTACTGTAGCTATAGAAAGTATTCCTCTTACTTACATGACCCAACCTGTGGTATGTTCGATAGCTTTAGAACCTGTCAATCGTGACGATGTTTTCTTATACCATAAAACGACAAATAGACAAACATACCAACGGCATACATCCCATGTACCAACAAACGTTTTCTCTACACTTCTATGGAATGAAAATGAAGAATGCACCGAGTTTACAATTGGTAACCTCGTCGTAGAAAAAGATGGCCATTTTTATACTCCGCCTATTGGTAGTGGATTACTAGCGGGAACGTTTAGGCAGCACCTTTTAGAACAGGGGAAAATTATGGAAAAAATTATTTTAAAACAAGAATTAATGACTTATGAACGAATTTGGTTTATTAATGGTGTAAGAGGTTGGTTACAGGTTAATCTAGTATAGAAACACCATGATGGAAACATTCAAGAAACTTTGTTAGAATCACTAATAGCTATACAACTTAAGGGGGTATTCCTTTGAAGATTGTTTCCATCGAGCCAACGCCAAGTCCTCATTCGATGAAAATAAATGTAACGGAAACATTGCCAATGGGTGAAAATTCGAGCTACAAACTTGGTGACGATTTAGAAACGGCTCCTGATTATATCCAGAAGCTTTTTGCAATAGAGGGTGTAAAGGGGATCTATCGAGTCATCGATTTTATTGCACTTGAAAGGAATCCCAAAATAGCCTGGGAATCAATCCTGCCTCACGTAAGAGAAGTGCTAGGAACAGAAGAAAACATCGCTGATTTCTACTCTAATGAAAAGGCGGAGGTAAGTGACACCGCTTATGGTGAAATAAAGGTATTTATTCAACAATTTCGGGGCATCCCTATCCAGGTAAAACTAGAAGAAGCTGACATAGAAAAACGATTCGGACTACCAGACCGATTTATGGAGGCGGTAATGAAGGCAGCAGAAGCTTCCCCGAACGTTGTGATGGAACGAAAGTGGATGGAACAACGTCCGCGTTACGGTGCAATTGATGAGATTGGACAAGAGGTAGTTGATGAGCTTTCTGCAAGTTTTGATAAGGAGAGGTTAACACAATTAGTAGCACATGCCTTTGATCAAAACGCAAGTGACATTAACACTAAAAAGCAACCTCCTATTACAATTGATAGCTTTAATAGTGATGATTGGAAAGTTCGTTATGCTGCCCTTGACCGTCTTGAGCCATCGCTTGAGACATTAGATATCTTAGGTAAGGCATTGGATGATGAAAAAGCAGCAATTCGTCGATTGGCAACAGCCTACTTAGGAATGATCGAAGCACCAGAGGTTTTGCCCTATTTATATAAAGCATTAAAGGATAAAGCAGTTACTGTCAGAAGAACAGCCGGGGATTGTCTTTCGGACCTTGGGTTTACGGAGGCAATACCAAAAATGATAGAATCACTCGCTGACTCTAACAGGTTAGTTCGGTGGCGAGCAGCGATGTTTTTATATGAGCTTGGAGATGAAGCTGCAATTCCGTCATTAGAAGCAGCTGTAGATGATCCAGAATTCGAAGTTCGCATGCAAGTGAACATGGCACTTCAGCGAATTAAAGGTGGCGAAGAAGCAAAGGGTTCTGTATGGCATCAGATGACGCAAGCAACTAAGGAAACGAAACACAATTGAGTCTTAACATTCTAATGAAAATAAAAGTTCCCATACTTAACAGCTTTCACCATTGTCCTTTTTATATAGTCCAATCGAAATTTGAGGAGGAAATACGATGAATCCATATGAGCAGTATATGAAAGAGGTTTCTCAACCGATGAGAGATGAGCTAATAACAGCAGGTTTCGAAGAGTTAACGACACCAGAAGAGGTAGATGAATTTGTCTCAACAATGGAGGGAACATCTTTAGTTGTTGTAAATTCCGTTTGTGGGTGTGCTGCAGGATTAGCTCGACCTGCGGTACGTGAATCATTAAAAGGTGACAAAAAACCTAACCAATTGGTTACCGTTTTTGCTGGCCAAGACAGAGAAGCAACGGCACGAATGAGAGATTATTTTGAAGGAATTGAACCATCATCTCCATCTATGGCACTGATGAAAAACGGCCAAGTCCTCCACTTCATTCCCAGAGAAGAAATCGAAGGATATGAGATGGAAGAGATTGTAAATAGCTTAGTTAAAGCTTACCAACAGTATTGCTAAAAAGAAAAGCGCAGGCGCCTGGTCAGACCCGACAGGCATAAGACAAGCCCTGACGTGGCGGTCTTTGCCACAGAAGGGCTTGTCTTATGACCCCGAGGGGCTAGGCGCCGGAGCTGGACAAAGAAAAGCGCAGGCGCCTGGTCAGACCCGACAGGCATAAGACAAGCCCTGACGTGGCGGTCTTTGCCACAGAAGGGATTGTCTTATGACCCCGAGGGGCTAGGCGCTGGAGCTGGACAAAGAAAAGCGCAGGGCGCCTGGTTAGACCTGAAAAGCGGCAGACAAGTTTAAGCAGAAAATCTATGTGGCGCTCTTTGCCACATAGATTTTCTGCTTAAACTTTCCTATCTTGTAAGAAAAAATAAACTGTCACTTTATCCTTGATTCTTGTTCTGCATTTGTTGTTTGGCCATTTTAATCATTTCTTTCACCATATTACCGCCAAGGTTTCCGCCAACTTTACCAGCGTCTTGTGCTTTAATATTTCCGTTATATCCCTTATTCAGATGGATACCTTGTTCTTTTGCAATTTCATATTTCGCCTCGTTCGGATTACTTGTCCCAGCAACCCTTGCCTTTAGCAGGTCGAGTTCTTTCCGTGCTTCCGGAACCAGTATTTTGTTTTTATTTGACATGGACACATCCTCCTCGATTATTTGTGTATTAGCCACTAAAGACTCTTCCATAATAGTTAGCTAAGCAAATATCCTCTTTCGTGTTCTATTTTACTTGTATTATTTGATTGTAATAAAAAATCATACCTATTGAATTACAAAATAGTTTCGTGTTATTTCGCTAGCTGGAATTAGAATTCATAGAAAAGCGAAGCTGGACGTGGCTGTCGCTGAATGTTATCCATTCTTGGATTTTTTATAACTTTCTCACCTTATAAAAAAAAAAAAAAAACGACGGTATCCACAGCGGATCCATCGCTTTTATGCATTTTTTTTCCGTTTAATTATAAATGAAGAACAAATAATTATGATCAGAAATATAAATAATAGAAAGCTGTTAACTGAATAATTTGACGAAGACTTTCCTTCAACTGTCTGCTCATTTTCAGGCTTTTCCTCTTCCGACACATTGACGACAGTACTTTCTTTTACTTCTTGTTGAAGTGGAATTTCTGCTTTTAAGAGTGCATCACCTTCATTAACGATCAATGTCCCATCCTCAGATAATTTTGTAATCATATCCTTGTCTTTGTAGGTGGTTACGTACTGATTGTCTGCTAGTGTATAGGTATCACCTGTATCATTCTTATATTCACTACCTCGAGCAATAAGTTTTGTGCCAAAAGTTAGAAACCCATAATCAAGCAGTTGAATCGTATCATTATAGGTATCCATCGGTTGAATGCCGTTCATCGAGATAACAATCAAGGAGAGATTGTCCCGCTCAGCTGTAGTCATTAGCGTATAACCGGATTGATCGACAAAGCCCGTTTTACCACCAGTTATTCCCTCATAAGGCATTTCCCGCATTAACTTATGATGATGGTATAACGTTGTTTTCCATCCTTTACCGATCCATTTCATTTCCTTTGTCCCAATAATCTCACGAAATAGGTCATTTTTCATTGCATATTGGGTTAACTTAGCTAAATCATAAGCAGTTGTTTGATGCTTTGGATCGTATAGTCCGTGTGGATTAGTAAAATACGTATTTTCTAAACCAACTTTATTTTTTAAATAATCGTTAATGCTAACTTCGAATTTATCTAAATTACCATCGATATGTTCAGCAATGGCAATTCCTGCATCATTACCGGAATTAATCAATAAACCTTTTACAAGCTTTAATAAAGTAACCTGTTCACCTTCCTCTAGATACACACGGGTTCCCTCTACCTGTCTTGCTTTTTTACTAACTGTCACAATATCATTTAAATTTCCGGTTTCGATTGCATAAATTGCAGTTGCGATTTTGGTTAAGCTAGCTGGATACATTGACTTCTCACTATTTTTTTCGTAGAGAACTTGTTCAGATTTTGCGTCTAATAATATGACAGATTCTGTCAACAAATTGCTTGGAGTTGTTTCCTCTTCAGCCAATGCACTCGGTGGAATTAAAATTGCAATAAACATAAAACATATAGTTAAAAAGATAATCTGTACTCTCATGAAGTTCCCCACTTAGTTTGTCATATAAATCGGAGCTTACTTTTTGTTCCTCCGCCCATTTCTCTGTTGTCAGCTTTATAGTATGAGTCCAAGTTACATACAAAGAAGTAATCTCGCTAGTTTCTTTACAGTATCTATTATACCATTTTATCACTAGTATCCGTTACCTATTTATACTGTATTTTTGTACAGCTTAAAAGGTTATTGAAAAAGTGCGTCAAACAAAAAAGTTAACTTTGGAATAAACAAGAAGTTAAGGGGTGCACTGTCTTATTAGACGTGCACCCCTTTATCAATCTTTATTTATCTCATCAACGCACCACCATTAATTTCAATTGTTTCTCCAGTTATATAACTACTCCACTCAGAAGCTAGGTAAACAACTGTTCCACTTACATCCGTCGGAACACCTTCACGTTGAATTGGTAAGCCTTCAACCGTTTTTTTTCGAGCATCATTAGGCGTAAATGTATCATGGAAACTTGTTTCTCCGATTAACCCAGGTGATACATTGTTTACTCGTATGTTAAACGGCGCAAGCTCCTTAGCTAAACCTTTTGAAAAAGTCATTAACCCTGCTTTAGAAGTAGCATAAGGTATCGCTCCATGACCTCCTCCATTTTGCGCAGCAAGTGAAGTCATGTTAACGATCGAACCTCCAGCTTTCTTCATGAATGGAATAACTGCTTTTGTTACTAAAAACGCACTTGTCAGGTTTAAATCTATGATACGGTGCCATAATTCTTCCTCTGTCTCCTCGATTAATGTTCGCTTCACCAATCCACCAGCATTATTTACTAAAATATCAATAGTTCCACCAAAGAAGTCTGCCGATTGTTGAACAAGTGACTCTACCTCGTCTTTTTTTAATACATCGGCTTGGATTGCCAACACCTTTACTCCATAACTTTTAATCATCTGTACCGCTTCATCTGCACCTTGTTTGTTACTTCCATAATGGACAACAACATTAGCTCCACAACTAGCTAAATCCATTGCTACTTTTTTACCTATCCCGCTTCCTGCACCCGTAACTAATGCATTCTTTCCGTTTAAATCAATATTCATTCAGGTCCCTCCTCTTTACATAACAACGTTGTTATAGAAAATCAACTTATTCCATCCCCACCGGACAACCGCGCATCCTATTACCGTGAGAAAACAAAAGTGATGTAACCGCTACCATATACTATACAATAAATTATCCAAAAGAACAATGACTATTACGCTATTCATGAATTTTGGTCTTGTTATTTTGATTGTGATTATTTATAATTAAACAACGTTGTTATTTATAAGAAAAGCGCAAAGCGTAGCTGACTTTACATGTTATCTTTCATCATGTGGATTATATTTTCTATCTTTTTCTAGTTCATTCGGGAGGTAACTTCACTTCAAAAGAAGAAAAGCGCCCATTTCCTAGAGAAGAACAACCAGTAATTGTACTTGATCTTAACATTATTATCTTAAAATACTGAGGGATGTATATGAGTATAACAATAAAAGACATTGCTGAACTCGCTGGGGTGAGTTACTCAACTGTTTCGAAGGCTTTAAACAATAGTCCGTTAGTAAAGCCTAACACAAAAGCTAAAATTATCCGGATTGCAAAAGAACAAGGCTATGAACCAAACTTTGCCGCTAGAAGACTTGTGCAAAAACAGTCCCACACCATTGGTTTAGTTTGGCCGACAGTAGAAAGAGTTGCCCTTTCTACCTTAGTAACAAAAATAAAAGAAGAAATTGAAAAGCATGGATATTCAATGATTCTGTCGATAAACTCAGCATCAACAGCGATTGAAATGTTTAAACGATTTCAAATTGATGCAGTTATCGTTTTTGAAGAAACAAAGCAAAAGATGGACGCTTCTGTTTTTGCCAATCTACCAATCATATCGTATGGAACTGCGCTAAACAACGAGATCCCTTTTGTTGATGTAAACTACAGACAAGCCATGTTGTTAGGCGTAAAGTATTTAGTTGATCTCGGCCATAAACGGATATCGTTTGTTGGTGATTTTTCACCAGTTGATCAACGTCAAATCGAAAAATATGAAGGCTTTTTAGAAGCTTTTGAAAAATATAATTTGCCAGTTACCCCGCACACAATTGTAAATACGGGCGGATTGGATTGGTATGATGGGTATCATGCAACGAAGAGACTAGTGGAGACAGATTCAACTCTTCCTACTGCCGTGATTGGTAGTAGCTATGACATTAGTGCCGGAATTATTCGGGCATTACGCGAGAAGGACTTAATCATTCCAAAAGACATTTCAGTAATTGGCTATGACAATATTCCACAAATGGCCAATTTAGAAACACCTTTGACGAGCATCGGGCCACCTATCGATGTGATTGCAAAAGAGATTGTCACAACTGTTTTTATGCTAATGGATGAGAAAGACAGTGTCCCAACTATTCAAACCATTCATCCAGAATTAAAAGAACGAGCATCCTGCGCTATAGCCAAATCAACTTGAACATAAGAAAAGCACAAGTCGCGCCTTGCCCACCCCTAAGGCAAGCTTAAGCGGGCTAGGCGCCTTGAGCTAGTAAAAGGTTATCTAGAAATGGAAAGCATCCTTTATCCGACAAAGCCTTGATGCAATAACTCAAGTGAATGCCTTAAATCGTCTACCGAAACCTGTCCAGGTGCAGAAGCCTTCTTGGCCGCTGCAAAGGTTATTGCAGAACCAAATACTTCACCAGCTAAACGACTAATCACTCCTTGGCCCGCCATCGACATCGTAATAATGGGTCTGTCAGCAAATTGTTGATGCATTGTTAATGTAGCATCTAATAGCGTTAGGACATCTGTCCGGTTCCTAGGCATGACGGCAATTTTTGGTATATCTGCACCAATTGCTTGAGCCTGTTTAAGTCGAGAAACGATTTCTTCTTTATCCGGCGTCTTCGTAAAATCATGGTTTGAGACGATCACAAATACCTGATGTTGATGCGCTTCATCAATTAGCTCTTTTACCGCTGTTTTGTCTAGAAATAATTCCACATCAACAAGGTCAATTAATCCAGTTCTAATGATCGTCTTATTCAATGCAACATAGTCTGATACGGAAATTTCCCTTTCTCCACCTTCTTGGGCCGTTCGAAATGTAAAGATAAGAGGAACATCTTGAATGATTGCTCGTATGCTTGCAAGTGCTTCTGAAACGCTAGCCAATTGATCGACTTTTTCAAAAAAGTCGACACGCCACTCTACGACATCAATAGCTAAAGCATTGATGTATTGTGCCTCGGCGACTAATTCTTCAACGGACCGTCCAACCAAAGGGACACAGATTTTCGGACGTCCTTCCCCTATCGTAATATCCTTTACCTTGACAACTTGCATTCCTTCACCCCTTGTTTACATTTTTGTGAACTTATGAATTACCTCTTCTGCAACATCGTCAACACTTTTGTTGTCTGTTTCGACCTCGATATGATGTGAACCATAGATTTTCTGCCTGTCATGATACAGTTGCTCCATCTCTTCCTCGCTTTTACCTTGTAGTACCGGACGACTATCAATAATCAAACTTACCCGCTCTTGCCACTGTTCCCACGATAGACTGAGAAAAACAACCAGACAATTTTCCAAACAAACGTCACGTACCTCTGTTTGCAAAAAAGCTCCTCCCCCTAAGGATAGCACTTTATTTGACTTACGACTGTATCGCTCAATCAGTTCCTTTTCCTTTTGTCTAAAAGCTTTTTCACCGTGGACTTTAAAAATGTCGGATGGTGGCATACCAAATTCCTTTTCAATTTCCTCATCTATATCAACAAACGTCCGCTTTAATTGATCCGCGAGACGTTGTCCAACTGTTGTTTTCCCGACCCCCATAAAGCCGATAAGGACAATGCTTTTTTCCTGTTGCAAAGATTGTTTCTGCATTTTACACCGGTGACCTCCTAGCGTTCTATTTCGTTAAAAAACTTTAATTATCATCATACCTTATTTCTAGTTTTTTAACTAGACTGTTAAAGTCATTTCTGACATAACAGAAAGAAAATTGAGCCGAGGCCAAACAGCCCTGGGATCTTCTTATCTATGAATAAGAGTACATTTATAACTCAATTATTCCATAGTGAAACAAGGAGGTTTTTCGCTTTTGTTGCGTAAAACCTAGTTCGACGAATCGTTTACTTTTCCAATGATCTTTGATAACTACCCGAGATTTGGCAACTCGTTTGGCTTCCTCAATCAGCTCAAAAGATATATCGCTAGATAGTGTCTGTTCTCTAATCACATTGATCCCGTCGGATGTATCAATGCCAGTTTGGAACATTGGATCGATATAGACAACATCAAATGAATTAGTTTCTAGCTTTTTTAAATATAACAAATGATCACTATGAACAACGTTAATCCTTCTCATAGCCTGGTCAAATGGCTTTGATGTAGTTGAGACGGACTGTAATCCCTCTTTAATTAAAAAGTATAGTAAATGACTACCCTCAATACCTGTTACTACTCCCCTTTCGCTAACTGCAATACTTGCAATAATGCTATCTGAAGCAAGTCCTAGTGTACAGTCTAATAAGGACATACCTTCTTTTAATTTTGTTGCTTGAATAAAAGGATCAGCTTCTCCTTTAAAAAGCCGCTTCGCCCTAACCATGGCAAGATTAGGATGAAAGAATAATTTAGCACCATTTTGTAGTGGGGATATATACAGTTGATTTTTTCCAACGACGACAATATCTGCCTGATACCTGTCTTTCAAAGACGCAACAGAAACACCAGTTCTTTCAATGTATCGAATAGAATAAGAAGCAGCTAATGCTTTCGCTTTCGTTGTTAATTCACTTGTCGATCTTCCTGCCGTTGTTATGAGCATCTTTTTTCATCCTAACCAACTGTTTTTTATTACATTATACAAAAAACAGCTACCAGGGATAAACGGTACTTCACTCTTAAGTTTAACTCACTTTCCATTATCCTCACTCGGGAGCGGGTCTACTTTATGATGTAATGCTTTCTGTTTTTGCACCCATCGATAAACAATTGGTAAGAGTATGATGGCTAATGTGAATTCCTGTATGACATTCATGAATATCCCACCTGCTCGTTGATCTTCAAGCGGCGGTAAAAAGCCAAATAGCTGTGGAACACCGGTGTAGGCATGGAACATGAGTGAACTTGAAAACATAATCATCACGCAAACAGGATATAACAACACGACATTCAGTAAAATATACCCCAGTTTTAATAAATCGCTAAACAACTCCATTTCTGGTAATGGACAAATGATGTTCCACCACATACAATACGCCATAATCAGCATAATTGTACGTGCTAATAAGCCTAACCCAGGGTTTTCAGTAAAATAATCAAAGATAATTGGGAAATGGTAAAAGGATACTAACGCATTAAATACAACAACAATTATCCAAGGACGATTACAGGCTGTGACAATTTTCTTTATTACCCCTACGTTAAATAGTGGCCTTAACATCCAATCGGGAATACCGAAGAAAATAAGCGGAGGCATGACAAAGTAAAGCAATGACATTGATAACATATGTACGCTGAATAAATAGGAACTAAGTATGCTTAACGGCCCACCAATTGTTATGTAGCCTATTACTATGCCTGACAAAAAAAGCACCTTTCGATAAAGTTTTACTGGCTTTGATTGCTCAAAGTATTTCCTGAAAGTTCCGGTGAGCAACAGATAGATAGCCCCAATCAAGCCAGCTAATATCATCCACTTCAAATCCCAGAAATCAGTAAAATCATAAGAAGACATGACTTGTCCAAACACGAAATTCCCTCCTTTACACTTTATAAAAATTAGCTATCGTAAAGTATGTTGCATTCTCACTCTCACCGTACAACAATGCGAGTGATCATACATCAACTTAGCGATATATTATATTGTTTATTGTAAATATTCTCATATAAACATATTAACATATAAAAATCATCATCATTCATATTTATTGTAGTTGTAGCAACTACTGATGTCAATATATGCACACTTTATCACATATCGACATTTAGATGGTTAATATGCAGCACAATTAAACGTAAGCAACTTTTTCTGGATGGATTCCTAAATGCTTAACATCAAAATGAAAACACAAAAAAACCACCAATTATGTATTGGTGGAGACGGTGGGAATCGAACCCACGTCCAGAGGTATCGGCACTCAGGCGTCTACATGCATAGTTGATATATTATCATTCGCTTACTATTCAGCCTACCAACTGGCTTCCTAGCAGCTAGCCTGATTAATCTCTTCTATCCATCCTCAGGCGGAGGACGATAGCGTAGCCCACTTCATTTGAGACCCTTCTATCTACCACATGGGCGATGGTAGGAAGGATCCTTTAGTGCTACTTACGCAGCTGCTAAAGAGTAATTGTTTTCTTTGCCAGTTATTATTGGCGTTAACGTTTTACGAGTCGTAACCTCGGCACGCAACCTGAGCTCGACCTACCCCTGTCGAATCCGTAACGTCCCCATGATAAAAGGGTCGTGCGGAAAACAAGAATATGAGCTTTCTTGCTTATTAAGTTGTTATGTCTAATATCGACATATTTCATTATAACAAATCACATAAACTTTTCAAGTCTTCTGCGTTGGTAATGACTGGTAGTGCCTTTTACTGTAAGCTACTTTTAATCGCCCTGTCAATGTCACGCTTCGCTTGCTTCTGTTTTAAATCTTCACGCTTATCGTATTTCTTTTTACCCCTACCAAGGCCAATTAAAACTTTCGCTACCCCATTTTTAATATACATCTTTAAAGGAATAAGTGAATACCCTTGCTGTTGGGTTTCACCGATTAACTTATCAATTTCTTTACGATGTAGCAACAGCTTTCTTGCACGTGTAGGGTCATGATTAAACCGATTTCCTTGCTCATATGGCGATATATGCAGGTTGTGTAACCATGCTTCCCCTCGGTGATCCACGCGGGCAAAGCTATCCTTCATGTTAACTCTTCCATTTCGAATAGATTTTATTTCTGTTCCCTGAAGAACAATACCAGCTTCATATGTCTCTTCAATAAAAAAGTCATGACTCGCTTTTCTGTTTTGGGCTAATACTTTCCCTTGACCTTTTGGCATAACCGCTTCCTCCTATTTTATCCGTGCAACTTATTTTAACAGATAAAATAACGATATTTCAACTTTAAGAAGCACAGGGCGCCTTGCTAGACTAAGGCAGGCATAAGACAAGACCTACGTGGCGCTCTTTGCCACAGAAGGGATTGTCTTATAACCTTAGGCGGACTAGGCGCTGAAGCTGGATAGCTCTTGATGAGTCCTTTAAAAAGGGAAAAGGAGACGCGTCTTCCACCCCTATCTTTTTTTCCGCTTTTTCCCGCTTTTTTTATTCTTGGGTGCCCCTTTCGGAGGGCCTACATTTCCTCTTGGCTTTCTTCCGGAACCGCCACCTAGTTTCGGACCACCTTGTTTGGCAGTCGCTTTACGAGTAGAGATTACTTTTGGCCTGTCAAAAGTAATTCGTTCCTTGCGCGGTTTCATTCCAACAACTTCAAAGTCAATTACTCGTTCTTCCAAATTAACATTGGCTACTTTAACTGTAATTTCATCACCAACTCGGAAGATGTTACCTGTACGCTCCCCGATCATTGCGTGAGATCGTTCATCAAAGTGATAATAATCATCAGTTAAATAGCTTACATGCACAAGGCCTTCGATCGTGTTCGGAAGTTCCACAAACAATCCAAAATTTGTTACTGAGCTAATTACCCCATCAAACTCTTCGCCGATTTTATCCTGCATATATTCTGCTTTCTTTAAATCATCTGTTTCACGTTCCGCATCAACTGCAGCTCGTTCCTTATCCGAAGAATGTTTGGCGATTTCAGGCATTTTATCTTTCCAATGATTTCTCGTTTTTGCATCGAGCTGTTTATTTACTAAATAGGTACGAATCAGGCGGTGAACAATTAAATCCGGATACCGTCTTATTGGTGAAGTAAAATGTGTATAAAAATCGGTTGCAAGGCCAAAGTGACCAATACTTTGCGGATCATATTTTGCCTGTTTCATCGAACGAAGCATTAGCTTAGATATAATCATTTCCTCTTGCTCACCTTGGACTTCTTCTAGTACCTTTTGTAATGCTTGTGGGTGGATTTCATTTGATGTCCCTTTTACGACATAGCCTAATGTGGCAATAAACTCAAAAAAGCTTTGTAGTTTAGCCGGGTCAGGGTCTTCGTGAATACGATGAATAAATGGAACATCCATCCAATGGAAATGTTCCGCAACTGTTTCATTAGCAGCTAACATGAACTCTTCAATCAACCGCTCAGCAACTGAACGTTCCCGAATGACGACATCTGTTGCTTTTCCGTCATCGTCGACAAGCACTTTTGCTTCTTTAAAGTCAAAGTCGATTGCTCCACGTCCGAACCGTTTTTTCCGCAAGATAGAGGCCAGTTCCTCCATGTCTTGGAACATAGGCACCAATTCTTTATAATGCTCAATCAATTTCTCATCTTTGTCTACTAGGATTCGATTAACATCATGGTACGTCATTCGTTCATTAGTTCGGATTACACTTTGGAAAATTTCGTGATTAACAACTTCTCCACGTTGATTGATTTCCATTTCACACCCTAATGTTAGACGGTCCACTTGCGGATTCAAGGAGCAAATCCCATTTGATAAGCGGTGAGGAATCATTGGAATAACACGATCCACCAAATAAACACTAGTAGCACGATCTGCCGCTTCTTTATCAATTGGGGAGCCTTCCTCAACATAATAGGAAACATCAGCAATATAGACCCCAAGTTTATAGTTGCCATTTGCTAACTTTTTCACGGTAACAGCATCATCCAAGTCTTTAGCATCTGCACCGTCAATCGTCACAATCTTTTCATCCCGAAGGTCACGACGATTTTCAATTTCCGAAGGCTTGATTTGGTCTGGAGTGTTAGCAGCTTGCTGCAATACCTCTTCTGGAAAATCAATCGCAATCCCGTGTTTATAAATTATAGAAATGATATCCATACCAGGATCATTCTTATGCCCTAGGATTTGAACAACTTCCCCTTCAGCGCTCATTCGTGCCTCTGGATATTTAGTAATTCTAACAATTACCTTATGTCCGTTAACAGCACCCTTGGAAGCATTTTTCGGGATAAAAATATCATTTGTAATCCGCTTGTCATCGGCTATGACAAAACCGAATGCTCCGTTATCGTCATACGTACCAACTAACTCGGTCACAGCCCTTTCTAAAATACGGATAACAACACCCTCTGGTCGTTTTCCTAGTTCGTCACGACCATCGATCCGAACTAACACGCGGTCATTATTCATTGCTGATTGTAGGTCAGCATGGTTAATATACACATCGTCCTGGTCTTCATCATCAGGAATTAGAAATGCGAAACCTTTCGCATGCATTTGAATTTTCCCTCGAATCAAATTCATTCTTTCCGGTGGACCATACCTATTTTTTCTAGTTCGAACTAATTCTCCTGACTCTTCTAATTCATTAAGTACTTTCATTAGCGTCGTAAATTGGTCAGCATCTTGTGAATCTAATATCTCCTCGATCTCTTGAACAGACAAAGGTTTAGATGCATTGTCCCTGAAGTAATCCAAGATGACCTGTTTCATTTCATTACTATTCAAGCGCTCACCTTCCTTTATTTTTGACAAGTTTGTCTTTATTATTGGCTAATTCCATTCCAATGATTCTAAAAATCGATAGATATCTTCATGGAGTTGTTCTTTTTCTTTATCTAATGTGATTACGTGACCTGACTCTTCATACCATTTGATATCCTTCTTATCTGATTCAACATTCTCGTAGATGTATGTAGCACTTGATGTATTAATCATCTGGTCGTTTCGTGCTTGGACGACAAAGGTAGGCGTATAAATCGTATCGACATTTGCCTTGACTTCTTTAATCAACCCACCCAATTCATCAAATAAAGCTTTGGAGTTTGCCAATAATGTGTCCACCTCTTGCACAATTGTCGTCTCATCTTTCTTCTCTAATTGTTTATATTCGGTAGCAAATTGTTTAAATCCTTTAGTAAGTTGTGTTTCGTTATCAAAAAACATAGGAGCACACATCGGCATAACGCCCGTTATTGCCTCAGAGTATGCAAGTTTTAAACCTAAGACACCACCGAGCGACAATCCCGCAACGGCAATTTTACGATGTCCGATTCGTCGTAAATGATCGATTGCCTTTAAAACATCTTCCCACCACTGTTCTGGGGTAGCCTTGATTAACTCTTCTGGAGGTGCACCGTGTCCACGATAAATTGGTGCATGGCACGTATAGCCTTGTTTTTGCAAATATCTTCCTAGCATTCGTACATCAGCAGTATGACCAGTAAATCCATGTAGTAATAATACCGCACGTTTACCTGCTTCAAACGTAAATGGTTGAGGTTGTTTTATTTTCATGTTGAAACGTTCATCTCCTCTGTCACTTTTCTACCACTATCGTATCAAAGTCTTTCCTAAAATACACAAACATTGATTTTTCATGAGTAATCCCCTATGAAAAATGAACAAAACCCCCTACTTTAAATTAGTAAGGGGTTTATGATTATCCTTATATGACATAGCCTAACAAGAAAGTTAAGACAAACAATAATGCTCCTGCCACAACGGTTGCACGATGCAATACTGCATCAATACCACGTGCCTTTTGTTTACCAAACAATTGCTCTGCCCCACCTGAAATTGCACCAGACAAACCAGCACTTTTACCAGATTGAAGAAGGACTAGGATTATAAGAGCTATTGCATCAATTACTAATAACGTTATCGCAACTCCTGCCATGTTGCGTACACCTCCTAAGACGCACTATTACATATAGTTAATGTAGCATATGACTTGTACTAGTGCAAGTTAAACTTAGTATTTTCAAACCACACGTGTAAGCGCTATGATAGGTAATATAATCATTAACTTTAAAAAATTAATAACAAAGGAGGTAACGTAATGCCAGACATCCACTATTGGTTACCTGTATCTGACGGGGTACAAATTTTTGTAAAGGGCTGGACGCCACTGTCACAGCCAAAAGCAATTGTGCAAATTGCCCACGGCATGGTTGAGCACATCGACCGATATGACGGATTTGCTCGTTATTTAACCGATCACCAAATTGCAGTAGTCGGAAATGATCACCGTGGACATGGAAAGACCGGAGAAAAGACTTCCTCGCTTGGTGTATTAGCAGACGCTGATGGGTTTGAAAAGGTAGTAGAAGATTTATTGGTAGTTACGAAGGATTGGCAAACCAACTATCCCGGCACACCTATTTTTCTATTAGGCCATAGTTTTGGCTCGTTTTTAGCAAGACGCTTTATTCAGAAATATAGTGACAGGATTGATGGAGTCATTTTAATTGGAACGGGGCAGGAATCAAACGCTGTCCTGTCCATGTCAAAACTGTTAGCTAATTTTTTACAAAGAAATGGTAAAGCTTCTCCTTCTTACCTATTCAACCGTCTTATCTTTGGACAATATAAAAAAACTGTTCGTGACGCTGTAACTGATTTTGATTGGTTAACTCGTGATCAAACAGAAGTAACAAAATATCTCGATGACCAACATACCGGATTCATCCCAAGTACGTCGTTTTTCCACGATATGTTTGATGGGATGATTAACGTTCAAAAGAAGCGATGGAATGAACAAATTCGGAAAGATTTGCCTATATTGTTATTAAGCGGGGAACGTGATCCGGTCACAAAATTCGGGAAAGGCCAAATACAAGTTGCGACACATTATCATTCAGCAGGAATAGATCATGTTCAGCATAAAGTTTATTCTGGAGCTAGACACGAACTATTGAACGAAACGAATAAACGAGAAGTATATCAAGATATTGTAAAGTGGATAACTGAGCAAATCTAACCTTAGGGAAATTCGGGAAACAGCCAAACTTCGTGTTTGGCTGTTTTTTGAACACAAATGATTGTTTTTGACCAAAAATGATTATTTGTGATTGAAAAAATAATCTGGTTGCTATATTATGTTAGCTGAACAACATTCAAATTGAAAATGCGGTTACCTCGTAGATGAGTATCTTAGCGTATTTCCTTCTAATGATTTGCAAACGCTACAAATAGAGGATACGAGGATACATTCAGACTTTCGTAATTTTCCAGTGAATGGAAGACATTCTTCTAAATTATCTTTTCGTAAAGGTTGTGACAACATGATCTACACATGTACATTAAATCCTTCGGTTGATTATATTCTCCATGTAGATGAATTCCAAACTGGAGAATTGAACCGCGGATATCAGCCTTCCTATTATCCAGGAGGCAAAGGAATTAATGTTTCACGCGTTCTAAGGCGATTGGGAGTGGATAATACCGCACTTGGATTCCTTGGAGGTTTTACCGGGACTTATATCGACGAAAAACTTTCTAGTGAAAATATTGCACATTCATTTATTTCTATTTCAGGGGATACTAGGATTAACTTAAAACTAAAGTCTTCCGTGGAAACGGAAGTAAATGGCCCAGGTCCCATCATTTCAGAAGCGGAACTAGATGAACTCTTATCTCAAATAAAAGCAATAAACGCAGGTGATTACCTTGTAGCATCGGGCAGTATTCCAACTACAGTACCAACTGATTTTTATAGTATGCTTGCAAGTATTTGTGAACAAAATAACGTTCACTTCATTGTTGATACTTCAAGCCAAGCACTGAAAGAAATAATTGGTTCAAAGTTATTCTTGATTAAACCTAACCATCATGAATTAGGAGAATTGTTTGAAACAACCATTCGTTCTTATGAAGACGCAGTCCACTTTGGAAAAAAATTGCAAAGAAAGGGAGCAATTCATGTCATTATTTCAATGGGTGGAGATGGTGCTGTATACGTTGGTGAGCACGAGTCCTATTACGCCAAAGCCCCAACAGGACAAGTGAAAAACACAGTCGGTGCCGGAGATTCGATGGTTTCAGGGTTTTTATCAGCATACACAAAGAGTGCAAATCCGAAAAAGGCGTTTCAATATGCGATTGCGTCAGGCAGTGCAACTGCATTTAGTGACGACCTTTGTACGAAAGACGATGTCAAAAAAATACTAGACCAAGTTTTGGTTACATCGATTGATTAAGGAGGGTTATTAATGAATATTACAGATTTACTAAAAAAAGATACAATACTACTCGACCTTGGCTCTAATTCAAAAGAAGCTGTTATAGATGAATTAGTCACCAAGTTAGACCAAGCAGGACGACTAAACAATAAAGAAAAATTTAAAGAAGCTATCCTTGCACGTGAAGCACAAAGTACAACTGGCATTGGTGAAGGAATTGCCATCCCACATGCAAAAACAAGTGCCGTAAAGACGCCAGCAATAGCCTTTGGTAGATCTAAGCAAGGGGTAGATTACAGTTCCTTAGATGGTCAACCCTCTCACCTATTTTTTATGATTGCAGCTTCAGAAGGTGCGAATCAAACACATTTAGAAACATTATCTCGATTATCTTCTTTTTTAATGGACGATAACTTTAGAAAAAAACTTGAAAAAGCAACAAGTGCAGACGAAATCATGGAAATTGTTAATGCAAAGGAAAAAAAAGAAGCTGAGGATGACATCCCAGAAGATGCTCCATCAACTGGTGGAAACATCCTTGCCGTTACTGGATGTCCTACCGGAATTGCACATACTTTTATGGCAGCAGACAAATTAAAAGCTACTGCAAAAGAAATGGGCGTGTCGATTAAAGTAGAAACCAATGGCTCTGGTGGAGTAAAAAATCGTTTAACACCAGAGGAAATTGAGAAAGCAGACGCGATTATTATTGCGGCTGATACCAAAATTGAAACCGAGCGATTTAAAGGAAAACCGCTTATTCAAGTTCCTGTTGCAAAAGGGATTCACGAGCCGCGCCAATTAATCGAACGAGCTGTTCGAAAAGATGCGCCGATTTATCAAGGTAGTGGTGGGTCTAGTAGTAGTGATGCTGATGCAAAGGGAAGAACCGGTTTTTATAAACACTTAATGAATGGTGTTTCTAACATGCTACCATTTGTTGTTGGTGGCGGTATTTTAATTGCAATCTCTTTCCTTTTCGGGATTTATTCTGCAGACCCAACAAGCGACCAATATAACCGGTTTGCTGAGATGTTGATGACGATTGGTGGAAGTAACGCCTTTTATTTAATGGTTCCTGTCTTGGCTGGTTTTATTGCTTCTAGTATTGCAGACCGACCAGGCTTTGCTCCAGGGATGGTTGGTGGATTAATAGCGATAACTTCTGGAATTGAAGGAACGTCTGGATCAGGTTTCTTAGGTGGTTTAATTGCAGGATTTCTTGCAGGTTATTTAACACTACTCGTTAAAAAAGGATTGGAAGTACTCCCGACATTATTTGATGGTTTAAAAACTGTTTTACTATACCCAGTATTATCGATTGGTTTGACTGGTTTGGTGATGTTAATCATCAATCCACCGTTAACAACGATTTATACAGGATTATCTGATTGGTTACAAGCACTTGGAGATGCCAACTTAGTTCTGCTTGGAATTATCCTAGGTGGGATGATGGCAATCGATATGGGTGGTCCAATAAATAAAGCCGCTTATACGTTTGGGATTGCGATGCTTGATGCAGATCAGTTCCAATTTATTGCAGCGATCATGGCTGGTGGTATGGTACCGCCGCTCGCAACAGCATTAGCGACAAATATTTTCAAAAATAAGTTTACAGAGCAAGAGCGTCAAGCAGGTAAATCAAACTATGCACTAGGTGCTTTCTTCATAACTGAAGGGGCAATCCCGTTTGCTGCAGCAGACCCGGCAAGAGTAATTCCTTCAATTATTATCGGTTCCGCAGCTGCAGGTGGGTTGTCGATGTTGTTTGATATTGGACTTCGTGCCCCTCATGGTGGTATTGTTGTAGCTGGATTAGTCGACGGAAATCCATTATTGTATCTTCTCGCTATATTAATTGGTACAATTATCAGTGCTTTTCTTATAGGATTCTTGAAAAAGGACCTAGAAAAAGAGTAAAATTATGTTGTAGTGTATCCGAATTAATTTATTTTATAGGAGGTTTTTTAAATGGCAGTAGAAAAAACAGTAACAATTACAGATCCAACAGGTGTTCACGCACGTCCTGCAACAGTTCTAGTTAACAAAGCTGGTAGTTTCGCATCAGAAGTAAATGTTGAATACAACGGTAAAAAAGTAAACCTTAAGTCTATTATGGGTGTCATGTCTTTAGGCATCCCTAAAGACTCAGAAATTACCATCTCTGCTGAAGGTTCCGATGAGCAAGAAGCATTGGATGCAATTGTTGATGCGATTAAACAAGAAGGACTAGGAGAGTAATAGTTAATGAGTAATTTACGCGGCATAGCAGCATCGAGCGGAATCGCAATTGCTAAAGTATATAAGCTTGCGGTTCCGGACTTAACAATAGAACAAAAAACCGTGGAAAATCCAGAAGTAGAAATCAATCGACTATCACAAGCACTTGAAGTATCAAAACAAGAGCTAGAAATCATCAAAGAAAATGCTAAAAAATCTTTAGGTGATGAGCATGCCGAGATTTTTTCTGCCCACTTACTTGTTCTTAGCGACCCTGAAATGATTCATCCGATTCATGACAAAATCAAATCTGAGAAGGTTAATGCAGAAGCAGCACTAGAAGAAACGGCGAACATGTTTATCAACATGTTCAAGGCTATGGATAACGAATACATGCGAGAGCGTGCCGCTGATATCCAGGATGTAACAAAACGTGTGATGGCACACTTACTTAATGTTACATTCCCTAATCCTGCATTAATTGACGAAGAAGTTGTTATTGTCGCTGAAGACTTAACACCTTCAGATACAGCACAATTAAACAAACAGTTCGTTAAGGGGTTCACTACAAACATTGGTGGACGTACATCCCATTCTGCAATCATGGCTCGTTCTCTTGAAATTCCAGCCGTAGTTGGAACAAAAACAATTATGAGCGATGCCAAAGAAAATGACTTAATTATCGTTGACGGTATTGATGGTGATGTTATCTTAAACCCAACGGAAGAACAGATTACGTCTTATAAGCAAAAGCACGCAGAATTTGAGAAGCAAAAAGAAATCTGGGCACAGCTTAAAGATGAACCTACTATTTCTTCTGATAATCACCACGTCGAGCTTGTTGCCAATATCGGTACACCTGAAGATGTTACTGGTGTTGTGAATAATGGTGGCGAAGGTGTTGGGCTTTATCGTACCGAGTTCTTGTACATGGGTAAAAGTAAATTACCGACAGAAGAAGAGCAATATGAAGCTTATAAATCGGTTCTAGAACAAATGGGAGACAAGCCTGTCGTTGTACGCACGTTGGACATTGGTGGCGATAAGGAATTAAGTTACTTAAAGCTACCTGAAGAAATGAATCCATTTTTAGGATTCCGTGCGATCCGATTATGCTTAGAACGCGATGATATTTTTCGTACACAGCTACGTGCCTTACTGCGCGCTAGTGTATATGGAAACTTAAAAATCATGTTCCCGATGATTGCTACATTAGATGAATTCCGTCAAGCCAAAGCACTATTGCTTGAGGAAAAAGATAATCTGAAGTCAGAAGGTACCGTTGTCTCCGATGATATCGAAATTGGTATTATGGTGGAAATACCTTCTACAGCAGTGATCGCACGACAGTTTGCTAAAGAGGTTGATTTCTTTAGTATTGGAACGAATGATTTAATCCAATATACAATGGCAGCTGACCGAATGAATGAACGAGTGTCATACTTGTATCAGCCTTATCATCCAGCAATTTTAAACCTTGTCAATAATGTGATTGAAGCTGCTCATGCAGAAGGTAAATGGGCTGGTATGTGTGGTGAGATGGCTGGTGATTCAATCGCAATTCCTATTTTACTTGGTTTAGGATTAGACGAATTTAGTATGAGTGCTACCTCCATTTTACCAGCACGCACTCAAATCAGAGGTCTCTCTAAACAGGAATTAGCTTCTTATAAGGAGCAATTGTTGTCAATGAGTACCGCTGATGAGGTTGAAGCATTTATTCGTGAAAAAACAAATCAATAATTGTTCACGCTCCCCACTTATTTCAAGCGGGGAGTTTTTTATAAGAAAAGCGCAAGTCGCGCCTCACTCATTCGGACTCATAAGGCTTTATCTTCTCTCTCCTGTCCGAATACTGCCTCTACTCGGAAAAATAAAATCGGTGTCTGAATGACTACATTCAGACACCGATTTTTCCCATTGGTAGAAAGCAATAATCCATTTTACACTACTCAGAGTATGTTGATATTGCTCGCTCTAGCTTTGTTTTGCCTAAGTCTGGGTAAAGGTCAACGCGTCGATCTCTCCAGGTTGTAACAGAACCATGACTTCTGACGTCATATAATAAAGATAAATCCAAATCAGCTGTAATTACCATGTCAGAATTAATTTCCCCTTCCATCAAAACACCGGCCTTTGGAAAAGGAATGTCATTAGGGGTAATTACCGCTGCTTGTCCAAAGTTTGATCTCATGAAATCCACAGTTGGTAATGCGCCAATTGTGCCTGTTGTTACGAGATAGACTTGGTTTTCAATCGTTCGTGCATGACAAGTATATCTGACTCGGTGAAATCCATGACGGTCGTCTGTACAAGAAGGCACGAAGATGATATCTGCTCCCATTCCTCTCACCATACGAACAATCTCCGGAAATTCAATATCATAACAAGTAAGGATTGCAACCTTACCTTTATCAGTATTAAATATTTGAACACCTTCACCTTGTGTTAGTTTCCATTCTGTTAATTCCCAAGGCGTTAAATGTAATTTAGCTTGGTCTTCAATCCGACCGTCTGGATAAAACATATGGGCAACATTATAAAATTTACCATCTCTTTCGACAATGTGTGTACCTCCAATAATATGTGTTTTAGTTTCCATTGCAAGAGAAGTAAACAACTCATAATACCGGTCTGTATATGCTGATAATCCTGTATAAGTACGATCTTTTTGATCGGTGATTGATAATAATTGGGTAGTTAAGAATTCTGGAAAAAGTATAAAATCTGAATTAAATTCAGCTGCCGATTTGACGTAATGGGTAACTTGATTCGCAAAGTCCTCAAAGGTGTTAATACTGTGAAGATGGTACTGAACTGCTGATACGCGAATTTTCAATCTGCCATTTCTCCTTCTTTCCTAAAAATTTTATTTTAATACATGCACGGTAATTACTTTCAATAAGATGCGTATTAATCCATTAATAATACTATGGTTTTTTTAGGTTTACAATAGATTCCTCTTCATTTTTATCATGTATATAAATATCTGTTTTAAGCACATTATTAATGAAGGAAAAAGGAGGGTTATGTGATGAAAGGAAATAATATTTCTAGCTCCCATGATCAAACACAGCTGACACAAGCACAACAATCGATTCTTCATTTACAGCATGCCATTACACAGGCACAAAGCAATCCGAATGCTGAAGCAAATCTAGATGCTCAAATTAATCAAGCCTTAGAACGTGCGGAAAGATCACTTACACAATCAGAACAAACTACGGAAAACCAACAAGCTCTCGACTTTCACCGTCGTGAATTAGAACAGTTAAAGAGTTCTTATCAAGAATTAAAAGGCAATTTATAAGAAAAGCGAAGGGCGCCTTGCCCACCCTAAGGCAAGCTTAAGCAAAACTCCCCCACAATTAATTTTGTGGGGGGTTTTTATGTGTGTGGATATCTCCATTACCTTCAATAATTTCATACCTTTTTGAAAAAACCGCTAAGGGTTAGTCCTTAGCGGTTGATATGTTGATTATTTATTCAAGTTATAAAACGCATCTTTACCAGCGTAGATAGCTGTTCCAACTAACTCGTCTTCAATCCGTAGTAATTGATTGTATTTCGCAACACGGTCTGTACGTGATGGGGCACCTGTCTTGATTTGACCAGCGTTTGTCGCAACCGCGATGTCAGCAATCGTTGCATCTTCTGTTTCACCAGAACGGTGAGAGATAACTGCTGTATATCCTGCACGCTTTGCCATTTCAATCGCTTCAAACGTTTCTGTAAGGGTACCAATTTGGTTCACTTTAACAAGGATTGAATTACCTACACCTTGCTTAATTCCTTGTTTCAAGCGCTTCGTGTTTGTAACAAATAGGTCATCCCCTACAAGCTGTACGCGGTCACCAATACGCTCAGTTAAAAGCTTGTGGCCTTCCCAGTCATTTTCATCTAGACCGTCTTCAATGGAGATGATAGGGTATTTGTTGATCATTTCTTCATACCATGCAACCATTTCTTCAGAAGTACGTACGACGCCTTCACCTTTAAGGTTGTATTTACCATCTTCGTAGAATTCTGAAGATGCAACATCCATTGCAAGCTTCACTTCTTCACCAGGTTTATAACCAGCTGCTTCAATTGCTTCGATAATCGTAGAAAGTGCTTCTTCGTTTGAACCAAGGTTTGGAGCAAATCCACCTTCATCACCTACTGCCGTATTAAGGCCTTTCGAACCAAGCACCTTTTTAAGTGAATGGAAGATTTCCGCACCCATACGAAGTGCTTCACGGAAAGTTGGAGCACCTACAGGCATAATCATAAATTCTTGAATATCTACGTTATTATCGGCATGCTCTCCACCATTTACAATGTTCATCATTGGTGTTGGAAGTGTTTTTGCATTGAATCCACCAAGATAAGTATATAATGGTACTCCTAGGTAGTCAGCAGCTGCATGTGCAACAGCCATTGATACTCCAAGGATTGCATTGGCACCTAATTTACCTTTGTTTTCCGTGCCATCTAATTCGATAAGAAGCTCATCAATTACTACTTGGCGTGTTACATCTAAACCAAGTAATTCTGGTGCAATAATTTCATTTACGTTTTCAACCGCTTTAAGAACACCTTTTCCTAAGTAACGTTCTTTATCACCATCACGTAACTCAACTGCTTCGTGTTCACCAGTAGATGCACCACTTGGTACTAGTGCTTTACCGAAAGCACCTGATTCTGTAAAAATTTCAACTTCAACGGTTGGGTTACCACGGGAGTCCAATACTTCGCGTGCGTATACATCTGTAATATATGGCATTATTTAATTCTCTCCTTTTACCTGTTATTTTTTAATTAGGGATGAACCTGTCATCTCTTTTGGTTTTTCAACATCTAGTAAATCTAATAAGGTTGGTGCTAAGTCACCCAAAATACCTCCATCGCGTAGGTTAATATCATCTTTTGTTACAATGACTGGTACTGGATTGGTTGTGTGGGCTGTCATCGGCTTTCCTTCTAATGTAAGTACTTCATCAGAATTACCATGGTCAGCCGTAATAATAGCTTGCCCACCTTTTTCAATTATTTTATCAACAACTTTACCCAGACACTCATCAACAACCTCGATTGCTTTAATTGTCGGCTCAAGCATGCCAGAATGCCCAACCATGTCTGGGTTGGCAAAGTTTAAAATAATGGCGTTTTGATTACCTTCATCAAGTTCTTTTAACAAGGCATCGGTAACTTCATATGCACTCATTTCCGGCTGTAGATCATAGGTAGCAACTTTCGGAGAATCGATTAAAATACGTTTTTCTCCTGGAAACTCCTTTTCACGACCACCACTCATAAAGAAGGTAACGTGAGGATATTTCTCCGTTTCGGCGATTCTTAGTTGATTTAGATTGTTCTGTGCAAGAACTTCTCCAACAGTATTGTCTAAGTTAACCGGTTCGTAAGCAACGAAACCATTAACCGTTTCACTGAATTTTGTTAAGCAGACAAAGTGAATATCTTTTGGTGCTTTGTCGCCTCTGTCAAAGTCACGAAAATCCTCATTTGCAAACGTCCGTGAAATTTGAATGGCACGGTCAGGACGGAAGTTATAGAAAATAACAGAGTCTCCGTCTTCGATTGTTGCTTTTGGTGCACCATCTTCGTTAGTGATGACAGACGGTAAAACAAATTCGTCGTAGATTCCATTTTCATAAGAGTCTTTCACAACTTCTAATGGATCATGATAAGTTGGGCCTTCCCCATATACCATTGCATCGTAAGCTTTTTTCACACGATCCCATCGCTTGTCACGGTCCATCGAGTAATAACGACCAGAAATCGTAGCAAATTCTCCAACACCGTATTCCTTCATGGTGTCAAGGGTTGCTTGGATATACTTTTCAGCCGTTTTTTGTCCTACGTCGCGTCCATCTAGAAATCCATGTACATATACTTTTTCGAGTTCATATTTGCCTGCCATTTTAAGAACAGCGTATAAGTGTTCAATATGACTATGAACGCCACCATCAGAAAGTAAACCAAAGATATGCAATGCCTTATTTTTATCTTTAGCGTTTTTAACCGCTTCTAATAGGACATTATTATCAAAGAAGTCTCCTTCACGAATCGATAAGTTAACCCGAGTTAAGCTTTGGTAAACAATACGACCAGCTCCGATATTTAAGTGACCCACCTCAGAGTTTCCCATTTGACCTTTTGGAAGTCCAACCGCTTCCCCACTTGCAGTTAGCTGATTGTGAGGATATTTGTTCCAGTAACGATCAAAGTTTGGTGTATTGGCTTGTTTTATTGCGTTTCCGAATTCCTCATCCCGGCAAGCAAACCCATCTAAGATGATGAGTGCAGCTAATTTATTTTGACTCATTTTGCACCAGCCTCCACCAATGCTAAAAATGATTCTGCTTCTAAACTCGCTCCACCTACCAGTGCACCATCAATATCAGACTGTGCTAAGAGTTCATCAACGTTTGCCGGTTTCACACTTCCACCATATTGGATGCGGACAGCTTCTGCAGCATCTGCTGATACAGCAGCTTTTACTACGTTGCGAATGTGTGCACATACCTCATTTGCTTGTTCAGACGTTGCTGTCTTCCCTGTACCGATTGCCCAAATTGGCTCATAAGCAATAATCGTAGCCTTTACTTGTTCTTCAGTAAGATCAGCCAATGCTTTTTTCACTTGATCTTCGACTAGTGCCATTGTTTCATTATTTTCACGTTGTTCTAATGTTTCCCCCACACAAACAATTGGTGTTAAGCCGTGGTTAAAAGCAGCTTTTGTTTTTTGGTTAACTGTTTCATCTGTCTCTGCAAAATACTCGCGGCGTTCCGAGTGACCTAACACAACATAAGAAACACCTAAGTCTTTTAACATAACAGGGCTTACTTCACCAGTAAAGGCACCATTATCCTCAAAGTGCATATTTTGTGCAGCAATTTTCAAATCTGATCCTGCTGCTTTTTCTACTAAAGTAGCTAGGAAAGGGAACGGTGCACAGACTACAGATTCAACCGCGTCATGTCCAGGGATTTTGTCCTTTGTATCAGCTACAAATTGCTCAGCCTCTTTTAGCACCTTGTTCATTTTCCAGTTTCCTGCGATAACCTTCTTACGCATGTGAACACCTCGTCCATTCTTTATTTATCATTTAATGCAGCTACGCCCGGAAGTACTTTACCTTCCATGAATTCTAAAGACGCACCGCCACCAGTGGAAATGTGATCCATCTTATCTGCATAGTCAAACTTCTCAACAGCAGCAGCAGAGTCCCCTCCACCAATAACTGTATATCCTTCTGTTTTAGCAAGGGCATCCGCAACAGCTTTTGTACCATTAGCAAATGCATCTAATTCAAACACGCCCATTGGTCCATTCCAGATAACTAGTTTTGAACCCTTGACGATATCTGCATATTTTTCACGCGTTTTTGGTCCAATATCAAGTGCTTCCCAATCAGCCGGAATGCTATCGATATCTACTTCGTTTTTATTTGCATCATTGGAGAAGTCATCAGCTACGATAACATCAACTGGTAAGACGAAATTGACGCCTTTTTCTTCAGCCTTTTGCATAAATTCTTTCGCTAAATCAATTTTATCTTCCTCTAGCAAGGATTTGCCAATTTCGTAACCTTTAGCTTTGACAAACGTATATGCTAATCCACCACCAACAATAAGGTTATCTACTTTATCTAATAGATTTTCGATAACGCCAATTTTATCTTTAACCTTTGCTCCACCAATGATTGCAGTGAACGGACGCTCAGGGTTCGATAATGCTTTACCTAGGACCTCAAGTTCTTTTTCCAACAAGAAGCCAGCTGCTGCAGGTAGATGTTCAGCTACTCCTGCAGTCGAAGCGTGAGCACGGTGTGCAGCCCCAAATGCATCATTAACATAAAGGTCACCCATTTTAGCAAATTCTTTCGCTAATTCCGGATCATTTTTTGTTTCACCTGGATGGAAGCGAACATTTTCAATTAATAGTACATTACCATCATTTAGTTCTGCTAATGCTTTATCAACCTCTGGTCCAAAAACCTCGTCAGTCTTTGTTACTGTTTGGTTAAGCAGTTCACTTAACCGTTTTGCTACAGCATCTAAACGGAGTTCTTCTACAACTTGACCTTTTGGTCGCCCCAAATGACTAGAAAGAATTACTTTAGCACCTTGTTCAACTAAATATTGAATGGTCGGTAATGCTGCTCTGATTCTAGTATCATCGGTAACTTCACCGTCAGCCATTGGTACGTTAAAATCCACACGGCAAAACACTTTTTTACCTTTCACATCAAAATCACGCACTGTTTTTTTGCTCATCGACTTTGTCAACCTCCTTGTGATTCTAAAATATGTAGTACCTAGTTTTAAAAATTGGGAGGAGGACTGATCCCCCTCCCAATTAAGACTTCCTTATAGTGTTAACTATTATGCAATCTTATAGGCCTTGTTGCTTTAAGAATACTGCTAAGTCTACACAACGAGTGGAGTAGCCCATTTCATTGTCATACCAAGACACAACTTTAACCATGTTTCCTTCCATTACCATCGTTGAAAGAGCATCGATAGTGGAAGAATGTGGATCGCCAACGTAGTCAGCTGATACTAATGGCTCTTCAGAATAACCTAGGATTCCTTTCAATGGACCTTCAGCAGCTTCTTTAAATGCTGCGTTTACTTCTTCAGCAGTTACATCCTTTTCAAGCTCGGCAACTAAGTCAACTAATGAACCGTCTGGAGTAGGTACTCGCATTGCCATACCATTTAATTTACCTTTAAGTTCAGGAAGTACTAACGATACTGCTTTAGCAGCACCAGTGCTTGTAGGAATAATGTTTTCTGCAGCCGCACGAGCACGACGATAATCTTTATGTGGTAAGTCTAAGATTTGTTGGTCGTTTGTGTATGAGTGAACAGTTGTCATCATACCGCGCTTTAAACCGAATTTATCGTTAAGTATTTTGGCAAATGGTGCAAGGCAGTTCGTTGTACAAGATGCATTAGAAAGGACATGGTGACTTGCTGCATCGTACTTGTCTTCGTTAACGCCCATCACAATTGTGATGTCTTCATCATTAGCAGGTGCAGAGATAACTACTTTTTTAGCACCAGCATCAAGGTGTTTACTAGCATCTTCACGCTTTGTAAAGCGACCAGTCGATTCGATTACAACTTCAACACCAAGGTCTCCCCATCCAAGGTTAGCTGGGTCTCTTTCAGAAAGTACTTTGATTTCTTTACCAGCAACTACTAGGTTTGATCCATTAACAACTACTTCTTCTTCAAGCTTTCCATGCACAGTATCATATTTTAATAAGTGAGCAAGCATATTAGCATCTGTTAAATCGTTAACTGCTACTACTTCTACCTCACTATTTTTTAAAGCCTGGCGAAACACGTTACGCCCGATACGACCAAAACCATTAATTCCAACTTTTACTGTCATCTTCTATTTCCTCCTTATGATTTGCAATAAATATATATTAAAGGGAAAATCCCCTTATTAACTCTTTCGCAGCACTTTCGTCAGTAATCAGCACATTGCCTTTTCCTTGTTTGAAGTAGGAGTTAATCGCTTTTGCCTTTGATTTTCCCCCAGCAACAGCTATAACACAATTTGCTTTGTATAAATCCTCCAACTGAATTCCAACTGTTCGAACCTTGTGAATAACCTTTCCCTCTTCGTTAAAATAATAGCCGAATGCTTCACTTACAGCATGCCCATCTATTATCTTTTGTAGGATATGGTGTGAAGCTTTTCTCCGCTTGGCCATTGTGACCGCATCGCCAACACCGTGGATAACAATATTAGCATCTCGAATAATCTCCAATACCTCTTTTATAGAAGGTTCCCCAATTATTGATTGATATGCTTCTTCACTAATCGGATCTGGAACGTACAACAACCGATATTCACCATGTACTTTTTTAGCCATTTCTACACAAATGGTGTTCGCTTGATTTTCCACACGTTCCCCTAAGCCACCACGAGCTGGTACAAACATACACTTGTTTGCCCCAGGAAAAGGCTTGATCATCTCAGCAACAGCTGCCATCGTTGTCCCACCGGTTACAGCCACTGTTTGCTTCTGCTTTAAGATAGATTTTAAGTATTGGACACAGGCTTTTCCTAAGTCTTGTTTAACCCAATCATGATCGTCACTATTGCCAGGGACAACAATGGCATGATCTAATTGTAGTTTGTCCTTTAAATGCTGTTCTATCAAACTAAAGCCTGAAATTTCTTTCATGAAATCGGCGAGTTGATTTAGAATTATTTTGCCAGAATTCGTAAGATGCATGCCTTTGGCTGTAACATCAATGAATCCATTCTTATTAAAGAAATCAATCTCACTTCTTACGACTCGTTCAGCCAATTCGATATTATCGGCTAGACTTCTTCTTCCAATCGGTTCCATTAATTGAATATAATGAAGGATTTTATACCTTCGCTGCATGACTTCGAGCAAATCCGGGAATAATTTTTGTTGAATTTCAATCAACTGTCTCATTATTTTGCTCCTTTGTACGATTTACGGCTCGCATCTTTTACTGGGATAAATTTGTCCCTGCTAGTCATAATACGTCCCGCATGCGGCAAAAAAAATCCTCTTACAGTAATCATTGTAACAGATGGCTATTATTCCCACAACTATTTTTTCTACAAGATAAACCTGGCTAGTCTATATTTTCTGAATTTTCGACATTTGAAAACGGCAAATATTAGGGGGAACCCGTTTCACACTCCCCCAATTCACCTTTAGCTCGATAAGGCATTGATAATTTTACCCAATTCTATTTGGCCAAAATCAACTTCATTGCAGTCTATTTCAACAACAGGAATCATCAACTGATATTTTTCTAGCAATAGATCATCCTTATAAATATCGACTTCATCTAGGGTAAAGGAATACGCGTCCTTTAGCGTTAAAATTAGCTGCTTTGCCTCTTCACAAATGGGGCAGTCTATTTTTGAGTATAAAATTACGCTTTTCATTTTTATTCCTCCAGCTTATTGAACCTTCTGAATCTCCCATTCCTTCAATTTACGTCGAAGAATTTTACCACTTATTTTCGTTTTTGGAAGCTCATTCATTACTTCAATTTCTCTAGGGGCAGCATGTGCAGATAAATTTTTCCGAACAAATAATCTAATTTCCTCTAATAATTCTTCTGACTCTTGAAAACCAGTCCGCAATGTAATGAATGCTTTAACTAATTCCCCACGTAATGCATCTGGTTTTCCGATTACACCAGCCTCAGCAACAGCAGGATGTTCAATGAGTTTACTCTCTACTTCAAATGGTCCAATTCTTTCCCCAGCGGAATTGATCATATCATCACTTCTGCCTTGAAAAAAGACATAACCGTCCTCATCCTGTAATGCTAAATCACCAGAGCTATACCAACCTTCATATTTGAAGTAGGAATCAAATTTATCTTTGTTCCCCCAAATTTCTTTCATCAAACCTGGCCACGGAGCACGAACTGCCAATTGTCCAACTTCACCGCGTGGCAATTCGTTTCCTTCATCGTCTAAAATCCCTACTGTTATCCCTGGGAATGGCCGACCCATCGAGCCCGGTTTTATCAATTCTGCAGGTAAATTAACAATAAGGTGACCACCTGTCTCAGTCATCCACCATGTATCATGAATTCTAAGTCCCAAATTATTCCATGCCCAGTGAATAACCTCAGGATTAAGCGGTTCACCGACACTCAATATATGCCTCAGTGAAGATAAATCATAATTTTTAAACAAATCACCTTGTGACATTAACATCCGGAACGCTGTTGGGGCACTGTACCATGTAGTAACTTTCAAGTCCTCCATTAATTGATACCAGTTTTCTGCCTTAAAACGCCCACCTTGAATGACAATCGTTGCTCGATTTAACCACGGAGCAAACAATCCATATACGCTTCCAGTCACCCAACCAGGATGCGATGTACACCAGTATACATCATCATCCTTAATATCAAGGACCCATTTACCTGATTGAAGATGGTGAATCATCGAACGGTGCGCATGTAATACACCCTTTGGCTTCCCTGTTGAGCCACTTGTATAATGAATAATTAAACCATCCTCTTTGCCTAACCATTCCACTACTTCTTCTCTGTCGTTTTCTACAGGTGTAGCTTCGATATCTTCAGAAAATAAAATCGTCTCTAAGGAAGGAATATCTGCTCGTTGCACCCGTTGTACTAAATCCTTATCAGTAATCAAGACGGTACCTTTACAATCATTGATTCGGTCTTTAACTGCATCTTCCATGAATGCCTCAAATAGCGGTCCTGCAATTGCTCCAATTTTTATTACTGCCAATATTGATATATAACACTCTGGAGTCTTTGGCAGAAAAATGAATACCCGGTCACCTTTTTTCACTCCATGTTGTTTTAAAATCCGTCCATAATGGTCTGTCTTTTCTTTTACTTCACTAAATGTAAGGGAACGCTTTTCATTTTCATTAATATAATGAAGAGCAATTTTATCTCCATAGCCATCAACTACATGGCGATCGATTGTCTCGTATGCCGCATTAACCTTACCACTTTCCCAAAAATGTAATTCCTTTGACGCATCTTCCCAATCAAATGATTTTCGGACGCAATCATAGTTTGAAAGATTAAAGCTACCTTTCACTGGTGATATTGTCGTTTGTGCAATCGAAGCCATTTTTTGTCCCCCTTATGTTCTTTTTTTGTCTATACAGATACATCAGTGGGATTAACCACTGATGTCGGGTACAACTTTATCGTTTATTTAAATCTAAGCTATCTAAGATCTCAGCTTTATAGCTTGCCAGTCTTTCACTACCTCTAGGCCGTGGCCGTTGGTCAGAAATTATTATTTCACGATCAATTTCACCCGGTTGGCCCCGAAGGATAATGACTCGGTCACAAAGGTATGTCGCTTCATCAATGTCATGTGTGACAAGAACAATTGTTGATTGATACGTTTTCCATACATCGAGTAATAAATCTTGAAGCTGCATTTTTGTAAAGGCATCTAAGGCACTAAATGGTTCATCAAGCAATAAAATTTCAGGTGAAGTCACTAACGCTCTCGCAATAGCAACCCGTTGAGCCATTCCACCAGACAGTTGTCTCGGATATAAATGTTCATTGCCACTAAGTCCAACACTTTCTAAATATTGCCTTGCACGTGCTTCCTTTTCTTCTTTTTTCCCTTTCAAACCAAATGTTACATTGTCTAAAACCGTTAACCAAGGTAACAAACGCGGTTCTTGGAAAATGAAACCCGTTGTATCATGAATTCCTTTGGTTGTGTCACCATTAATCACAATGTCACCATCATAGTCATTATCGAGTCCAGATATAGCCCGGAGTAGTGTGCTTTTGCCACATCCACTTGTTCCGAGAAGGCCAACGATTTCGCCTGGTTTGACTGAAACGGATATATTTTGCACAGCTGTCTTTCCATCAAATGTCCGACTCACATTTCTTAATTCAAGGCTCATTACGCTAACCTCCTCTTACGATTTGACCATACGATCTTGCCAATGTAGTGAACGCTCTTCAATTATTTTAAGAACCCAATCTGATAATTTACCAATGATAGCAAATAGAATAATAGATGCAAGAATTACTTCTGGTTGTGTCATGTTTTGACCAAATACAAGTAAGAAACCTAATCCTTGGCTTGCTCCCATTAATTCCGCGGCCACAACAAACATCCAACCTAATCCTAAGCCACTCCGTAGCCCAACCAAGAATGAAGGTAATGATGCAGGTAAGATGATCCGACTCACTAATTGGAATGTATTTAATCGATACATTCTCCCAACTTCAATGAGCTTGCGGTCAACTCCCAAAATCCCACTAACAATGTTTAAATAAACCGGGAAGAAAACCCCGACCGCAATCATTGTAATTTTTGATGTTTCTCCAATCCCCATCCATAAGATGAATAGTGGAACCCATGCTAATGACGGAATTGAACGAAACGCTTGTATCATCGGATCAAAGATTTGTTCTGCTTTCCGGTAAAAACCAACAAATGAACCTAGCACAATTGCTACTACTGTTCCGAGGACAAAACCCGCAAAAACCCTGTAAGTGGTTATACCAATGTGTCCCCATAACGTACCTTTTTGAGCCATGTCAACGATTGTTCCAAAAATTACGGATGGAGCTGGAAGTTGATAGGAAGGAAAGACTCCCATTCGGCTTAGCAACTCCCAGACCACGATTAAGATTACTGGTAAAATACTTCCTAAGACAACACGCTTTAGCTTTCCATTATTTCGTTTTGTCTTGTTTGTTTTTGCTGCTGCTTTTCCGGTAAGTTGACCTGACGTGAGTGCCTCAAGATTTTTCGCCATTGTATTTCCCTCCTACCATCTAATTATTTTCCAATTACTTCTTCAGCAAATGAAGGATCAATTAAATTGTTTGTTGTTTCTTCAATATTAACGTCAGGCTTAATAACTTCTCCCTCTTGCAACACCTTACCTGCTTCAACAAGTGCATTCACGTGAACTTCACCAGGAACTGGGTTAGAGAAATCATTACGCTCTAATTGTTTCTTTGCTACTTCTACGTTAATTCCAGCTTCTTCTGCAAGAAGTTCTGCAGCCTCTTCCGGATTCTCAATCACCCAGTTTCTTGCTTTTTCATAGACTTTTATTACACGATTCACGTAGTCAGGATAATCTTTCGCAAACTCTTCTCTTGTATTCAAGAAACCATACGTATTGAAATCAGCATTACGGTAGAAAAGTTGAGCACCCTCTTCTAATTCAAGGCGAGCCATGGTTGGATCCAGTCCTGCCCATGCATCCACATCACCAGAAACTAACGCTGAACCACCATCAGCATGCTGTAAGTTTACAATTTCCACTTCATCAGCCGGAACACCTTCAGCAGCTAGAGAACGAAGCAAAAAGATGTAAGGGTCTGTACCGAGTGTCGCTGCTACTTTTTTCCCTTTAAGGTCTGCAACCGATTTGATACCAGAACCTTTATTAGTAACCAAAGCTGTCCATTCAGGTTTAGAGTAAATATAGACGTTCTTGATTGGTGCACCAGTTGCTTTTGACATTAAAGCAGCAGCACCTGCAGTAGAACCAAAATCAACACTATCGCTATTCAAAAATTCTAAGGCTTTATTACTACCTTGGCTTAATGTCCAAGTTACTTCAATATCATCTTCTGCAAATTCTTCTTCTGCCCAACCAAACTTCTTAAGTACTAAGCTTGTTGGCGAATAATAAGCATAATCCAATCTAATTTGCTCTGGTTTCCCCTCCGAACTTGCAGTGGACGAACATCCAGCTGCAACCACTAACACTAATCCTAAAACTAGAACAACTAAGAAACTTCGAATATCAATAAAAGGTATCTTTTTCATTTTCATCCCCCATTTTAATTTGTTTTTATATTTCACAAGCGTAAGTCGAAATCGACCCACGTAGTCTTTGTGCTTCTTTATATGTGCATCGGTTATGGACAACTTGAAGGCCACCTGCTCTTGCTACTTCAGCTGCCTCTGGCGAAAATACCCCTTCTTGCAACCAGAATATTCTAGGCTTAACTTCTAATGCTTCTTTAGCAAGTTCAACAGCTACTTCCGGCGTTCTAAAAACTTGAACAACATCGATTTGGAATGGAACACTTTTCAAATCAGGGTAAGCTTTCTCACCTAGCACTTCTGTTTCATTCGGATTTACTGGTACGACTTTGTAGCCTAAACGTTGCATTTTTCTAGCTAAACGCAGACTCGGTCTACCTTCTTTTGAACTTAGACCAACAATCGCCAACGTCTTTTGTCTTGATTTTTCTACGCCATCTTCCACGTAGCGTTCGTTTGGTGATGTTAGTGCCCAGCGGATAACCCCTTCATCGTTGATTACTATTTCATCTGTTTCGCCAGTGGAAATTCCTGTTGCTTTGGCAAGTGCCTGATTAAGGTCATTCTTTATATCAGTAATCGATTCAATTCCAACGGATAAACGAACTAACTCTTCTGATACACCAGTTTCTTTCAATTGCTCTTTGTTTAACTGTTGGTGCGTAGTAGATGCAGGGTGAATGATCAATGACTTTGCATCCCCTACATTTGCAACATGAGACCAAAGCGAAACGTTATTGATTAAATCACGGCCTGCTTCTCTGCCACCTTTAATACCAAAGACAATCATGGAGCCAAATCCATTTCTCAAAATCTGTTTCGCTAATTCATGGGATGGATGATTCTCTAACCCTGGATACGTAACCCACTCGACTGCTGGATGGTTGATTAGATATTCAGCCAATTCTGCAGCGTTGCGATTGTGCCTCTCGACACGAAGGTGAAGAGTCTCAAGACCTTGTAATAACTGAAAGGCATTGTAAGGACTAAGCGCAGCACCAAAATCTCGTAACAACTGCACACGAACCTTCGTTGCAAAAGCCAATGTACCAAAATCCTTTGCATATATAATTCCGTTATAACTATTATCTGGCTCAGTGAAAGTTGGGAATTTTGGTGAGTTCCAGTTGAACCTTCCCCCATCAATGATGATGCCACCAATTGACGTACCATGACCACCAATCCATTTGGTTGCAGAGTGAACAACGATATCTGCTCCAAGTTCAATCGGCTTACAAACATATGGTGTAGCAAATGTATTATCAATAATTAGTGGGATCCCAGCTTCGTGTGCGATATCCGCTACCGCTTCAACATCTAACACTTGTAATCCAGGGTTTCCGATAATTTCACCGTACAAAGCCTTTGTCTTGTCTGTGATAGCTCCCTTAAAACTATTCGGATCTTGCGGGTCTACAAACTTAACATTGATACCGTACCGCGGTAATGTAACAGCAAATAGGTTGTAAGTACCTCCATATAAATTTACAGCAGCTACAATCTCATCTCCTGCACTAGCTAAATTTAAGATTGATAGAGTTATGGCTGACATTCCTGAGGATGTCGCAACTGCTGCAACGCCATCTTCTAGAAGGGCCATTCGTTTTTCAAAAACATCAACAGTAGGATTTCCAAGTCGGGAATAAATGTTTCCTGGTTCATCTAAGGCGAATAACCTTTCAGCATGCTCTGTATCATGGAACACATACGACGTTGTTTGATAGATAGGAACAGCTCTCGAACCTGTTGTTGGGTCAGGTGCCTGCCCACCGTGTAATGATAGTGTTTCAAGGTCATACGTTGAATTTTTAGAATTTGTCATGTAAAGTCCCCCTTTGTTTCTGCAATCAATCACTTGGCGTTAAGCCGCGAGTGGCTAGGAAGCCGAGTAGACAATAAAAAAGCCCACTTCATAAGAAGAGGGCTTAACGTTAGTTATCCTCCTCTTATCTTTCAGGAGTATGCTTCCTGCAGGAATTAGCACCTTGTTAAATTAGTTACAATGAACTAACTTAATGGTTGCTGGGCATCATCGGGCCAGTCCCTCTGCCTCTCTGGATAAGAGATCCAAAATTAATTGATTTAGTTGTAATGTCTTTATTCACTTTACTATGAAGCGCGAATTTTGTCAAAAACTTTTTTATTTTTAAAATTATTTAAATACTTTGCAACTTCTCCTGAATCAAGTTTCCCCATTTTCCGAATTCAACCAAAAAGCCGTCGTGACCAAACTGGGTTACTACTTCCTCAAAGGAACTTGTCATGTCTAACTGTTGTAAGTAATCAATTAAAATTTTATATTCCTTAGTTGGGAACAAAGAATCACCTGTAAAGCCAATCGCAAATACTGGAGCTTGGAAGCCTTTAGCAGCTGTTTGCCACCCACCTCGCCCCCTGCCAATATCGTGAGTATCCATCGCTTTTAACAAATATAAATAGCTATTCGCGTCAAAACGTTTCGTTAGCTTCTTTCCTTGATAATCTAGATATGATTCAATTTCGTAGGCTATTTCTTCGTGGGAAACACCAACAGGTCCGCGTTGTTCTCTACCAAATCGCTCATTAAATAAATCACTAGACCGGTATGTAATCATCCCTACCATTCGAGCAAGGCTTAGACCGTGCTCCGGTCTATTGTCTTGTGTATAGCGACCATTGTTCCATTTCGGGTCTTGCAGAATCGACAACCTCGCAATATTATTAAAGGCGATTGCATAATCATTCAAATATGGCGTAACAGCAAGCGGAAATAGTCCATCCATCATGTCCGGGTAACATAGCCCCCATTCTAGTGCCTGCATTCCACCAAGTGATCCACCAATCACTGCCTTCAGGTGTGTAATTCCCATTTTCTCAAGTGCCATGTATTGTGACTTAACGATATCGCGAATCGTCACAAATGGAAAGGTTGTTTGATATGGTTCACCCGTTTCCGGATTAAGGCTAAGCGGTCCTGTTGACCCATTACATCCACCAAGTACATTAAATGAGATGACTTGGTATTTCTCTAAGTCTATAAATCCACCTAATTTTATTAATTTAGACCAATACCCTGGTCTATCATTACTACCGACCGCAAATTGCGTACCTGTTAATGCGTGACAGACAAGGATAACGGGGTTATTTATTGAACCAACTCGTTCATAGGCAAGTTCCACGTTAGTAAGTATTTTTCCAGATTCAAGCTGCAGGTCACCGATTAAAATTGTTCCTGTATCCCGGGATAAGCCAACTTTCATTTTCATAGGAATTACCACCACCTTTCGTTAGACTGAGAAAAGCGAAAGCGCCTTGCTAGACCCGACAGGCATAAGTCAAGCCCTGACGTGGCGCTCTTTGCCACAAAAGGGATTGACTTATGACCCCGAGGGGCTAGGCGCTGTAGCTAGACAAATAGAAAAGCGAAAGCGCCTTGCTAGACCCGACAGGCATAAGTCAAGCCCTGACGTGGCGCTCTTTGCCACAAAAGGGATTGACTTATGACCCCGAGGGGCTAGGCGCTGTAGCTAGACAAACAGAAAAGCGCAAGCGCCTTGGTAGACCCGACAGGCATAAGACAAGCCCTGACGTGGCGGTCTTTGCCACACAAGGGATTGACTTATGACCCCGAGGGGCTAGGCGCCCTGCACTAGACAGCTCTTGGATCTTTTTATGCTTTCTTATCTTATAAAAAAACCTCACTAAGAAGATAGTGAGGTTTATGTACAGCTCTCCTCTTATCTTCCAAGCATACTGTGCTTAGCAGGAATTGGCACCTTTTCAAGTTCATGAAAAACTTGATGGTTGCCGGGTTTCATCGGGCCAGTCCCTCCACCTCTCTGGATAAGAAATATAAAATTAGTAAATTAGTTTTTTATTAAAATGTAGTCTAGCATGGTTGTTTTTTTCTGTCAACGTCCACCAACACTAGACACATCCGCTTAAACTTAACGCGCCCGGAGGGATTCGAACCCCCGACACATGGTACCGGAAACCATTGCTCTATCCCCTGAGCTACGGGCGCACAAAAAAAAATACTTATTCAGTATTCAGCAAAAAATCGAACAAAGTTTATTATAACGGATAATTATATAAAATTCAACAAACTTTTAGTAAAATGATTTCAATCCAAACCCAATGAGCAATTATTATCAATAGACAACTTTCCTACATAAGTTATACAGTTAAACAATGATTGAGGAGAGAATTCGATGTCAAAGTTTAAAACATCCATCGGTAAATATCAAATGGCGTATCAAATTCAATTCTATGATAACCAAATGATGAATAAGTTAGACAAGGTGTCATACCTAGTTATTTCAAATCATAAATTAGAATAACTTGGCTATTTTAAAATAAAAAAACTCTATTTAGGTTTATTTCCAACGAAAAGCGGATACGATACTTATAGGAGAAAATTGGTTATAGTAGGAAGTTCCTCACTTAAAAGCGTACAAAGATATCCCACATTCAAACGAAACAGGCTACTTAGAAAAATACATACATAATCATTGCATTTTGTTTGACCTTTATTGACCAATTAGTTAAGATTAGCATAGTTACAAATGTATTTAACGACACTAATAAAGTTAGAGGAGGAAATTCGAATGAACTTAATACCTACAGTAATTGAACAAACGAACCGCGGGGAACGTGCATATGATATTTATTCAAGACTATTGAAAGACCGAATTATTATGTTAGGAAGCGGTATTGATGACAATGTTGCTAATAGCATTGTTTCTCAGCTATTATTTCTAGCAGCTGAAGACCCTGATAAGGATATTTCGTTGTACATCAACTCTCCTGGCGGCTCGATTACAGCTGGTATGGCGATTTACGATACAATGCAATTTATTAAACCAAATGTATCGACTATTTGTATCGGTATGGCTGCATCAATGGGTGCATTCTTACTTGCAGCAGGTGAGCCTGGTAAGCGTTACGCATTACCAAATAGTGAAGTAATGATTCACCAACCACTTGGTGGAACACAAGGTCAAGCAACAGATATCCAAATTCATGCTAATCGTATCATTGAAATGCGTAGTAAGCTAAACAAAATCTTATCAGAACGAACTGGTCAACCATTAGAAGTCATTGAACGCGATACAGAACGCGATAACTTCATGTCAGCTGAAAAAGCAAAAGATTATGGTTTGATTGATAATGTAATGGAGAAAAAACCTACAGAATAAAAGAATAACAAGAAGTCGAGATCAAAAGCGCAAGCGCCTTGCTAGCCCGCCAGGCATAAGACAAGACCTAACGTGGCGGTCTTTGCCACAAAAGGGATTGACTCATGGCCTCAGGTGGGGAGGCGCCCGGAGCTAGACAGCTCTTGGATTTTTTTATACTTTCTTAACTTTGAAGAAAAGGGCGGATATTTATCCTCCCTTTTCTTCGTATTCTTTAAAATTAATAGCCCGGGTAGTGAGATTCTCATTAATGAACTTGTAGGGATAGCCTATAATTGGCATATTTACTTGTCGTTCCTGGGGTTTACATTTGTAAGGAAGGTGCTGTATTTACGTAGTAATAAGTGAGTAGTTAGTTTTTGACAAAGTTAGTCAATTCATTAACAGCTGTTTCATCATCTTTTCCATTTGCAATAATTGTAATTGGTTCTCCAGACGTAATCGCTAAGCTCATAAGACCCATGATACTTTTTGCATTAACTCTTCTCCCATCTTTCTCTAAAAAAACTTCAGAGACATATCCATTTGCCTTTTGGACAAATTCGGCTGCTAGCCTTGCTTGCAACCCAGATTCTAATTCTACAACAACAGATTTTTCAATCAAAATTAACCCCCCCTTTAGAAAGCGCTATCATAGAGATGTAAAAAATATTCTCTCTGTCCAGCGGAAGAGAGATATTTTCTATTATAGCATGTATATTAAATTATCCACAAGAAATCGAATAGGACAATTTTCCCATTTTAATTAATCACTTCACCTTTTCTTACCTTTTCAGCAAATTCATCGATTTTACGTAATCGATGATTAATTCCTGATTTACTAATCTTACCCGTCGACACAAGTTCGCCAAGCTCTTTTAAAGACATCTCTTGATACTCAACACGTAAGACTGCTATTTCTTTTAATTTATCAGGTAACGCATCAAGACCTACTGTTCTTTCAATGAACCGAATATTTTCGACCTGACGGAATGCAGCTCCAATTGTCTTGTTTAAATTAGCAGTTTCACAGTTCACTAACCGATTGACTGAGTTTCTCATATCTCGAACAATTCGAACATCCTCAAATTTCAATAAAGCTTGGTGTGCACCAACATAATTGAGGAATTCCGTTATTTTCTCCGCTTCTTTCAGATAGACAATAAAACCTTTTTTTCGTTCTAAAATGCGAGCGTGCAGGTTAAAGGAATTCATCAGTTCACAAATAGCATTGTTATGCTCTTGATAAAAATTTGATATTTCTAAATGATACGAGGATGTTTCTGGGTTGTTAATCGAACCTCCCGCTAAAAACGCTCCTCTTAAATAAGCTCGACGACAACAAAGCTTATCTAAGAACTTATTCGAGATTGATCGGATTAATTTTAACGGTTCTTCCAATATTTCAAGGTCGGCTAAAATCGGACGGACTCCTTCTGCCATCCGGACGATATAAACGTTATTCTTTTTCAATTTCATTTTCTTTCGAACAAGTAACTCGACTGGATACGAATATAACGATTTAATTAACGTATAAATTCGTCTTGCAATTGCTGCATTTTCTGTTTGGACATCTAAAACATATTCTTGCCTTGAAAAGGAAATAGCACCATTCATTCGGATTAATGCAGCCAATTCGGACTGCGTACAACAAGAATCATTCGTAATCTGAGTGAGCTCTTTCTTTATGTCTGAAGCAAACGACAAGCCCATCACCTCCCCAGTGGTTTAACCTGTTGTTTGGCTTTTTTACAACAAGGAATAAAGTAATTTTGCAACTTTTCCCGTATCATGACGGAGCATTCTTTTGCTGTGGTCAATGATATCTGCTTCAATTATTTCTAGTCCCATTCTTCGTAACCGGTCCGTATCATAAACAACTGGCTCCGCGTTTTCTTCGGCGTATATTTTACGGACATCACTGACAATTGGCTTATTATTTACAATAATTGAATGAATGCATCCTTCACCGACATGGTTTGTTATAGCTTGGACGTGGTCTGCAGCAGTATAGCCACTTGTTTCCCCTTGTTGTGTCATCACATTACAAACGTAAACAACTTTACCTGTTGTATTTCTTAAAGCATCTCCAATTTGCGGTACAATCATATTCGGTAAGGTACTCGTATATAAGCTACCAGGGGCAATGACAACGAGATCTGCATCTATTACAGCTTGGACTGCTTCCGGTAGCGGCAGTACTGGTTCAGGCTGAAGAAAGACTCGCTTAATTTTTTTATTTGCAAGTGGGATGTTCGACTCACCAGTGATTATTTCGCCATCTTCCATTTCAGCATGTAAATACATGTTTTGGTTGGCAATAGGATAAATTTTCCCTTTCACATTTAACACTCTCGATATTTCCTTAATCCCATTATAAAAGTCCCCAGTAACAGATGTCATTGCTGCAAGTAGTAGGTTTCCCATCGAATGACCAGACAAGCTATTACCATTTTTAAAACGATGTTGAAATAATTCCATCAGCATTGGTTCTACATCAGATAACGCAGCTATTACATTTCTTATATCACCAGGTGCTGGCATTGCCATTTCGTTACGTAGCCGGCCTGAACTTCCACCATCATCTGCAACGGTAACAATTGCAGATAGATCAATCGGATAGTCTTTCAAGCCTCGAAGGAGTACTGGCATACCAGTCCCGCCACCTAAAACAGCCACATTTCGTTTTTTAATAACAGTCATACAATTAACGTCCCTTTCTTTTATCTATATCACGATGACTAACATGTGTAATATAGTTAGTAGAAAATTGCTTCGCAAAATGCTCTGCAATTGCCACAGAACGGTGTTGGCCTCCAGTACAACCAATCGCAACAACTAATTGACTTTTGCCTTCCTTTTTGTACTGAGGTAGCATAAAACGCAATAAATCACTAACCTTTTCCAAAAAGATCTGTGTGTCAGACCATTTAAATACGTAGGAGGATACTTCTTCATTTAATCCGGTTAACGGACGCATATGTTCCACATAATGAGGGTTAGGTAAAAAACGTACGTCAAACACTAGATCTGAGTCGATCGGGAGTCCATATTTAAACCCGAAAGAAGCAAAATGGACAGAAAATATTTCTTGTCCGTTTCCACCATATTTTTTAACAATTTTCTCCCGCAACTCTTTTGGCTTTAAATTGGTCGTGTTTATAATGTTTTGCGCTCTTCCTCGTAACTCATCTAATATACGTCTTTCCTGTTCAATTCCCTCTAACGGGAGACCCTCTTGAGCAAGTGGGTGGGACCTTCTTGTTTCTTTATACCTTGATACTAACGATTGATCATCCGCATCTAGAAACAAAATATGTTCTTCTAGCCATTGTTCTTTCCCGAGCTTGTCTAGTGCTTCAAATAAAGAATCAAAAAACTCCCTGCCACGTAAGTCCATAACTAACGCAACACGGTGAATATTATTCGAAGCATCTCTCATTAGTTCGAGGAATTTCGGAAGTAATGCGGGAGGCAAATTATCGACACAATAATAGCCAAGATCTTCAAAACTTTGTACTGCAACTGTTTTACCAGCTCCGGACATTCCTGTGATAATTACAAGCTTCGTTTCTTGTTCCTTAGCAGCCAACGTTGACCTCTCCTTTTTTAAGGCTTACTATCGCTTGGTGGATCTAATCGGACATTTAGTAAATGATAATCTTCCGTGTACGTAAACGTTCCATATATCATTTGATCGTTTTCAAGGATATGTTTATAGATAGAGCGGTCTCCCTCTGCCATCGGTTTATTCAGAACTTCAGAAACAGGTACCCACTCCAGTTCACCCTCATCACTTTTCTTAAAAAGTTTTCCATCAAATTGGCTACAAAAAAAGGTAAACATCATCCACTCTTGGATTATTTCTTCTTTATTTTTTACAAGTATGGTAAAGGCTCCTTGTAACTTCGGTTCTTTTATTTGTAAACCCGTTTCTTCTTTAACTTCCCTTATCACAGATTCCTTAATCGATTCACCACGCTCCATCTTACCACCAGGCATGGCATACCAACCACGTTTCGGTTTTTTCAATAGTAATACATGATCCTTATATCGCAATATACAATTTGTTACTCGACGCAATCCTTATCAACTCTTTCTAAAAAGATAGTCGTTTTTGAAGAGACAATCTTTCTTTATTATACAATGAACATTTATATTCTCACAAACAATGATTTAGAAATACTGTTTATGTAGTCCAGCTTATATTTTCCTTATAAAGTTCAAAGCGCCAAAAAGCTAAGTAAAAAAAAAAAACGGCACAGGCGAAATACACCTGTGCTTTCATCTATATTTATAAAAAGGGGGTCAATTAGTTAATTACATTATACCCAATTTATATTTCGTACGTGTTACAACCAGGTTAAATTGTAATTACGGTTAATAAGAAAAGCGCAGGGCGCCCGGAGCTAGACAGCTTTTGGTTTTTTTTATACTTTCTTATCTTGTAAGAAAAGCGGGGCGCCTTGGTAACCCCTGAAAGGCACTTTATTCCTCTACAGCATTTAGCTCTTCTAGTAAGTCTTCGATGTACGCTTGCGCTGCTTGTGCTGCAACACTTCCGTCACCTGTTGCTGTTACAATTTGACGTAAATCTTTTTCTCTAATGTCACCAGCTGCATAGATTCCTGGCACAGAGGTTTCCATTCGTTCATTCGTCACAATGTACCCTTCTTCATTAGTGATTCCAAGTGATTTAAATGGTTCACTTAGTGGGTTCATCCCAATGTAGATAAAGACCCCATCAGCAGGGTGTTCATATTCTTCACCGGAATTTGTAACTAATGTTACACTACCGACTTTACCGTCTTTGCCATTTATTTCTTTTACTGTCGTATTCCAAATGAAATCTATTTTTTCATTGTCGAACGCACGTTTTTGAAGAATTTTCTGGGCGCGCAATTCGTCACGACGGTGAACAATTGTTACTTTACTTGCAAAACGTGTTAAATAAACGCCTTCTTCAACAGCAGAATCTCCGCCACCGACAACAATGAGCTCTTTTTGCTTAAAAAATGCCCCATCACAGACTGCACAGTAGGAAACACCACGCCCACCTAATTCCTCTTCGCCTGGTACACCGAGTTTTTTGTATTGTGCACCAGTTGTGATAATGACAGTACGAGCTTTATATTCCTTATTGCCGGCCTTTACTGTTTTATATTCTTTGCCATCAATAACTTCCTTAATATCACCATAAGCATATGTTGCCCCAAACTTTTTAGCATGTTCAAACATTTTATTAGATAAATCTGGACCTAATATATGGTCATATCCAGGATAATTTTCTACATCTTCCGTATTAGCCATTTGGCCACCAGGAATACCTCGTTCTAACATTAATGTATCTAAATCCGCTCTAGATGTATACACAGCAGCAGTCATTCCTGCTGGGCCTGCACCTGCAATAATTACATCATAAATATGATCTTCGGACATTCTCCACTCGCCCCTTTCACCTTAAAAGCAATATTCTACATTATTATCAATTATTTATGATATAAGGTCTAATATTCTGCTCATGTTACATACTTTTTGTAAGATGAGGTTACATTATTCATATCCAAGGTGCGCGAACTTCTAATAAAGTGGGATGCTTCATACAACCTTCCTCCCACAGTAACTTAGCTTTATCCACTTGACCAACCCGATAAAGTACAAGCGAATACCATTTATAATAGGAAATATGACCAAGCAATTGAGACTTGGGTAACGACATAAAACGAAGCAGAGCTTCTTCATAATAACCGGTACGAGCTAGAACAAGTGCAATTCGTAATTTTTGTTGTTCGTGGATTGGAAATACTTTCATAAGTGCCTCAATATGACGATCGCGTAGTTTATATTGTCGTCGATGATGATAAAAAACGGCTAAGTTCGTATGGCTAAACAATGATTGTCGGTCCTTTTTCAACCATTTTCTTTCCAAATTTAGTGCTTCTTGTTCGTTTCCAGCAAAAAATAACGCAAAGCTATATTCGTGCTTAGCGTATACATGTTCCGGGAACATAGCCATCATATCTTCTAATAATGGCAGGGCAGTTTCCCACTCTTCTCGTTCCAAATGAAAAAAGGCTGTTTCTTGGTAGACTAATAATTCATCTTCCTCCTCAAAAGCCCAATCATCTTCATCGTCCTCACTTATATCTAAAACAGTTAGCAAGTTTTCAGCATCTACACGAAAATCACCATCCGGTGCTTTCTCTAAATAGGTTTCTATATATTTTTTAGCATCTTGTAACAAACCGAGATGCGCATAATTATTTGCAATGAGGTAATAACAATCAATGTAACTATCTCCATTTACAGCGAGTACTTTAGTTAACATTTGATTGGCAGCATGGTAAGCACCAATTTCGGTATAGATAATTGACATTTGACATTGGTATAATGGTTCATCTGGTTCTAGTTCAACCGCTTTTTTTAACCACTTTAATGCTAGATCAAATTTTCTTTTTTGAAAGGCCTCTACTCCTTTAGTAAAATAGAAGTCTCCTTCAGGAATAAATGGGATGACTTTATCTAGTTTTTCATTTATGCTAATTTCCTCTGTGGTAATCATTAAGTCTCCCCCTTACAATCGTCCAAGAGGAGAAAACCACCCTTTTGAACAACTTCATTAGTAATCTATAGTTGCGAGTTTTACCGTATGAAGTATATCATATTTCTAACTATTAATATATAGCGAAATAAAGTCAGTCCTCCCTTACATCTTTTTTTGGGGATACCGTGATTTTTTTTCTATTTTTTGCATAGTAATGTTTAGTAGTGGTTAGCTGCAGATCAATACCTGTATTTTTCTAGAAACTGCACGTTACCCACGGCTGGTTTTCAAATGCAAAATAAATCAGCTAAGCGAAAACAGAAAAAAGGGCATTCAGGTCATTACACCTGAATCGAACATCTAATGATGCGAACTAGCACACAAGAGAATGCATGAAGTTCAATAGGAGGAATTATTTTGAAAATTGTTGTAGTAGGAGCAGGAGCAGTTGGTGCATATTTTGGTGCAAGGCTAGAACAGGTTGGAGAGGATGTTACCTTTCTTGTTAGAGAAAAACGCGCTAGCCAGTTGAGTCGCCAAGGATTAATTATTACTAGTGTCGAAGGAAATTATGCAATTAAGGAACCGAAAGTAGTTACAAGCCCGAACGACATAGATGAAGTCGATTTAGTCTTATTTGGTGTAAAGGGATACCACTTGGAAAATTCCATTGCCCAACTTAAAACTTTAGTTAATAAAGGAGCCAAAATACTTCCATTACTTAATGGGATGGAACATATATCTATTTTACAAGAAAAACTTGGCCAAGAAGCGGTACTCGGGGGATTATGCTTTATTATATCCACTCTTAACTCTGATGGGGATGTGGTCCATTCCAGTAGTTTCCATGATTTACGACTAGGACCTCTTCACCCATCGCAAAAGGAAATCTGTAATAAGTTTGCCGAAAGCGCACATAATGCCAACATGAATGTTGTCGTTTCAGATGACGTTGTTCTTGAAATGTGGAACAAATATATGTTTATAACGGCGTTCTCCGGAATCACAACAGCTACTAACCTAGCTATTGGAGAGATAAGAAGAAATCCTGCCACACTGGAAATAGCGAACAAAGTATTAATTGAAATGCAACAGTTAGCAAATGCATATGACATCCCGTTAACAAGTAAACACGTAGGTAAAGCAATGTCTAATTTAGCCTCACTTGCAGACGAAGCAACCTCTTCCATGCACCAGGACCGTCGAAAAGGTGGGCAACTAGAAGTAGAACACATACACGGTGGAGCACTACGTTTAGCGAAACAAAAAGGACTAACTTTACCATACACCGATGCAATATATGGAATAATCAAGCCCTTCGAAAATGCAAAGCAATAAGAAAAGCGCAAGTCGCGCCCGGAGCTAGACAGCTCTTGCATTTTTATACTTTCTTTTCTTTTAAATGAACAGCCTGGGTTAACTCCTTTGTGAGTAACCCAGGCTTTGTTAATCTTCACGTATCGTAGCTACATCTAGCATTTGTTGCAGTTCTCTAGCATAGTACCCCATTTCTTCTTGGGTCCAGTGGAGAACCTCTCCCATATAATTGCTAACAGGTTTTCGGTACTTCTCCACCCATGCTATATCAAAAAATAACGCACTCGTACGACGGATAAAAAAATCAACTGGCTTATACACACACTCTTCATCAATCGCGTAACGAAGCTCAGCAAACACAATTGGATCTATCCCAGCCTGTAACGCTTCGTTTGTTAAGCTCTCATATTTTTCAAAAACCTTTTCCACATTGGCCCCATACCGACTAATTAATATCTCTGCCTGACTTAGATGTATTCCAAGTGCCTTTGCATGGTTCATTTGTTGTTGCTTGAAGCGACTAAATCCTTTCGAACCACCCACTTCTCCACCTGATATCGGAATCTGTTTCGTTTCTGATTTAGAATATAAAATACCAACTTCATTTTTCAGCTGTTTCGTGACTAAATCGATAACGCTTTCTGCCATTTTCCGATAACCGGTTAGCTTACCGCCTGCAATCGATAATAGGCCAGAATCCGATACGAAAATCTCATCTTTTCTAGAAATTTCATCAGGGTCTTTTCCTTCGTCACCAATTAGTGGTCGCAATCCCGCCCAGCTTGATTCCACGTCATCCTTCGTAATCGATAAGGTCGGGAACATGTAATGGATGGCTTGAAGGATGTAATCGCGATCATCATTCGTTATAGTAGGATGAGCGATATCACCATCATACGGCGTATCGGTAGTTCCAACATACGTTTTACCGTCTCTAGGGATGGCAAATATCATCCTTCCATCCTCATTATCAAAATAGATAGCCTGTTTTAACGGAAATGTAGATTGATCAAACACAAGATGTACTCCCTTTGTTAAATAAAGTGTTTTCCCTTGTTTAGACCCATCCATTTCCCGTAACTCATCAACCCAAGGACCTGCAGCATTAATAATTTTTTCGGCAAACAACTGATGCTGTTGGCCCCCGATTTGGTCTTCAACAGTTGCACCGACTACTTTATTTTGTTCATTATAAATGAACTCTGTCACCTTACAGTAGTTGAGTGCTTGAGCACCAAACTCAATGGCCTTCTTCAGCACTTCAATCGTTAAACGGGCATCATCTGTCTTATATTCTACGTAGTAGCCAGCGCCTTTTAAATGCTCGCTCTTAAGTAATGGTTCCTTTTTCAATGCCTCTTTTTTCGATAGCATCATTCGTCTTTCAGTCTTTTTCACTTGTGCTAAAAAATCATAAAAGCGAAGACCTACATTTGCCGAAAGTGGGCCGAAATTGCCCTTTTTGTAAAAGGGGAGCATCATCCACTCTGGTTTGGTCACATGCGGACCATTCTCATAGACAACTGCTCGCTCTTTCCCAACCTCAGCAACCATTTGCACTTCCATTTGTTGGAGGTACCTTAATCCGCCATGGACTAGTTTAGTTGAACGACTTGATGTACCGAATGCAAAATCTTGCATCTCAACAAGCCCGGTTTTCAATCCTCTTGATGCAGCATCCAACGCTATACCTGAACCGGTGATCCCCCCACCAATGACTAAAACATCCAATTTCTCATTCGTTAAAGACTCATAAATATCATTCCGGTATAAATTTGAGAACCTTACCATAACTAACCACTACTCCTTTATCCTACAAACACATACTACCCAGATAATAGGATATAATCCCACATAACTTTTAAAAAGTTCTAGCGTGCCACACGCTCTAGGCTACCTATTATTATTTAAATACACGCGTAGCTTCGACCGCTTTTTTCCAACCATTGTAAAGTTGGTCACGCTCGTCTTGCTGCATGGCGGGTGCAAATGTTTGGTCAATTTTCCACTGTGAGGCTATTTGTTGTTTACTATCCCAAAAACCGACTGCTAATCCTGCCAAATACGCAGCTCCAAGGGCTGTTGTCTCATTTACTACGGGTCGTTGCACGTTTACCCCAAGCATATCACTTTGAAATTGCATTAAGAAGTTATTCTTAACAGCCCCACCGTCAACGCGTAACGACTTTAGTGGAATGGCAGCATCGCCTACCATCGCTTCCACAACATCCTTCGTCTGATAAGCAAGCGCCTCTAACGTTGCGCGAATCACATGCTCTTTCTTTGTTGCACGTGTTAAGCCGAACATTGCACCGCGTACGTCACTATCCCAATACGGTGTCCCTAATCCAACAAATGCAGGAACTAAATAGACACCGTCTGAACTTGTTACTCTAGTGGCATATTCCTCACTTTGTTTTGCGTCGGTGAACATTCGTAACCCATCACGTAGCCATTGTACAGCAGAACCAGCAACAAATATGCTACCTTCTAAGGCATACTCAACTTTTCCATCAAGCCCCCAGGCAATGGTTGTTAGTAACCCATGGTTGGATTCAACTGCCTTTTCTCCAGTGTTCATTAGGACAAAGCAACCAGTCCCATACGTATTTTTCACCATTCCTTGTTCAAAACAAGCCTGACCAAACAATGCGGCATGCTGGTCACCAGCAACACCTGCTATTGGTACATTGTGACCGAAAAAGTGGTAATCAATTGTTGTTCCATATATTTCTGATGATGACTTTACCTCAGGTAACATACTTTTCGGTATGTCTAAAATACTCAATAACTCATCATCCCAATTTAGATCATGAATATTGAATAATAGTGTGCGTGAAGCATTAGAATAATCGGTGACGTGGACTTCTCCACCTGTTAACTTGTAAATCAGCCATGAATCAATCGTGCCAAACATTAAGTCACCATTATCCGCTTTCTCTCTTGCCCCTTCGACATTGTCAAGAATCCACTTGACCTTTGTTCCGGAAAAATACGGGTCCATTAACAGTCCTGTTTTCTTTCTAAAGGTATCTTGGTACCCCTGATTGATTAACGATTTACAAATGTCTGTTGTCTGGCGCGATTGCCAAACAATTGCCTTATGGATTGGCTTGTTCGTATGTCGGTCCCAAACTACCGTTGTTTCTCGTTGATTGGTGATGCCTATCCCTGCAATTTGGGCTGGGCCAATATCCGCTTTCCGTAATACTTCTGCCATACACGCTGTAATGGAAGTCCAAATCTCATTGGCATCGTGTTCTACCCAACCAGATTTCGGGAAAAATTGTTCAAATTCACGCTGGGCAACCTCGATAATCTCCCCATCATGATTAAATAGAATCGCCCGAGAACTTGTCGTTCCCTGATCTAAAGCCATCATCAACTTCTCCAAACCTAGATTCCTCCCTCGGTTTAAGTTTTCCACGTAAGCTAATGGAAATCCTATCCTTTGAAAAATTCATCTTTCCTTAGACGTTCTTCCATTTCTTCCTTTGTATAAATAATCTTCATTGGATTTCCACCAACGAAAGAGCCTTGAGGCACATCTTTATGGACAAGGGTTCCGGCCGACACGATCGCCCCATCACCAATTGTAACCCCCGGAAGAATCGTTGAGTTCGCTCCAATCATCACATTACTACCAATAATTACTTCCCCTAAACGATATTCTTTAATTAAATATTCATGTGCTAAGATCGTCGTATTATAGCCTATTACGCTGTTTTTACCAACAGATATTTTCTCCGGAAACATGATGTCTACCATGACCATTAAAGCAAATGCAGCTTTGTCACCAACTTTCATGCGTAAAAACGTACGATACAGCCAGTTTTTAATTCCTAAAAACGGTGTATAGCGTGCTAGCTGGATAATAATGAAGTTTTTCATCACCTTCAAAAATGGAACCGTTTGGTATATTTGCCAAAGTGAGTTTGCCTTTTCAACTTGGTATCTTTGTGTGTTCCGCATTGATTACACCCCTAAAATGGGTAAAAGATCCTTCATTTCTTCTAACATATAATCTGGTGCTAATTTTTCTAAAGTCTCCCGGCCTTTAATCGTCCATGCGACACCAGCTGTTTTTGTGTTTGCATTTTTCCCGGCCATCACATCATGGGTGTTATCTCCTACCATTAGTGTTTCTTCTGCTTTCGCATCCAATTGTGCCAACGCTTTAAAGATTGGTTCAGGATGTGGCTTGGCGTGTTCAACCTCGTCTAAACCAATCACCACTTCAAATAAATCACCCATACCTGTTAGTTCTAGTCCTTTAAGCGCAGTATCTTTCACTTTTGTCGTGACAATACCTAATTGAAAACCAGCTTGTTTTAGTTTGTGAATGGTTTCTACTACAGTCGGATATGCAGTAACATAATTATCATGATTTGCTAAATTATGTTCCCGGTATGTCTGAATCATTTCCTCCACTCGGTTTGGATCAACCGACCGAAAACTGTCAGCAAGTGGTGGTCCAATAAACTCCAGAATATCCTCCCGACTATACTGGTTTTGGGCATAGTGCAAAAGTGTATGTGTAAACGACGCAATAATTAATTCATTCGTGTCAATAAGCGTTCCATCTAAATCAAAGAGTATCGTTCGAATCGTCATCGATGTCCTTTGCTCCTTTCTCTTCCTTTGTCTGCTTTGTTCTAAGTAATGTTTAAAGAGGTTGTTTAAAAAGTCCGGTAAAAATGACACATCGAATTTCTTCATTGGCTTACTTTTCCGCTCCTCATGTACCTACTTGCGTACATTCCGGTGCTCAAAGCTACGCCGCCTCGAACTTCTCGGTCCTTTTTATCCTCCTTTTTAAACACGCACTTAAAGGGGCCCAACAGGGAATTTTCATTATACTTTCTCGCCATCATACCGCTTGTTAGCTAAACCTGCTTTACGTCGATAGATGATAAGTGCGATACCAACAAGTACTAAAAGAATGGAAATTACTTGTGCTGTTCTTAAATTAGCAACAATATATAAACTGTCCGTACGCATGCCTTCAATAAAATACCTTCCAACCGAATACCAAATAAGGTAGCTTAAAAAGATCTCTCCTCGTCTTGGATTGTAACGACGCAATATAAGCAAGAAGATCATGCCTAGTATATTCCAGACAGATTCATAAAGGAAGGTTGGGTGATACAAAATTCCACCAATACACATTTGATTGGTAATGAAATCCGGTAAATATTGCAAAACGTTTTGATATGTAGCTTCCGAAACTGGGCCACCATGTGCTTCTTGGTTCATAAAATTGCCCCAACGACCAATTGCCTGACCTAAAATAAGACTTGGTGCAGCAATATCAGTGATTTGCCAAAAGGACAGTTTCTTTACCCGAGTAAAAATAATCGCTGTTATAGCAGAACCAATTAACGCCCCATGAATGGCAATTCCGCCTTTCCATACAGCAAAAACCTCCCACCACTGCGCCCCGACATATCTATCCCATTCAAAGACAACATAGTAAATTCGAGCAGAAATAATCGCAATTGGAATGGCAAATACTACTAAGTCAACAAACGTATCTTTCTGTAAACCTAGGCGGTCAGCTTCTCGCGTAGCTAACCACAAACCTAGAAAAGCCCCTGTCGCAATAATTACCCCATACCAATAGACAGTAAAAGGCCCAAGTTCAAGAAATACCCGATCTATTGCGGGTGCACTACAAGTCAAAGTCTTTCACTCTCCTTAATCTAAATCCATATCTAGTGTACTTTTCTCTTGTTCAATCATTGTCGTCAATCGCTCGGAAAATTCTTCTGCTGCATTAACTCCCATACGTTTTAAGCGGAAGTTCATTGCTGCCACTTCAATAATAACTGCTAAGTTACGACCTGGCCGTACTGGAATAGTTGCTTTAGGTACATCAACATCAATAATTTTCATGGTGTCCTCATCAAGCCCTAAGCGATCATACGTTTTTTTCTGATCCCAAATCTCCAAGTTTATAACAAGTGATATTTTCTTATAAGACCTTACAGAGCCTGCCCCAAACAATGTCATCACATTGATAATCCCTAGACCTCTTATTTCAAGTAAATGTTCAATTAATGGCGGGGCCGTACCGATTAACCTATCATAGTCCTCTTGTCTAATCTCAACGCTATCATCTGCAACCAGTCGATGACCACGCTTTACTAATTCTAGTGCTGTTTCACTTTTACCAACACCACTTTGACCTGTTATTAAGACCCCAATCCCGTAAATATCAACAAGTACCCCGTGCACAGCGGTAAATGGTGCAAATTTAGCTTCTAAGAAGTTAGTTAACCGACTGATTACTCTCGTCGTTTTATACGGGGAGCGCATTAACGGAACACCCGATTTGTTGCACGCCTCCACTAATTCTTCAGGAATGTCCATCCCACGAGTAATAACTATCCCTGGTGTGATGTCTGTGCATAAACGTAAAGCACGATTTCGCTTTTGCTCACTGGTTAAGTCATCAAAATAGGATAATTCTGTTTTACCTAACAATTGAAGTCTATCTTTCGGGTAATATTTAAAATAGCCTGTCATTTCAATACCAGGACGAGATATATCACTCATGAAAATCTCTCGATGGATTCCATCTTCTCCTGCTAGTAATTCGAGTTGAAACTGATTTAATAAATCCTCTGTACGAACCTTCACCATACCCTTTTCCCTCCATCTTGCCTAAATGATGTCAATCATTGTTAACTATTGTAGCATTTTTTCACTAGGGAAGCACCATCAATAGCAAGCTTCTTAGTCTAAATAATAGGAAGGAAGAATAGTTCCAATTAGCCTAATATAAAACAGCGCAGGTTTGGTTTACCTACGCTGTACCAAGATTGTATCTTTAATTAATCGTTGTAAAATAAGATTTAAAATCGACAAAATAACAGCAGCACCGATTGCCATAGCAAACCCACTAATTACAAAAGAACTTCCTAGTAACACTTGGGTAATCATTAATGTAATAGCATTGATGACGAAAAGGAACAATCCAAAAGACACAATAGTAATAGGTAAGGTCAGTACCACAAGTAAAGGTTTGACGAAAATATTTAGCACCGATAAAATCACGCTAGCTAATAATGCTGTACCGAAACCTTCCAAATAAAAGGAAGCAAATAACTGATCAACAACAATTAAGGCAACGGCATTTAATAGAATTGATAACATCCACTTTTTCATCGTTTACCTATCCCTTTCATTCGGAATGATAAAGATTCCTGCAAGGTACAACAACGCTAAAGGGAAAAATGTCGTGAAAATTAAACCAACAACAAAGACTATTCGAATAATGGTTGCATCAATGGAAAAATACTGTGCAATTCCACCCAACACACCAGCTAACATTCGTTGGTCATTTGGACGAACTAATTTCTTCACAAGAACCTTCCCCCTTATAGGTTTACTTTACGTTAATTCATGTGGGATGATCCAAATCGAGCCTGTTTTTGTCTCTGCCTCTAGATGAAAGACTTGCTCCTTCTGGTGAGCTTCTGTTTCAAAATGAAGTGCCCGTTTTACCATATCTTTTTTTTCGGCGTAGATTTTATAGTTCGTTAAATTACAATGAAGATTACCGATATTCGTTTCTAGTTTTCCATCAATGACACTATCCTCTGGAACATGAAGCCGGATACTACCTGTTGTCGCTTTTAAAAAAGCAATTTCCGGTTGCCTGTGCCAAGTACAATGGATACTACCATTGACGACTTGCGCATCTACCTTTTTCACATCCCCTACTAAGTAAACCGAACCACTGATTGTTTCTGCTTCGATAGTATCCGCCAAAAGATTGCCACCTTTAAGCTTACCATTAACGGTTTGGGCATTGATTGTTTTCATTTCAATCGAATGAAGATCAATCGAACCATTGGTCGTTTTAGTTCGTAGCTGTTTTCCTTTTAAATATTCCACATTAATGGAACCATTAAACAAATGTAGACTAACTTTTTCATAGAATTTCGTTGGTATTCGTATCGTCGTATCAACCTTAACCTGTTTTGTTGAGATGATAAAATGAAGAATTCCGTCGTCAATCGAGAAATCGGTCTGCTCTAAAAACTTTTGTCTAGCTTCCTCTTGATTGTTCACTTGATAGACTTTCGCTTCACACGCTATCCGAACGACATCTTCATCCCATGGAACAATTTGAACGTTTCCGTTGGCAATATCTATATCCATTTTTGAAAAGCGCGTATCGTTCATTTGGAAAACGTGTGAGATGGAATAAAAGTTGCCAAAATTCAAATCTAAATCAACATTTTTGATTTTAGTAAATGCCTCTTCTAGATAGCCTAACAATTTTGCTGCAGTACCTTTCTCACGGCTATTTCCTTGATACTCGTTTGGGCGCTCTTCCCAATTAACCTTCTCACTAATGGAATAAGGATTGTTTGCAGCTTGTTCAGTTTTATCTACTGACTCAAACAATTCTTCAGCTTCCTCTGAGCTTAACATTCCATCTTCTACCATCTTTAAAATTTTCCTTCGCTCTTCATTCATTAACAAATCCCCTTTAGAGCTTTAGAATTTCCAAGTATAAAAGCTTTCTGTCCCTAACCGGGCTTTGACTGTTGCTTCAAAATCCTCTGAGTCCTGTTTCATTTTACTAATCATGCCTTGTGCTTGTGATTTGTGTGCTAAAATTGTGTTCATTTTCGTCTTTAAATAGGGAGTAATATCATTGACGATATCTGGTTCGCCTAAATCTTGGATATGTGTCATCGAAATTGCTTGAGCCCAAACGGTTGGGCGTTTGTTTTTGTCCATTCTACTAACCGCCTCGACCGCAGCAGCCCCAAATGCATTGTGGTCAGGGTGGACTGCATGTTCTGGATAGTGGGTAATGACTAGACTCGGCTCGATTTTTTCCAGGATTCCCTTTAATCTTTCTGCTACTTCATCACGAGACTCAAATTCTAAAGTTTTGTCACGATAGCCTAACATCTGTAACTCTACGTCTAATACCTTGCATGCCTCTATTAATTCCTTTTTTCTAATTTCCGGAAGAGTTTCGCGATTAGCAAACGTCGGATTGCCCATATTTCTTCCCATTTCTCCTAATGTTCCACACAAATAGGTAACTGGAATACCTTCTTTTCTAAACTTAGTAATCGTACCTGAGGCTCCAAATGCCTCATCATCTGGGTGGGGATAGATTACAACCACATGTTTTTCCACTATTACACACTTCTCCCTTACTTAGATTATATTTATGCGTCTCTCGTTTAATAACTAAAAGGCGTTTCACTAATTTCTAATGTAACCATCAATCTTCCTTCTCGGTCATGACCTGCCATTAATAATCGGTTCTGATTGTCTACCTCATATTGGTTAATCCCTTCAGCGTAGACCCAGCCAATATCCATTTTAAGTCCAACACGATAGGCTCCGTTTATTCCAACAATTTTGGCGTGCTGATATGTTACTTTCGCATTACGAATAAAAGCACCAACATTGTAGGCTTTATCATCGAAGTGACTTGCATATGCTCCGTTAGTAGTTTCCAAATGAACATAGACCTCTTTATTTAGAAATCTGTTTAACTCCGTTTGTACTTTATCGATATGGATTTGTTCCATCCAATTCACCCTTTCCTTCTCCTTCTTAAAAAAAGCCATTGCTACTCTTATTATAGCTTCCTATAGCAGTCCCCAACAAGCAAAGCACTTGGGGGATATTTAACTTGTCACTCAAGCCTGTACATTAGAAAAAAATAAAAGGCTGAAACAAATAAATTCCAACATGCTTCAGCCTAAAATATCCATCTAACTTTGTGCTACCTTTTCCTTTTCATTCATTCTTTCTTCCATTCGTTTCCGGTCCCGCTCGAGGATTGGTCTCAAATACGTACCAGTATGTGAATCTGGATGGTTCGCAATTTCTTCTGGTGTACCAGTCGCTATAATCATTCCGCCGCGGTCACCACCCTCTGGACCTAAATCAATCAAATAATCTGCTGCTTTTATAACATCAAGATTATGCTCAATAATAAGAACCGAATCGCCGTTTTCTACTAATCGTTGAAGTACCTCAAGCAAGCGTGAGATGTCATCAACATGTAGCCCGGTTGTTGGTTCATCCAAAATGTAAAAAGTTTTACCATTTGATCTCCGGTGTAATTCACTAGCAAGTTTCACCCGTTGTGCTTCTCCACCGGACAATGTCGTTGCTGGTTGTCCTAGGCGAATATACCCTAACCCTACATCAAAAACCGTTTGGAGCTTCCGCTTGATTTTCGGGATGTTTGCGAAAAATCCAAGAGCTTCTTCCATTGTCATATCGAGTACATCAGCAATATTTTTCCCTTTATATTTAATCTCAAGCGTTTCACGATTGTACCGTTTGCCATGGCATACTTCACACGGTACATATACATCAGGTAAGAAATGCATTTCAATTTTAATAATCCCGTCGCCACGACAAGCTTCACAACGGCCACCCTTCACATTAAAACTAAACCTTCCCTTTTTATAACCCCTTACTTTTGCCTCATTCGTTTGGGCGAACACATCACGAATGTCATCAAATACACCAGTATAAGTTGCCGGATTGGACCTAGGGGTTCTTCCAATCGGAGACTGATCAATATCGATTACCTTCTCTAAATGCTCTGTCCCTTTAATAGCCTTATGCTTCCCTGGTTTTTGCTTGGCTCGATTTAGTTTCATCGCTAAGCCTTTGTGCAATATGTCGTTGACGAGCGTACTTTTTCCAGAACCAGAAACACCAGTTACAGCTGTCAATATACCAATTGGGATTTTAGCATTTACATTTTTTAAGTTGTTCTCTGCTGCACCGACAATTTCAATCACTCGTTTGTCTGGTTTCCTGCGTTGATATGGGACCGGAATAAACTTTTCACCTGATAAATATTGACCAGTTAACGAATTTTTATCCTTCATCACTTTTTTAGGAGTACCGCTCGCAACAATTTGTCCTCCGTGCTCACCTGCACCAGGTCCAATATCAATTAACCAATCAGCAGCTAACATCGTATCCTCGTCATGTTCAACAACAATGAGCGTATTGCCAAGATCGCGCATCCGCTGTAAAGTTCCAATTAATCGATCGTTATCTCGTTGATGTAACCCGATTGAAGGTTCGTCTAGAACGTAAAGCACACCTGTTAAGGCCGATCCAATTTGCGTTGCAAGTCTAATCCGTTGTGCTTCTCCACCGGAAAGTGTCCCAGCAGAACGAGACAATGTTAAATAATCTAAGCCAACATTGTTTAAAAACGTTAATCGATCACTAATTTCTTTCAAAATCATAGTTGCTATTTGTTTTTCTTTTTCAGTAAGGCTAAGTGTTTCAAAAAAGCTTTTTGCTTCTGTAACAGACAACTCAGTCACTTTTCCAACATGTAGGCCATTGATAAGTACAGCCATTGCTTCTTCTTTTAGCCGGTAACCATTACAGGCTGGACACGGTTTTTGTGCCATATATTTTTCCATTTGTTCACGGATAAAGTCAGAGCTTGTTTCCCGGTAACGCCGTGCAATATTGGCGATAACACCTTCAAACAAAATATCGTTTTCTCTAAGGACACCAAAATCATTCTCATAGCGGAAATGGATTCGTTCTTTACCACTTCCATCGAGAATTTTATCCATGTGGTCTTTTGGCAGTTGCTTTACCGGTACTTCCATATCAATTCCAAAGTGACTACAAACACTTTCGAGTAGCTTCGGGTAATATTGGGAGCTAGTCGGCTCCCAAGCAGCTATCGCACCTTCCTTTAACGACAGTTCCTTGTCTGGAATAACTAAATCTAGGTCCACCTCTAACTTGGTACCAAGTCCATCACAGCGGTCGCAAGCTCCAAACGGACTATTAAATGAGAATAAGCGTGGTTCTAATTCTCCTATCGAAAAACCGCAAATTGGACAAGCATGTTCCTCACTAAACAGCAGCTCTTCCTCGTCTATCACATCAACAATTGCTTTTCCGTTTCCAAGCTCTAAGGCCGTTTCAAGGGAGTCGGTTAACCGTGTCGATATTCCATCCTTTACAACAATTCGGTCGATGACGACTTCAATGGAATGTTTTTTATTCTTTTCTAATTTGATTTCCTCTGCTATCTCGCGCATTTCTCCGTCAACACGTAGGCGGACATAGCCTTCCTGTTTTAAGTTATCCAATACTTTAACGTGTTCACCCTTTTTCCCAGACACAACAGGTGATAGAATTTGAAGCTTTGTTCGCTCTGGATACTCTAAAATGCGATCAACCATTTGTTGAACTGTTTGCGAAGATATTTCAATATCATGTATGGGACATGTTGGCCGGCCAACACGAGCAAATAACAACCGCAAATAGTCATATATTTCCGTTACTGTTCCCACCGTTGATCTCGGGTTTTTACTTGTAGTCTTTTGGTCAATCGATATAGCAGGTGATAAACCTTCGATAGCGTCAACATCAGGTTTATCCATTTGACCAAGAAACTGTCTGGCATAAGCAGACAAGGATTCGACATATCGTCTTTGTCCTTCTGCGTATATCGTGTCAAACGCAAGTGAAGACTTACCAGAGCCTGACAACCCGGTTAGAACAACTAACTTATCCTTTGGTATTTCTACATCAATGTTTTTAAGATTGTGGGCTCTTGCTCCAAGAACCGTTATTGATTTAGTTGCCATCTATGGTCACCCTCCCGCCTTTAGTTCTAGAACTAGATCACGAAGCTCTGCTGCACGTTCGAAGTTTAACTCCTTGGCTGCTTGCTTCATTTCTTTTTCCATTTGTTCGATTAACTTGTCTTTTTCTTTTTTTGACATATTGGCAAGCTTTGGTGTTTCCTTCTTCTTCTCCCCTGTATCCTCGGTAGCGACTGTTGCTCGAATGACGTCGCGAACCTCTTTACGGATTGTCTGAGGTGTTATTCCGTGCACTTCATTATATGCCTGCTGTTTTTCGCGACGGCGAGTCGTTTCATCAATTGCCTTTTGCATGGAATCCGTTATTTTGTCAGCATACATAATAACTTGACCATGTTGATTACGTGCTGCTCGTCCCATCGTTTGGATTAATGAACGTTCCGAACGTAAAAATCCTTCTTTGTCAGCATCAAGAATAGTAACGAGCGATACTTCTGGAATATCTAGACCTTCTCTTAACAAGTTAATCCCAACTAGTACATCATATTTACCTACACGTAAGTCTCGAATGATTTCAATTCGCTCCAATGTTTTTATTTCTGAATGTAAATAGGCGACTTTAATCCCAATTTCCTTCAAATAATCAGTCAAATCTTCTGACATTTTCTTCGTTAATGTCGTGACAAGCACCCGTTCATTACGGTCTACTCGCTTATTAATTTCACCGATTAAATCATCAATCTGTCCTTCAATTGGTCGGATGGAAACTTCTGGGTCAAGCAATCCTGTCGGACGAATAATTTGCTCCGTCATATACGGTGTATGCTCTAATTCATATGGTCCAGGTGTAGCAGAAACGAAAATCATTTGACTAGCTTTTTGTTCAAATTCTTTAAAGGTAAGCGGACGATTGTCCATTGCCGACGGGAGCCGGAATCCGTGGTCGACTAATACTTGCTTGCGAGCTTGGTCTCCATTAAACATACCTCGAATTTGTGGTAATGTAACGTGTGACTCATCAACAACAATCATGAAGTCATCTGGAAAATAGTCAAGCAATGTATATGGTGTTGAACCAGCAGGGCGTAATGTTAAATGTCTGGAATAATTCTCAATTCCGGAACAGAAGCCCATTTCATTCATCATCTCTAAGTCGTAGTTCGTCCGTTGTTCGATTCGTTGTGCTTCTAACAATTTATTTTGTGCGCGTAATTCTTTTAGGCGTTCTTGTAATTCTTGTTCAATATTTTTAATCGCAATCTTCAATTTTTCTTCTCCTGTTACGAAGTGGGATGCTGGGAAAATCGCTATGTGGTCCCTATCACCAATAATTTCACCGGTTAAGGCATCAACTTCCCTAATCCGATCAATTTCATCACCAAAAAATTCCACGCGAACACAGTGTTCCTCGCGGGATGCTGGAATAATTTCGACCGAGTCACCTCGAACACGAAATGTACCACGTTGGAAATCAATATCATTTCTTGCATATTGAATATCAACGAGATTACGCAATAGCTCATCACGATCCTTTTCCATACCTGTTCGAATCGACACCACTTGATTCCGATATTCCTCTGGCGAACCTAACCCGTATATACAAGACACACTAGCGACAATTAATACATCTCTTCGTTCGAAAAGAGATGACGTAGCCGAGTGGCGAAGCTTATCTATTTCATCATTAATACTTGCATCCTTTTCAATGAACGTATCAGTTGAAGGGACGTAAGCTTCTGGTTGATAGTAGTCATAGTAACTAACAAAATATTCAACAGCATTGTTCGGAAAAAACTCTTTAAACTCACTGTATAATTGGCCAGCTAGCGTTTTATTATGCGCTATTACTAGCGTTGGCTTGTTTATTTCTTTGACAACGTTTGATATCGTAAAGGTTTTCCCTGTTCCTGTTGCTCCAAGTAGTGTTTGGTTTCTTGTCCCTTTATTTACCCCCGCAACAAGCTCTTTGATTGCTTTTGGCTGGTCGCCGTCTGGTTTGTATTTAGAGACAAGTTCAAATTTATTTTCCACGTTACCTTAACCTCCGTTCACCTTTTTAAGTAATCCTATTATACACTATTGCCTAAAGAAACACGAACGAACATTCGTTTTTTTGGTTATCTAGGGAATTATAAAATCGCTTGATGTCGATAACGTGTAAGGTGATCCACGTCTACTCTGCATCTACACTTTTGTTACAAAACGACAATTCTCACCTATAAGATAACACGGTATGCACTGTTTTCAAACGAAATAGCATTTTGGCTCAAAGGTTGTAGTTAATCGTCACTAAGCGGAAGGGACTGATATGGAAAAGGAAAAGCGCCGTTACTAGGCGCTTTTCCTTTTAATTAACATAGCTTTGGTCGTATTGATTTACTTCGAACAAATCAATAAGCTCTATCTTTGGATGTTTATCCTCAAACCAACGAAGTGCAAAATCATTCTTAAACAAGCAAAGATAATTTCCTTCACGGTCTTTCACAAGTAAATTGCGGTCATCAAATAGGGATTCATCAACTTGGTCTGTTTTTAACCAACGTGGTATTCGCTCCCCAATCGACTCTAGTAAAATCTCTACATTGTATTCGTTTTTCATCCGGTATTCGAATACTTCATACTGAAGCTCCCCAACCGCACCAATAATATAAGAATCTGTTCGATGACTTTTAAACAACTGAATCGCACCTTCTTGGACAAGCTGTTCCAAGCCTTTTTTAAATTGCTTTCCTTTCATGACGTTTTTCGCTGTTACTTTCTTAAATAGTTCCGGTGGAAATTGCGGCAACTCGTCATACTCATAATGTTCCTTACCTTCGATTAACGTATCTCCAATTCTATATATATTCGGATCATAGATACCAATAATATCGCCAGCATACGCTTCCTCAACCGTATCCCTTGCTGAAGCAACAAACTGTTGGGATTGTGATAGTTTAATCACTTTATCTGTTCGGGCCAACTTAACACTCATCCCGCGTTCAAATTTTCCAGAACAAACACGTAAAAATGCAATTCTGTCGCGATGGGCTGGATTCATATTAGCTTGAATTTTGAAAATGAATCCAGAAAATTCAGGGTTGTCAGGACTTGTTATCCCTTCTGTTGTTTTTCTTGGAGTTGGATTTGGAGCCATCTCAATAAACGTATCAAAAAAGGTTTGAACGCCAAATGGCGCTAGCGCACTCCCGAAGAATACTGGTGTTTGCTCTCCCTTAAGAATTGCTTCGAGGGAATAATTATCTCCAGCTTCATCTAACAAAAGTAATTCATCCTCGGTTTCTTTGTACGTGGGATCGGTAACTAAACTTTGATAGGCTGGATTGTCTAGGTCAGCATAAGGAATATACGTTTCCTCTTCGTTTCCATTATAACGGACAAATTGTTTATTATAACGGTCAAAAATGCCTAAGAAACGCTTTCCCATTCCGACTGGCCAATTCATTGGGTACGTCTGAATGTTTAATACTTGTTCAATTTCTTCAAGCAGCTCTAACGGCTCCCTACCTTCTCGGTCAAGTTTATTAATAAATGTGAAGATAGGAATTCCACGCATTCGGCATACTTTAAAAAGCTTTAATGTTTGTGCCTCAATCCCTTTGGTCGCATCAATAATCATGACCACACTGTCAACAGCAGTTAGGGTTCGGTACGTATCCTCACTAAAGTCTTCGTGTCCTGGCGTATCTAATATATTTACTTGATAGTCTTTATAAGGAAAGTTCATCACTGAGGAAGTAACAGAGATCCCACGTTGTTTCTCGATTTCCATCCAGTCTGACGTAGCAAACTTACCCGATTTCTTCCCTTTGACCGTTCCAGCTGAACGGATTAAATTACCAAACAATAATAGCTTCTCAGTTAAAGTTGTTTTACCCGCATCCGGGTGAGAGATAATAGCAAATGTCTTTCTCTTACTAACTTCATCGTTTATTTTCATCAATAATCCCTACCTAATTAAATTAGTCTTACACAAGAAAAGCGCAGGGCACCTTGGTCACCCCCGACAAGCTTAAGCAGAAAATCTATGTGGCGCTCTTTGCCACAAAGATTTTTTGCTTAAGACCTCGAGGGGGTAGGTGCCCGGAGCTAGACAATAGAAAAGCGCAGGCGCCTTGGTCAGCCCCGACAGGCATAAGACAAACCCTGACGTGGCGGTCTTTGCCACAGAAGGGATTGGCTTATGACCCCGAGGGGCTAGAAAAGCGCAGGCACCTTGGTCACCCCCGACAAGCCTGATACAAGACGCCTTTTATCCCGGACCTGTCAATATTGTATACTATCTAATAGTTGAAGATAGCATGATTCGAAGTAGAAAGTCAACAGGCTATCCCCTTATATTTCCAGGTTACGGCGCAACTTAGTCTAGCTGATTTTTGCTATAATAAAAGGACGATAGGCTAATTTGATAGATAGAAATAGAACTACTTTGCGATAGATTAGAAGGAAGGGATCCAAGGTGCGAACCTTTTTCTTAGATAAACACGACATCATCCGAATAACTGGAGAGCGATTTTTCAAACGAGGATACGACTACTGTCAAAAAGGTAGGGTTTATGGTTCAAGCTATAACCCGGCGATAAACAGCTGGCGTGGACAAGTCCGGGGAACAGAAACCTATATCGTTAGGGTATTTTTAAGGATGCTACCTGGATTGAGCGAAAAAGAAATTAGAGAACTATTCAAAATAAAAGCTTAATAAGAAAAAATCCAAGCATGGATAGCATTCAGCGACAGCCACGTCAAGCTTCCATGCTTTTGTTTTTATTCTGCTTTTTTTCTACCTTTACTTATATGATTTTTTTTGAAATAGTTTGCTTCGACAAAGATAATGCCAAGTTCATGGTGTTCCCCTTGATATAGTGCACGTTGAGCAAATCGTAGTTCCCCGCGCTCATCACGAATATCCAATTTACAATAGGTACTATTAATTTGCAGTGCTTCATAAAACTGTTGTTCATTAATAACCACTTGACCATTTGCTTTGATAATACGTTCCCCAGGCATTAAACCTAGTCGCTCCCCAGGTGTACCCGACATAACATCTAACACGAGTAATCCGGCTTCATCTGGACTAAAGAATGGTTGTTTTTGTCCATCCTTCCATTTGAATTGATAGGATATCATTTCCCTACCAATAATCGCAACAGCAACACTTACTAACGTTAAAATCGGGAAATAGTAGCCTGCCATAGCAATGCCAGTCGTCAGAAATCCTAAAATAAGTAAGGATTGTCCTAACCGGCGACTTGCTTTCAATGGGGCTGTTCCCTTGGAAACATGCTCAAAACCAATTAAAATCGGCAGAAGCAAAATACCGAAGCTCTCCCCTCCAACAGGAAAGATGGGCCACCAGCTTGCAAATGGCACGATTCCACCAACTGGGATTAATGTAAAAAAAGGAATCATGGCGATTTTCTTGATCCGATGTTGGCCAATCCATTTTCCGCGGCTGCCTTTTACCAATTCGGGAAAAGTATTTCTTCGTTTTAATTGGAGCATTAAAATTGCTTCAATAATGATGAGCAGTCCTAATATACCGGTAAAACTGATAACATTGACGCGTTTAAATGCTTCTTGCCAGCCAGTAGGAAGCGTGCCTGCTGGTAATGTTGGTAGTAAAAATAAAAGTAGGTACGTAAAACCCATAGTATAAGCAGCCGATAACCAGGAAAACCGACCTGTCACTGTTACGAGCACAGTTATTACAGTCATTAGTAGTAGTACAGGAAAACTGAAAACTACCCCAAGCCCAATTGCTAGTAAAGATAATACAACTCCAGCACATAGTGAGAGGACCAATGTTTGACTTGCTTCCGCAAAGAAAGGATATACTTTCGAACCAAACGATCGTCTTTCACGCTTAATTCTCGCATATGTAGCAAGAAAAGTTACAATCAAAAACCAATATACTAAAGGGTGTAGAAAAAATTTCCCGATTCCTTTTGCGATTTCTAGTAACCAAGCTTCCATCGTTAGACCCCTTCCACAACAACCTCGTTAACTCATGATAGATACACTTGTCTCTATTGTATCAATAATAACAAAAACTTGCTTAAACAAGATACACTTCTTCGTAAAAAAATAACTGGATTTTTTTGGGGACTTGACCTTGAAGGTTTTTTTGTGGCACACACATAAATTATAAATACTTTTAGCCATAGATTAAAAGCAGGCACTACTGAATGAACCGGGCTACACGCAACCGGTGGGCTTGGAACATAACGAAAAGGACCTAGTATAGATAACTAGGCCCTTACATGAATTAGCTTTCGATTATTCAAATAAAACTTCAAGCGCTTTTTCTTCTTGCTTATCGTTTTCACCGCTTCTAATTTTTTCAATAATGTTCGTTTGAAGACGTTCTGCTGTTTGGGTATTTATCTCACCAGTTACCTCAATTCCCTCATCTGCCTGGAACAGCTTAACAGCACGTGTAGTCGATTCACTAAAGAAGCCATCTTCACGTTGCGGATCATAACCAAGGCCTTTCAACATAATCTGAGCATTTTTTATTTTATCACTGCTCTGGTTAGAGGAAAGCGTTTCTTCATCCTTTAATTGAATTGGACTTGTATAGAAATAGTCTGGTTGTTTCACTTCAATTGTTGGCTTTACACCTTTTTTGTGAATCCAATTACCTTCAGGTGATAACCACTTAAATAAGGTTAACTTAATCGTACTTCCATCCCCCATTGGGACTGTTTGTTGTACTGTACCTTTTCCAAAGCTTTTCGTACCTACAATCTCGTAGCCGCCAGCCTCTTTCATCGATACTGCTAAAATTTCTGACGCTGACGCACTACCTTCGTCAATCAACACGCTAACCGGATATTCTTTCGGTTCTTCTAGCTCAGAGAAATACCGGGACTTTTTCCCATCACGGTCCTCGATTTGAACATACGGCTTATCACTTGGAATAAAGTTTTTCAGGATAGACTCAACAGACGGTAGTAACCCACCAGGATTTCCGCGAACATCAATCACTAACCCTTCAATACCTTCCTCTTCTAGCTTTGTTAATTCCTCTTTAAATCGATCTGCTGTGTTCTCTGAGAAGGAAGTGATTTCAATTAAACCTGCTTTTTTACCATTGACTTCTTTCGTTTCACTATAAACTGTCTCAAGTGGAATATCATCGCGAACTAATGTGACTAACAATGGGTCTTCCACCCCTGGTCTGTTAATTTCCAATGTGACTTCAGTTCCTTGTTCACCACGAATTTTTGAAACTGCCTCGAACAAATCAAGTCCCTCAACACTCTCGTTATCAACTTTTAAAATTTGATCATTTGGTTTCAAACCCGCCTCTTCAGCAGGGGAGTCTTTAATTGGTGCAATAATTGTCACTTTATCCTCTACCATACTTACTTCCGCACCAATCCCCTCAAATGAGGATTCAATTTGATGATTAAATTCTTGGACAGTTTCTTTATCCATATATACACTATATGGGTCACCTAAAGAATCAAGCATCCCTTGAATGGCACCTTCAATTAATTGCTGGTCATCAACCTTTTCAAGGTAACTTTCTTGAATTAAACTGTAGGCTTGCATGACCTTGGCCATACTTGCCGTCCCGGTTTCACTTTTTAAAAGCTTCTCTTGTTGATCAGGACTTAAATCAATAAATTTTTCAGCGTTGGACCCATTCGAAGAAATTTTTGGTTGTGCAAGTTTAACACCAACGTATGACCCTACAGCACCTAATAGTAATGCAGCAACCATTAATACTACGATATAACTCTTTTTAAAATTCAACGTTTATTCACCTCGATAAGATTTGATCCCTCTTGATGCATTCTCTATGTATGGCACAAAAGGCATCACAACCAATCCTGCGATGCCTTTTGTCTAAATTTAGTTTATGCCACACGTGAACCAAACATGTCTATAAATATGGTTTTCTGTGAAAAAGCAATAAGTGGTTCGTCTTTATTTATGGTAACATATTCATCGGGTTAACTGCATTACTTTTTGCTGCATTCCATCCACCCTTATGAACCTCAAAATGGAGGTGTGGTCCAGTTACGTTTCCTGTACTACCCATTTTTCCAATGGTTTGACCTTTACTCACTGACTGTCCAGCAGTAACAGACATACTATCTAAATGAGCATACAATGTTGTGTACACTGTTCCATTCACAGAATGTGCGATAAGAATAACATTTCCATAGCCGTTCATTTGTCCGTCCCATGGAGTATTCGTTGAGATGACAATCCCATCAGCCATAGCTTTTACAGAGGTTCCTGTCTTGTTCGCAATGTCTAGTGCAGGGTGAAAGCTTCCCCAACGAGGACCATACCCTGATGTAATAGTTCCTTCTGTTGGCCAAACAAAAGTCCCGTCACTTTCTTTTGGCTTATCACCATTTGACTTGGAAAGCTGTTGTAACTGTTCTTTTTTCCTGTTAGCTTCTTCAATAGCTCGGCTTACTGCTTCTTCTTGTTGACGTAAGATTCGTTGTTCGTCTTGAAGGCTAATTTGATAATTCTCTAGTTCTTTCTGCTCTTCTTTTAACTGTTCCATTAATACTTCTTTTTCGTTCATTTGTTTATCAAGCTGTGCCTTCAAAGTCTCTAACTCTTCTTTTTGTGTTACTTGATCAGCTTTTTTCTCGTCTAGACTCTTCTTTTTATCTTCGAGATCTACTTGTTTATCTTCTAGTTGTTGTTGCTCAGCTAAATGGGTATCCATGATTTTCTTGTCTTGTCCCATAATTTTATTCACGGCAGTAGCACGATTTAAAAAGTCACTAAAGTTTTGTGCGCCCATAATAACTTCTAAATAAGTAACGTCCCCACCTGTTTGTTGTAAAGTGCGTAAGCGATTCTTCAGTAGTTCTTCCCTTGTTTCAATTCGATCAATTAATACAACAATATCTGCTTTTAGTTGTTTAATATCTGCTTCTGTTTGGTTGATTTGTTGATTGGTTTTAGCAATTTCTTCTTCTTTTGCTTTTAATTTTTCAAGTGTTTCCTGAAGGTTTTTATCGATGGCAGCAATTTGTACTGTAACCTCGTCTTGCTCTGCTAAATTAGCTTCAATTTTCCCATTGGTACTTTTTACTTCATTCGTTATATTTCCACTTTCTTTTTTAATATTATTTTGCTGTCTATTCAGTTCATTTATTTTCTTTTGGATGTCTGATATCCCTTCTGCAAATACCGTTTTAGAAACAGGCGTTCCTGCTATGATAAGTAAAACAGTAACAGCAATAACTAACACTTTCCTCATCAGCTTCTTTCCCCTTCCCCACTTTGAATTTCGATTTTCCTATTGGTTGTATCAAAAATTAAACCTTTAAGAATTTTCGGATACTCATCACACTTCCCCATACACCGATTCCTGCCCCAATGGCTAGAATGACTAAAGACAGTTGGATAGCAAATGGACTAAATGGCAATAATTCAACGAAGCTGAACTGTGTTAGTGCATTACCACTATGTGACAAATAATAATAACCTGTAGTTATAATCAGAATTGGTACAATACTTCCTAAAACACCTAGCAATAGCCCTTCAATAAAGAACGGCCACCGAATGAACGAATCTGTTGCACCGACAAGCTTCATAATTCCAATTTCCCGTCTACGGGCGATGATTGTAATTTTAATCGTGTTTGAAATTAGGAAGATTGCGGTGAAAATTAAGCCAACTATTAAAACTAGTCCAATGTTCCGCGCATATTGGTTAAATTTAAATAAGTTTTGTACAACCTCTTGTCCATACGTTATTTCTTCGACATTCGTAATCGAAGCTATCTTTTTTGCTACGGAAATCGTGTCTAAAGGGTCTGTTGTTTTAACAATATAGACGTCGTTTAAGGGGTTGTCCTGTTCGTACATCTCCCAAACTTTCCCTTCTTCTCCTAAACTATCGATAAGACTCGATAATTCTTCATCCTTACTTGAGAAGGTAACACTAGCAACCTCAGGAATCCGTTGAATGGCATCCCCTACTGCATCAATTTCTGCTTGGTCTGCAGTTAAATCTATCAGTGCCTTAATCTGGACATCCTTTTCTAAATTTGTTGCTATGTTACTCAAATTAAGCATAAGTGCTAAGAATGCACCTACTAAAACTAAGGTTGTTGTCACAGCACCAACTGACGCGACTGTCATCCAACCATTTCGCCATATATTCCTAGAACCCTCACGAACATGACGCTGTAATGTACTAAATCTCATAGCCGTATTCACCTCGGTGTTCGTCCCGTACGATAAGTCCGCCTTCAATCGCAATGACACGTTTTTTAATCGTATTAACGATTTCTTTGCTGTGGGTTGCCATGATAATGGTTGTTCCACTAGCATTAATCTCTTCTAAAATCCTCATGATTTCCCAAGACGTTTCAGGGTCGAGATTCCCAGTAGGCTCGTCCGCAATGAGTAATTTAGGATGGTTAACAATCGCGCGGGCAATCGCAACACGTTGTTGTTCCCCACCTGATAGTTCATCTGGGATGAACCGTGCTTTATTTTTCAAGCCTACTTGGTCTAATACTTGCATTACTCGCCTTCTAATATTACGTGGTGTTTCCTCAATCACCTCTAAAGCAAATGCAACATTTTCATAGACTGTTAGTTTTGGAAGTAGTTTAAAATCTTGATAAACAACCCCAATGTCCCTTCTTAAGAGTGGGACTTCCTTCCATTTCATTTTTGCTAGATTTCTATTATTAATGACAATATTACCTTTCGTAGGAACTTCTTCACGAAACATTAGCTTGATAAAAGTAGACTTACCAGCACCACTTGGGCCAACAATATATACAAATTCACCTTGGTCAATCGTTACATCTATTCCATTTATTGCTGTTACCCCATTTGGGTACGTTTTATAAACATTTTCCATAGCTATCATTTATTGATCACCTTAATCTTTCCAAGCATTATTGTTATGACTTACTCTATCTGTTACGGTCAAAAATCAAGGTCTGCATGTGAAATAACACGAAATTTGTATTACCACTTAACCAAGAACAATATCAAATGACGTAAAAATCCTGCGCGTTCTGTCGAAATAGCAGGGTCTGTTACATTATAACATCTATTTTGTCATTTTATTAGACTATAAAATATTACATTTTCATTTCATAAATTACTAGATTGCTGGTGTAGATAGGTAGACTTTTCTCGATTTTTGACGAAAAAAAGAAGCTTAATTAAGAGTACAAACCATGCGATGTACCCCTCAGCCAGCAATAAATAGTGGCACATTAAGCTCCCCTTGAAATTGAATAGGTATTTAAGGATGGTGCTAATTCCAGCAACACCACCTAGCAATAAAAACACATTGAATAAAACGGCTACAAAAAACGATCCTACAACTACGAATGAATATTCCAGGATAGGTACAAGATATGGCGGCATCGGCACGCGTCGATATTTCATTATTATCATCGATACACGCCTTAATCATTCCATTTTCTTTTTGCCTTGTGAGTTAAGAGAATAACCTTATCCAAACTAGTATAGTATGGACAAGCATCTATCGACAGATTTGGGTTTCGTTTCGGCTATTCTGTCGATGATGGTACCCTTTATCGACAGATTTGTGTTCCGATTCTGCCATTCTGTCGATGATGGTACCCTTTATCGACAGATTTGTGTTCCGATTCTGCCATTCTGTCGATGATGATGCCTCTTATCGACAGATTGGGGTTTCGTTTCGGCCATTCTGTCGATGATGATGCCTCTTATCGACAGATTTGGGTTTCGTTTCGGCCATTCTGTAGATAATCACGAACGCTGCATGGATTGGAAAACAGGCATAGCTTAGTTATTGCGCAGTATAAAAAAAAGAAAAAGAACTCAACCAATCGGCTGAATTCTCTCCTTGTTTTTAATTAGTTGTGGCGCACATGATTATCCATTATTTCCTTCAGCATACTTGTAACATCTTCCCGCATGTCGTCACGTTCTAGTGCCATTTCTATTGTTGTTTGGATGAAGCCAAGTTTGTCTCCAACATCATAACGTTTTCCCTCAAATTCATACCCATATACATCCTGCATCTGGCCAAGTTTAGCAATCGCATCAGTTAATTGGATTTCTCCACCAGCACCAGTACCTTGTCGTTCAAGAATATCCATAATTTCAGGAGTTAAAATGTATCGACCCATAATAGCTAAATTTGACGGTGCAGCTGACACAGAAGGTTTTTCAACTAATGAACGCACCTTATATAACGGGCCAATATTTTCGTTCGGGTCAATGATTCCGTACCGTGAAGTCTCCTCTATTGGAACCTGCTTTACACCAATCACCGTATTATGTGTCACTTCATGCTGGTCAATCAACTGCTTTAAACAAGGAGTATCCGATTGAACAATATCATCTCCGAGTAAAACAGCAAAAGCTTCATTGCCAATAAACTTTCGTGCACACCAAATGGCATGACCAAGACCTTTTGGTTCTTTTTGACGAATGTAGTGAATATCAACGGTTGACGACTCTTTAACCTGATCTAATAATTCAAACTTTCCCTTCTTAAATAAATTATCCTCAAGCTCAAAAGCGTGGTCGAAATGATCCTCAATCGCACGCTTCCCTTTCCCAGTGACAATGATGATATCCTCTATCCCCGACGCAATGGCTTCTTCGACTATGTATTGAATGGTTGGCTTGTCTACAATTGGTAGCATTTCTTTAGGCATTGCTTTCGTTGCCGGGAGAAATCTTGTCCCTAACCCTGCTGCCGGAATAATTGCTTTCTTGATTGCCATTCTGACACGGTCCTCTCTCCATTATAATTACTTATTTTACCATAAGAAATCACACACCAAAATCCTTTTCACAAGGAATAAGAAAAGCGCAAGTCGCCTTGCCCAGCCTAAGGCAAGCTAAAGCAGAAAATCTATGTGGCGCTCTTTGCTACTGAGGGGATTGACTTATGACCCCGAGGGCTAGGCGCTCTGCGCTAGACAGCTCTTGGGTCTTTTTTTACTTTCTTTTTAGAACAAAAGGAGAACCATCCCTGTCGATGTTCTCCTTCTCTATTACTTCATTTGTGAGCGTAGATATGCATCGATAAATGGATCTAGGTCTCCGTCCATTACACCATTCGTATTCCCTACCTCAAAGTTTGTGCGGTGGTCTTTTACCATTGAATACGGATGAAAAACATAGGAACGAATTTGACTTCCCCAACCAATTTCCTTTTGTTCGCCGCGAATTTCATTAAGCTCCTGCTGTTGCTTCTCAATTTCTAATTGATAAAGCTTAGCCTTCAACATTTTCATTGCTTGTTCCCGGTTTTTAATTTGCGAACGCTCTGATTGACACGTTACAATCGAGTTCGTTGGTAGGTGCGTAATACGAACAGCGGAATCAGTCGTATTAATGTGCTGACCACCTGCACCACTTGCACGATACGTATCAACTTTAATGTCTTCGGTTCTGATTTCAATATCAATGTCATCATCTAATTCCGGCATTACCTCACAAGAGACAAACGAGGTATGACGACGGCCAGATGAATCAAATGGTGAAATCCGCACCAAACGGTGGACACCTTTTTCTGCTTTTAAATAACCATAAGCGTTATGGCCTTTAATTAAAAGGGTAACACTCTTAACGCCCGCTTCCTCACCTGGAAGATAATCCATTGTTTCCACTTTGAATCCTTTTGATTCTGCCCAGCGCGTGTACATTCGAAGGAGTATGCTTGCCCAGTCCTGTGACTCTGTTCCACCAGCACCTGGATGAAGCTCAAGGATTGCATTATTTTTATCGTACGGTTCACTTAACAAAATTAATAATTCAAACTCATTTAACTGTTTTGTAAGCACCTGTACTTCCGTTTCTAATTCTTCGCGGAGGTCCTCGTCATCTTCTTCTTTAACTAACTCATAAGAAACTTCTAAATTGTCTAATTGCTCGACATGTTTATCAAAGGTTTGAACGAGGTCCTTTAAACCATTCACTTCATTGATTACTTTTTGTGCCGTTTGTTGGTCATCCCAAAAAGTCGGGGCACTCATCTGTTCATCTAGTTCAGCAATCCGCGCTCTCTTCTCTTCTAAGTCAAAGAGACCCCCTGAAGTCAGCTAAACGTTTAGTAATTTTATCTAATTCTTGCCTAATTTCTACCATTTCCATATAATTCACCTCATTAAAATTTACCTACAGCACACAACTTAGGAGACACTTCCATTAAGAAGTGTCTCCTTATCATGTTTATTCCCAATTAACGACCATGACAATGCTTATATTTTTTGCCACTTCCACATGGACAAGGATCATTACGACCGATATCTTCTGCTTTCTTAAACGGCTTTTTCACCTTTGGCTTGGCATCATCGCCACCAGATACAGCTTTAGCATCCTTGACAACTTCTTCACGTTGTAAATTCTCGCGGATTTGAGCCTTCATCACATAACGAGCCACTTCCTCATTAATTGACTCAACCATTGCTTCAAACATAGCGAAGCCTTCCATTTGGTATTCACGTAATGGATCGTTTTGACCGTAGGCACGAAGCCCAATCCCTTGGCGAAGCTGATCCATTTGGTCAATGTGGTCCATCCACTTCGTATCAACGGTACGAAGCAAAATAACCTTTTCGAACTCCCGCATTTGTTCAGGCGTAAGATCTTCTTCTTTTTGATCGTATTTTTCCTTAATCTTAGCCATAGTCAGCTCAATCATCTCTTCAGGGTCTTTCCCCTTTAGATCATTTTCAGCTATGTCACCGGGACTTAGTAGATTGGCATTCAAATACTCAACAATACTTTTCAAATCCCAATTATCATCTAAATCGTCTTGGGTATGGGAGTGGACCGTATTTTCAACCGACGTACGGATCATTTGTTCAATGATTTCGCGTAAGTTATCAGATTCAATTACATCAAACCGCTGTTTATAAATAATTTCACGCTGCTGACGCAAAACATCATCATAAGATAGGATTGTTTTACGTGCATCAAAGTTGTTACCTTCAACACGTTTCTGTGCTGATTCTACCGCACGGGAAACCATCTTACTTTCGATTGGCTGTGAGTCATCCATACCTAAACGGTCCATCATAGCACGCATATTATCAGAACCGAAGCGGCGCATTAACTCATCTTCCATCGATAAATAAAATTGCGTTACCCCTGGGTCCCCTTGACGCCCAGAACGACCACGAAGCTGATTATCAATCCGGCGTGATTCGTGTCTTTCTGTACCAATGACACAAAGTCCACCAAGCTCTTTGACACCTTCACCAAGCTTGATGTCGGTACCACGACCAGCCATGTTTGTGGCAATTGTAACGGCACCACGTTGACCAGCATCCTCGATAATTTCCGCTTCACGGTAGTGGTTTTTCGCATTTAATACGTTATGTTTGACGCCTTTCTTTTTAAGTAGTTGCGAAATTAATTCAGACGTTTCAACAGCCACCGTACCAACAAGCACAGGTTGTCCTTTCTCATAACGTTGTTTGATTTCCTCAACAACTGCGTTAAACTTGCCTTCCATTGTTTTATATATTAAGTCTGGCTTATCTTCGCGGACAATTGGTTTATTAGTTGGAATCACAATAACATCCATGTTATAAATATTTCGAAATTCCTCTTCTTCTGTTTTAGCTGTACCAGTCATACCGGCAAGCTTTTCGTACATACGGAAAAAGTTTTGGAACGTAATCGATGCAAGGGTCATGCTTTCATTTTGAATTTCCAAGCCTTCTTTTGCCTCGATTGCTTGGTGAAGTCCATCGCTATAACGACGGCCTTTCATCAACCGACCAGTAAATTGATCGACAATAACAACTTGTCCATCTTCCACCACATAATCCGTATCACGGTGCATCGATACGTGTGCCTTTAATGCTTGATTGACATGGTGGGTCAATGTTACATGATTTAAATCAAACAGGTTCTCAATCCCGAAGTAATTTTCCGCTTTATTAATCCCTTCTTCGGTTAACTGAACCCCTTTCGTTTTTTCATCATACGTATAATCTTCTTCGTTTTTTAATGTCCGAACAAAGCTGTTCGCCTGTTGATATAAGGTTGCTGATTTTTGCGCAGAACCCGAAATAATTAGCGGTGTTCTTGCTTCATCAATTAAAATTGAGTCTACCTCATCTATAATGGCGAAATGAAGTGGGCGTTGCACCATTTGCTCTTTGTAAAGCACCATATTATCACGAAGGTAGTCGAAGCCAAATTCATTGTTTGTACCGTACGTTATATCAGCTAAATATGCTTCACGCTTTTGCTCTTTTGACATACTATTCAAATTTAATCCAACCGTTAAGCCTAAGAATTCAAAGAGCTTACCCATATCGTTCGCATCACGATCAGCCAAATATTCGTTGACAGTAATGATATGGACGCCCTTTCCAGTAAGAGCGTTTAAATAGGCTGGCATTGTTGACGCTAGCGTTTTACCTTCACCAGTCTTCATTTCGGCAATATCACCATTATGAAGGGTAACAGCACCGGTAAGCTGAACTAAAAAAGGTCGCATACCAAGTACCCGCTTCGAGCCTTCCCGAACGACGGCATATGCTTCAACTAACATATCATCTAGACTTTCGCCTTTTTGATATCTTTCTTTAAATTCTTCTGTTTTTTTTCTTAATTCATCATCTGATAATTTTTCAATGTCGGCTTCCAGCGCTTCAATTTGATCGACTGTTTGTTGTAGACGATTAAGTTGCCGTTGGTTACCATCCCCAAAGACTTTCTTTAGTAATCCACGCATGATAAAACGCTCCTCTGTATTCGTAAAATCAATTGTCTGATAATACTTTTACTCCAAATTTAATAATAACACTAGCATCTAGTAAAGACAAGAATACCGAAGTTACCCTAGTAGAATACAGCCAAACCAAGTTTGAGGCCGAAGTTTTACATACGGCTGACATTACATGTCTATATCAAAAGGGTTTATACTTACTCGAAAATAAAAAAGTAGCTCGTGGACAGAGAGCTACTCTTTCATTTGGGGCGTCATGAAGGGCTTAGGGGTAGTTTCTATGACAAACTCGACAGGTGGTGAGCTTAAAGGGAAAGTGACTCGATGCTCTAAGTCGATTTGCCGTTTATTGAGATCACTTATTTTTTTATTACTTGCAGCAAGAATAACTAATAATTGCGTAATGGTATTTTCATGCTGCTTTAGCTTTTGTGATAGGATCTCATATTCAGGACAATTCATTTTCATTATGTACGCCCCCCTTCCTTTGTGGTTAGTTTATTTATACACAATTAAGAGACATTGCGCCAGTTGGTAATTTTGGAAAATGAAGGCCCAAACTTAAGAAATGAAGGTTGATACTTTACTTTTGTGCACCGGTTTGTTCGTTTTGCACCGTCATTCGCGAAAAAAATAGAATTTTGATAAAATTTAAAATTTTTTATCAAATCCGGTTACACACCGCACCCATTGCACAATCACTAGGAGATGTAAAAAGGCGACCCCTGTTCGGGATCACCTGAAGTTTTGTATATTCATATGTTAATTACTTATGTTTAGCTGGGTTCAATTAAACCATATCTGCCGTCTTTACGACGGTAAACAACATTTGTATCACCAGTAATCGCATTCGTAAACACGTAAAATGCGTGTCCTAGCATATCCATTTGTAAAATCGCCTCTTCTGAATCCATTGGCTTCAAATCAAAACGCTTCGTACGTACAATTTCAATTTCGTCCTCGTCTTCCACATCTTTCACTGCTAATGCTTCTCTTTCCATTTGTGCAAAAACATGTTTAGGTGCGCCATTTTGACGGAATTTGCGATTAACTTTTGTTTTGTATTTCCTAATTTGACGTTCAAGCTTATCTACTACAAGGTCGATGGCAGCATACAAATCGATGTGTCGTTCCTCACCACGAAGCAATAGATTCGTCATTGGAATTGTAACCTCGATTTGCTGTTCATCATTATAGACACTTATGTTGACATTTACATCTGATGTTGGCGGTGTATCAAAATAACGCTCTAGCTTGCCTACTTTCTTTTCAACATACTCCTTGATTGCGTTTGTTACCTCAACATTTTCCCCTCGGATGTTATAGTTCATAAAAAGTGTCCTCCTTTCATCCTATGTCTATAGTATACTAGAAAATATGCTTAAATTCCTGCCTTTGCAGAATATTTTTTTATATTTATCTGTAACTCTGACACAAAATTGTTAGACACTTTGTAGTTTAAATGAATTGTGTATAGGCGAAACTATTGGATCACTGAATTATTGCAGCTATTTCTTATGATCTAAGAACATCCCATCATAGTTGGATAAGCTTTGGTAAGGGTTGGTATATGTTTGATTGGACCGCTTCTGTGTTTTAATTGACTTCACATCTTGTTTAATTTGACTGAAGAGCTCGTCCATTTTTACTTGAATATCTTGATTGATTGGAAGCAACTTTTCCCCAACCTCCTGCTCATCTTCAGAAAATGGGGGTTGGACGATGTTGAGTTGTTGCTCACGCTCGTCAAGGAGCACGTTAATCTGCTCGAGTGTTGCATCTCGCTCTCCTTCGACAACTTCTTTCGACAAGATTCGTTGCAGCTGAACTGTTGTTTCGTGTAGTGCTAATAAACGATTCATTAGACGTTCGCACCTTGTGTTTGGGTACTTCTAGTTAATTGAATCACCTGTTTCCATGTGTCACGAAACTCGGCCACAAGATCAGACGCTTCGTCTAATATTGCCGAATCGTTTTGTATATTAGCCTCCATTAAGCGACGATTGATAAAATCATAGATTGGCATCATTTGTTTTGATATGTCAGCACCCTCATCCAATGTGATCATTAATTCTTGTATAATTTTCTGTGCTTTTTGAATATTAGTATTCTTTACTTGATAGTCCTTGTCCTCCATTGCTTGCTTTGCGAGCTTAATAAACTTAAGACACCCATTGTAGAGCATAAGTGTTAACTCGCCTGGTGAGGCTGTCGTTACTGAATTGGTTTGGTAGGCTTGTTGATACTGTTGGTAAGACATGACTTGAATACTCCCCTTCTTTACATTCCACCGAACTGGTTCATTAAATATGCTGATTGTTGGTTCGCTCGTTGAATCGCCTTTTCCATTGCTGTGAATTGGCGCCAATAGCGGTCTTCAATTTGTACTAATTTATCTTGAAAGGCATTAATTCGGGTGTCGAGAAACTTCATCCGCTTCCCCATTGTATATTGCTCTAATGTCTGCGTACTTTTCCCTGCTCTTCCTTCAATATTTTTCATTGTTTTCTCAATCGAATCTTCTAACCGATTAATAATGCCACGGCCATTTCCTTCTACATCGTTAGAAAAGAGTTTACGAACGTCTTCTGGATTATTTTGGAGTGCCTGGCGTAGTTTATCCTCATTGATGATTAGCTTGCCACCGTCACGATAATTAGAGGATGTTTCGATTCCAATTTCGGATAAATGGCTGAACTGTCCACCATTTTCAACGGATGAATACCAGTCCTGGCGCATATTATTTAGCCCGCCAGATAATATACTATCACTTCTAAGTACCCCGCTTTTTGCCCGTTGTTCCCATAGTTCAACTTCTTTGTCAGACATTTCTTCTTTTTGTGCGTCGGTAAGTGGTTTGTAGGTACGGTATCTTTCTTCGCGCAGACTCCCATTGACCGTCTCTATTAGTGTATTGTATTGGTCCACAAACTCGGTAATACTTTTCATCGATGCTTCAACATCATTGTTCACACTAATCGTTGCATTCCCATTGGTGACGTTCGTGAAATTGTACGTGATGCCATCCAAGGTGTACGAATTGTTCGTAGTTTCCACTTGATAGCCGTTATTGTAGGTGAATTTGGCATTCGTTCCACCGGTTTCAGCCCTCGTCGTTACAAAAGTACCATCAGGCTGCTCGACTTGCTTTTCGGCTGCAATTTGAAGGGTATCCGTTAGAAAACTAGCAGAAGTGCTCGTAAAGCCTATTTCCGCTCCATAATATAAGCCAGATTGATTAAAGTCCCCTGACTCCGTTCTTTCCAAAATAACCTTGTCCTGTTCGCCATCGTAAAACGCACGGACCTTTCCGCCAGATGCATCTTTAATCTTTTGGAAAACTTCATTCATCGTGTTTTGATCGGTAAATTCAACAGTATGAACCGTCTCTGATCCAGTTTTATCAAACGTGGAAAAATTAAATGACTGTGTTCCGGCCGTAATATTACCAGATGCGAACTTTTGATCAATTAACTTTCCATTTAAGTTAATTTTATTAGCTGGGTCTGCAGAAATTCCTGTTTGACTATAGTTTGCTGCTCGAGATGCTAACTGGGTAACGTTAATATCATACGTCCCGTTCTGAGCAGATGCGGATGCAGTTGCCGTAACTGCACCAGAGTTGGTTGACGACGATGTTTTCGGACTGTACGTTTTTTGTAATTTCATGTCTAACATTTGGTTATCTAAGTCGAAAAAAAGCTTGTTCATATCCCGGTATGCATCACGTTGCCATGTCATCCATGTTTTTTCCTGCTGCATTTTGTCTAATGGTGCACGCTCTGCTTTCATTAAATCACGGACCATTGTTTCCGTGTCCATTCCCGATGCTAGACCAGATATTCTACTTGTATTAATACTTTCTACCATTTGTTTTCACAACCTTTATACTGTTTCATCGACAATAAATCCCATCAATTCAGCCATCGATGCATACGCATCTAATAGCTTTTTCGGTGGTATTTCTTTAATTACTTTATTTGTTTCGGCATCAATAATCGATACATAATATTCTTGAAGCTTGTCGTGGTATTGGAACTTTAACGCTGTATGGGTCGCTCCAAGAAAGTCGTTCATACTTTTAACCATTTCTTTTACTTCGTCTTTGTTTAAATCTTTTTCACCATCATTTAATGCTTGCTTGATTTCTTCGCTTGTTTGAACCGACTTTTCTATGACGGATCTTTCTCGTGCAGATGATGGAAACCCGATGCGCTCAGCCTTTTGCAAGAGTTGGGATCCTGAAATGATTTTCCCAACGTTCATGTCCTTGCAGCCCCTTTTAGGATTTGTTTCTTTTTATATCGGCTGTTTTTAATTTATTTTGAAGAAAAACAGATAAAAAATCTCACAGATACTAATGTTAATATTATATATGAAGGAATAGCTAGGCGTTTGGTAGGTGTGGAATGTTTGAAAAAATATCGTTGACTGAAAATGAAACACAGGTCAATTGATGAGAATAAACGCATTGACCATCCTGATAAACATCAACAAGCTTGTAGTTGTTCTTATTTAAGAGGTATTGCTCCAACGATTGGTGGATAGGATCGATAATCCAATATTCTGGGATTGAGAAGCTTGCATATGTTTCAAATTTGCCGATGCGATCACGTTTAATGGAAGTAGGAGATAAAATCTCAACCACTAAGTCAGGTGCACCTTCAATTCCACGATTCGTAACAATGTCTATCCTAGATTGATGAAGCATGACTAGGTCAGGTTGCCTAACCTCTTTTTCTGACAGAATTAGATCAATTGGGGCAACAAATGCAACATATTCTTTTTGGCAGGTTTGTTTTAGAGTACTGAATAACTCCTGACAAACCAGTTGATGTAATGGATGCGGGGAAGGGGACATAGCTTCTAGTTCACCGTTTACTAGTTCAAATCTTGTCCCATCATCTGAGAGTTGGGCATAGTCCTCATAAGTTTGGCCTTGTTCTTTAATTTGGTTTGGTTGTTTTTTGGACTTCATTTGATTCACTCCAGACAATATTTAAATTATTCTAAGCCTACCTATAATTATTGTAACCGAGAACACTAATGGGAAGAAATTTGGTTTGAGGTAATTCTTTAATCAAGGGGCTCATGGAATGGTTATGCATTGAGAGACCCTAGCAAAGTGCTAGAGTCTCTCTTATAAAATATAAAATTAACGAAGAAGTTGTAGAACTCCTTGTGGTTGTTGGTTGGCTTGCTTTGCCACTATGTCTTTCGATCATAGAATAGACTATATCTTCACCCACTTTTTTATGGGGCTGGGCACTTCGAACAAAGTTACTCTGTCCTACGAGGTTCATAGTCATAGTTTATCAACCTTAGACGGTTTCCTCTAGTCGTTGAACCTTCTCCACTCTTTCGAGACAGGAGCTTGGCTGCTGATTAACCATTTATCTCCTTCATTTTCAAACCATCACGCCTACCGTTTCCAGTTACGTTGTGGTTGAAGGAGCTTTAGGTAGTTCCAGCAATTCACCCAGTTATACTCTCATCCATTACTAGATGAGACGCCCTTTCAACATTACCTAAGAAGTTGCAATACTCCTTGAGGCAATTGCTGAGATTGAGCCAACATTGCTTGTGCTGCTTGTCCAAGAATTGAATTCTTTGTTTGGTTCATCATTTCTTTCGCCATGTCTACGTCACGGATACGTGATTCTGCTGCTGTTAAGTTTTCAGCAGACGTTCCTAAGTTATTGATTGTGTGCTCCAAGCGGTTTTGGTATGCACCTAATTTAGAACGTTCACCTGATACTTGCTGAATAGCATCATTAATAGTAGTGATTGCACTTTTAGCACTTTCAGTGGTCGTAACATCAATATTATTGACTCCAAGGGCTGCAGCTCTCATATCATTGATAGTAATATCCATATCTTGACCTTCATTTGCACCTATTTGGTAAGATAAAGAGCCATTCGAGTCAATTGAGAATGTAGCATCATTATCAGCTGCAATAGTGGACATTGTATCGGCATTTAACTTCAATTCCAATCCTTTATAAGTACCGCTTACAACTTTAATTGTATCTCCAGAGGCCACATAATCTGTATCAGCTATTTGAGTTGAGTTAATATCGGCGTCACTACCATTTACATCAATTGCAACAGCAGTAGCTTCTAATGCACCTGCTGCAGCGTCTAAATCAATGTTGGCATCTGATCCAGTATCAGATGTAGTAAATGTTAATGTACCTGATGAATTTGATGCAGTAATTCCCAACTCATCTGAATATTGGTTTACAGCTGCTGCAATCGCGTCACCAGTTGTCGTGGCACTAGTACCAGAAGTATAAGTAATTGTCTTCCCATTTAAAGTAAAGGACTGTGTGCTTCCATCAGTAACAGAAGCAGTAACCGTACTGTCTGTGGCAGCTGTAGCAGCTGTAGCATCAGTAATTGCTATATTAGCTCCATCTGCCGTAGTTTCAGAAGTACCACCAACAACTTTTATCCAATCCGCATTATTACCACTTACTGTTTCAGCTGAAAAATTAACTTCTAATCCAGCTCCACCATTTAATAGGTTTTTTGTATTAAATTCGGTTGTATCTCCAATTCGATCAATTTCATCAGTCAATTGATTAATTTCTTTTTGAATTTCTTCACGATCATCAGCGGTGTTTGTATCATTTGAAGACTGAACTGCTAATTCACGCATACGTTGAAGGATGCTATGTGATTCGTTTAAAGCACCTTCGGCTGTTTGAATTAATGAAATCAATATGTTATCGCAGTGGTTTTTTATCCGCTGCTTCTTTATGTTTCCATAAAGTTCAGGTCATATCTTCACCCAATAAGATATGGGTGCCCCGCGCTCGTGGGTGGGTTATTGGTACGGTTCCTCACCACCTGACCGTCACACCTTCCTAATTACTAATTACCGTTTCATTAGGCTCGGCTCGGTATTGCCCACCATCCGCTTAAAGGCTGGTTTGGGGTTCCACCGAATTCACGGAGTTTTCATCTAAGCATTACTACTTAGAGCGGCATTTCTAGTTTACCGTCTTGTGCATTACGTTGTGCTTGATCCAATCCACGAATCTGCCCTCTCATTTTTTCAGAGATTGCTAAACCTGCAGCATCATCTCCAGCACGATTGATTCGTAGACCTGAAGATAACTTCTCCATTGATTTTGATTGGTTTGCTTGAGCAGTATTCAACTGTCGATAAGTATTGAGTGCTGCAATATTACTATTAATTCTCATTTCTTGTTTCCTCCTTGAGTTATATTATTGCCCACATCCTTGTGGTTACTGACTAAAGTCGGCCGCCTTTAGCCTTACACTATTATTATCGGAGGAATCTACCAAATGTTTAATCGTTTTTTGGATTATTTTTCAATAAATTCAATAAATCTGTCGAAACGGCTGCTGCTTCGTTATTTTCCTTCTGGATATCCAAATAGATTTCCATCCGGTGAATATCAATATGTTTCGGTGCTGAAATACCTAACTTTACTTGGTCCCCATCAATGCTGAGTACTTTTATTTCGATATCGTCACCAATTTTAATCGCCTCATTACTTCTTCTCGTTAACACTAGCATGATTATTTCACCTTCTCCTCGATAGAATGAGGGAACAAGCTTGCTTTGGTCGAGAAGCTTTTTAGATTGGTTATGTACTGTTTTCCTAAAAGCTTTTTCGTATTTAAAACAATCGGTGCCTGCAAATTAATCGTGCTATCGTTCAGTGGATCCTTTAACGACACAATCGATAGTACACCAACCTCTTCTTCCGCTTCTATTTCAAGTAGCTCCAATGTATTTTCATCTAAATCAAACTGATAATCTCGAACTGTTCGAAAAGGATTGGTTACGATAAATGCTGGGTCAACATTATTCGTTGATTGCAACACTTGAAAGACAGGGTTGTCCTCTACATCTAGTAACACAAACTGCTTTTCGTCTACAAATCCTGGGATTCCCTTTGGAAAGTGAATTATTGTATCTTCATTTATTTCAATTTCACCAAAATATCTCGTCTCAATCAACATGGTTAACCACCTTTATATCAATGTTTCGAATCTATATCCTTTATACTTTAAGTCTGCAAAATCTATCGACAAACTCTTTTCTTGACCTAGACTTATTTCAACAGAACCTGGGGTATAGTCGGTAATCGCTTTTTGCGCCTGGATATCAATAACCGGTTTTCTCGGTTGATAGCTAATGTCGACTTTACTAGGCTGATAATCTATCTTCACCGATCCGGGTGAAGGAATCCACCCAATATTAAACTGCTTTGGTGGATCAAAGCCATTTTCGACTGCTTGGCTAACAATTGGATTTCCACCATTTTCAATTTTCATCAATTCCTCACCTTGACGGGCCCTTCTTGCAATGCCTTTTAGTACATCCCGCTTCCCTAACTGGGCAGCCTCCCGAGTACGTACCGGTGCACTTTTCAAATCCATATCATACCAGGCTTGTGACTGATCAATCGTTAGTTTAGAAGGAGTACGATTGATTGTTAGTTCCCCTTTCGGCTGCTCGATACTAACTATTGGGCCAGGTTGTTCGATCGACTGAACAGGACTTGCCCGATTAAGTGTTAGTTTTGCCATTTGCGATTGCATCCGAATTTGCGCTAACTCCACTTTCAGCACCTCCTCTTCTTCACGAAAAAGCCTTGCCACAATAATATGGCAAGTGCATTATAATCAATTATCTTAAAAAATCTAGTAATGTCGGTTGAATAACCCTAGACCCAGCACTCAATGCAGCCCGGTGGACACTTTCTTGGGAAGTTAGGTCAATCATTACCTTTTCCATATCTGCATCTTCGTTATCTGACATCATTTTTGTAGCTGTAATCGACTGACTTTCAATCCGGTTTTCAATTAATTCCAATCGGTTCATCCTAGCACCTAAGTCCGCACGCTCATTGACAACACGATCGATATTTGAATCAATGTTCGTTAAGGCTGTCTCAAGGCCTGCTTGGTCATTATCTTTTAATGCCTTGGAAAAAGCTTCTATATCGGCAAATAATTTCGGTCCGAACACATTACCTGGATTCACGTTAACAGGAAGTTTTATTCCATTAGAAACTTCAATAAAGACAGGATCAGAACTAGCAGCAGTATTCGTCACTTTACTGGTAGCATCATCAACGATAACTGGTGGTGTAATGTCACCATTGGCATCTACTGTTCCCGTCGTTTTTGTCCCGTTAAAAATATATTTGTTATTAACTTTTGTATTTGCTATGTCAACTAACTGTGACTTTAACTGATCGACTTCTGATGCAATGTTCTTACGCTGCCCTTCTTCATATGTTCCATTTGCCCCTTGTACAGCGAGCTCACGTAAACGTTGCATCGCTTGGGTTGCTTCATCTAGTGCTGCATCGGAATTTTCCATCCACGTGTTTACTTCTGTGATATTACGCTGATATTGTTCAATATCAGCCAATTGTGTCCGGTAGTCCATCCCTTTCATCGCCACAACCGGATCATCCGATGGTCGGTTTACCTTTTTCCCTGTCGAGAGCTGGTCCATATATTTGCCAAGACTGTCGTAGCTATTACTAAGATTTCGAAGCATATTGTTTGATAACATACTTTGCGTTACGCGCATCTAGATTCACCTACCTTCCAACTAAGCCCATGTTATTGATAATTCGGTCGAGCATTTCATCTACTGTCGTCATACTTCGTGCCGCTGCATTGTACGCTTGTTGAAACTTAATCAAATTAGTCATTTCCTCGTCTAAGGATACAGCACTTACTGATTGCCTGTTTTCTTCTACTTGCTGCCTAAGGACCGTTGCATTATTAACCATTCGTAATGATTCTTGTGCATCAACACCCATCTCACCGACCATCGAAGCATAATAGCTTTTTATCGATGTGTTATTACCTAAGCCTGTAAGACTTTCTCTCATTACCCCTGCTAAATTCTTTGCATTTAGTCCGTCACCACTGTCCCCATTTGAACTTGCAGCAATCAAATCACTATCATTAATAATAGCCTCGTTAACGGAAATACGACCAGCAGCTCCTGATTCGCCTGATAATTGATTGAAGAAGTCATTAACTGTAGATGCTTGATTCGAATCAACACCCGTATTACCAGCTAAATCTGCACCCTTGGAGTGCTGCAGGTTAAATGCTTCGACAAATTCATATGCCAATTTATCTAAATCGCTTAGCATGTCATTAAATACACCTTTTACCTCTGTACCTTCCACATACCCATTCATTTCCACCAATGCTTTCATTTTCCCATTGGAAAAATTAGCTACATTAGTAATCTCTGATCCAGGTATAGTTTTAACAAGTGATGGATCAATATCTTCCGGTGTTTTTGGATTGTCTGGGTCCGTGTTAATTGCAGCTAAATCATTGGGATTGTATAAAATCATACTTTCCATATTATTATTTGAATCAAAGTTGATGTACATTTCGTTAATAACATCTGGTTCATCATTTTTAACGTCAACTAGCTTCAATCCTGTTGGCTGTCCATTAGCATTTATCAATTCAATCGATGCTTTCCCTATTGCTATTGGATTTGCTTGTCCATCACTTTTCGTATAGGTTACTTTTATGTCAACAAGTGTTGATAACTGATCAATCAACCTATCTCTCTCATCATAGAGATCATTTGGCAAATAGCCATTTGGTTCAATTGTTCCAATCTGTTGGTTCACATTGTTAATTTGATTAATTAAGGAGTTTGTTTCAGTAGCTGAGATGTTCAATTCATTTTGCAAATCAGTTTTAACACCCTGCAAGGAATCGGATAAATAGTTAAACGTTTCAGCAACTGCTATACCGCGCTGTGTTACAACTGAGCGGGCTCCAGCGTCTTCTGGGTTCACTGATACATCCTGAAGCGATTGCCAAAACTGGTCAAGTGTCTTAGACAAGCCTTGGTCTGACGGCTCATTCATAATTCCTTCCATCTGCTTTAACGCATCGGCACGAGAATCGAAATAGCCAAGCTTACTATTTTCACCACGATATTGTACATCTAAAAACTGGTCGCGAACACGCTCAATCGACCCAGCTTGAACCCCACTGCCAACCTGTCCGGGTATTTGCGGTCGATTACGCGATGCGGGTGGAAAGGCACCGGTTTGTTCAAAATTGACCCGTTGTCTTGTGTATCCTTCTGTGTTGGCATTGGCAATATTGTTACTAGTCGTATAAAGGGCAGATTGTTGAGTAAATAGCGCGCGCTTTGCTACTTCTAAACCGTTAAATGTCGAAACCATCTGAACGGCTCCTTTCCTTAAGCCTTCGAATCAAACAAGGACCGGTTAGGTACCGTTGTTTGCGTGGACTGATTGTTATAATTTAAATGTTTAAGTGACGGTGAAAGCATATTTAACGATAGTTCAATATATTGCAAGGATTGCTGCGTTAGTTCATGGTTTAACTGCTCTTGACTCCGTAACGAAACAAGTACATCAACTAGACCAACCGTTGCTTGTTCGAGCAATTCTTTCTCATGTCCGTCAGTTAACACGTCGAGCATAGCCGATACAGTAGTCGTATCCGTGTCCTGCTTGTTTGCCGTTGCCCACGCCTTGACTAGGTCGATTCTCTTTAACTCAAGCTGTTCAATGGCTTGAACATGTTTCCGTTCCTGGACTAACAACGTCTGTAATTTAGCAGTATCACCTTCTTTTAGAACTTCTGTTTTCGTTTGTGACACACTTAATAGACTGTGATGTAATTGGGTGATTTTAGTTAACGTATCAACAATTGCTTGGACAGACATTGTACGTCCTCCTTTTTATTTCTTCCAAAATTCAAGCATTTTGGCAGCAACTTGCTTGGCATCGACTTGATAATTGCCGGACTGTACAGCTCGTTTAAGCTCTGCTACCTCCGCTTTTCTTGCTGCTTCTGGGCTACCTTGCTCCTGAAGCTTTTTTGCCTCATCGGATATTTGTAGTTGATCAGCCTTTTTAACCGAGTCATTTTTTACTTGGTCTTGCTTTTGTAGTTGTTGTTGATATGGATTTACCTTTGTATGGTTTGGTCCTTGAATTTTCAAGACTATCACCTCTTCCTCCAGCGATCTTATCTCTATTGTCATTATCGGCTAGAGACTTTAAAATGTTTAATGGTTTTCTTTTCTTATTGAAAAGTATGTTTTTGCTTTTGACGTTTGCTGTGCTTTATTATTCTCGGGAATTTGATCAATCGCCTCTTGTGTTTTTATGTCTTTTAATAGTTCGTCTGAGCACGGTTGACATAGTCTTCCATTATTAATTGGACTGCCACACCTTTCACATCCGTATGTTAAATTCGGAAACTCACTAGGTCTAAGTCGTTTCTCCCGAACAAATTTAATGATTAAGTCTTCTTCAACGCCAGTTTCTTTGACAATTTGGGAGATCGTGGCTGTTCTATTTTTCCTTATTTTCATATAATCATAAATCGTTTGAAAGGCTTGGTCTTCCTTCTTGATACATGCTGGGCAACTATCTCGATTTGTTTTTACAAAAAGGCTGTCACACACTGAACAGTTACTAAGTTCACCTACCATTGCTATTCCCTCCGAAACTTGTTTTTTATCATTATAGCACAGCATGAACGCATGAATATAACGACTTTTTTCCATGGTTCACCTTGCTAAAGTAAATGAATAAACTGTCGGACAACCGGCATCAATCAAACATTTCGCCGCATGACGAATCGTGATTCCAGTAGTGTAAATATCATCGATTAAGATAATAGGATTCCTCACCACTTCGATAATCTGAAATGGATTTGTACTTGAGAGACGCTCCTGTCTCGTTTTCTTTGACTGCTTTTCTCCTTCTCGTCTTGTAAGAAGGCATTGATATGGTACTTCCAGTAATTGAGTAAGTGCTTCCGCTTGGTTAAAGGCCCTCTCATAACGCCGTTTATCACTAAGTGGGATAGGGACAACAACAGTATCTTTAGGACATGCCCGAACGATTTGTTTAAATGCTTCGCGAAAATCGGTTTGAAATGCTTCAACTAATTGGTAATCACCTCGGTATTTCCACTTAGCAATCATCGCTTGAAGCATTGGATTGTAGGAGTACACCGACCGATTAAACGATAATACTTTTGACCATTGTCTATTTCCGCCCCAACGTTCACAGTCTTTGCATTGTTCATCCTCTGACTTCCGGCCACACAGCTTACAAATAGCTCCGGTAATTTTGGTAAGCTGACTTTTGCATTCTATGCATAATTTCTTAGGCTTGTCTGGGTATAGAAAATTGTCCCACGTAACCTCGACAATTATCTGCTTGTCACACCATAAACAATGCATTAAGCTTGCTCTCCTTTTTTATTCATTGCTTTGATTGTTTTAACGGCACCGACCATCGCCTCAGACTTTCCATCATGAAAAAAGACAACTTCACCGGTCGGGTCATCTGGACTTCTGCCAGCCCTACCGGCAATTTGGACGAGTGCGGCTTGATCAAACACGGAATGGCCAGCATCAATGACCGCAACATCAACCGATGGAAAAGTTACGCCTCGCTCTAATATCGTTGTTGTAACAAGAACAAAAAGCTTCCGGTCGCGAAACTGTTGGACTTTGTCTGCACGATCTGTGTCTGCTGCATGGACAGCTGAAATAGCGGAGACGCTTAAATTAGCACTCAGTGAACTTACCATCCGCTCCGCTAAATCAACCCTCGGAACAAAAATTAATAACTGCCGCTCCTTTTCTTTTCGATTGTAATACCACTGGTAAAATGCCTGTGGTGCTTGGCTGGTTGCTAATGTTTGTTTCAAACGTGAGCATGAGCAAAAGGTGGGAACTGGTAATGGATGGCCATGAAACCGGACAGGAACGAATACAACAGGGAGCCTGTTCGTCCGAATTCTTTGTAATTGGTTATGCCTGGGAGTGGCGGTGAGGTATATCATCGCAGCGCTTGGCTTGGCTGCCCGTTTCGTCACAAACGGCAGGGTAGGATCGGCGTGATAGGGAAATGCATCAATTTCATCGATAATGACGACATCAAACGCTTGGGCATAACGAATCAACTGATGGGTCGTTGCAATAATCAACTGCCCCGTTCCTGCTTTGTCTTCACTGCCACCATACAAGCCATCAATCGTTGTCTTTGGAAAAACGTGTCGAAAGCGTGGTAACAGTTCTCGAACAACGTCAGCTCTTGGTGTAGCTAGACAAACCCGCTTTCCTGCCCGTAAGACGTTAGCGATTCCATAAAACAACATTTCTGTTTTCCCTGCCCCGCATACCGCCCACGTAAGCAATTCAGCCCGTCCTTTTTCCATGGCATGTGCAATCTCACTAGATGCTAGCTGTTGATGTTTCGTTAGTGTACCATTCCATAATAAGGGATCATCACAGCCTTCCCAGACAGGAGGTGGACCAGTCCAATAGTAAAGCGGTTGACATGCTAACACCCGCCCCATTTCCACACACTTCCGGCAATAGTGGTGGGAGTTACCGCATCTAGCACAGGCAAACTTTGCAAACAAGTGCTGCGTCTTATTGCCACACCGCTTGCATCTATATCCTGATAAATACTGTTCTAATGCTGGAATCATTTGGAAATAACTTTGCCTACAGAGTGTGTCAAATGTCGTATCATCTAGCTCAATGTCTTCACGCAGTAATAATTTCCCTCCATAGCGCAGGGATAATGGTTGATTAGCTACTAAATTACTCGTTGCTTTGGGAATCCAATCATAACTCGGGGAGAAGTAAGCACGCAATGAGGGAATGATGCTATTTATCAATGAGGGGTCATCTCCTTAAAGCTAGCCCATCTGATTGATGGGCCGTCTACAGATAATTATAAATATTTAGTAAGAAATAAGTGCTAGTTACTTTACATACCATCCAAATCCAAATGAGCCTTCACCAAGATGCGTCCCAATGACAGGACCAATGATGCTTGTGGTAATCTCGACGTTAGCATAGTTGCTCTCAAGTTCTGCTTTGAATGTAACTGCTTCTTGTTCTTGGTTACCATGAATAACAACCCCAACAATTGGTTTGCCTGTCTTGGCATCCTCGTCAAACAATTCCATTACTCGTTTCACTGCCCTTTTCCGTGTTCGAATTTTCTCAAATGGAACGATTTTACCATCAACAAAGTGGAGGAGTGGTTTCACTTGGAGCATGCTACCGACCAGTGCCTGAGCCCCATTTAATCGACCACCGCGGTGAAGATGGCTCAAATCATCAACCATAACATAGGCACGCATCGATTGTTTCATTTCGTTCAAGCGATTAATTATTTCTGTTGCACTCGCACCAACGCTTGCCATTTGGGCTGCTTCGATGACGTATAGCCCTTGGACTCTTGTGCTAATTTCCGAGTCAAATGGGTGGACCGTGATACCCTCCACCATATTCCCAGCAGAAATTGCCGTTTGATATGTCCCGCTAATTCCACTTGATAAGTGAATACATACGACGTCATCATGGCTTTGTGACAACTGATCGAGCTTTTCGGTAAGCAAGCCTATTGATGGTTGTGACGTTTTCGGTAATTCTTTTTCGTGTTTTACCTTTTCGTAAAACTGCTCTGCCGTTATATCTAGCTCTTCACGATATACTTCATCACCGAAGACAACACTAAGAGGAACCATGTGTATATTCCACTGTTCTCGAATCGATGCAGGAATATAGGCGGTGCTATCTGTTAGTACAGCAACCTTCATAATCATCGTACCTTTCTTATCAAGAATTTAAGCTATCCTATATCATTTTACATAAAGACAAGATAAATTGATAGTATGGGGATAATGGGTTATATTGGTGGGCTTAAGGGAAAAATAGTTACTAAAGGGACGGGGAGGTAGCATCAACGTGATGCCGTAAGCGTGCTGCTACTTTTTTTATTGTTGCAACACGCTTTCTACCTATAAATAGGATTTATATTACTTCAACCCAACCATTTCTAATAGCAGTAACAACAGCCTGGGTCCGGTCATTGACATTCATCTTTTGCAAAATATTGCTCACATGGTTTTTTACTGTTTTTTCGCTAATATAGAGTGCTTCTGCTACACCTCGATTACTTTTTCCATCAGCTAACAATTGCAATACTTCACACTCACGTCTAGTTAACAAATGAAGTGGTTTTCGATATTCGATCACTTTATCCGATAGCCTATTCGACGTTTCTTTAATTAAACGGCGATATTCTTCCACCAAATTATGGGTAACCTTTGGATGGAGGTACGACCCGCCTGCGCTTACGACTTTAATCGCTTCGATCAACGAGTTGGAATCCATTTCTTTTAATAAATACCCTTGTGCACCTGACTTTAGTGCATGGGTTACGTAATTTTCATCGTCATGAATCGATAGAATAATTACATTTGTATCAGGAAAATGCTTTAGTAATTCAGCTGTTGTTTCGACCCCATTGGAATACGGCATGTTAATGTCCATTAAGACAACGTCAGGTCTGAATTGCTCTACCAACTGTAATGCTGATGACCCATCATCACCTTCTGCTACGACACGAAAAGAAGGCTCAAATTCTAGTATTCTCTTAACACCTTCACGAAATAATTTATGGTCGTCAATTAAGATTATTTTGGTTGCCATACTTCTGCTCCTCCTATACTTTCAATCAAAAATTTCACCGAATCAAGAAGTATTTAGTTATACTTATTTCACTAAATGCGTACGGGATTTTTTGCTTTTTATTATACATGAATCGAAAATATTTGCATTAGATCTTCAAGTTTGGATAAGAGGAATTTGGAATAAAATGGTTGTTCCTTCACCAATTACTGATCTTATTGTCCAATCACCATCTAACATCTCGACACGCTCACGCATTCCTAAAAGACCAAACGAATTTTCTTTTTTCTTCTTCACATCAAAACCCTTACCATTATCTTTAACGACAATGAGCACTTTTTTATTTCTCACTTCAAGCTTAACAGTAATTTGACTAGGTTCCCCGTGCTTAACCGCATTTTGTACAGATTCCTGGACAAGTCTAAACAGCGCAACTTCATATTTTGATGGGAAGCGTCTTTCCGTTCCAAGGTAAACAAAGTCAATATTAATTTCGTTGTAATCCTCTGTGTTGGCCAAATATTTTTTCAAAGTAGGGACTAAACCAAGGTCATCGAGTGCCATTGGACGAAGGTCATAAATGATTCTTCTCACTTCATAAAGCGAAGAACGAATCATAGACCTAACACTACGAATTTCAACTAGTGCTTCCTCAACACTGCGTTCACGAAACGTTCGATCAACTAATTCAGCTCGTAACAAGATATTGGCAAGCATTTGGGCAGGTCCATCATGCATTTCTCGTGAAAGTCGCCTGCGCTCTTCTTCTTGCGCCTCTATGATTTTTAAACCGAATTCTTGCTTTGCTTGTGCATCTTGTAATATCTCACTAACCTGTCTAAAGTCCTCGTTTAAGTAATTTAACACAACTGATATTTTTCCGACTAATCCTTCTGCTCGATCAACCGTTTGTTGAAGGGCAAGTAACCTTCGCTCGATTTCGTCTCTTTTTTCTCGAAGATTTCTTTCTTTTTCTTGCTTCATCGAAAGCTCTGTCTGTAATTTGTGTGTTTGGTCATACACTTCACGAATTTGGTCTTCGCTATAGTCATTAAAATGTTTACTAACCTCTGACAACCGTATTCGAGATTGTCTCACCTTTCGCTCAAGGTTATCACTTTCTTCAATTACTTGAATGACTTCTATCTTAATGTGGTTCAATTCAGCTTCAAGTAATTCATGCTCTTTCCGAGATTCCTCACCAATATTGAAAATCTCGTCTTTGCTATTTTCCACCGCGTCGATCATGTCATTAATAATAAAATCTAACGTTTTTTCCTCGATTTTTTTTATCATCCATCATCCACCTGTCTTCCTAGTTATATCATTCGTAATAGTTAAATATCTTTAGGGGGTATGAACTAAAAAAGTAGTTTACTAATTTATGGGTGTGTTTTAGTGCTTTCGGAGGATTTTGTCGAACTTTCACGAATAAAACCTAAGACAAGTATAATACATTGCGGGGATTAGCGATACTCTATATAATTAATTTTCAGGAGGTAATATTGTTAATGTTAAACAAATATTTTACAGTTAAACCTGAAGGATCAGATGAAATCATCATACAAAAGTCCCGTTTTATCGGTTATGTGAAACGAGTCGAGACCGAAGAAGAAGCACAACAATTCATCCAAGCAATAAAAAAGAAACATTCCGATGCTAACCATAATTGTTCTGCTTATTTGATTGGGGAGCATGACCAAATTCAAAAGGCGAATGATGATGGTGAACCAAGCGGAACTGCTGGCGTGCCAATGCTAGAAGTCCTTAAAAAAAGAGGATTAAAGGATACTGCTGTTGTTGTTACTAGATATTTCGGCGGAATAAAGCTTGGAGCTGGTGGATTAATTCGCGCCTATGCTAGTACAACCTCCCAGGCACTTAATACGACTGGTATAGTGAAGCGACAATTAATGCAAACAATGCTCGTGGCAGCAGATTACTCTTTATTAGGAAAGCTTGAAAACGAATTACGAAATCATACTGCCTATATTTTAGAAAAGATTGACTATACCGATCAAGTTATTATCCACGTTGCCGTTTGGAGCGGTGAGGAACAAGCCTTCACCGATTGGATAATTGACTTAACAAGTGATCAAGTCAACCTTAGCAACGGTGAACGAAAATATTTAGAAATTGATGTATAGCTGATTGACTTATGACCCCGAGGGACTAGGCGCTGAAGCTAGACAGCTCTTAGATCCTTTTATACTTATCTCTAAAATTAAAACCCTACTAACTAAACACTTAGTAGGGTTTTCTCTAGGTTGTATTCTTTCCTATTTGTCTATGACATTATTAGTTTTCATCCACATTTCTGCTCGGTACATTTGACCAGCAATTTTTTGCCCCCAAAATGGATCACTTGCATATTTAACATTCATACCAGATGCTTTGTTACCTAAATAGGTGCCGTTGTAACGGAAGTTTCCCTCTGTTAAATAGGTAGAAGAAATGAACTGAGCCGCATATCTAACAGAATCCTCAAACGAGTTGAATACGTCTGCGTTTCCATACGGGTTGCTATCTGTCGCTTTAATACCGTACAGATTATTCTTATCTTTGGCAATCTTACTTAATCCCCACGCACTCTCATGGATGGCATGCGCCATTAAATATAGGGCATTAATATTATATTTCTCTTGCATCTCAACAAATACGTTTCCTAAGCCGATTAACGGGCTATCAGGCTTTTGCGCTTTAATATAGGCATCAATTTGCTCCGCGGTTGCAAAGGATTTTTCACGTAAATTATATTGGTTTAAAAAGCTATACGTTTTCCCTTTAAAGGTTTTTCCATCCCAACTATAAACCGTTTCGCCTTCATTAATTGTTGCTGGTGATTTGCCATATTTATAAACACCGAACTCACCATTTGCAAAAACATAATGGTATAGATCGCCGTTGATATTTTTGTAAAATGATTGGTTTCCACCGATGAGCTTGGTTGGAATTAATGAAACGTCATCCGGCGAGACAAACCCTGCCCGACCAGCAACTCGGATAGCAATCGCTCGTTCCGTTGAACCTACATATTCCATTTCCGATTGGCCAGCGACATAGGTACTGTTAGATGTAAGAAGTTCACTATCATATATGTTTGTAAATCTGTTGGTTCGAACAATTCCTGATTTCATCCATCTGACTTTCCCATCTTTCATGACAACCTGGTTATCTGGGTTTACGTTTGCTCTTGCTTCTCGTAAGCTATCAAAGGAGTTAATTGGCTGATAACTCATGTCCGCAACGACATAAGGCTTGGAGATGAAAAAGGACATTTCAATCGCCTTAGACATAACCATTTCTTCAGCTGATTTCACCGTGCTCCCGATGTAAAGTGTGTATGTTTGATGGAAGGCATATGGCTCTTTTGGTGTAACAGTAAGTGCTTTTCCATCATCCTTCAATTGATATGTAATTGGGTGCTTCTTTCCTGTTTCCTTGTTAATAACGTAAACATTGTCATTTGTAAAAGATGCCCCATCCATTTTCGTATTAAAGGTAATTGTCCACACCTTATCCTCGGCGACCCCAAATTTACCATCCCATTGCTTAATTGTCTGTTGATCTGACTTCCCATCACTTTCTCCTGAAACAATTGTCGAACTGATTTGGGTAATAGCGATTGATAGAATCATAGTAAAGAGAAGTGCAAGCAGTATTTGTTTTCTCATGTAGTTGTAATCCTCCCTATCCCGCTTTTTCACATATCTATTATTATATTATTGTTAGATTTAATTTAATAGGGTAATTCTACACATTTTAACAAATACTTCGGCACCTTAAGCTAGTGACTGACAAACAACAATCAATAATCGACAGATATTTCCTGGGAAATACCTAGAGAAACATCGAAATCTGTTCCCCCACACAATTTATATACTTTATTAATTGACTGCTTCCTTAAAATAGTCGACAATTCCTTGGGTAATTGCTTCTGCAAACAATGTGCGGTATTCGTCGGATTCTAGTTTTTTACGATCATCATCGTTTGTAATAAAACCGAGTTCAACTAATGCTGCTGGTGTTTCGTTTTCTCGGATCACATAGAAATCCCCTTGCTTAATCCCACGGTCGTGCATATCCACTAGCTCAACAAGCTGGTCTTGGATTTTTTGAGCTAGAAGTATACTCTCCATCTCGTTTAATCCCTTCCCCTCATTGTAATAAACTTCTGCTCCACTTGCTGTAGATACCGCTGAGTTAACATGAATGCTTACAAAAATATCCCCAAGATTATTATTTGAATATTTTACTCGTTCGTAAAGCTCTAAAAATTCATCTGTCGACCTTGTCAATATAGGATTCGCGCCTAATTCTTTAAGCTTGTCTGCAACTTTGAGTGAGACGTCTAGATTGAGGTCTTTTTCTTGCAAGTCATTTTTTAATGCTCCTGGGTCTTGCCCACCATGGCCTGCATCAATCACAACATTTAGACCTTCAATTACTGTGGCCCCACTTACGCTTTTAAGTTTCAAATAATCTTTATGTAAATACGCATCTTGGCCATTGTACTCGATTTTGGCCCAAGACCCATCAAACGAATATATTTCGACAACATCCCCGTATTCTAGTTTACCTAGTTTTTCAGAACTTGTACTTGGTCCACCCCGAACATTCAAGATATCAGCAGTAACGACACCAAAGGAAACAACTGACTTATCTGAAGCTACCTCTTTCGCTTCAATCGTGAATTCGATCGCATAGCCCTGTTTAATCAATAGTTTATCTGTTGAATAAACTTGACCAGTTACAGTCAGCTTATATGTTTCACCTGCTGCATATCCGCCATTTGGAGGGATTACCTTTGCTTTTCGTTTATCATCGGTCAAATAAACGGTTGCCGGTATTTTATTTTGATTACTGTCTTCTACATAAATGGTCTGATTGTTAATCGATTCGTCGTCCATTTCCGTATTAAATTCTATTGTCCATTCCTTTGTTGGTTGAACAGAATCATAGGATTTTACCGTTTGGATTGCATCTGTGTCTGTCGAACCTAATACAATTGTTGGAAAAAGACTTATTAAGGCTATCACTGTCAATAATCCGGTCACTATCTTCCTGTTTGCCATTATTTACCCCCCATGCTCTATCATCAAAGTTATGATTCTTATTTTTTTCGTGTCTAGTAATGATAGAATATCATGAAATTTGTCATTAGTTCTACAAAAAATGGCAAAAATAGATAGGAAGACTCAAGTTTTTTTATTACCATGTATAATCCTGTCAGTTTTAGTCCTTTTAGTCAAAACTTTTTTGATGGAAGCACTGGATTTGAGCATCAAAGCAGGAAAAGCGCAAGAAGCCTGGAGCTAGACAGTTCTTGGATCTTTTTATACCTTCTTATCTTGCTAGAAAAAGCGAACCCAGTTTACGAGTTCGCTTCAGTAACGTTATTATTGAAAGACTTTCATCCCGATTACTATAGAGATAGCTGTGATAACCCCTCCTATGGTTACGTCAACTAGCATAAACGGTATCGCAACAAAGGAAAAGCCAGCGATTAGTGCTGTTGAGAGTAGCAGATAACCAATCATTTTCATACCAATCTTTTTAGTAAATAAGGAAAAATGGTACATCCTTTTCGCTAAGAGCATCATACAAATCATGTTAAAAATAGTACTAATTGACGTACCTAAGGCAATCGCATTAGCCCCTTGCGTTTCGATAAACAACTGAATGACCAGAATGTTAACACCAAACACAGACAATATATTAAATACAACTGGTAAGTAAGAATTTTCTAACGCGTAAAAGAATCTTGTTATATACATGTTAATAGCGAGTGCGACCATTGACCAAGAGAATACTTGTAACAATGGATAGGTTTGGTTCGTTGAATCCACTGTGAAATTGCCATATTGAAAGATAACCGTAATTATTTCTTTTGCATAAACATAAACAAACACGGTAGCCGGAATTAATAGAACAAAAAGCAAGCGTATTCCTTTTCGGTAGTGTGCTTCCAATTTCCCCCTGTCCGTACTCGCTGTTAGTTTGGCAAGCATTGGATAAATAACCGTTGTAACTGCTGTCATTAAAATAGCTTGTGGAAATTGTGTCATTTTGGAAGCATAATTCAAAGAAGCGATGGCCCCGTCCGGTAAACCAGTCGCATAAATTCGTTGGATGAAAAAATAGAACTGTAGGGTCGCCCCGCCAAACAGGATCGGTAATGCAAGCTTCAAGAACCGCTTTAACTCAGGCATTTTTTCAAAACCAAAGCTAAGTGGAACTATCTTTGTCCTCTTCACATACCAAAACAATACAACAGCCATCAGTATTGCTGCTATTGTTGCACCAATTCCGTAAGCAAACGCTCCAATGGTTGGGTAAAAAACAATTCCAGCAATTAGAAAAAGGCCATTAAATACTAATGTTGAAAAAGCAGAAAATTGGTATTTATTGTGGACATTAAGTACACCGCTAAGCCACATGGAAATAACTAAGAAAAAAGTCGACGGTGCCATCCACACAAATAAGTCACGCGTGAGTAGATATGCTTCGTCTGACATACCTGCGAAAAACAATTTGATCCAAAAATTTGGAATAACCATAAATAATAAAGTTACAGCACCAACGACAACGGTTAGTCCTGTAAACAACGTCTTCAAAAATGCTTCGTCACGCCTGTCCTCTAATTTACTGTAAATAGAGATAAATGCTGTTGTAATTGCTCCACCGAGCACTAAATATAGAAAATTAGGGATAGTAAAGGCCGTAATGATACTGTCCGCTTGATAACTTGTGCCATATTGATAACCGATAACTACCTCTCGAAAAAAACCAAATAGCCTCGCTACCATATTAATAGCAGCTACTGCTCCAACAATTTTTAAAAATTGCAATAGAACACCCCTTTCCTTCAAGCACTGATGTAAGAAGAGCTTCTATTTTTCATAGAAGCTCTTCCTTTTTTTACAAGAAAAGAAAGTATAAAAACAATCCAAGCGTGGATAACATCGAGCGACAGCCACGTCCAGCGTAAGCGCCTAGCCTGTCGGGACTTTCAAGGCGCTTACGCTTTTCTGATTGTATATAACTTAATGACGTCGTCGACTAGTTTTTGTTGATCGTATTCTTCTACTTTCCGCAGTGCCCGTTTAATGATTTGCTTTTTAAGCTCCGGGTCACCAAGTAGGGTAATGATTTGTTTAGCCAGACCTTCAGGGTTTTTCACTTCTGCTTTTAACCCGCGTCCTTCATCTAATAAATAAGTTAATCCTCCAATGTTTGTACCAACTACCGGTATCTCGCATGCCATCGCCTCTAGTGCAACTAAACCAAACCCTTCAATGTGAGAAGGTAAGACAAAAATATCTGCAGCAGACATCCATTGTGCAATCTCTTGCTGTGGCAATGCGTCATGGATTGTTATGTCTCGTTCGTCAGCAATCGTCTCTTTTAATTTCTTAAAGAAAGCTGCATTTTTAGGTTCCCCAATTAAATGAAGGGCAGCTTTCTGTTCGTACTGTTTAACGAGCTTAAAGGCATCGACTAAATCCATTAGTCCCTTCGCTTCAATTAAATTACCGACAAACAACAGCAATTTTTCCTCAGGCGCAATTCCTAGCTGTCGTCGTACCGTTTGTTGATCTATAGGATGAAAAACATCACGGTTAACGCCCATGTTGATGACAGAAATTTTATCCAATTCTACCGAGAAATTCTCATGGATATCCTGTTTCAGTTTATCTCCAACAGCAATCACATGGTCGGATTGCTGTAATATTTGGTCTGTATACCTTCTTGCCCGTGAACTTTTCCTAATCATTTGATCGATGTCGCCACCATGCGAAGTAACGATTAACCGCGTATTAAATAGACGTTTATACAAAAGACCGATTAAGCCTGTTGGGAAAATATAATGAACATGCACCGCATCATATTTCCCGCCTTTGAACAATAGTGTACCGATATTTTTCACGAAAAAAGATAGATATTTGCTAATGACACGAATCTTTCCTTTTCTAGGGTCCGAAATTGCCGAAACATCAACTGTTACGCCTTTTTCCTGTAAAAGCTCGACTTGATTTTTGACAAATATTCCAAATGTTTTTGAATATTTAGATGGATACATGTTACTTAACACGAGCACGTTAGGATTATTCTTATTTTCAGTTTGTTGTTTCACAAGTTGCATACCTTTATCTGCCTTGTATTTCATCTTGTCGGCAACCTGTTTAAACATGCTCGTTGTTTTGTCCCAATCTTTATCCATCTGCTCAAATGGACGGAGAAATAAATCTGTTTGGTCATGAAGTCCTTCAATCGGAACGACGTAATCTTGACATTCAATCATGTTCATAAAGTCTAGCACCTTGTGATGATAGGAAACAGCGATAACAGGTGTCTCGGAGACGAGTGATAAAATCAACGAATGTAACCTTGTACCAATAACTATATCTTGTTCGGCAGCAAAACCGACAATGTCATTCGGTTCCATTACGTGTTCATTAATGGTGCAACGATCTTTATATTGCATCAATGCTTTAATTTCTTTCGTAACCATTAAATCCTGTGGGTATTTCGTTGCAAAAAAATTGACTTCTACGTTTGGATAGTTATGAAGTATCCTATCTAAATTTTCCGCCATACCAGTTATGTAATTTTGATATAACGAAAGATTTTCCTCTGGCCAATAGCTGCCATGGTAAAATGGAACAGCAGTCACACCAATTTTCAATGGCTTCTTTTGTCGATTTACTTCTATTGGCATAGGCAACTGAAAAGCAGGGTCCCCAATAACGTGAATCGGCGATTTCACTCCGATAGACTGAAGTAATTTTTTCGATTCAGGGTCTCTTACTGTCGTTAGCCTTGCAATATGGGCTAACGACCTGAGCAGCAACTCACCTTGTTTAGAAAGGATTGGGCCAGCACCAACTCCATAGATGACCACGGGTGTCTTTGTCAGCTTTCCAAGCCATCCATACATCCCAAACAGAAATGCTTCGCTACCATATAAGTCCATTAAAATACCGCCACCACCAACAATGAGTAAATCTAGCTTTTTTATAACGGAAAAGTTTTTCCTCATTGTTGTTACCAACGTTAAATAGTTATTATTTTTTTTGTAATAAAGTGGTGCAGCTTGTACACCATACATCTTCCGTGTCTGCTCGGGATGGTTGGAAAAAACGACGATATCTGCAGGACTTATATGATAATACTTCTTAAGCTGTATTATGATGCCTTGTAGAATTGCTTCATCACCCTTGTTATTGTTTCCATAATTCCCGACAATGCCAATCGCCATCGCCATAAAGACTTCAATCCTTTTTTTATAAGATACAATTGTATATAATTCTAAGATGTCTAACGCAGCACACGACTTGCGCTTTTTTTTAAAAAAATAAGGGAGTATAACTGCGGATAAACTTATATTGTTATTAGTCGCAGTAACCTTAATTTGTTTTATAGTTTCCGTTCATTTTGTCAAAATATGTAATAGTGCGATAATGATAGGATTCATACATGATTCCATTATTATATTGTACCACGATTTTCGATAGTGAAAACACATCACTTGAAATATTAACTAAAAATTATAATTCTGTTATATATTGGTTATCCCCGATATGGGTGTCTCTCCTATTTATTCATGATATACTAGTCGATAGAGATTATGAATTGTCACCATTTGATATAAGGGGAGTATACACAGTGAAAGTTGTTGAACTTTGGAATCAACGTAAAGAAGAACGTGTCCTTAAAAAATATGAAAAAGTCATTCATAAGATAAATGAAAAAGAAGCGGAATATGAAACATATAGCGACCAACAATTAAGAGAAATGACAACTACATTTAAACATGACATAGCAAAAGGCAAGACAATTGATGAGCTAAAAGTGGACGCTTTTGCTGTAGTGCGTGAAGCATCAAAACGCGTTTTAGGTATGCGGCCGTTTGATGTTCAGTTAATTGGCGGGCTAGTATTATTAGAAGGTAACATTTCCGAAATGCCTACCGGTGAAGGAAAAACGTTAGTTGCGTCATTACCAAGTTATCTTCGTGCTTTGGAAGGAAAAGGGGTCCATGTAATCACCGTAAATGAATATTTAGCGAGACGGGACCATGAATTAATTGGTAAAATACACGAATTTCTGGGACTAACTGTTGGATTAAATGTTCCAGGACTCCAGCCAAATCAAAAGAAAGATGCATATAAAGCAGATATTACTTACGGGATTGGTACCGAGTTTGGCTTTGATTATTTGCGTGATAATATGGCCTATTCACTTGAACAAAAGGTGCAACGTCCATACTTTTATGCTATTGTCGACGAGATTGATAGCGTCTTAATTGATGAGGCAAAAACACCACTTATCGTTGCTGGTAAAACAATGCCCAGTGAAAACTTGCACAATGTCTGTTCAAAATTAACCAAATCATTTAAAGAGGATGAGCACTATACATTTGACCGCGAAGTCAGAACGGTCAGCTTAACCGAAGCAGGGATAAACAAAATTGAAAAGACATTTGGAATCTCAAACCTTTATGATCTAGAGCATCAATCATTAAACCATTACATGATGCAATCACTCCGGGCTCATGTTATGTTCGAGCGAGATGTGGATTACATTGTTGATAAAGGTGAAATAAAGCTCGTTGACATGTATACTGGACGAATTATGGAAGGTCGCTCCTTGAGTGACGGTCTTCACCAGGCAATTGAAGCGAAAGAAAATTTAAAGATAACGGAAGAAAATAAAGCACAAGCATCAATTACCGTGCAAAACTATTTTCGAATGTATCCGATTTTGTCCGGTATGACAGGAACAGCTAAAACGGAAGAAAGTGAATTCCAACACATTTACAATATGGATGTTGTCCAAATTCCAACGAATAAACCAATCATTAGACAGGACATGCCCGATTTAGTTTACATGACGAAAGAACAAAAGTATAAACGGATGGTCGAAGAAGTAAAACAGAGACATGAAACAGGACAACCAATTCTAATTGGGACATCTTCCATTTTACAATCTGAAAAGGTTGCAGAATATTTGGACGCAGAACAGTTACCTTATCAGCTGTTAAATGCGAAAAGTGTCGAGCAAGAGGCAAATCTTATTTCACTTGCTGGTCAGTTAAATCAAATTACAATTGCGACTAACATGGCTGGTCGTGGCACAGATATTATGTTAGGTGAAGGGGTCGCAGAATTAGGTGGTTTGCACGTACTTGGTACAGAGCGTCATGAAAGCCGTCGTATTGACAATCAGCTGAAAGGACGGTCAGGCAGACAAGGTGATCCTGGGTCTACCCAGTTTATTATTTCGATGGAAGATGACATGATGAACCGTTACGCTAAAGAAGATGTCGAAAATAAACTTCCATCATTAAAAACAGCTAAAGACGGGTTAGTGTTAAATAAGGATATACAGAAATTTATTGATACGATTCAAAAGATAAGTGAAGGTAGCCATTCTCAAATTAGAGAGTATAACCTAAAGCTAGATAACGTTATCAACGACCAGCGCCAAGTGATCTACGGGTTAAGAGATTCGCTATTAGAATCTGATAATATTTTATCCCTGTTAATGAAGCACATGAAAAGCGTTCCTGACTATTTAATTGAAAAATATTGCAAAGAGGACGCGGTTGTTGAAGATTGGGACATTGCTACTTTAAAGAATCGACTTGAGAGTATTTTGTTCCTAACTAAACCGATCGAATTTAATAATAACTTCGAAAGTAATCAAGATGTTAAGGAGATCGTCCGACCTTTATTAAACGATCATATGGAAAATCTTCAAGTCTATACAGACAATGAACAAATCCAAAAAAGCATTAAGGGTCTTGCTATATCAATTATCGATAAAAATTGGATAATGCACTTAGATACGATGAACCGATTAAAAGAAGGGGTTGGCATGCGCCATTACCAACAAGAAGACCCAATCCAATTGTATCAAAAAGAAGGTCTTGAGTTGTTCACAATCATGTACAATCAAATTGAATTTGACTTAAGCTTCCAAGTGACCAATGTGATAAGGTCATTTCATAATAAGAAAAGCGTAGGGCGCCTTGATCACCCCCGACAAGCTTAAACAGAAAATCTATGTGGTGCTCTTTGCCACAAAGATTTTCTACTTAAGACCTCGAGGGGGTAGGCGCCCGAAGCTAGACAGCTCTTGGATCTTTTTATACTTTTTTGCCTTTTAAGAAAAGCAACTAAACATCTTCAGAACAAAGGCGTAAATTTAGTCAGTGGGATTTCATTATTCCCACCTAACTACACTGTTCGTTAAGGGGAGGAAAACATGTTTCCATTTTTACGAAAAAACAAGGAAAAGGTTAATAAAGCAGTTGATGACAATGCGATAGATGCCAATCAACTGTTTCCGGAGGAAAATGATTCGGATATTCAGGACAGCGAGGAAGTCGATACTGAATTATCCTTTCATCCGGATTGGGATATCCCAGCAGAGGAACGTTATGTTTATGCATTCCATAACAGTGAGTGTGCACCGTTAAAGCCTAATCAGCTGTCACTTTATGGGATTGATATTGAAAAGAATGGAAAAAATTACGTAGTTACTGCATTTATTCGTCAAACATTAAGCAAGGATATAAAATTGAAAGAAACACCGATTTTACTAATTGGTCCCGACAACCAAAAGTTAGGAAGAAAAGTGTTTGATTTAGAAAAAGCCGGAGTTATTCCGGCAAAAAGCAGTAGACCATGGCAATTTATTTTTACACCGAATGATTTATTTATCAAAGATGAGATTCCAGCAGATAATTGGTCACTCGCGTTTGAATTAAAACCAACAAGCCGGAAAAATCAGCTTGACTTAGATGAATCATGGAAAAAGTCTCTCGCCGATGAATCAATTGCAAGTTTAGAAAAATTGGTTGCCAACGCAACACCATTAAAGCCAGGTGAAATGAACTTCATGGGCATTAGTGCTAAATTCAATGAAAACCGAGACCTTGCTGTTACGATCCTTTTAAGAAACGGTTCAGAGAAAAATGTTTACTTTGAACAAATTCCACTTAAAGTAGAGGATGCAAACGGACAGCTTGTTGCCCAAGGTAACTTTAAATTAGATAAGTTTGAAGTGAAAGCCAATACAAGCAAACCATGGACGTTTATTTTCCCACAATCCTTAATTCAGACGAAAGAACCTGACTTAAGTAAGTGGAAAGTCTACCCAGTCCAATAGTAAAAAAGGAGCACTTCAGTGTAGCTACACTGAAATGCTCCTTTTTAGTATTGGTACATACTTCATCTCCTTTGAACTGCTGTCTGGAGTTCACAAAAAACGGCCGCGCTGTTTTTTTGTCGGTAACATACATTCGTGTTTCTTACCAAACCATTGATAACGATTTTTAGCAAAGCTATCATAACAGATATCTCTTATTCGCTTTGGAATGATGAAACAAACAGAAGCGAACTTCCACCCTCCTGTTAACTTACTGCATATTCGTAGTGCTGCTGTTGACTTTAAGTAGTACGTGTTATTGTCTAGTAACACTAAACTATCGATATCTTGTGGAACATTGTATTGGTTTAATAGCTGCCTTCCAATATTACTTTGTAAAGAAGCAAATTTGAAATAGCCTGTCGGGTCTCTTGTTATGATAAATTGGACACTCTTATCACAGAAATGACATTCCCCGTCAAAAAGTACAATTGGCGCCATCGATTGCTCACCTCTTTTTAGAATATCATCTACAGGCCCTTCGCTCTATACGAGGAAAAGCAGAAAAGCACTTAAATTTATCCATGTTTATTATCTTTGTAAATAAAGCCGTTACCAGCATGGTAACGGCTTTCACTTTAATAAATATTAATAACTTCCGGGACAATACCATTGTCAATTTGAATCGTGGTCGTTTGTACAGCTCCACTATTATCTGCATATACTGATGTAATCCTTGACGGCATTGTTGCTTTTTGTGCCTTTTCGGAATTCATATAATTAGTCAGCGAGAAGTTATCCTGATCATTCAAAAAGGCATTCTCGATTGCTTTATAGCTAATGTATTTACCCGATACATTCATGATTGCATGAAAGTCACCAGAAACCCTTTTTGACTTAAAGTCAAGATATAAACTAGAACTTCCTCCACCATACGTATAATCTAAAAATGATTCTTGTAAGTCCTCTGCATTATAGGAATAGTACTGCTCGCCAACTTTTACGACATATTCCTCACTTGAACCAGCACTAACGATTGATTGTCCACTTACTCCAAATGTAATTAGAAGGCACGCAATGATTGTAGTAACCTTGCCTATTAATCTCATTTATAGCTCCCCCTTCGATTGATGTTATGTAAGAAATAAGAGAAAATAGTTCTCTTTTTTCTCTAATCTCTCGTTATATGAATAGAATTTGTTATTGCTTCATCATCCATCGCATTAATTAAACCTACAAATAAACCTACTTCTTTTCGATATTTCAAAGGCTCATCTCGGACCAATACTTGATAATTTTCCGGTTGTTCCACATCTAGTTTAACCTCTACTAAGCGTTGTTGGGCAATAAGGCCGCTCTTAATTGTTGCACGATAAGGAGGGGCTTGGGTTTCTTCTTGACTATCCTCTCCCGCTGTCTTTTCTTCAACATTGTCTTTTGTTTGAACAGATGCAACTGTAGAATTAGAACCGGTCGTAGTATCTGATTGTCCCGCACTTATTTTATCGGTTGGCTTTTGCTGCTGTAAATGTTGTGTTTGCCTTTCAATGGATATAGGTTGTTTATCTGCTAAACTAGTTTCTATGTTAGTCTTAGCAAAACTTACTACTTTTTCTTCGTTGTTTGTGCACCCTGCTATGATTGTAAGTATCACTAGCGTAAAGCAAAAAGACAAATACTTGTTCACATTGAACTCCCCTTGTCATCTGTTACTGACGAGCATTATTTACTTAGACTTATGATTCATTATAGCAAACAGATCTAGTCAGTGGAATGATGTACAGTAAATCACTTACTTCCTATTTCTTCCTGCTTTCGTTTTAATTCACTTGGAAAATCATTTCTTTTCCTACTTTAGCAGGAACACCATATAAAGAACTGATATTCTTCGTAATAACTAGTTTATAAAAATCATGTTTTACATAGTTAGTGGTAGGTTTTACTAGTATTTTCTTTCTAGTTGTGTCTAAAGAAACATCTACCTTCACTCGTTGTCCATTTTCATCTAAAACATAGACAGTTTGATTAGACACTGTTCTTTCATCAATTCTTGTATTAAACTCGACCGTCCATGTTTTGCCAACTGGTCCTGATTGATAAACTTTAGGAGTGTTTATCGTTGGCTGATAATCTTCTGTATAGATTGCTTCTAGCTGATCAAGATAAATACTTCCATCAGACTTCAGCAATCCATTACTTTGAGCTAAGTAAATAGTCGTTAACTTCAAAGGACTTACCGCTCCGGTTGGAACCTCCGCTTTCACGTATTTCCATCCCTTCCAAGTAAGACCGTTATATTCAGTGAATCCAAGATAGTACTCGTCACCATTAGCGTCCTGTATCTTTCCACGCAACCAGCCACTTTGGCCATCTCCATATACCCACATTCCGATATCGTTGGGATTACCATTAATAGTTATCGGTTTCGTTGGATTAACATAGTTCACACTCGTTCCGGACGTAGCATTGCTGTCATATGTTAATTTTAACGAATGGTCACCAACTGCTATAGGCTCAAAACCAATTGACTGAGAAATAGTAGAAACAGATTGGGTTGCCGTTGTTTCCCAACCATCTGTTGTTTCAAAGTCTTCTAATAATAGATTAGTTGGATTTAAATAGAGTGTTAATGCCGCGATTTTACCTGCTAACTTAGCAGTAACTTGGACTTGTTTCTTTTCCAATGTAGTTACTCGGAATCTACCATTAGATACCATCTCTAAACCGTCTGGGATAATCCAATCAATTTGATCTCCACTATAGCGGATTACTTTCCCATTGTCATCAATTGCCTTAACAGATAACGATGCTACTTCGCCTTGATCATAGACAGTGTTAGCAGATGTCAAGCTAAGCTTAGTTGGTTGTGCAACAACTTGAAAGGAATGAAGGGATGTAGCATTTTCATAATTAACAGAAATGGCTGCTGCCCCAGTTGATGTTGCATTATATGTGTCACCTACCACTTGACCAACACCATTTTTCAATTGGATCTGGAACTTACTTTCTTCAACAGGAAGTTTATTAAAATATTTATCTAGTATATACGTTGTATCTGGTTGTAAAGCAATCGTTGCTCCTTTAAGCACAGACCCAGTTACAAGTGGCTTCATTAGCATCGTTTCAGCTTGTCCTGTAGGTGCATAGGATATAGCTTGTAAGCTAGCAGACACAGCTCGTTCCCATCCATCTGATGGACGATTGATTAACCGTACATTTTCATCACCATACGTGCGGACAGCCATCGTTGTTGACCCACCACCGTCTAAATTGAGGGCTTGGTCAACACCTAAACTCTTCAAGTAATTAGCAAACTGAATGAGGTTCATTCCTTTACTAGTCGTACTTCGTCCATCAACAGTTATAAAAAATACTTTGTTATTATCTTGATCAATTGCAACGGCTGTTCTAGGAGCAACTTCCAAAGCCCTCGAACTGTTAGGGTCCATCGATAGATCAACTTGTCCATTGTTCACAAGCATTGGCCCACTACCAAGCATAAATTTACCGTCTTTCCAAGTATCATCAATCGACGTCTGAATCGAAATCGGATCACCAACACTAATCCCAGCAAATTCGGTTGCATAAGTACCACCAGCAGCAGAAATCACAAACCCGTCATCTGGAATCTCAAACTGTCTTGTTTCACCATATTTTCTAATATCTAGTACTTTCCCTTGGATAGACTGTCCTATATTAATAGATTCAAACGGTGTATCACTTGTATTCTGAATCAATAGTTCAACACCATACTGATTCGTATCTAATTTTTGCTCGTAATAATTTGGTGTATATAAGTAAATTTTTTGTTCAAATCTTGGATAATCGATACTGTATATGTCATAGGTATTTGTCTCATGGGTAAATGAAATGTCTAGATTAAATCGGTCAATCTTTGCCTTACCTTGTGCGTCAATACCAAATGCAATTGGTTCACTCGCATAGCTATCTTTCCCTTTACCAAGAATACCAGTGTTTACTATACTATCGTTCCGCATCAGTAAATACATTGGTAGCTTTCGGTTATACGTAAAAAAAGAGGCGTTTATCGCGCCAACCACTCGGTGACCAGGGTTAGTCTTTTCCTTTGCTAACTGAGTAGGACGGACTAATGAATTTAGAGGGTCTGGTACACCTATTTCAATTCCTGCATATTGATTATTTAAATCAATCGATAACATATTGATTTGTTCTTTCATATCTTGATAGGTTGTCTCGATTCGATTATACGAGATACCTGGTGAAACAACAAAACTCCCCCCCTGTGCCCAAACTTGGCTTGGAATCATTGAAAACAAAATAACGATAATAAGGATATAAAAATACGAATTTCTGAGAAGTTTATGTAGCATATTCTAAGACCTTTCCTTTCTTCTATTGATAAAATTTCTATTTGCTACTAATTAAGACTCTTTAAAACTACGAAAAGTTACAAAAATTCATGTTCTGTTACTCGTATTTTGTCAAAGTAACGCGAGTAGATTCCAAGATTGTCATATTATTAATTATATAGGATAAAAGGACACAATCCTAGTCGACAAATTTCCTATTCTTTCTTTGAAATAACTCTTGCTACATAATCCACATCAAGCAAATTTTTTATTTCCTAGACCAATTAAAAAAGCACGGAACAATTTCCATGCTTTTTTAAAATATTTATCTCATTCTAGGTAACTCATAATATTTTAATTCATTGATTAATCGTTGAATAAGCTCTTCTGAATTGTTTATTTGTAGGCGTTCTGTCTGATCAATTAGCTTCTTTAGAACGTTCTGATATATCTCTTGCTCCTCCAACTTATCACCTCATTTTAATCCTCCAATACACTCCCACTATAGCATATGAAGAAATTACATTTTAGTTCATAATCACTAATATAGCACAAAGTGGAGATTAATAGGGGAATTTTGTTGGATAATTTGTGAATAATTGGAAGTTTACGTAGTGGTCAGTTTCTTTTTAGTAAGAAAAGCGCAGGGCGCCTTGCCCGGAGCTAGACAGCTCTTGCTTTTTCTATACTTTCTTATCTTTTGAAAAAAAACAACAACACAAACCCAATCGCTGCTCCAAAGGCATCTAAAAAGACATCACCAATATAAGGGGTACGATTCGGTGTAAAACCTTGGTGTATCTCATCAAAAATCGCATAACCGACAGTTAAGATAAATCCTAATCTGGCTGCAATTTGGTTATTTCGCCAAGTATTGATTGCCATAAAAAACAAAATCATTAAGATCAAATATACAGTGACATGTGCACCCTTATGAATGAAAAATTCAATAAACCCATTTATCCCAAGCGCCTCGACACTAACCTCGGATTGATGATAAGTAAACGTAATCCAGTCATTATTTACGATCTTGAAAGAAAAAAACTGTTCAGCATTTGTATAACCTGCTGAACAGTTTTTTTGCTATTAGATACACTATTTCAAGGGTATAGCAGTCCCTGTCTTGATTGACGCTAGACAGGCGTCTAACACTTTCATTTGGCCTCTCATCTTTTCAACTGAATAGCTCGGTTCCTGATTAGCCCTTATCGAATCGACAAAGTGCTCTACCTGGAGCTTGTATTGGTCAGCCTCCACTTCAAATTGTTGCACATCGCCATTGTCCTTTTTTAAGATAATTTTTCCAGCACCACCATCCATTGTATCTGGACGAAAAGCACCGTCAACATCGATTGTTCCATTTGAGCCTACTACTTGGTAGGATTGTCTAAATGTCGATTCAAAGCTAGAGTCAAATAAAACATGGACCCCACCGGCAAAAGTTAACACTCCTGCTGCAGATACTTCCACATTAAACTCCGGATGAATTTTTGCACTTGTATAGACAGTTGTTGGCTCTGCGTCCAGGATATAGCGTCCAATATGGAGCGTATAACAACCAACATCATATAAAGAGCCTCCACCTAACTCAGGGTTCAATCGAATGTTATTGTCGCCATTTAAGACAAAAGAAAAACTGGAGCGGATAAAACGAACATCACCAATTTCTCCGTCAGCAATGAGCGTCTTTACTTTGTCATGTTGCGGATGGAATTGGTACATAAACGCTTCCATTAACGTTACCCCATGTTGTTGACAGGCAGCTACCATTTCCTCTAATTCAGCCGCGTTCAAACCAATTGGCTTTTCACACAAAATATGTTTACCATGTTCTGCTGCCTTGATTACCCATTCTTTATGCAAACTGTTTGGTAGCGGGATGTAAACCGCTTCTATCGTGTCATCCTCTAAAAGCGACTGATAGGTTGTATATGTTTTCGGGATACCAAATGCCTTTGCCACTTCCAAAACGTAATCACCCCGACTAGCAATGGCAACGACTTCACCATTGTTAGATCGTTGAATAGCCGGAATTACTTGTTCCCTTCCGATTTTGGCTGTACTTAGAACTCCCCATTTTAACTTTGTCATACTACCTCTCCTCTCGAGTACTTATATATTAGGCAATACGTTCCAAAAAGTCCGGTAAAAACGGCACATCGAATTTCTTCGTTTTTATCCTCCTTTTTGAACACGCAACTATAACGCTTTTATTAATCCTCCATCAACGATAAAGGATTGACCAGTAATGTATGTATTCGCACCAGACCCTAGAAATAAAATGGCTTTAGCAAATTCATCTGGTTGTCCCATTCGTTTTATTGGGATAGATTGTTCTAGTTGTAATTTTACTTCATCAAGACTTAGCCCAGTTTTTTGAGCATTTGTTTTGTTTAAGTCCACAATTCTGTCTGTTTCAATTATTCCAGGGCCAACAGTATTAATCAAAATGTTCTCTGCTGCTAGCTCCTGTGAAAGACTTTTCGCTAGCCCGACAATCCCGGGCCTAAATGTATTAGATAATAATAAATTATCTAACGTTTGCTTTATGGATGAGGATGCAATATTTACAATATGTCCTGACTTTTGTTGCTTCATCGTTGGTAATACTGCTCTTATTGTACGAATAAAGCTTAACAAATTTAATTCAAATGCGTTTTGCCAATCTTCATCACTAAACTGATCAAATGTTCCTGCTGGTGGGCCTCCTGCATTGTTAATTAAAACATCAACAGTCCCATTCCAATCAAGCGCTGTTTGAACCATGTCTTTTACTTGCTTGGCACTTCTAACATCACAAACAACAGCTTTAATTTGTTGATTACCTGATTCTTTTCTAATTGCTTCTGCTGCGTGCTCGACTTCGGTTTGATTCCTACTTGAAATCAGAACACGTGCTCCTTCTTTTGCATACTCCAAAGCACATGCTCGTCCAAGTCCTTTACTTGCTGCTGTTACAACTACCGATTTACCTTTAACATGTAAATCCATGCTGATCCCCCCTTCGTTTTTCCTACCTTTAGTTTACACTTTTTCTAACTTTCTCAACAACCCATGCAAAACAGCAGAAACCAAAGGCTTCTGCTGTTTTGCATAACCAGCTTCCACTTCATTTTACATGTCATTTAATTTATTCGTATAATCGAGAAATAGTTGATAATCATTCGTTTCTAACGCATAATCGATGACTCGTTTAATATTTTGCTTTTCCAGTTCAATAATTACTAAATCCACTTCTTCTTGCTCAATCGGTGTTTTATCACCGTTTAAATAAGGATGAATGATGGAATTTAGATGCGCCATGAAGTCTTTCAATTTTAGTAATTCTGATAATGCGACACGACTATATTCTTTCCCCTTTTGAAATACGAAAACATCCTGTTCATTTTCCACCTTCTGCGTCTCTCTGTTGATTCTAATTTCCCTTGACTCCAATGGAACAAACTGATACACCTTATCATCTAACGATAGCGAAAAATATTGGTATGCTAAAACAACACGTATGCAATTCTCTTCTTCTTTGACGTAATAAGGTTTCAACATCTTAACAGAAAGCATCCCTTCACCCCCTTAGGTGTAATATAGGCAAGTACTTGTATCCTTTCAGTTAACTATAACGATGAGTTAATACAGTATATGAAATACTTCCGATTAAAGTTAACGGTATTGTCTAAAAAAAATAAAATTTGTTCGTCACGCCTGTTGTGACAGCGTTTACATTTAATATGAAAGAAAAATTTAATAGCTAGACTCAGCTATGTTAAATGCTCTCGCTAGCAGCATTTTATCATTTTAAACAAAAATACCACTGTTTTTCTGTTTAATATTCGTTATACTTATTATAGCACGGATTTAAAGGTGGCACGTATGAAAAACTTCAAATTTAAATTTCAATTTTTTGGAAGCAGAATTGTTAAAACAGGAATCGCTGTTTTTCTAACATCACTCATTTGCCAATTACTTAATTGGCCCGCTGTTTTTGCAGTAATAACGGCAATTGTTACGATAGAACCAACTGTAGCTGATTCAATCAAGAAAGGAATTATCCGTTTTCCTGCATCAGCTATTGGGTCTTTATATGCAGTACTATTCATTTTTTTATTCGGTAATTCACCAATCACTTATACTTTAGCTGCTCTGTTTACAATTGTTACTTGCTTTAAGCTCAACTTACACGAAGGGCTTTTAGTAGCAACACTAACATCAGTTGCAATGATCGAAGTCATCCATACTAATTTCTTTATTTCCTTCTTCATTCGATTAGGTACCACTTCGATTGGGTTAATAATATCTACACTAGTCAATATGTTTGTTCTCCCCCCAAATTATTCGAAAACAATTTTATCGAATATTGATAATTTACTCAAAACAACTGGTGAAGAACTAGAAACATTGACCAAAGCCATTTTTCTAGGTGAAAATAAAAAAGATAGCAACGAACAGATCATTAAGCAAACATTTTCCATTCTAAAAAAGAAACTAGACAAAACAGAAATACTCTTAAACTTTCAACAAGCAGAATCTAAATATCACCGCTTTGACGAACAAACTAGAAAGCTATATGAGATGGAAAAAGAAAAGCTGCAAAGCCTTAGACTGATCCACTATCATATTGGAAATTTAATCAACACGCCGCTTCATCAGTTAAGTTGGGACGAAACAGAGTGTGAGCAATTAATTAATACTGTTTCAACATTAGCTGACACGATGAAAGAACCAAGTCTCTTTAATTTAGAAAAACATCGCCTACATGTCCAACGGCTAATGGATCAGTTTTGGGAAAGTAAACAACAGTCTGCTGAACACCAACAAGGAGAGAGGAACTTTTTCTCAGCTGAAATCATCATCCTTTATGAAATATTATCGATTTATAACTTAGTAGAATCCTTATTAAATAAAGACACTTAACGGAGTTACACTTCATTATCGAAGTGGACTCCTTCTTTTTCGCCATAATATTGGTTAATTAATGATTTTCCTCTTACTAGGTACCAGTCATTTTCCTGAATAGCGATCCATTCACCTGTCTCTTTCTCTTGGAATACGAACACATCAGCGTCTGAACTAGGGGATTGTACTGTTTGCATATGTTCTAAATCTATACCTTGGTACTGATAATATGCGATGATTTCTTCGATTGTTAACTGAAAGGATTGTTCGTATGTTCCAAATTGTTGAGTGATTTGATCAATTTTCCATACACCTTGTTCAAATTTTAAATCTACTGTTAATTTCGCCCCACTATTCACCCCATTTGCTGGCCGGTATGCATCAATTTGAAGACTGGTCTCGTCTTTTGAGCTAATACTAGTTACATCTGGTATGAGTGATCCTTGCAATGGGGTTGGAGCATCACAAAAACAGAAAAATACTTCCATCTTATTAATAACTTCTTTGTTAACAAATGCTTCCGTAAACGTATCCGTTAGAATTGGTTTTATTTCCTTTGTAAACTCCACTTCACTTGGTTTTATTTCATTTATCGATTCATACCACCCCTTTTCTTCGATTCTATCAACTACTTGACGTCGCACATTACCTAGTTGGTCCAGTAGTTTTACCAACTCTTTCTCGGAGTAACCATCAATGATAGCTTCTTCAGTGTTAGAGATTGGTTGATTTGTAGCATTTGCTGTCAAAACCATCGATTTATCATTCGTTACTCCGCCTTGATTTTCACTAGTATCTGATATCGCCGTTCCACAGCCACTTACTATTAACAAAACAAAAAATAATAGAATTTTTTTCACGTCATCCATCCTTATAATCTATTGTTTATTTATTATTCTATTAATTTTTTCATCTTTTATACGTCCAATGGTCAATTTTTATTACACAATGAATAATAGATTGTCTCCGAAGACATTTAATGAAAAGATTGTTAAAATAGAAAAGGTAAAACAGACCTATTAATACATACGAAAAGGTGGGGTACAATGGAGAGTATTAGATTTTTTTCACTTAGTGAGTCAGCAATCATGATTGACTTTGGCCAATCGTTTGACATAGATCAAAATAAGAGATTACTTAGCCTTACTAATCAGTTAACAAGTAATCCTTTTCCAGGCTTTGTCGAATGTGTACCTGCCTATTCAACACTTACCATTTACTTTGATCCGACAAGTATAGAGCTAGATCATACAAAGCTAATAGACGAACTACGATATGCGATAACTGTAGAATCAGAAACAAATTATTCGACAAAATCATTCACGATACCGGTTTGCTATGAGCCAGAATTTGGGATTGATTTACAAGAAGTCGCCGATTATCATCAACTAACTAGTAAACAAGTAGTTGAATTACATACAAAACCAACCTATCATGTCTATTTTTTAGGTTTTTCCCCTGGATTTCCTTTCTTAGGTGGGATGGACCAACGGATTGCTACCCCTAGAAAAAAATCTCCTCGAATAAGGATTGAAGCTGGTTCAGTGGGAATTGCAGGACGACAAACTGGTATATATCCTAGCCCTACGCCTGGCGGGTGGAAAATAATTGGAAGAACACCTATCCCACTAGTAGATTTGTCAAAGTCCTCACCAACCATTTTACACCCAGGTGACAAACTTAACTTTCAAGCCATTTCAAAAGATGAATTTATGCTGTACCAACAGGGGGAGTTATTATGGGAATGGTAATCACAGATGGTGGATTTTTTACAACCGTACAGGACTTGGGAAGGTTTGGATTACAGTCACTTGGCTTCTCCGTGACCGGTGCAATGGATCAATTAGCGATGCGACTAGCCAATATTGTGTTAAACAATGAAGAAGATGAAGCAGTGCTTGAAATGTGTTTAGTTGGCCCAAGTATAACCTTTGAACAAGAGATGGTAATTGCCTTAACTGGTGCAGATATGACACCAAAACTAAATGATAAATATATCTCAATGGCAAGGCCCCTCCAAGTCAAAAAAGGGGATACTTTATCACTTGGTACGGCAAAGACAGGCATGTACAGTTATTTGGCAGTTAAAGGTGGCTTCCAATTAGACAATGTATTGGGCAGTAAAAGTACTGACACTAAGATTGGAATTGGTGGCTTTAAAGGAAGACCGTTGCAGCCTCGTGACTATTTGCCAATCTTTACTCCAACAGTTGTTTCTCCTTTGCGTTTTGGGCTAAGTCACACGCTGTTTGATTATATCACCGTAGACAATTCCGTCATTCAGTTTATCGAGGGTCGACAATATAACTGGTTTCAGTCTGAAAGTAAACGCCGATTTGAGACAGAGTCTTACCAACTTTCAACTAAATCTGATCGAATGGGCTACCGGCTAACCGGAAAGCAATTATCTTTAACGAAACCAAGTGAGTTATTAACCGAGGCAAGTCCTCTCGGAACCATCCAAGTTCCAGCTAGCGGTGAACCAATTATTCTTATGGCTGACCGGCAACCAACTGGTGGCTATCCGAAAATTGGGCAAATCATTGAGACAGACTTACCAATAATCAGTCAGCTTCGGCCGTCAAAAACAATCACATTTCACAGATGTAGCATAGACGAAGCTCGCGAAAGGCTTATTAAACGAGAACAAGAGATGAAACAAGTGAAAGCATTTTGCAACCTTAAGTGGAAGGAGTATGAATGATGAGGACAATTGACATTAATTGCGATATGGGCGAGAGCTTTGGGCAATACTCACTCGGTAACGATGAAGAGGTAATCCGCTATGTGTCATCGGTAAACATTGCTTGCGGCTTTCATGCTGGTGACCCTACCACGATGGATAGGACCGTTAAGCTTGCTGACAAACATCATGTCCGCATAGGCGCCCATCCAGGCTTACCCGACCTGCAAGGATTTGGCAGAAGAAACATAGCTATCTTGCCTGTAGAGGCTTACCAATTAACTCTCTATCAAGTTGGTGCCTTAAAAGCATTTACACAGGCAAATGGTGCCAAGTTGAGCCATGTCAAACCTCATGGTGCATTGTACAATATGGCAGCAAAAGATAAGCAGTTAGCAACAGCTATTGCTGAAGCTGTTTATCAGCTTGACCCGACTTTAACCTTAATCGGCCTATCGAATAGCGCGCTAACAAACGCAGGAGAAGCGCTAGGATTAACGGTAGCGCACGAAGTCTTTGCTGATCGAACGTATCAATCTGATGGTACGTTAACTCCTCGTCACCACCCAAATGCAGTGATTAACGATGAAATGCAAGCAATTGAACAGGTAAAGCAAATGGTTCTTGACCAGCGTGTTACCAGTACCACTGGGAAAGTCATTCCCATCCAAGCTGATACAGTTTGTGTACATGGAGACAACCCTCATACGTTATCTTTTTTAAAAAAATTACAAGATTGCCTTCAGCAGTCCGGAATATCGCTTACTTCCAACAAATGATAGACGGACAACCATTTTTGTTTAATTAATGACAAGTGCTGGTTCTATCTTTGTTCTTGACCATAAGATAAAGTGTGCAATGCCATAGGGTTTAAAGATCTCCATTATTGCACGAAAGAGGACTAGCAAATGTGCTTCTAGTATCCAAGCAGGTTCTTTCTCCTTTTCCTTCCAACAGTTAGAAGCTGAATTTGTTAGTCCTTCTTTTTCATAGGACAAATTATTATCATCATAAACTAACAAAAACGTTCTTAGGATGTGGAAACAATGATTAGATAACCCCAATCGTTGTTAAATAAGTATACCCAAAAAATTACAGTATACTCAAAAATTAATAAATACTCCTTTTTTCATCATAGATGGCGGCTGCAGAAAGCCATGGTGGTTTCTTATCTTTTAACCAAAGGGCATACCAATCTGATTTGGTATGCCCCTGTTTTTTTATTTAAGTTTTTTCAATTTGTTGAAGGAGAATGAAAACACTAGTAGCCTTTCACACTTTCTCCTGAAGGATTTCCCCTTAGAAATTAAAGTATTCTTTTGCATTGTAGTAGGAAATACCTTTTACAATGCTTCCTAGTGAATCAAGGTCATAGGCAATTTCGCCATCTTCTACCCATTTTCCAACAAGGGAACACATTAGTCTTCTAAAGTATTCATGACGCGGGTATGACAACAAGCTCCGTGAATCGGTAAGCATTCCGATAAATCGGCCAAACACCCCAATGTCAGCAAGTGTTTGCATTTGATTAAGCATACCTAACTTTGTATCGTTATACCACCATGCAGTTCCTAATTGAACTTTCCCTGGAATACCTCCACCTTGGAAGCTGCCCATAATCGAAGCAATCGTACTAAAGTCGTGTGGATTTAAAGAATAAAGGATTGTTCTAGGTAACCCATTTTCTTTTTCCATCGAATCTAGTATGCCTACTAATGGTTTTGCAATTAATTCATCGTTAATCGAGTCAAAGCCTGTATCAGGCCCTAAATCACCAAACATTCTAGAATTATTGTTACGTAACGCATTAATATGGAATTGCATCGCCCAATCAAACTTGGCATACGTTTTTCCAAGGAAAGTAAGTGTATAGGACTTAAATTTCTTCTCTTCTTCAAGCGATACTTTCTTTCCTTTTAACGCACTCGTAAAGAAATTAGCTACTTCTTCTTTCGTTGTCTCTGCATACATCATAGAATCGATGGCATGGTCAGATAACTTACCACCGATCGAATCGAAAAACTCAACTCTTGACTCAAGCGCTTGCAGAAAATCATCATAGCTAGTTATCGTTATCCCTGATGCACCCTCTAGCTTTTTCACCCAATCTTGAAATCCGTCTCGATTGATTTCTAAACCTTTGTCCGGTCGGAAGCTAGGTAGTACTTTTACATCGAAATTCTCTTCTTTTAATTTAATATGGTATTCGAGATTATCAACAGGGTCATCAGTCGTACAGACAACCTCAACATTTGATTTTGTAATAAAGTCGCGGGCACGAAATTCACCGCTTGTTAATTTAGCGTTGACCTGTTCCCAAATTTTTGGTGCATTTTGCTCATTCAATACATCGTACACATCAAAAAAACGTTGTAATTCCAAATGTGTCCAGTTGTATAACGGATTACCGATCAACATCGGAAGCGTTCTCGCCCAAGCTAAGAATTTATCATAATCACTAGCATTACCAGTTACATACTCTTCTTCTACGCCATTGGCACGCATTGCCCGCCATTTATAGTGATCCCCATATAACCAAACTTCGGTAATATTTTTAAATTCTTTATTTTCATAGATTTCTTGCGGGCTTAAATGACAATGATAGTCGATAATTGGTAAATCCTTTGCATATTCAAAATAAAGCTTCTCCCCAACTTCATTGTCGAGTAAAAATTTGTCATCCATGAAGTGTTTCATTTCTCATTCTCCCTTCGATTTGTATCTCTTTTTGAACAAACCTCTTTTAATTAGTCAAAAACAAGCTTAAAAGCCTAATAAATCGGCATGTTTGCCAATGTGCTTAACTAATGCTTGTCGATAAACTTCTTCGTTATCATTTAATGTCTTAAAGAATTCATCTTTAAACAAGAAGTTAAAAGCATCATCTTTAGCTGTTAATAAAATACCGAAAGTTACATGTAACAATTGTCTCGCAGCGTCATGGTTCATATACTCTGGAAGTTCTTCATCCGATTTACTGTCTAACGGAGCAACGCTCGCTAAATCTGGCGTGATATGGTAATAAGCTAACGTCTCTTCAAAATGTTCCTCCGCATATGCATGCATTTTCCGGTATAGGTTAGGGTTTTGATCAGCAATAACGCGAACAGCTTCTAACCAGTTTGTACCAGCTGTCTTGACATGGACAATACCATCGGTGTATTTTCCAATAATCGGGAAGACACTAAATTTATCACTTCCAGAGTGAATGCTTAGTTTATATCCGAAATATTTAGCAATTAATGCGTGTTCACTTAATTCTTTTTCAAACTGTTCGATATCCCCTATGTAGTCAATCCCCTTTTGGAACTCACCACAGAAACGAGGTGCAAGACTAACAACCTCAACGCCACGTCTTTTAAGTTCATTTGCTACAAAAAAGTGGGCGTTTGGTGTTGTAACGGTCGCAGTTTCATCAATAGAAATTTCAAAATCTAATGGCTTGTTAGGATTTTGGAAGTACGTTCTACCAACATGCTCCATATAATCAATCGCACTACCATAAAGCAACACGTTTTTAATCAACGTGTTCTCGTCATAACTAATTGTTAGGCCATTAACTTTAAAGGACTGATTTAGATAATAATCGTTAAAGTAATCCTGCTTCTCCTTGTCTAATGCTTCAAATTGCTGTCGATTTTCTTGATCGGATGCAGATTCGACTTCATTAGGAATATGATCAGAACAATCAAGTGTTAGCATTGAAATACCCAACTCTAACGCTTCCTTTATGTCCTCTTCTTCTTTAATATGGTCGCCGTCCCAACCAAATCCATCCTTATATCCTTCCTGGAAAACAGCAAAAGCTGCAGCATCTAGTATGTCTGTCATTTTGCGATTGGTAAGGTTTAATTCTCGAATACTTTGTTGTGCAAGCACAGGCTTTACATTTCGGTTTTGGACTGTTTCGATATGTCCTGGCGACGCTAAGCCTAAGCGGTCACCAAGCCCCATCGTTGCAACCTTTGTTCCAAAGGCTTTAGGAACCGTGTAGTCAAAATATTTGTTTAGTACTAAACGGTTTTCATAAGAAAGTGGGCAAACCTTACCTTCTGCAACTGCTTCCCCTACCAACTCGTCATAAAGGCTTCCTTCGCCTGTTGCTAAAAGTAATCTTTCCTGATTATTTTTAACCATAACTAGTTTCACATTTTCATATTCTGTATACGATTTTTCATAGACTTTAATTGTTTCGCTTCCTTGTGGTTTCCCGGTCTTTAAAGCACCCAAAATGGAAACCAAATTTTCTTGTACTAAATTACCCATACTTTTCAGCTCCTTTTATTTAGTTGTTAACGTTTTCATTCGTTCTGAAAGAAATAGAAGGTAGATAGTCCTTCTTCTGATTAACAACGTTGTTATTTATATGATAAAGCATTTCACTTTATACATCAACTATTTTTAATAGCTTGCCTAACAAAATTCCTCCCAGAATAACTAATACTAAATCCTTAGCCTGCTCGGATGGACGAGAACATACGAACCACTAATGAACAAAAGCGCTGAAGCTAGACGTGGCTGTCGCTGAATGTTATCCATGGTTGGATTTTTTTATACTTTAAATTAATACCCCAAAAGATAACAATTGTTGATCTCTTGGGGTGAATAGATTTGCTATTTATATTGTATTTGCAAGGATGAAAATTTGTTCTGACAAGTCTAGTTAACTGTCTGCTGTTTGTTCTCCCTAAGTCTTTTGGCCGCTTGAACCATGTTCTGAAGTGATGCGACTGTCTCTTCCTCTTTACGAGTTTTCAGACCGCAGTCTGGGTTAACCCAAAACTGGTCCTTTGCAATAACTGCTTTACTATCATGAAGAATACTAGTAATCTCTTCCACGCTAGGGACGCGTGGACTGTGTATATCATAAACACCTAATCCTATTCCGAGGTCGTATCGGTTGTGTTTAAGCGATTGAATAAGTTCCCCATGGCTTCTTGACGTTTCGATAGACAGAACATCTGCATCTAACGCTCGGATTGGTTCGATAAAATCATTAAACTCACAATAACACATATGGGTATGGATTTGTGTTTGATTCTTGACAACTGATGTTGTTAATTTAAATGTGTCAACAGCCCAGGTTAAATAGGAATCCCATTTTTCCTTACGTAGTGGTAATCCCTCACGTAAAGCTGGTTCGTCAACTTGAATGATTGATATTCCCGCTTCTTCTAATGCTTTCACTTCTTGCCTTAATGCTAATGCAATTTGTTTTGCCACTTGTTCTCGTGCTATATCGTCTCGTGTAAACGACCAATTTAAGATGGTAACAGGACCAGTAAGCATTCCTTTCACGTGTTTATTCGTTAGCTTTTGTGCCTCAACAACTTCCTCAACAGTCATTTCAACAGTCCATTCTACGTCACCATAAATAATTGGGGGCTTTACACACCTTGAGCCATAGGACACTACCCATCCATTATCGGTGAAAGCAAATCCCTCTAGTTTTTCCCCGAAAAACTCAACCATATCAGTCCGTTCAAATTCTCCGTGGACGAGCACATCTAAACCAATATCCTCCTGAATTTCTATCCAACGAGCTGTTTCGTTTCTCAAAAACTGCTTATATTCAGGAGTAGTAATTTCGTTGTTTCGCCAAGCCTTTCTTATTTTTTTGACCTCAGCAGATTGTGGGAAACTTCCGATTGTCGTCGTCGGATAATCGGGTAACTGCAGTACTTTCTGCTGTAATTGTCTTCGATTACTATAAATCATTGGCCGCTTAAAATGGGCAGGTCCTAATTGTGAAATCAAGTCCTCTACCTGTTTATTCTTTCTCGCCTTATCTAATGCTAATGCTTCAATTGCTGTCATACTTTCAGAAACACATTTGTTTCCTGACCAGTGTTTGTCACTGATATATGAAGTCAATTGCGATAATTCAATTATTTTTTCATCTGCAAAGGACAATGCCTCTTTTAACGTAGATTCCAATTTGTTTTCAGATTGTTTCGTAACAGGTACGTGCTGTAGGCTACATGAAGATTGAATCCATACCTCATTTGCGGAACAAATAGCCATAATCGCCTCTACCTTACTTGTCTTCTCGGCTAGGTTTGCACGCCAAATATCACGCCCATTTATGATTCCAATCCCTAATACTTTGTCAGCTGGGAAGCCATGCATCTGTAAGGAAGCCATGTTTTCCTCTTCACCATGGACGAAATCAAGCCCAAGCCCTGCAACTGGAAGATTAGAGAGCTCTTCATAAGCAAATAGGCCTTCAAAGTAGGTTTGTAGCATAATCCTAGCCGATGGCAATTGTTCGGAAAACTGTCGATAGATTTCTTTCACTAATTGCACTTCATCGTTAGTTAGGGATAGTACGAGTGCAGGTTCTTCAACTTGAATCCATTCGGCACCAGCATCACAAAGCTGCCGGAACGTCTTGATATAGAGCGGCATTAGCTTAAGTAAAAATTCTGCTATTGTTTTTGAGTCATATCCTTTTGTTAATTTGACAAACGTAAACGGTCCAATTATGGTAGGCTTTGTTATAAGTCCAAGCTCCTCTTTTGCCTCGGTAAAGTAGTCTAGAAGATAGTTATTAGTTAGCTGTAAGGATTCACCCTCATACTCAGGTACAATATAATGATAGTTTGTATTGAACCACTTGGTCATTTCACAGGCAACAACACCTTTCGCCCCGCGAGCCATCGCAAAATATGTAGATAAATTAACAGATCCACCTGCATATTCATAACGATTTGGAACCATACCAAACATAGTAGCTAAGTCAAGCATGCGGTCATAAAATGTAAAGTCCCCGACGACCGTAACAAAATCTAACCCCAATGCTTGTTGATGCTTCAGATTTCCTAAGCGCATCCGTTTCATCTCTTGGCGGAACTCATCCTCTGAAATCCTATTATTCCAATAACCTTCTAAATAACGTTTCCACTCTCTGTTTTTCCCGATATATGGGTACCCGATTGACGTACTAATTAATTTCACTCTTTTATCCTCCTAGTAGTGTTTTTCCACATAAAAAGCGATAGCATGACGCAAGCCATATTAATATTGGTAGCTTCCTAACAACAAAAAAAAAGCTATCCCTATACTTTAGGAAATAGCTTAAATCGCATGTAAAAAAGCATGCCTTTATTCGGCACGTTCAAATAATCGTACAAGCAGTCTCACCACCTATTTCCACGTAGGTTTTGGTGTGTACTAGAGATTGGCAGGTCTCCTGGCTTGTCATCAACGCTTTATCACACCTTCCCGTCTTAAGACAGTGGTTTTTGTGATTAACTCAGACTTACAGTTGCGGGACAGCGACGGATTTGAACCGTTCTTCCCTTTTAAGTCAAACCGTAGTTTGACACCAACTCTTACACGTATTTAATTTTCAATTACTATATCATACTATTTTTTAAAAGTACATAACTTTCGCAAAATAACTCGAATCCGCTTCTATTTATAACTAAGATTTGTTTTTTTCCATACTTCTTCATAGACAGCCTTTAATGGAACCTCATATTTCTCAGCGATAGCTCGACACTCCTCATATTCAGGTGAGGATTGAAACACGTTGTTACCGCGGATTCCCTGTTTTACCGTGACAGGCCCCCACTTCGTTTCCACTTGTATAAATTTCCGTGCCGCCCGGTGGACAATAAGTGGATAATAACGGATACCTAAGGTGGTTGTTTCACTAAACAGAATGGATTTCATGTCGTCAACTTTATCATGTGAGCATAATAATTGAAGTTGAACACCAGGTCGATTTTTTTTCATATAGATAGGAGTGTAATAGACATCATTAGCACCCTTATGAAGTAATAAGTCCATCACATATCCAAGCCATTCCCCTGGCGTGTCGTCAAGATTCACCTCTACTTTAACCATTTGGTCGTCAATATGTTCATTATTAGGTGGGGGGGTTGATTGCATGATAAACACCTCTTTATCTAGTCAATAGCCATACCGCGTGCAATTCGGTCAATCATAACAGCATTGTAGGCTCCGCCAAATCCGTTATCAATATTCACGACACTTGTTCCTGATGAACAAGAATTTAACATAGCTAGTAATGTAGAAATTCCTTGCAAATTTGCACCATAGCCAACACTTGTCGGAACAGCAATGACTGGATGGGAAACAAGTCCACCAACTACACTAGCAAGTGCTCCCTCCATTCCAGCAATGACAACAGAGACAGTTGCCCCCTGTATCTCCTCTAAATGATGTAACAACCGATGAAGTCCAGCAACACCAACGTCATATATACGGTGAACACGACTACCAAATAGTTCCGCAGTTAAGGCTGCCTCTTCAGCAACCGCTAGGTCTGAAGTTCCTGCACAAATAATTGCGATGTAACGATCCTCTTTTGTTTGCAAAGGCTTGTCCTCTTTCCAGTAGAGGACTCTTGCTATTTCTGAATAGGAACATTCAGGCAATTGCTGTAGAATCACATCTGCTTTTTCCTTGGATACCCTTGTTGCAAGGACATCATCATTTCTGCTTTGCATCGCTTTTATAATCGAAATAATTTGTTCCGGTGTTTTGCCTTCTCCATAAATAACTTCAGGGAAGCCTGTTCGCTCTTTACGGTTATGATCTACTTTTGCAAATCCAAGATTCTCAAAAGAGTTTAATTGCTTTTTTGCGTCTTCTACCGAAAGTTTTCCATCTTTAATCTGGTTTAAAATGTCATCTATCATCCTAGTTGCACCTCAATCATGTTCATGTGTCTTCTACCTTAAAAATATTTTGCTATATCTTTTGATAATCCAACAAACTTCGCAAATATTTGTTGATAGCGTTCGTGGTTGCTTTGATTCGGTTGAATAACTTTCTTTATGGCAATATGTTGTTTGATGTCTTGATATGACTGTACTTTACCAACACCCACCAATGCAGTCCACGCTGCTCCCCATGCAGCACCGTGATGGGTTTCTGATAAATGAACATCTTTACCAAAGATATCGGCAAGAATTTGTACCCATAGCTCTGACTTTGCAAGCCCACCATTGACACAAATTCGGTTCGGTTCACCAGCGACTTTTTCTAACGATTGGCTAATATGATATAAATTTAAAGCAATTCCTTCTAATACTGCCTTGACTAGATGACCATCTCTATGTTCAATTTGCAGCCCAAAAAAATTACCTTTGGCGCGCTGATTCCAAACAGGAGCACGCTCCCCATTCACATATGGTAAAAAGATTAATCCATCAGCACCAGTCGGAACGTTCTCTGCCTTGGCAATGAGGGCAGCGTGATCCCCGTCAAAATTAAGGATTTCCTTTAACCATTGTAATGCAATGCCACCATTATTCGTTGGACCACCAATAATTGATGTATCGTTTGCAAATGCATAGGTGAACGTTTCTCGGTTGGGATTGATTGGTGCTCCTTTTGCGAATTGCCTAATTGCCCCACTTGTCCCAACGGAAATCGCAACCTCACCAGGTTCAATTGCACCATCGCCAAGGTTTGCCAATTGGCCATCTGCTGCCCCAATGACAAAAGGTACATCTTCTGACAAGCCAATTTCCCTTGCTAACTGTTTGTCGAGCTTAGCTAAAATGGTTTCCGGCGAGACGATTTCAGACAGCTGCTCCTCTTTAATGTTAGCAAGAGCTAGTGCCTGCTTATCCCACTGATACGTATTAATATTAAATAGACCTGTTGCTGAAGCCATCGAATAATCAACGACACGTTGTTTAAACCACTTCCATAGTATATATTCTTTCATCGAAACGAAGTAAGTTGCTTCGTGTTTAGCTTCATAGTTTGTCTCGTCCATCCAAACCAATTTCACAAATGGTGACATCGGATGTATTGGTGTTCCTGTGTTTAAATAAACAGTCTTTCCTTCAGCTTTGTTTAACTTATCTGCCTGTTCGCTACTTCTACCATCTGACCAGATAATGACATTTGATAGTGGCGCCATCTTGTCATCCAGGCAAAGAAGCGAATGCATCGCACACGAAAAGCCGACACCAAGTAATTTTTCTGATGATGGGTCAATGTGCTTAATAATATTTTTTAACGCTTCCTTTGCACAACGCTCCACATCATCAGGAATTTGTTCGGCCCAACCAATTTCTGGATGAATAGTTTCAATCATTTCTTCTGTTTCTGCTATAATTTTTCCTTCTATATCGAATAAAACTGCTTTAGCACTAGTTGTACCAATATCTAATCCGATAACTAACTCTTTAACCATTCGTTTAATCCCCCATTAAATTGTCATGCTTTCAAAACCACCGTCAACTCGTAACAAGTCACCTGTCACAAACCCAGATGCTTTATCCGACGCTAAATAGATTGCTGCACCTTGTAGTTCTTCTGGTTCCCCAAAACGGTTCATTGGCGTGTGATTCATAATCGAATTCACTCGCTCTTCACTTAAGATTTTTCTATTTTGCTCAGCTGGGAAAAAGCCTGGAATAATGGCGTTTACCCGAATTCCATGTGGAGCAAATTCACGTGCTAAAAAGTGTGTGACACTGTTTATTCCTGCCTTAGATGCAGAGTACGTAAATACTTTGGACAACGGAATTGTTGATGATACGGACGAAATATTAATAATACTGCCTTTACGGTTTTGTTCCACCATTTTTTTCGCGAAAATTTGTGTCGAAAAAACAACACCACGTAAATTAACATTCATAATATCGTCCCATTCTTCTGTCGCTAAATCAAAAAATGGTGTCGTACTGTTTTTACCTGGTGCATTAAGAATAATATCCCAGCCACCAGACCACTCTTCAATTTCTCCAGCTACGCGCTCAATGGTTGTTAAATCACTAACATCTGCAGCAAACGCTTTAGCTTCGCCACCGATGTCTTCAATTTGCTTCACAACATCCTCTGCTTTTGCTAAATTTCTACCGACAATTGCTACCTTTGCACCATGCTCTGCAAGTCCTTTAGAAATCGCACCGCCTAATGTACTATTTCCTCCAATAGCTACTGCAACTTTCCCAGTTAAATCAAATAAGTTCCCCATTTGTTTCTCCCCTCTTTTTTATACATCTACATTTAAGAGACTGTCTTTTATTCAAATAAATTTCCATTTTCATTAAAAACGAGTGGATAAGGTTCTGACAGCTGCTGTAAATTCTCGTTTGCCTTCACTTCTTCTACCATCGCTGCTGATACTTCAATCTCGCCAATTTCTAACGTGTTTTTAATCCTTACTAGCCTTACCTTAGTAAAGTCAAGGATATTGCACGTCTTTATCGCTGCTTTTATAACTGTTTCGTCATTTTTAAGTGCAGTCGACAAGTGGGTTGGACCAACAACTGTGGAGGTTAAGCCGTTTATATACGTTGTTTCACGGTCCATTTTGTCGTAAACACGTTGGGTTGTAAAATCAGCTGTGCCGACGCCATTGGCATTTCCTTCTGTTTGCTCGGTCAAATCTAAAACGACCATTTTCGTCACATCTGGTCCCCCGTAGGCATATGGGGTCGGATAACGCCCAGTTATATTCGGATCCATCCCGTCGCCACTAATGTTTTTACCAATTTTATCGATAACTAGCACATCAATTTGATCAAAGAAAATTCTTGGAAGCGATTCCTTTGCTAGCTTTAAAAATTTAGTTTCCTCTTTTTCAATTTCCTCTGGTTTCCATACGGCTACCTTTGCAATTTTATCAAAAGCATTTTCAACTGTGGCAACTGCAAAGAGGAATGGCTTTTGTGCTAGGGCGAGCTTTGCCATTGCCGGTACATGTTCTGCCATGTGCTTAAAGCCCAATTGATGACACGTTTCTGCGCCTTTTTGTTTACCCAAACCGATACTGATCATCTTCATGATACCACTTTCAATTGGACCTCTGAAAGCTGTGTGTGGCTTAACACGATTTATTACAACGATTCCATCAGCATTTGCTGCCAGTTTATCCATATATACTGGTAAACCATTTTCTAGCTTGCCAAGTTCAATTACTTCCATCGAAGACCTCACTTCAGCGCCTACCGTGTCTTCGGTTATCCCCAAATGCTTTAACACATTCTTTTGACCTTCCGCAGTTGCACCACCATGACTCCCCATACTTGGTACAATAAAAGGTTGTGCGCCCAATTCTTGTAAAAACTGAACAGTTACTTTTGTCAGCTCTACGACTCGGTCTAATCCACGACTCCCTACAGCAATCGCTATTTCCATTCCTGGCTTGACCTTCTCTTTAATTACCTGTTGGTTTAATTGCTGATTGAGTTCAGTCGTTACATTTTCTACTTGTGCATCATCAAATGTTTGTTTTACTTTAACCATACTTGGAACAGGAATATCCTTTACCAGCTTGTCGATAACTTCCATAAACATCTACTCCTTTTCTGTTATTTTTTCTAAAGACTGTTTTAACTACGCTCAATAACTATTACGTCGATTTTAGGCAACGTGGTGAAGTGGATATCATCAATAATAACGTTGTTATTAATAATAGCACTTTTCCAAAGAAAAGCGATCATATAATTAGCATTCAATAAAGCAGAAAAGTGCTTGGATAGATGAAGGAAAGAGACTATGGCCATATAAAGGCGCAGTCAAATCTATGACTTTCCTATGATCACACGCAATACATTTGGATGATTTGGAAATACCTTTGTGCCTGCTCCATACCCAATCGCCTCTACGGTCATCGTTGGTAATGTTCCGAACTCATCCGCAAGAACTGCTACAATTGCAGCACCTGTTGGCGTACATAATTCTGCTTTTATTGCACTTGATTGAATTGGAACTTGTTTTAAAATCTCCAATGTTGCTGGAGCTGGAACTGGGTAAACTCCATGGTCGATATGAATGCTTCCAGAGCCTACAGGAACTTTTGAAGCGATTATCTTGTCTATTTCTAGTTGTTCAACCAAAATGGCTGTTCCGATAACGTCAACAATAGAATCAACAGCACCTACTTCATGAAAATGAACCTTCTCGAGGGGTACACCGTGAATTTTCCCTTCCGCTTCCCCAATTTTTTTAAATATTAAATGAGAAAGCTGCTTGACACGATCAGTTAGTCCCGAGTTTAAGATCATTTCAATTATATCTTGATAGGACCGATGACTGTGATGATGGTCGTGCTCGACACCATGGCTATGATGATGGTCGTGTTCATGGTCATGAGGATTATGCTCTTTGTGGTGATGCCCATGTGAATGGTGGTTGGTGTGCTGATTTGTTAGTCGTTCTTCGGCATTATTTACTAGAACATCTACTTTTGTACTAGTAATTCCATTTCGTAACACTTTTTCAATGTGGAGCTCATATTCGCTTTCGATTTTTAATTTAGATAGCTCTTTCTTTAAAAATTGAGGATCAGCTCCCGCATCAATAAGTGCACCAAGCGTCATATCCCCGCTTATTCCTGAAAAGCAATCAAAATAAAGTGTCCTCAACCTAAATCTCCCCCATCATTTATTACTTATACTCTATCATACAATGGGCTTGATTTGTTTCTCAAATTTAATTTAGGAAACTATTTTCCGATAGCTAGATGGGGTATATCCAGTATGTTTTTTGAATACTTGACCAAAATAACGAGGATTTTTCCCAAACCCAACCTCTTCTGCAACCTCCTGAACTGATATCTCGTCTGATTCACGAAATAACTCAATTGCCCGTTCAACTCGTCGTTTAATTAAATAGATAGAAAACTTTTCTCCTGTTTCTTTTTTAAATAATTTCCCTAAATAATCAGGATGCATATAAAAAATTTCATTTGCAATTTTGGTAATGGACAAAGTGTCGTCGTGTAAATTTTCTAGCACGTACTCCTCAATTTTACGTACTAGTTTGTGCTGTGATTTCCTCTTTTCCTCTGCATTATCAAAAGCAATTTCAATCGCAATATCCATAATAAACGCTTCCATTTCATCGAGCGTTGTAAACTCATTAAATAGAGTAAGCTTTGCTAAAAGCTTTTTTTTCGTTTCACCTTTTACTTGTCTACTAATTAACATGAAAATCCCTAGACAATGATAACGAACTGAATCTACATCAAATCGTGACTTCCTTAATTCTGAAAAGAACTCATACAATAAGCCACGTACCTTATCAACATCGCCACGCTTTATTTCACGTAAAAACGTTTCATGGTCAAAATGTAATTCTTTTAATTCCTCCATTCGATTGTATAACTGGTTGGGAGTAATGATGCTCCCTTTACCTAAATAAAACTTGTATCGTAAATATTCTAATGCTTCATTATAGATTTTGTGAAGGTCAGCTATATTGCCTTTTCTTGAAATGCTAGCTGAAAACAATACGTTATTTTCCTGCTTATAAGCTTCTATTAATTCATATAAGTTATTTCTTAATGATTTTTCCTGATAATTTTTACCCAACATAACAACGTAGTCCGAAAGAATAGTAGATAAAATAATAGGTTGAATAGCTTCAAGCTTGGATACGACTAATTCCTTTAAATGAAATAATTGTTCATAATCGAATGTTCCATCAAGCTTCAACACGACTAATCCATAATCATTGTCATAAGCAGGAGATAGATCAACAAATTTGCGGTGTGCCTCCCACTCTGTTACACCGATTTTGTTCGTAATTAATTCTCGAAGTAGTTGCTCTTTCGCTTTTGGTAAGTAGCTACGTCGTACTTCTTCCTCAAACCGATTTTTTTCATCCTTTTGCTTCATTTCTGCAACAACTTGCTTTAACGCGTCCTCAATTTTCTGTTCATTACTTGGTTTTAGAAGATAATGCTTAGCACCGAATCGCATTGCTGTTTTCGCGTATTCAAACTCATCGTAACCAGAAAGAATAATAAATTGGATATTTGGATAGATGGTGTGCGTCTTTTCAATCAGTTCTATCCCATTCATTCCAGGCATTTTGATATCAGTGACAATGATATCAGGCTGACTTTCTTCTATCATCTCAAATGCCATAAGCCCATTAGTTGCCTTTCCTTGTAGGTGTGTATCACAAGCGTTCCAGTTCACCAATTCGCTAATTCCATCGAGAATATTCGTTTCGTCATCGACCAATAATACATTATACATGCGCTTTCACCCCTTCACGAAAGGTAATGCATTCCATCTTCTCACATCGCTTACAATGATGACAAATTTTTTTATAACGTAAAACACCCCGCTTTGGTGGATATAGTGGCGTTTACATTATATCATATTTTCAAGGAAATGAAAGCGCTTCAACTCTATGCTTGTTTTGCTAACCTAATATCCTTTTCGTCACTCACATAATATTTTTTCACAAGTTGGCCAGCAATGGAGGCAATAAACTGTTGAAAAATGATAGCCAGTACTATTGGTAAGGCGGTCGCTGGCGCAAAGTAGGTTACCGCTAGTGCTGCTCCTACTCCAGTATTTCTCATCCCACTGTTATACATAATACTAATCATGTAACCTTTCTCCCATTTGAAGAGAACCGAAATAAAAAAACCTAGTAAATAACCCGTACACCCCAATCCAAACACAATCAAGAAAAGGAACAATAATCGCGGATTAACATCTTGGAAAAATGGAGAAACGACTGCACTATTAATTAAAATAACCGTCATAACACTTATTTTTGAAAATGGCGCCAACACTTTACTTAAACTTCTTGACCTTTCATTTAATGTTCGATTGACTATGACACCTAAAATAGAAGGAATAACAATCATTTTTAGTAAACCTAAAACGAGCCCATAAACATCAATCGATACTTTTGCTCCCATTAATAACTCTAACGTAAAAGGAACAAGGATCGGCGACATTAAAGTATTGGCCAAGACAATTAACAAGGACAACCCAATATTCCCACCATAAATAGATGCCCACATTAAAGTTACAACTCCAGTAGGTATTGTAAAAGTCAGCACAAGGCCGGTAATGGTTAAATCATCGCCCGGAAAAAAAACAATCCCTGCAACATAAGCAATTGCAGGCATGACTAATTGCAATATGAGAAAACACGTAAAGACTGGTAGTGGTTTTGAAACAGCTCTTTTCAATTCGCTAAGCTTAAATCCTAAACAACTTGAAAAGCTTATAAACGCAAAAATCCACTGAACCCAGTGGGAAATAGAACTCACTCCTGAAAAAATAGTTATTCCCAGAACTACAATGCCTGGGATAAGAAATGGCATAGCCTTTTCAAGAAATTGATTTGTTTTTTGTAACAAGCTGCTCACCTTTTCTCCGATAAGATTTTATCATAATTGTAGTTGATGTGGACATTTCTAACATTTACCTCAGCAATTCGTCTAAATGATTGATAGGCTAACCACATATTTAACTGGCCCAGTAAACTAACCCCTATTAATGGGATAAACCCTTGGAAATAAGCCAGGAAAAAATAGGCGGTAACTGACGTAATAATCATTAGGATGAAATTACCTGGATGTAAGAATCCAAAAGCAATCGAATATTTCAGGTAATCTAGTAATTTCATTTTATAATGAACGTAAACTGGAAATATATAATAAAGTAAAATAACATAAGTCACAGCAACAATAATCATAAAGATTTTAAGTGCCGTGTAGACTGCTCCAGCAAAGTTATTAAAAAAGTAAAAATTAAAGAAGATAAGAACACCGGAAGTGGCTAATAAAAATCCGAGTCCATTGGCACGAAAAAATTCCGCTCGGTACGTTCGCCAAAAATGATGAAAAACCCGTATTTCTTCATCACCCATTGCTGTTTTGCGTGCAACTGAATATAACGATACCGTACTAGGCGCTAGACCAAATACGACACCACCCAATAGTGTACAAGCTATCCACATGATGTTTAAATAAAAGAAGTAACAAACCCATTGGCAAAACTTATGCAGTCCTGAAGCAAACCGGCTATACATCACTTCTAATCCCCCTTCTTTAAGCTGCATTTATGATTTAGTATCTGTTTAGAGTCGGAATTTGTTATCCATAATGAAAGGGCAATAAAAAACGTTATTCACACTTTGGATAACCCTCATCATTATCCACAAGTATAACAAACCCCGACTTGACTACCCGTTTGTTATTGCTTTACCTGCCAACAAATCTTCAATAAAGAATGGCTGCTTATGTTTAACAGACTTCCAGACAGCTTCACCGGTTGTGACAGCATAGGCACCATCTTTGCTACCTGACAAAATATCATAATGCCGGTTCGGATCGGCACCAAGGAAAATATCTTCTTGAATTACTGGGTCTCCACCGCCATGGCCACCTTCCCTTTCAACGACATGGATCGTTTCTTTTGATCCAAATAATGGGTAATATTCAATTACTTGCGTTGGTGTTGGAAATGGGACACGAGACGGGGCATGGTATTCCATTGTTTCAATTCTTCCCTTTGTCCCGTTTATAGCTAGACGGTATCCCTCATAAGGTAGCGAGAAATTAATCGAATAACTTAAAAGGGCACCTTTGTCATATTTGACTGTCGCAGTATACGTATCTTCAATTTCAATTTCTGAATCAAAGATACATTGGTCAGTACGATAATTGGTATAACCATCACGACGTTTCAAATCGGAATCGATATGGTCATCTTTTACTGTTGCACTGTTACTCCGGGTATTCCAACGCATATAATAGGGACAAGAATCGCTTACATCACAGGTGATACAGTACCTTCCATCTTCTTTTTTTGGATTCCATGGACTTTCATCCCCATAATAATTTCTCGCTCCAAACGAAAATACCTCGACAGGTGTTTGGTCCAACCACCAGTTTACTAGGTCAAAATGGTGGGAACTTTTATGGATTGAAAGGCCTCCTGACAATTCTCTTTGCCTATTCCAACGTTGAAAATAACTAGAACCATGATACGTATCAATGTACCAATTTAAATCGACCGAAGTTATTTTCCCAATCTTCCCCTCAAGTATGAGTTCTTTTATTTTCATATGGTATGGGCTGTAGCGATAATTAAACGTTACCGTTACCTTGCCATTACTCTTTTGTTCGGCATCCATAATCCTTTGGCAATCTACGGCTGTAGTTGCCATCGGTTTCTCCGTGATTACATCTAAGTCTTGCTCCAAGGCAGCAATAATGTAATCTACGTGCGTATCATCGCGACTAGTGACGATGACGACGTCTGGGTTTGTTTCTTTTACCATTCGTTCAAATTCCCAATTGTTAAAAGTTGGAACAGCTTCTGTTTCAGGAATTTGTTCCTTGCATACTTCAAATCTCTTATTATCGATGTCAAGCATCCCAACAAGTTTAGCTGTATGAGAAAAATTATTGATCATTGGTGTAATAAACATACCTATTGCACGTTTACTAACCCCACACACGGCATACCTTTTCATTCTAGAAATCCCCCCAGTTTTTTAATCCATTTATCCTTTTAAACCACTAGTACTAATTCCATCAACAATGTATCGTTGGAAAATGAAAAATATGATCATAATCGGTAACAAGCTTAACGTAGTCATCGCAAACATTGCTCCCCAGTTTGTGACAGCCTCTGGGTCAGAGAATAATTTTAATGCAAGTGACACCGGGTATTTCGTTGGTGTCTGCAAATACAAGAGCGGAGCCATGAAATCATCCCAACGCCAGTAGAAGGAGAAAATGGCCGATGTCATCATTGCCGGAACTACTAACGGAACGATAATTCTAGTAAAGATAGATACAGTATTACAACCATCGATTCGAGCTGCTTGGTCTAATTCTTTTGGAATTGTTCTCATGAATTGTAAAATCAAAAAGATGAAAAACGGAACACCAAAAAATGTTGGCAGAACTAATGGCAAGTAGGTGTCAACCCAGCCAAAATAGTTAAACATAACATATTGCGGAATCATCGTCATTTCAAATGGTAACATCATTGTCCCCATCATAATTGCAAACCACATCTTCTTAAAACGGAAATTGATTCTTGCAAACCCATAAGCAATGACTGTTGAAGATAAAATACTCCCAACAGTAGCCAAGATAACGATAATGAACGTATTTTTATAAAAGGTTGAAAAGCTTATCCCTGCAAAACCACGCCAGCCTTCTGAATAGTTTGAAAATTTCCACTCATCCGGAAACAGTTGGTAAGCCTTAACAAATACCTCTGAGCTTTCCTTGAACGAGCTTCCAACCATCCATAGTAATGGATAAAGCATGATTAAAGTAAAAAGGGATAATAATACGTGCTGCACGACTTTTTTCGTTAGTTTCTTTTGTTTGGTATTCATCCGATAACCTCCCTTTTAATTATCCTCATAGTGAACCCAGTACTCAGAAGACTTGAATATTAGTGCTGTAAATAAGGCGATAATAAGTAGCATAAACCAAGCTAATGCAGAACCATAGCCCATTTTGAAGTATTCAAACGCGTTTTGATACATGTACAAAATGTATAGTAAAGTGCTGTTCATTGGTCCACCATTGGTAATGATAAAACTCGGGGTAAATGCCATGAACCCTTGAATTGTTTGCATAACTGTATTAAATAAAATAACTGGTGTTAGCATTGGTAAAGTGATCTTAAAAAATTGTTGAATCGGACGAGCTCCATCAACAGAAGATGCCTCATAAAAGGTCTTTGGGATATTTCTAAGCCCTGCCAAGAAAATGAGCATCGATGACCCGAATTGCCAACCATATAAAACGATCAATGTCCATATTGCGGTGTCAGGATCACCTAGCCAGGAATGAGTTGGAAGCCCCATCATTGTTAACAAGGAGTTTAGTGCACCATCAGTTCCAAACAACTGTCTCCACATAATGGAAACCCCAATGCTTCCACCAACAATGGAAGGTAAGTAAAGGAGTGTTCGGTAAACACCAGCTGCCTCAATTACTTTATTTAAGGCCATCGCAACTAATAACGCAAATACGAGTCGTGCCGGAACACCAATTCCTGCATAAAAGAATGTCACTCCAAGTGATTTCTCAAAAAGCATATCTCCACCTGTGAACATTTTTTTGTAATTATCCAAGCCAGCCCATTCGGGAGTTCCGATTAAATTAAAATCAGTGAACGATAAATATAAGGAATACAAAATCGGGAACAACGTTAAGATCACAGTTCCGATAATAAAGGGGGAGATAAACAAATACCCCATTCTATTGTCAATATCTGCACCGACTCTTTTCCTTTTCGGTCGTTTGTTAGGTTTTGGACTAATTGGAACTTGCTTTTCATTCTGAATGTTTGTCTCTAAGTTTGTCGTCTCTTGTCCCATTTTCACACCTCTTTTTTTCAGAATGTATTAGATAGGAAAAGATGGACCCGATCAGTAAGGGACCCGGTCCATCTCTACCCATTCTATTAATTTCCTAGGATAGATTCTGCTTGCTGTCTAAACTGGGTCGCGCCATCCTCTGGTGACATTTCACCGTACATAATCATTTCGTCAATATCCTCAAGCTTACTTAATACTTCACTCGCTGCCGGCGGGAAGTTCGTGTCTGCAGGAGAACTATTGTCTGTTACATACTCGATGTAATCAAATACTTTCTGATCAACATCACTTAACGTTGGCTTTAATTCTCCAGCAATTTCTGGCTTAATCGGAATACCACGGTCTGTTCCAATAATTTCAAATACTTCTAATGTATTAGTGAAGAAGTTAATGAATTTTGCTGCTTCTTCTTTATACTCAGAACTCTTTGGAATTGACCAAAGCATGGAAGGTTTTAAGAACATACCTTTGTCATTACCTTCACCAGGTAGAACTCGTGCTTCGATTGGAGTTCCTGCCGTTTTTTCAAGTGTACCAATTTGGTTAGACCAGTTAGACAAATCCATCGCAGCTTCCCCACGAACGATTAATTCATCCTCTAAACCTTTGATTTGAGAAATAACGTCATATCCAGGCATTACTTCTGCGTCTACCATGTCTTTAACCATTGTAAAGTAGTCAACAAGAACTTGGTCATCATCATAGCCTAGGCCAGTGCCATCCTCATTAAATAGATGGTATCCTTGCTCTCTTACATAGTAATCAAACATATTACCAGGCTCGAGTAGACGAGCACCGTATTTACCTGTTTTCTCTTTATATTCTGTAGCAATGTCCACAAAATCTTGCCATGTCCAATCATTTGTTGGTACTTCAATCCCTGCTTCTTCAAGTGCGGCTGTTGAAATAGTAGCAGATAAAGCATTCGTACCTGTTGGAATACCAACTAATGTTCCACCTACTTTACCAGCATCAATAATAGTATCTGAAACGCCTTCAAGATCAATGGCACCACTTTCAACATATGGTCCTAAATCTTCCAGTAAATCCTGACTTGCGTATTGGTTTACGTACTCACCAAAGTTTTGTTGCATAATGTCAGGAAGGTTATTACCTGCCGCTTGTGCAGCCATTTTTTCAAAGTAGCCACTGAAACCAGTGAACTCTGCTTGAATTTTGATGTTAGGGTTTTGTTCTTCATAAAGCTTAATAATTTCATTTGTCATGTCATGACGTGACTGTGAACCCCACCACGCCATTCGTAGTGTAATTTGCTCATCTGAGCCTTCATCACTTCCCCCATCATCAGAGCTTCCGCTAGATTCCAAAGAATCACCAGTATTTTCTGTTTCTGAACTGTCTCCTTTACTGTCACCAGATGCATTTTCATCAGAGCCACTACTACACGCAGCCATAACAAGTACAAAAGCGATGGATAACAGCATCAATAAGAACTTCTTCATGTTTCACTCTCCCCTTTGTTTTTTGTAACCACTGAAAGCGTTTACAGATATATCATAATATATCTATCTATCTCTTTAAATAAAATCTACAGTGGTCCATGTACAATAATCAGACAATTAGGTTCCTTCACTATTTTTTTATACATTTCCTATAGAAATTGAGATTTAGCGATTTAAGCCCTACGCTTTATTATTTCGCAACTGTTCGCATTAACTCAATTAAGTCTGCCTTTGCTTCAAATCCGACACCAGGAATGTCCGGCAACTTCACATAGCCATGTTCGATTGGAATATTATCGGCAAAGCCCCCAAATGGTTCAAACACGCCAGGATACGATTCATTACCACCAAGACCAAGACCAGCAGCAATATTAAGTGACATTTGGTGTCCTCCATGAGGGATACACCTTCTCGGTGACCAGGAATATTCCTTTAGCATATCTAGGATTCGCATATATTCTACTAACCCGTAGCTTAGTGCACAATCAAACTGTAAGTAGTCCCGGTCGGATCTCATTCCACCGTACCGAATAAGGTTTCTAGCATCTTGCATCGAAAATAGGTTCTCCCCTGTTGCCATTGGATTTTTATAATAGTTTGCTAGCTCATTTTGGAGTTGGTAGTCAAGTGGGTCACCTGCTTCTTCGTACCAAAACAGATTATAAGGTTCTAGTTTCTTTGCATAGTCAATTGCTGTTGGTAAATCAAAGCGACCATTTGCATCGACGGCAAGTGAACCCCCGTCAGGCACTACCTTTAACACAGCTTCGATTCTACGTAAATCCTCATCAAGCGAACTTCCCCCGATTTTCATTTTGACGACAGAGTAGCCCATGTCTAAGTAGTTTCGCATTTCGTCCTGTAGCTCCTGCAACCCTTTCCCTGGTTGGTAATAGCCTCCTGCTGCATAGACAAATACTTGTTCATCTGGCGTTCCATTCCCATACCAATCTGCTAACAGCTGATACAACGGCTTTTCTTCTATTTTAGCAACAGCATCCCAAATCGCCATATCGAGTGTTCCTACCGCAACAGACCGCTCCCCGTGACCACCAGGCTTTTCTCCTTTCATCAAAACATCCCAAATTCGGTGTGGGTCAAAATTAGTTCCTGCATCATTAAGTAACTCTGCTGGCTTTGCATCTCGTAATCTTGGAATAAATCGGTCATGAAGCATTCCGCTAGGTGCATAACGACCATTCGAATTAAATCCATAACCGATGACTGGTTTTCCATCTCTAACAACATCGGTCACGACAGCAACAACTGAAACATTCATTTTACTAAAATCAATATAGGCATTACTTATTGTTGATTTGATTGAGACAGCTTTCTCTTTGATATCGACAATTCGCACAACAAACCCATCCTTTGCTATTTTAATTTTTCACCGCTGCACTCGCTTGTTCTATCTTGAAGTTGGTGGACCGTTACCTTACCCCAGCTTAAGTCATCCACCCGGTATTTCTCAATTTTATCAGGGTCTAGTTCTACTCCTAGACCTTTTACCCCTTTACTCGGTACATTAAGGTAGCCATTCTCATAGGTGATTTTATCTTTCACAATATCACTGACATATAATTCTGGACCTGTTGGGTCTGATGTATAATTTAAGTTAAGTAGTGTACTTCCTAGGTGAGCCATCGCTGCGGTACCTATCGATAATTCTTGGGTCGTTCCTAACAGACAAGATTTCCCGGCAACTTCTGCAGCGGAAGCAGCTTTTTTCGCGGCAGTCAATCCACCGATAAAAATTGGTGAAATGTTAAAGATATCAACGGAATCACGCTTAATCATTTCGTATTGCTGACGAAAGCTCCAAACGTGTTCACTAATTGGCTCATCTACTCTCGTTCTAAACTCTCTTAACCCATCAAAGTCGTTGGCCAAAGCTGGACTTTCTATTAATTCAAAGGAATAGTTGGACAACCGCTTAACGGCACGGAGTGATTCTTTCCAATCTAACAAATGGCTGAAATCGAGTGACTTAATCGTTACTTTTGACCCGAATTCTTTTGCAACCCCGTCTAAAAATGCTTCGTCAGCATCAAGATTCTTACCTACATATAAACGGAACACATCAAACCCTTGGTTAAAGCGTTTTCTAACTGTTGCTAAGTTTCCTTCAACCTCTGATAAAAATCTGTGTCTAAAGATTGGATAACACACCTTAATTTTTTCTCGCACATGTCCGCCTAACAATTCGGAAACGGAAATATTTAAATATTTCGCACATACGTCGTGTAGCGCAGCATCGACCCCGTTGCGAATAAAGCTACCTTTTTCATAGTAATACATCGCTTCAGGAAAATTACCAATTAGTTCTTGATTGATAAGCGAAATATCAAATGGGTCTTTCCCAACTAGAATGGAACGTAAAACATTGGTAAGATCACTCACATCAACGGCATACCTTGGTAAATGTGAAAAGTCAGACATCTCACCAATTCCTATTAGTCCTTCATCAGTAAAAAGTTCAATAATGACATGCTTATTTACAAAACCAGTATGCCTCGGAACACCGACAACTGTTAATTTCAAATCAACAATCTTCATTTTTTTCATCTCCTCATTTAGAAGCTAAGTAACCGGTAACTGGTATCACTATTGACTAAATAGCTTGTAACTTAAGGCCCCACTTTTTAATCAAAGCTTCGACTGCTTCTTTATCTTCCTTGTTAAGTGTGGCAACCGGTTCCCTTGTCACACCTGCATTTAATCCGATCTGCTCCATTGCTTCTTTGACAACAACAACATTATTACCACTATTGTATTTCGCCCGAAGGTTTTCAAATGGTAGAATTTCCTCCCATAGTGCCCAAATAGCTTCCCTCTCATTCTTGGATAAAGCCTCAAGTAATGCTAATGCCTTTTCTGGATAGACGTTGACTAGACCAGACGTAAATCCCTTAGCCCCTGCCTGATAAAAAAACGGCGCCCATTTTTCCGCTGTGCCACAAATCCAGGTCACATGATGATTTGGATTTGCTATTTGGACGGTATGAGCAAACCTTGGTAAGTCATTTACTGCATATTTCACACCTACCAATTTTTCTAACGGTGCTAGTTGATGTAAAACGTTGTCACTTAGACTAGCATTTTTGAAATAAATAATGGACGGTAAATCAACCGATTCGATAATTTTTTTGAAATAATCAACAGCCCCCTCATTCGTGATATACGGGTGAATTGGCATGTGAATCATTACACCGTCTGCCCCTACATCCTTGGCATAGTTTCCTAATTCGATTGCTGTGTCTACAGCATAGCCAATCCCAGCAATTACAGTTGCACGACCATCTACTTGTTCAACGACAGTTTTTATTTCTTCTTTTGCCTCTTGGACTGTCAAAGAGTAAAACTCACTCGTATTCCCACACGGAACAATTACTTTAATCCCTTTGTTTACAAGGTATTCTGCATTGTCTCTTACACCTTGCCAATCAATTTCCTTCGTACCTTGTTTAAAAGGGGTAACAGTAATACCTGAGATTGTTTCTAATTTCTTACTAAAATCGACGTAACTCATCAACATATCCTCCTTTTATCGTCTAAACTTCGGTAAGGTCTGCATCCCTGGATTTTAACTGTGCCCATCTTTTTCGATTTGTTCCGATACTTACTTACGGAACGATGTTATCAGACAACACTTCCTAGGTAAATTCAATTTGCAGACAAGAAAAATATCCCTGTTAATTAAGAAAAGCGCAGGGCGTACCCTGCGCTAGACAGCTCTTGGATTTTTCTCTTATCTTGTAAACCAGGCCTTGTTATCGAATTGTAAATTGGATAACCACTTTGACTTAACTTTTCACAATATCCTTGATTGATACCGTCTCACCAGATGTTGCCCAGTCCATTCCAAGTTCATTTGGAAGTGACCAATTATCGTATGCTTGCTTTAATCCGTACTCGAGGCCTGATACCCAAGTTAATTGATCGGTATCCCTCACGTTTATTATTTCTGCAGGAAATGTCGGAATATTTTGAACAGAGCGATGCATCGCACTAATACAAATTGCATGAGTTAATGATGCTTCTGCGCCACATAAAATATCATGACTATTTTCTTTTGCACGTTCAATTAGAACGGGTAATTTTGCAAAATGATCCTTTTGCGGATTTTCATAGACGCGCTTCGTACCGTCATGAAACGTTGCAATAATATCTTCCCCTGATTGATAAGAAATGGTTGCACGCTCGAATTCAAACAGATAATTTGGACCCTCTTCTTTTTCCACCGCATGGGTTGCATAATACAATAGCTCCACGTCATCTTCTGTATACATCCTTAAAGCACACGTATCAAATGTTTCGATTAGGTTTGCACGATACAGTTCCGCTGTTACATTTTTCAGCGAGGTACTCTGTTCCGTACTTGGCCCTAAAAGGTAGAACATGTGGTGCAAAAAATGTGCTGTGGCATTGTTTGCAACGCTATCAAGGATCAGGTCCCCAGCTGAACTATATTTTTTTCCGGCCCAATTTGACCTCTCAAAGTAGGCTTTATTCCTTGGCCATAACACGATTGTTTTCAAACGCTTTGGTCTGCCAAATAAACCATCTAATATGTCTTGCTTTAATTGTTGAACAGAAGGATAAAATGACCAATTAAATCCAATCGCTAAAAACTTCTCGGAACGGTCTCGCTCAAGCATCATCTCTTGTGCATCTTCTAAAGTTGCACTAATTGGTTTTTCACATAAAACATGACTACCATTTGCTAGGGCGAGACACGTTTGCGACTTGTGTAAATGGATCGGTGTCGAAATAATTGTTAAATCTGCTTGGTGCTTCGCAAAGAACTGATCCATCGTTTGAAATATCGGAATGTCCATTTCAACTAGTCGATCATAGTCCTTGCACACTTTCGGATTAACATCGACAGCACCAACAATATACGCATCGTGATTTTCATCTAATAATTTTTTCACATAAATATTTCCATATCCACCAATACCAACTAATAATACCGCTACCTTTTTCCTCATCGTTTTCCACCCTTTTTCTTATTAAATGCCTATTTCAGAAATGGCAATATAATACTAATCTTTGACCCGGCGCCTCTTTCACTGTCAATCACTATCCCGTACGACTCGCCAAACATTAGCTTGATCCGCTCATTAATATTGTTCAGGCCAATTCCAGAGCTTTTTGACTTAACATCCCCAGCGTAAATGGAATGAATGGTTTCCTCATCCATGCCAGGACCGTTGTCAGCTACTGTAATAATTAAATCATCATCAAACTCAGAGATAATCACAGATACTTTACACTCTGTAATCATCTCTTCTAGTCCATGTTGAATAGCATTTTCAACAATCGGCTGAATCGATAGCTTTGGTATTCTACTATTTTGAAACTTTTGTGAACTGTGTAGTTCAAATTGTAACCGATTTGTATAACGATACTTTTGAATTGTCACATAATTATGGACTATTTCTAATTCGTCTTTAATCGTTATTAGAGGCTCTTTTTTGCTAATAATATTTCTCATCAAATTACCTAGAGACTCAGCTAAAATAGATATTTTCTCTTGTTTATTTATTTTTGCAAACCAATTAATAGAGTCTAATGTGTTGTATAAAAAATGTGGATTAATCTGTGCCTGTAATGCTTTGTATTCTGTCTCCTTTATCACTAATTGTTTCTGGTAGTTTTCTCGGATTAACTCATTTATTTTGTCCAACATGATTTTGAAATCTACTTGGAGTTGACCTATTTCATCGTTATGATAATTTGAAAACCGAGCCACGGAACCATCAAAATTCCCTTTCTCAATTTGCTTCATTTTTGCTGTTAAATCTTCAAGTGGCTTCGTTATGTTTTGGGCTGCTCTTCTACTTAAAAAAATAGTAAAGCCAAACATTATCAATAAACAAATTACAACTATAATTTTAATCAAATTGGTTTGACTGGTGAGATAACTATAAGGCAAAAAATTATAATACGTTAAGTCGGTATAACGCGATTGCTTATAGGAAACAAGAAAATCATCCCCGTCTATTTCTTCAACATTGTAACCGCTATCCAAAAGACCTTGCGTAAACTCATTAGTAGCAACATTACTATCACTATTTTGATAGAACAATTCTTCCCCTTGGGTTATTACATAGCGATTAGGCGATAAATTAATCAATTGGTCCATTAATATATCCATATCAATTTCAATAATTAATGTCCCGAGTTCTTGTAGGGATAGATTTTCCTTTTGTCTAATAATTCTTGCTGAAATAATACGATTCTCATTATCGATGTTCGACCAAACATTTGCCCCATTCGAGTCAACCAATAATTGGTTAAGGTCTATTTCAGCATTTCCAATTTCTGAATCAAAACCAATAAAATAGTTGGCACCAAAGCTATCAACAATTTGAATAGATGAGATATATCTTTCAGATGAGGCAAACGTTCCCAATCTTAAAATCAAATTAGTTCGATTTACATACATTTCATAATTAAATTCTGATCCTTGGATACTTTTTAAATATTTTTGAATCATATCGTCTGTACTTATTTGAAAAGAAAGGTCCTCAATTGCCCTCAGTTCATTATCAATAATTGTTGAAGACATATTAAGCATATTGGCTGATTCTTGATAGATTCTCTTTTCATATAGTTTGGTGAAGTACTGAAAAGATACGAGCCCGATGCTGCCAAATATGAATAAGAGCAATAGAGATATAAAAAAGATTTTATCTTTTATTTTTAAATTGCTATAAAACTGTTTTAAGAACATCTCGTCCCTTCCTTTTGTAAAATATATGTTAAGTAACTATTCTACAAAAGTACCACTTTCCCTCTATTGATTATAGGAATAGCCCTTCTTATCAGAAGTAGCTACTTTTTCCTTTTTAGTGAACGAGTAAACGAGTCCACCAACAGTAGCTAGTGCAACTACCTCGCCTAATGACACAGCAAGAGAGCCAATTTTCCCATTCCATTCCGGTAGCATTCTTACTAATACAACCATTACAACAACAGTAACTAGTAAATTCATACTTTGAGCAATGATCATTCGTTGTGTTTTTCTTTTTAGCATGAGGAAACCATTTAGGAAATCAATCCACGGGAAAACTAGTGTTTTAATCATGTAAAGTTTTAATACCTCTATTGTTGCAGCCGTTAGCTCTGCGTCTGCCCCCATTAAATTCTTCATGAAGATTTCTCCTAACGAGGTAAAAGAAAGAACCCCAATAAGCATTGACGGGATAAGGCAAACCCCAATCATGAACCGAATGACTTTTACACTATGTTTCGTATAAAACTGCAATACGACTTGATGCGAATACATAAAAAAACTTAATACCATGTTTGTCACACTATGTGCGAGTGCAAACGAAGCGATTCCTAGTTCCATATCATTTGTTTTCGCTAAATAAATATAAATAATCGGAATAGCAAGCGTTTGGAACACAAAATAAAAAACAATTGGGCTATAAAACTGAAAAATCTGCGAGGTTTTTAAAACCTTATTTGACTCAGGCAGACGTTTCATTAATTTTTTCCCTTTCCAAACACTAATGATACATTCAACCATCATCCCTGATAGTAAAATGAATGCACCACCAATACTAGTAATGAAATCGAAGGTAACTAACACAAAAGCAACCATAAACATGGTGATCAAACGAACAACAACCATAACTGTCAACCATTTCGTTTGGAAGTGATTGATAATAACCCCCTGATGTAATCCTCGAATTCCCGAGAAAAAAATCACAAACATAATCACTTTAAATACATCGGCTATTGTTTGTACCATATCTTCACTTGCATTAAACCAATGGATAAATACCCAGCCGCCTACCGGAGTATAAGCAATAATTACACACACGAAAATGAGAATTACTGTTACTCCGATAAAAAATTTAGTAAGTGCTCTGATAGACTGTTTATTAGTAACTAGTGCTGAAGAAGTCTGGCGGAAGACAAGCATAGGCTTTTCAATAATTCCATAGATAGAAAAGGCTACCGCATAGCTAGCAACAATAAATGCAGCATTTTCTCCCCGACTTAACGTTCCATTAATAATTACATGAGTAATTGAGGTTAGGCTCTGTGCTAGACCCAATGGTAAGAAAAATGCCAGAAGCATTTTATACGTGAATTGGCTTTTATTTTCTTTCAATAAACCCCCACCTTTTTCCCACTTTGCCGATTATTTCAAGTTTACCACGAGAAGAAGTTAATTAACAACGTTGTTATTAATTACAACTGTTTAACCAACATTAAAAATAGTTTACATGGAAGACGAAGAAGTGTCTTATCATTCTTAGAAGAAAATTCTTACTTTTAGAAATATGATAATTATTCCCGCGTGGATTACCCTGTTTAGCTAGATGCGAAGTAGACAGCTCTTGGACTTTTTATGTTTTCTTTCTTGTGATGTAAAAAAGAAGACCGATTCAGGTCTTCTTTTTTACATCACAAGAGAAAGTTCATCATACTTAATCGATTTTCGGAAGTAAACGCTCTTCCTTTTTCATTTCTGATTTACAAAGTGGGCAAACTGGTTCTTTGTCAAAAGAATAGTCTGTTCTCATCCAGCCTGAACACGTTTCACTAGTGCATGACCACACCATCGTTTCTACTTGTTCTACAGGCTCTTTCCTGTTATTATAATAAGCCACATGACGTCCCCCTTCCTGGGTCTCTCTCCATTATAGATGATTTAGGGGACAAAAACAAAGTCATGAAATTGAACTTACTAGTTCATTATCCTGTTGGTCCGTGGAAAAACCAAGTGTTTCCTTTTTCTCATCCCACTGGAAACTTATTTTCCTTTTGGTAGGAAAAGCTACTTTAACCGTGTTTTTCTGTCCATTAAAGGTTTCAATGGTTACTTCCTTGGAACTTTCCTGCAAGAATGTTTCGTAAACAAGATTACTGTTTTCCTCTTTCCCAACTTCTGTCCACATCTTTACAACTTGATATTTGCTGATAAATAGGAAGATACATTTAATCGTTACGCCCTCTACTCGATCGTATAAATAGAAAACAATCTCTCTGCCATTTTCGTTTCTTCTGTCGATTAAATCTTGATATTTTATTCGATTTTCCTCCTGCTGGAAATCTGAATTATTGGTTGCTTTGACCAATGGTTGCCCATTACTATTTTTCTCTATCCATTCCTGCTTAGGTACATTTTCATTTGTACCAAAATGAAGCAATCGAATATTTCGTCCACCTATCCTAAAAGCCAAATAGAACCCATTTTCTTTAATATGAATATACTCAACCAATATTTACCCACTCCTTTTATAGAAAGATTCTTTTCGTTCACCAAACTCATATACGTACAACCGAATATAATATTGGTAATTTTAATCTAAATGTACTTACATGCACTTATTTAATTATAGCTCATCCTCCCTGATTTTGTAACCGTTTCTTTTTAGAAAATTCACCTATATTTTTGAGATTTAAAAAGGGTAAGTTGGAATTGTAGCATACATATACAATAATCGATTAAAGTGCTCACGTCTTATAATTCTAAGAAGATAATTCTTAAATTCGGAAATAATAAACAAGTAGGAGAATTAAACAGTATTCTGTCATTCTGTATGGAAATAGCCCTCATTCAATTACGAACGAGGGCCTGGTTTATGAACAAAAGCGCAAGTCGAGCCTTGCTAGACAGCTCTTGCATTTGTTATCTTTCTTATCTTTTTAAAAAAAAGCTTCTATTTCAAATGTTTAATAAGTAATTACGAAGCCAATCATAGGACTTTTCCCCACCGATTTGGTGACTTCCTTCAAAGATGTCATAACTAAATCGATCAGGATAATCGTACATATCTCGGTAGATCGCTTCCAGTTGGGCTATAGCCAGCTTAGTATGCTTTACCGGAAAAATAGGATCATCATGTCCCCCTTCAACAAATAACCCCCTAGGTGCAATCAAACCAATTATTTCTGGCAATTCGCTAATTTCTAATATTCCAGGAACATAGTTATCAATACAGTGATGAATAGCCAAAATACTTCCTTTAAACGTATTAGTAAATCCACTAATTACAGTTGCCTTTATTCGGTTATCTAGTGCAGCAGTAAATGCTGCAATTAGTCCACCACCAGAAAAACCCATCATTCCGATTCTTTTTTTATCCACATCCTCCATTGTTTCCACCCAATCAATCAATCGTCTTGTTTCTGTTACACGAAGACCTGCAAGTGTTCTGCCTGTCATTAGTAATTGGGTAGCCATTGGCTCACACGAAGAAGGTTTATCATCCTCTATATCCTCAGACAACCTCCTTTCACCAAATCCTAATACTTCCGGTGCTATTACTTTCATCCCTCTTTTGACCAATTGAACAGCAAAGTGTTGATAAATACCGGACTGGTTGTTGTTGTCTTCTTCACCTTCCTTCGTTAAACCAACAATTTCTTTATTTCCATAGCCATGCCCATGTATTGCTAAGACGGTTGGGTGAATATCCCTGTCGTTTTTTGGTGTCAACACATAGGTAGAACCGGTTAAGTCCTTAGCAAATTGAAACATTAACTTTTGACGTGTATATTCGTCATATTCAACTGTTCCAACGACTTGTACATTAGTAACCTTGACGTTGTAGTCTCGAAAGTCACCCATTAATGCATCAATCTGTTGTCTCCTTTTATTCCTTTGAAGTTCACCGTTACCATTCCCCGTTTCGTTTACCGTATCAAGATAAATTTGTTCAAAAAAAGAATCAATCATTACTCCATCCTCCTACCACCTATAAAAGGAAGCGTTTTCAAAATATAGTATAAAGATTAATCAACCATGTGGGAAATGTCAATAAGATTTGTTCAAAAAGCGAGCGCGTTTCTTACCAGTATGTGTTAAAATAAATAGATAGAGAATATTTTTTATCTCCAGGAGGACTTATACATGGCTAAATCCAGCAACATGGGATTTTTTTATACGATAACTGAATGGATTACACGTTTTGCATATGTCAACATATTATGGCTAGTATTTTCGCTGTTAGGGTTGCTTTTATTCGGATTTTTCCCGGCCACAATCGCTATGTTTGCCATAGTCCGAAAATGGATTATGGGTGAGACAGAGCTGCCCGTTTTTCAAACCTTTTGGAGCCATTATAAGAAAGAATTTGTAAAAGGAAATCTACTGGGATTAATCCTAGTCATTTTGGGATTTATCATCCTTGTCGATTTAAGATTCATCCAATTAAGCAATAATAGCATCACTGCACTTGTGCAAATTCCAATTTACTTATTTATTTTTGCCTTTATTTTGACTACTTTTTATTTATTTCCAGTTTACGTTCATTATGACATTAATCTCTTCCAGAAGTTTAAAAATGCTTTTTTGATTATGATGATCAATCCGTTATACAATCTTTTGATGATTATTGGTGTAATCACCGTCTATTTTGCATTAACAACAATCCCTGGACTTGTATTTTTCTTCGGCGGAAGTTTTCTAACTTATATTTTCATGTGGCCAGCCTTACGTGCATTTGAAAAAATCGACAAGAAAAAACAAGATAACGAGAACTAATTGGTTCGAAGTTTCATTCCGCTAGGTATCTGATTTCTCATATTTCTCTTTAAATCAAAAGAGGTTGCCACTGGAAAAAACCTTCCTTTGGCAACCTCTTTACTATTTACTTATTCTTCTTCAGCCAATGCTTCTTCTTGCTTTTTAGCAAATTCTTCTGGAGTTGCTTGTTTACCAAATAATGATTGAATCATATCTAAGTGCACTTGAGCAACAGTTGGGTTCATTTGAACATCAGCATATAGAGTGATGTTAGATGCATTACTTAAGGCATCCAAAATATCAACATACAGTTGTGGTAATTCAGTTTCTGATGTATCAACCTTTGTAGCAGGAATTACACCTGCATCTGTAACTGATTGCTCACCCCAACGCTTAACAAAAAATGATACGAAATCTTTTGCTTCTTCTTTAACCTCTGATTTTTCTGATACAAATAAACCAACACCAGGGCCACCAACAAAGCTATCGATGTTGCCTTCTCCACCTTCTACAGTAGGGAACTTAAAGTAACCAATCGAATCTCTAAATTCTTGAGGTACATCTTCATTTGTCGTGTAGTTCGGAAGCTCCCATGTACCCATTAAGTACATTGCAGCTTGGTTATTCATAAAGTAGCCTTTTGCTTCATCATTAGATAAACCGTTGTAGCCCTTAACGAACGCACCCATGTCAACTAGATTTTGAATTTCTTCAGCTGCTTGTATTAAAGCAGGGTCTTCAAATGAACCAGTACGGTTTATTGCATTCGTAATTGTTTCAGGTCCGCCAATGCGGTCAGCTAAGTACATGTACCATAATGAACCTGTCCAAGCATCTTTATTTCCTACTGTAATTGGAGTAATTCCATTATCTACTAATGTTTGAATAACATTTTTGAATTCTTCGTATGTTGTTGGAACTTCTAAACCATTGTCTTTAAATATTTGCTTGTTGTAATAAATTGGAGCAATATTAAGCTCTAGTGGTAATCCGTAAGTTTTACCGTCAATTGCATAAGCTTCTGTAGTACCGGGTACGAATGAATCAGCTAATCCATTTTCTAATACATCATCAAGCGGTGCAAACTTCTCGCCTTCCACGTAAGGTGTTAAAAATCCAGCTGCCCATGTCATACCTACATCAGGTAACTCGTTAGAAGCGGATAGTACTTTTAATTTACCCTTGTATTGCTCGTTACCAAGAGCTTGCGATTCCACTTTCACGCCTGGATTGGCTGCTTCAAATTCATCAATGATACCTTGTATAATGTTGTAATGCTGCTTTGAACTTCCTTCAGGCCACAAGTTCATGAATGTAATTGTCTTTTCTTCGACATTTCCACTGTTATCTCCAGCTTCTGCATTACTATCTCCGCCTTTTGCATCATCTGATTCATTTCCACCGCCACAACCGGTAATTATGAATAGCAATGCTGCAAACGTTAACATTATTAACAACGTTTTGTTTTTTAACATGTTTTAGCCCCCTTATAGTAATATTTCTACATTTTTAGTCTACCACTCGCACCTAAAAAATATAAGGTAACAATAATTGGACAAAATACTACTTTATTTGGAAACCGCTTCCAAAACATTTAGAAAAGCGCAGGACGCCTTGCCCAGCCTAAGGCAAGCTTAAGCAGGGTTTTCAAAAGAGGTAGCCCCCCTATTTTCAATAAAAACAGGGGGGTTTTAAGGTTGTTTACGATAGGAACTTGGTGTTGCTTGTTCATATTCTTTAAATAGGCGAATAAAATATTTCGTTGTTTTATACCCAACATCTTCAGCAATTTCATTTACCGTTTTATTCGTTGTAATTAATAGTCGTTTCGCTTCTTGTAGACGAAATCTCGTAAGGTATTCACTAAATGTTAAATTTGTCTGTTCTTTAAATAGGGCACTGAAATAACTCGGGTTTAAATGGACGTAGTTGGCTACTTCCTTTAACGATAATTCCATGGCATAGTTCTCTTCAACAAAACTGATCGCTTCTTTAATCGATTTATGCACAAACCTTCCATCTAAATTTAAATCAAGTAATTTTTCATCTACTACTTGTTCAATAATTCCAGCCCTTTCCTGTTTTTCATCTAATTTTAGTGCTTTTTCAACTTCCTCAACCAACTCTTGTTTACTGATTGGCTTTAACAAATAATTAACAACACCCAACCTTAATGCTTCTTGTGCATACTGAAATTCTGAATAGGCAGAAATAACAATCACTACCGGTAATTTATTTTGCTTTTTCATTGCCTCTAATAGCTGTAATCCTGTAATTTCAGGCATGCGGATATCAGTGATTAATAAATTTATTTTATTATTGTTCATTCTCTCCATTGCTTCATGTCCACTGGCTGCTGTTAATATATTAAGTTTCCCCTCTGCCCAATTATCCAATGTTTTCTTAATTCCTTCTCTTGACCTCGGTTCATCATCAACAATTAAAATCGTTTTCCCTTGCATTTAGACTCTCCCCCCCATAAATCGGTATCTCAAAATAAATCCTTGTTCCCTTATTTTTCTGACTTTCTATTATTAATCCATTTACATCCTCATGACTGAAGTATAAATGCAAACGTTTATGAACATTTGAAATAGCGATGCCACTCCCCTTTTCGGAGTTCACTCCCGCAACGTTCATCGTCTTATAAATCCATTCGATTGTTTCATTATCCATGCCAGGACCGTCATCTTGTACCGTTATGAGTAATCGATTAGATTTTTCTGATTGTGTGACGGTTACACACACATGACAGTCACCTATCTTATTTCCTGCACCATGAAGGATTGCATTCTCAACTAACGGCTGGATAAGAAGTTTCGGGATTTTTACCCGTTCCCATTGTTCCGGAACGTCCTTTATCCATTTCAAACGTTCCCCAAAACGCATCCTCATGATTAGCATGTAACGGTCGATTTGTTCCATTTCCTCCTTTATTGAAACCCATTCCCCTTCTAAATTTTTACTAATGGTATACCTAAATAATTTGGACATCGCTAGCACCAATTCTGCTAATTCGTTCTCCTCTTTTTCATCCAATGCCCAATATAAACTGTCTAATGTATTGAATAAAAAATGGGGATGAATTTGCGCTTGTAGTGCCTTTAACTCTGATCGGTTTTTGGTTAATTCCTTCTCATAAACCATTTGGATTAAATGGTTTGTTTCTTCTACTAATTGATTATAGGTATTGTTTAATTCATGAATTTCAACTGTTGAAGGAGTCGATGGGTTTTGTGACAATGCTCCCTTACTTGCTTGTCTCATCGTATTTGTTAGCTGAATAATTGGCCTAGTAATAAATGTTGTCAAAAAAAGCGAACAAATGGAGAAAAAGACAAAGCCGACAAGACCTGAGACAATAATAATCGTCCTAAGTACATCCATCCCTTTTACTAACTCTTGAACAGGAGTTAAAATGAGTAACGTCCAATTAGTTGAATCAGACTTGTTTGAGACAATCATATATTCTGTATTATTGATTGTAACCGTCTCTTTTTGTGTATTTAGCAGTTCTTGTTCGCGACCTGAATAATTACTTACAACCGGGTTTAACCGTTGATCTAGTACAATCATCAATTGATTTTCGACTGTTTGTCGTGGTGCATTATATTTGAAATAACTTTTGTTAATTTGAATGAGTAAATAGCCACCATTACGGAAAGAATTATCCATTAGACTTACTTGCCGAATCGCTAAGAAATAATCTTCAAATTTTGGATCTTGTCCAACCCATACTAGGCCACCTTTTTTTTGATTTGCTTGGAATATTGAACGACCGTCAAGTCGATTTAGCAACGATCCACTTGATAGGGGTAGAATTTTTTTAAATTTACTTGTATACAGTTCAACAGAATAAATTCCATCTGCATTAGCTTGCAATGTATTGGTAATATCCATTAAGGATTGCCGTTGACTAAATGTCGTCTTTATCCCTTGATTTTCTAACTTTAGTAACTGTTGAACATCTTCGTTCGTTGCGATTTGTTTCGTAACCATGTTAATTTGTTCATAAAGAGAATCAAACCTACCACTTGCTTCCGCAGCAACTTGTTTCATTTGGTCCTCTGCATTATTTTTTAATATTGCAGAAACTCTGTTGAATGTCATAATGCCAACGATTACGAGCACAATTACCATCACTATCACAAAGACAAACAGAATTTGATTTCTAAGTGTATTTAATTTTCCTACTGAAAACACAGCAATCATCCTTACGTTTTTCCGTTACAATAATCTGGAAGTTTTTTTATGAGAGAAATAATGATGGTTGGGGTACAAAATATCGGGTTAATCTGTAGCAATTTTCATGTTCACTTATAAACTTGGCTTACGTGAAACAAAACACTGTTTAACTATATGTAAACAGTGTTTTTGCTCATCTTTACTATCCGTTACGATCTAAAATCCATTAACTCTTGATTAATCTCAATTGTTTGATGATACACTTTTTTATAAACGGAGAATAGTGTTTTGTACTTCTCCACATTCTCTTTTATTGGTTCATATGTTTCAGCGTCTTGCAGGAACTCGTCTGCACAAGCTTGTAACGTCGTAAACCAGCCACATCCATAAGCAGCAAGCATCGCCGCACCCATACCAGGTCCTTGCTCACTCGTTAGCTTAATAATTTTGGCATTAAAAATGTCAGCTTGCATTTGTAACCATTCTTTATTCTTAGCTCCTCCACCTATTGAATAGATCTCATCGATTTGTTTGCCATTTCCCCTAAAAATTTCAATCGATTCGTTAAGGGAGAACGTAATGCCTTCAAGCACCGCACGAGCAAAGTCACGACGGCGATGTGAACTATCCATGCCAATAAAACTACCACGAATAGTTGAATCTGCATGAGGCGTTCTTTCACCAACAAGGTATGGAGTAAACAGTAATCCGTGAGAACCTACCGGAACGTTTCCCACTTCACTTAATAAAGTGTCAAAATCTTCCTTTTCCGCAAACACATTTTTAAACCAAGATAAACTGTGACCAGCAGACAACGTAACACCCATCGTGTAGTAAGCATCCGGAGCACTATGATTAAAATAGTGAACCTTGCCTTCGTAGTCCTTATCCCCGTTTTCTTCATAGGACAAAACAACACCAGATGTACCGATACTTGCAAAAGTCTTTCCTTCTGACAAAATCCCTGAACCAACTGCACCACAAGCATTATCTGCTCCACCAGCAAACACTTTAGTTGAAGCATTCAAGCCTGTTTGTTGAACGATTTCAGGTAATAAAGCACCAACGTCATCATAGGAATTGACTAATGGTGGACAAATAGACATATCTAAATCAAGTAATTCGCATATTTCTTTACTCCACTCTTTTGCACTCACGTCTAACAAACTCGTACCTGCAGCATCAGAGTAATCCATGTGTAATTGACCAGTTAAACGATATCTTAAATAATCTTTTGGCAATAAGAATAGAGTTGCTTGTTCGAAAATTTCTGGTTCATTTTCTCTAACCCATAAAATTTTCGGCAAAGTAAATCCTTCTAATGCCATATTTTTGGTAATGTCAATAAATCGCTCGCGTCCAACCTTGTCATAAATATCTCGACATTGTTTTGTTGTTCGCGTATCGTTCCATAGAATTGCATTTCTTAATATTTCATTGTCTTTATTCAAAAGAACAAGTCCATGCATTTGTCCGGAAAAGCTCATTCCTTCGATATCGTGGACATCCCCACCAAAATCATTGATGAGTTCAGACAGTCCTGCAACTGTCTGACTCACCCACTCTTCAGGATTTTGTTCACTATATCCCGTTTTTTCTTGGATCAAAGGATAGTCTTTCGATACTTCGTAAGTAACTTCTCCCATTTGATTGACAAGTAATAACTTTACAGCACTTGTTCCTAAATCAACACCAATTACGTACTTCATTTTAGGACACCTCTCTTTTAGTAATTACTCAGCAAGGGAAGTAACTAAATATTTGTTAATGGTCGCTTTAATGCTTTCTACGCGACCAGATTTATTTGGCGTAACTTCGCCAATCTTAAGTGCATGGTCTTCTAATGATGTAAAGGTTGCTTTTCCGTCTACAATATCTTTACCGATACCAGTAGTGTAGCTAGCATAGCGCTCTTCAACAAATGAATCAAACACCTTATCTTCAATTAATTTGTTAGCTACTTTTGTTCCGATAGCAAATGCATCCATACCAGCAATGTGCGCATGGAAAAGATCGTCTTGTTCGAATGATCCTCTTCTAATTTTCGCATCAAAGTTTAATCCACCAGTACCTAAACCACCATTTTTAATAATTTCATACATGGCTAATGTAGTTGAGTATAGATCTGTTGGAAATTCATCTGTATCCCATCCAAGAAGTGGGTCGCCTTGGTTAGCGTCTACAGAACCTAACATGCCATTAATTCTTGCCCAACGTAATTCATGCTCGAAAGTATGCCCGGCTAGTGTAGCGTGGTTTGCTTCAATATTCAACTTAAAGTCGTTTTCTAAACCATACGTTCTTAAGAAACCAATTGTTGTAGCTACATCAAAATCATATTGGTGTGTAGTAGGTTCTTTTGGTTTTGGCTCAATTAAGAATTGTGCATCGAAACCGATTTCTTTTGCATAATCAACTGCTAGTTGGAAGAAACGTCCAAGGTTGTCTTGCTCTAACTTAAGGTCAGTGTTAAGTAGTGACTCATACCCTTCACGTCCACCCCAAAATACAAAGTTTTCTCCACCTAGTTCTTTACCAATTTCTAATTGTTTCTTAACTTTAGCTGCTGCATATGCAAATACGTCAGCATTGTTTGAAGAAGCAGCACCGTGTACAAACCGCGGATTTGTAAAGTTATTTGCTGTGTTCCAAAGTAACTTTACCTCGCTATCCTTCATGTAATCTTTAATCATTGCAACAATCGTGTCTTGGTTTTTATTTGATTCTGCTAGCGTATCACCTTCTGGAGCGATATCAACATCATGGAAACAGAAATATGGAACACCTAATTTTCCGAAAAATTCAAATGCTGCCTCTACTCTTGCTTTAGCTAAATCCATTCCTGTATATTTGTCCCAATTACGGATTGCTGTAGCAGAACCGAACGGATCAGTACCACCGGCTGTGAAAGTGTGCCAGTATGCAACACCAAAACGCAAGAACTCTTCCATTGTTTTACCATTGATTTTTTCTTCAGGATTATAAAATTTGAACGCAAAAGGATTGTTTGATTTTGCTCCTTCATATTGAATCTTGTTAACGTTTTCAAAGTATGCCATTTACTAAAACCTCCAAATGATAATATTATTTAACTTTATGTGTTCATTATAGCAACGTTCTCATAGTTTGTCTAGCGAATGAACTAAGTTTATGTTAAAATAACAGTACAAAAAATCGAGAGAGTGATATGCGGTGAATCAAACGTGGAATCAACATGTAGTCAAAAAGGAAAATAAGACACTTGTACTCGAAGTAATTAAAGTTAAATCCCCTATCTCAAGAGCTGATATCGCTCAAGTTACTGGATTGAACAAGGGAACTGTTTCTTCTTTAGTAAGTGAACTAATCGACGAACAATTAATCTATGAATCAGGGCCCGGACAGTCAAGTGGTGGAAGAAGGCCGGTAATGCTGCTGTTTAATCAAAATGCTGGTTACTCGATTGGGCTTGATTTAGGTGTTAACTACTTGTTAGGAGTATTGACCGATCTAAATGGAAATATTATATATGAAACAAAAGTTTCGATAAATGACTTCTCCTATCCATCTGTCTTAAAGCAACTAATCAAATCGATTGAATATTTAATGTCGTCCACTCCTGAAAGCCCTTACGGTATTATAGGAATTGGTATTGGAGTGCCAGGTATCGTAAGTAATGAGGGCAGCATTCTTTTAGCGCCTAACTTAGGCTGGGAAAACATTGATTTGAAAACAGTAATCGAAGAAACATTTGGCCTCCCTGTTATTATTGAAAACGAAGCAAATGCTGGTGCTTATGGTGAAAAAATGTTCGGCGCAGGAAAGGACTTTTCAAACATCATTTATATTAGTGTTGGCATAGGTATTGGTGTTGGACTAATTTTAAATGATAGCTTATATAAGGGGAATAACGGATTCTCCGGTGAACTTGGTCATATGACGATTGAAATAAATGGGTTGAAATGCCGCTGCGGTAATCGTGGTTGTTGGGAGTTATATGCTTCTGAACAAGCATTGATAAAGCGGGCCGAAGAACTCGAATTAGTTTCAAGCGACCAGACCATTAGTTTAGACCTATTAAATGAATTAGCTGAAAACGGACATATGGAAACAATTCAACTATTAAGTGGTATCGGTGATTTTCTTGGAGTTGGGATCAACAACATTATAAATACGTTTAATCCTCAACAAATAATTATAGGTAACAGGCTTGCTACATCAGAAAAATGGATTAAGTCTTCATTAGATGACCGCGTCAATAATTACGCACTTCGATTTAATCGAGATGAGTTAGAAATTAAGTTTTCCGAATTGACTACACATTCTACCTCATTAGGGGTAGCAGCCTTTATTATTGAAAATTTCTTTAAATCTGACTTAGTTACAAACCCTTAAAGGTGCTACGGGAATCAGCGACTTATTTTATAAGGTAAGAAAGTATAAAAAATGCAAGAACTGTCTAGCTCCGGACGCCTACCCCCTCGAGTTCTGGGCAAGGCGCCCTGCGCTTTTCTAATTATGCAAATGGCGTATAGGCTTTCTACACGCTTTTTTTCTGATCACCTAAACGCAAAAAAGTAGGAAACCTATAAGTTTCCTACTTTTTTTCTCTATCTATCCTTTTACTGCACTCGAAGAAATCCCTTCGACAACTTTATTACTAAAGAAAAAGAACAGTATTAATACTGGTACGATACTAATGATTAGGGTTGCACCAATTGGTCCCCAATCGGTTTGATACTGACCGATAAAATTCTGAATCCCAACTGTTAACGTCTTAAACTTGTTAGAATTAATAAATGTGTTAACGAAAATAAACTCATTCCAGTTATAAATCATGTTAATAATAACAGTTGTTGACATTACTGGAGTAGTCATCGGTAAAATAATCTGGAAAAATAATCGGTTAATCGAGCAGCCATCAATAACTGCTGCCTCTTCAATTTCACGTGGCAGTGTATAGTAAAAACCTAAAAGAATCATCATTGTAATCGGTAAATTATATGTCGTGTAGGTGATAACAATTGAAAGTGGATTGTCAATTAAATTCACTCCTAAAAACATACTGAACAACGGAATGAGTGCAGACTGAACCGGAATCATTAATCCGACCATAAACAATATTAACACGAAACCACTTAACTTCCACTGCATCCTTGTAATTGCAAACGTTGCCATACTTGCTAAGATAACAGTAAGAATAATAGCTAAAACAGTAATCCAGATACTGTTGAAGAAATATAAACCAATGTCACCCTGCCATGCTTTCACATAGTTCTCCCATTTTGGATCTGTAGGCAAGGCAAAAGGAGACAAACCAAAGATTTCACTATTATCCTTCAACGAGAACATGAATAGCCACACAAGCGGAAAGACTTGAATAACCGCAACAATAGCTAGAAAAACATACAAAATCGAATAACCTAAACGTCCCATTAACGCGCCCTCCTTTTAGTATTGCAGTTCATCTTTAGATTCAGTAAGTTTTTGGATAATGACTGTAACAATTAAAGTAATAACTAATAGTAAGAAACCAATCGCACTACCATACCCAAAGTCATAGCTTGCAAATGCTAATTTGTACATATAGGAAGCCATTACTTCACTAGCTCCGTTAGGTCCCCCACCAGTCATAACGAAAATTAAATCAAAATACTTAAGTGACCCAACAATTGCTAGAACAATTGTTACTTTTACTACTCCCATAATTAAAGGAAGTTTAATTTTATAAGCTATTTGCCATGCGGTTGCTCCATCAATTCTTGCCGCCTCAATTAACGTTTCAGGAATGTTTTTCAGCGCAGCATAGTAAATCAAAATATAGAAACCAGCATACTGCCATAGAATCGGAATGAATATGGCATATAATACAATATCTGGTTCTGCTAACCAAGCAGGAGGATTATCTACTCCCAAAGTCATCAGAAGGCTATTTAACATACCATTGATTGGATTGTAAACTTTAATCCATAACTGAGCGATTGCAACAGATGAAAGCAACATTGGGATTAAGTATATTTTCCTTAAAATATCTGATCCTTTAATTTTCGAAGCTAAAATGAGTGATATTATTAAATAAATCGCCAAACTCAATGTTGAAAAAACTGCCAACAAAAATGAGTGTGATGCACTGCTCCAAAAATCCTCATCTTTTATTGCTTCCATATAGTTTTCCAATCCAATAAATGTCATATCGCCGATTCCGTCCCATTTCATTAAACCGTAGTACCCAGTTAACACCAATGGTACATAAATCAATACTCCAATTAATAATAGTGCCGGCAATATGTAGAGCGCTATCATCAATTTGTTAGACATTACTTTTTTCATGTACTTTCAACCCCTTTCATAGTTTCCCTACAACTGTTCACATTCCTTAGAAATTATATAGAGTAGAAAAGGACAATCCCCACATATTAAGAATATGCCCTCTTCTAGTGAATCTAATCACAATTATTCATTATTTGATAGTGCTTCTTCATGTGCTTCGACAAATTCCTCAGGTGTTACATTACCACCAAATAACGACTGAATCATATCTAAGTGTACTTGAGCTGGTTGTGCGGTCATAATATTGTCAGCAAATAAAGTAATATCACTTGCATTCGCTAGATCTCCAAGCATTTGTGACACAAGTGGTGGTAGGTCAAGTGATTCTGTATCTAACTTCATCGCAGGAATAATCCCAGCATCTTGAAGGGAGCTTTCAGCTAATTTTTCCACAAAGAATTTTGCGAACTGTTTTGCTTCTTCTTTCACTTCAGACTTTTCAGCAACGAAGACTCCTGCTGTTCCGCCTACAAAACTGTCGATATCACCTTTTCCTCCTTCAACAGTAGGGAATTTAAAATAGCCTACATTATCTTTAAATTCTTGGGGAGTATCTTCATTTGTTGTAAAATTCGGCAATGACCAGGATGCCGTTAAGTACATCGCAGTTAGTCCATTCATAAACATATTCTCTGCTTCTAGGTTAGTCATTCCATTCGTACCTTTAATAAATGCGCCTTGACCAACCAATTCTTGAATTTGTGCAGCGGCTTCGATTAAACCAGGATCTTCGAAAGTGCCGGTACGGTTAACCGCATTTTCAATGGTGTCAGGTCCAGCAATTCGGTCTGCTAAATACATATACCAAATTGACCCTGTCCATCTGTCCTTATTACCCAACGCGATCGGTGTTACACCATTGTCTTTCAAGACTGTGGCAACATTTTTTAATTCTGCCAATGTTGTCGGCACCTCAACACCATTTTCTTCAAAAATTGCTTTATTATAGAAGATTCCAGTAATGTTGATTTCCTCTGGCAATCCATAAGTTTTTCCTTCTACTTCAAAGGATTCTAGTGTACCTCCAGCAAATTTGTTTCTAAATTCGTCATCTAAAATGTCATCGAACGAAGCGAACTTATTTCCTTCAGCGTAAGGCTTTAACCATCCCCCCGGCCAAGCTTGACCAACGTCTGGCAACTCATTAGATGCCGCCAAAACCTTTAGTTTGTCTTTGTATTGTTCAGCACTTAAAACTTCTTGTTCTACTTTAACGCCAGGATTTTCTTTTTCAAATGCTGAAATGATGTCGTTAACTAATTTATTTTGTTTAGCAGAACTTCCTTCCGTCCATTGGTGCATGAAGTTAATGACTGTGGAATCATCTGAATCTGAGCTCGCACCATCATTTTTACTAGCAGAATCTCCATTACTCCCACATCCCGCTAGTAAAAACAATGCTACAAGAACTACAAAAATAGTTGAAAACGCTTTCTTTGTGTTCATAGTTGTCATTCCCCCTGTTTCCTCTATCTTTTATGTTTTTACAGGTTTTATAATAGCAAACGCCCCCTTGTTTGTCTAGTTGATGAACAAAGTGTTCAAAGCACTAATTTTTATGTAAAAACTGTTGAAAAGCTTGGTATTACTGAAGTTTAGATTATGTTCCCTTTTAACTAACCCAAACATAAGCACCATAAATGCCAAAATATCTTCACCTTTTTACAACCATTTTCTCACATGAATCCAAATAATTTTAGCTTCACCGGTCGTTTTATCTATTAATTATTTTCAAATAGAGAAATACATCTATTAATATAAGTTAGTCCACCAAACAAACTAACTTATTGCCATACAAGTTTCTTTTACCAATTCCCGGTGTTAAAGCTAAAAAAAAATAAAAACAGAGGATTAACTCTGTTTTTAAATAAAGTAAGAAGGATACTTCTCCTTAAGTTGTTCTTTTTCAAAGTTAATAAGCTTCAAATGACTACTCATTAACTTCTCTGCTTCTTCAGCATTCTTCTCTGAAATTCTTTCAAACAAAGCCTTATGCTGGTTAACAACAACGTTCCAGTCTGGATTGGATGCTAGCCTCAACATTCTAACCCGGTCAAAATGGCTGTTCATTTGACTAACCATATACCATGTTTTTATTTTGTTACATCCATGAAACAAGATACGGTGAAATTGCCCGTCTAAGTCAAACAGCCGCTGGTAGGACTCTTTTTCCACACAAAGCTCTTGCATAGTTACATTTGTTTCTAATTGGAATAAATGTTCATCGTCTAATCTATGACACGCTTCTCGCACCACGGCACGTTCGATATGCTCTCTTACAAATCGTCCTTCCTCAACCAAATTTAAATCTATTTTAGAAATTATTGTGCCACTTTGTGGAAAAATTCCAATTAATTCTTCTTGTGCCAGTTTAAGAAATGCTTCTCTAACAGGTGTACGGCTAACATTTAACTGATTTCCGATTTCTTTTTCTGAAACCTTTGTACCAGGTTTTAGTTGCCAATTGATTATTTGTTCCTTTATGATTTGATAGACATAATCTCTATTAGAGCCATTTGTTCGACTTTTTAGTGTTGCCATATTATCCCCGCCCCATTCTTCCTCTACACTTCGTCCTTAAATCAAGCCATTTGAGTTGGTCGGTTGTTAGGTGAATATCTAATGCTTTTATACTTGAATACAATTCCGCTTTATTTTGAGATCCGATTAAAGCACTGATCGGAAACGGCTGCTGCAAAACATATGCCAAGGCTATCTGATTCGTGTTTCCACCTATCTGCTCTGAAAGTTCCGTTGCTCTACGATACCTTTCCCAGTTCTCTTCACTATAATAAACTCTTGCAATATTTTCATCGCTCACCGCATTTGGACTATACCTGCCTGTAAAAAAGCCACCAGCTTGTGATGACCACGATAGTAATGGCATTTGAACAGCTTCATGCCAGTTTAAGCTACATTCATCAACGGAAATACAGCCTGGCCACATCGGTTCATTTGGTTTTGCAAGGCTTAAATTAGAACTGTTGGCCGAAACACCAATTAAACCATTTTTCTTTGCATAGTTGTTGGCCTCTTCAATTCTTTGATTCGTCCAATTGGAAACACCAATTGCTTTAATTCTTCCTTCATTATAATGATCATTGAGGGTATTAATTATCACTTCTACAGGGATATCGGGGTTATCACGATGGAGCATATAAATATCAATATAATCCGTTTGGAGCCGGTCAAGACTTTCATACAAATCAGTTGTAATTGCTTCTGGATTTACTCTCGGTCCGTATTCGTCAGGATGAGCCCCTTTATCTATAATCACAACTTTATTTCGATTCCCCCTTCCTTTTAGCCATTTTCCTATCGCCTTTTCACTCTTACCGTCATTATAAATATGTGCAGTATCAAGAGTATTCCCTCCAGATTCTAAAAAGGAATCTAACAAACTATTAACCTGATCCATCTTTGAAGGTGAAAAAGTCATAGTTCCTAAAATTAATTTTGAAACCCTCTTATTAATACCAGGAATTTTGATGAATTTCATTTTTATAAGACCCCTCTTTTTTATTTTTTAATCTGAATCTATTGCAAAAAATCATCACCCATGTATCGATTTTGTGTAATCGCTTTATTTATCTTGCAGATTATGATACTTTAATAGTATCTTTCACAAAAGTTGGGTGACATAATGAACATTTTTTCGGTTGACTCTCGATTCTATCAATTCCTAAATATTATTACTAACTTTTTTCTATTAAATTTGTTATGGATTATTTTCTGTATTCCTGTTTTCACTATCTTCCCTTCTACTACAGGAATGTTTGGTGTTGTAAGACAATGGAAATTAAATAATGAAACAAGTGTATTTCGTCTGTTTTTCACTTATTTTAAGCAAAACTTTAAAATAAGTATTCAATTAAGTGTGATTTGGTTGATCATTCTTTTAATCTTAGTAGTAGATTTTTATTTTGTTACTAATATTGATACAAACATTAAATATTTTTTATTTCCTTTCTTTTTTGCTTTAGGATTTATCTATTTGTTTACGTCCGTTTTTTTGTTCCCTGTACTTGTTAATTTTGAATTGGAATGGAAAGCAATCATTAAGAATTCTTTTCTTTTAGGAATTAGCCATCTACATATTGTTTTTTTCGCTCTACTATTAATAATAGTTACTTACTTAGGCTTTGTTGTATTCCCAATCTTATTTTTAATCATGTTTAGTACTTGTAGTTATTTCGTTTATCTACTTTGTAATAGTGTTTTTAAAAAGATGAAACACCCCATAAAGATTGAAAATAGATAATAAATTGCAGAGAAGTAGCTATCCCTTATTTTCAATAGAGGACAGCTACTTTTTTTAAAAAATTGATGAGTCGTTGTTTCATGATTTCTACATCGGTTTCTTTATATAATATTTCTTCTGTACAATTATCACGCTTTTACAGCCCCCTCTGTTAAACCTGCAATAAATTGTTTACTAAATAAGAGGAAGACGATTAAAATTGGAATAGTTGCTAAGAAAGTACCGTTTAAAATCATTGCATAGTCGGTATAGTAGTTGCTATTTAAATTCCTTAACGCAATTTGAATAGTGTGGACACTTGTATCCTTTAATACAACTAACGGCCATAAAAATTCATTCCAAACTTGCATAAATGTTATTAACCCGAGAGTAGCTATTGCAGGTCGTACGGATGGGACTACAACGTTCCAATAAATTCTAAAATTAGAACAACCATCAATTTTTCCTGCATCAATTAATTCATCTGGGATAGCTGATGCAATATACTGTCTCATCCAAAAAACACCAAACGCATTTACAGCCCACGGGACAATAACTGCCTTTAAATCGTTGATCCATCCAAACTTACTAATAATCATATAAGATGGGATTATCCCCAATTGAATAGGAACCATCATCGTAGCAATGACAAATATAAATAACTGTTTATTTCCCTTGAAACGCATTTTAGCAAAGGAAAAGCCTGCTAAGGAACAGAAAAACAATACACTAAATGTAACTAGTGTGGAGACAATAAACGAGTTTAGCACTGCTTGTAAAAAATCAATCCTTTCAAAAACATTTGCTGCATTTTCCATAAAGTTCGAGCCTGGAATAAATGCAGGAGGGAATTTATTTATCGCTGAAGTATCATTAGATCCAATGACAAACATCCAATAAAAAGGGAAAATTGATATTAGAGTTATTATCACTAAAAAGATATAAGTTATAACCTTTCCAATATTAAATCGCTTGGAATTCATTTTCTCACACCCCTTAATCTGCTGAATTAATTCGTCTTGTTATAAATAAGTTAACTAACGAGAATAGAACAATTATGATAAATAATAACCACGCAATGGCTGACGCATAGCCAAAGTTACTTCTTGTAAAAGCTTCTTCATATAAATAAAGGGTCATTGTTAAACCTTGCTTAACACTACCTCCACCAGCGCCTGAGAAAATTAATGGCTCGGAGAAAATCTGCATTCCTCCTATAGTTGAAACAATTACTGTGAAAATAATCATCGGCCTAATCATCGGAATCGTAATCTTAAAGAACTGTTGAATCTTTGAAGCTCCGTCAATCGTAGCAGCTTCATATAAGTCTTTTGGAATACTTTGTAAAGCAGCTAGATAAATAATGGAGTTGTACCCCGTCCACCGCCACATGACCATTGTAGAAATGGCAATATGTGTACCAAGTACCCCGCCTTTCCAATTGATAGGATCCATGCCAACTAAAGATAAGAAGTAATTTAATATGCCATACCGTTCTCCAAATATTGCACCAAAAATAATAGCTACCGCAACAACAGAGGTTATGTTAGGCATAAAAACCGATAATCTAAAGAAATCTTTCCCTTTAATAAATACCTGGTTTAGAATGAACGCCAGGATTAAAGCGAGAAACAGCTGTGGTAGTGTGGACAAAAACCATATACTAAAGGTGTTACCCAATGACTTCCAAAAAGAAGGATCACTCATAAGCATTTGGTAGTTTTGAAAACCAACAAATGTTTTATCGCCTAGGATATTCCATTTATTAAGGGATACATATGCAGTAAAAAAAATGGGAAAAACACCAAAAATACTAAATAAAATAAAAAATGGTGAAATAAAAATATAACCAGCAATTTGGTCTCTTTTCGTTTGATTCAAGCCTTTCATTTTTGACAATTTTAATGATTTATTAGTAGTTTGAGTCTTTAAATTCACATTCATCTAAATCCTCCTTTGCATTTGTTGTAAAGAGACTAACCTAAAAAGGTTAGTCTCTATTTAATTTTATCGGGCTTGTAAGCGTTCAATTTCATCTAACGCCATTTGCCAGCTTTCCTCTGGTGACGCTTGACCATCTACAACTCTAGTTATTGCATCATTAATAGATTGTTCAATCGATATAGAATCAGGACCTTCAACTACAAAGTTTGCTCCTTCAGCTGCCTTCGCAAAAAGACTTCCAACTGGGGCGTTGTTAAAGTATTCACTTTTTAATTCAGTAATTGCAGAGTCATTATATACACTAGGTGTTGATGGGAAGTTACCATTTTTCTTAAATGTTACTATTTGTTGTTCTGGTGAAAGTATCCATTTAATAAATTCATAGGCTTCTTCTGGATATTCGCTTTGCTTAGGAATAGTTAAATACGAACCTCCCATATTTCCTCCACCAGGTATAGACGTCATATCCCACTTACCAGCACTATCTGGTGCGTTCTCAGTAAGTTTTTTTGTATCCCAAGCAGGTGTTATAAATGTAGCGAAGTCTCCATTTTGTAACGCTGTTATCCATTCAGGATCATTACCATCAAGACCGAGTGTCAATCCCTCTTCAATTAATGTTATCGCAGAATCATATGCTTTCTTTAATTGAGCATTGTCTTTTACAATAATGTTACCTTCTTTATCATAATATTTTTGATCTCCTTGCCCCTCGATGACACTGTAGAATCTAGATGGATTTCCTGAAAGTGCACTTCCAGTTTTCGCTTTTATTGTTCTTCCAAGTTCAATATAATCGTCCCATGTTTGAATCATAGCAGATACTTCATCCCGATCAGTAGGGAGACCTGCTGCCTCAAAAATCTCCTTATTATATGCCATAACTATAGGTCCAATATCTGTTGGAATTCCTAGTTGATATTGACCATCAGGTGTTTGAGCATCTTTCCATTTCCAATCAAGATAGTCACCAGCAATTTCATCTGCACCAAGATCAAATAAGTTATAAAAGTTATCAGGATTTGTTTTGTATTTATTAATCCCTTTAACCTCAACTAACGAAATATCAGGTGCTCCACTTCCCGCTGCCAATGCTGTCGTGAGATTGGTGTGAACAGCTGCAAATTCTGACGTTTGAACATCAATTTCTATATCATCATTTTCTTCGTTAAATTGTTCTATTTGATCTTCTAATCCTGTACCAGTCCACAACCATAAGGTTAACTTGACAGGCTTATCACCGCCTCCGTTGTCCCCGGACCCAGAAGAGTTGTTACTGCAACCAATTAAGCTGAAAAATAAAATTAGACCTACAACTACCATGACTCCTTTATTAAAGCTGAATAAATTCTTCATCATGACCCTCCGTTTTTTAAAATATAAAAATACTCTTTTGTAAAGGCTTTCATTTCTGTGGAACTCAACATTGAATTCCCCTATTATCACCCCTTTACCTATCCACTATTTCTACTTATTTCATTTCTCCCACTTTCACCCATTGTTTTGATTCGGTTGATCTTTCAATTGCAACTAACACCTGTTGATTTTTCACGCCATCATCGAAATTTGGTTTCGGTTGGTAATTTTCAGCAATACCACTCAGGAACTCATGGATAAGGTGAATAAACGTATGCTCATATCCAATAATATGACCTGGTGGCCAATATGCTCCTGCGTACGGATGAATTTCCTCGGTACAGTTTATTAATCTAAATCCTTGAAGACCAGGTTCATCACTAGCTAAATAGACTTCTAGATTGTTCATATTTTCCATATCCCAGCGAATCGAACCTTTCTCTCCATTTATTTCTATTTTGTTTTTATTTCTATTTCCACCTGCAAATCTACTTGCTTCAAATGTTCCTAGTGCTCCGTTTTCAAACTTTGCAATAAATGCTACCGCGTCGTCAACCGTTACTTCACCCATTTGGCTCTTATCTGCTTTTGCACTTAGCCCTCCAGACATTTCACTAATTGGCCTTTGTTTAATAAATGTTTCCATTGTACCTACTAGTTCGTCAAATTCTCCTACGAGGAATCTTGCTAAATCAATACTATGGGCACCAATGTCACCTAGAGCACCAGACCCAGATACTTCTTTTTTAAGTCTCCAAACTAACGGGAAGTCAGGGTCCATAATCCAATCTTGCAGGTAATTAGCTCTAAAATGATAGATTCGTCCTATTTTTCCATCATCTATTAATTTTTTGGCAAATTGGACAGCAGGGGCGAAGCGATAGTTGTGACAAATCATATGCTTCACCTTATTTTTCTTCACCGCTTCATACATTCGTTTTGCTTCATCCAATGTCAATGCTAATGGTTTTTCAGTAATGATATGCTTACCAGCTTCTGCAGCAGCAATGGCAATTTCGGCATGGGTATGGTTTGGTGTGACAATATCAACAATTTCGATATCATCGCGCTCAATTACTTTTCGCCAATCTGTTTCATACGACTGCCATCCCATCTTTTCAGCTGCCTCAGCTACTGCTGACTCATTCCGACCAGAAATTACTTTTAATACAGGAGTTAGCTTGCTATCAAAGTAAAAGGGTAGGTCACGGTAAGCATGGCTATGGGCTTTACCCATAAATTGGTAACCTATCATTCCAATTCCAACTTCTTTGTTCATTACGCCCACCACATCTCACCCACTTTTTCTTTAATAATGGAGTTCTTCAACAGTCCGACAGCTTTCTGAAATCCTTCCTCAACGGACATTAAACTATCTTCATGTTCAATACTGATTGCACCTTGATAACCGACTAACTGGAGAGCACTTATGATTTTTTTCCAAGTATCTTCACTATTACCATATCCAATTGTTCTAAAAATCCAGGAACGATTCATCTCGTCACTATAAGGTTTCGTATCTAGCACACCATTTGTCGCAACGTTTTGTTCATCAATAGCTGTATCTTTGGCATGGAAATGATATAAAGCATCATACTTAGCAAGCTCTTTAATACTCGCAACTGGATCCATATTTTGCCAAAACAGATGACTTGGGTCAAAGTTTACACCGATATTGTTCCCACATTCGTTGCGTAGTCTTAATGCTGTTTCATTGTTATAAACAACAAAACCTGGATGTGGTTCAATCGCAACTCGAACACCGTGTTGTCTTAGAAATTCACTTTGTTCCGTCCAGTATGGAACAACCCTTTCTTTCCATTGCCACTCTACAACAGTCGCATGATCATCTGGCCATGTACAAGTCACCCAAACTGGGAACTTAGAATTTTCTGATTCTCCTGGGCATCCCGAAAAAGTGACGACTGTTTCAACACCTAGCTTTTCCGCAAGCAATACCGTGTTACGAAAAGCTTGATGATCTGCTCTAGCTAATTCTTCATTTGGATGTAACGGGTTACCATGACAACTAAGCGCACTTATTTCTAAATTTCTTTCCTTCAATAGTTGCTGAAAAGCTTGTAACTTAGTAGGATTCTCTAATAATTCTACCGGATTACAATGTGCATTCCCAACGTAACCACCAGTTCCAATCTCGACTGTTTCTAACCCATGTGATGAAATAAGGTCAAGTGCTTCATCTAATGGACGATCCCCAAATAATACGGCAAATACGCCTAATTTCATTGTTTACTCCCCCCGGCAACAAAATTCCCCTGTAATTTATCCATAAAATTCCCCTCATTAATTCCTACCGGCAATGCCTCTGGTTGTTCACATGAACTAAGAAGTTGATAATGCCTTCCATTTTTAGATGAGTCATGAAAACCATGCATTACGTCTAGCACATGATAGGCCAAATCACCACTAGCCCTTGCCTTTGTACCGTGGTATATAGCAAAAGCCAAATCCGCAACACCTAACCCTCTACTATTCCCTGTGAAACCGTGGGTCAGCGGAACTTCTGTCCATTCTGTTTGTTCACTTCTCCGGACCAACACCCCGCCCCCGAACGTATTAGGATCAGGAACAACGAGACTCCCTTCTGTTCCATATATTTCAATATTCGGTAGTCTGTGGTGCAACGTGTCAAAACTAGTTATAATCGAGGCAATTGCACCACTTTGAAAATCGATTACACCGTTAATCTGTGTTGGTGTATTTACTTGAATCTTTTCCCCAAATTTTGGCTGACTTGTAATTTTTCTTTCTGGGAATGTCACCCGAGTTGATCCCGTTACCCGTTCAATTGGCCCAAGTAAAGACACTAGTGCCGTGATATAGTAAGGTCCCATATCAAACATCGGACCTCCACCTTCCTGATAATAAAATGCTGGGTCTGGATGCCAATGCTCATGTCCCCGATTCATCATGAAAGCGGTTGCAGATATAGACTCACCAATCCAACCATCATCAATCAGTTTCCTACATGTCTGAATCCCACCTCCTAGAAAAGTATCAGGAGCATTTCCAATATAAAGCTGTTTTTGTTTTGCAAGTTCTAATATTTTTTGTCCATCTTCACGACTTACTGAGAGTGGCTTTTCACCATAAACATGTTTCCCAGATGCCAACGCTGCTAAAGCAACCTTTGCATGTGCACTAGGTATTGTTAAATTAATAACTAAATCAATGGTTGGGTCAGCTAGTAATTCTTCGGTTGTACATGCCCTTGCTATGTTATATTCTTCAGCACTTTTTTGAGCTCTTTCTATATCAAGGTCAGCACAAGCAACAATTTCATATGTAGGAAATTTCTTTCCATTTTCAAGATAAATCTTACTTATATTACCACACCCTATTAAACCAGCTCTTAACACTTTGTTCACCCCCTCAAATTGTTGCATGATTATCTGCTAGCCCATTTCATTCCGTTACGCATCAATTCGATTACCTCAGGCATCCGAACAATTTCTGCCACGTGTCCCAAGGAACAGTAATATACTTTCCCTTCTCCCCACATTTTTGTCCATATAACGGGCATATCCACTTCCCCATTTGCTTCATATGGTCCACTTGCAACTGGAAACCTTGTTGTTGCGTGAACCTTAACAGCAGGATCAACGTGCATATAATACTGTTCTGATGTTACTGTAAAATCTTTCATCCCTTCCGTTAAAGGATGATCAGCATCTAAAATGTGGACATTATAAGTAATTCCATCATTTCCTGGATGTGCAACCCATTGTCCACCCACCATAAACTGATAATCAGTCTCAAAGCGGAATGAATCACCCATACCACCATGTAATCCTGCAAGACCTGTTCCTTGCTCAATTGCCGTCATCAACGCCTGTAAGGCCTCTTTTTCAATCGTCCCTTGTGTCCAATTAGGAACAATAAGATCATACTTGGTCAAATCATCTTCTTCTAGCGTTTTTAATGTATCGGTAATCTTTACGTCAAAGCCTTCTTCTTCTAATACACCTGATAATATGTGAGCAACTTCTGCCGGCTCGTGTCCTTGCCATCCACCTTGAAATATTAAAGCTTTTTTCATTTAAAACACCCTTTGACTAATTATTGTTTTAACAAAATCAAGAAATTTATTAACCCAAATAAACCCTTGACTACATATTGATGAAGTCTGTGATAATTGATATTTTCCATTTAAACATATGATTTGAATTTTCTTGGAGTAATCTATTTTCTTTATGATGAAGGATATTGATCTTTCTGATGACAATGAAGGAATTCTTGTTAGTTTGTTTACGCTTTCATCGGTGTAGAAATAAAAAAATATTAGCGGTTAGTTGTTGTTATTTATTAGTTAGTAGTATTCTACGTGATGATATTTTGAAAGTCAATCCAATTTTTCTCTGTAAAAATTCTAAATCCAATTCTGAGATTAGAGTCGTTTTTTTCAAAATTAACATCAACTGTTGAGGAATTTGATAATCATTAATCCTGTTGTACAGAAAGACTGTACAACAGGTAAAGATTCAAGCAAGGCCTAGTTATTATCGCGTTCGGCGTAATTAAAGTAATCAAAGTCAGCATGTAAACATTGTCCACTGAGATCCTGTGCACACACCCCTACAAACGTCCCGGTGAAACGAATGTAGTCTGCATCGTCATCAGAAAGATGGCCAATATCGATTTTCCCAGCAATTATTTTCCAATCCTTACCGTCGATGGAATAATAAAACTGTAAGAGATGATGGTCAATCGTTGCCTTTAAATAAACAGGCTCGTTGTCCGGAATGCTAATATCACTATCTAACAACTCATCATACTTACCGTGCTTTGATTCGATAATCCCTAAACACTTTCCTAATTCTTCATGATAAGTTACACGCAAATATACATAGTCATCTGTATCATAGTATGCTATTACCCCCGCCATTTGTTGAAAATTAACAGGTTCAAAATCAACAGCTGTTTCTATATCTACATGAAATGCTTCCAGACGTCTAGCTAACATACTTTGACGTTGAATCGATTGCATCGATTCCTGTCCACGTAGTCTTAAAAAACCAGGCCTTTCGGTTAAAGAAATCCAGTCATCCGTGAACGTTCTTCTTAGCGAATTCCAGTATAATTTTAAATTATCGCTATCAAAGTCATCTCTAGCATCTTCTTTTTGCGCTTTAAATTCTGGTAGATTAGGTGCAGCAACAATCGTTTTAGGATGATTTCCACCTTCCACTCGTAACCAACCATCTTCTGTCCAGTAACATTTTTGAATTGCAGTTTCTCTTCCTAACGTACATTTATCATCAATTGTAGGCCGACCGCACAAATGTGCCATATACCACTCACCATCTTGCGTTTCTACTAAACTACCATGACCTGCTTTTTGCAGTTGATTCGGGTCATTTTTATCAGAAGTTAAAATTGGATTCGTTGGGTCTACTTCATACGGACCAAATAATGATGTAGAACGAGCCATTGTCGCAGCATGTGTGTACCATGTACCACCTTCTGCAGTAAGGAGATAATAGTAACCATTGCGCTTATATAGATGTGGAGCCTCTGTTAAACCTAACTCCGTCCCTTTAAATATATTTTTTATCGGGCCTACTAGTTTTTTCTCTTCAACTGAATATTGTTGTAAAGCAATTCCAGCGAAAGAATTTGTACCTTTACGGTGATCCCAGATCATATTAACTAACCATTTCGTTCCATCATCTTCATGAAAAAGCGACGGATCAAAACCACTACTATTTAAATAGATTGGATCAGACCATGGTCCATTAATATCCTCCGCTGTTACAAGATAATTATGAGTGTCTTTAAAAGCACCCATTCTACTTTTAACATCGGTAAAGATCAAATAAAACGTACCATTGTGATAAGACAAACACGGTGCCCAAATTCCACCTGAGTTGACATTTCCAATCATATCCAATTGCGATTTTCTCGTCAGCGGATAAGGAAGCTGTTCCCAGTTAACTAAGTCTCTGGAATGATGTAATTTAACTCCCGGAAACCATTCAAACGTCGACGTAGCGATATAATAATCGTCTCCAACACGTAAAATAGAAGGATCCGGATGATAGCCTGGTAGGACGGGGTTGTTGATTGTTGGCAATTTTAACACATCTCCTTAGCAAAATTTTATAATCCTCTCTAACATTACCCCTTCACAGAACCAGCAGCAAGCCCTTTCACAATTTTTTCTTGAGCTACGAAATAGACAAGTAAAAGCGGTAAACTACCTAATGTTAAAGCAGCCATTATGCCAGGTACATTAACAGAAAATTCTCCATAAAATTCCCTTAATCCTAAAGGTAATGTTGCAGTTTCTGAAGAGTTAGTTAAGACGAGTGCGAAAATAAATTCATTCCATATCTGAATGAAATTATAGATCGCTACTGTTGCAACAGCTGGAGTCAGCAATGGAAATATAATTCTCCAAAACAAGCGAAAGTGACCACAACCATCAATCTTTGCCGACTCCTCTAATTCCTTTGGAATGTCTTTCATAAATTGAGTGAAGATAATGACTGATACTGGTAATGCAAAAGCTACGTAAGGCCCGATTAAGCCAGCAAGTGAATCATATAGTCCTATTTTAGAAGTAAGAATATAAATAGGAATTAAAGTAGTATGAATCGGAATCATCATTCCGACCGTAAACAATAAAAAGATTGGTCTATTCAATTTGAATTTCATTCGTGATAAAGGATAACTTGCCATAGCAGCTAAAACAATTGTTAAAACAACTGATACGACAGCTAATATTAAACTATTCGTGAAGTACTTCAAAAAGCTTGATTCAAATACTAAAGCATAATTAGCAAAAGAAAAGTTTTCCGGAAGTGACCATGGAGATGACATAAACTCAAACTGTTGTTTGAAGGAAGTGTTAACCATAATAAAAAATGGCAGTCCTGTAAACAAAAGTAATAAAATTGATAGTAGATATAGTGGCATTTGACTAATTCTTTTAATCACTATTCTTCACCTCTTCTTCTTTTATCACCCAACAGAATGACAACTGTAACACCAAGAGCTATCATGAACATCGAAAAGGAAATAGTACTTCCATATCCCATATTGAAATTAGTGAAGGTTTGTCGATACATATAGGTTGCCATTAATTCTGTTGAGTTATTTGGTCCTCCACCTGTCATCACGTAAATTAAATCAAAATATTTAAGCGATCCAATAATTGATAAAATAGATGAAGTGATGATGATTGGCATCAACAATGGAAGCGTAATGTTTTTAAACCGCTGCCATTTTTTGGCACCATCAATATCCGCAGCCTCATATAGTTCTTCAGGTATCCCAACAATAGCTGCTCTAAACAGAATCATATAAAAAGGTGCAAATTGCCAACAAACTGTAGCTATTACTGCCCAAATTGCTGTTTGTTCATTACCAATCCATGCTTGCTGTAAAGATTCAAGACCAATTGCTCCCAATAAACCATTAAGCAAACCGAAGTTTCCATCGTAAATAAATATAAAAAGTATCCCTATAGCAACAGTTGACATTAGAAATGGCATAAAATAAATAGATCGGAAAAACCTCATCCCTCTAATTGGGCTAAACAATAATAGTGCCATAATTAATCCAAGAGGTATTTGTGTTAGCAAAGACGTAATGACAAGCAATGAATTATTCCCCAGTGATTTCCAGAATATATCGTCTTGGAAAAGTTTTATATAATTATCTAATCCTAAGAAAACTAGATTTTTATCAATTCCAGACCAATCAAACATACTGTAATAAAAAGTCATGAAAATTGAATAGACTACGTAAACTCCATAGACAATTAATGCTGGAGCTATAAATCCTACGATGGTCAAAATTTCTTTCCGTTTCTTTGCTTTCTTAATAAGCGTGCTTGTTGTCACTTGTTGAGCAGACAGCTTTTCTACTTTTTCTAGCAAAGTTCTCACCTCAATTTAATGGAAAACTACACTAAGGAAGATCCTTAATGTAGCTATCCATTTATTTTGATTTTACTAATGATGATTATTTGTCTAACAATTCTTTTGCCTTTTCTTCTACTTTTTTAACAGCCTCTTCTGGTGTCATCGACAATCCAAATAAAGCTTGAGTTGTATCTAAATGTACTTGAGCTAACTCGGGAGGAAGTGTTTGATCATAGTACGTTTGCATTGCCTCCGAATTAGCCAATACATCACTCATTTTTTGAATATAAGGGTCTTCATATTCTACTCCATTTACAGCTGAAATCGAGCCGGCTTTATTTGACATGTATTCAGCAGTTTCTACACTAGCTAATTCCTTTACTAATTCAGCTGCTAAATCTGGGTTTTCACTTGACTTAGTGACAGAGAATACTGGACTAACACCACCGACGACATGGTTCTTTTTACCTTCTCCACCATCCACAGCTGGGAATAAGAAGAAACCAAGTTTATCTTCAAACTCTGGCATCTCATCTCTGACGTTGTTTAATAGCCATCCGCCCATTACTTGCATGCCTGCTTTTTCTGCATAAAGAAGTTGACGTGATTGCCCAGTGTCATAGTTCATTCCATTAACACCATCTGGAAACGCATTCATTTTAACTAACTCTTGAATTTTTTCAGCAGCTTTCACGTATGCTTCGTCATCAAATCCTCTTCCAGTACGCCCAAACGCCTCATTAAATAATTCTGGTCCACCAAATCTTTCCGCAAGATACATCATATAGAATGAACCTGTCCACTTAGACTGATTTGCTAGAGTAAATGGAATGATTCTATTAGATTCTAACGTCTCAACAATAGTTAATAATTCATCGTATGTTTCGGGTTCTTCTAAATCATATTTAGCAAAAATATCTTTGTTATAAAATACTGGTACCACATCCATACTTACTGGTGCACCGTAAACTTTGTCATCAAAAGTTGCTACAGAAAGTGCAGCCTCATTATAAATACTAGTGTCTATGTCATTTCCAATTTCCCTAACTTGACCGGCATCAACGAATTGCTTTAGCCAGCCACCTCCCCAAGAATGGAATACATCTGGTGGATTTCCACCACCCATTGCAACACTTAGTTTAGATTTATATGGATCATTCTCAATTTGTGAAACTTCAACAGTTACACCTGGATTCTTCTCCTCGAAACGTTCTACAGCTTGATTGATTGCCTCTTCAGATGGTCCGGTTTCAATGTGCCATAGGGTTAGCGTTTTGTCAGCACCTGAATCCCCCTTCGATTCTCCACTATTATTTTCCGATGAAGAACCAGTTTCTTGTCCAGAATCTGTATTATCTTTTTCAGAGTCTGATCCAGAAGAAGTAGAGTTACATGCAACAACGAATAGTAACGAGACAAGTACCAATAAAAACATCAATTTTTTCTTCATTTAATCATCTCTCCCCTTATTTTTGTTAGCGCTTGCAATTTAAATAACTAAATTTCTCACCTACCTCAAATTTAAATATCTATAACAATTTAATATTGTTATTGACTTTTGATTGGTCGTCCGTAAAGCTTTCAGAAAAATATTGAGAAGCATTTAATATGTACGATTCTAGCTGAATGAAGTTAACAATCTATTCTTCGATGATGGATTAAATAAAACAGTTTTCATCACTGGAATAGAAAGGTATATCACAAAATAAGTGTTCTATAATATAAAACTCATTTTGGTTATATTGACATTATACCTAGAAAAATTTATAATTGTCAACAGGAAATGAAAGCGTTTTATAAAATTTGTCCAGATAAGCTATTTTTCTTTAAAAATCTGCCACAGTAAAGGAGCGATTCTATGACTAGATTAGATCAACTCATGCAAGCACCGGAAGCAATTTATGATATAAAGACGAAAGCACCAGGACCACAGGGGAAGTTACCATTAACAGATCAAATGTTACGTACATCTCCTAGTGGAAATCTGTTTGGCCTATCTCAAAACGTCGGCATGGGTTGGAAACCGGATGATTTAAGTGGAAAACAAGTACTATTGTTAAGTACCCAAGGCGGAATGAAGGATAACGACGGTAATCCAATTGCACTTGGATATCATACTGGCCACTGGGAAGTAGATCTGCTAATGAAAGAAGCTGCAAGGGAAATTACTAACCATAATAGTATTCCGTTTGCAGCCTATGTCAGTGACCCTTGTGACGGAAGGTCTCAAGGTACAACAGGTATGTTCGATTCCTTTCCTTACCGGAATGATGCTGCACTGGTTTATCGGAGACTAATTCGGTCTCTTCCAACAAGAGATGCTGTTATCGGAATTGCCACATGCGATAAAGGATTGCCGGCGATGATGATGGCTCTTTCATCGATGCATGATTCTCCTACCATCATAATCCCTGGCGGTGTTACACTTCCTCCTTTTTACGGAGAAGATGCTGGCAAAATCCAAACAATTGGTGCGCGATATTCCAATAATGAATTGAGTTTAGAAGAGGCAGCAGAGCTCGGCTGCCGGGCTTGCGCAACTCCTGGTGGAGGATGTCAATTTTTAGGTACAGCAGCGACAGCTCAAGTTGTTAGTGAGGCGTTAGGACTCTCCATTCCACACGCTGCACTCGCACCATCAGGGCAAGAAGTGTGGAAAGAGATGGCTAGACAATCAGCAAGAGCTGTTTTAGAAATGGAACGAAATAACGTAACTACCAAAGATATTATTACGAATGCATCAATACGAAATGCAATGATTATTCATGCAGCATTTGGCGGTTCTACTAATCTGTTGTTGCATATTCCAGCAATAGCACACGCTGCTGGTTGTGATATACCTACTGTTGATGAGTGGAAGGAAGTAAATCAATTGACCCCGAGACTTGTCAGTGTACTTCCAAACGGGCCAGATCATCACCCTACGATTCGTGCCTATTTGGCTGGCGGTGTACCAGAAGTTATGCTTCATCTTAGATCTCTAAATATTCTTGATGAATCTGTCTTGACTGTTACAGGAAAAACATTAAAGGAAAACCTCGACTGGTGGGAACAATCCGAGCGAAGACAGAAAATGAAAGATAGACTAAGAGAAGCGGACAACCTGGAGCCTGATCAAGTAATCATGTCACCCGAACAAGCGAAGGAAAGAGGACTTGCGCCTACGATTACCTTTCCTACTGGAAACATTGCTCCAGAGGGCGCTATCATAAAATCAACTTCGATTGATCCCAGTCGTCTTGATGACAAAGGTATTTATTATCACAAAGGTGAAGCTAAAGTTTTCACAAGTGAACATGAGGCAATTAACGCAATAAAAAATGGACAAATTACCAAAGGAGACATCATGGTTGTTTCCGGTTGCGGACCATTAGGAACTGGTATGGAGGAAACGTATCAACTAACATCTGCTCTAAAACATTTATCTTATGGAAAATATGTAACCCTTCTCACCGATGCACGGTTCTCCGGTGTTTCAACGGGCGCTTGTGTAGGGCATATTGGGCCAGAAGGTTTAGCTGGCGGTCCGATTGGAAAAGTTAAAAATGGTGATGTGATCGAGGTTCGTATAGATACAATCCATCTTGAAGGTGACATTAACTTTGTCGGAACTTCTGAAAAGGAAGTATCCGCTAAAGAAGGTGCAACCATTCTAACAAATCGTCCCCAAAACGAGCAAATCACACCACATCCTGACCTACCTGATGACACAAGACTCTGGGCAGCCCTTCAAACGGTTAGTGGAGGCATTTGGAAAGGTAGCGTATATGACGTTGACCGAATTATCGAAGTACTAAAAGCAGGTGAAGAAGCATTAAAGAACAAGGAGTAAAATTGTTCAATCTTAAAAACTAGGTTTACCTGTATTGGCAAACCTAGTTTTTTTAATCTTACCTTTGATTTAGTAGTTTACTTACAGTCACAAGCTGGTATCCCTGACTAGTCAACTCTTTTACCAAACGTCTAACCGCTTCAATGGATTGTGACCGATCGCCAAACCCATCATGGAATATAAGAATGCTACCGCTAGCCACATGGTTTAATGATTTGGTATAAATATGCTCAATCCCTGGTTGCTCCCAATCGAGCGCATCAACATTTAACGCTCCAATCGTATCATATCCGAATCTTTCCACAACCTTTTTAGTAGCTCTGTTATAATCGATGAATGGAGGTCTGAAATGCTTTGGCACATCTCCTGTCAATTCTTTTATTAACTTTGCGGTTTTATCCAACTCAACAAAGCATTGTTCATCAGTTAACTCCGTCAGTTTGGCGTGGGTAAACGTATGATTTCCTATTTCATGTCCCTGTTTCGGTACCTCCCCTACTACTTCAGGGTGGCGTTCCATTTGCTCTCCAATCATAAAGAAAGTTGCATGACCAGACACCTCATTAAATATATCCAACAATTCACGTGTATACGTTGGATTTGGCCCATCATCAAATGTAAATGCAACCATTTTTGCTTCCGTATCCACCTTCGTAATAATTCCTAAATCGTCGTTCATCTGACATAACTCCTTTTTCTGTTCAGTTCCATTTTAGCGAATATATTACTTTCTTTCTATTAAAAAACAAGGAAGCCCATAGTATAATCACAAGCTTCCTTGTTACTGTTATTTATGTGATTTTTAACCTTTAACAAAAACAGTTTTAACAGTTGTAAAGAACTCCTTGGCAGCTTCCCCTTGCTCACGGGAATGAGAACTTGAAGCCTTCATTCCACCAAATGGAGCTTGCAATTCCACTCCAGCAGTCTCTGAGTTTATTCGCACAAGACCTGCATCTATATCATCAATAAAAGAAAGAATATGATTTATATTTTGTGTGAAAATAGACGCACTTAAGCCAAACTCCACGTCATTTGCTAATTCAATTGCTTCCTCAATGGTTTCTACTTTCATTAGAGCAAGTACTGGTCCAAAAATTTCTTCTTGCGCGATAGTCATATCGGTTGTAACGTTTTCAAAAATAGTTGGATTGATATAAAAACCATTTTGCAGACTTTCATCCGATGGACTATCCCCGCCAAAAATTAAATCAGCACCATCTTCAATTCCTTTAGCAATATAATGCTTAACTGTTTCAAATTGACCTTCACTAGCACACGGCCCCATCCACGTTCCTTGCTCAAGACCACTTCCAACAGTAATTTGAGCAACTTTCTCCAACAATTTGTCTTTAAATGTATCATATATGCTGCTTTGGACAATGACCCGACTACTGCATGTGCATTTTTGACCAGTAGATTTAAGCCCTCCACTAATTGCTGCATCTACAGCAAGATCAATATCACAGTCATCAGCAACGATGATTGGGTTTTTACCCCCCATTTCCAATTGGTACTTCCCACCGCGTGCAGCAACCGTTTGTCCAATCCCACTGCCTACATTGTTAGAACCAGTAAATGTCACAGCATGAACATCTTTATGGTCGGCCAGGCCTTGACCAATAACTGAGCCTTTACCTGTGACAAAATTAATCACACCACTAGGAACTCCAGCTTGTTCGAAACATTTTACTACTTTCGCTGCTGTCACTGCCGCTTCCGTTGCAGGCTTCAGTACTACCGTATTTCCATAAATGAGTGCGGGTGCCACTTTCCAAATTGGAATAGCTACAGGGAAATTCCAAGGGGTAATAACGCCTACAACCCCAAGTGGAACACGCTTTGAAAACATTAATGCCGAGCTATCTGTCGACGGAATCACGTCTCCAACTTTACGCATCCCTTCCCCGGCATAATAACGCAATATCGCAACACCTCTTGTTGTTTCACCCTTTGCCTCAGGAAACGTTTTCCCCATTTCCTTTGTCATCGTTTCAGCAATTTCATCGGTGTTTTGTTCAAGAATATCGGCAACCTTAAAGAGGTAGTTACCACGTTCTGCTCCTGATAACTTTTTCCATGTTAGTTGTGCTTGCTTTGCTGCTTTTACAGCTTCATCTAAATCTGCACGTGTCGAGTTTTGTACGTTACCTACTATTTCTGTTTTATTTGCCGGGTTAAAGCTAGGAATTGTTTCATTAGATAACGTAGCTTTCCATTCTCCATTGACAAAGTTTAAAAAGGTTTCTGCTGCTACTTGTGTAGTCATTGATCATCCTCCTAGATTAGTTAATTTATTTTTCAAGCATTGACTTTTTAATTCTTTACAGCTGCTAATTGTCGGACAGGGTTTGAAAGAACACCTATCTCAGGAATTTCTATTTCAATCTGGTCTCCCTCTTGAAGGGTAAATTCATCAGGAGGGATAACGCATGTCCCTGTTAATAATACAGTTCCATCAAAAGTTTCATTATCCTTCATTAAATAAGAAACTAACTCTTCATAACGCCGCTTTAATTGAGAAGTATTGGCGCTTCCTTCAAAAATTAACTGATCATTGCGAAAAATTCGACACGTAATATCAAAATCATATGGATTAGCAACTGTTTCTGCTAAGCGAATTGCTGGCCCAATGGAGCAGGAATGCTTCCACACTTTCGCTTGTGGTAAATAGAGAGGATTCTCCCCTTCAATATCTCTACTACTCATGTCATTACCAATAACGTAACCAATAATTTTACCAGTTTTATTTAGGACTAGGCCTAATTCCGGCTCTGGAATTTGCCAATTGGAATCTGAGCGGATAAAGACAGGATCATTAGGTCCAACGGTTCTTCTTTCGGTTGATTTTAAAAACAACTCTGGCCGTTTTGCATCATAAACTTTGTCATAATAGGAATTCGTTGTAACTTTTGCCTCTAAATTTCTAGCATCCCTGCTTTTTAAATACGTAACGCCACAAGCCCATACCTCATAGGACCTCACAGGCAACTGCAAATCTAACTCTTCTAATCTCGCTTCAATTGGAAGGCTATCTGCTATCATCTCATTTACTGCAGTTAGGTATGATTGGTCCCTATTTTCTACGTGATTCATAAATTCTAGAAAACTAGTAAAAGGCAGTGGATACAGTTGGTCATTATCAGTAAGAGCTGCCAACTGATTTCTTTCTTCTGTTAACTTGTAACTAATTATTCTCATTTAATCCCCTCCATTTTGTTATATAACCCCATATTCATTCTTATATATTGTAAAAAATAAGAAAGCGCAGGTCTAGGCGCCTGGAGCTAGCATCTCTTGGATTTTTTACTATCTTATCTTTTAACACAACATAATTAACTAGACTGCCGGTAACCTAATTGGTAGGAAATTGCTAAGCCAATCTCTTTTAGGTTCGTAACAATATTTCCCTTAAGCTCATCAGTTAACGAGAAAATTGTAGTAGATACACTTATCGCCGCAATAACTGCTCCGTCATGGTTAAAAATTGGAACAGCAAGACAGTAAACTCCCGGCTCATTTTCTTCATTATCGACAGCCAAACCTTTTTGGACTACTTCTTGAAGTTCGTTCATAAAGGCTTCTTTAGAAAGAATCGTATTTTCAGTTTGCCTGTGAAAATCATAATTATCTAACAAGTTATCAATCTCATCTTTCGGTTTATAGCCAATCAATACTTTCCCGACAGCACTTGAGTGAATTGGTACACGGCGACCGATTCTAGAATAAACGATTGTTGATGCTCCCTCTACCTTGTCAATATAAACGCCAAATTTACCTTCCAAGATAACTAAGTGTGCTGTCTGGCCAGTGGACGTAGACAAGTCTATTAAATAGTCTCTTGCAACTGTTCTAATATCCATACTGTTTAAAACAAGCTGACCTTTTTCAATAAATTTTAATCCAAGGCTGTACTTGCCACTGTCCGAATTCTGTTTAATATAGTTGTGTTGTTTTAGTGTTTTTAACAAGGAATGAGTAGTACTTTTATTAAGTTGTAATGTACTACTTATTTCGGTGATTTTTAACTCTTTGTTATGTTCATCAAATAGATCCAATATTCTGAGAGCCCGGTCTAATGATTGTATAATTGGCATAATGTTTACCCCTTCAATTTAAAACAAAAAATGTAAGCCTATTCATTAATTATTATACTACAGAATGTTATATAATATCAAACTAAGTTTGTATTGTTAAAACGTTTTTCAATATAAGCGTTATACATTTTACATATTTAGGTTCAAAATCAATGAGCCTGAAATAGGATTTGATGTGGTTAAACAAAATCACATTACTTAGAGTCATTCCGTTTCTCATTTACATTATATTTATGCCAACATACTAAAGTCCTTCTTATTTATCAGCCACTTTAGACTATCGCCATTTAAATATCGTTTAAATTCCTCAAGCATATAAAAACCCATCCTACCACATTCCTTCCCTTCACTCCCAGCTAAATGGGGAGTTAAAATAACATTTTCAAAACTAAAAAGAGGAGAGTCTTGATTAGGTGGTTCTGGAAAAGTTACATCTAAAATAGCAGTAATATCGGACCTACTTCGTAAAACACCAATCATTTCTGATTCCCTGACAATCGCGCCTCTAGCTGTATTAATAAAACTAGAATTTGGTAGCATTTTAGTGAAATGTTCCTTTCCAATCATACCGTTAGTTTCATCTAATAATGGGGTATGTAAAGAAACAATATTTGCATTTATAAATATTTCTTCTAAGCTACATAATTCCACACCTAAGCGATTAGCCTCTTCTTCCTTTACAAATGGATCATAAGCGATTACTTTGATATCAAATGGCTTTAATAACTCACAAACTAATCGACCAACCGTACTTAAAGAAATTATTCCTACAGTACTTTTATAGGCACCCGGAACATCAAAGGGTTTCGTTGGATATTGTCTTGTATTTCTAAATTTCCTTGAAAACTCCCACCCATTCTTTAAACAGAATAAGATTTGCGAAAGTGTAAATTCTGCCACAGGAATTGCATTAGCTTTTACGGCATTAGTAATAAGTATATCTCGATTCCATGATTCTTCTGTTACGATATTTTTCAATGAGCCTGCAGCGTAAAAGAAAGCCTTTAAATTTGGAGCTGCATCTAGTAATGTTCGGTTCAACTGCGGTCCTCCCCATCCCGAGAATATAACTTCTACATCCTCTAAAATAGACAAATCCTTTTGAATAACTTTAGTAGTCATCTGTTTAGCATATATGTCTGCCAGACTCTCAATTTCTTTCCTTACTTCTTCGGGATATACTAAGTCAAATGGCTCTTTATTCATGATAAACAAACCTTTTATCAATGTAATCATCCTTTTGTTATTTATTAATCTTGTACAGAGAATTCTAGGAAACCAATACAGTATTCTTATTAACCCTTTCCTCTTCCCTCGTCAAACATGATTATATGTTTTTGTTCAATTCTTTTGAAGGCACAGTAGGTAAACCACATTACTGCAAAACTTATGACGCTCCCAGAATAAAGAGGTATAATACCTGGAAATATAGAACCGATATAAAGATAGACTACTACGCTAAGTAAAATAAAGAGGGACATAAGTGGAGAAGAGATTCCGATAAAGAAAGCATATTTAACATTATCCATATATTTTACATCGTAGTAAATATACACCGGAAAAATGTAAATAACTACAATAGCATAAAGAAAAACTAAACCAATTAAAAACAATGTTAGGACATCTACAATTAGTCCATTCAATGATGTCAACATTAAATAATTAAGGTATAGTAATATCCCAAAAGTAATTAAAGGAAATCCGAGTAAATTACTTTTAAGGAATTCCTGCCTAAACAGGGAACAAAATGTTTGAAAGATAGGAATATCTTTTTCTCCGCTTAGCCATTTTCTTTCTATCATTAACATAGCAGTAGTTGCTGGAAAAAAACCAACTATGACAAGACCCAATACACAAAATAGAATCCAGATTATGTTTAAATATGCAAATCTAAAAATCCAAAGACATAAGTTATAAAATCCACTCGTTACACCTGTTTCCATCTATCGTATCACCTCGCCTCTCGAGATCTTTTCATAATTATTCGATCCATGTAAGATCCTCAAAATAGAATTGAAAAAGAGAAGGAAGAATATTTCCTCCTTCTCTTTGTTTAATTATTTTCTTATCTATTTTCCAACCACTCTGTACTTTCCTTTTGAGCTTTATCTAATGCTTCTTGTGCATTTCTTTTCCCAGTAAGAGCAGCTTCAATTTCTGATGTTAAGATGAAACGAGGTTGAGCAGATCCCCACGGATATCTTGGTGTATAAGGTGTACTCATTGCCTTAAATACCGGCCCTAATAAACTCTCATATTCCTTTACACTTTCCCATTCAGTTGCAGATTTCACAGCAGGAAATGCACCAGTTTCATAGACATATTGTTGTGCAAAGTCACTAGTTGCAAACTTTAACCATTCCCATGCCAATTCTTTATTTTCACTATCCTTAGCAATAGTTATTGGGCTACCAGCAAACAGTCCACCTTGGCCATTTTCATCTTTAAATTCTTGAGCAATGGCAATACGATCTTCTAAACCTTGAGCGTAGGTTTGTTGTACAAGATCCCCTGGTCCTTGATTTAACATAATTGCTATATTATTATCTTTTGTTAACCATTTCTCATTACCTTGGTTACTTACAATACCTTCAGGTGCTAGTTTCTGCATGTCAAGTAACCAGTTTAGTCCTTTCACCATTTCTTGTGAATTAAATTGAAACTCAATCTCATCCCAAGCAAAACCAGTTCCCCACTTACCGCCAAGCCCTTCCGCAGCATTGACTAGTGTAAAAGCAGATGACCAATCTCCACGGAACCAAACACCATAGTTTTGTTCACCAGTAACAGGATTAGTACCTGTCATTTTAGCAGCTTTTTCACTTATTTCTTCCATTGTTGGGAATTCTGAGAGATATTCAACTCCCCAGTCATCAAATATCTTCTTATCATAAGTAATAAAACGAGCATCACCTAAGAACGGTAACCCAAAAATATCTAATTCACTACTATCAGGTCCTAACGCTTTCCAACCATCTACTTGATTATCAATAAACGAATCTAGACTAAACTCACTATCAGCATCAATATATGGTTGCAGCGGTTCTAACAATCCTTGTGCAGCAAAGTCTGCAATACCGGGCATTTGATATACATCTGCTTCACCAGAGGTTAGCATTGCTTGGGTCTTTTCAGTATAGCCTTCCCAAGGCATTATAATAAACTCGACAGTTGCCCCAGGGTATTGCTTCTCAAATTCATCTTTTAAGTTTTTTAATCCAGGAGTTTTGACCCCGGTGATTGGATCCGTCGAATCTTCCATAGAAAAATCACCAATCAACTGAACTTTTACCGTTTGACCAGCCCATTCGCCACCACTTGCTGATTCTCCATTTGTACTATCTCCACCTGAACTAGCCCCCGAATCAGTGGTTCCACCTGAGTCTGAACTACAGCCAACAAGTGTTAATAATACTAATAAGAAAAAAGCTAATATAAAAGACGACCCTTTTGTTAATGAACATTTAATCATTTTCTTACCCCCTGTTAGTATATTGACATTCCTTTTAAAAATCTCTCCTATTCCCCCTTCACACCACTAAGGGCAATACTTTGAATAATGTATCTTTGTAAAAAGAGATAAAGTACTATGATTGGTAAAATACTTACTGTAGCTAAAGCCATTGTAAGTCCCCCTAAACTAGTACCATTCTCTAAGGAGAAACTAGCTAAATATAATGGAACTGTGTGTAACTCTTGATTATTTAAAACAACTAGTGGCCATAAAAAGTCATTCCAACTCCATATAAATGCTAAAATAACCATTGTTGCGGCAATAGGACCAGAAAGAGGAAAGTAGACTCTAAAGAAAATCTTAAACTCTCCTGCTCCATCAATTTGAGCAGCTTCTCTGAGTGTATCTGGTAATTGATCAAAAAATTGCTTACAAAGAAAAATCAACATCCCGTTAATTATTGGTGGCAAAATTAATGGCCAAAAGGTATTTAACATATCAACACTATTAAATAGTTTATATAATGGAATAAGTCGTGGTTCCATTGGTATCATCAACGTACAAAGTACAATAATGAACATGGCTTTTTTTCCTTTAAACCTACCCTTTGAAAATGCGTAACCCGCTAACAAGGAAGACGATACACCTATCAATACAGAACTGATTGTTACTATAGCTGAATTAATGTAGGACTGTATTAACCTCCCATTTTCAAAAACAATACCATAGTTAAAACCTGAGGGTTCTTCAGGAATTAAACGTGGTGGAAATGGCATCGTTATATTTGCTGTACGATCAAAACCAACACTAACCATCCATACGAAAGGTGCCATTAGCAAGGATCCGAAGATTAACAATATAAAGAATTTAAAGTACATTGATATCTTTTCTGCCTTTTTGTGGGACATACTATTCACAAATTCCCCTCCCTTCTAAAGCTTCATTTTAGAAATTTTTAAATTTAGAAACGTAAATACAAGGATAATCATAAACATGATATAAGTTGCTGCAGATGCAATACCAAATTCGAATCCTGTGAAGCCTCGTTCGTAAATGAATGCGCCCATCGTTTGAATTGATCTAGCCGGACTTCCATTTGGACCACCCAACACATATACTTCATTAAAACGTTGAAGTGCTCCGATCCATCCAGTAATTAATAAAAATGCAAATGTTCCAGCCATATTTGGAACTGTAATGAAAAGCCATTGTTGAATCCCACTTGCACCATCAATTCTTGCAGCTTCATACATTTCTGGAGATATTGCTTGCAAGTTTGCAAGACAAATGATAATTACAAATCCTATCCAATGCCACACAGCTAATAATATTACTGCCCATTTAGATGTATCAGGGGAAGCTAACCATTTCAGTGTCGGTAACCCAATAGAATCTAAAGCATAATTTACTATCCCCATTTCAGGATGTAATACGAATGCGAAGATCATAGATGCTGCAACAATGGAAGTAACATTTGGTAAAAAGTAAATAACTTTAAAAAAATTCTGTCCCTTAGGTGTAGAGTTAATTAACGAAGCAAATATAAATCCTAGTGGAATTGTGATAATGATTTGAAAGATACCTATAAAGAAAGTATTCCAAACCGAATTCCAAAACGGGCCAGATGTTAAAACAGTTTTAAAATTAGCAAGACCGATATAATTCTCGATAGTTCCATTGGATTGATAGAAACTTAACCTCAATGATTCAAATATTGGGTAAACCATAAAGAGTAAGATTCCTAAAAAACTAGGAATTAAAAAGATATACCAGGTTAATTGTGATTTTCTTTTCTTTTGCCGAATTGTTTCAACCTCACTTTTAAGTTGAGAATTAGGTCCAGACGTAGTTTCTAACTCCAAACTGTTTTTAGCCATATGTTCTCTCCTTTCCTGAAACCACTTTTTCTAGACCTCAATTAAACCGCATCATCGCATGGTAACGCTTACAAAAGTGGTTCTTAATTTAAATCATATCAGTATGATAAAACTAAATGTTTTTGTTATTCCAATTATAATAAATATACTTTCATTACTCTTGATTAGGATTGTGTTGTTTTAAAGGAAAGTTGTCATTTATTGCTCATCATTAAAAGAACGATAGAGATAGTTATTGACTAGCTGAACAAGAGTTATACTTATTAGATCGACGATTACGATATTCTGAAGGAGTGATGTTCAACTGTTTTTTAAAAAAACGACTAAAATGAGAACAATTATCAAAACCTGATTCTAGGGCAACTTCTAAGATTGTTTTATCGGGATACATTTCAAGTAGATATTTTGCTCGATTAAATCGACATGACATCAAATATTGCATTATTGTGTAACCGGTTACATCTTTGAAAATTCTAGACATGTAGTACTTACTAATATTCAAACTATCAGCAATACTATCTAAGGTAATATCATTTTTGAAATTCTCGTCAATCCACGAGACGATTCTGTTAACATGGATGTTTTTTTCTGTCCTCTTTGAAGGCAGTTTTACAAGTCTTAATTTACTAAGATCATAGATAATAAACAAGAGTTGCACTAATAGAACCGTAATTTGACCTTCTTTTAACCTATTTTTATATCTGTCATTACTAGGAGGACTTTCATTGATGAGTGAGATTTTTCTAAACAGTTCTTTTATTTCATCAAGTGTTTCTTTATCTACACCACGGAATAGGGTGTTACTTAATTTTGTGAAAGGAGTTAAAATTTCTGGAACATTTAAATTTACTAAAATAGGAGTTACCCATTCTGCTGAAAATTCAATAACACTTCTTTCATAAGTTGTTCCGATTTCGGGATTTGCACGATGAAGTGTCATTCCATTCATAATAATAATGTCATCATCTTGTAGGTCGTAGATATTATCTGATATTAGATAGCGACAACTTCCTCCATGAAAATAATAAATTTCAAATCTATCGTGCGAGTGATAGGCATAATCACTTTTTGTGATAACTGTATCCCTCATTCGATAATAAGATTGCACATTCTCAGCCATTATTCTCCTTCCTTTCCCCTTTTAATAGCTTTTATATTATCAGAATTGCCAAACTTTTTAAATATATATTTTCAACTAATTGACAATGTAGGATTTCTGGCCTTGGAACCTATTTACTAAATGTATCTCGGAGATACTGTAATGCTGCAACTGATTCTCTTTCAAAGTCATCCCAACTACACTCAATTGAAATACGACCATCATAATTAGCAGTGGATAGAGTGTTCACAAATTGTTCATACGGATAATGACCAGTGCCAGGAGCAAGTCGTCCAGTATCTGCTACATGAATATGTCTAATATGCTCTTTAGAAACAACTATATTAACTAAAGATTCATTTTCTTCATCCATATGGTAGAAATCGGCTAGCAATTTTATTGATGGCCTGTTGACCTTGTTTACAAATTCTAACCCCTCAGTAACACTGTTTATGATATTACTTTCCTTTCGATTTAAAGGCTCAATTACAACTGTTAGTTCTAAGTCATCAGCGTAATCTGCCACTAAATTGAGAAATTGGACAATTTGTTCTTCTCCTCTACTACGCTCAAACCCTATAGGTAAAGTTCTTGCCCCACCACTACCAAATACAACAGTATCTGCTCCAATTTTCTTGACTCTCGGTAAAGCCTTTTCAAGATAAGTTCTTATTGAATCTTCATCTACTGAATCTCCAACAATCTTAAGATTTCCTGGCAGGAATACATTACAAGCTTCTATTGGAACTGGGCTTTCCTTGTATTGATGAAACAGCTCTGAAAATTGTCTATCATCATCCGGAACTAACGAAATCACTGTACATTCAATAAAATCGTAACCTGCTTTATAGATTTCCGAAGCCCTATTGATATCTGCACAAACTCCAAATCTCATGAAAAAACCCCTTCTCCTATTTACTTAATAGAGGAATTGATACGAGTTATACCAATTCTGCATTTAATAATTTTTTCACCCATTCCTTGTTATGCTTTAGAGATTCTTTTGTAGGATAAACATTGCTAAAATCCTCCATTCCAACATAACCATCATAACCTACCGCTTTAAGATCTTGGAATACTTGTCTCCAATCTACTGCTCCCTTTTCAATTGGGGCCCACTTAACTTCCCAATCAGTAGTTCCATCTTCATTTTCTTTTGTCACTTGCCATATAGCGTTTTTAATGTGAACATGCGCTAAATATGGCCCTAAAAGCTCCATACCCATACGGTAGTTTTCATACCCTTCATGGACCATGTTTCCTGGATCATAAAGAACACCAATATGATTAGGATCAAATTGACTAACCAAGCGATGGGCTAGGCTTGCACTAGGAGTAATTGTCATATGATGAGTTTCTACTAGTCCTTTAATATTGTACCTTTTGCACATTTCTTCAACGTTTCCAAGATAAGATACAGCTAGGTTAAACAAATCATTATAATTTTCGGAACGATCATATTTAGGTACCCCAACCCGAATTGTCGATGCACCTAATTTTTTTGCGACACGTAAGACTTGTTCTGTTGATTCAAGATCACCAGCAGTTAGATAAGGTGTAACACTTGTAATTTCTATACCTTTTTCCTTTGTATAAGCTGCCAAATCTGAAAGCTCTTCATCATTAATAGATGGTGAAATTGTACAGAGGTTGTTCCCCCAATAACTAGGTTCTTCTAATTTTAAATATTCTGGGGTTTCCTTAAAGCGCCATTCCACCCCGTCATATCCTGTTTCCTTCAACAAGCTTACCAATTCTTTTGGTGTTGTATCTGGAGCCATTACAGTAAAAACTGAGAATTTCATCGTTTTTCCATCCCCTTCATTGAATTGTTATATTTACAGGCAATTGCCTAATAAGTTCCTTCTACATCTAAGGTTACCGACTTCGTATCTTTTTCCACTGTTGATTTAGCTATTTTCTCTTTTAAATGTTTATAGTAGAGCTCTTCATCAATTGGCAAGTCAACCCAACCATCTACCCAGGTGGACAATTGCATTGCATTAGATAATGTAAGACCCCTAATACCATCTACACCTGGTGCAAGTAAAGGAGTTCCTTTCAAAATTGAATTAACAAAATTTTGAGTGATGCCACGATGAGCAGTTTCCTTTCCTTTTACTGGCACATCAACCTTCCAACATTCCGGACTACCAAAACCACCCCTGTATCCCTTATTAAACTCTGGTTCTGGAATACGTAGCCGAAAAAAATCCATCTTTTCGTTTTCAACAACAACCTTACCACGATCACCAGAAATTTCTAATCGATTGGTTCCCGGCGCTTCACCAGTTGTTGTAATAAAAACAGCCGTTGCTCCATTTTCGTATTCTGCATACGCAGTTACGTCATCCTCTACTTCAATATCTCTATATTTACCGAACGAACAAAAAGCTCTAATTCTAGATGGCATCATCCCAGTCATCCATTGCCACAGATCTAGTTGGTGTGGGCACTGATTTATTAAAACACCACCACCTTCGCCTGACCATGTAGCGCGCCAACCACCAGAATCGTAATAGCTCTGTGAACGGTACCAATTTGTGATTAACCAATTAATTCGACGAATTTCACCAAGCTCACCATCTTGGATTAGCTCTCTTAATTTTTGATATAAAGGATTTGTTCGCTGATTATACATCATCGAGAACACTTTACCACTCTTTTTAGCTGCTTCATTCATTTCGCGAACTTGCTTTGTATACACACCTGCTGGCTTTTCACATAAAACATGTAGTCCATGGTCAAAGGCCCTAATTGCCATTTGTGGATGATTATAGTGAGGAGTAGCAACTATTACAGCATCAACTAAATCAGACTCAAAGAATGAATCCTCATCACAAAACACTTTTATGGGACTATTTAAATTTTCTCTTAACCATTGGCATCTTTCTGGACTACTATCTAGTACCGCAGTTAATCTAGTTCCTTCAATTTCATTATTTTGTAGATATTTAGCATGTGAGAAACCCATGTTTCCGACCCCAATGATGCCAATTCGGACATCTCTCATTTCTAATACACCCTTTCTAAAATAGTAACTTTCAGGAATATTTTCTTTGAATCTATTTAATACCAGATGAAACTACTTCATTTTCAAAATAGACTGGTTGACCCGACATAGAAGATTTATAGATTGCCAAAATTACCTTTACAGCATTAAACCCAGCTTCTAAAGAAACATAAGGATCTTTGTTTTCCTTAATAGATTCAACAAAATTTTCCACAATTTGCTTGTGACCATTTCCATACACACTTAAAGGCATAGCTTTATTACTTTCAATCATCTCCTGTTCTTCTTTTTCAAAGGATTCAGAAAAACGCCATCTCTCTATCTGATTAGCTGCATTTCCACCAATAGAAACAGTACCACACTCACCAAATAAGTTTATATTTGCACCAATATCAACTGGATATATAGTTCCTGTTCCATCCACAACTGCAATGGATCCGCTTTCAAATTCCAAAATAGCAGTACCTACATCTTCCATTTCTATTTCCCTGAGACGTGTTACTGCCCTTCCGAAAACACTTTTCACCGGACCCATTAACCATATTAGCAAATCAATTGTATGAATGACCTGATTCATCAAGACACCATCCAGCATTTCTTTCGTACCACGCCAATCATCTTGATTATAATAATCTTGAGTCCTAGTCCATCTGACACTAGCAGTACCATAGGAGAGTTTACCAAAACGACCTTTTAACAAAGCTTCCCTAGTTACTTGGATTGCTTCATTAAATCTATTCTGGTGAACAACAGTTGCTTTCACGTTATATTTTTTTGCTGTTTCTATAATTAAACGCGCATCCTCGAGGCTAGTGGCCATCGGTTTTTCAATAATGACGTGCTTTCCTTTCTTTATTGCCGCAATAGCCATGTCAGCATGCAAACCATTTGGTGTACAAATATTAATCACATCTATATCTTTATTTTCTAACATTTCAGTATAATTTTTATAAACGTTAGACACACGAAATTCTTTAGTTAGAGTTTTTAATTTGCCCTCTTCCAAATCACATATTGCGGTTAATAATGAACCCTTTGTTTCATAAACGGCCGCCGCATGCACCTTTCCTACCCGACCACAACCAACAATTCCAAATTTTATCATTCAATTCCTTCTCTCTGTCTCCTAAATAGTTAAAGAGTATAATTCATTATACAATACGAACATTTTATTTAGTTCAATCTAACAGCTATTAGGCAACAAATAACAAAAAGTTATATAAAAAAAACAATTTGAAACAATTCTTTTTTTTTCTTCCAATATAATTGGTCATTCTTTGGTAGAATAAACTCCTTTATCCCCTTCCGTTAGATTTGTTTAAGTTTAGAAGTAGAATAAAAATGGTTCGAACTTTATAGCTAAGTTATGGAACTTAAAATGTTTATACATCTATTGGAGTTTTGAGCAAAGTATAAACTTTTTTAGGGTTGGACTAAATTATGCACCCGGTTCCTATGATAAAGCTCAACTTTCTTTTTTTTGATTTTTACAGCATAAACAGGACTTTAGTCTGATGTAAACGCAGATATTCTGTTATATACTGAAAACGGTTACAACACATGAGGTGAGTGTACATATACTGTTTTCAATACATTAGCCATCTCACTAGCGGTTAGTTATTGAACTTATGTACAGTATTTTTTTCAAAATAGATTGTCCCCCTATGGAGCATCCGGAAACGGGTGCTATTTTTTTGTGTTTTATAAAGACTTCTCCGATTTATTTTCTCTCAGGGAATGCCACTATTCTTTCATGCAGAGCCCCTCTGAAGCAGCATTTACCTTTTTAGTAAATATACATATTTTATTAAAAATTGCACATGTTATGAACAGAAGCACAGGCGTTGAAGTTGGACGTAGCTGTTGCTGGACTATTCACGTTTGGATTTTTTCTTATTTTTTTATTAAAAAAGATTCGAGGTGAGAAAAATCAGTATATTTAATGCTGTTTCTGATTGGGTTGATGGAAGGTACCAAAAGCGAGTAGCTAAAATGAAAGAAGAAGGCAAATGCCCTGATTGTTCAGGTCGAGGTGTTGAAATGTACGCCTATGAACACTTTTATGGAAGCTCTTTACACTGCCCTGGATGCAATGGTAGCGGACTGTTTGAAGATTGGGAGAAATAAACACCAAAGCGCCAGTCGTTCCTTGCTAGCCCCGATAGACATAAGTCAAGCCTTATTGTGATTTTTCACCACAAAAGGAGTTGTCAATGAAGCTGCTTGGACATTATTTCTTGATGGTATAAAACTGGACTCGAAAAATTTAAAGCAAAAGGATGACTGACAAAGTCATCCTTTCGACGTTATACATGTTCCGCAAACTTCTGTTTCACTTCTGTTAACACATCATCACCTGGGCGGTCCCAAATCGACTGATTAATAATCTCTACCTCGATTGGCCCTAAATAACCTGCCCTCTCAACAGCCTGGCGAATCCGGTTGATCTCAATCACACCATCCCCCATCATGCCACGACCTTTGAAGATATCCGGAACAGGTAAAATCCAATCAGAAACATGAAATCCCAATATCTTCCCAGTTGCACGAGTAATTTGATTATATAAATCAGGATCCCACCAGACATGAAAGACATCGACAACTACCCCAACCTGGGAGGGGTTATATTTTTCCGCCATCTGATTAGCTTGCCCTAAAGTATTGACAACAGAACGGTCTCCAGCGTACATCGGATGTAGTGGCTCAATGCCTAGCTTTACTCCATGCTGTTCGGCAAATGGAACTAGCTTTTCTATACCTTCTTCCACCCACTTCCTTGCTTGGTCAATATCCCGATCTGGGGCAGGTCCACAAACTAATACCAACGTATCTGTGCCTAATTCAGCAGCCTCTTCCACAGCACGAAAATTATCCTCTAACCGACCTTGTCTTTCCGAAGCTGTCGCAGCTGGAAACATACCGCCACGACATAGACTTGATACTTTAAGTCCAGAATCCTTTATCATCCGCGCACTTTCAGCAAGTCCGAATTCTTCTATCTTATGGCGCCATACAGAAATCCATGGAACCTCATGTCTGATACATCCCTCAATAGCCTCTTTAAGATTCCATTGTTCCGTCGTAATCTGATTTAAACTTAATCTGTCTAACGCTCCTTGGCTCATTTTATCCCTCCTGATTTATCCCTGCTAGTTCTAGGACAAGCTTCATCCGTTTTGCTGCTAATTCTGGATCAGCAAGCAGTCCTGCATCGTCTGCCATGACAAATAGATCCGCTAGATGCGTAATTGACCTAGAACCTTCTGCACCACCAATCATTCGGAAATGGTCTTGATGCCCGTTTAAATAAGCCATAAACACTACACCAGTTTTATAGGAGAATGTTGGCCTTTGGAAAATATGGCGTGATAGCGGTACTGTTTTTTCGAGTAACCGGTCATAAGTCACAAGATCACCTTGGTCAAGCGCATGTAATGCCGCAGATGCAGCAGGTGAAATTGCATCAAATATACCTAACAGTGCGTGACTATACCCTTGCGCGTCCCCCTTGATTAACGTTGGATAGTTAAAGTCATCACCTGTATACATTCGAACACTGTCAGGTAATAACCGCCGCATCTTAATCTCTTTGTTTTCATCTAATAAAGAAATCTTGATTCCATCCACTTTATCCTCATTATCCCTAATAATCTTTAAACAAACATCCATTGCAGCATCTAAATCTTCTTCATGGCCCCAATACCCCTTTAGTGCAGGGTCAAACATATCCCCAAGCCAGTGCAGAATTACTGGCTCAGAAACATTGTTTAATATTTTCCCGTAAACACGTTGATAATCTTCCGGTCCTTTCGCACAAGCGGCCAACGCACGGCTAGCCATTAAAATAATTTGACCACCTTCACTTTCCACGAATGAACACTGTTCATCATACGCAGCTTCGACATCCTCTAATGTGACATGCGCTCCTGGCACAAGCTGGTCCGTACCAACTCCACTAGCTATCTTTCCACCAACAGATTTTGCTTCTTTTACAGAACGGGAAATTAATTCCTTTGCACGGTCCCAACTTAAGCCCATACCACGTTGAGCAGTGTCCATTGCTTCTGCTACTGATAATCCAAGTGACCATAGATGGTGGCGATACTTCATCGTTGTGTCCCAATCAATCTGACCGTTCGATAGAGGATCTGTATCTGCTAACGGATCACTAACAACGTGCGCCGCCGAGAAAGCAGTTCTCTTCTCAAACGACTTGCCCTTTGGAATATCAAAGGATAATTGGTTCTTTTTTAATTGATAGTTATATAGCGTTCGATCTTTGTTTGGTAAGATAAGCGTATTAGCCAAGTCAAGTCCTCCCTTATATCTTTAGTTCCGGAACATCCAACCAGCGTCTTTCTTTCCAAGATTGAAGACCAAGGTCAGATAGTTGTGTACCTTTTGCACCTTCGAGTAAATCCCAAGGAAATGCCTCATCGGCAAATACGTGTTTTAAGAAAAGCTCCCACTGGACCTTAAAACCATTATCAAACGCTTGGTTGTCTGGCACATCTTCCCACTGTGCTTGGAAATCGTGCGGATTCGGAATGTCTGGGTTCCATGTTGGCTTTGGTGTATTCACGCGGTGCTGCGTTTTACAATCACGTAAACCTGCTACTGCACTACCTTCTGTTCCATCGACTTGAATAGTTAACAAGTCATCACGGTTAACCCTTACAGCCCAAGAAGAGTTAGCTTGAACAACAATCCCACCGTCTAATTCAAACGTTCCATATGCTGCATCGTCTGCTGTTGCTTTATATGTCCGACCATTTTCGTCGACACGCTCCGGAATATGAGTTGCACCTAAGCAAGATACCGTGCGAATCGGCCCAAATAGGTTGTCAATTACATAACGCCAGTGCGCGAACATATCAACAATAATTCCACCGCCATCTTCCGCGCGGTAATTCCAAGACGGACGCTGCCCTTCTTGCCAATCACCTTCAAAAACCCAGTAGCCAAACTCCATCCGAACGGATAAAATTTTGCCGAAAAAGCCAGAATTGATTAGACGCTTTAGTTTAAGTAAACCTGGTAAAAATAGTTTGTCTTGAACAACACCATTTTTCACGCCTTTTTCTTTTGCCAATTTCGCTAATTCTAGTGAACCTTCTAAACTAGTAGCTGTTGGTTTTTCACAATAGATGTGCTTCCCTGCCGCGATTGCTTGTTTAATACTTTCTGCTCTTCTTACTGTTGTTTGTGAATCAAAATAGATTTCATTGTAATCGTCAGCAAGTGCCTCTTCTAGATTAGTGGACCAGCGTTCTATGTTATGTGCAGATGCTAATGCTTGTAATTTATTTTCGTTTCTCCCTACCAAAATAGGATCTGGCAAAAGCAAATCGCCATTTGCAAGTTTAACTCCACCTTGATTTCTAATCGCTACAATCGAACGAATCAAGTGTTGGTTTGTCCCCATTCGTCCTGTTACACCATTCATAATAATTCCAATTTTGTGTTGTGCCATCTTTTATGTTTTCCCCTTTCGAAAGTTTGTATCTCCATCATAACGAGATAAAAAAAATCCGTCTTATTAATCTAAGAACGGATTTCTTAAAATCGGAAATAACATCAGATCTTCACTATCTATCTTTACTACACTTTATCTTTCCATAGCAAAAAGAATTGAAGTTTTCTTATACTTTATAAATAGACCGCTTGAACGTTCCAGCGGTCCTTAGCCTACTCTTCTTTATAAGCATTTCGGTATTTGTTCGGGGAAATATCGGTAGAATTTTTAAAGGTACGATAAAAAGTTGATAGTGATTCAAAGCCAACCTCAAAACAGATGGAAGCAATATCTTTATCGGTTTCCACCAACATTTTTTTAGCTAACCCTACTCGCACCTCAGTTAAATATTGTATCGGTGTCACTTGATACCTATCTTTAAAAATCGTATTCATATGTCTTGTACTCATACCTAATTTTGTCGCTAAGTCATCGGCACTGATCATCTCATAAAAATGTGTATCTATATAATTGCGCAACCGTTCTGCCCTTAGAACATTGGCATCAAATATTTCTGGCTGTTCTTGTGAGCGTGCTAATTTTAATAAAAGCTCTGATAAATAGATTTTTATCGCAACATAGTTAATTGAGTCACCGTAAGATTGTTCGTATAGCATCTGCCGAAGAATCTGCCGAAGATTACTACTATCAAATGGGTTAAGCTCGATAAATCGGGTCGTTTTAAAAAACAAATCGAGTAAATCTTGCTTAATCGACTCCTCCAAAATGTCTTTATCAAACGCGAGAACAAGAACGGTTAATTTAGAATCAGAGATAATTGAATGAGAAGTATTTGGTGTAATAACAGCTAAATTGTCTTGGCGAAAACTATAGTTTTTCCGGTTTAAATAAATAGAGCCCTCGCCTTCAAGGGCATAGAGAACCTGGTGGATATCATGATGGTGTTCATCAATTAAATCACCGTCACGATGCTTACTTTCATATAATCTTATTCCTTTGTTAGCTAAATCTACTTCTCTACTATTCACAGGCCGCCCCCCAATCCCCTAGTTCTAATTTTATCACCAGATTCGTTGCTACGACTAGTAAATATTACTATTTTTTAACCCCCCCCACACAGTGAGAGAGTTTCATCTAGTAACCAAAAAAGTGAAAGTGGGGATGAAAGATGACGATTAAGTAAGCAACAACTTTCTTATCTTTGAACAAAACCTAGCACAAGGGCCAGTGCTTTTATAAATCACCCAATTTTTCCTCTGTCAGTATCATCACATCTTTAGCTTCGATAGTAACTTTTCCAGTTAATTTTTGTCCTGATAACAGGTCGCGCATGTATTTATCCTCTAGGTCAAATGTACTAGCGTTCGTATTGTGGTTCAAGATAAACAAGAAAGACTTACCGTTTTTCTCACGTGCAGCAGTTTCCACTCCATGGTCTGCCTGAATTAAACCAGTGATTCCTTTTTCGTTACAAACAGTTGTAACAAGGTCTTGCAGGAAGTCTGCATCAGGGCTAGAAGCAACATACCAGGCACTCCCTTTGCCGAACTTATTTTTAGTTATGACAGGCATCCCCTGATAGAAATCATCCCCATACTCAGCAATTACTTCTGCACCTTCTGAGTGAATTAAATCAAATAAAATGTTACAGGAGTATTCACCAGATAGACTTCCCACGTCGTCTTTTATCACTATTTTATTTTTTTCATCAGGATGCAGGGCATCAATTTCCTCTGCCCAAATACCGAGTAATTGCCGTAATTCACCTGGATACCCACCAAGCGTGACGAGATCATTTTCATTTACAACGCCACTAAAGAAAGTCGTAATAAAAGTACCACCATTCGAAACAAATTCTTCCAACCTTCTAGCATAACCTTCCTTGACCATATAAAGGACCGGAGCAATAACAATGTCATATTTCGTTAAATCCTCTTCCACACCAATCATATCTACTTGAATATTTTGTTGATAAAATGCATCATAATATTTATGAACTTCACCAACATAATCCAGGGCGATGGTTGGTCCACTAGATAGGTTGATTGCCCAACGATTTTCCCAGTCGAAAACGATACCAACGCGGGCATTTGTTCTCGCATCTAGTAACTGGTCAGATAATTGCTCAAGCTCTTTACCTAATGCAGCCGTTTCGCGGAAAACCCTCGTATGCTCATGCCCAACATGTTCAATAACAGCGCCATGATATTTCTCCGTTGCTCCAACAGATCGTCGTAATTGAAAAAACATAACCGTATCTGCTCCACGAGCAACGGATTGATAGCTCCACAACCTCATAACTCCAGGACGCTTTAGCGAATTATACGCTTGCCAGTTTTGTTGGCTTGGCGTTTGTTCCATTAACATAAATGGTTGTCCACTTTTCAAGCCCCGCATCAAATCATGTGTCATAGCTGTTCTACTTACCGGTGTATCAATTCGCGGATAATTATCCCAAGAGACGACATCTAAATGTTTCGCCCATTCAAAGTAATCAAGGTCCAAAAACGTACCCATTAAGTTTGTTGTAATTGGTGTTTTACTATCCTGTTCTCGAATCGCATCATATTCAAGCTTGTAACAATCTAGTAAACTTTGAGACATAAATCGTCGATAGTCTAAGGATATACCTTGGAAAAAGCTAACATTTCCTGGTCTTTCCTCACTAAGTGCACTTGGTGAAACGATTTCTGTCCAGTCATAAAAGGTATGACCCCAAAACGATGTGTTCCAAGCTTTATTAACAGCTTCTAATGTACCATAGCGCTGTTGTAGCCATTCACGAAAAGCTGCTTCACACTGTTCACAATAACAATAGCCACCATATTCGTTAGAAACATGCCAAACTAGTACGGCAGGATGATCCTTGTACCGTTCTGCGAGTTTACTAGCAATTCTGCTCGAATATTTCCGGTAGGTTGGACTATTCGGGCAAGAATTATGTCTTGCACCAAATTTCCTTTTACGTCCCTCGAAGTCAACGCGTAGCACATCTGGATATTTCCTTGCCATCCAAGCAGGATGTGCTGCTGTACTCGTCGCTAAGCACGTGTATATTCCATGTTGATAAAGTCGTTCAATTTTGTCATCTAACCATTCAAAGTTATATGTAGTTTCATCCGGTTGATTCAGTGCCCAAGAAAAGACATTTAGTGTTGCAATATCAATTCCGGCCAATTTAAACATCCTTATATCCTCATCCCATGTTTGTTCATCCCACTGTTCAGGGTTGTAATCTCCCCCGTACCAAATTTTTGGTAATGACTCATTTAACATCTATTCTTCACCCTTTGTGATATAATTATATAACTATTGTATTCGTTTTCATTATCATTATATATATAAAATTTTTGTATTAAATATAATAATCTGGCAAAGATTGGAGTGCTTCGGATGAGATTAAAACGGATAATATTAACCCCACCTCAAGGAAATCCGCTCCCCATTTATGTAGAGACAATTGGCTTTAACCCTGAACAAGAGAAAATCGAACGCGAAAATGGGTATCCATACTATCACTGGCTACAAACCATTTCAGGAAAAGGGGTATTCACAATTGATGGGCAAGAGCATTTACTACCTCAAAATAGCGGAATGCTTATCCGGCCAAACGTTAGCCATTCCTACCGAGCGATTTCAAACAAATGGCAGACTGCCTATATTACCTTTAACGGTCCAATTATCGGCGAATTAATTTCATATACCGGATTGAAGTTAGATGCAATTTATCAATGGGAAAAACATAATCCAATCGAAACCATTCTGATCAGATGGATAGAAAGGATGGACCAACCTGGGGATGTATTTGGAACACAGGCATCGACAAATATTTATCAGTTTCTGCTTATGTTAAATAGTTATGCTAGGACACAAAAACCAGTAGTATCAGAAAATCTAGCAAAAATTCAACAATTAATTACGTGGATGCATAAAAATATTTCGAATCCAAACATTGGTTTAGAAGATTTTGCATCCTATTTAAAGCTATCCCCACGAAGTTTAAACGGAATGTTTCGTGAGATGTTTTCCACCTCACCCTATGCTTATTTTATCGATTTAAGGCTGCGGGTTGCCAAGCAATTATTAATAGAATCAAAACACCTGTCAGTCAAAGAAGTCGCTAATCATGTGGGATTTCGTTCACCTAGCCATTTCGTTGCAACCTTTCGTAAACTCTTCGGAATAACACCAGATCAATTCCGACAACTTCATTAAAATTAAGAAAAGCGCCTGGAGCTAGACAGCTCTTGGATCTTTTTATACTTTCTTATCTGTGAACAAAAGTGCTAGTCGCGCCTTGCTAGACAGCTCTTTGGATTTGTTTATACTTTCTTAGCTTTTAAATAAAAAGCATTGTTACATAATTTTCATCATTTAGTTGATAAATCTGTTATTTTTTGGTATATAATATGTATAAAGTCCTATTTCAAATAGCTCATACTTTTTAGTGGAGGGGCTGACTTAGATGGTTAAAGTTAAAGTTAAAAATCAACTAGAAGAGCAAATGGAAGAGCTACGTAATAAAATGTACGAAACATACAGAACAAACCAATCTAGTGATGAAGTCCTAAAAATTTCTCAACAATTAGACCAATTAATTAATCAAGCACATCGTATCGCCTATCCCAAGAATACACATAGGAAACGAGCGCTTTCCTCCTAACTAAAACTTATAGCTTACGACTCGAGGGACTAGTCCGACTTAACAGTTGGACTTTTTTCGATTATGTTTGCAACTTTTCGTCGTATCTCCATTAAATATTTCGACAATTTTAAATTTTTTTTAAGAAGTGATGAAAAAAGTTACCACTGTTCTATAGGATTTCAATAGACACCCAACAAAACTTGATGTAACAGTGATTTACCCTAAGCTAGTCATAATGGAAGAAAACAACAACCAATCTCGCTACGACATTAATTAAGCGATAACCATTCGATATAATTGATTAATCTCTTGTGTTTTCAGACAAGAAAAAAGTTAAAAATTTATTTTTTTCTGAAAAACATGTTATTATAAGTATGTCTCTTCAAATGTGTATTTAGGAAACAAACACCTAGTCCTTAAAGCGTTTTCCCCAAGTAAAATAAACCAACTATAAATCTATTAGTATGACGATGAAAGGAAGTGCGAAACATGGAGACAAAAATAGAAGAAAAAAGCACAGTCTCGTTACACCGAGATGTCGAATACTTAAGTGAGTTGCTTGATAATGTACTGCTTTATGAAGGCGGAGACAAATTACTAGAAACAGTTAACAAAATTAGAAACTTTGCTAAATCACTTAGAGAAACGCAAGATCTAGCTGTAGACACGCAAATAAAAGAAGAGATTAATAAACTTGAACCTGGATTAAGACAAAATGTAATCCGAGCTTTTTCCGTTCACCTTCATTTATTTAACATTGCTGAGCAAAATTATCGTAGTAGACGTCGCCGGGAGTACCACGCGCAGGATACGGACCTTATTCAACCAGGATCACTAGAAGATGGCATAAATAAATTACTTGAAAACAATGTAACTCCTGAGATGGTAACAACATTACTCGAAACATTATCTTTGGAGCTTATTATTACAGCTCACCCAACAGAGGCAACTAGAAGAACAATATTACAAATTCACCAACGCATTTCTGATTTGTTAAAAGCAATGGATTATGCCTTTACACGATACGAAAAGAAAGTTATTCAAGAAACGATTTCTAACGAGATAACCATTTTATGGCAAACGGCAGAAATCCGCGAGAAAAAGCCTTCTGTTATGAAAGAAGTATCCAACGGACTCTATTATTTTGATAAGGTTCTGTTTGACGTTTTACCTCGAATTCATCAGGATTTAGAGGACCTTTTATATGAAAAGTATCAACAACGATTCCATGTTCCTTCATTTTTACGATTTGGATCATGGATTGGAGGAGACCGTGACGGTAATCCGAATGTAAAGGCTACAACTACATTTGAAACATTAAAAACCCACCGCGCATTGGTGCTGAGAAAGTATAAAGAATCGTTACAAAAATTAAGAGAATTACTTAGTCATTCTGGTAAAAAGGTTAACATTAGTGAAGAACTACTTGCATCCATTGAACAAGATAAAAAGCATCTTGGTTCGTTTGCATGGAGAAAAGACGATGAAGTGTACCGTGTCAAAGTATCGATGATGATTAAGAAGCTAGATTATACTGCTGAAGATCATGAACATGGCTATGAACATGCTGCAGAACTGCTAGAGGATTTACACATTATTCGGAAAAGCTTGGAAAACCATCATCCAAAGCACAATCCGATTAAACTTCTTCGTAAAGTAATACGTCAAGTTGAATTATTTGGTTTCCATTTAGCTTCACTAGATATAAGAAATCATAGTGGTGAGCATGAATCTGCTATTGCAGAAATATTACACCTAGTCAATATTTCCGCTGATTACAAATCACTTGATGAGGACGATAAAGTTAATACGTTAATTAAAGTTCTTCAAGATCCTAGACCAATGGTTTCTATTTACGATACGTTTACTGATTCGACACAAGAAGTAATCAATACTTTTCGGATGATTAAGCGTGCTCATGATACATTTGGAGACAGAGCAATTGAAGTTTATTTAATATCGATGACGCGGTCTGTTAGTGATTTATTAGAGGTACTTGTATTGGCGAAAGAAGCTGGGCTTTATCGTGTTTATCCAGATGGCACAGTGAAGAGTAAATTACATGTTGCTCCATTATTAGAAACCATTGAGGACCTTAAAAACGGCCCGAAAATGATTAAACAGTTATTTGATATTCCGTTGTACCGTCGTCACTTAAAGGCTAGAGGCGAGTTGCAGGAAATTATGCTTGGTTATTCCGATAGTAGTAAAGATGGCGGAACACTTACAGCAAACTGGGAATTGTATAAAGCACAAGAAGATATTCATGACATCGCTTCTAAATATGGCGTAAAACTTAAATATTTCCACGGTCGTGGTGGTTCCCTTGGCCGCGGTGGTGGCCCATTAAACGCAAGCTTATTATCTCAACCCCCAGTAACGTTAGGGGATGGCGTTAAAATTACTGAGCAAGGGGAAGTTCTCTCTTCAAGATACTTGCTCCCAGATATTGCCTATCGTAGCTTAGAACAAGCTACTTCAACACTGATGACAGCTATCATGGGGATTGGCACGCAAAAAGCGAAGAAAATGCCGACCAAAGAAGCAGCCAATTTAATGAGTGAGGTATCTGAAATTGCTCTGAAAAAGTACTCTTCCCTAGTGTTTGAAGATGAAGGCTTCTTAACTTATTTTAACCAATCAACACCTTTGCATGAACTTGGTGACTTGAATATTGGTTCGCGACCAATGAAACGGAAAGGTAGTAATCGCTTCGAAGACCTTCGCGCAATTCCGTGGGTATTTTCATGGACGCAAAGTCGTCAATTACTACCAGCGTGGTATGCTGCAGGTACTGGTCTTAATGAAATTATTAAGAACAATAGTAACTTAGAGCTTCTACAACAAATGTATGAAGAATGGCCATTTTTCCAAGCTACCATCAATAATTTACAAATGGCGCTCACAAAGGCTGACCTAACAACTGCGAAAGAATATGCGAAAATGGTTACGGATGAAGCAATACAAAAGCGCATCTTTGGTCAAATAACAGAGGAGTACAATTTGACAAAAGCTGTCGTGTTGCAGATTACTAACCAAGCTGAATTAATGGATCACAAGCCAAATATTCGCGAGTCCGTTAAATTACGTAACCCATTAGTCGATCCGTTAAATTTATTCCAAGTGAAACTGGTTTCTGAATTACGTCAAGAAAACCTAAAAGATGAAGAAGATACGGACGATCTATTAAACGAAGTATTATTAACGATTAACGGGGTTGCAGCAGGACTACGCAACACTGGTTGATTTGCCTAAATAACGCAATGAAATACTTATAAAACTAACGAATCTCCGAGTACCATTTGGAGTTTCGTTAGTTTTTTTATTCAAAATTTTTATCTGAAATCATACTAAGAAGGCAATAATAATGCACAGTGCAAATCCATCTAAATGTTTAATTTTTGTCCTAGTCGAGTATGATAAAACTATGAAGGAGTGTGAATATGCATCAATTTAATGAAGTGTTTATTCAACTGTTAATTTTATTAGGTATTTCGATTACGGTAATCGGGATATCTAAACATTTAAAACAACCTTACACCATCGCACTTGTCCTAGTTGGGTTAGTCTTGGGAATTGTTGATGTCCCTTTTTCACTTGTAAACGAAGCAGCTGCTTTTGCAACACAATCCGAAGTATTTCAAGCTATTATCATATCGTTATTTCTACCTATTTTACTTGGTGATGCTACCTTAAAGTTACCTTTCCACCATTTATATGCTTATAGGAATGAAGTAGCCGGAATTGCTTTAGTCGGAACCTTCCTTTCATTTCTTGTTATTGGCTTTGCTACCTATTATATTCTGGACTTACCAATTTCTGTTGCTTTTACCTTTGCGGCATTAATGAGTGCCACTGACCCGATTAGTGTTATTTCCATTTTTAAATCTCTCGGGGTATCGCAAAAGCTTTCGACAGTTATGGAAGGTGAATCCCTGTTTAACGATGGGATTGCAGTTGTGCTATTCCAAATTTCTTCTGTTTATTTACTCACCTATCTCGAACTTGGGTGGGAGGGGTTTGGAAATGGGTTATTTATGTTCCTCAAGTTTAGTATTGGTGGCGCACTGCTTGGCGTTTTATTAGGATTTATCTTTTCTCAAATTGTAAGGCTCTATGATGACTACCCTTTTGAAATTGCTATATCGGCTTTGTTATTTTTCGGTAGTTATTTTATCGCAGAACGTATTGGCGTATCAGGTGTTATCGCAGTTGTGGCTGGAGGGTTTGTTTTTGGAGATTATGGCGGGAAAATTGGTATGTCAGAACAAACAAGGACAAATATAAATACATTCTGGGATGTAATAACGTTAATCGCTAACTCCCTCATCTTTCTATTAATAGGTCTAGAAATTAGAAATATATCGTTTGAAGGAAATTGGCATCTTATTGCATTGGCGATTTTTATTGTTTTAATCGGCAGAATCGTAGCTTTATTTATCAGTACGCTACACACTAAACAGTTAAACCAAAAAGAGAGAATCTTACTAAATTGGGGCGGGCTAAAAGGAAGTTTGTCCATAGCCCTTGCCTTAAGTTTACCTATTGAATTTGAAGGACGAGATACCGTGTTGATTCTAACCTTTTCAGTTGTTTTGTTTTCATTAATCTTCCAAGGCTTAACGATTAAACCACTCATAAAACAGTTAAACCTGTCGAACACAAGTAACGAAACATGATTAACAGACAAAGAATCGGGTGGAGAAAGGGTCCATCCGATTCTTTGTGATAGGTACTAGATCTATTCTACTGTTATGGCATCTCGTTGTGCCAATAGGCATAGTTCAGCCGCTTTAAAAGCATGTTCTTGGGTCATTGCGTTTTCCGTTCTGTTGATACAATCAAGGACAAGCTCTCCGAAGAATGGAAAGCCTACCTTGCCAGTCAAGTTGAAATACTTTTCCCCTTGTTGTGTAACGAGGAATAAGTGATTTCCAGAATTTTCTCTTCCAACATCGATGTATTTTCTAATCTCTATATACCCTTCAGTACCTAAAATTATCGTTCTTCCATCGCCCCATGTCCGCAGCCCATCAGGAGTAAACCAATCTACTCTAAAGTAATTTGTCGCACCATTTACCCCAATTAATGTTGCATCCCCAAAGTCTTCTAGTTCTGGATAATCCGGATTATTATAGTTCCCTACTTTACTAGCTTGTACTGTTGCATCTTGATTTCCTGTAAAGAATAAAAACTGTTCAATTTGATGGCTACCAATATCACAAAGAATTCCGCCATAATACTCTTTTTTAAAGAACCAATCAGGACGAGAAGGTGCATTTAATCGGTGCGGTCCAGTTCCGATCACTTGAATAACTCTTCCTATCGCACCTTCATCGATTAATTGCCCTGCAAAAATTGCACTCTCTACATGTAACCTTTCACTATAATAAACCATGTATTTTTTTCCTGTACTTTTCACTTTTTCCTTAGCTTGTGCTAATTGTTCAAGTGTTGTAAATGGTGCTTTATCAGTAAAGTAATCCTTGCCGTGGTCCATTACTCGCAAGCCCAGTTCACAACGCTTCGAAGGGATTGCAGCTGCAGCAACTAATTTCACTTCTTCATCATTTAAAATATCCTCTTCAGAATTTGCAATTTTGACTTGCGGAAACTTTTCTTTAAATTTCTTTACTTTTTCAGAATCTGGATCGTATACCCATTTTAATTGTGCACCAGCTTCTGTTAACCCATTACACATGCCAAAAATGTGGCCGTGATCTAAAGCCATCGCAGCGAAAGTAAATTCCCCTTCAGTCACTACCTTGTTTGGTTTTCCTTTTGGTGCATAATTCATACCATCTTGATTACTCATGATCATTCCCCCTCAAATCTTCCTATCCTTAATAAGTCCCTTCAACATCTAACACTGTTGCCGTTGATTCCTTAAATGTCGATGTTTTGATTCGCTTTTGGAGATGTTCCAAATAAAGTTCTTCGTTGACCGGGAATTCTACCCAATCATCTAGCCAAGTAGAAAGGTGCATCGCATTAGAGAGCTCTAACCCTTTTACCCCATCTTCCCCAGGTGCTAGTAATGCTTCCCCATCAACGATTTTCCGAACAAAATTCTGCGTAATACCTGGATGTGCTGTTTCTTTTCCTACTATCGGCACTTCCACCTTCCAACATTCTGGTGTGCCAAAACCACCTTTGTATTCGCGGTTAAACTCTGGTTCAGGCACTCGGAGGCGCCAAAAATCCATTTGACCATTCTCAATCACTACTTTTCCACGGTCACCTGCTACTTCTAATCTATTCGTACCAGGAGCTTCACCTGTAGTCGTAATAAATACTGCTGTTGCACCATTTTCGTATTCTGCATAAGCAGTTACTTCATCTTCCACTTCAATGTTACGATATTTGCCAAAGTTACAAAATGCTCGTATCCGTTTCGGCATCATTCCCGTCATCCATTGCCATAAGTCCAGGTTATGTGGGCACTGATTAATTAAAACACCGCCACCTTCACCTGCCCAGGTCGCTCGCCAGCTTCCCGAGTCATAGTAACTTTGAGAACGGTACCAATCTGTAATAATCCAATTAATTCTTCTTATTTCACCCAATTCACCAGATTGAATTAAATCTCTTAGCTTTTGGTACATCGGATTCGTTCTCTGGTTATACATTAACGAGAATACTTTCCCGCTTTTTTTAGCTGCCTCATTCATCTCCCGTACTTGTTTAGTGTAAACACCAGCAGGTTTTTCACATAATACATGTAATCCATGCGCAAACGCCTCCTTAGCAATTTCCACATGATCATAATGAGGAGTAGCAATAATTACTGCGTCCACTAGTCCCGATTCAAAAAAAGCTTTACGATCCGTGAACACTGTAACGTTATCAGGAAATTTCCCCTTCAAAACCTCACTCCTCTGCTCATCCTTTTCAAGTAAAGCAGTAAGCCTTGCCTTATCTACGCTTCCTTTCAATAAATAGTTTGCGTGGGAGCTACCCATATTTCCTACTCCAATGATACCTATCCTTACCTCATTCATCTATCAAACACCCTTTCTAAAAATCTATATAGTACTCTTATGAGAAGAGCATCATTATCCTTTCACACTACCAGCAGTGATACCTTCCACTAAATACTTCTGGAAGAATAGGAACACTAAAAGCTGTGGCAATATCGAAACCACAGACATTGCAAACATTGGACCCCATGCAGATAAAGCTGATGGATCAGTAAACATTTGAAGACCAAGCGCAACAGTATATAACTTAGTGTCATTTAGGTAAACTAATGGTGTCATAAAATCATCCCAAGTCCAATAGAAAGAGAAAATGGCTACTGTCGCTAATGCAGGTGTAGTTAAAGGGAGAATAATTCTCCAGAAAATACCGAAAGTACTTGCACCGTCCATATATGCTGCTTCATCTAATTCACGTGGAATTCCACGAATAAATTGAACCATCAAGAAAATAAAAAACGGAATACCTCCAATAAAAGATGGTACGATTAATGGTAAGTATGTGTTTACCCAACCTAATTTGTGAAATAAAATGTACTGCGGGATTAATGTTACCTGTTGCGGTAGCATCAATGTAATTAACATACAAACGAATAATGGAGTTCTAAAACGGAAATTAACACGGGCAAATCCAAAAGCAACTAAAGTTGATGAAAACAGTGTTCCTATTACTACCATTGTAGTTACAAAAGTTGAATTGAGGAAAAAGGTACCAAAGGTTAATCCTCCAAACCCTTCCCATCCAGCAGCATAATTTTCCCATTTTAAAAAGGAAGGTATTAATGATGAAGAGTTACGAAAAATTTCATTCTCAGGCTTTAAAGAACTAGCAATAGTCCAAAGTATTGGATAAATCATAAGAAATCCCAGTGCAATAATACTTGAATGATATATTACTGTTCTCGCCGATTTAGACTTTTTCATTCCTAGTTCCCTCCTTCAGATTCATAATGCACCCAATTTTTAGCCGTTTTGAAAATAAAGGCAGTGAATATCGCACAAATCAAAAGTAGAATCCAAGCAAGTGCGGATGCATAACCCATATCAAAATATGCAAAAGCTTTCTCATACAGGTAGACAGCATAAAATAGGGTCTTATCCATCGGTCCGCCTTGTGTAATTAAAAAGCTCTGGGTAAATGCCATAAAACCTTGAATCGTTTGCATTACCAGGTTAAAGAAAATTACTGGCGACAACATTGGTAGTGTTACTTTTATGAACTTTAACACTGGGCCAGCTCCATCAACTGCAGCAGCTTCATATAGTTCAGTTGGAATAGCTTTTAAACCTGCTAAAAAAATTAACATCGGAGAACCAAATTGCCAAACTACTAACAAGATTAAGGTAGATAAGGCAAAGTCCGGACTTGATATCCAGTTCATTCCTTGGATACCAAATATACCAAGGATATCGTTAATTGCACCCTCACGACCAAACAACTGCCTCCATACGACGGCGATAGCAACGCTACCACCAAGAATGGAAGGTACATAATATAGTGTTCGATATACACCTACACCACGACGTTTGGTATTGAAAAGCATTGCTACAAATAACGCAAATGCTAACTTAAGTGGGACTGAACCAAATACAAAGATAAACGTAACTTTAATTGCTTGCCAAAATCGATCATCGTTAGTAAACATGTTGATATAATTGTCAAACCCTACCCAAGTCGGTGCAGATAACAAATCATAATCTGTAAATGAAAAATATAGTGAAGCTATCATTGGTCCGACAATAAACCCCACAAAACCTATTAACCAAGGTGCAATAAAGGTAAATCCAATTAAGTCTACTCTAAACTGATTTCTCAGTTTTGCCTTTTTGTTAGTCTGTATTTTTTGATTCAAATCGACCTTAGTTTCCATATAATACCCCCCTTTTATTATAAAAAGCGAAAACGGCCAAAACTTTTTTAAAAATAACAAGCCATCTATAAAAGATGGCTTGTATTCTCTTAACTTACTTGTTTTTTGCTAGTATTTCTTCTGCCTTTTCTCTAAAAACTTTTGCTGCTTCTTCTGGGGTTACTTCCCCATAATAGATTGGCTGCTCAACTTCTGTTTCCCAAACTTTTTCTACTTCAGATGAACCAGGAGGGTTCGGCGGGTCAACTTTCTTTGAATATTCTTGTGCCATTTCTACATATTCAAACATTTTGATCCCAGCTTCATCAAGGTTTTCTTTCAATGCTTCACGTACTTTAGCTGCAATTGGAACACCACGTTCTGCATTCAAAATTTTATTAGCTTCAACACTATTTGTGAAGAAATCAATAAATTTGGCAGCTTCCTCTTGTTGTTTTGAGTCAGTTGTCACAGATAAAAATTGACCTGGTTTTAGGAAATGACCTTTCTCTCCACCCTCAACTAACGGTTGAAGGGTTAGCTCAAGTGGTCGACCAGCAGCTGATTCCAAGGCAACCAACTGGTTACTCCAAATAGCAAGAAGCATAGCTGTTTGTTCATTTACAATAGGTTGTTGCTCAATATTTGAACCTGCGTCCATAAATACATCTGGTGGTGCTGCTGCACCTGAATCTAACATATCAACAGTCTGTTGAAGGAAATTTATTAACTGCTCGTCATCATAATTTAATCCAGTACCCTCTTCATTATAGATAGATCCACCAAATTGTCTTGCAAAAATATTAAACGTTGCAATACCAACATCTGGCTGAAGACCGTAAACACCATCTAAGTTATCTGATATTTGTTGTGCAGCTGCTTTCATATCTTCGTAAGTGTAGCCTGGCTTTGGCGGTTCTACCCCAGCTTTTTCAAATAACGTTGGATCATACGCAGCCGCAAATACATTTGCCCCGATGTTTACCGCATATAAATTACCATCAATTTTACCACCATCAATATAAACATCATCTGAATCACTTAAATCTAGGATACCTGAATCTAAAAATGGATTTAAGTTTGCCAACAACTCTTTACCAGCATACTCAGATAAGTACGCATAATCCATTTGCAATATATCTGGTAAATTACCACCTGCTGCTTGTGTAGCCACTTTTTGCCAGTATCCATCCCAACCAGTGAATTCGGGATTAATAGTCACATTAGGATTTTGTTCTTCATACAAATCAATAACTTTTAACGTACGATCATGTCTATCTTGAGAACCCCACCACATCATTCGCAACTCTACCTTTTCTCCATCTGAATCTGATGAATCTGATTCACTATTTTCGGCATTATCAGTACTATTATCTGTAGCCCCCTGATCAGATCCAGCTTCTTCAGATGAGCTACATGCTACAATAGCCCCCATTACTACTAACATAACAAGCATCAACATCCATCTACTTAACTGTTTTTTCAAAACCTTTCCCTCCCCTTTAATTTTCATATATTCAACCTAATTTGTAAGCACTTACATTTTTTAGGTGAATGAAAGACCCAGTTTGAAGAAACGCCTTTAACTAATTTGAATATTTTAAATATTTTTTCAACTTACCTTGAAATAATTATAGCAAAAGATTCGCTATAATATTTAACAATTATTGTGTATATTTTAACCAAAATTGCTTTTAGATTTTTTTCAATTAATCACCGTAATTCGTCGGAATATGTCAACTTATCATTTGAAATTGCACAAAATACATTTATATGAACTTAAAACGAGCCAAACCTCTTGTCAAACGTGTTGAAATTCTACAGCAATTATCGTAGTACATCACTCAAGATTGAACAGCCTTTAGAAAGTCTATTGCTCAGTAAATACCAGCATATTATTTTGAATCTCTTTTTAATGTTTTTGCTTTAATTAGTTTATCTGAATTAAAGCATTTATAAGAGAAAAGCATAATACAGTATGTCAAAAGACTTATTCCACCTAAGTAAAAGAAATTTGGAAACAATAACATAAAATAATAGATTAACCCTACTGTTATTAACATGATGATTGTATTGAATGGGTGTAATAGACCAACTATACATGCAAATCGTATATACTGTAAAAGTGATAATTCAAAGTGAATAAAAATGGGAAATAAATACACGAAAACAATCATGTACCAAATAGATAAAATAAAGAGCAACAGGCTAATTGTTTGAAATATCAAACCATCCCTAGCCATGAAGAACTTCAAATCAAAGTAAATTATCCAACCAAGTAGCATCATGATATAAAACAGGAAATTAGATTTTATAAAACTGCTTTTATAATAATTCCAAAAATATTTGAAAACAGGTATTTCTGTTTCACCTCTAATCCATTGTCTTTGTACAGCAAATAACGCCGTAGTCGATGGGGCTAGTCCTAGAGCACCTAAACCCAAAATGGAAAAAGCTAACCATAATACATTGGTATAAATAAATTTTAAAACCCAAATACAATATTTGTTGATAACTCCCCAATATCCGTAAACTTCCATCTTCAACACCTACTTTTAATGGGATTTTATTTGTTTTTGACGGTATTCTTTAGGTGACATCCCTACTGTTTGTTTAAACAATCTACTAAAATGAATTGGATTGCTCAGTCCAATCTCATCTGAAATGGAGCTTATTGATTGTTCAGTTGATACTAATAGTTTTTTCCCTTCTTCAATTCTCCTATTACTTAAGTGCTTGTTAATAGTTTCCCCAGTTACTTTTTTAAAACAATGACACATATAGTACTTATTTAAGTGCAATGACTTAGAAATAGTATCTAATGAAATTGGATTAGTATAATTTTGGTTGATAAATTTTAAAATCCGTTGGACGTGATAACTTTGTGGATTATAGGCAGATCCGTCATCCTCTAAATTCGAGTCCATGCCACTTATTTTACGGTACACCTTAATTAGTAACTGCGATAAGTAAAAACGCATCATCGATTCATAACCTATAGTCTCTTTATCCTTCTCCTTTTGTATACGGGCCAAGATAAGTTCAACCTCTTCTCTTTCTGATAATGTCCACTTAATTAATAAACCATTTTCGGATTCAAACGGTACGATTATTTTTGTGAATAGATCCTCCTTCAAATAATCACTTACGTATTCTGGAACAAAATTAATATAACTCCTTCTATATGTGTCCCCAAACGGATTAACACGATGCAGTCTTTCCCCATTAAAGATCAACATATCACCTGGTTGTAGATCGTAAACTCTATCACCAATAATGTAATTGGCATCACCTTGTTGAAAGTAATAAATTTCATAGCCTTTATGCCAATGTAAGGGCCAATGCGTTTTGAGCCAAGAGTTGTTATATTCCACTTTAATTTTACTTTTTTCAAGGATTTTATTTGTAGTAATACAAATTTGCTTTTCCATACGAACCTCCTAAATAAACGCAATTTTGAAAAGGTTGCCTAAAAGAATTAGAAAGATGTACATATAGAGATTACAATGAAAACGTTGTTATTTATCTGTTCATGATACTAACAATACCAAAGTCAGAAAGCGCTTTCAATGCATTTTTTTAAATCTTTGCTTTTTTATTTCAAATAAGTTGAAGATTAATAACTTTTAATCAAAAACGATTAAATTTTTCAAGTCACATAGATCCATAGAAAAAAGCCACCTAATAGTGGCTTTTTTCTAATCGGCAAAATAACTTTTTACCTCGAATCTACTTTTTAATTCACTTGTTAAATATAATCTTCAAAAATTAAACTAAATGACAAAATTTACTATTGTTTTGTACCCAATATAGAGCGCTTGGATGAAGAACAGCATCCCCCAAAGAAACGCTGGAATTAACGTCAGTTTTTGCAAACTAGCTGCATCACCTGCTTGACTTGGAGAACGGAAACTGATAATCATTACCTGAAGTGCACTATAAACTGATTCAATTAAAATAACCGAAGCAATCATGTACGCTAATGGAATGAATATATCTTTTTGCTCATAATAGAGTAAAAATCCAAGGATAGCAGCTAATGAAAGTGCCCAACTAACACCAAAAAAATTACGAATCCATAACAAAGCCGACAGGAGAAGAAGCCCGAAAAACAGACAGATGACAGCAACGTAATAATTTTCCGATAACAAATAAAAGATTACAAAGGCCATGATCGACGATCCGGTATATCCCGCATACGCTGTAAAGATTGTACTCAACCAAGAGGAAGAGCTGACTAGTGCTTGTCCTGATGTGTCGGGCTGTAGTGAAATACGATAGCCCTTTCCACCAGTAAGCTTTGCGACAAGGACATGAAAAATTTCATGGACTACCGTGTTAATTAATCGAACATAAACACCGACTAAGGGGATTCTACATAATAAAAAAGCAAGGAAGATATAAATGATTAGGTCCCTCTCCATCATGGAAATCCCCTTTCTAGTTAGAAATTCATCTCTATTATTGCCTAAAAAGCACTCTTTAATAAGTGGCGTAAATCGACAACAGTCCCTTGATTAATTGACTCCAAAGCCCCTCCTACCATCAAAAAACTTTTGATATTATCTTCTATTGAAGTGATTGGACGTCTATTTTCTCGGATTGCTTCTACCATTTCATTTATCGAATATTCCCTATCCGTGTAGGCTAAATTTGGTAGTTGTAACTGCTTATTTGTCCCGTTGATCGTTGTTAGTATTGGCACATCGTCGATTAACTCTATGATTCCCTTTTCTCCTACCAATCTAACCTCCCCGTTCCAAGACGTCTCCTTCCCGCGTGTAACCCAGCTTCCGAAATAATTAATGAGGATACGATCATCAAAAGTTATCGAAGCACTTGCAACTGGGTTTCCACCAAACCAACTCCATGATGGCCGCATACTTTGCGCGTAAATAGAAGTTGCATCCCGTCCTAAAATATGGCGGAGCATGTCAAAATGATGGATGCTCATGTCTTCGATTAAAATTTCTTTATACTCATCTCTCCAACCACCAAATTTAGTCGCACGTCTGAAATTCCACTCACCGTACTCAACAGCTCCAATCTCTCCGTTTTCTATACACTGTTTAATCGCTTGAATTTCAGGGCGCCATCTATAATTCTGACTAATCATGATGAATTTTTCAAAATGTCGGGATTGATATAATAGATCGACAGCTTCATGAAAATCCTGAGTAATTGGTTTTTCCATAAAAACATGCAAGTTTGCTTTCAATGCATCTAAAGCAAGTGTCTTATGCGTTTGTGGTGGTGTAATAATAATTGCTATATCAGCTTCTAGCTCCTCGAACGCTTCTAGGTGACTATGAAAAAACTTCACATTTGAATCAGTTATGATCGACTTTGCCTTTTCAATATTTTGCGGGTCTAGATCGACTACTCCTAAAAGGTCAATTCCTTCAAAATTGTTAATTATTTCTAACCAAGAAAAGCCGAAACCACCGATGCCTATTTGAATAACTTTTACAGAACCCATTTAACTTCTTCCCTTCTGTTGATTTGATCTTTGGATACAGTAAAAAACGCATGGGATCTGACTTGTTTCCTTGGGGAGGTCACTTTGTCTTTTGCCCATGCGTTTTGATTAGAATGCAAACAAGATGAGTTCTTATTTGCTTACATACTAGTTATACCAATTTTGCTACATTCTGTCATACATCTTAAGTAGGAGTTGGGCTAATCTATTAGACTGATATTTGTTTTTATGAAGAAATAGATGATTAATGTAACGTAAGTTTGTCTTTCACCTCAGGATTGACAAGGTATGTTGGATATTGCTGATCAAGTAAGACCTCTAGTGTACTTCGTGCTGCTTTCGTTCGCATTTCTTCTTCTGCTTCCTCTGAATACCAAGCAACATGAGGAGTTAAGATAACATTGTCCATGTGAAGAAGCGGATTGTCAGGATGGATCGGTTCGGTTTCAACTACATCCAAAGCAGCACCACTGATTAACCCCTTCCTAAGCGCATCGATAATTGCTTCTTCGTTAATTACCGGGCCTCTTGAAGTATTAATTACAAGCGCACTCGGCTTCATTTGGCTAAATTGTTCTTTACCAATCATTCCTCTTGTACTTTCCATTAGTGGTGCGTGAACCGAAATAATATCTGCCTGTTGGCATAAATTGTCCAGTGAAACGAGGGTAACCCCTAGTGCCAAAGCTTTATCTTCAGGATAATAAGGATCATAGGCAATTACTTTTATTCCCAGGGCCTGTACTTTATACGCTAATGCCTGTGGTATTTTCCCAAAGCCAACTAACCCTAGCACTTGACCCCTTGATCGATAGATTGGTTTACTAACTTTAAAATCCCATTTACCTTGTTTCACTTGGTTGTTTGTCACAACCACCTTTCTCGTCCAACTCATTAATAATGCAAGGGCATGATCCGATACTTCATCGACGCAATAATCAGGAACGTTTGCCACACAAATTCCTCTTTCAGTAGCAGCCTCTAAATCTATTGTATTGACACCCACTCCATACCGAGAAATGACTTTCAAATTCGGTAACGCTTCCAAAACCTTCCGACCTATCGGTGCATACTGATTAATTAGTCCATCGGCATCTTTACATTTATGTATCACATCTTCTTCTGTTTCACATTGGACCGGAACCAGTTCAATCCGGTCGTCTTTTAATGCAGCCTCTTCATAACGTAAATCCTCGTACTCCCAGTCGGTAACATAAACCTTCCGTTTCCTCATTTAATCAAACCCTTCCTTTACTAGTTGTTACTCCAATGTTCCTTGTCCCTGCTTTTAAATCTGACCTCTAACTTTAGCTACCCGATACAAGAAAGCGTTAACAAAATAGTGTGTTCCGATACTTAACAAGATAAGAATAACTAGCTGTCTAGCTCCGAGCGCCTACCCTTTCTAACAAAATCTTTAAGCTATGGGCCCTCTGTTTCAGACATTACTGGATACTAATTCGAGGGCTTTTGTAGGAATCCTCCCGGTTAACTTTATTCTATTGTACCACGGTTTCGTATTTACGATAAGAAAAGCGCAAGGCGCCTTGGTCAGACTAAGGTAGGCATAAGATAAGTATAGGCGCTGAAGCATGCGCTGCCCTGCGGTGATTTCCCGGAGTATTCGGACTTAGGTGACCGATTTGCGCTTTCTCTGTCCGAATCGAGCACGTATTCGGACTTATGTGACCTACCAGACATACCCCTTAGTTTCACCCATAAAAGCCCCCCCTTTGTTGTCCATGCCCGACATATTCATTCTAATTTTTACAGCAGCATTATACAAGTATCATTGCCTTTAAGAAAAGTGAAGGGCGCCTTGCCCGGCCGAAGGCAAGCTCTTAGATTTTTTTATACTTTTATAACTTACCTGCCACATCAGAAATTGTTATGTGACAGGTTCGATTCTCAAATCTTTCCAATTGTTATTCCCCAGTTAAAAACCGATTCTGAACTTTGATTAAATTAGCATACACGCCATCTCTCTCTAATAATGAATCATGATTCCCAATCTCTACGATTTCACCCTGGTTTAACACGACAATTTTGTCCGCATTCTGAATCGTTGATAACCTGTGCGCAACAATAAAAGATGTCCGGTTATTAATCAACGTTTTCATTCCATCTTGAATCTTCATTTCCGTCTCAGTATCAATACTTGATGTTGCTTCATCTAGGATAAGAATTTTTGGCTCTGCGAGTAGCGCACGAGCAAATGAAATCAACTGCCTTTGGCCGACAGATAGCATTCTACCTCGTTCCTCTACTTCAGTATGATAACCATTCGCTAGTTGTTTTATGAAGGAATCAGCATGTACTGCTTTGGCTGCTTCGATAACTTCTTCATCTGTCGCATCTAATCTTCCATACCGTATGTTTTCCATAATCGTCCCAGAAAACAAAAAGGTATCTTGCATGACAAGACTCATATTTTTCCTCAAACTAGCTATCGTTACATCTTTAATATCTTGATCATCAATTAAAATCTTACCTGAAGTAGTATCATAGAACCGACAAAGCAAGTTAATAACCGTCGATTTCCCTGATCCAGTATGGCCTACTAACGCAACAGTATCGCCAGGATTTACCTCTAAGGAGAAATCGGTTAAGGCCACTCGGTCTTTTTCATAGGCAAATTTCACTTGATCAAAGGTAACCTTCCCTTGATTCACTTGTAGCTCTTTTGCATCTTTTTTATCTGTTACTTGAGGCTTTTCTGCTAAAAATTCAAAAATCCGTTCAGACGATGCCATCACTTTAAGTAATTGATTGTAAATTTGACCTAGACGTGAAATTGGCTGCCAGAAGTTACCGATATAACTAGCAAAAGCAACAATAATCCCTATCGAAATTTCCCCAGCTTGAAGTAAATGGGCACCGTACCAAAACAATGCGGCTGTACCGATTGCACCTGTTACTTCTACGGCAGGAGGTAAAATAGCACTCATCTTTGTCGCTTGACGGAGCGCTTTAGTATTGCGCATATTCAAGCCTTTAAAATAGCCGATATTTTCATTTTCCTGGACAAATGTCTGTGTTTCTCTTATCCCTTGAATACACTCATTATAATGGGAATTCATCACAGATTGGTAAAGTCGAACGCGCTGCCATCCTCGTCTTATTTTCCTTCTTACTTTGGTAGAAAGAAAGGCCATTATAGGGACGACAACCATGACCGCAATCGTCAACTTCACATTTAAGAAAAATAGGATTGTAATAATCCCAACTAACATGATCATGTCCATGATGATATTAATCAGTCCGTTCGTAAACAAATCTTGTAAGCTATTCACATCATTGTTTAGCCGAACAATAACCGAGCCTTCCGAACGCTTATCAAAAAAACGAAACGAAAGATTTTCTACGTGTGAAAATAACTTTTTTCTTAAATCAAGAACAACACTTTGCCCTAATGTAGTTGTGTAGCGAATTCGAAACATATTGAAGATTCCTTGGAGTAAGTATAGGATAGCAATCGTTATAACAAGCGTAGTTAATAAATCAACATCTTTTGGACGTAAGGCGTAATCGACACCATAGCCTATTAAAAAAGGAATAACGAGCTTAACTGCTGTACTAAGCAATAACGAGATAATTGCAATAGGAAGATATGTCCTTCGGTACGGTTTAATAAACTGCAATAGTTTCACCATGATCGACCAGTTGAATGGTTTTTCAATTGCGTTATCGTTAGGATAAACAAACCGATCTCTTTTTTTACTCGTATGTTGGTTTTCTATCGCCTCCGCTGAACCATTCATAATGCTCTACTCCTTTTTGTTTGCGTTTGGATGCTTTCGATTTGGCTTGCATGCTGTACCTGATAGGTTTTGTGATAGATTCCTCGTTGTTCAAGTAGTCTGTTATGCCTGCCTCGCTCCACGATTTTCCCCTTATCTAGCACAATAATTTCATCTGCATTTTTTAGTGATGAAATACGGTGTGCAATAATAAATATCGTTTGTTTCCTATCCATCGCTTTCAAGTTTGATAGAATTTGGTATTCAGTCTCCATATCTAGTGCACTAGTTGCGTCATCTAACACAAGAATTTCTGGTTCAATGAGAAGGGCCCGAGCTATCGAAATTCGTTGTTTCTGCCCACCTGATAATCCAAGACCACGCTCACCCACTACCGTGTCGTATCCATTCGGGAGCTCTGAAATAAATTCATGCGCGTCTGCTAATTTAGCTACTTCGATGATTTTGTCCATCGAAGCATATGGATTGCCATATGCAATGTTGTCTCTAATACTCGCAGAAAATATAAACGGCTCTTGCATCACAACGCCAATCTTTCTGCGTAAGTTGGGTAGAGGAAGTTTACGTGCATCCGTTCCATTCACATATACAGCACCTTCTGTAGTATCATAGCCACGGAACAACAGCTGAATAATACTAGATTTTCCTGATCCGGTTGCACCAATAATTCCGACTGTTTTTCCTGAAAAAGCATGAAGGTTGATATCAGATAGAGTATCATTTGATTCTTTATAACCAAAAGAGACATTCTTTAGATTAATGTCTGTACTCTCATCTACTAAAGGGAGTGGGTCACTATTTGTCCGTATCTCTTCCTTGAGTTCTAACAATTCATTTAAGCGTTCAGCAGATGTGACCGATTCCATAAATTGGTTGATGGAAAATCCAATATTCGTAAGCGGTGTAATAACAAGCCAAATAATACTAAAAAAGGCAGCTAAGGCACCGATCGAAAGTTCGTCGCCTAGAACTAATAAACCGCCATACCCTAATAAAATAACTACACAAAATCCACCTAACATTTCCATGACCGGAAAATACCGTGACCAAATCTGGGCACTATTTAATTGTGCATCTTTAAAACCGTGGTTATATTTAGCAAATTTATCAACTTCGAAATCTTCGTGACCGAATGACTTTACTGTCCTAATCCCCATAATATTTTCTTGGATGATGGTAGTAAGGTCGGCTACACTTTTTCTTATCGTACGAAAAGAAGGCCTAACGACTTTCTGAAACCGATAAGATAACGCAATTAATAATCCTAATACAACAAAAGTCACTAACGTTAACTTGATACTATAGATTGACATAACTGCTAAGCCAGCGATAAAAAGAAAAAAGGTCTTTAGTAAATTAAAAATACCACCAGATAAGAATGTTCTAATTTTCTCTACATCCCCAGTGAGCCGGGCCATTAAGTCTCCTGTTTTCGCGCTACTATAGTAACCTAATGATAAGTACTGTAGCTTTTGATATAGAGTGTTTCTTAAATCATACACTGTCTTAATCCCAAACCACTGGCCTTGATATTGGTATAGATAGGAAAAGACACCTTGAACAATTGCAACACCGATAACTGCTAACGAAACCATTGGAACTAGATGGTATTGTTCCTCTAAGATGACATCATCCACCAGGTATTTTAGTAGAAGTGGAGCAGCTACACTGACACAAGTAGTGACCATTAAAGCTAAGAAGGCACATACGAAGTATCGTTTGTATGGCATAAAGAACGACTTTATTTTTAAAAAATCCTTCAACTATCTAACCTCCAGTAAATTTGGTTTTAAACCTCTTTAACATCTGGACAATCTTGCTTAACCTTTCCTTGCTTTATTTTTCTGTTTTTTTGGATAAATCTAATTTTATCTTTTAGTTCCATAAATAACCATGTATAGACTTACCATTTTCCATGGATTATATTGCTCTTAAGAAAAGCGCAAGTCGTGCCTTGGTAGACTAAGGCAGGCTACGAAGTGGAGCACAATTGACTACCGTTTGACACTTAACAGGGCTCGATCGGGCGTCATTAGCGTTCTTTGACTTCCGTTTGACACTTAACAGGGGGCGATCGGGCGTCATTAGCGTTCTTTGACTTCCGTTTGACACTTAACAGGGCTCAATCGGGCGTCATTAGCGTTCTTTGACTACCGTTTGACACTTAACAGGGCTCGATCGGGCGTCATTAGCGTTCTTTGACTTCCGTTTGACACTTAACAGGGCTCGATCGGGCGTCATTAGCGTTCTTTGACTTCCGTTTGACACTTAACAGGGGGCAATCGGGCGTCATTAGCGTTCTTTGACTTCCGTTTGACACTTAACAGGGCTCGATCGGGCGTCATTAGCGTTCTTTGACTACCGTTTGACACTTAACAGGGCTCAATCGGGCGTCATTAGCGTTCTTTGACTTCCGTTTGACACTTAACAGGGCTCGATCGGTAGTCATTAGCGTTCTTTGACTTCCGTTTGACACTTAACAGGGCTCGATCGGGCGTCATTAGCGTTCTTTGACTACCGTTTGACACTTAACAGGGCTCGATCGGGCGTCATTAGCGTTCTTTGACTACCGTTTGACACTTAACAGGGGGCGATCGGGCGTCATTAGCGTTCTTTGACTACCGTTTGACACTTAACAGGGCTCGATCGGTAGTCAAAAAGGTATATTGAATCTAATATCCCCTACAAAACCCAGGAATGCACTTCCCCACCCCTGAAAAGCGTAAGACAAGCCTAGCAGTGGTGTTCCTTACCACAGAGAGAGGCTTGTCCTAAGACCTCAGGCGGGATAGACGCTTGAGCTAGACATCTCTTTAAAACATTCTTATCTGTTTATAAAAATTATTCTTGGAGTACCGAAACGAGAATGTACGCGGTTTAAGGGGGGGAATGGAATATTGAGCGTAAGTTTTTTTTACGTGTATTCGCCATTTAGAAAGCGTTAAACGTTGGGGTCAGTGCTTCTTGCCCAATCTCGTTCTGAGACAATGTACATTATTATAATCGGAAACATTGACTAGACCTAAATTATATTAATACTATTCCTTTGTGATCGCACCATTCCTTTCATGGTATTCAGATGGTGAAACACCTACATGCTTTTTAAAAATTCGACTAAAATAAAATTCATCGTTGTAACCAACTGCATGGGCAATTTGTTTCATTCTGTAGTCCGAGACCATCATAAGTTCCTTTGCCTTACCAATTCGAAGCTGTGTTAGATATTCGATAGGACTATAACCCGTATATTTTTTAAATAGTCTAACGTAATGGCTTTTACTTAACCCTGCAAGTAAAGCCAATTCATTTAACTCCATGCTTTCATTATAATGATTTACCATATAATCAATCGTCGAATCAATCAAGACAGTTGTATCCCCCGCAACTTTTTGCGCCCGGAAATCCTGGGCAATGGTTAGCCATAGCTCTTGGAAAAGGATATTTTTCCGCATCAGCATCATAGGACCCTTTTGTTTCCAAAATTGGATCAATTGTTCAAACTTTTGCAGGACGTTCGGAACGTTTTGGATTTTATAACCACCTTGTAACGGAAAAACGGTTTCTTCACTCTTGTTAGTCTGCCAATACCCTTGCTCTTGAAAAGCCTCCATAAACGAAAAGCGGATAAAATAATGTTCGAATGGTTCGGTGTTAAGCACTCTACGCTCTGTAACCATCCCAGGTACAAACACAAATATCATCCCTGGTTCACCAATATGCTTTTGTCCATCTATAACAATTTCAACTTTACCCTTTGTAATTAGCCATAAGGTATAAAACTTGTGCTTTCTGGCAGGTCGAGACCAACCAGGGTCATGACTATGCTCACCAACGACATCCAAAGAAAAAACCAATCGATTTAATTGAGAAATTATTTTTACCGGCTTTAGCATTTTTATCACTTTCCTTAACAGGTTATAGATGGGCTTCACAAATCCTATATATTCACTATTTTTCGTTTTATGCTTATTACAAGGGCGTCAAGTCTTGGATGGTTTGCAATCAAACTAACTATCATACCCTTTTGCACTTTAAAAAAAACCCCAATGTTTCCTGATTGAACTAATCAATGAAATCAAAAGGGCAGTTAGGCTTGCTTTAGCTTTATTAGTGAGTAACCGACTTTTACCGTGTTACATGACATTATCCATGTCTATTTTTGAACGATTAACTTCCCATCTTGTTCAACGATATCAATGAAAATCGGCCGTTCATTTGGTGTTTTGTTAGGGGCATGAAGGGTGAGAATCGACTTTCCTTCAAATGTTTTAAAAATCATCCCATGGCCACCATCTTGCTGATAAATCGGTATCTTTTCATGCTCCCAAGGTCCTGTAATTTTACCGGTTAAAGATCGTGCAATTCCCTGCGCATAGACATTATCTACGAAACTAGCCCACAGCAATAATAAATCATTGTCGTTAGTCTGATAGATATATGGTCCGTCGGTCACATAGTTTTTTTGATTAGGAAAACGTTCATGTTGAAAAGAAGTTGGCCATGGAGCGTTTGATGCATTAAATAACTTCTGTGGCTCTCCAACTGACTCTTTTAAGTCGTTAGCTAGTTGAATCGCACAAATTTCTCCATCTCCTACTTGTACCCACTCATGACAAAAAATCATCCACGGGATTCCGTCCTGATCTACATAAAGTGTTCCATCTAAACATTGCCAATCATTTGGTGTGACAGGGCCGTTACTATGTGGTTGATAAGGGCCAGTTAGCTTGTCTGCGACTAAAATAGCTGTTCCTCTAATTCTTGACTGCTTTGACATGAACGTTGCAAACATATAGTACTTACCTTGATACTCATGAACTTCCGGAGCCCAGAAATTGTCTTCAGAAAAGAAACGCTCATTTGGTCGAAACGCCTGAAATGGGCCCTCCCAATGTTCTAAGTCTTTCCCTACATAGTAGTCAAAGCCAACACCCTTGCCCCAAATATTCTTGTCTGTACTACCAAACAAGTAATACTTCCCACTGTTTACGTCCGTAAAAACAAATGGATCACGAATTTGAATATCCTTATTTTTAATCATCTGCTTCCCTCTTTTCTAATTGATAATGAGACATAACTGATTTAATAATTTGATTAGCTTTTATTTCACGTTAAGGAGGGGAATCAGCTTAGCATCTGTTTTATCCAATGGTTGAGCCAATCGGGAGTTAACATCCTAGCTTAACTCCTGTTTCCCGATTTAAAGTCAGTAGTGGAATCTTATTCCCAATAGACAGTTGCAATATCCTTTGTATAACTTAAGGACATGGTGGATAAAACAGTCTTTTTATAAAATCGGATGAAGTCCTTCATATTTTACGATCCATGTTCCGTCCTTTGGAAAACCTGGTGCGTGCTCATCGGCTAATCCGTTCCAACCACACGCCATCATTGCGACAGCAGTTAATAAGCCACCATTCCCAGGCAGGTAAGCTGTTAAACTAGCATGCTGGTAATTATGCCCATTAGGTAGATACGTATTTTTGGTTTTATCCATTAGTAAAAAATCAACCGCCATTGAACCTTCACCCAATCTAGCAGCAGTCATGGCGCACATTGGGAAATCCCAGCCCCATCCCGTGTCCCACTGCCAATCTTGCCAAACACGGTCAAGCGTTTGTTTCATTATTTGAAAGTCAATCATCTTTCCAGGCAGAATTCCAAGCGCTCCGACCATGGAAGGGTGGTCATGGTTATAGGTTTCGAATGTATCTGGGCAGTTTTCGTGGGCTAAATATACGCCATTTTGATGGGGAGGCTTAGCTAATTTCTCCGCAACATCTTTCCATATAGTCGGAACGGTTTCATTTAACCGTTCTTTCCACAACATTGCTGTCTCCAATCCGTATTTCCAATACTCTAATTCATATGGTGGATTGATACTGTCTTCTGGTCGATGGCACTCTTGTGCTGGGATTAATGGAGGGCCTAAAACGTATGCTGCTCTACTTTCATCCCAAACCGCGTAATCAGCCATAAAATCTGCTGTTTCAAACACCATTTCCTTCCACTTATCTAAATCATCATCAGCCTTTGATGCTTGATAACAAAGTTCAGCTAATGCAATCGGGTGGGGTTGTTGCCAGATGAGAGCAGGTGCAATTGGTGAAGGAGTTTGCGCCCCTTCTACTCCGACCATTTTCGGCCACCTTGCACCAGAATATCCTTGTGAATCTGCTACCTCTTTTGCTCGAGGTAAAATCGCGTTATACCACGTCAAACTCTTTGCTAAAATTGCTTCTCGTCCCCAAATTGGGAAATGTGCGCCATGCCACCAATGCATTTCTAAATGAAATTTACCAAACCAGCTATTGTAAATTAATCCGGTTTCCTGCGGCGGGGTACTGCCGCCACTATGGATGGCGGTTACAAATTGGGACAAGACAACGCGTCTTTCTAGTTCATTCGCGCGCGAATCACTACTCCCGGAAAAATCAATCGCTCCACCGCTTTGCCAGAAGCTTGACCAATGTTCCTTACTAGTTGAATAACTTTCATCAAATGAATGTAATTTGGAAGATTGTGTTCCAAAGCCTACCGAAAAAGTTAGATTTTCCTGTTGTTCTGGAAAAAGGGTAAATTCATGCGTATTTGTTTGCTGTATATTCCCTTGATTCCATTCCCATTTTACTTGATAACTATCTTCATCGATTTGGCGTTTAATCAAGGCTGAATTTTCCTTGTTTACACCTAACAACGATTTAAGACCTTCTCGATTGGCCCAGTTAAGGAAAATAGATTCTTCCCACCTTCTGTCAGTCATATCCGGGGATGGAAAGCGCAAAACAACCTTTAGTCGACCCTGGGGAATTAAAGGAGAATTTACTTTGACACTAACTTGGTCTGTAGCTGGATGACAAACAGTAGTGACTGAAACAGGTATATCTTCTACAGCAAATTCACTATAAAGCACACCTTCCCATAAGTTTAATACTTGATTTATGTTCTTAATCTCTTCTATTTGTACTTCTTCTCCACTACTAGACAACAATTGAAACGACAGTTGACCAAGTTGTACGCGGTGTGGATTCTGCCTTAACCAATGATACGCTTCCTCCTGTTTTTCAGGATAAAGCGGATACCCCACTTCTCGCCCATATGTGTCGAGTTGTTGAAAAGCAATGTCATCCAAGCTGTATTGGTCATACCTTCCTGTAAAATGCCAACCCCAATGTGCCTGTGTGCCTAGTGGAACTTGATATGCTTCTGGAAATGTTTGCAAGCCTGTAATGTCAGCAGTAAAGGCAAATTCACCATTGCCAACCGTAAGTGGAGATAATGGGTTGACCGCTGTCATCCGTGGATAATGACGACTAACTACCCCTTTTCTATCAATCATTCTGTTCACCTCGCAAAATTTAGTAACTACATATAAAAGTCAGAAGGGCTAGTACCAGTTATCGATCGAAACACCTTGCTAAAATAAGTAGGATTCTGATAGCCGACCATTTCACTAACTTCATAGATCATATATTTTTGTTCTTTTAGCTTCTCTTTTGCTTTTTCAATGCGAAACTTATTTAAATAGTTTACAAATGTTTCTCCAGTGACTTTCTTAAACAATTGAGATAAATAATTTTTGTTTATATATAAGGATTCTGCTATTTCAGCCAAGGTAATTTCTTCATCATAATAGTCTTGGACGTATTGCTTTACTTCATGAATTAATTTGTGACTTTTTTTCCCTGTCAATTCTTCTTTCATCTGAGCCATCCACTCACAAGATTGTTTTTTCATCCAATCACTCAATTCTTTCGTAGATGGTTGGGAATAAATAGTAGTTACCAATTCATATACAGTTTTTGAATCAACCACTAACTGATTGTAGTTATACCGATCAATCATTAATGCATTAACAGTGCTAATACATATATTTTGAACGACGAAAAGAGGTAATTCATTTTCAGTTATTTCTTCATCGAATTTTTTCCATATTTCAATAACTTCCTCAACATTTTTTTCAGCTATTGCATTGTGCAGTTGTTTTAATATTTCTAATGGATATTGAAACGCACCTATTTTTTCCTTGTCATTTACTTCATCAAAACAAAAAACTTTATTTAACTCTTGAAATTCTACCGCTTCTAATACACGTTGACTTTCTAAAAAAGATTGATGTAATTCGTGAATAGATAATGTTTCTCTTCCAATACCGACATTGGAAGAGACTTTTAAATACAATAAAATATTGTTAACTATTTTTTGAGTCAGATTTTTAATAAGGTAATCCAGGTTCTCTACTGACACACCCTTACAGAAAAATACAAGAACAAAAGTTGAATCCGAATAATCAACGATATAACTTTCGAGTGATCGTGGTAAAGAAAATTCTTTAATTGTTTCTTGAATAATGTTTGTCGAACTGAATTTAATCAATTGCCACTCTTCTTCTTTTGATTTAGATAAATAAGGTGGCCGGATCATTGATAAACTAGCTACTACAATTTGTTCCATATTCATTAAATCCAATAACTCTAACTTTTCCTTAGCAATTTTTGCAGAAGAATAGCGGTCATTAATCATTTCCCGAATGAGCGCTTGTTTTGTATATAATAAGTATTCATTCAGCCGCTTATTGTGTTGATCCATAATTTTTTTTTGTTTTTCATGTGCATCCATTTCCTGCAACACATCTTCAAGCACCATTTCTATTTCATCAATTGTGGCTGGTTTTAAAAAAAAGTACTTTACCCCATATTGGATAGCTTGCCTAGCATTATCAAAATGATTATATCCACTATGGATAATAATATTAATTTCAGGAAATGTTTTAAACAGCTGTTTAATGAGATTTAGTCCTGTCATTTTCGGCATATAAATGTCAGTGATTAAGATATCAGGTGGATTTTGTATGATTAAATCTAAAGCATCTTCACCATTATTGGCAGTACCTATCACATGTAAGTTTAGTTTCTCCCATGATACGTAACTAATTAAACCATTTATTGCACTTTGGTCATCATCAATAATCATTACAGATCTCATTAAAATCGGTCCTTTCCAATTCCATCTACCCAATCTCGTTGATTTACTAACCAAGCCTCTAATTCTTCTCTATTTTTAATTGCAGGAAGTTTTATTTGAACAGCAGTTCCTCCTTCTTGTCGATTTTCCATCCTGATTCCATAAGCTTTCCCACAGTATAGCCAGATGCGTTCTCTAACATTTGTTATTCCAACACCTGATAAGTTTTTAATATCCCAGTTGTTTGGAAGTCCTATTCCATGATCAATAATTGTTATTAGCAACACTTCGTTCCCATTTTCCACCATACACTTTGCTAACACTTTTATGATAACAGTTTCTTTCTCAGGATTTGGATAGCCATGAATCATGCTGTTCTCAATAAATGGTTGCAATATAATTTTCGGGACATAGAAATCCTTAATTGATGCAGGCACCTTTAAATCGTAGTTGATAGACTTTGAGATTCGAGCACGCTGAATTTGATTGTAACTATTTGCGTGTTCTAGCTCATCTCTTAAGGGAATAAATTTTTTCCCACCACTTAATCCAATACGAAACATTTTACTTAATTGGTTAGCCATAAAACTTATTTCCTTAGCGTTGTGATCCATCGCCTTCCAATGGATCATATCTAGTGTATTATATAAAAAATGTGGCATAATCTCACTTTGTAATGCTTTAAGTTCTGCTTCTTTACGATACTTACTTTCTAGCTCCCATTTTTTAAATAATTCCTCTAATTGATAGGTCATTTGATTAAAATTTTTGGCAAGGATGTCATATTCTTCGATATAAAAAGAACCTACATTGACGTCAAATTTACCTTGTTCAACTTTTTTCATTCCATGAATAATTCTTTGCAACGGATGCATAATCCGCCTTCCAACCCAATACGCAAGTGGAATTGACAACAACAATGCGCCAATACCTAAAAACAAGATATAGTAGCTAGTTTTTCTTGTATCTGCGAATAATTCTTCCATTGGAATCAATTGTGCAAGCCGCCACTGGTTGTAATTAGTTTCTGAGACCAAAAATAAATAATCCTCGTTATTGTAGGAGATCGTTTGGTACTGATTAGAAAGCTTGATATATTTGTCCATCAATCTTTCTGATGGTTCGCCATCAATGGATGTAATTACATTGTTTAATGCTTGGATAGATTGAGGAGATCCAAGCTTAGCAATAACCTTTCCACCGGTGTTCAACACCATAACTGATTCACTAACGTTTCCAGTTAAATTATATTCAGAAGTATTAGCAAAAAAATTCTCTGTTAATACATTCACTTTTAAAAAAGCCACAGTTTGTCCTTTTTGGTCAGGAATCAAATGGATATAGCTAATCATCTCTTGATTGTTCACAGGTGATACGTGATTTGGAATCCAAGCACTATCCATACTTGCAAATATATCGAACCATGGTTCTTTGTTAATCATATCCATCGTGTAAATGACATTTCCATCTATTTTGGGATAATCAATATATCGATTTGTGAACAGTTCAATCGAGTCAATATCCCGCTTTAAACTTGCTACTCCAGTTAATAATTTTGCTAATTCTCTTTGTTCAGTTATTGCACCGTAAACACTCTTTGGTTGATTGGAAAAGGTTTCAATAACAGATTGATTAGCTGCCACATATTTACCTGCTTCACTAACACTTGTAATATAATTCGAAAGATTATTGGTACTTTCATTTAATAACGCTAATCTTGTTTCACTTATATCTTTGGAACTAATATCTAAAAAGGTCTTGTATGAAATAAACGTAATTGCGGTTAAGAAAAGCGCATTTACCAATAAAAAGCTGACTACCATTATCGTTGTTAGTTTTTTAATCATCGCAGATCCTTCTTAGTTTAATAGTTTTACTTTTCTGTTAATTTAATATTAACCCTTAATCCCACTAGTAGCAATGCCTTCTACAATATACCTTTGGAATGTAAAGAAAATAAGTGTGATAGGTAACATGGACAAGACTGACATAGCAAATACTGCTCCCCAAGAAGATTCCCCTTGCGAATCTAAAAACAACCTTAATCCTAACGGAACAGTAAATTTATCAACGGTATTCAAATACAATATTTGACTAAAGAAATCATCCCATGTCCAGATAAAAGTAAAAATAGCTGTCGTAATTAATACTGGCACTGCTAACGGAATAATAATTCGAGTATATATTTTTACTACTCCACACCCGTCCATAATAGCACTTTCATCTAGCTCTCTTGGTATCCCTCTAAAAAACTGAACCATCAAAAAGATAAAGAAACCATCTGTTGCTAACAGTTTTGGTACGGTAAGAGGCAAAATTGTATTTATCCAACCTAAATTGTGAAAAATTGTGTATTGCGGGATTAATGTTGCATGGGCAGGTAGCATAATAGTCATTAACATACAAGCAAACCATAGTTTCTTTAATGGGAACTTCAATCTAGCAAATGCATATGCAGCCATGGAACATGTTATTAGATTTGCAACAACACTAATAACGCTAATAATAAAAGAATTTTTAAAAAACAATCCAAATGACACGTCACGAACAACATTCCAACCATTTATATAATTATTAAAGGTTATCTCTTTTGGCCATAACCCAGGGGATGAAAAAATTAGATTTTCAGGCTTAATGGAGCTAGATACCATCCATAAGACCGGGTACAACATTAAAACACCTAACGTTATGATGAATCCATGTGTAACTACTTTACTATAGGATAAACGATGATTCATTATAGTTTCCCCCCATCTTCGTAATGGACCCAGAACTTAGAGGATAGAAATATCATAATGGTCATTACACCAAGAACAAAAACTAATACCCAAGCCATAGCAGATGCGAATCCCATTTCAAAATATGAAAATCCTCTTTGATATAAATAAAGTGTATAAAACAATGTCGAATTTATCGGTCCGCCAGTTCCTTCACTTATGATGTAAGCAGAAGTGAACACTTGGATCGATTTAATTAATTCAATTACTAAATTAAAGAAAATAACTGGCGAAAGTAACGGTAATGTTATCTTAAAAAATGTGTTGACCTTACTCGACCCATCTACTGCTGCTGCTTCATATAGTTCGGATGGAATTTGTTTTAAACCTGCTAAAAAGATAACCATTGAAGCTCCAAACTGCCAAGTTGCTAGGATAATTATTGTTCCAAGTGCATAATCGGGATGAGACACCCAACCTTGCCCGGCTATGCCAAAAAATCCCAATACTTGATTGATAATTCCATCAATTCCAAACAAATTTTTCCAAAGTAAAGCAATCGCTACACTTCCACCTAGTAGAGAAGGCAAATAATAAACGGTCCGGTAGATACCGACACCTTTTATTCCCTTATTTAGTAATACAGCAACCAGTAATGCTGCGATTAATTGCGTTGGAACAGCGATAAAGACAAATTGAAGAGTTACCTTTACCGAAGCCCAATATTTATCATCACTAAACATGTCCTGATAGTTAGCTAAGCCTATCCATTCTGGTGGGTTTAGCAGATCAAATTTAGTAAAAGATAAATATAAAGAACTGACCATCGGGCCCAGTACCAAACTAAAAAAACCTATTAACCAAGGTAATAAGAAAATGTAAGCAATAATATAATTTTTTCTTGTTTGTGTTTTTTTGTATTGGTTTGGACGTAGATTAGGTACACTTTTTTGTTTAACTGTGCTTGTTTCCATGTCCATCCTCCTATATATAGAAGAAAGTGACTTGATAATTGCAACCACAGTCACTTTCTTCAGTTTATTTGTTGTACTTATTCTTCTGTATATTTTTTTATATTGTCGATTAATTTGTCGTAATAATTATTTGCTGCATCTTCTACACTCGATTGATCAAAGTAAATCTTCTCGGCAGTTTCCTTAAACAATTGTGTATTTTCATTATATCCAGGATAGTTAGGAATATATGGTGCATCGGAAGTTTCACTGACAAGGTCAATGTATTCAAAAATTGCTTGGTCAATTTCATCAGCTTTGTCAATTAAATTAACACGGACATCAGAGTTAACGGGTGCACCACGATCATTGCCCAGGATTTCTGTAGCTTCTAAATCATTCACAAAGAAGTCAATGAACTTTGCAACCTCTTCTGGGTGTTCGGTCATTTTGTTACCTGCAAAAAATTGGCTTGGACGCAATGAAACACCATTTTTGCCAGTTTCAGAGTCATAAGGATATGGGTACAATAAAAACTCATCTTTAGTAGCATTTGAATAGGCGCCATATTGATTACTTGCAACAGATTCAATCGCTACATCTCCTTGAACAATTAATGATTGTTCTGGTGTTTGTGAGGCTGATACTTGAATTTCAGGAACTGCAGCTCCACCACTTTCTCTTAAATCTTTCCACAGTTGGAACCAGTCTGCTACATCAGTTGCTTCAAAACCAATCTCACCATCTAAATAGGAGAACTTATCTCGTTGAGCTAAAAATACACCAAATCCGTCTTCTTCAAAATCAGCAGTCCCGTAAGTACCATCAAGTCCTTCTGATAATTTTGGTGTTAAGTCTCTAAAATCTTCCCAAGTCCAATCCTTACTTGGTAGAGACACTCCCGTTTTATCAAAAGCAGTTTTATTTACCAATACACCCCACGCAGTAGTTCCCAATGTTAGACCGTACAGTTTCCCATCGAATGTAGCTGCATCAAGCATGCTTTCAGAGTGCTTACTAATGTCAATTTGATTACCAACAAATTCATCTAACGGGAGTACTACATCCTTTAATACATAATCATTAAGATTACCACCATATTGAATTACATCCGGTGCATTTCCTGCAGCAAACTGTGTAGTTAATTTATCGAAATAACCGTCGAATCCTGAATACTCCGCAACAATCTTAATATTGGGATATTTTTCTTCAAATAAATCGATTACTTTTAATGTGCGATCGTGACGTTCTTGGCCACCCCACCACGCAACACGTAATTCAATAACATCGTCTGATTCTTCGGATTGTTCACTTGATTCATCTTGTGAAGAGTCACCGAGTGATTCACTTGCAGAATCCTTCGACTCATTCCCCCCATCACCAGACGAGTTTGAGCTACATCCCGATACAATTAGAAAGGACATAATTGCCAACAAACAAATGTAAAATATTTTTTTCAACTTTCTTCCTCCTCCTTTGTTATTACATTATTATTTTAACTTGTAATCGCTTTCAGTTTAATAAAGAAAAGTAAGGTAGTCTATAACAAAAATTAGTTTTTCTCCCTTTTCTTAATAGCCCAAATTTCCCTCTTTGGTCCATCCGCCTATAACATCTGCTTTGATTTTCCATAGGATAGAAGTACATCGTTAAAAGGAGGTAAGCAAACATGGGTTACTTTAATGGATACGGATATGGTTATGGTCATGGTTATGGATATGGCCACGGTTGTGGAAATTACGTTCCCGTAAGCGGAGGAAACAATGGATTCATTCTACTTGTGGTTCTGTTTATCTTATTAATAATTGTTGGGAACAACTACCCAATCGCAGGCGACGCTGAATAATAAAGATAACTAACCAAATAATTAATCTTATTAGGAGGTTATATTTCATGAGTTATATCGGCGGACAAAACGGTTTTATTTTGCTTGTCGTATTATTCGTTCTATTAGTGATTGTAGGTAACAACTACCCAACCGGCGGTGACTATGGCTTTGGGTATTAATCCCTAAGCTTGCCAATCTATGAAAAATTAACTAATTAGGAGGTAGATATTGTGAGTTTTGCTGGCGGACAAAACGGTTTTATTTTACTTGTCGTATTATTTGTTTTATTAGTGATTGTAGGTAACAACTACCCAACTGGCGGTGACTATGGCTTTGGGTATTAATCCCTAAGCTTGCCAATCTATGAAAAATTAACTAATTGGGAGGTAGATATTGTGAGTTTTGCTGGCGGACAAAACGGTTTTATTTTACTTGTCGTATTATTTGTTTTATTAGTGATTGTAGGTAACAACTACCCAACGGGTGGATATGGTTACTAATTAATTCCTTGTCTTTAGGCTGCCGAGAAAATTCTCGGCAGCCTTCATTAACTTTATACCCTCCAATGAAAAGTAGGACAAGCCTAGTCGTAAACCCCAGCACTCCATTTTCTTTTGACTTTTTTATAGTCATATCTACACACATCAATCATATCTTTAGAATAAGCTATTAGCATAGAAAACTATTTTCTCTTATCGATTGAAAGGAGCAAATAACCATGAAGGATGGTGTCCTTCCTGATATAGCTGCTTCACCTTTTAAAAACCTTTCAAAAAGTAAGATGTCATTCGAAGAAGTTTTTGAGCATATCATTCAATTTATGAAAAAAGAACCTAATGCGAATTATCGATTAATTGTTGGAACAGATTCGCAAGTTCATCAGCGTCATACCGTTTTCGTTACTGGTGTTGTCATTTTACGGGAAGGTAAGGGCGCGTGGGGATGCATTTTGCCAATTAAAATAAAACGGAAATATAACAGCTTACACGAAAAGATATCGACGGAAACATCTTTAACCGAGCAAGTCGCTTACCTATTTGATGAAGAAAAAAAGAACCAAATGATTGATATCGTATTACCATATTTATATAGAGGTAGTTCTTTCACAATGGAAGGACACATCGATGTTGGGCTTAGTAAGAAATCCTTATCACGATTCTTAGCAAGTGAAATGATGGCTCGGGTTGAATCAATTGGCCTTGAACCAGTGGTAAAGCCAGAATCTTTTGTTGCATCCGGGTACGCCAATCGGTTTACAAAATATCCAGAAAAATACATTTAAGGAAAGCGAGAATGCCTTGTTCAGCCTAAGGCAGCAATCTCCTGAAGTTTTTTTGCTTTCTTATCTTTTTAAAAAGCACCCAAACTCGGGTGCTTATCCTTTAAACATATAATGAAATGCCGCTCGTTCATGTTGTAACAGCTGATGATCGAGTTTGGTAATTTCTGCCGCATTATGTAACGAATCCCTTAGCTCTTTTAGTCTTTTAAACTTTGATAAGTGCCAATTGTACTTCATGCGGTAATACACTTTCCTCATTTCTTATCCTCCTCGAAAAAAACCGACGGAGTCCGATTTGGAAGCTGGCTAGCATTGCACTTTGCGTTAGCCCCTATAGCTTTGCGTCACCACTTTTCAATGGGTTTGCCTTTATCGTGCGGTTTTTATGAATACCATATAATTATCAATCAAAATAGAGTAATTTTTAAATAGTCCTTCTCACTTATCTTTTTTACAATTAAATCCCATATAGTTTAAAACTTGTCATCAAAAGATTACCTTCCATTCTATAGCAGCCGGCTGCCATAGGTAGAAATACCTTTAGGCCCTTGGCTTTGCGTCACTGTCTTTCGACAACTTTGCCTTTTGTATAGGACTGGATGTCATCTTTGTTCCATTGTACGTTGATATTTCCTTTTCACACTTACTACACTGCGATTTAAGTGTTTACTTATGGAATGAAAGTTATCACCAGAAGTATGTAAGTGTAACATTAGTTTCACCTCACCAGTTGTCCAATTCCGGTAAGCAACTTCTCTTTTTTTCCGTCTTTCCACGTCCACCCATTTTGGTTCGGGCACAATACTGTTTTTGATAACTTTTGAGAAATCAATCCGTTCTTTATTAAGCTCAGCCCAAGCCCAAAATTCTAATTGGTCGATGAAATAAAATTTCCGAGAAGAACGAGTAACTCTTTTTTGGTACGGTAAACCATGCTTTTGTATCCATAGTTTTACTACGGTTGGGTCTACATCTAAAAGTCCAGCTAATTGGTGCATAGTAAGACTACCAATGGCCTCTTTCGTATTTGATAGACCAAGCCGTTTCATTTTTAAAATTACTGCTGTGTCTGATCGATTAAGATTCCTTGCGATAGTAGAAATCTTTATACTTCCAACGGAATCTCGCAAATAATTAATTTCCTCATCTTGCCATTTTCTTTTTTTCATGATTAACTCCTTTTCATTCACTTCTTTACTGTTTAATGTTCTATAGGTCAAAACACTAATAGCTTAGGAAAGAATGAAAAGGTAACCTATGATGACCTATTTCTAATATAACAACTTCATCGATAATTTAAAATACCTATCTATATAATTTTAACGAATTAATCAGGTGCATAACCCTTCCTGCTTAAGTAAATAGCAGTTCATCTATATTTTTGATATAATTCTCTAAAATAATGGTCGGTCATACAATCGAAAAGTACCCCGAAAAGACTTTGTGTAGTTCGGCATTTCCTTCAGAGACTAACCGAGAGAAGTACAATTGGAACATGATTTTGATTCGCGAGATTGTCAACATAGCTCAGGCTTTTCCATAAAGAGTCTACTCTTCCCTTTGGCCCTGATCAGAATGAATCTTTTGCAAAAACATACATTCTTTAACGGAATTTGACACAATAATAAAATAAATTCCAATAATTACAGCATAAATCTAACATAATTTATGGTAAATTAGAACTTAACCCTTGCGTTAATACAAGAATCTGTCCATAATTAACTATTGGAATAAATACTCGGAGCGTGGATATTGATGAGTAAACCAAAAAGAAACAGCCCTTGCCCATGCGGCAGTGGTAAAAAATACAAAAAATGTTGTGGAGCAAATGTCATCGATCTCAACTACGATGTATACAATAACGAATTAGATCGGATTCATGGTGAGCTCATAACATATGCATTTACCAACTATAAAGAAACGATTACAAATCAATTAAACAAATATATGCCTACCAACTTGGATGATGATACAAGAGAGGCTTATACGTCTTGCTTAAACGTCTGGACGATATTAAACGTGCCAATTGAAAATGAGGGAAAGACAATTGCTGAAACGTTCCTTGCAAGTGTTAAAGTTGAGCATACTAGGACCAAGGACATTTCACAAAGATGGTCCACATCTGCACCTGTAGTTGTGAAAATTGCTTCCATCGACCAATCACAAAAATATAAAGTTAAAGTGATAGATGTATTAAACGGTGAAAATTACTTGTTACCATTACTGCAGGGTGAGTTTACACCTGGTGACTTCCTTACAGGTATTTTAATTCCTTATGTAAACCACTATAACTTTTTCTTAACTGCTTTAGAAATAGATTCACACCAAGAACAACATATTAGACAAGTGCTAGAGCGTCTGTCTAACCAGGTCGGCGGATTACGCCAGCACTATCCTGATTTACTAAAGGAAATGTTAGTAGAGCCTTCCAATCAATTAGATTGGCACAAGCAGGAACATGAGGAAGTTGCGGAAATGTTTTTAAACCACGCAAACGAAAAAGGTCTCGATGGCAAAATAGCAACAGAAGGTGTCCGGCTGTGGAACCTCTATTGTGAGAAGAAAAATCCAAATTTGAAGAAAGCTTCTCCATATGCAGCAGCACTCGATTACTTTATTCAAACGGCTCTTGTTCATGCTGAGCCAACACAAAAGGAAATCGCCGATGAATACGGGACATCTGCAACGACAGTATCAAGTAACTATCGAAAGCTAACAGATCTTCTAGCAGATGAAGTGAGGCAATAATGGCAATTAGGTTTGGATAGTGGAAATATATTTTATCAAAATGGTCATCAAATGGGGTTGGTGACCATTTTTCTTGTTGACTAGTAAATTATAAAATCCGCTCGGTGTGGATAGCATTAAAGCCAGCTACGTCAAGCTCCTCCGCCTCGCTAAGCCCAGGCAGCATAAGACAAGACCTGACGTGGCTGTTGCTCGATGTTATCCCCGCTTGGATTTTTTTATACCTTCTTACCTAGTAAGAAAAGCGCAGGGCGCCCGGAGCTAGACAGCTCTTGGATCTTTTTATACTTTCTTATCCTTTTAAAAAAGAGTACAAAACCTTCACAATTTCATACTCAATCCTTAACTATCCTATTGGACGTTTATTTACTATTGATCCATAGCCTTTCTCCCCTGAATCTTGGGTGATTCGTTTTACTGCCAAATAAATACATAGTCCAACTACAACACCAACGCTATCGGCAACAAAATCATACCATACCCCACCACGGTTAAAAAATAATTGTGCTATTTCAGTAGCAATCCCATAGAAAGTTGCTAGCGATAAGACAACACCTATGCGCTGAATAACGGTAAATAAGAGCAAGGTCAACACCATAAACATAAACGCATGACCTATTAGTTCTATTTTAGCCGGATTACTTGGAAGAACTTGAAACAAATCAAGCCACTTTGGTTCAGTAGTAAAATCAAACGCTATTTCTCCCCGTTGAACAAATGCATTTACTTCTTTCGTACATGTAGCAACAAAAATAAATAGCGTCCAGATGATTAACAAAGCATACAAGATTAACACTACCTTTTTTTACGTAATTACTAGTTAGACTTTCTCACCTAACGAGTAATAACCATTGTTAACCTTTTTGAAAAAAATCATACGTTAAATTGTTAATCAAGAGCAATCTTAATTCCTATAAGAACAGTAGGAACGCCGACGCCGATTTAACTACTTATTAACATTATAAAAAAAGGGAGGGCACAAAATCATAGGCGATTTTGTGCCCCATTCTTATTTTAATAACCTATTGACCTATATTCTACTCCACAACTTCTGTAGGTTAACAATATTTAATCTAGCACTTTCTAATGTATCTTTATCAAAATCCTCTTGTTCGACCGTTAACCATGGAATGCTTAAATTTCTCGCTCTCTCAAGAATTGTAGTTAGGTCTAACTCACCTTCCCCAATTTCAGTTGTTACTTTGTTACCATCTTCTCGTTTCATATCTTTTAAATGAAGAGATACGCAACGAGAAGTGTGTTCGTCAATAATCTTAACAGGGTCATAACCAGCATGAAGCGCCCAATAACAATCTAGCTCCATTTTTACGTAGGCTGGGTCTGTTTCTTCAAATAAGATTGAAAAGCCATGCTTTCCGTCACCCAAATCAGCGAATTCAAAATGATGGTTGTGATATCCAAATGTAAAGCCTTGCTCTTTACACTTTCTGCCAATCTCGTTTAAAGCCGCTGCTGCTCGTTTAAATCCATCCGTACTACCTTGCAGTTCTTTCGGTAGTGATGGACAAATGACAAGCCTATTTCCAATCGTCTCATTGTATTCTAATGTACCACTAAGTTGGTCGTCCTTAAGTTGGTCAAAAGGCGTATGACTTCCTGCCGGGATAACGCCAGACTCATCCATTACGCTCCTTACTGTTTTTGCATCCGTGTTAAAAAAACCTGCAAATTGGACGGCATCATAACCCATTTTTCCAAGCTCATGGATAGTGTCTAAGAAGTTGTCTTGCGTTTTATCCCGGACTGAATATAATTGAATCCCAAGTTTCCCCACTAACAATCCTCTCCCTTAGCTTTTTTGAACAACCAATTAGAAATTAATTGCTTTTCCGGTTTCAGCAGATCGATACAATGCATCAATAATCCGCTGAATAATAGCACCTTGTTCCGGTGTACTAATCGGCTGTTTTCCTTCCTGCAAACATTCAACAAAATGCTTTATTTCTTGCTCATGCCCACCAACATTTGGTAAATAGGCTGGTGTACTATCAATTAATGCCCCATGCTTTTCTTGATACATTTTAAGTGGGAAAATATCTGCGCCACCTTGATTTCCCATTAAAGACACTTGCATCGTGTCACGTTTTTCTACGTTAGCCGCAAACGCTGTCTCAAGCACGAGTGATGCGCCATTTTTAAATGTAATCATACCAACAGCCATATCTTCGACGGTAAAGTTTTCATAGTCCCAATCACCTAGAAGACCAACACCTTTTTTCGTCCCGATTTGTTGATGTGTTTTACCGAGAATTGTATCAGGTTCGGGATAACCCATTAGGTAAAGTGCAGTATCTAGCATGTGTACACCAATATCAATTAATGGTCCGCCACCTTGTAGTTCTTTATTAGTAAATACACCCCAACCCGGGATACCTCGCCGTCTAATCGCTTGAACACGTGCAGAATAGATATCCCCTAATTCCCCAGCATCAATAAATCGTTTGGCTGCCTGAACATCGGCCGTATGTCGGTAGTGAAAACCAAATGTTAATACTTTGCCACTTTCCCTAGCAACTTGTAGCATTTCATTCGCTTCTTCTTCCTTCATTGCTGGCGGCTTTTCACACAACACGTGACAACCCGCTGTTAACGCCGCCACCGTAGCATCTTTATGAAATTTATTTGGGACACAAACACTGACTGCATCAAGCTCAACACTATTAAGCATTTCTTCGTAGGAGCCGAATGAATGTGCGATCTCAAATTGCTTTGCTACACTCCTTGCTCTCTCCTCATTGACATCAGCTACAGCCACAATGTCAACTTTTTCAGACTGCTTCAAATAATTTGGAATATGTACATCTGAAGCAATACCACCAGCACCGATAATTCCAATTCTTAATTTCCCCATTAGTAACACTCCTTTTTAATTAATCGGAGCTAGACAGCTAATAGTAGCTCCTAGATTTATACATGGATACCTTTAACAAAAACCCCTTTCGAACTAGTCCAAAAGGGGAAATCTTGTTGTTAAACCCACCACATATCAGCAGGTTGTTCTCTAATTAATACAGCTTTTAAATTTTGGACAGCACGCTCAAAGCCTTCATCAATCGACATGATTGGGTCTTCATGTTCAATGCTGACAACATGATCGTATCCATAAGTTCTTAAAGCACTCATCATGTTTGACCAATCCTCTAACCCGTGACCACAACCGACAGAGCGGAAACTCCAAGCCCGTGTTTGTACATTACTATAAGGTTGCATATCAGTTAATCCGTACATATTAACATTATCTTGGTCAATATACGTATCTTTTGCATGGAAGTGGTGGATTGCCCCCGCTTTACCAAGGATCTTAATCGCAGCAACAGGGTCAATTCCTTGCCACCAAAGATGACTTGGATCAAGATTTGCCCCAATCGCATCACACGTTTCTTCACGTAGCTTTAACATCGTGTATGGCGTGTGAACTAAAAATCCTGCATGTAATTCTAAGCCGATTTTCACATTTTTTGATTCCGCATATTGTCCTACTTCTTTCCAATAAGGAATTAATTTTTCTTCCCATTGCCATTTTAGAACATCTGAATACTCATTTGGCCACGGTGCTACAGGCCAATTTGGATACTTAGCTCCTTCATGGTCACCAGCAGTCCCTGAGAAACAGTTAACAACAGGAACACCCATTAGATTTGCTAGTTCAATTGTTTTTAGTAACGTTTCATGACTCTCCTTAGCGAATACTTGGTCAGGTGTTAGAGGATTTCCGTGACAACTAAACGCACTAATCGTTAACCCACGCGATTCCACAGCAGCTAAGTACTCCTTACGAGCTTCTTCACTTCCTAGCAATGTGGTTAAATCACAATGGGCATTACCTGGATAACCTCCTGTCCCAATTTCAACAGCGTCAAGACCTGCTTTTTTCACATGGTCGAGCATTTCTTCAAAGCTCTTATCTGCAAATAATACCGTAAACACACCTAGTTTCATTTGAACGCTCCTCTCTAGTTAATCCATTAAAATATATGTCTAGTTTTCTAGATTTGAACATTTTTCTTCTGTTCATGCGATTCTAATGCTGCCAAAATTACTTCTAATGATTGTTTTCCCTGGTCACCATCAATTAATGGTTTCTTATTATCCAAAATACTTTCAACAAAATGATTAATTACACCTGTATTTGTTTGGCCACCAGATTCATTCGATTGGATTTGACCAAGCTCATAATTAACTGTCGAGCCGTCTTTATATTGAACAACTAAAGAATAGACTGGATCATCCTCTAATCTCATAATCCCTTTTTCTCCATAGATAATGGTTGAATTATCTTCCGCACTTACGTATGCCCAACTCGCTGCAAGGGTACCAATAATACCGGATTCTGTCCGTAACAAACAGACAGCATTATCATCTACATTACTATTTTGCTTGGCGTTTGATTCAATAAATGCGGAGACTTCTGTTACTTCTTCCCCTAAAATATACCGAATTAAATCTGCCTTATGAACGCCTAAGTCCCCAAGGGCACCGATAAACGCTTCGTCTTTTTTGAAGAACCAGCTAGATGCTCCGTCGACACTCCAACCTTCTGGGCCACCATGTCCAAATGCGGTTCGGAAGCTATAAATTTTACCTAAATCCCCTTGTTCAATTAACTGCCTAGCCCTCTGGTGAGAAGCTACGAAACGTTGGTTATGGCCGATCATTAACACTTTACCCGCTTTTTCAGCAGCTAGAATCATGTTGTCCGCTTCTTCGCGAGATGTGGCCATTGGCTTCTCGCATAAGACATGCTTGCCAGCTTCTAAAGCAGCAATCGAAACCGGTGCATGTAAATAATTCGGTGTACAAACGCTTACTGCATCGATGTCGGTTTGTTGTACTAATTGTTGGTAATCTGTATAAGCTGTTGCATTATATTTTTGAGCAGCAGCTGTTGCTCGTTCTTCGACAACATCACAAACAGCAACAATTTCTACTTCTTTGTTTTGAAAATACTCTGGTAGGTGACGATGAGTTGCAATACTACCACAGCCAACTACTCCTACTTTTAATTTAGTCATTGGTTCTACACCCTTTCTTATTTTTCGGATATGTTTTCAATTGGTTTGTGATTTCCATACGTTGGATATTCGCGATTTACTGGTTTTACAAAATGTACTGCATTACGAATGACACGTTGTACCTCTTCGTTATGATAGGTCGGATACGTTTCGTGACCAGGTCTAAAATAAAAGATTTTTCCATTACCACGTCGGTATGTACAGCCTGAGCGGAAAACCTCTCCACCTTCGAACCAGCTAACAAATACTAATTCATCTGGTGTTGGGATATCGAAATGTTCACCGTACATCTCTTCTTTTTCTAATTCGATATATTGTCCAATTCCTTCTGTGATTGGATGTGTCGGGTCTACTACCCAAAGCCGCTCGCGGTCATCGGCTTCTCGCCACTTCAAGTCACATGAAGTTCCCATTAATTTTTTAAAGATTTTCGAAAAGTGACCAGAGTGAAGTACAATTAATCCCATACCTTTTAACACACGTTGATGTACCTTTTCCACCACTTCATCAGCTACTTCGTCATGTGCCAAGTGCCCCCACCATACAAGGACATCTGTTTGATCAAGTACTTCATCCGTTAGACCATGACTTGCTTCATCTAATGTAGCTGTACCAACATCCAAACCTTCCTCACGCAAAAAGTTAGCGATCGCACCATGAATTCCCTCTGGATAAATTTCTGCAACTACCGGATTCTTTTGCTCATGGCGATTCTCATTCCACACCGTAACTCTCATTGTTTACATCCCCCTTGGACCTTAGGCGGTTCTCCTAGGCCTTGATTTGTAATCGATTACATTACTACTTTACATTTTACAGGATATGAAACCCTTGTCAATTGGTTTTAGCAAACTTCAGCTAATTTACCGTGATTTTTTTTATGTCGATTCACGGATTATTAGCTCATGTTCCATCACCATACTCTCCACCCGCATGCCTTTGATACGATTGATTAGCATATTTGTAGCAGCAGCCCCCATTTTAAACATAGGTTGTGCAACGGTAGTTAGTGCTGGATAGGTCATATTGGAGAAGCTAATTTTGTCAAAACCTATTAATGCGATATCCTTAGGAACTAGCAGTCCACTAGAATTGATTTCCTTTAATGCACCTATTGCTAGAATATCGGATAAGGCAAAAACCGCTGTTGGACGGTCCTTTAAATCAAGTAACTTTCGCATAGCATGTTGCCCGTACTCAAAACTAATACTTTCTGTATGATAAATGAACGCTTCATTAGCAGTAATGCCAAATTCGTTTAGGGCCCGCTCGTAACCACACTTTCTCTCTCTTGCATATAAGTATCGTTCATCCGATGAAATGAGTGCAACTTTTTCATGTCCAAGTTTAACCAAATGTTTAACCGCTTGATAAGCAGCAAGCTCATTATTTATCGTCACATATGGTATGTTAATATCCTCATCATATTCGCTGCATTGTACGATCGGATAGGATTCAGCAAGTTCCGCTAGTTTTGCTTTGTTTACAGCAGGGTCCATTGATATAATTCCATCAGCCATTCTTTTTTTTAATAAACCAAAATACCTTTGTTCATGTTCCGGATTAGAATCAGTCTCACAAAGTAGGATATTATAACCTAAGTTTATCGCCGTTTCTTCTATTCCGTTGATAATTTCGGTATAAAAAGGATTAGATATACTAGGAATTAAGACAAGAATTAGCTTACTTTCTAATGTACGCAAATTACGTCCTAACATACTAGGTTCATAATTTAACTCTTCAATCACTTTTTCGACCTTTTGCCTAGTTCTCTCTGTTACTCCACTATAGTTGTTAATTACTCGTGAAACCGTGGCGACGGAAACTCCTGCTTTTCTTGCAACTTCCTGAATATTTGCCACCATATTCTCCTACTTTCTACCCAAAATCTGTAATCGATTACAAACTATGATAGTATGCTTTTAAAACACTGTCAAACATTGTTTTGATTTAATTATTACAAAAATTCAATTAGTCTTTATCAATATCTTTATAAACCAAGTGGGTAACTATTTCTCTTTTCATAAAGACAGTTTTCTAATCATATCCGATTATTCCCTTCATATTATAATAGAAAGTAAGCAACCCCACCACTAAACGCCTTACCTATCTTCCACTTCTTTTAAGAAAAGCGCAAAGCTCCCGGAGCTAGACAGCTCTTGGATTTTTTTATACTTTCAAATTAACACATATGACACTTTCACCATGCGTAAAAAAAGACTGAATACTCCATTTACAGTTCGAAGTATTGTTTAATGAAGAACCTTACAGATGAATATTGATGCGGAGGGATTTTTATGGGAAAAACAAAACATAGTGGCCCAACCAAATTGCCAAAGCTGCCTGACCCTCGTTTATGGGTTAGTAAAACACCCTTTGGACTTGGAACAGTAAAACCTCACCATCTGCGTGATACGTTAAAAGTTATCTGGGAAAATCGAGACAATCTTGGGTTTGCTAACCGAATCTTAACTAAAGGCGTATGCGATGGTTGTGCACTCGGTGTACTAGGTATGAAAGATGAGACATTAAAAGGCCCCCACCTATGCACCACAAGATTAAATGTTCTACGATTAAACACAATGCCTGCCATGAAGGAAAAATATATCCATGAGGATATTAACGAGTTACGTAAATTGAGTAGTGCGGAACTTCGTAAACTTGGCCGAATTCCGTACCCGCTCATTCGTAAACCAGGTGAAAATAGATTTAGTCGCCTCTCATTTGATGATGCATTAGACTTGATTGCAAATAAATGGAACGCTATTAACCCAACACAGTCAGCCTTCTATCTAACTTCTCGAGGAATTACGAATGAAACGTATTATACTGCTGGAAAAGTTGCACGGTTTTTAGGCACAAATAACATTGATAATGCATCACGAATTTGTCACTCCCCTTCAAAAACTGCCTTAACTAGGTCACTCGGAATTGGCGCATCAAGTTGTAATTACAAAGATTGGATTGGAACAGATGTCCTTGTGTTCTTTGGATCTGTTGCTGCAAATAACCAACCTGTATCAACGAAATATATGTATGCCGCAAAACGAAAAGGTACAAAAATAGTGATAGTCAATCCTTACTATGAACCATCCATGAAAAATTATTGGATTCCCTCTATTCCAGAGTCTGCTCTCTTTGGAACTAAAATTGCTGATGATGTATATCAAGTAACTATTGGTGGAGATATCGCCTTCATGAACGGTATTATGAAACACTGGTTTGAGATGGAAGAAGTAACCCCCGGTTCTGCAATCAATCATCCTTTCGTTAACGAGCATGTCAATGGCTATCAACAACTCAAACATAAAGCAATCTCCTACAATTGGGACGAATTAGAACAATCTTCTGGTTTGTCTAAGCAAAGGATAGTTGAATTTGCCGAACAGCTCGCAAAAGCAAAATCAGCTGTATTTGTTTGGTCAATGGGACTAACTCAACATCGGTTTGGAACGGATAATGTATCTCAAGTTGCCAACCTCGCCTTACTTCGCGGCTTTATCGGCCGAGAGCATTGTGGATTAATGCCAATTCGGGGACATTCTGGTGTTCAAGGTTCTAGTGAAATGGGTGCAGATCCCTTTTCTTTACCAGGTGGTGCAAATGATCAAAATAATCGAAACAGGATCGAAAAGTATTGGGGATTTGACCTACCTGATTGGCAGGGAGACACTGTCGGACCATCTTTAGAGAATGCTTTATTACCTGAAGACCACGAACGTAAATTGAAGCTTTATCACATGTCAGGCGGAAATTTCCTCGAAACAATGCCTAACCCAGACTACGTGAAACAGTGTTTAGAAAATATTGATATTCGTGTTCATCAAGACATTATTTTCAATACGTCAACACTTTTTGATGCAAAAGAAGCTGTTATCGTTTTGCCTGCGATGACTAGGTATGAACAGCCTGGTGGCGGGACATCTACATCAACAGAAAGAATGGTTTATCTTTCACCAGAAATCAAGGGACCACGAATTGGTGAGGCTCGGGCTGAATGGGATATTTACCTTGAACTAGCCAAGCGAGTCAAACCTGAACAAACACATCTCATCGATTTTAGAGATGTACAACACATCCGAGAAGAAATTGCCCATACAGCCCCAAATTATGATGGAATACAGTATTTAGATGATAAAGGTGACGTGTTTCAATGGGGAGGGGCCTGGCTTTGCGAAGGTGGCATTTTTCCAACCCCAGATAAAAAAGCAAACTTACTTGCAATCGACATTCCTGAACGAAGAAAATCCGAAGATGAATTCTATGTTACAACTAGACGCGGAAAACAATTCAATTCAATGATTTATGATGAAGTTGACCCGTTTAACAACGCTGACCGCTTCGATGTTTTAATGAATGAGGCAGATGCCAAAAAACTCAAGATAAAGCAAGGTGAGTCTGTAGTTGTTTATAATGATCATGGCACATTCTATGGTACAGCAAAATATGTCCAACTAAAATCTGGTAACCTTGAGCTGCACTGGCCTGAAGGAAATGTGCTAATCCCAAAAGGTGTTTATGAAGAACATGCGAAGATTCCAGAATATAACACCACCGCAACACTAGAAAAGGCAGAGACGTATGTTGCTTATAAAGATACTCAATATATTGAAAAAAGGATTGAAGATTTAGAAACGGATCCAAATTAGACAATCGTTCAAACCTAGACACCTCTGGTTTTCCTTTCTTATATTTCAAGAATATATATACTCCCACTCTTCGACCCCACTGGCAGTGAGGTCGATTTTTCCATTCAAATTAATTGATATCACTTTACTGCATGAGGCTCATTCTACAATTTTCGTCAATTTATTGGCCTTTTATTTTTAATTTTCACTTATATACTATAGAATATAGGTAAAAGTAGAAGTGATGATTGCTTTAGTTATTGGAGGTTCCAACATTGTCGAATACATACCAAAATTCAAAATTAAAAGTGTTTTCTCTAAGTTCAAATCGTCCTCTTGCAGAAGAAATTGCTGCAGATATTGGTGTTGAGCTCGGGAAAAGTTCTGTCAAACAGTTTAGTGATGGAGAAGTTCAGATTAATATCGAAGAAAGTGTTCGTGGCTGTGATGTCTTTGTTATTCAGTCTACAAGTGACCCGGTAAATGAACATATTATGGAGTTACTTGTTATGATTGATACATTAAAACGAGCGTCAGCAAATACAATAAACGTGGTCATTCCATACTATGGATATGCACGACAAGACAGGAAAGCAAGAGCTAGAGAACCAATTACAGCAAAACTAATTGCTGACCTTATTCAAGTGTCCGGTGCAGACCGCGTACTTTCTGTTGATTTGCACGCTCCACAAGCACAAGGTTTTTTTGATATACCAGTTGATCAATTGCTTGCCGTTCGAATTTTAACCGAATACGTAAATCAAAAACAACTAGATGATATTGTTGTTGTATCTCCAGACCATGCCAGTGTAACGAGAGCAAGGCAAATGGCAGAGCTATTAAAAGCACCCATTGCGATTATTGACCGCCGGGGACCAAGAGAATATATTCCCGGTGAAACAAATGTCAATGTTGTTGGCAATATTGAAGGGAAAACTGCTATTTTAATTGATGATATCATTGACACAGCAACACGGATCACACGAGGAACAAAAGCGCTAATCGAAAATGGTGCCAAAGAAGTATATGCTTGTTGTACCCACCCTGTCATGTCAGGACCAGCGATAAAGCGAATTGAAGAATCACTAATCAAAGAAGTTATATGTACGAACACGATACCACTTACAGATGAAAAAAGAATCGAGAAAGTAACCCAACTCTCAGTCGCTCCCCTACTAAGTGATGCGATTATTCGTATATATGAACAACTACCAGTAAGCCCATTGTTTGAATAAGAAAAGCTTAAGACCTCAGGCGGGGTAGGCGCTGACTAGGATTTTTTTATACTTTTGTATCTTTTTAAGAAAAAACACAAGCCCGTGCATCGAAAAGCACAGGCTTGTGTCGTTTATTTTTGTATATCTCTACCTTCCCCACTCTTTAACGAACCATTTTTGTCTACATTGTCAATTTTACCGTTGATTGTACCTTCTGTGTATGAATCAGTTGACTGTTCATGAGTGATTGCCATTCCTTGCGATAAAGGGTCATTTGACTGATAATCCGCAGGGCTGTACACTTTTTCTGCAACTTTGTTGGCGTCTTCTTGGCTAACCTTTTTAACCATCATCCATACCTCCTTTTGTCTCCTTTAGCTTTGTCATTGCCTGGTGAAAATATGAGTAAAAGACAGAGAAAATTCGCAAAAAATCAGTGAAGGTTATTCATAATTGCTTCAGCATTCAACCTATTACATTTGTCCGAACAAGTTACATATTTTCAAAAATTGGTATGGTAACTGTCCTCGTAAAATGCGATAATGACTAAGGTATTATTTTTCAGGAGAGGAAAAAAATATGGTTAATTCAAATGTGTTTCATTATTTAGGGCTAATTATCGTAGCAGTCATTTGGGGTGCTAACTTTGGTATATCACGGTGGGCTATGGAAGTGTTCCCTGCTGAAGTATTTGTTTTTTTGCGATTCGGCTTAGCTTTACCAATTCTTTTTATCGTATTAAAACTAACGGAAGGATCGGTTAAGGTAGACAAACAAGATATTGTTAAATTAGCATTAATTGGTTTAATCGGGGTCACCTTATTAGAAATATTGGTCATGTATTCTATTAAATATACAACATTAGCCAATGCTTCGTTATTGAATGTTGCTCCTTGGCCAATATTTGCAGCATTATTTGCTCCCCTTTTCACTCGGGAAAAAATGACGTTACGATTAGCTTCAGGAGGCATCGTTGCACTTATTGGGGTTACACTCATTATATTGGGTGGTAAAGACGGATTTAATTTAAGTTCTGAATATATGCTTGGTAACTTTCTTGCACTATCGATTAGTCTAATTGGGGCATTGTTTAACCTTGCCTGCATGCCATTAATGGATAAATATTCTCCAATGAAGGTAACTTCTTGGTACGTACTGTTTGGGTCTTTGTTTTTAATTCCAGTTACTATTTCTGGTTGGAGCCAAGTTGCATGGAATGATATTTCACCAATTACATTTGGCGCTGTTTTTTATAACGTTGTATTATGTACCGTTGCTGCATTTGTATTATGGAATTTATCAATGAAAAAAGTTGGAGCAGCAAAAGCCAACTTTTACAGATACTTTGTTCCAGTTGCAGCTGCCGCTTCTGGTGTACTATTTTTCAATGAGCAAATTATGTTGCCGCAAATTATTGGTGGGTTAATCATTGTCTTAGGATTAGTATGGATTGGAACAGAAAGAAAGCAACCAATAGCTATTCCTCCACTTAACGAAAAAGTACGAAAAGCTAGTTTAGATAAAAATTAACACTCCGTCCGAACTTATGGTTCGGACTTTTTTTGTCTTTACACAGTCTCAAGCAACTATAAAGTCCCCTTCCATTCACAATAAGAAAGTGCAGCATCAAATAAAGCAGGAATCCAATATATGACATCATAGAGTTTTTATAGTGGTTTCATTTAATTTGCTAAATATTTTCACTTCACTTTATAATACGATATAATAAATTTCGAGGCACGAAAGAAAAGGAGAGCTATCTATTGGACCAATCATTAACAAAACAAGCAAAAAAAGAAAAAATTTGGACGAGAGACTTTGCCCTTATCTGTGCGGCAAACTTTTTTATTTTCTTAGGATTTCAAATGACACTTCCGACTATCCCTCTCTTCGTTCAACAACTCGGTGGAACTGATAAGCTAATTGGTGTGATTACGGGGGTTTTCACCTTTTCCGCCTTATTAGTTCGACCTTATGCAGGCCATTCGTTAGAATCAAAAGGACGTCAATTTGTTTACATGCTCGGACTAGCAATTTTTGTTTTTTCTGTTGGTTCTTACGCATTAATTGCAAGTATCCTCTTTTTGTTTATCATGAGGGTTGTGCAGGGGGTCGGTTGGGCATTTTCAACGACAGCAACAGGAACCATTGCAACAGATTTAATCCCTGAGAAACGTCGAGGGGAAGGGATGGGGTATTTTGGACTATCCGGCAATATTGCATTAGCATTTGGCCCTTCCCTTGGTTTAACGCTTGCCGGTTATCTATCTTTCATGCAATTGTTTTTGATTTGTTCTGCGTTAGGCCTTGTAGCTTTTTTGTTATCCACACAAATTCGGTACAAACAAGTCGAAAAGTCAGAGGAACAAACAAAAACACCAAGATTCGATGTGTTTGAAAAAAGCGCGATAAAACCTTCAATGTTATTGTTTTTTATAACGACTACATTTGGCGGTATTGCATCGTTTCTTCCACTTTATACAGTTCAAAAAGGGATAGCCGGCATCGAAACATACTTTTTGATCTATGCTTTATTCCTATTAATTTCTAGAACTTTTGCAGGAAGGTTATACGACTCCAAAGGGCATATAGTCGTTTTCCTACCTGGTACATTGATGATTTTTACGGCTATGCTATTATTGCTTTGGTTACCGAACTCACTCGTTTTATTTACCGCAGCTGGACTATACGGATTAGGATTTGGTACCATCCAACCGGCTCTTCAGGCCTGGGCAGTTAACGAAGCGCCAGGAAATCGCAAAGGTATGGCGAATGCTACCTTTTTCTCCTTTTTTGATTTAGGTGTTGGCGTCGGTGCCATTACGTTTGGGCAAATTGCCTTTAGTTTTGGCTATAATTACATTTACTTGGCAAGTGCTTTTTCCATATTACTAGCAATGATTCTTTATCTATTTTTGCTATGGAAGGATAAACAGCAACAAGGTTCCGCAAACATGGGCAATTAAACCTATATACCGATACAAATCATGACATTTGACTGACTTTTTTGTCGAAAACTATTGGAAAATGTAGTAATTGTGGTATAATATTACCAATAATTTGAAACCGATAAAGGCAAACTTATCGAAAGGTAAGGACGCAAAGCCACGGGCCTACAGCAAAACATTTGCTACTGGTAGCCGGGTCGCCGAAGAGGACAGGTGAAAAGCAAGCCTATTTTCTTAGGGCTTGCTTTTTTATTTTTATTAAGGAGGATTGTCATTGTCTATAAGCGGTTTAATTGGCCAAGAAGATTTTTTTCATTATTTTCAACCAATCTATGTCCTTGAGACAAATCAACCGTTAGGATTTGAAGCATTATTCCGAACGAGTCATTATTCAAATCCTGAATTCATTTTTAATACCGCTCGAAAATTAAATCGATTATATGAATTGGATTCGCGGTCCATTCATAAGGCTGTATCAGCCTATCAAAGAGCTGGTTTTTTGAAAGAAGAGCAGCAAAATTTATTTGTGAATATCTTCCCATCGACAATTTTAAACCCAAGATTCAGTTCATTTCTAAACAAGATTATTGCTGAGTTCAAACTGACTAGCCAACAAATAATTCTTGAAATTTCAGAAGCTGAGTACATACCCGATTTACTAGCATTTAAAAAACAAGTCGACGCAATTAAAGCAAAAGGATTTCAAATTGCATTAGATGATATTGGACATGGATATTTCACTTTTGAATCGATCATTGAGCTACATCCAAATTTCATTAAATTGGACCGATATTTATCTGGGGGATTACATGTCTCCAAACAGAAACAAACTGTTGTATCAAATTTTGTAAGCTATTGTCACGATAATGAGATTGCCCTTGTGTTGGAAGGTCTTGAGGATGAACGGGAAGTTGATACGGCAAAGTCATTAGGAATAAACCTTGCACAAGGTTACTATTTGGGAAAACCCGAACAATTAAAATGGACCGTATAAAGTCCCTTGGTTTTCGAGGATTATGACATAGGTCTATTCTTTGATCTTGAAAGAAATATAAATACTTGGTTTAGCATAATCAATAAACGGGTAATTAATGATTAACTGACACTTTATCCCCCACTTGCCCCTTCTTAGGGGCTCTTTTTTTTGCAATATTAAATGCCGCGTTTTTATAAGTGTATAAGAAATTAATAAGACAATTAGTGACTCGTCTCGGAAGGTAGTCGACAGTTGTTGGAACCTATACACTACTATTTGCGAACATCTTCCAATCTTATAGAACGTATTTACCGCCTTTCTTTCACCCAACTTGTCCATATAATTTGCAGGATGACTTCAACAATTTTACATCATTATCATTTTTTATTATTTTTTCTACCACAATCAACAATCAAAGTGTAATTTCGACAAAAAAACAAAAAATACACATGTTTACAGTAAGGACGGGCGTTATAAACTAAATAACGTGTTAATTTTTTGTAAGGAGGCAAAACCGTGTTACGTGAAGGCTTTTAGAAAGCTTATGTAAGGGATTCGAGATTGCATTTAAACATTAAGACTTAACAGAAACAAAGCAATCATTTAAGAAAAGAATTAAGATAGGAGTTTTTTAAAATGGTGAAAGTAAAAGACCGTGAAAGTAAGTTAGAAAAATTACGTCTACAAATGTACAAGTCTTTCCAAGATGACCGTTACGGTGAAGAAGTTGTAACCATCTCTCAAGAACTGGACAAATTAATCAATGAATTTATCGTCGTACCTACTCCTAATAAATAACATGTTAAAGCTGTTAGTCGGGTAGTAGAACGATAAGTCGAATAGATGAATAAATCGGATTTATTGTAAAAGATAGAGAGATAAAGGCAACCTTACTGAAAAGTAATTACGCAAAGCTATAGGGGCTAAGGGAAACTATGCCAGCCAGTTACCGAACTTATCTTTTTTTGTTTAATTAGGAGGATTGGGTAATGTATCACAATCGAATAACTGATAGGTACAAGCACCCACTACGTTGGGTGCTTATTTATACGGTGAAGTGTATATGGCAATTGAAAGTAACCTATCATAACCCCAGATAACCCAAAACCCCTTGAGGGAGGTATCCTCCTAATAAACAAGTTGTTTTTTTAGATGTCGAGCTTTTCAAAATGGTGAGAAAATGGTGAGAGGAATAATTCTAAAACAGAATTTCTTTTCCTCTAGGGAGTATGTACCCTGGTTTATGAACCGCTAAACCACTTTTTTTATTTTTTTATTTTATCAGGCTGTTTTTTAAACAGGATTATTGTTATAGCTTATCATTTATATCCAACGTCATTACTTACAAAATAAAGTACGAAAACAGCTCTGCAGTAATACCTAGACTACCCCCTTTTTCCGAAAAAGACCGCGGTGACCACCGATTAACAAAAGTCAGGTTAATGTCGTAATCAGGCCGACGATACGTTTCTACCGTAGCATTTATTTTATTCACTTCATCACTTCCCTTCCTAAGCTGTTTTCCATTCCATCCTAAATAATTTCATTTCTTTCAACCACTTATTTGCTTGGACGTTAAATTTGCTAATTTTGTCAAAGATTACATTTTAAGCACAAACTTTACAATTCTATTACAACTACCATTTTCACTAGATTCCTATGCTATAATGGCTTTAATTTAAAAAATGGTATAAGAAAAAGGAGAAAGTTGTAATGAAAAAGACTTTAATGACGATTACTGCAACCGCTTTAATTGCTACATCATTTGGTTTTTCACCTTATGTAGAAGCAGCAACTGCAACTAAACAAGCCATCTCTATAAAAGAAACATACCCTAACGGCATCTCTAGTAAACTAGTAGCTACGAATAACAAACAAGATGCTAAATCTACTGCGTCCATAGCATCAGCAAATACATATTCAGTTAAAGCGGGTGATACGCTTTGGGGAATTAGTAAAAAAACTGGTGTATCTGTTACAAATCTAAAAAAAATTAACAGCCTCTCATCTGATGTTATCAGAATTGGACAAGTATTAAAGTTAACTAGCGACAGTGATAAAGAAGAAATTGTTCAACTTGCTGCAGATGTAGACAAAGACGTTACAAACCTAATAAATGAAGCTACAAAGTTAGTTGGAACGAAATACGTGTTTGGTGGTTCTTCCCCTAGTGGTTTTGATTGTAGTGGTTTCATTTATTATGTTCTTAACAAGTCTGGAAAAGATGTGGAACGTAAATCATCCTTAAGTTATTATAAGCAGTCAACCAAGTTAGATAAACCTGAAAAAGGTGATTTTGTATTCTTTGCAGGGACATACAAACCAGGTATATCACATATGGGAATTTACATAGGTAATAATTCATTTGTTCATGCGAGCTCAGATGGGGTTCAAATTTCTAGCTTAAGTAATTCTTATTGGAGTGAACACTTTTACTCATATGGTAGATTTAAGGACTAGTAGATTCTAGTCCTTTTTTTGTTAAATAACAAAAAAAATCTGTCTAGCTTATATAGATCAATTTATGGTCAAAAGATCCAATTCTAGCAATTTTCCCCACTATTATGTCAAATTCGTTAAGTAGAGTTACAAATCTATAACATTCGCTATTTTTCGACAATTCCATGCTATACTCGATTTAACAACATGATCTAACAACAAGGAGATGGAATGAATGAAGAAAACTACGAAGACGTTACTTTCACTTGCGACAGCGTTTACAATCGGAACTGGATTTTCCTCTACCGCTAGTGCCGCAACTTATACTGTTCAATCAGGTGATTCCCTTTGGTCGATTGCTCAGAAATATGGGACAACTGTCAACCAGTTAAAATCGGTTAATAATCTATCAAGTAATGTCATTTTCCCGAATCAACAATTACAAACTAGCGAGTCTACTTCAACTGGGTCTACTTATGTAGTTAAAGCTGGTGATACGCTTTGGAAAATTAGTAATACAACTGGAGTTACAATCACTAATCTAAAGCAGTTTAACAATTTAAAGTCAGATATGATTTATGCGGGTCAGAGCCTAAACTTAAAAGGTGAAACAGCATCATCAGAACCAACAGCTAAGATTGCTTCAGTGAGCAAAAGCCAGTTGGTAGTTGAACAAGCAACGAAATTAATCGGCACGCCATATAAATGGGGTGGTACTACACCATCTGGATTTGATTGCAGTGGTTTTATTTGGTACGCCTTTAATAAGGCAGGTCTTGATATTTCTCGCGTCTCTTCCGCTGATTACTACAAACAATCAACTAAATTGTCCAGTCCAGAAATGGGTGACTTAGTATTTTTCAAAGATACGTACAAAAGTGGTATTAGCCATATGGGAATTTACGTCGGAGACAACTCCTTTGTACACGCAAGCTCAAGTGGTGTTCAAAAATCAAGTTTAAGCAACCCTTATTGGAGTCAACATTTTGCAGGCTACGGAAGCTTCTTAAAGTAATTGTTAAACCAGTCCATTTGGGCTGGTTTTATTTATAAGTTAGACATGAACTGTCTTGCGCAGGTGCTATATTGAGCTTTTCTTAATTTATCCAACTTCGCTTAAAAATATGTAGTTTTTTACAGGAATGACTGAAAGCATTTTTTCGCATGATATAGTTACAGGAGGTGTTTCAATTGGCTCAAGATGTATTATGTGAGGTAAAAAACTGTCACTATTGGGCACAAGGAAATAAGTGTGCCGCAGACGCTATTTACGTTGTTAGTCACTCCGGAAAGCAAGCTGCAAATCAACGCGAAACAGATTGCCAAACGTTCGAGCCAAAAGAATAAATATCCCTTCTAGTCCAATCTGGCTCTCTTTTTAGAGAGTCAGATTATTTTTGTTGCTATAAATGTTTTACTTTTCTGACAATATTGACAACTTAATAAATTAAAGTTAGTGTTAATAGCATCTGTTTGTTGTTTTTAAATTTTTTAATATGAGGGAGATGATTAAAAGTTGGACAAGCTTAATAATGCAGCCTGCTTAAACCAGCCTTTAATATTGGATGCGACTGTGACAACAGTTGAGGGATTATCTTTACGAAAAGAATCTTTACCACTACGTATGGATAGCCTTGGTCCCGAAACCTTAAGTTTTTCAACTGAGAAGGTATTTACAATCGGACAGCACCTTGTTTTAGATATTTGTTTAAGTTGTTTAAGTTCTTCTTCCCACAACCAAATTTTTGGTGAAGTAATCTGGTCTCAAGAAACTACAGAATCCAATACATATGGCTTGAAAATTGTTTCAGCAGATAACAATTATTTCCAAATTACCGGAACTCCTGTAGAAAGATTTCATACAAAAGAATTAGTTGGTGGACGACATTGATTTGTCGTCTTTTTTTAAGTAAAAAATGCAAGAGCTGTCTAGCTACAGCGCCTAGCCCGCCTGAGGTCAGACCAAGGCGCCCTGCGCTTTTCTTAATTGAACTACACCGGACTTGAGTACACCCCTCACCTTGCGATAAACTAAATAAAGAAGGGGTTTTTCCAACATGATCAAAATAGTCGCTATTACAAAAGAATTGAAACGAATAGAGCTTCCATCCATTAATGAACTACAATCCTTGGACTACGATTGGTTTTGGATTGATTTTAATGAACCTACCGAAGAAGAAATTAATCAGTTAGATTCTGAACTTCATTTCCACCCTTTAGCTATTGAGGACTGTATCCATAGCTTACAACGGCCGAAATTGGATTATTACGATGACTTTTCTTTTTTTATCACTCACGCCATTAATCCAACTGACCTTACTAAAGAAGAGCACGATTTCTTCCTAGGGGATGATTACATTGTTACTTATCATAATAAATCTTCTAGAGAAATCGACCAAGTTTGGAATCGATTAGCCAAAATACAGGATTTATCTAAATGGGATGAATACCGAATCTTTTATGAAGTATTGGATAAGATTGTCGATAACTATTTTCCAAGCATTTACGAAATTGAGGATGAGTTAAACGACATTGAAGATAATACAAACGATGAATCAATGGATATTCTCCTTGACCGCTTATTTGATATTCGCCACGAGTTACTGCGATTAAGGCATACAATTAACCCAGTTCGAGATCTTTTTTATCGCATGTTGAATTCTAGTCACCTAGAGGGGATTAAGGAAAGAAAAGAATATTTCGCAGACATTTATGATCATCTGCTTAAATTATCCGAAATGGTATCCTCCAACCGCGAAATAACGAATGATATTCGTGACAATTATTTATCCATCAACTCCCACCAAACAAATGAAGTAATGAAAGTGTTAACGATTATTACGTCTATTTTCGCTCCATTAACTTTTATTGCTGGTATTTATGGTATGAATTTTACCAACATGCCTGAATTGTCTTGGCAATATGGATATTTCACGATATTGATTTTAATGGGAATTATCGCCTTACTGATGTATATCTGGTTTAAACGAAAAGGTTGGTTTTAATAAAGGTCTCCCCACTCATAATTGGGAGACCTTTTTTTGAAAAGATAAGAAAAGATCCAAGAGCTGTCTAGCTACAGCGCCTAGCTCCTCTGGTCTGACCAAGGACTTGCGCTTTGCTTATTACATCCGTCTACTCTTTCACGACTCGAACAAGATAGCTTTCAATTTCTGACATGATATCTTCAAAAGATGTCCCGTCATTTCCCATTTCACGCATTTGTAACAATAGTTTTTTTAACTGTTCCGTTTTCAGTTTGGTCATCATTATCCCCCATTCGCTTGCTGTACTAAAGACTATTCGAAATAAGTAATCGTGTTAAAGGGGCCGACAAACAAATCATTTCAATTTAATCCAATTCGTTTTATAGTCTTGTCGAATGACTTATCTATTAAAAAGTAATCAAAGATATAAAGATTTTATTTAATTTTTCGACCGATTTCCCGCGAATCTTCTATACTTTTCACGAAATTGTAATCATTTCGACATGAATTGTAACATAAATATGAATTTACGAAGAGATAAATTCGTAGTAAAATGTACAGTAGCATGTGCATTAAAAGGAGTTTGTTAAATGAAACCAACTAATTATAACAATAAGTCACGAGTTCAAAAGCGCAAGGCTAAACATAAAACAAGAAAAAGAATTTTTTGGATACTTGTCCCCCTTCTCTTTCTAGCAGGGGCTACCTCAGTCTATGGAGCGTATATCTACAATAAAGCTGCTGATGCAGCCGATGGTTCTTATAATCCGCTTGAAAGAGATAAAGTAGATCAAGAGAATAGTTCAGATGAAAAGAAATCAGACAAATCTAAAGAAAATGTTTCGATTTTATTTATTGGCGTCGACGCTAGTAAAAAAAGAGGAACAAATGGAAATGCTTTATCGGATGCTCTTATTCTTGCTACCTTAAACCGCGAAGATAAAAGTGTAAAGATGTTAAGTATTCCTAGAGATTCCTATGTTTATATTCCTGAAGTCGGGTATAAGGACAAAATAACACACGCTCATGCATATGGAGGTCCACAAGCAACAATCGAAACAGTAGAACAGCTATTTGATATTCCTATCGACTATTATGTTAAAATGAATTTTAATGCTTTTATCGACGTTGTTGACGCATTAGACGGCATAACTGTCGACGTCCAAAAAGAAGTGTGGGAGCAAAATTCAAAAGACGTAAAGAATGCCATTCATTTGTTACCAGGTGAACAAGAATTAAACGGTGAAGAGGCATTGGCACTCGCTAGAACAAGAAAGATGGACAATGATATTCAGCGCGGGCTTCGCCAGCAGCAAATCTTAAAGGCTATTATTGATAAAGGTACTTCGCTAGGATCAATCTTCAAGATTGATAATGTTATTGATGCAGTTGGTAACAACATGGAAACAAACATGAAATTCAGTGAAATGAAAAATCTTGCATCGTATGGAGCAAAAGGAAAAATCGATATTGAATCGTTTACACTAAAAGGTTATGACTATTGGCCTGAGGACGTGTACTACTACCAACTAGATGAAGAAGATTTAGCTGAGAAGAAACAAATGTTACAATCACATTTACAATTAGACAATCAACAAACTGAATCTTCAACCGAGTAACAAACGGTAATCAATTCTTGCCAACGCGTCTGTATAACATTGGGCCTATAATTAGTTAACATCATTACCTACGATAGAAAAAAGACTTATCCTCTACTAAGTAAGAGAGGATAAGTCTTTTTTTAAAAGATAAGACAGGCATGTCCTACTCTATAGTAAGCATATGCCCAAGGTTATTACTTCTTAATTATGACTAAGCTCTGTTTCACTTCATCGGTTTTCGTTGCTTCTACTACTCCAACAAATTTACCATTTTTGTATAGCAATTCTTTGCCATCAACAAATACTTGATAATTAGAAGGATTTGACACATTAAGTGTAATTTCTACTGCACGATCAAACATCGTTATACCAGAATTTAAGTTAATACTATGCGGAATTGCTACTAATAATGATTTTTGCAAAAATGTTGCAAACTGTGCACGTGTGACCGGATCTCTTGGTTTAAAATCTTGTAATTGATTCGTAATACCATATTGCGCAAAGATTTTAACATTTTGCTTATGCGAATCACTAACATTATTTAAATTGATTGTCGTTTCTTTACCATTATCCTTTAATCCAAGGGCTTTTACCATTGTTGTAGCCATTTGTTCACGAGTCATTTTTTCAACTGGTCTAAACGCCCCACCACCACCAGTGAAAATGTCCGGGGTTACAGCAGCTATTTGCTCCGCATAATCATTAGTCTCATCAACATCTGTATAATACTTTGATAATCTACTTAAATAATCTGTCGGAATTGCTAAGTTAAGAGACTTTTGAAATAAAACAGCACCATGCTGACGTTGTAGCTCATTGTAAGGACCAAACGTTCCTCCTGGATAGCCTTTTATTACTCCAGCAGCTGCTAAAGAATTGACAGCTTCAAAATGAGAGTCTCCTTTTTTAATATCAGTAAAAGTTACTGCTGCTGACACACTTGAGGCAAATACAGTTGCAGCTAAGGAAACGGATAAAGAGATAACCATAACTTTCTTCGCGATCTTGTTAAACATAGTTTAAATTGTCCTCCCTTGTTTGTTTCGATATCTAGTCTCCTTTATATTAAACGATAAGGGTTCGACTTGGAAGGACAAAAACTACTATTTTTCGACTGGAAAGTAAAGGAAATCGATATAAACCATTCTCGAACGATATCAAGGCATAAGCCAAGCCCTGACGTGGCGCTCTTTTGCCACAAAAGGGATTGACCTATGCCCGAAGTGCTAGACGCCCGGAGCTAGACAACAAGAAAAAACCCCACAAACAATAGTTTATGGGGTCCATCTTTATATTTATTACTAAGGGATTAAAAGTTTTACAAGTTCATTACTATTAGTTTACTATAATATTACAAATTAGTCAAATATTTATACATGAAAATGGAAAAATGTTCACGACTTATTTTTTCATTGGGTTTAAAGGTAGCATCTGGATAACCCTTCGCAATTCCATTATAAGCTAACGCATCAATTTCCTCAAATGCCCAGTGATCAGCCGGAACATCTTCAAAAGCGGCTGTCCCGCTTCCCTCTAATTCAAATGCTTTTGCCATGATAACAGCCATTTGAGCTCTTGTTAATTCCCCGGTTGGGTCAAACGTACTATCCTCTCGCCCAGTTATAAATCCTAATTCAACTGCCTTAGCTACTGCTTTGTACCCATACATACCTTCTTGAATATCAGTAAAACCAGGGTCTCGGACTACTTCGTCTTCTATATTAATTCCCATCTGATTAAGAATCATTTGTACAGCTTGTAGTCTTGTCACGTTTTCTGTGGGTTTAAAGGTTCCATCAGGAAAACCATGAATGATGCCTTTGTCACTTAGAAATTCAATTTCTTTACGGTAAGATAGGACATCCGGATAAATGCCAATCCCCTCAAAAGCTACCTTTAAGCGATAAGCTTGAGTAGCCCAATGATTGTAAACATCATAAATAGCTAAATAGTATGTCCCTGGTTGAAAGTTCATTGTAAGACTTTCATCTTCACCCATGTCATGTTCATCTATTTCATAGGATTTAACTTGCTTGCCGTCTTCATATTGATAAAGTTCTCCAATTAAATCTAGCTGACTAGCAACGTTTGTCACTGAAATAGTTCCTTGTCCTTCTTTTTCCACTTTGAATTTCACCCAGTCTACGTCCATCGGTAACTCTATTTTTTCTTCCCTTGTTTGATTTAACCGAATGGCTATTGCACTTTCTTCAACATCAGGGGCATCGGTGTCAAGCGATGGTAAATTAGTCATCATTAATGCTTTGTATCCATTGACAACACCATATCCCCCTTTTTCTACCCATTCTGATTGCTCATTATGTGATGCACTCGCTTCAAGTACCCACTCTATTTGTGCAGGGGTCCATGTTGGATGCTCTGCTATTAATAGTCCAGCCAAGCCACTGACCATTGGCGCTGAGAAAGACGTACCAGAATCATAGGCATAAGATTCGTCCAAATACGTACTTAAAATGTTTTCCCCTGGTGCAGCTACATCTGTTGTTGGTCCGTAATTAGAAAAGATTGTAGGCTCATTTACTTTGTTAATCGCACCTACAGAGATTACAGGAGTATATGCTGCTGGATAAGACAGCTCAGTGGTATCATCGTTACCCGCAGCGGCGACAAGAACGATACCTGCATCGTAAGCCTCCCACAAAGCTTCATTTTCTGAGGAACTAAACTCATAGGTTCCGTAACTCATATTGATAACATCTGCACCTTGGTCAATCGCGTAATAAATACCGTCAACTACATCTGAAATAGCTGCTTTTCCTTCTTTATTTGCTACCTTTACTGGTAATATTTTCGCTTTAAAATCGATACCAGTGATACCAATTTGATTGGAGTTAGCTGCTATAACACCTGCAACTTGCGTACCATGCCCATGTTCATCATTTGGGTCATTATCATCTTCAACAAAATCATACCCAGGCAATAACCTTCCTTGTAAATCCGGGTGGCTTGCATCAACCCCCGTATCAAGGATTGCAATAGTGACATCACTTGAACCTTTAGTAACATCCCATGCTTTTGTCATATTTAGCTTGTTTAAGTACCACTGTTTGTTATAGTTTGGATCACTTGGTACAAATTTCATGTTTCGATTGTAATCAGGCTCTGCAAAAGTTATACTATTTGTTCCGCTTAACACGCTTAAAGCTTTGGAAAAATTGATACCCTCTGGAACAGAAACAACTTGATAACCCCTTTTAACTAAGGAATCTGATGTCTCCTCTTGGTTTAAGCCAAATTGTTGAAAGTCAACAGATGCACCCTTTGCTAACTTAACTAAAATTCTGCGTCTATTCACTTCATCCAAATTAATTGAATCTCCGGTCATAATTGATTTTGTTTTACCTTCGTTTGATAATTTGGGGCTTAGGTCTTTCCTATCTTCCTTATGTAATGGCATAGAGTAATTATCAGCGAAAACAAATGTAGGTATCGAAAAAATCAATAGAATGGTAATGATAATTGCTGTTAAACGGTTTGTTTGGGTTCCCATCTCATCATTCCTTGTTAATTATGTATTTTTCCTTTTGCAAATCTAGTAATCTACCCTTTTATTTTATCATACTTTAGTCCGTAAGAATGTTATCGATTTTAGCTGTTTTCTTGAAGAGTGTTGTTGCAGTACACGCTTCAAATGAGCAGGCGCCGGAGCTAGACAATAAGAAAAGCGTAGGCGCCTTGCTAGACCCGACTGGCATAAGACAAGACCTGACGTGGCGCTCTTTGCCACAGAAGGGATTGACTTATGACCCGAGGGGCTAGGCGCCGGAGCTAGACATCTCTTGAATTTTTATATTTTCTTACCTTATAAACAAAGAACAGGACGATTTTCGATAATCGTCCTGTTCTTTTCTTCTTAGTAGTTTACCATTGTTCGATACAAGAAAATCGCAAACTGTGATCTCGTTATATCCTCATTTGGTTGAAAAGGATCCGCAACAGTTACGTCATTATAATAAATTAAATTAACTGCTTCTGGATTCCAAATTGCTTGTTGATCTTTAAAAGTATGGTTTGTAGTTGGCTTTTCATAATAAGCGGCAAAGGATGTACTCATTACTTGTGCCATTTGCGCACGTGTTAGAAGTTCTTTCGGCCTTAGCATACCACCTGCCCCAAGCAACCCGTTATACTCCACTTTTGCTAATTGATTAAAATAAGGATTAACCACATTTACATCATCCGCTTCCATCTGATAATCGGACGGCATGTCTAAATCAAGGATATTGTCCAAGATGACAGCAACATGCTCTCTTTTTATCCGATCAAACGAACCGAAGTTCCCATTTGGATAACCGGTTGCATAACCGTTTAAGGCCATAAATGCTAAAGCTGCTGCTCGTTTATCATCGTTAGAGTCTTCAAACATCATTGTTTCTGATCCTTTGTTGAGATAAGCTGATGCAACATAGCCGTCAGCTGAAACACCCTTCACTTTGTAATAAACAAAATCATTTTCTAATGAAGAGGATTCCTTTGGAGTTGCGACGATCTCTAGTGGTGTATAGGGCCATAATTTCGTCGTGACTTGTCCCTGAACAAGGTCAGGACGTAAACTAACAGATCCATCGCGTTCATCAATAAAAACAATATCACCAAGTTTATACATTTGTTGAGACCTGGTAATAGTGTTCGTTGTATAATGTTTACCCTCGGCGAATTTCATCTTACTACTACCATCTTCATAACGAATATCAAAGGTTGGAAATTCAAATAGATCCTCGCTCCAGTAAATAAGGGAAGAACCCTCCATCCGATTATACACACGCTCCTGGTAAGCCGTAGTTGGGTTTAAATTTGGATCATTTGTTTTGGATAGGCCATTATACGCCATAACTGCGAAATACCAATTTTCTAATACAGACCGGTCACGATCATTTATTTCTGGTAAATAACTTAACTCCCACTTTCGGTTTAACACTTGTGCAGCAACTTCGATGTTGTACACCATATCAGTCTTTAACTTTTCTTCGTCTACAGGTAAATCAATATCAGTAGGTGTGACCTGCATGATACCGATGCCACCATCGTCAGACACGTTTGGCGAACCATCCGACTTAAATTGCGAATACCCAGTTTCAACAAACGCTATCGCCTTCATTATTTCTGGTGGAATATCATACTTAAGCGCGATTGTCGTAATCTGTTCTTTAATTTCTTCTATAGACAGATTACTAGATTCAGATGAAGCTGCTGACACAGGCGTTGCCAGCATCAAGCCACATAATAATACGATGATAAGTGATGATTTTTTCAACATTACAACCTCCCCTTCTATCTACTTATCTTCATTATACTAGATTTCTAGCCCGAAAACATTGGGGTATTGTTCCTGTTTTTTACCAAAATAAGGAATCCATGCACATGACCTGTTGTTCACTGTTTTACCGTAATATCCAATTTTCAACGAGGACAACCGTTGTTATTTCAGTTGAAATCCTGTATATTAATACACAGTGACCGCGTAGTCATGTCCTTGATGACTAACTGGTCATTCAAACAAGGTGCTCAAAAGGGGGATTATCTTTGCACGAGAAAAAGAAACATATGATGGAAACGGCGATGACATTGTTTTCCGAAAAAGGCTTTCATAGTACAACTATTCAAGAGATCGCTCAAAAAAGTGGTGTATCAAAAGGAGCGTTTTATTTACACTTTAAATCTAAAGAAGATTTAACACTGCAAATTTTTAAACACTATTATCAAAATGTAATGAATCAAATTAATATTGCCAAACAAAATTCGACAGACCCTACTGAATCGTTAGCCAAACAGATCGAGGTATTCTTGATATCGCTTGTCGAGAATAAGGAATTTATTATTATGCACATGCGCGAAAACATTTCATTAGGTAGTGAGGTGGACCATTTCATCCAATATATCAAAAATGAGAACTTCAAATGGAATAGTGAGAATTTATTTGCCATTTACGGTGAAAAACTAAAGCCTTACATTGTGGATGCCACAAGCCTCCTAGAAGGTATTATTAACGGTTATTTGCAGTGGATGATTATTGATAATGTGACCGTCAACACAACCAGACTCTCCCACTATATTTCCAGAAGAGTTGACGACTGTATCCAAGGCTTACTAAAAGAAAACGAAGAACCTCAAATAAAACCAACTCAAGTCATGAAACATATGCCAGATCAAACACAAATAACAAACGAACAATTAAAAGAAACGTTCCTATCGATGAAAGACAAAATTTCCTTACTACACATTTCAGAGTCACAACAGCGTGATTTAAATACTGCCATTGATGTGCTAATTGAAGAAGTATCTCACAACGAGCCACGACCGGTAATTATTAAAGGCATGCTCAGCCATTTTGCTGATATATCTGAAATGAATGATCCATACCAGTTTGTTTTGAAAAAGTTAGATAAATAGCTTTTCATCTAATTTACGAATACATAACGAAATGAGGAGACCATATGGTTAGAAAGAAAATAGTATATTTAACCTTTTTACTTTTATTAGTATCCGCATGTTCACAAACCGACTCAAGTGAAACAACAGAAAAGCAAGAACGAGTAACTCCTGTTCTTGTCGCGACTGTAACCGAGGGTGACTTACAAATGGAACGTGAAATAAATGGGACTGCCGTTGTAAGTTCACAAGGCCAGATTATTCCAAAAACTTCAGGTGAACTCGTTGAATTATTTGTTCAAAAAGGGGATACGGTTGAAAAGGGGCAAGCAATTGGTAAGATTAATGCAGGAAATATCCAAGCGAACGTTCGTTTACAAACCATAAGTGTAAAATCTGCAGAAAAACAACTGGAATCTGCAATCGTTAGTAGGAAACTTGCTGAACAAGGCTTAAAAAACGCTAAAGAACAGCTTGATCAGGCCCAAGCAAGTGAACAGCAAGTAAACGGAAAATCCAGTATAAAGCAAGCTGAAATTGCCGTCGACAATGCTAAATTACAACTTGAATCAGCACAAATCCAAGAGGACGCAGCACGTCTTCAAGTGGAACAAGCCCAAATTCAGTTGGACCAAACGAAGGACCAACTGGTTGATACAACAATAAAAGCAACGATTGCTGGCGAGATTACGGCGTTTAATAGCAAAGTTGGTGAACTTGTTTCCACTTCACAATCACTAGGTACGATTATTTCCCTTGACCCAATTCAAATTAATGCAAATGTTAGTGACCAGGAATTAAGCTTGTTTGAAAAAGACAAAGAAATTCAAATTTATCTCGATGCTTTAGACAAAACAGCAGATGCGAAAATCGTCTACATCTCACCTATTACTAATGAATCTGGTCTATATCAAATAGAGGCTGAACTTCCTAATGAGAATAAAGAAATAAAACCAGGGATGACGATATCCTTCCAACTTCCAACAACGATTGTTGATAAGGCAACTCTAGTACCAACTGAAGCACTTGTCGAAGAAACAGAAGGTGCCTTTATCTTTGTGATTGATGAAGAACGTGCAATGAAGAAATCAGTGACAATTGTTAAGTCACTATCTGATTTGACCGCTATTACTGGTGAAATCAAAAAAGGTGACCAAATCGTGACTAGTGGGCAAGTGACCTTAACTGATGGCAACAAAGTAACCGTTATTGAGGAGGCCGCGAAGTGAAGCTAGTAGATGTGTCCGTAAAACGGCCAGTTGGGGTAATTATGATTGTTGTTGCAATTATAGCGTTAGGTGCTATTTCCTTACGTAACTTAGCCATTGACCTGTTCCCAGAAATAGATTTACCCATTGCTGTTGTTACGACAACTTACGAAGGTGCTGCCCCCCAAGAAGTAGAACAACTAGTAAGTAAGCCAATTGAATCGGCCATTAGTACGGTTCAAGGGATTGATACTGTTCAAACACAATCACAACCAAACTCCTCCTTAGTTGTGATGATGTTTCAAAGTGGTACAGATTTAGATAATGCTTTATTAGATGTACGCGAAAAGATTGATCAAATAAAAGGGATGCTTCCAGAAGATGCCGGGGATCCCAGTGTTTTAAGGTTTGATCCACAACAGACACCCGTGATTTATACTGGACTTGTTGGAAAATCAGTCGAAGAATTGGAAGAAATTGCAGACGATTTTGTTATTCCGGTTTATGAACGCCAGGAGGGTGTCGGATCAGTCACTTTAGAAGGTGGAAAAACGAGAGAGATTCAAGTCGAAATTAACCAATCAAAATTAATCCAATACGGATTAACCCCCTCTTCTCTTGTTCAAGCGATTAACACCGCCAATCAATCGGCATCGGCGGGCGTTTTGGAAAAAGGGGATAAAGACTTACAGGTTCGAGTCGAAGGAGAATATACATCTGTAGCAGACATTAGCAATACATTGATACCCACTCGTACCGGAGCAACGTTAAAACTAGCTGATGTTGCAACAGTTGAAGATACATTTAAAGAAGTATCAAGTATTTCAAAAGTAAATGGCGAACCAGCTGTTGTCCTATCAGTTTTAAAAGAGTCTGGTGGAAATACTGTAGAAGTATCTGCTAATGTACAAAAGGCAATGAATGAAATTGAGGATACCTTGCCAGATGGTGTGGAACAAAAAGTGATTATTGATACAGCAGACTACATCAATCAATCGATTGGTTCTGTCTTATCGAACATGGTCTATGGTGGAATATTTTCAATTTTAGTCTTGTTACTATTTTTAAAGAGTTTTCGTGCGACGATTGTCATTGGTCTATCGATTCCGATTGCTGTTATCTCAACCTTCGCCCTCATGTATTTTACCGGCAACACACTAAACATGTTAACGATGGGTGGCCTAGCACTCGGGATAGGAATGATGGTTGATAATTCGATTGTTATATTAGAAAGTATTGTTAGTTACAGGCAAAAAGGTTACAGTCGCATCGAAGCTGCTAAACAGGGGGCATCAGAACTTACCCCTGCGATTATTGCTTCAACGACAACATCACTGGTTGTCTTTTTACCAATCGTTTTCGTAGAGGGGATTGCTTCCGATTTATTTACATCGTTAGCACTAACTGTGTCCTTCTCACTTGTCGCATCGTTAGTCGTTGCTATAACATTAATTCCAATGCTTTCCTCAAAGTTTTTGACAAAAGCTTTAGAAGAAAACGGACGGCGTTATTGGTTTGATCGATTGTTAAACCGTGTAATCCGAATGTATCAGAAGGCCTTACTCTCTTCACTGAAACGGCGAAAGACTACACTCGCGATAACTACTGCTTTAGTAGCTGGAAGTCTTGCGCTCATTCCGATGATTGGAACTGAATTCATTCCAGCAGGTGACCAAGGACAAATAAGTATTAGTGTAGAGACTCCCACAGGTTCCAAATTAGACGATACGGAGAATGTCACTAATCAAGTCAACAAAGAGCTAGGTGTATATTCAGATATTATTGAATCGAACTACCTTGCAATTGGCTCTAGTGGAAATGGTGCTGGCTTCGGTGGTAGTAAAAACATGGCGAATTATACGATTCAACTAATTTCTTCAGAGGATAGAACTAAAACAACCGACGAGGTGATCACTGAGTTAACAGGGGCAGTTCAAGATATCCCTGGTGCCGAAATTACAGTAAGCGCAATGGAAGCAGGATTAGGTGGCGGATCACCGATAAGTATCCAACTGACCGGGCAAGACTATGAGGTGCTAAAAGAACTTTCAGACCAAGTAGTCTATCTAATTAGTACTATTGACGGTGTCCATAATCCTGAGTCATCTACAGCAGAAGGTCGCCCTGAAATACAAGTAAATGTTGACCGGAACAACGCATCACAGTATGGACTGACCTATCAACAGGTAATGTCACAAGTTCAGATGGCGTTTAAAGGCCAAATAGCAACAAGATACAGGGAAGACGGAAATGAGATTGATGTCAATATTATTTTCCCTGAGGATAAAAGGAAAACCATTAGTGATTTAGAAAACCTGCAGATTCAAACAGAAACCGGAAGCATGATACCTCTACAAACCGTGGCGTCACTTAAACAACTGCAAGGACCTGCAACACTGACTCGTGAAAACCAACAACGTCGTGTCACTGTATCCAGTGACATTGTCGGTAGAGATTTGGGAAGTATAACAAAGGATATCCAATCAGAATTAGATACGTTAAATTTCCCAGATGGATATTCCTACTCTATCGGTGGTCAAGCACAAGATATGGCTGAATCCTTTTCAGACTTAGGTTTGGCATTAATCTTCTCCATCTTCTTAGTGTATGCAGTGATGGCTATCCAGTTTGAAAGTTTCGTTCAACCGTTTATTATTATGTTTTCCATGCCTGCAACTGCTGTTGGGATTTTTGGCGGATTATTTGTTACCGGAAAGCCATTAAGTATTACTGCGCTAATCGGGATTATTATGCTTGCTGGAATTGTCGTTAACAACGCCATCGTATTAGTAGATTACATTAATATTCTTAGGGGAAGAGGGATAGATCGTACTGAAGCTATCTTAGAAGCTGGTGCAAGTCGATTACGTCCAATATTAATGACAACACTAACAACCATTCTAGGTATGCTTCCATTGGCACTAGGTATTGGTGAAGGAACAGAAACCCAACAACCGCTAGCCATTGTGGTAATCTTTGGCTTATCGGTTTCCACGTTGTTTACCTTAATACTGATTCCAACTGCCTATTTATTTGTGGAAGATACGATTGGCAAACTAGTCCACCTATTTTCCAGAAAACGTAAAACAATTGAATGAGGAAAGTACTAGGTGCCTTCTAACACAAACAAGCATTACTTAGTACGAAGCAGAGAGAAAATCAACTTTTGGCTTTCTCTCTTCCTGTCATGTTCAAATCCTACTATTTACCCTTTGAATTCTTTCTAACAGAGCTAATTAGGCACTATATCATAAAAAGTGGCCATATCTAAAAAAACAGAAACGTCTATTAGTCTAAACGTTTCTGTTTTCACTTTATTCATCGATTTTGTTTGCCGAACTACCTAAAGTAACCTTTATCTATTTTTCATCCATTCTGGTTTTCCGAAGCCTTGGAATTGTTCATCGATTGTTTTTTCAAATTCCTCTGACTCAACTGCTGCTTTAATATCTTTTACCCATTGTTTATCTAAATCTTCTGTTCTCACAACAACACGGTTACGATAATCATCAGGCATATTTTCTAAGGCAAGGGCATCTAGTAAGTTCATACCAGCTGCAAGTGCATAGTTACCTGGTACTGCTGAAGCATCTTCTGATTCAACCATACGTGGTAATTGTGCCGCTTCGATTTCTTGAAAATCAATATTTTTGGGATTGTCTGTAACATCCTTGACAGATGCTTTTAATGGGTCAACGTCTTTACTAATGGTAATTAAGCCCTCTGTTTCTAACATAACAAGTGTTCGAGCTAGGTTTGTTGGATCGTTAGCAATTGTTATCGTTGCACCATCTTCAATATCTTCGATTGCTTCATATGTTTTAGAATATAAACCCATTGGGGCAGTTGGTACGATAATTACTTCGGATAAATCCAATCCGTTCTCTTCCGCAAATGCTTCCATATAAATTTTATGTTGGAATAGGTTTGCGTCTAAATCGCCATTTCCTAGTGATTTATTCGGTTGAACATAGTCAGTAAACTCAGTATTCTCAACTTTGTAGCCTTTGTCTTCTAAGATTGGTGCAATTGCTTTTGTTACCATGTCACTATACGGACCAACTGTTGCTCCGAATTGAATGGTTTCTTTTTCTTCTGCTTGTCCACTTTCTGAATCAGACTTTTCTTCATCGTTTCCACCACCACATCCAGCTAAAATGATGATGAACAACGCAGACAATAACAAGACTAAACTCTTTTTCATCTTTCTACACTCCTCTATTTTTGATCTGTGGCTAGTGGCAGGTACCACTACCGTTTGTTTACCGATTTGGCGATAAAGTCGCCGATATATTGAACAAGCTGAACTAAGACAATCAGAACAATAACCGTTGTAAACATAACAGTATCATCATAACGATAATAGCCATACCTGATTGCTAAGTCGCCAATCCCTCCACCACCAACGGTTCCTGCCATTGCTGAGTAACCTATTAAACTGATTGCTGTAATCGTCAATCCACTAATGAAACCTGGCTTAGCCTCAGGAAGAATTATATCCTTAATAATCATCCATGGTGATGCACCAACAGCAACAGCTGCTTCAATGACGCCACGGTCGATTTCTCTTGCAGCCGCTTCGACAATTCTAGCATAAAAAGGAATGGCAGCAACAGATAACGAAACAGACGCTGCTAATGGACCAATTGTCGTACCAAGGATAAAATCAGTGAATGGCAATAAGAAAACTAACAAAATAATAAATGGGATAGAACGGATTAAGTTAACAATCATTCCTACTACTACCTTCACTGTTTGTTTTTCTAAAAAGAGGCCGCGATCCGTAACATACAACACTATTCCTAGTGGCATGCCAACCACTAAAGCGACTAATAGCCCAATTCCAACCATTAATAGTGTTTCAAAGAACGCTTCATTTAATTCAGGTAAAAGGCTAACTATACTACTGAGATACATCGTTTAAATCACCTCCACTTGCTTTACTCTATCTTTTAAATAGGCAAGTGCCTTCTCTTGTTCAGTCTTTTCACCGACGAGCTCCATGATGAAAATCCCTAGTGGCGTTTCCTTGATATATTCAACTTTTCCGTGGAGTATATTTCCTTTTACCGAAAATTTCTGTAACATGTCCGAAACGACGGCCTCTTCTGCTAGCTCCCCGCGAAATTGTAGACGGACTAATGTTCCAGAGATCGAATCAAGAAGCTTTTGTGGTAATTCAAAGTCAAGCACAGTCTTGATAAAGTCGAGTGTTAAAGGTTCTTTTGGGTTTGAGAACATATCATAGGTCGGGCCTTCTTCCACCACTTTTCCATCCTGCATGACAGCACATCGATCACATATTTCTTTTACCACTTCCATTTCGTGCGTAATAATGACTATCGTAATCCCGAGTTCAAGATTAATCTTTTTTAATAAAGCTAAAATCGATTTAGTTGTACTAGGGTCTAGCGCAGAAGTTGCTTCATCACACAGCAACACCTTTGGATTATTCGCTAACGCACGCGCAATGCTCACTCGTTGCTTTTGTCCTCCACTTAGTTGGGTAGGATAATGGTCTGCTTTATCGGACAACCCAACTAATTCTAACAGTTCTAGTACCCGTTCTTTCCGCTTCGTTTTCTCCACTCCTGCAGCCTTTAACGCAAATGCAACATTTTCAAAAACTGTTTTTGAGGAAACGAGGTAAAAGCCTTGGAATATCATACCAATCGACTGACGTGCAACCCGGAGCTGCTTACTTTTAAGTTTTAACAAGTCTACGCCATCTACAATGACTTTACCTGAAGTTGGCCTTTCCAATATATTAATGCACCGAAGCAATGTACTTTTTCCTGCTCCGCTATACCCGACAATACCATATACTTCCCCTTTATTTATCGTTAAGGAAACATTATCGACACCTACTACTTGTCCGGACTTTGTTTCATAAATCTTTGCGACTTTTTCCAAAGTAATCAAGATCCACACCCCTTTCTTTATTGTTTAAAAGAGATTTAATTTATCAATCCTGTCAACAGCCTCAAGCAATCGTTCTTCACTATCAAGTAACCCAACGCGTAGATACCCTTCACCAGATGAACCAAACCCATTGCCTGGGGCTGTTACGACATGTGCCTTTTCCATTAACATTTCTGAAAATTGTTCTGAAGTATACCCCGGTGGTACTGGTAACCAGACAAAAAATGTTCCTTTGGACGGCGGCACTTTCCAACCAATTTTATTGAGCCCTCCAATAAAGACATCTCTCCTGCGTTGATAGGTAGCTACTAGTTCTGTAACAGATGTTTGATCTGCTAATAAAGCTTTTGCTGCGGCATGCTGGATACCACCAAATAGACTGACATATAAATGGTCTTGTAATAGTTCGATAGCTTTAATGACAGACTGATTACCTACCGCAAATCCTACACGCCAGCCTGCCATATTATACGTCTTTGACATCGTATAAAACTCAACTCCTACATCCTTTGCTCCATCTGATTGAAGAAAGCTAGTTGGCTTTTCCCCATCAAAGCCAATCGCACCGTAGGCAAAATCATGAGCAATACAAATGTTGTGTTTACGTGCAAGCTCGACTGTTTCATCAAAAAATGGCTTCGTTGCTGTTGCTGATGTTGGATTATTTGGGTAATTTAAAAACATCAGCTTCGCTTCTTGTAAAGTCGATGGATGAAGTGTTGAATAGTCTGGTAAAAAGTCATTTTCAACTAGTAATGGCATCATCGTAGCTTTAGCGTTAGCAAGCGCAATTCCAGACATATAATCAGGATACCCTGGATCTGGCACAAGCACCGTGTCCCCCGGGTTTAACAGGCACTGACTAATTTCAACGAGTCCTGTTTTCGCCCCAAACAAGATGGCAACTTCAGAATTTGGATCTAATTCAACATCATACTCACGCTTATAATACGAACAAATTGCTTCTTTCAAAAAGGGAAACCCTTGAAATGGTGAGTATTTATGATATAAAGGATCACCTGCAGCAGCGTTTAACTCTTCGACAATATGTGGTGGCGTTGGTAAATCAGGATTTCCTTGCCCTAAGTTGACTAAATCATGACCCTCGTCTTTTAACTTTTTTGCCTTAGCTACAAGACTTGCAAAAAACTGTTCTGGCAGCCTCTTTAATAGCTCCGACTGATTAAACCGTTGCACGAACAACACACTCCCATTCGTCACTAAATTCTAGTTACTTATCATAGCTATTTCATCTATTTTTGTAAAGCTGTTAACACCTACTGTCATATTTTTAATAATTTCTAACACAACCAGGGTGATACCCTAGGATGAATGGCTTTCCCAAACAACTTTTAGGCAATGGTTTTTTATACATTTTTATCTAGATGGTATATACTTAGTTTACTAACAGACTATCGAGCAATTGAGTTCTTCCGTCCTGGAAGAGTTTTTTAGGAGGACACCATGAAACAGATTCTGATAAAAGGTTCACCGAGTATTTATGAGTGCTATCCCGGTGTACTTGATACATTGGATCAAAAATTAGCAAAAAATGATTTCACAAAAGGTATGTTAATTCACGGGGACTTATCTTGGGAGGCTGCTCTTCCTTTTTTCCCTAGATTAGAAACCCCTTTAACAAAAGTCCGATACAACCGGGAATGTACTTTTCAGGAAGTGGAACGAATTAGCCAAATCGCACACGATCAAGCGACAGACTTTATCCTTGGGGTTGGCGGAGGTAAAGTAATGGATATCGCTAAGGCTTGTGGAAATGAAACAGGCCTACCTGTTATCTTAATCCCAACACTTGCATCGAATTGTGCACCTTGGACACCTCTAAGCGTATTTTACGACGAACAAGGTAACTTTCTTCATTATACCATTTTTGAACATAACACATTTATGGTACTTGTCGAACCTACGATTATTGTTAATTCTCCTGTTTCTTATTTACGAGCAGGAATAGGCGATACAATCGCGAAATGGTATGAAGCAGACATTTTAACAAGAAAACTTAATACAATGCCGATTGGGATTGAAATAGCAATGCATGCAGCTCGGTTATGTCGTGATGTTTTACTTGAGGAAGGGATCGAGGCTATTTCATCAGTCGAAAAACGCGAAGTTACTACCGCTTTTACCCGTGTGATTGAAACGATCATAATGGCCGGGGGAATGGTTGGCGGGTATGGCGACCATTACGGTAGAGTATCTGGTGCCCATTCGATTCATAATGGCCTTACAACGATACCTGAAACCCATCCTCACTTACACGGAAATAAAGTTGCTTATGGCATCTTGGTCCAGCTTGCAATAGAAAATAGACCGGAAGAAATTGAACTCCTTTTACCTTTCTATCAGCAATTAAATCTACCAATTTCCATAACAGAGCTTGGGATAACAACTAATCAAGAATGGGCCATTAGCCAAATTGCAGCAGCGGCTACGAAAGAAGGAGAATCTATCCGTCTTATGCATGTCACAGCGCCACACCAAGTGGAAGAGGCAATTAGGTTTGTAGAAGAAATAGTTACTCGCTGATTAAACTATTGTATGCAATACTATACTTGTGTTTGGAGGGGATCTTTTGGGATTAAAAGTTGCACTTTGTCAAATCGATATCGCTTTTGGCGACCCGAAAGCCAATTTTAAAAAGGTAGAAGCTTTTTTTCAACAAATAGAGAAAGATGTTGATATTGTTGTTCTACCAGAGTTGTGGACAACTGGCTATGATCTAACACGGCTTGATGAAATAGCTGACCAAGACGGGCAAGCTTCTTTTGCATATATTAGTCAACTTGCAAAAAAATATCAGGTTCATGTGGTAGCAGGCTCGATTGCAAAAAGATTATCAGATACAGATGTGACGAATACGCTATTTGTTGTCAACCGGGAAGGAAAAGTAGTTAAGGAATATAGTAAAGCACACTTGTTCCGCTTAATGGATGAAGAGAAGCATTTAATCGAAGGTAATGATAATGGCTTATTTGAGCTTGAAAATACATTAAGTGCTGGCGTCATTTGTTATGATATTCGCTTTCCTGAGTGGATTCGCACCCAAATGCTCGCAGATACAAAAGTGTTGTATGTCGTTGCTGAATGGCCAAAACCTCGAATCGATCATTGGCGAGCACTTCTGATTAGCCGAGCAATTGAAAACCAGTGTTATGTCGTTGCGTGTAACCGGGTTGGAGCTGATCCGAACAATGAATTTGGCGGACATTCGATTATAGTTGGGCCATGGGGAGAAATCATCGCAGAGGCAAATGATGAAGAGACGATTCTGTACGGAGAAATTGAACCAGATAAAGTCGATGAAGTTAGGAGTACAATCCCAATTTTCACTGATCGCAGACCAGACATTTACAAACTGTCTTAGTTCTAGGTGGGAGTTCGCTTCACGCAAATAGTTGCACCTTAGTTGGAATGCATCCCGGTCTTTAAAATAATTTGAGAAAGGAGTGTGAATGGAATGAAATATGCATTTATATCTGACATTCATGGAAACGCGAATGCATTAGATGCCGTTTTAGACGATATTAATAAACAACGTGTCGATAAGATTATTGTATTGGGTGACATTGCTTATCGTGGGCCAGAACCAAAACGGTCGATTGAATTAATTAAAAGTTTGAATACAACAGTGGTTAAAGGAAATGCCGATGAGTGGGTCGTTCGTGGTGTAAGGCAAGGAGAGGTCCCTGATCAGGCTCTAGAATTAATGAACTTGGAGAGAGAGTGGATTGTTAATCGAATCGACCAAGTTGACATCGATTTTCTTGCAGGACTACCTACAGAAGCAATCATTGAAGTAGATGGAGTAACGATGCAGGCTTTTCACGCCACACCAACAAGTCTATTTGATGTCGTTCTCCCTGACGCTACAGAGGATAAACTAGAAACAAAGCTTTTCTGTGAAAAGGATGCACACCTTTACCTATATGGCCATATACACAAAGCATACACACGGGTCGTAAACGGTAAAACAGTCGTTAACCTTGGCAGCGTCGGTCTCCCTTTTGACGGTGTAACGAAGGCATCCTATGCGATTGTTGAGGTAAGCGGTGGAACAATCAGCACTAGCCATCGCCGAGTTGCTTATGATTATAACAAAACGATTCGTCAATACGAGGACAGTCACTATCCAAATACGCAAATGATGAAAAAAATTATTGAGACTGGCAGTATTTAATTTCCTCGAAAAAATTCAGTTAGTGATTTGAGCTGATAAGCTAAAAACCAAGGAACATTAAGAAAAGCGCAGGGCGCCCTGCTAGACTAAGGCAGGCTACGAAGTGGAGCACAATTGACTACCGCTTGACCGCTGCATGCGTTCGTTCGGGCGTGTATATCGGGGTTTGTTACCGTTTGGCCGCTGGATGCGTTCGTTCGGGCGCGTATATCGTTTTTTCAGGTGACAACAGGCATCACCCGAAACTTAGAACCAACCTTTTTCTTTGAATTTCGCTATTGCTTCGATTCGGTTACTTACTTCTAGCTTATCTAAAATAATAGAGATGTAATTCCTCACTGTACCATTTGTTATATGAAGTTGCTTGGCGATTTCTTTTGTGTTTTTCCCATCAGCCATTAGTTTTATTACCTGCTCCTCACGTTCAGTTAATGGGTTTGATTCATGATAAGCCATATCAATTAATTCAGGCGCATACACCTTACGTCCGTCCATAATAACACGAATAGAACTAGCTAATTCTTCACTTGGGCTATCCTTTAGCAAGTAACCAGCAACTCCTGCTTTTCTTGCTCGTTCAAAATATCCAGCTCTTGCAAACGTAGTAAGGATAATGATCCGACAGGGATGATCCTTTAGCTCTTCGGCAACATCTAGTCCAGTCTTGAGTGGCATTTCAATATCCATGATACAAATATCTGGTTGATGCTTATGTACAAGCTGCAACGCCTCTTCCCCATTGTTCGCCTGGCCAACTACTTCCATGTCCTCTTCTAGCTCCAATAAAGAACCTAATGCACCAAGTAATAAGCGTTGATCTTCTGCTATTACGATTCTTATCACATCTTTCCCCCCTCAAACCGCCTACTCCCTATTTTATAACATTTGGTACTTGAATAGTGAGTATTGTTCCTTCATCTGACGAATCAAACTTCAAATTTCCATTAACAAAATCAATTCGTTCTTGCATCCCCTCTAACCCGTGACCGTCTGACTTCTTTTTTCTTTCAACACCAACCCCATTATCACGGACTTCGATAATCACTTCTTTTGGGTTTTGTTCAATATGAACATAACAATCATTTGCTTCACTATGTTTGACAATATTTGTGACAGCTTCCTTTAAACACATACTAAGCACATGTTCGACAAACAAAGGTGTTTGGTTAAGCTCAACAGTACCTGACAGATGAAGGTTTATTTGGGCGGCTTTTAGAATTTCTTTTACGTGAATAATTTCTTCTTTTATCCGAGTACCGCGCATATCTGACACCATTTCCCGAACTTCCTTTAACGCCATGCGCGCTGTTGCTTGAATATCAGCTAGCTCACTCTTTGCAGCGGTCGGCTTTGCTACCATTAGTTTAGTTGCTAAATCGCTCTTCAAGCCAATCAGTGATAGCTTTTGACCAAGTGTGTCATGTAAGTCACGTGCAATCCGTTGTCTTTCTGCTAAAACCATAAGCTCGGAAATTTGTTCATTCGCATCCTGTAACTGGTGTTCTAATTGATCCTGTTTGATTCGATTAAACATAGTGAAAGGTAATAAAATAACGCCTATTAAACAAATAACAATAAAAGGGATTTGCGAGAAATATATATCTAGGTGCATAAAAAAGCCAATGATTATTGCAGTGATAGTTGTTATAAGATGAATAATGTATAATGTTATAAAGCCAGCTTTATTATGAATATTTCCAATAAAAAATGCTAAAAACAGTGAAAAATAAATATACCCAAATAACCAAGTCATTGCAAGGCTAATACCAATGTCAATACTAACCCATAAATAGACTGGCCAACCTTTAGATAAAAATGACAGCCGGTACGAAGTAAAAAATAGAATTGTCATCAAGATTCCAATGATAATTTCCGTTTTAGAAGAAGATCTGAAAATAAAATAAAATGGCAGGATACAAAATATTAACCATATGTAAAAGCTAAGACCAGTATTTTTCGGAAAAATGTGAAACCAATTCTGCATAAAGTTCCCCTTACTTTACAAGATACTTCCTTTTCATCTTACACCATCCAAAAGGTTAGAACAACAGGAACAAAAGCGCTATCGCGCCTTGCTGACCCCGAGGGGCTAGGCGCTGGAGCTAGACAATAAGAAAAGCGCAAGTCGCCGCCTTCCACATCAAGCAGCCTATATAATTTCCTAGACAATTAAAAAGGCTCGGGATATCGTTTCCGAGCCTTAAAAAATGCTATTTATTCGTCTTGAAAGCTTGGCTTCCTGCTATTTAAATACAAGCTAGGTTTCGCCATCCATCGCTTTGCTTCTTTAAATGTAATAAATTGTTTATTCTTTTCATCATACAACCGAAACCGGACTGATTCTAAACTAGTCTTAAGCGTAATCGTTGTTGCATGCTGTAGTGGTGGAGTTGATTCATGTGCTTTTTCCAAGTTATAATTTGGAACTCTTGGTGCCAAATGGTGCACATGGTGAAATCCGATATTTCCTGTAATCCATTGTAACAATTTCGGCAATTTATAATAGGAGCTACCGTCTACAGCTGCTTTTACATAGTCCCACTCATCTTCGTTTTCAAAATAGGTATCTTCAAATTGGTGCTGAACATAAAACAACCAAATTCCAAGTGCTCCCGATACAAACAAGATTGGTAATTGAACAATCAGGAAGTTTTGTAAGCCAATTGTTAAAATTAAGGCAGTGTAAATAAGAACAATCGATACGTTAATAATGTACGTATTGAGGCGTTCCTTTCGCTTTGCACCTTTACGGTTAAACCGGTTATTTACTATAAATAAAAAAATTGGTCCAAACCCAAACATAACCAATGGATTACGATACAAACGGTACTGAAGTCTTGTCCATACTGATGCCTTCAGGTATTCATCCACCGTCATAATCCATATGTCACCTTCCCCACGTTTATCCAAGTTCCCACTTGTTGCATGGTGGATAGAGTGACTTCTTTTCCATTTTTCATAGGCGAAATGGGTAATAATCCCAGTTAGTGTTCCAAGAATTCGATTTGCTTTTTTATTTTCAAAAAATGATAAATGGGCACAATCATGAAAAATAATAAAGATGCGCACAACGAATGCTGCGGCAATGACGGAACATACGATACTTAACCAAACAGATACCTCGATACTCTGATAGGCCAAAAACCACATAAAGAAAAAAGGTGGTATTGTGTTTATTAGTTGTCGGATACTCGATTTTTTATTCGACGTTTCATAAGGTTTCACGTTTTTTCTAAGTTGAGATTGTTTCTGTCTACTCATAAACAGCCTCCTCGTAATTGAATAACTTAATATTAATTTTTTTTAGTGTTTCATTAAAGACATATTTGTCAGGATTTCAATATGACATTTGTCATGTTGCTTCGTAATAGCTGAAAAAAGCACGGATAAACAATACCGCGATAATTATGGCATACCTTTTATATTGTCCCTTAATCTATATTTACCCAAAATAGTGCAATCATATTGACAAATTCGCTAAATATATATATCATTCAAATAGTTAATTCCGATTAAAATGATAAGAATTATGAGATTAGGTGAGAAGCAAATGTTTATTTCGATAAATCAATTGAATAAGCAATTTACAGATAAAAATGGAAATCCGTCTACTGTGCTTAAAGACATAAACTTAGCTATTGAAAAAGGCGAGTTTGTATCGATTTTAGGACCATCCGGTTGTGGAAAATCTACGTTGTTATCGATTGTAGCTGGCTTAACAGACGTGACTAGCGGTGAGATCATTGTTGATGGAACTAAAATAACGAAGCCTGGTAAGGACAGAGGTATGGTCTTCCAACAAGCAGCGCTTTTTCCTTGGATTAATGTACTTGAAAATGTCATGTTTCCATTAAAAAAGGAAATGTCTAAAAAAGAAGCTACAGACCAAGCAAAAAAGTACCTTAAGATGGTTCAGTTAAGTAATTATTTAGAGCATTATCCACATGAATTATCTGGTGGAATGCAGCAACGAGTTGCAATTGCTCGAGCATTGGCTATGGATCCAGATATTTTGCTTATGGATGAACCGTTTGGTGCCTTAGATGAACAAACACGTACAAGGTTACATGATCAGCTAGAAGATATATGGACGGAAACGAAAAAGACTGTCCTTTTTGTCACCCATAGTATCTCTGAATCTATCAAACTATCCGACCGCATTATCGTCATGGGCACTAGGCCAGGGACCGTCTTAACAGATATTAAAGTAGACATACCACGACCCAGGAGTGAACATAAGGATAAAATGATTGAAATTGAAGAGCACGTCATGGGGTATTTAAAAAAGGAAATTGACAAAGTTGTAAGCGAGGAATTAAATCATGAAACCAGTGTTTAAACGAATAATCTTTTTTGGTATTATCCTTAGCTTATGGGAACTTGGTGCAAGACTAGGTCTGTGGACAGAAATTATTTTGCCTGCACCTTCAAAAGTAATTGTTTCCTTATATTCCGGAATTGAAAATATGACGTTACTATATGATTTATTGGCAAGTTTTAGGCGCCTTGCAGTCGGGTTAGCAATAGCATTAATTCTTGGCACGAGTATAGGTGTTTTAATCGCTAAATCAAAAACAGCTGATGACACAATTGGCTCATCCTTACTTGCCTTTCAAAGCGTTCCTAGTATCGTTTGGCTGCCACTTGCAATGATGTGGTTTGGCTTAAATGATAAAGCGGTCATTTTCGTTGTTGTGCTAGGTGGAACATTTGTAATGGCTCTTAACGTTCGAACTGGTATAAAGAACGTCCCACCTTTGTATATCAGGGCAGCACAAACAATGGGGGCAAAAGGTCTGGACCTGTTTATTCGTGTGGTTTTTCCAGCTTCGATTCCTTATTTCGTAACAGGATCTAGACTTGCATGGGCATTTGCTTGGCGTGCCTTAATTGCTGGGGAACTACTTACTACAGGCCCCGGTTTGGGTTATACGCTTCGTTATGCATCAGATTTTGGTGACATGAGCATGGTGATAGGTGTCATGATAATAATTGGGGCAATTGGGGCAATTGTTGATCAACTTATTTTCCAGCGAATTGAAAAATCTGTTGCTAAACGCTGGGGATTAAGTAGTTAATTATAGTTTAAACAGACATTGTCTATCAAAGACATGTAATTTATTTAGGGGGAAAACAAAATGAAAAAAATCTTATTTACGTTGGCTATGATGCTAACTTTCGCATTATTACTTGTTGGCTGTGGATCTTCAGATGCTTCTTCTGGTTCATCGTCAGATTCTTCAGCAGAGGAAACAAAAGAAATTACAATCGGATACTTCCCGAATATTAACCACGTTCCGGCAATGGTCGCAAAATCAGAAGGATATTATGAAGATCGTTTAGGTGACAATATTAAGATTAAGTATCAAACATTCCCAGATGGTGCATCATTTATGGATGCATTAAAAACAGGGGAAATTGAAGCGGGATTAGTTGGACCCGGACCTGCTATGAACAACTATACAAATGGCGCAGATGTTAAGATTATCGCAGCTGGGTCAACTGGTGGTACAGTAGTTCTTGCAAGAGATGGTAGTGGTATTGAGACAGTAGAAGACATTGCAAGCAAAACATTCATTACACCACGTGTTGGTTGTACGCACGATGTACAATTTGAAACATATATGAAAGAGCTTGGTATCACCTCTAAACGTATTAATGGAACAATGATTCACCAAACAGGTAAACCAGCTACCTATCAAGCAATGTTTGAAACTGGAAAAGTTGATGTTGCTGTTGCACCTGAACCATGGGCTTCAGTTTTACAACAAAAAACTGGCGCAAAGGTCATTATTCCGGCTGATGAAGTGTCGTTTGGTAAAACACTACCAGCATCCGTTTTAGTAACTTCTGGTTCTTTAATTGAAGAAAACCCTGAATTAATTCAAAATATTGTTGATGCACACAAAGATGCTACAGACTTCATTAACGAAAATCCTGAAGAAGCAAAAGCCATTGCGATTAATGATATTAAAGAAATTACAAACCAAGAATTAAGTAAAGAAGTAATTGATGGCTCGTGGGAAAATATTGGATTCACATATGAAGTAGATGAAGAAGCTATTCAAGCATTTGGTGACTCTTCTTACGACTTAGAATTTTTAAAAGAAAAGCCTGACTTCGAAGACTTGATTGATACACAGTTTATTGACTAATTGCTTGACTTTGCGAGTTGCTCCCTTTAAAAAGGAGCAACTCTTTTTTGTTTGAGGACTAGTGCAAGTTGCGCCTTGCTAGACAGCTCTTTTTTTATACTTTTTTTCTTGTAAAAAAACAGCCAGGGCTTAACCAGGCTGTTTTCAGATTATGAATGTTATGGAGTAACTGAATCTGTTGATGTTGATGATTGTAAATTTATTTCATCTGTTGAAGACGAATTGGGTGTTGCTTCTGACTCTAATGTAGTATTTGCTGCTTCTGCTGTTGTATTCGAGTCAGAGGTTATATTTTCATCTACAACTGTTTCACTAGCTTCTACATCTGTTGGCACAACAACTTCAACCGCTTGTTGTTGTTCTTTTATTCTAGTAATTTCAGAAGTAATTGTAGTTTCTAATCCATCAATTCTAGCTTGTAATGCCTGAACGTATTCTGTATCTTCCATTGATTGACTGTACCTAGACAATTGCATTTGAATAGCATATAAATAATTTAATTGGCTACGAAGTTTACCAATAAAACTGTCAACCACGTCTTCATCATCTTCTGTAGCTTCAGCTTCGTCTTGTGTATCTTCTTCTGTTGCTACTTGATTTTCTGTTTCGTTGTCTATTAATTCTATCCCAGAAGTTGTTAAATCAGTAGTAGGTTCTTCTTCCTCTTGGTCTACTAAAGTCGTACCTTGTACACTTAGCTCTGTCTCTGTTAGCGTTTCATTAACAGCTGGATCCAATTCGATTTGTACATCCGCTTCCGTAGCAGTTAGTGTTGGTTCGATTGTCTCCACTGCTACACGAGCAAAATAGTCATCTGCAGCCTTTGTTACCTCAGTTACTTTAGCTTCCACTTTATCTAAATGTCTAGTAATTCTATCTTCTTTTAGTTTATTCTTAATCTTATCGACCTTTTTTGTTTTGTATGTTTTCTCTTTTTTAGCAGGCTTTCCTTTTTTAGCATTTTCCTTATCGGATTTGCCGGCCTTCATTGGTTTTGTTACCTTTTCTACTTTTTCCAGCTTAGGTACCTTTTCTACTTTTTCCGCTTTCTCTTTCTTTCCTGCATCGTCTGGCTTTGCGGCTAATACGGGCGTTGAAAACGCCAACATAACAGCCAGAAATGCGACAAATACTTTTAGCATTTTTCTTTTCATTACTATTCCTCCTTTTAGTAACGGCAGCAGGCTAGCCTAGGAAAACCCTTAGCCCCTATTGCTTTGTGACACCAAATTTCTTTGGCTGTACCCACTACTAGAATAGCAGAAAATTTTACCAAAAGGAACTAAATTCTAGTCAATTCGACACGTATAAACAAAAATAGTTCTCTAGCACTAGATCAAAACCTCATTTTGCCTTAATCCCTCTATTAAACGTTAACAGAGGAATTATTCTTCCATATGCGGGAGGTAATACGCCTCCCGCTTCATTCAACTACTCTTCGTTCATCTCTGCATAACTGTCCATCCGTTTTAAGATAGTGGCAAGTTCTCCTCGCTTTAAGTCTCGATTTGGATAGAACTGGGTGGCTGTACCTGTCATAATGTTAGCTGTTCGAACACGCTGAATCGCTGTACTTGCCCAAAAATCTTGAGCAATATCTTGGTATGGAATAAATAAAGCAACCTGAAGCTCCAATACTTTGTCAATAATTACAGCAAATTCTGCTCGACTCACGGGTTGATTGGGACGGAAGTTTCTATCTATACCTGGTGGCAAATAACCTGCCAAAGCCAATCGTTTGATTGAATTTTCTGCCCAGTGCCCTTTAATATCTTGGAAATTTACTGCTGTTTTCTTTTCAAGCTTTTCTTGTGGAAGATAGTTAACCAGTGTAGCTGCAAGCTGTCCTCGGGTTACGGCTTCATCTGGACCAAACAAATAATCTGATTTCCCCCTCATATATCCTTTCGCATAAACGTATGAAATAGCTGACTTTGCCCAATGGTCTCTCGTATCAAAAAAGTACTTCTGATCACTAGGGATAAAGCTAACTGCCTGACTCCCCATTTGTTCCCAGGCAGCTTCAAACGAATCACGGTTAACTTTTCGATTTGCCTTGTCATACAGTGGATCATTAACATACACATAGTCAGCGTTATATCCGGTAACAACAACACTATGCTCACTATAGGTGATTTTCACTTCACCGTTTTTTGTTTTCCACGTGGTAAAATTCCAATCAGGTAAAGGACCAAGCGAAACCGTTGTAATCACCCACACAGGACTGCCTAAATCAATCATTTCATAGATTTTTTCTACTGGTTCCATTGTCAGGTTTAGCATTCGGTCAGGCAGATATTGCTTGCCTAAGTCAAAGATTGGACCATTGTACACACCATATCCCGATTTGGAGAAAGTGTACATATTTCCAACAAACCCTTGATTAGGGTCACCACGAAACCCATCATCCCAAAAAGGTACTTTCTTAATTTTTTCAGCCAAAGTCATTTTACTTACATTTATTTCTGCGTATTGGAGCATCATCGCAAAACTTGTCACCTCACATCCTCTTGGAAGCTCAGGCTTTTGTTGGATATGTGGAACATTTTTAATTAACTTTGCTTGCACAATCTCCTGGTTAAACGCCAGAAAAAACATTAACGTAATTGGAATAATATTTATTGCTTTCATCAGATTCCCCATTTCCCTTTATAATGAATGAAATATCCAATCGTATGAAGATTTCCTTTTGTTTATTCCTACTTCAATTTACAAGCTTGATGTATGTATATGTGAACAGGTCAAACAAGCAGACTGACCAAACAGATGCCATAATAGAAGCAGAGACTACTAGAGATGAAGGACTACCGGAATGTACCGAACAACCACTGAGCTAAATATCCCATACCGTTATCGGAAGTTGCCAAAAGAATGAAAACTGTCATCGCCATAGTAATTGATGGTTGTTGTATTTTTATTTCAAGCTTAATTTTATCTAGAATTATAAAATTGTTAATTTATACCACTTTAATCTATTGACATTTTTTGCTAATGGAATATTATGTATATATGGTATGTACGACACCTTGGAATTTCACTTTGATTAACTCTGTTACTCCTTAGCACAAATATTTTAGCAAAGTCTTTTTTGTAACTAATCTATTAAGGGAGTATACATAATGATTAATCTATTAGAAACGTATGATGCAAATGAGCTTACGATTACCCTAATTCCTAGTTTTCATACCGATTATCAAACAATTGTCTGGGAACAAGACCAAACACTTTATGTTAAGCAAACCCCACTACAGATTATCAGATCGTCATGTCTTGCTTCTGGAGCTTCCTATGATGGACGAAGAGATGCAGTAATACACATAACAGGGTTAAAAAAGAAAGTCCCTATTCCAATTAATCTTGTCAAACGTATCTTTGCATTCCCTAGCCATTCCGGTAATCATCCGGATTGCCATTGGTTGTTCTTTAACCATATTGGCACAATTCGAGAGATTCCGCCTAATCTATCATCAAGTCATCATTCAGTTGTTATTTTTAAAAATGGACAACAATTACTGATGAAAGAAACTGTTCACGTTTTAAAAATGCAGTTGTATCGCACTAGTGAATGTATTAGGAATTTCAGCCCTACTGTTGTTAGATAAAAAGTAAATGACGAAAACAACAACTTAGATGCTAGATTAGGAAAAGCAGAGCATTATTAAAGTGACAGAATAATACCAGTAAAGTTAAGAAAAGCAAAGGGCGCCTTGTTAAGCCCCGACAGGCATAAGACAAGACCTGACGTGGCAGTCTTTGCCACAGAAGGGATTGACTTATGCCTGTTCGGGGCTAGGAAGCGGAGTGGACAGCTCTTGGATTTTTTAATACTTTCTTATCTTTTCAAAAAAATCAGGAATGCTAGGCATCCCTGATTTTTTTGAAATTTACTGTTATTGTTAAAGATTATTTATGTTTATCTCATCGATAACTGTTTGAATATCATAAATCAAGTTAAATTCAGTACTAGCAATTGCTGCCATATAATCCGCAACGAGTGCCTCTTCAACATCATAGAAATAGTCATTCGATAAGGCCTGGAATAACTCTTCCTCTGTTGTTGCAGCATTAACTGATGCTACTATCTCGTCAACTTCTGTAAAATCAATAATAAATTCAACTTGGTATACATTATCACCATAAGCAACTTCAGCTAGATACGTCCCATTTTCAAATGTTGATACATCAACAATACCTTCGACTAAACCGTCCACGATATTTATTTGTTCAGAGACTAATGGTGTAGCAATAACTTCACCATTTTGGTCATAACCAAAAACGGAAACAGTTGTTAGGTCACCCTCATTATAGTTTTCAAATAGATTAATGATTACGGCTTCTTTTGTTGTTTCATCGGCAATCGCAATTGGTTTTTCATATTCGATAAATCCGCCACTTTCAAACTGATACATAATCGCTTTATATAAGAAGGTTGCAAATTGCCCGCGAGTAACAATCTCTTTCGGCTTAAAATCATCTAGTTGGTTAGTGATCCCAGCCTGCGCTAATATCTTAACACTCGCTTTATGCGTCTCAGATACATTGGATACATTCACATCAATTTCTTCACCTGTATCTACTAGTTGAAAGGCATTGACAAGTGTTGAGGCCATTGCTTCTCTAGTCAATTGACTATTAATTTGAAAATTACCGTTTGCCCCTTTGAAAATTTTAGCCTCAGCTACCGCAGCAATTTCACTTGCATAAGTGTGAGTTGCCGATACATCCCCAAAGTAGTCTTCCACTACCGATTTTTCCGGGAGCGCAAGCCCTAATGCATTAGCAAACAATACAGCAGCATTGGCACGACTTAATGGATTATTTGGCTTAAAGGTATCGTCAGGATATCCTTTTATAATACCAGCTTCTGCTAACAATGTGATTGATTCGTAATGGGATTCCCCTTCTTTAACATCAGAAAAACTAGAATTACTACTATCTTCATTCGCAAAAACTGCTGGTGCAGTTGCAAGTGTCATGGCTACCGCAGTTATTGTTGCTAACGTTAGTGTCTTAAATTTGCCCATTTGGAAAATTCCCCTTTTAAATGTATTTTCTAATACAACAGTATTGTAAGGCTTCCCAATTAAAATAGATATACGAAATATTTCCCATTATTTAGTACGAAGTGGAGCACAATTGACTACCGTTTGACCGCCACGAGGGGTAGGTCGGGCGTTAATAGCGGTCTTTGACTACCGTTCGACCGCCACGAGGGGTAGGTCGGGCGTTAATAGCGGTCTTTGACTACCGTTTGACCGCTGCGAGGGGTAGGTCGGGCGTTAATAGCGGTCTTTGACTACCGTTTGACCGCCACGAGGGGTAGGTCGGGCGTTAATAGCGGTCTTTGACTACCGTTTGACCGTTAACAATGCTCAATCGGTAGTCAAAAAGTTATCCTGAATCTAAGATACCCTACAAAACCCAGGAACGCACTTGCCCACCCATGAAAATTGTAAGACAAGCCGCGGAATGGCGGTCTTTTCCATGTAAATTATTGTTTTAGACTCAGGTGGGCTAAGCGAGCCCCGCTCTAGACAGCTCTTGGAATTTTTCTTGTCTTTTTAAAGTTTTCTAAGTGCACGTCTTTCTGCGTAAGGGACGCATTTATAGCAAACTCTCACACGATTGCCTTGGTCATCCAAATACATTTGTGGTTGATATGCTTTCTTGTTACAAATAAAACACTTATTCCTATTTCCAAATATCCATTGAAACAAAAAACCACCCTTTCCAAACATGTCTTCTCCTTATCTTATATGATTTTTTTCACAGCTTCATTCAAAAACCAAAAACTACCATCCCTAGACATAATTATTCTATGGTACGCTTAACCTATTAGTTAAATTATGGAGGAAAAAAAGATGAATAGAAATCTAGTTTCTTTACTTTTTACAATTGGGATGATAGCTTTCCTTTCCTTATTGCCCAAGACAGTGAACGCCAATAGCTTTAATGACGTGGATCTATATGAAGCAGAAATTAACTTTCTAGCTACCAGTCAGGTGATTAAAGGGTATCCGGATGGTTCTTTTAAGCCAAATAACCCGGTTACCCGACTTCAAGCGGTTCAGATGATTTTAAATGAAATGGGTGTGGACATTACCAACACAACTAATCCTGGGTTTAGCGACATGAAGCCAGGAGATTACGGCTATGAAGAAGTTGCTAAGGCAGTAGAGTTAGGATTCATTAGAGGAAAACCAGATGGTAGCTTCGATCCGTTTACTCCACTAACTCGAGGACAAATGGCTGTCATTCTAGTAAATGCCTATCAACTTGACGGAGAGTATGGTGGAGAATTTGACGATATCCCAGCTGACGACCCAAAAAGGGAGTATGTTCAAAAGCTCGCAGCCAACAATATTACTAATGGGTATGGGAACAATACTTTTAAACTTTCAGCAAATATTAGTAGAGCCCATTTTGCAGTATTTATGGCAAAACTATTAGATGACTCTTTTAAGACACCTGTTGTTGGCAATTACCACGGAAACATTAGCAATGGTGCTAATTTTGCTGTTAAAGGTGACTGGACCTTCTATGGTGACGTTGGGATATGGAAATACAACAGAGACCAATCTGATATTATCCGACTTGCTGATGATCAATCGTCCAATGTTATCTTTCTAAACGTTGTTCGTAATCAACTCTATTATGTCAATGCCGCAGATAATTTCTCGATATATCGGATGAAAACAGATGGCTCTAATAAAGAAAGAATAGTTAAAGGCCAAGCATATGAACTTCAACTATATAACGACTGGTTATATTACTATAGTCGAGATGACCAGGCCATCTACAAAGCAAAAATGGATGGAACAGATACTCGCCTTCTCGTCGATGGAAATGGATCTGATTTAACATTTATCGTTGATGCAGGGAAAATTTATTTCTCTGACAAGAATGGCATTTATCAACTCGATTTAGATGGTAAAAATAAAAAGCAGCTAATTGATGGTGTCGACGCATTGTCGTTAATTCATGCAGACCAGTCAATCTTTTATCTGAATGAAAGTGACGGACGCACTATTTATCGAGTGAATGATGATGGAACCGGTAATGAACAAGTGATTGCCACTCCTGCCCAAAGCTATAACTATTTGAACGGGGTCATTTATTATGCGGACTATCAAGACGGTACGATGTTTAAATATTTTCTTAGTACCTCTAAAGAAACGCAGCTTTCTGATCAAAACTACAGAGTATTTCCAATGATCTTGGATAATTTAATCTATCACTTTGGATATAATGAAAGCGACGAAACCTACCAATGGTACACAATGGACTTGAACGGAGAATCATACCAACAGATTCCAATTACGATTGACTTTGAGTAAATAGAAAATGTGAATCATTGTAAAACCCGCCAAAAGCGGGTTTTTTTCTACGCTAAGATACAAATATAGTGGTCTAATTATCATTATCAAGTATTTATAAAGATTTAATACCAAATGTCCCACCTCTATCTGAAACCTTTGGCCTATATATGTTTAAAAGTCAGTAAAGTATACTCTAAAATTCAGAGATTCCATTGACAGCGCTTACATAATTAGATAATTTATAATCACAACGTTGTTATTTTGAAGTACTTCCACATTCAACCACTAACTTAACTCCATGAATCACATTCCGAATCGAAGCATACCCAAGATACTAGGCCTAGTAATCTTAATTATTTTATAGGAGGTGTTGGACTCGAGCTTACTAATACTTAAGCTGATTTAAGAATGCCATGTAGAGGATTGACTTACGACCCCGAGGGGCTAGGCACTGAAACTGGACGTGGCTGTAGCTAAAAAATTAAATAAGGAGCGATTATTGGATGAAAAAACGACGATCGAGCAGAAACATAGCAATTATTGCTATCTTTTTCATGCTGTTTGCCAACTTGAATCTAACAGTGTTTGCAACAACCTATAACAATAGTACAGATTGGAATTTTGCTTCATTTGGTTCTAATACAAGCGATAGCAAAAATCAATCCCCGACAAACAATGGTGATGGATCACTTACAATGCTTGCTGAGGGTGGAAAAATCGCAAGTAATGAAATAGGCGTGTCTTTGCAATATTTAACCTTGAATGCCGCTGATAATTTCACAATAAAGACAACGGCATATGCTGATTCTTACAGTCCCGATGGTCAGCGAGCTTTTGGTCTAATGATACTTGACAAAATTGGTGAAGATACTGGTGGTAAGAATCGTCATAACTATGTAGCGGTTGGTGGATTAGACGGGGACATGCGTGGATTTTACAGTAAAGACGGATACAATGGCGGCGGTCTAACTAAATTAGATGTTTTCCAAGACAATGTTGGACCTGCAACTGGAGAGTCTTATGATTTAGAAATTAGAAAATCAGGAGATACCTTTGTAGTCACCTCGAATGGTGAAAGTGAAACGTTTAAATTAGAAAATGCTCTCTCAGAACAAATCTATGTCGGTTTGTTTGTTGCCCGAAACGGCAAAATCACTTTCTCTAATACCGAGGTAAATGTCTCTGATGTGAAAACTTCTTCACTTGATGCTGATGCCTCTGACATGAAGACAGAGTATCTCGTAGGTGAAGAGCTTGAGTTAGATGGATTAAAAGTTACTGCTGTGAATGATGATAATACCGAAACTGAGGTTTCCGCACAAGACTTAATCGTCACTGGCTTTGACAGTAGTTCTCCGGGCACAAACACGATTACGATTAATTATAACGGTGCAGAAACAACCGTTAATTTAGAAATAATTGAACTTGCTTTGACAAATATGGAAGTGAAATATTATCCAGCTAAATCAGATTATTATTTAGGAGATCGTTTTGATTCACTAGGCTTGGTCGTTATAGGATCTTATAATGACGGATACTACACGGAAGTATTATCAAGTGACGACTATACGTTTGAAATCGGTGGAGTAGCAATTGACTCAGACTTTACGTTTGATGATTCCGGCGAGAAAATTGTTACTATTCGATCAACAGAAGCTGAAGGTGTTACAACCGAATTTAACGTGAATGTAAGTGATGCAACGTTAGAAACCTTGGAAGTAACTCAGCTCCCCGAAAAAATACAATATTATCTTGGTGATGAGTTAGACTTGGATGGAATTGTTGTTGAAGCTGAATATAGCGATGGGGCTTCTGTTCGGTTAACACGTGATGAATTTGCCGTCTCAGAGCTTGATACTTCTACAGTTGGTGATAAAGAAGTAACGGTGTATCACAAAAACAAAGAAGCAACATTCCCTGTCAACGTAAAGGAAAAGGAGCTTGTCGAGATTCGTGTTACCGACTATCCTCAAACAACATTTACCGTTGGTGATACTTTCAATTCTGATAGTCTAGAGGTATCTAAAGTATATGATAACGGTGACGAAGAAGTTTTGGCTTCAGATGATTATGGAGTTGACTCTTCCAACTTTGTTAGTGAAAATGCTGGCGTGTATACAATTACTGTTAACCCGAAAGACACAACGATTGAACCCACTTCTTATGATGTAACTGTTCGTGATGAAGCAAATGTCGAATGGAAAGAAATCCAATTTGGACAGTCAACTGGATCAGATACGAACTACATCGAAGAACTTGACAATGGTGGAATCAAGATTGTTGCAGAAGGTAATAGTTCAGGAAAAATTACTGGCGACCATGACGGTATTACCTTCTATTACACTGAAATCGATGCGGAAGATGATAATTTCACTCTATCTGCTGACATTAAAGTAAACGATTACGCAAAAGATCCACACGATGGTCAAGAATCATTTGGGATAATGGCCCGTGACGCCATTGGCGAAAATGACAATAGTAGTGTGTTTGCTTCTAACATTGCAGCTGTTGGTGGATTTAGCGGCGGTACACAAGAGGATAATGGTACACAATTATTCATCCGTACTGGGGTAGAATCTTCTGATGGTGCTGGTAGTAAAGGTGTTCAAAAGCAAATGCTACAAGTAGGAAAGCCTACAACAGAAAATACCTATCCAGCCCAAGATTACCGTTTAACATTATCTAAAACAAACAGTGGATTCACTGGCCAAATAAATGATGGCGAAGAAGCTATTTTCTTTGAGCCAGACATTCTAAACGTCCAAGATGACAAAATTTATGTAGGATTCTATACAGCACGTAAAGCAGACATTGAAGTGTACAATATAGACTTTGATGTTACTGCAGCAGCAACAGATGCACCAAAAGTGGATCCACCTGCTGAACCAGTGGCACCAACTCTTGATATCGTATCTCGTGATAAAGCATCTGAGGAAGACTATGAACTATTATTAAAATCTAATGTTGCCGGAACAGTAACCGTTAAGGCTGGTCAAGAAGTAATTGGTAGCAACTTGGAAGTTACACAAGGGGAACTGGTTGAAGTACCTGCTAAGCTTACTGAAAATACTGACACAAACTTCAGCATAACGTTCTTGCCAGATGATACACAATATTTAACTTCCTACGAAAAGATTGTAAAGAACTTTACTGTTTCTATGAAAACTTTCCGAGATGGGGCTGATATCTATGTTGCTCCAGATGGTACAAGTGATGGCGACGGAACTGCAGGCAACCCACTTGATTTAGACACTGCCATTGAATACGTGCAACCAGGTCAAAAAATTATTGTTGCAGGTGGTAACTATGTAAGAGATTCCAAACTAGAAATCTCTAAATACAATGACGGTACAGCTGATGCAAGAAAATATCTAGTAGCAGCTGAAGGCGCACGCCCTGTTATTGACTTCGACAAGCGCTCAGAAGGCGGCATACTCAGTGGTAACTACTGGCATGTAAAAGGTATTGATTTTGCTCGTTCTGCTGCCAATACAAAAGGATTTGTCGTCGGCGGAAGCAATAACATTGTTGAGGACAGCAGATTCTATGAAAACGGTGACACCGGACTACAGATTAGTAGAACAGATGCAAGTGCACCACGGGCTGAATGGCCATCAAACAACCTCATTTTAAACAGTGAGTCGTTTGATAATGCTGATCCTTCACAAAATAATGGTGATGGATTTGCAGCAAAATTAACAGTTGGTGATGGTAATATTTTCCGCGGAACCATTTCTCACAACAACATTGACGACGGTTATGACTTATATACTAAAGTTGGCTCAGGCGCCATTGGTGCTGTAATTATTGAGGACAGTATCGCTTATGGTAACGGCACACTAACAGATGGCACGGTTGGTGAAGGTGACAAGAACGGGTTTAAACTGGGTGGTGAAGGTGTTTACGTACCACACATTATCCGTAACAGTATCGCGTTTAACAACGGTGCAACTGGCTTCACTAGCAACAGTAATCCAGGTGTAATTGCAGAAAATATCGTCGCTTACAACAATGGTAAAAATATTGACTTTTCTACTTACGATGGAATTGAAGAAGCGTTTCAGTTAAGTGGTGTTATGTCCTATCAAAACGTTATCAACACACCAGATTCATATCCTGAATATGCTGAGTCAGATGATAACTACTTCTTCGATGGAGAAATATCTAAGAATGCTTCTGGTGATATTTTGACCGAAGAAAACTTTGTAAGTCTTAATCCGGAAATACCATATGAACGAGATAAGACGGTAGCTGGATTAGAAGCAAATATTATTTGGGGAGATTTCTTATCTTATATACCAAATGTTATGGCTGAAGTCGAATTCCGTCCAACTGTCTTAAAGCTTAACGAAAAGAAAAGTGAGAAAGCTAAAGAAAATAACAATGCTGCTCTAACTGCATATGTTCAGTTTGCCAATGACAGCATACTAGATGACATCGATTTTGATAGTATCTTGCTAAATGACGAAGTGGCTCCAGCTACGAAACAAAAGAATGATCCAATCGTGGATTTTGACGATGATGGTGTGAAAGAATACAAAGTAGTTTTTCCACGTCAACAACTACTGAATATTCTCGAACAAGGGGAACAAGAATTAGTGGTTACTGGTAAACTAACCAACGGACAAAAGTTTAGAGCTACAACTACTATAACTGTTAAATAATGTTTAAGAAGGGTGGTGCATTAACATGCACCACCCCTTTCATCGTCTATTTCACGTTATCTCGGAAACTCTTGATTATTTTCCGCAACATGCTTTAACATAACAAGTGGCTCTGTTTTACTATGATTAGTAATGACAATCCCTTGTTTTGCAGCAGTTTCACTTATGAAAAATTCATCTGCTGTTAGGTTGCCAAAACGAATCATTTGAGCTGCTTCACAGTCATGAGCTCCAAACTTACCATGCCCTTGAATAACGACAGCCCCATATGCGGTACTATCCTTTAACGTGACGGTTTGACCTGGTTCGATTGTTAGCTCTTTTGCACCAAAATATTCGTTGCCGTACGTAATCCATTTTTCATCATACAGACCTGATTCCGCCCGTACTTCTACCGGTGGTCGGAAATAGTGCTTTTTAAAATCTGGGTCAATATTCTTGTCCCAGTCCATTAATTCTAAAACAAAATCAATATCCTGCTGCTTTTCAGGTGGACAATTTTCTACTAAGAAATGGTAGTCGTAGTTGTCACCAGCAACGACATTTTCAAACACGGCATTCACATCACTATTTAACTGTGGCTCATACGTTAAATAGGAACCTGGTGCATGGACAACCCCTGCTGGGATGTACCAGCCTGTCCCAAGCTGGATGCGAAATGCTCGAGACAATTCTGTAATTCTTGTGTCTGTCGCTTCAAACTGTAATAAACGTTCCTTCACTTCCTCAATCGTGACACTAGGGTCAAATCCGAAATACGTTACTGGAAAATCACCCGGATGATTGTTTAACTGTCTAGGAAAGTAGTAAGCTTCCGGCTTGGCCATTTTCCCGACCAGTTCTGCGTGCTTTTGCATTGGGTGAAGGTGATGAAAAAGCGGCGTCTTATAATCAAAAAATTTCGCAAACATTGGCCACGTCCCATGCTTCCTATATAACTCATCACCAATGAGGTCTTTTCCTAATGATGAAACAGCCTCCCGAAAAGAAAAGCGCTCATTTTCACTCCCTGGGACTACGACATAGCTTAATCCCTCATCGTCTGGTGCGTCCTCCCCATTCATTGCTGGAACGACCGAGCAAAACCACCGTTCCTTAATGGCACCACGTTTTAGCCCAAACGGATAATAGTCATCTGGATGCAGTCGCAAACGATGACCCGGCTCCCCGAAACGTCTAGGGATAAAATTTGGTACTAGACGGAACACGCCTTCTCCTGCCTCAAATGCTTGATTGATTATTGTTGTCGACATATGCTTCGTCTCCTTTCGTATTGGATTGATTAAAATATTAAACGCTTTCATTAGTTTCATTGTCTATTATATCGTAGTTGAAAGCTTCACCGTTAAACGACCAATTTCAATCAACATAACTATACTTTTAAATAGTAAAAAAAGAAACATATATACTCTTAAGTATTGTTGTAGTACACTTTATGTAACACTCTATTTAAAAAAGGATGAACCTTGTGGGAGCTTTTGAGGACTTGAAAGATGAAATGTTGGTTGACTCTTATTTGAAGTCACTGGAAATGGAACTTGATACAGATTTTATTCTTATGCTCAAAAATGAACTTGATAAGAGAGGTATTATCATCATTCGCTAAGGACCAAACTGCACTTTATTGAAGTGTTATTAACCACCTCACAAATAATATTTCTCTCTCCGTTAGCTGTCTGTCCAGCGCAATTTCAAACTTTGATTTTAAGTAGTTAAAGGATTGGTGATTTTCCATAGTCTCTTCCCCCTTTACTTATATCATAATGGACTTGGGATGAGATGACAACTCTTTTGATAGCATTTTATTGTTTAAAAAATGCCCAAGGCGGGTAAATAGTAATCACCAACTGGTTGCCAGTCACCGGCAGATTTATTTTACCTTCGAAACAAGAAAAATCACTTGTAAAACTAAAAGCCACCCTTCGCCGTAAAAAGGGTGGCACATATCTAAAAGATTGCATAAAAATCTTGCCTGAACAACATGTTCTTTCTAAGATTTGTTATTAACCTGTGCAAATACTTTTTTAAATTTAGCTTCGATTTTGGGGTATTCTTCGTCGGTGATTGGTACAACTTCAACAAGTGAACCATTTTCGACAATTCCTTCAACCAGTGAATATAACTTCTCTGGCCTATCCTCTCGTTCTAGTGCGATAAATTGACGGTAGTCATAAACTAAGTTACAGACCACAGTGTACGTTCCCTGCTCACCTTTTTTAGAGTTACCTAACTTAATGTTCGCTGGTTCTTTAAAAATGGGTCTATCTAATCCAAACTTTTTCCGTTTATAGTCGTTGAAACTAATAACATTATTACTTTCAGACATCATCTAAACGCACCCCGCTTTCGGATTAGTATTTAGTTTAAGCTCACTAATTAAAGCTATATGATTCTAATATCAAATTATGCAAAAAACTGAAAATAAATGTAACCGGCCTTAGATACCCATCCACCTCCTTCAATCTATTTAAACAATATCCCTTTCTATTATCATACCCATCTCTTGTAGGAAATCAACATAGAAAGTAATATTTCCCTTAAAATTATCTTATTATTCGGTCAAAACATTCGTGAATGAACTATTAGTTTAATGCACCTCACTCTGTCAAGGAAAGCACAAACAAAAAAACTATAATTATCTGAAACTTATCTACGATTCAGTTCGTCTAATCATTTAGATATATTTTCCACGTTGATTATATATCAAAAAATATGAGGGGGAATATTGGTTGTGAAAAAACGAACCGTTACATTGCTAGGAACTGTCCTTGTTTTACCCGGATTATTGGGCTATAGCGGGCCAGTCTTACACGCACAAACTTCAACAAATCCAGATTTTTTAATTAAAGCAGAAGTACCAAGCACCAAAACGATTAGTGCCCTAGAAAAACAAGAATTAATGGATGAAGCAAACATTAGTAAAGAAGAAGCCTTAAAGGTTGCATTGGACTTTCTAGACGTTCCATCTGGTTATAAGCAAGATAATATTAGCTTCCAAACAAATTGGTACGGAAACAATTCTAGCGTATGGTCTATTAGTTGGAGTAAGCAAGAGGAAAACGCCTATGGCTACATCAATATAACAATAGATGCGAATTCCGGAAACATTGTTGGCATGAACCGTAATTTCCAAGATCCAGATTTAGATACCTCTTATCCACCAAAAGTGGACAGAGACGAAGCAAAAACGATTGCCCTTTCCCTAATTAAAGAACAATTCCCTGACATCCAAGACCAATTAATCTATGAAAATTACAATCAGAAAACACCTTTACGTGGAAGCGTTGTCTACAACCTTCGTTTTAACCAAGAGGTTAATGGTATCCCATTCAAAGACAACTTTATCGAAGTTAGCATTAATGGAAACGGCCAGTTAGTCGGGTTAAATTATCGTTGGAATAACAGTATCGAATTCCCCGACACTTCTGGATTATTAACCAAAGCAGAAGCAACTGAAAGAATGGAAGCAACTTTACCACTTCGTTTGCAGTATCGAATGATACCAGGGATAAATCGCTATTACGGTCCAACAGATGGTGAGAAAAGGCAGTACGCACTAGAATATGCTTATGAAAATTTAGGATATGGTGTTTATTTTGATGCAAAAAAAGGGACATGGGTTAGCAGGAATGGAGAGCCCCTAGACGAAAATACACTCGGTGGACAAGATCCGCTTACGGAAGAACCACTTGCTGAAGAACCATCCGGTGGAGATAATCTAACACAACAACAAGCGATGGATGTTTTTAAGAGCTATGTTGATGTTCTAGATGATATGGAATTACAAAATGCTAGCTATCAAGAGCAATCTAGTAATAACGCTGATTCATTTTGGATATTTGAATGGAGAAATGAAAAAGAACAGGCATTTACTTACGGTAGCGTTAACGCCAAAACAGGAGAATTAGTAGACTTTAACAATTATCGTTATGAACCACAAAATGAAGAAGTCGAGCAAGTCCTTACCTATGAAGAAGCAAAGCAAAAAGCAATCGATGCGGTAAAAGAAATGGTTCCTTGGAAAACAGATCAAATCACTCTAAATCCAGTCGAAAATGCACCAATGGATGTAGAAAAAAAGAAAAAATTTAATTTTTCTTTCCAACGTCTCGTTAACGGTATTCCCGTTCCAAACCAATATATTAGTATTGCCTTTTCTGCAGAAACTGGAGAATTAATTCGCTTCTATCAAAATTGGCAAACCAATGCTGAATTTCCTAATCCTGATTCCATTGTCTCAAAAGAAGAAGCAAAGCAAATTTATTTCGATGCAATGGACATTCAACTAGAATATATCCAACCATATCAGCAAGATTATTATCCAATTGATGCAGCACAACAAGCAGAAGACCAAGAGCTATTGTTGGCTTACACATTTCGATTCAATCAAACGGATGAGCCTACCTTCTTAGACGCAATTACTGGTGCCTGGTTGTCCGTAGAAACTGGTGAACCAATGATTGATACTCCAGAACCAACAGACATTAGTGGCCATTGGGCAGAAAATGCATTACGTTTAATGCTGGAATATCAAGCAATAAACATAAACGAACAGGGAGAAGTTAAACCAAATGCCGTAGCCACACGTGGTGAAATCATAAAAATGATGATGCTATCATCAAATCCAAACCCTTACTATTATCGAGAGATGGCCACGGCTAGTGGAGCTGCAACTTTCAATGATGTAAGTGCAGATTCTGCTTATTTCCCATATGTGGAAGCTGCCGTCAGAGAAGGACTCATCGACAAGTCCGGCGATGAATTTAATCCAGATGATCCAGTTACCCGTGAGGAGCTCGCAGAAATGATTGTTAAAGCACTTGACTATGACAAAATTGCCGATGTGGACGATATGTTTCAATTAGATTTCGACGATGCCGAAGCAATTGAAAACCCTGGTACGGTTGCAATTGTCAGCCACCTTGGTATTATGGTTGGCTCAAACAATACGTTTAGACCTGATGAGAATGTAACACGTGCCCAAGCAGCACAAACGTATTATGCTTATCTTGAGAAGAGAGAGAAGTACGGAAGAGGATATTAAGCAACTACGGCATCAGTCATATTCTTTGGATAGAATACGACTGATGCCGTGTTTATAATAAAGATTAGGTGATTATTGATTAGGAAGTTTTCACCCTGAAACCACCGAATAAAATTACAACTCCAACAACCCAAAAGACACTAGAGATAGTAGCTAACTGTGCAACTCCACCTAAAACAACTGGGGCAGATAGTTGCGTCAGACGATTCGCTGTTAATCGCAATCCTAAGCCTTCTCCTACCCGTTCTTCTGGTAAAGCATCAACAGTTGTAGAAATAGATAGTGGTTGTCCAATCCCTAGGCCAAGCCCAAGCACGAAAGACAATAATGCTAACAGGATTGCACTGCTAAACAACGGGATTAAGGTCATAAATACACCTGAAAGAAAAATCGATCCTACCATTATTTTTCTCGTACTAAACTTATCTGACAAGTGAGTCATAAAAAAGCGAATAAAGATTCCACCAAGTGCGTTAATCGAAACAATGAAGCCGATAACAGAACTAGTAAGGCCAAACTGTTGAGCTAACAACGGAAAATAGGCTGTGTACATATCTTTCCCTAACAAAACAATGACACTTACCAAAAAAGCAACTCTCAAATTCTTCATTTTAAGTAATTGTAAGGAATGGAGTAGGTTTAAACTTTTCTCTACTCTTTTTGTTACTGTTACTTCTTTTAGAAAACTAGCAAGGACCCCGGCAATGATACCAAAACAGCCTAACACGAAGAACGCGACAGGATAACCAAAATAATCCGCAATAATCCCACCTAAAATTGGACCAGTAAAGCTGCCAAGGGCAACACCAATACTAAAAATCATGATCCCTTCCCGATTTCTTCCTGAATGACTGACAGACGATTGAGCCGAAACTGCGAAAACAGTGTGGGAAATACCAGCAACAAGCTGTGATAGGTAGACCATGGATAAACTTGGCATAAAAAAAGGTAAAGACAGCGCCAAGCCATTGAACAACGCACTAAAGATCATTGGTTTCTTATATCCGATTCGATCAACAATCTGTCCTATTTTAATTGCAAAGAAAAAAGGAAGTAAAGCAAACAGCGCAACAATCAAACCGATCTCCGCTTTATTTGCTTCTAGTTGATCAGACAAAAGCGGGACCAATGGACGTGTGCCCGCCATCCCAGTGAAAAAGACGAGTGCAACCAATAGAATTCCGTATTTCTTCAATCGCAAAGCAATATCCATATATGACACCTTCTTCAGTTAGCTATACGTTGTCGGCTTGGAATTAAAGTATAAATATCGAAAAAAGACCAAGTTGTATGTACTTATCTTTCATCAATAAATACTTGTGCATAATATCTTTTATCTTGGTCATCCTCATACACACCTACACCAATATGCGTAAACGTAGGGTCTAGTATATTCTTACGATGACCTTCACTTGCCATCCATCCTTTCACTACTGCTTCAGCGTCAGGATAACCATATGCTAGATTCTCACCGGCCTTATCGTAATCAACGCTCGCTTCCAAAAGCAGATCACTAAAAAATCCGTACGTTGGTGATTCGTGATCAAAATAATTATTGTCTGCCATATCCTTTGCCTTCATTTCTGCGACTAATTGTAAACCAGAATATAATTGAAGCGGACGAAGCCCCCTTGTAGAACGCTCTTGATTCACAAGCTGAACAATTTGATCAATTGTTTCCATATGCATAGAAGACGTATCAGTAGTTTCACTTTTCACTGTAGTTTCCTTTACATACAGATCGTACTTATGTAAAAAGGTTGCGATATGGGCTCTTCTAACTGGATCAGTTGCACCATAGGATGCAAACGTTTTAGGTTTTTCCCCGTTTTTATCCGTATAACCAGTAGACAACCCTGAATCATACATAAATTGAATAGCGGTTTCCAAATCAACCTTGCGTCCAAAATGGATGGTTGCAAGCGCCATTGCCACTTCGCCTCTGGTCATTGTATCGTTTGAGGATGAAATCCCCCTGGTCATAACGTCATATTCGTCTGCCAATTGATACTGTGCTAACGCCCAAAAACCTGGCGTAGACCCACTCGCTGCTAGCTCCTCCTTAGCAAAATATTGAAATAATACCGAAAGCATCTGTGCTTCTGTCAGATCGCCATAAGGATTTAACCAATTTCCCTTTTTATCTGTAATCGGATGACGAGCATCAATATACCCTTTGATTAAGCCTTGCTCTGTTGCCCAAATCATGTCATCGGACCAATATTCGTTAGGTTTGAAATCATCATAATTTAGTTGAGTCGTTTCCGCTGCAAAAACGGGAGTAATCAACACCGAGCTTGCCATTACAGCACTTACAATTAGTTTTTTATATGGATGAATATTAGATAGAATTTGGCGACATCGTTTTGTCACGCTTGTTTCCTCCCAAAAGTTTTCTATTGTACTTCTGATTGATACGATAGGGAATTGGCCATCTGCATCATAACCTCTGCGTCTTTTTCAAGATTATGCAGGCTAGTAATGGTAGTAAGCTTGACTCCCCCTACACCAATTTGCAATTCAAATTCATCTTCATTTCTAGGTAAAGCTAAGACATAGCCAAACTTGTCTTTAGCATCAAAAGTCTTTAGCAAGCTATAATTACTATTTTCAATCGTTGTATCGAGATTAACCTGGCTTTTGCTGTCTTCTAGTGGATTATGAAAAAGGATGTAGACTTGATCACCTTTTTGTAAGATAAAATTACTAGAACCTTCCTCCACAACTTCAAACTTATTTGGAAGGTATAAAGAAAAACCATTAAAATCAACCGTCGTTTCCATCTTATCTTGTTCAAAGGCTCTCTCAGCAGTTTGTGCTACTTTGGACATCTCATCTTCTTTTGATTTTACCGTACAACCACTACCAAAAGCGATTACCAACACACCAATGAGTAACAACTTGATTCTTGTCATCTTAGTCTCCTTCCTTAGACTTTAAGCGCTTACACCCGGTCTCTTTACTAAATTAAGAAGAGTGCGATAAGACAACTAGGAGATTTTATATTTTCTTATCTTTTTAACGGAACAACATTACTATTATAGCAGAAAATCTGTCCATATTTCTAGTTAGTATTCATCCCGTTATTCTAGTAAAGCTTCCTAGCAAACAGATAGAAAACGAATTTTATCACTCTAAAAAACTAAAAATCATCTATTTTCAGCTATTAGCCCCCCTCAAACTTCATTTTTCATGGTGTGAATAAACGGAGTAATTCAGTTATTGTTAGCTTACCGCGGAATACTGATGAAGTAGGCGCCTTTTCAAGAGAGAGGCAAGTATGTTAGAGGATAATTTTGAAGAAATAGTGAAAGATCATCAAAAAATTATTTACCACTTGATCCATAAGCTTGGAATTCGTGACCAAAATGAAGAGTTTTATCAAGAAGGAGTAATCGCCCTATGGAAAGCTCAACTTAAGTATGATTCAACCAAGGGCAAGTTCTCTTCTTATGCCTATATGGTAATGGAGAAGGCATTAATCGCACTCATCCATCAGCGCAATCGAATGCAAGAGAAAACAGAAAAGGTCATAGAATCCATCGATACCAGCGAATGCATGCTGATGGAGGATATTGCGTTTGACCCTTATCTTTTCGAACAAATCAAATCTGTCCTAACAGATAATCAAATGAAGTGGTTTAGTTGTTATATCTTAGAAGAATTGTCGGTTAAAGAGATTGCAGAACAGGAGCAAGTCACCATAGATGCTGTTAAAAACTGGGCCCGCCTCGCCAAACCAAAACTTAGAAAGCTATTTATGAGTATTTAAGACCTCAGGCGGGTAGGCCCCGGAGCTAGACAGATCTTAGATCTTTTTTACTATTCTTATCTTAGACAAAAGGGACAATCACAAATGATGATTGTTCCTTTTCCATTCATTTATCCTGTCTTATTTGGCTTATCTAACCAAGTAGCTCCAAATAGAATACCGATAAACACCCACATCACATTTGTCGGACCAAGTAATGAATCATTAAACAAATATTGGAACAAAAAGGCTAGCACACCGACAAACATACCGGTTATTGCAAGATAGTAAGTTGAATTGAGCTCATCTCGTTTTTGCCAAATCATCCGAATGTAGGAAAACATAAGGATAACGACAATGGATAAAAACAACAATAACGCAAACACTCCTGATCCATAAGCAATACCCAAATACATGTTATGTGGCTTGTCGACAATGATTTTATATGTATTTAAACCTGCCTGCTTCTCGATATCGTCTTGTGGAAATTCGTATGCAATTGTGTCAAGTCCATAACCTAACACAGGCTGCTCGGCAATTAACGAAATGGTCCGGTCCCAGATATAAAATCGCCCAGAACCTGGTGCAACCCCCGAATTTGGTAACGTGAGAAAGCCTACTTGATTATTTTCTTCCACTGTTTCTGTAGACTGCGTTATTTTCCCTGTTTCTTTTCCATACACGCCGATCGATTCGGCCCATACATTAGGATTTTGCGCACCAAAAATCGACAGCAATAGACCACAAATAACAAGGTAGGCACCAAACAACAGTAGCGGCATGCCATTACTTTTCAACAATAGCGTTAACAAAAATAAAACAGCAAGCATGACAAACAGTGTCACAAATCCGTTGCTCGACAAGGAAAAGATTACTAACATAAAGGACAAAATTGCAAAGCAAAAATGGATAGCCCTTTCCCTATTCGATTTACTAAGTAAAGCGACGCACAAAAACATACTAGCTGTTGCTGCAGAAAATCCGCTCATGAAGTTTCGATTATTGAGCGTACTCATTAGATTAGAATCCGAATTAATGGAATACCCTTCTGGCATATCAAAAAACAAAATCGATTGTAGCCAGTCATAATCTAGCACATCAAACCCATAAAAATTAATGACTCCTAGAATTGTATTTACTAAAATGAATGGAATTAAGGCGTAGATGAACCAAATCAATTTTTCACGATTGATGTTAATATTAGCTGCAATGTAAAATAATGTAATATAACACAGGTATGTAATGGTTCCGTCAAACCGGTCGTAAAGGCCAAAAAGTGCAATTGTTTTATGATTCGATGCCACTGCCGAGAAGGTAAGGAACATTCCTAATAACCAGTAAATTACATTTAGCTTTATGTTAGTTAAACGATATCCAACGACTACAACTTTGTATAGGAAAATAATGAGCAATAATCCAGTCATAATTGTTAAAAACCAAAACTTATAGTAGGTATAAAAGTTTGTCTTCAATCCTGTTGTTATCGTGGCGTTATCGACAAACGGTCCAACAAACGGCATTGTATGGTTTACAATAATTAGTGGTGTAATGGCAACAGTAAGTAACAGCCCCAAAAACAGCAGTCTATCGATTCTTTTCAGTTTATCTTGATACATTAATTCTTCATTACTCATCATTTCAATCATCTTGGTCACCTGTATTTTCTTCTATTTCTTTCATTAGTTTATCTACATTTTCTTCATATTTTTGCGGAAGACCTCCCGATTCTTGCGCTACCTCCAACAAAACTTTCGACTTGTCATACACTTTCGAGTTAATTAAACTGTTCGCATATTGCAAGTCAAAAACTGGGTCAGTTATTAAGAAAGGTTGAAGTTCTAGTGCATTGCTAAAGGAATCAACCGACGATTGATAATTTTGTTTAACGGCTAAGGCTAACCCTTGATTCCTCCATATCTCGTATCTTTCGGGATACTTTTCAGTAAAGTATTCAAAAATTAACAGGGTTTCATCGATTGCTTCTGTATTTTGAATGTTCTTTACTGCTTGCAGGTACAATTCTCGTTCCTCTTTCAGGACCTCATCCTGACTTTGTCCTTCTTGAAAGACAAAACTTAATAGCATCACAACCGTCCCGACAAAAACCAGAAACAAATAAGAATACAATTTTGACGTCATATCATCGACTCTTTTCTATTAATCTATCCACTCTATTATACACTATTATTTTCCAAATAAGAAAAGCGCAGGTGCCTTGGTCAGACTAAGGCAGGCTTAAGCAGAAAATCTAAAAGAGGCAATTCAATAGAAAGCGTTTACTTTATTTGCTATGATGAAGTTAGATTTCACACCAATTTACCTTTCATCATAAAAACCGAATGGAAAGAGGGAACTCACTTGAAAAGAATAGGATTTATCGGTTTAGGAACGATGGGACTTCCGATGGCAGGTCATCTGCTTGAGGCAAACTATCCATTAACCATTTATAACCGGACAAAGGAAAAAGCCAATAAGTTAGTAACACAAGGTGCAGAAATTGCTACTTCCCCACAAGAAGTTGCATTAAAAAGTGATGTTGTTTTTACAATGCTTACTGCGGATGCTGCTGTACGAGAGGTAATACTTGGTGATAAAGGGATTATCCATGGTGCACATCCAGGCTTAATCGTCGTGGATAGCAGTACGATTTCACCAAAAACAAGTAAAGAAGCAGCCTCCACACTTGCTGAAAAAGGCGTAGACATGTTGGATGCACCTGTGACAGGCAGTGAACCACAAGCAATCGATGGGATTTTAACGTTTATGGTTGGCGGAAGCAGAGACATTTACGAACAATGTAAACCATTGTTTGAAGTGATGGGTAAGCAATCCTTTTACATGGGGAAAAGCGGTGCTGGCTCTTATACGAAACTTGCAAACAATACGATGGGCGCTATTAATCTCCTTTCATTTTCAGAAGCAATTACGATGGCGACCAAAGCTGGGATTGATCCAGAATTATTTGTTAAGGTCGTAAGTGGTGGCGGGGCGCGTAGTGGAATGATGGAAAATAAGGCTGACAAAGTAATGAGCCGGGACTTTTCCCCACACTTTATGACCGATTTAATCCACAAAGACTTAGGGCTTGCAAGTGATGTTGCAAAAGAACTAGATTTACCAGTACCCGTTCTTTCCGTTGTAAAAGAGTTATTCCAATTAGCTCGTGCCAAAGGACTTGGCAAAGAAGACATGAGTTCAATTATCAAATGCTATGAAGAATGGGCTGGCATCGAAGTAACGCACCGTAAGTAGAAGCCAACTGCCCAAATAAATTTTAAACGAGAGTTAACTTGCCTTCATATCTCCGGTTTAGTTAAAAAAATAAATAGAACTGGAAAATGGCTAGCGCTTTTAAAATGTGCTAGCATTTTTTTATTTAATTAACAGCGGAGATTTGTTTGCTAAATGCAGGTAATGATAGACACCATAATTTACCGGTTACATTGTTCGTGCGTGTCTACTAGACTAGTAGTAGAGAGAATTTTTTCGGAGGGGATTAAGATAAAAGCAAACTATTTTTGGGCAATTTTGTTTCCTTTGATATTGCTTACTAGTTTTACTACTTGGCAACTAACTACAACTCAAGCAGAAAGTAAATTTTCCGATGTATCGATTTACAGTGAACAGATTAATTACCTAAGTGACCAAGGCATTATTACTGGATACGAAGACGGTACATTTAAACCAAACAAGTCAATTACAAGGTTACAAGCTGTCCAAATGATCTTAAATGAAATGGGTGTCAAACAATTTGACGCAAAAGACCCAGGCTTTAGCGATATCGGGCCTTTCGACTATGGTTATCCATACGTGGCCAAAGCAGTAGAACTTGGCATCATTACTGGTAAGAATGGTGGTACAACTTTTGATACGCAAGGCTTGTTAACGAGAGGACAAATGGCAGCAATCATGACCAATGCCTATCAGCTCGTAGGAAATGGGAAGGTTATGTTTCTTGATACGCCAAAGAGTCACTGGGCATTCAAGCCAATTAATGCACTCGCTACGAATGAAATTACAGTTGGTTACCCTGACTATACCTTCCAATCACATGAACAAATCAGTCGCGCGCACTTCGCTCTTTTTCTAGTAAATTATATGAATAAACGTGATGACAATACTTTGTACACAATCGATAACCCACCAACAGATATTGCGCCTGAAAATTATAAGCGTGTTGGCTATTACGCTGGTTGGGCTACCTATTCTGGTTACCAAGTGTCAGATATTGATGCGAGTAAACTGACACACCTTAACTATGCCTTTGCTACTATTTCTGACGATGGAAAAATGATTGTCGGTGATGAAGCAGATACTGAAAAAGCTTTTCCCGGTGATACGGCGACCCAAGATTTTAAAGGAAATTTTAATCAATTAACTAAATTAAAAGAACAAAACCCCGACTTAAAAACACTTATTTCAGTTGGTGGTTGGACTTGGTCAGATAAATTTTCTGATGTGGCACAAAGTGATGAGTCCCGAACTATTTTCGCTAATAGTGTTGTCGATTTTTTAACAACGTATCAGTTTGATGGTGTAGACATTGACTGGGAATACCCAGTTGGTGGAGGTAAACCTGGTAATAAGAGTCGTCCTGAAGATAAACAAAACTTCACCTTGCTTTTAGAAGACATTCGAAAAGCACTCGATGCTCAAACGAAGAAGGATGGCAACGATTATCTACTAACTATTGCCGCTGGCTCTAGCAATAAACATGCTAGTAATCTAGAGTTAGAGAAAATAGCTGAATACGTTGATTATATTCAGCTAATGACTTATGACATTCACGGAGAATGGGACCAAATGTCTGGGTTTAACGCTCCGTTATTCCGTGACCCTGATAGTAAATTCTACTGGGATTGGAGTGTCGACGACTCAGTCAAAACGTATATAGCAAGTGGTATCACTCCCGGTAAATTAGTGATGGGACTCGCATTTTACGGCCGAGAGTTTTACAATGTGACTAATTCGAATAATGGCTTGTACCAGCCTTTTTCGGGCGGTCGTTCTGTTAGTTATAAAAAGATAACGAACGATTACCTAAACAGGCGCGGGTTCACCCGTTACTGGGACGAGGATACCAAAGTACCTTACTTGTTTAACGGTTCTACCTTTGTTAGCTATTCTGATGAAAAATCAATTGGATATAAAACAGCTTATATTCAAATGATGGGCCTAGGTGGTGCGATGATCTGGGAGCTTAGCCAAGATAAAGATGATGTATTATTATCGAAGGTTTATGATGAGTTAAAGTAACTCGCCTAACTAAGAAAAAGAGAAAAAAGCGGCTAATTTAGTCGCTTTTTTTTGGTGCATTCAGCGTTAAATCAAACCCAATGAATGGATGTGGAAAACAAATCCAATAGCTCTTTAGCGCTAAATACGGTCGCATCTGACCTTACATTACTTTTAGGTAACTTACGGTGACGGTGATTAAGCCAAATCGCTTTCCATCCGACCTGTTTTGCCCCAACAATATCATTATCAAAAGAGTCACCAATGTAAACAGTCTGAGCTTTATCAAGCTTAAGTTTATCTTCGATGAAATGAAACGCTTCTTGTTTTGGCTTGGCATGACCGAGTGCACCCGAGATAAAAATATGCTCTTTTGGGATCCACCGTTCTATCGCTAATTGATCCATTTTCATCCGCTGGTGATGTTCCCCACCATTCGTTAAAACAGCGAGTTGTTTATTTTCCTGATGAAGAAGGTCTAATAATTGCTCTACCGCATCAAAGAGCTGAATCCTTTGTTGCTCCCTGTAATAAGCAGCTTGAAAAGCAATTGCCGTTTGTTCAGACAATCCAATCCCAAATTCTTCGCATGCTGCAGTGATCCGATATGTGTGTAACTGCTGGGTAGACACCTCACCCGCTTCCCACTCGTCAAACAGGGCGTCACTATATTTCCGGCTTGCTATATAAACTTTATCTATCTTTTCATCTGAAAACGGCTCTTGAATTACCTGAGTAAAAGCCTTTTTAAAAGGTAATGTTTGATCATAAAGTGTGTCATCCACATCAAAAATAATTGTCTCCACTTTTATCCCCCCTCATCTAACCATCGTACCACATAAGAAAAGCGAAGGGCGCCCGGAGCTAGACAGCTCTTGGATTTTTTTATACCTCTTCTTATCTTGTAAGAAAAACCGGGCAAACCCCGCCCGGTTTTTCTTAAGGTAACTGTGTACTTCCCATTAAATATCGATCACATTCTCTGGCTGCTTCTCTTCCTTCGTTAATCGCCCAAACGATTAAGCTTTGGCCACGGCGCATATCACCTGCAGCGAATACACCCTTAATATTTGTGTTGTACTGGCCATAGTCCGCTTTGACGTTCGTTCGATGATCGGTTTTTAAACCCATTTCTTTGATTAATTCTTGTTCAGGACCAGTGAACCCAATCGCGAGCAACACAAGCTGTGCCGGCCAGACTTTTTCTGTCCCAGAAATTTCTTTTTTCATCCGGTTGCCGTTTTCATCAATCACTTCTTCGACCTCAATCGTATGAACTTCTTTTACATGCCCATTGCTATCGCCAACAAATTTTTTCGTAACAACAGTATAGGCACGTGGGTCTTTACCAAGGGCTGCTTGCGCTTCTTTATGGCCATATTCTGTACGATGAATAACCGGCCATTGCGGCCATGGATTTTCTGCTTCTTGACGTGTGTCTGGCTTTCGGTCGTGATAGTCAAACTGGGTTAGACTCTTGCAGTTGTGACGAATGCTCGTTGCCAAACAATCTGTACCAGTGTCCCCACCACCAATAACAATTACATCTTTACCTTCAGCTGAAATAAAATTACCGTCTTCATGATTAGAATCGAGTAGGCTCTTTGTATTTTGATGTAAAAAGTCCATCGCAAAATGAATACCTTTTAGCTCTCTTCCTTCCATTCTCAAATCACGATGCTTCGCTGCTCCACCACAAAGAATGACAGCATCAAAATCCTTTTGTAATTCTTCGGTAGGATAATCCTTGCCAATTTCCGTATTGGTCACAAAGGTAATCCCTTCTTTTTCCATTAAATCAATGCGACGTTCTACCACTTCATAAGGAAGCTTCATTTCCGGAATCCCGTATGTTAACAAGCCACCAATCCGGTCCGAACGCTCGTAAACCGTGACATTGTGTCCAGCTTTATTTAGCTGAGCTGCCGCTGCAAGCCCAGCAGGACCAGAGCCAACGACAGCTACTTGTTTTTCCGTCCGTATCGTTGGAGGCTCAGGCTTTACCCAACCTTCTTCAAATCCCTTTTCAATGATTGCCCGTTCGATTGACCGGATTGCGACAGGAGGCTCATTAATACCAAGCACACAAGCCCCTTCACATGGTGCCGGACAAGCAATCCCGGTGAATTCTGGAAAATTATTCATTCTTAGCTCACGTTCCAGCGCTTCTTTCCATTGTCCTTGATAAACAAGATCGTTCCATTCCGGAATCAAGTGATAAACCGGGCAGCCAGAAGTCATCCCCGCAAGGTCTGTTCCCATATGACAAGTTGGAATGCCGCAATCCATACAACGAGCACCTTGGACCTTTGCCTCATCATCAGACATTGGTAGCTTATAATCGTTCCAATCCTTCACTCTTTCGGCAGGGTCGCGCTCGGGTGTCACGCGTCGTTCATATTCCTTAAATCCAGTAATCTTACCCATTCATTTACCCTCCAATTCAAATTATTTAATTGCTCGAACTGCTTCTTTTCCTTCCATAAACGCAGTCATTCGTGCATCTTCTGTTGATAAACCACTAGCTTCTAACTGTGCAATAATCGTTCTCATCTCCAAATAATCTTTCGGAATAACACGAACAAATTTTGGTAGAATATTTTCCCAGTCAGAAAGAATCCTCTCGCCATTCTTACTACCAGTATATTGGACATGTCTTTCAATCATTTGGCGAATCTCTTCTGCCTCTACCTCATCATCTATTGCACCCAATTGGACAAGTTCCATGTTACATCTATCATCGAAAGTGCCGTTCTCATCTAACACATAAGCGACACCACCCGACATCCCTGCAGCGAAATTCTTTCCAGTTGGACCTAAAACAACAACACGACCTCCAGTCATATATTCACAACCGTGGTCACCAACACCTTCTACCACAACATTTGCACCACTATTACGCACGCAAAAGCGCTCACCAGCTATTCCGTAAATATATGCTTCTCCAGCTGTTGCGCCGTAAAAGGCAACATTTCCAATAATTGTATTTTCCTCTGGATTAAACGAAGATTTCGTTGATGGACGAGCAGTGATTTTCCCCCCAGACAATCCTTTGCCAACATAATCATTGGCATCGCCAACGAGATTTAACGTCATTCCTTTTGGGATAAACGCACCGAAGCTTTGACCAGCAGAACCTCTAAACCGTAGACGAATCGTGTCCTCCGGTAGGCCTTCTGCGCCATAACGCTTAGTAATTTCACTACCGAGCATCGTACTTGCTGCCCGGTTTATATTACGGATACCAAGCGAGGCTTTGATTGGTTCTTTTTTCTCAATGGCATCGATACATAACGGAATAAGCTCTTGCCTATCGAGCATTTTATCTAAGCCATGCACTTGTTCTGTGGTTTGATAACGACCAACTTTGTCTGATACATTCGGTTGGTATAACAGTGGTGTTAAATCAACACCTTTAGCTTTCCAGTGATCAATTGCTTCTGCTTTTTCTAAAACATCGGTACGGCCAATCATTTCATCAATTGTTCGGAATCCTAACTTCGCCATATACTCTCGAACTTCCTGTACAATGAAGTGCATAAAGTTGACGACGTGATCTGCTTTACCAGTGAATTTTTTCCTTAAATCAGGATCTTGGGTTGCAATCCCAACCGGACAAGTATTTAAGTGACAAACACGCATCATCACACAACCTAATACAGCAAGTGGAGCGGTAGCAAACCCGTATTCCTCTGCACCTAAAAGCGCAGCAATAACAACGTCACGACCTGTCATCATTTTCCCATCTGTTTCAACGACAATGCGGTCACGGAGCCTGTTCATTAATAGGGTTTGATGGGTTTCCGCTAAACCAATTTCCCACGGCATGCCTGTGTGCTGAATACTTGTTCTTGGCGCAGCACCTGTGCCACCGTCATAACCACTAATTAAGACGAGATCTGCCCGACCTTTTGCCACACCAGCAGCAATCGTTCCTACTCCAACAGCAGACACGAGCTTGACACTAATTCTTGCTTTTGGATTGGCATTTTTTAAATTAAAAATTAATTCAGCTAAGTCCTCAATCGAGTAGATGTCATGGTGCGGTGGTGGTGAAATTAAGCCAACACCAGGCGTGGAACCACGTACTTCAGCAATCCACGGATAAACCTTTTTCCCTGGTAAGTGTCCACCTTCACCTGGCTTCGCACCTTGGGCAATTTTAATTTGAATTTCATCTGCATTAACTAAATAATGGCTATTAACACCGAAGCGACCGGAAGCAACCTGTTTTATAGCACTTCGTCTTAAATCACCATTTTCATCTGGAGTAAAGCGGTCTGAGTCTTCCCCACCTTCACCGGAATTACTCCGGCCACCAATCCTGTTCATCGCAATTGCTAATGCCTCATGGGCTTCTTCACTAATCGAACCGTACGACATTGCCCCTGTTTTAAAGCGCCTAAAAATACTCTCCACGGATTCCACTTCTTCCATTGGAATCGACTGTTGTTCTTTAAATGCAAGTAACCCACGTAACGACTGTAAATTCTTGTCTGTATCGGTAATCATCCTCGAATACTGTTTAAATGTTTCATAGCTGTTCGTACGACAAGCATGCTGAAGCAGGTGTATTGTCAGTGGATTATACTGATGATCTTCCCCGTTTTGTCGCCACTGAAAGTCATCACCAGTTTCTAATCCCTTATTTGCACCACGGTCCCGGTTGTAGGCAGTTTTGTGCCTCATCAACACCTCTTTTGCTATGATGTCCATTCCAATTCCGCCGAGGCGTGATGCCGTTCTAGTAAAATATTTATCGATGACGTCATGTTGAATCCCTGCTGCTTCAAAAATTTGTGCACCACGATAGCTTTGAATCGTCGAAATTCCCATTTTTGATAACACTTTTAACACACCATCTGTTGCTGATTTGATATACGTTTCGATTGCTTGTTCAGGTGTTGTATCCCGAATATCGTCCATTTCAATCAGGCCTTCTAGCGTCCTGAAGGCGAGATAAGGGTTAATTCCCTCACAACCATATCCAAGTAATGTCGCAAAATGATGGACTTGGCGTGCTTCCCCTGTCTCAACTAAAATACTTACCTTTGTCCGCTGCCCCTGTCTGATTAAATGGTGATGTAGGCCGGATACAGCAAGTAACGCTGGAACAGCAGCCTTCTTCGCATTCATTCCACGATCAGACAAAATAAGAAGACTTATCCCGTCACCGGTAGCTTGGTCTGCTTCTTTAAATAACGCATCCATTACCTCGTCCAAGTCGATGTCCTTTTTTGCATCGAATAATAGCGACAACGTCTTTGCCTGAAAATGCTCTAACTCATTTTGACGCAACGTTTCTAGCTGCTGATTTGTTAAAATTGGTGTCTTAAGCGTAATGTGCCGACAGCTTTCTGGTTCAGGCTGTACCAAGTTTCCTTCTTTTCCTATTGTCGTTTCAACCGCAGTAACAATCTCCTCTCGAATCGCGTCAATTGGAGGATTTGTCACCTGGGCAAATAGTTGTTTGAAATAGTTATAAAGCAGTTCCGGCCGCTTTGATAATACAGCTAACGGTGAATCATATCCCATTGAACCAACAGGATCTTTCTTGTCGGTGACCATCGGCTTTAAAATTTTGTTTAATTCTTCGGTTGTATAACCGAATGCTCGCTGGTGCTCTAGTAATTCTTGATCGGTTAAAATCGGATGACTACTTGTTCGTGTTTCAATATCTTCTAACTTTAATTTGTACTGATTTAACCAGTCCTGATAAGGTTTTTCTTTGGCAATGCTTCCTTTGATCTCTTCATCTGGAATCACTTTACCTTCTTCCAAATCAACAAGAAGCATTTTACCCGGTCTTAGTCTATCCTTATAAAGGACATCCTCTGGTAAGATATCTAAGGCACCTACTTCCGAACCTAAGACAATTTTGCCGTCTTTTGTAACATAATAACGAGCTGGCCTTAATCCATTACGGTCAAGACAGGCTCCAATTTGCCTACCATTCGTATACATAATAGCGGCTGGTCCATCCCACGGCTCCATTAGCGTACTGTGATACTCATAAAAGGCACGTTTTTCATCATCGATATGTTTATCATTCACCCATGGCTCTGGAATCATCATCATGGCTGAATGGGCAAGTGACCGACCAGATAAATGAAGGAATTCAAAGCAGTTATCAAACATGGTCGAGTCACTGCCATCAGTATCAATAATTGGAGTTATTTCCTCAAGCTCTTCCTTAGTAAAAGACGCAGACTCACATAATGCTTCACGTGCTCGCATCCAATTAACGTTTCCACGAATTGTGTTAATCTCCCCATTGTGGGCAATATAGCGGTTCGGTTGGGCCCTTTCCCAGCTTGGGAACGTGTTCGTACTAAACCTAGAGTGAACGATTGCAAGTGCAGACCTATAGGCAGGGTTATTCAAGTCTATGTAAAAAGAATCTAGTTGCTCGGGAATTAACATGCCTTTATAGACAATCGTAGAAGTCGATAAGCTACAAATGAAAGTGTTTTGGTCATCCTCTTTTTCCTTTAAACCTGGTAGTTCATTCTCTGCTTTTTTACGAATAATATAGAGTTTGCGTTCAAACGCATCACGACTAGCAATGTCGTCTTGTGGTTTTATGAAGATTTGACGAATAAAGGGCTTTACTTTTTTCGCATAATCACCGACAAACGCATCATTCACAGGAACAGTCCGCCACCCAAGTACATATTGCCCTTCCTGTTCGATAATTGCTTCTAGCTTTTTTTCACTTCGCTTCCGAGCTTTTGGGTCTTGTGGTAAAAAAACCATTCCAACACCATACTTACCTTCTTCCGGTAACTCAATTTCTAAATCCTCACATTTATCCTGAAAAAAACTATGTGGGATTTGGGTAAGAATGCCTGCACCATCGCCCGTGCTAATGTCTGCAGATTGACCACCACGGTGTTCCAAGTTACACAAAATCGTAACAGCAGACTGAACAATATCATGTGACTTTGTGCCATCAATGTTGGCAATCATTCCTATTCCGCACGCATCGTGTTCATAATCAGGATGATACAACCCTTGGGCCTTCGGATATCCGTACTGCATATTTTTTCCCCTTTCTAAACGTATCCTATATAAATAATTTCGTTATATAGTTTTTCCCTAAAATTATGTATGATAATCAAAATTTTCTAACATATTTAATCATTTTATTCAATTTAGGCTATATTCATGCAATGTGACATGTGGAAACCAAATAATGATGTTTAAATGAAGTAACTAACTTTGTTGCAATATGTATGGAGTAGTGGTTGTCAAATGAGTTGGGGCATGAAATCACGAGGACTTGGGCGAAGGTGACAATAGTAGATAGTTAAGTATTACTACCCTATTCTTTCACAGGTAAATTCCAATCTTTCTTTTTTAAAATATTACTCAACTTTTATAGCATATTCAATGTTATAGATTTAAGGGTGATGTACGTCCACCACCCTTAAATTATCAAGTTTATTCTCCGGTTAAATATGCTAATATTTCAAGTGCCTTATCCTGATTTTCACTATAAGCAGGAATGAATGCTGCTAGTGGTGTATTTAATTCCAATCCTAGCTTTCTAAGTAGAAGTGAATCATTTCCGACCGGAATTAAGTAAGTACGTTCTTCCTTAGTTTCCGGATCAACTGCTTGATAGTCAGTTGAATTGGTGGATGAAAAGGTTTTATCCGTAACCAGTTCATCCAGTGGCAGAAAACCAATTGGATCAATGATACCTTTTACAGAGTCTTGTTTAATAAAATAAATGTCTCCATTTTTAGCTGCTAGTTCAGCATAAACTTTCTCATGGAACATCGGGAGAATACTTAATTCGAATGTTTCAGATTGACCAATTCCACCTTCTTCTAGGATACTTAGAATGTCATCGGAAACTGTTGTTGGTAGGTCTGCAAAAAAGTAAAGCCCAACTCGATCATCCCCTGCTTGTGATGAACAACCTGTAACACTTATTATCATTAGAAGTAAAAGAACTAACTGTTTCACTTATATCACCAAGCTTTTATAATTAGGACTAGACGAAAAAGTATTCGTTATTTAAACTTAACAATCTTCCAAAAGGAGTCCTTTGGTTGGTGATTGGCATCAAATACAAAAGGCCAGTTCTTCCTGCCTCTAACAGGGAAATGATCCAACCATGTATAGTCATCTGCAACCCCCCAAAAGGTAACAGAATCAATAGCATCCTTATATTCTCTAAATAAGGTAAAAAATTGTTCATACCTGTCTGCCTGTAGTGCTTTCATTTCCTCTGATTGCTCGGTTACATCGGTTCGTTTATCGCCGTGACTATATACCGAAACATCCATTTCAGTAATGTGGAGTTTTAATCCTAGCGATGCATATCTCTCTATTGCCTGTTTAATATCAGCTAACGGCGGATGATATAAGTTCCAATGCGCTTGCAGTCCTATCCCATGAATCGGAACACCATTATCTATTAATCTTTTAACTAGTGTGTATATCTTTTGGCTCTTTTCTGGGTCAGATTCATTGTAATCGTTATAAAAAAGTTGCGCACCTGGGTCAGCTTCATGTGCGTATTGAAATGCTTTTTCAATAAAGTCTTCCCCGATAATCGACAGCCATTTTGACTCCCGAAGTAACTCTGGACCGTTATCCGCTATTGCTTCGTTAACGACATCCCATGCATAAATATCACCTTTGTAATGTTGCATGACCGTGGTAATGTGTGATTTCATTCTCTGTAACAACACTTCACGTGTAACCTCTTGTCCATCTTTATCCTGGAAGATCCAGTCAGAAGTTTGGTTGTGCCATACAAGTGTATGCCCGCGAACTTGTTTTCCCTGTCCTTTGGCATAAGCGACCATATTATCCGCTACATCAAAAGTGTAACGGTCTTCCTCTGGATGTAATTGTTCAAATTTCATTTGGTTCTCAGCTGTAATGCTTGTAAAATGTTTTTCTATTAATTCTGACTGGGATTTTATTGTTGCAGGATTCACAGCTGCACCGATAAGAAAATAACCCTGATAGACTTTCGCTAACGAAGGGATATCGTTTCCTTTAAGTTTGTTTGACATGTTCCTACACTCCTTACGTATTGGCTTTAAAAGCCGAATAAGGCATTAGAAAGTGCCCCAGGCAATGAGATTTATTTTACTGCACCTAGTGTCATACCTTTAACAAAGTATTTCTGCAAGAATGGATATACCATTATAATTGGAACACTGGCAACGATTGTCATTGTCGCTCGAATAGACGTTGGACTTACCATATTTGCACTATTACTTTCAGACCCTGACCCGGCAAAAGCTGATGCTGCAGTCGCACTCATATTGGCATTTGAGTTTTGTAAGATTTTCATTAATTCATATTGTAAAGTGGTCAAGGTCGGGTTACTAGAGTTATATAAGAATACGTCAAACCATTGATTCCATTGGAATACTGCAACGAATAAAGCAACTGTTGCAATTACTGGCAATGACAACGGCAAAACAATTCGGAAGAACATGGTGAAATGACCAGCACCATCGATTTTGGCTGATTCAAAAATACTTATTGGTAAACCTTCAATAAAAGAACGCATTACAATCAAATTAAACACACCAATTATACCTGGTAAAATGTATACCCAAAACGTTCCAATCAATTGTAAGTCTCTCATTAATAGAAAAGTAGGTATTAAACCACCATTAAAATACATGGTCATAACAAAGATAATGGTGACAGACTTTTTGAACATAAAATTCGGTTGTGCAATTGCATACGCAACCATTGCTGTACAAAATAGCGAAACTGCAGTTCCAACTACAGTCCGTAATACAGAAATGACAATCGACTGAACAACGGAAGCTTCTTGGAAGACAAAAGCATAGTTGTTCCATGTGAATTCTCTTGGTAATAAATAAATACCACCTTTGATTGAATCATTTGCTTCATTAATTGATACAGCAAATTGATTAATAAATGGATAAAGCATCACAATACAAAGTAGAACCATGAATGAATAGTTTATCGAATCAAAAATAACATCCTCTCTTGTTCTCCTTATACCAATTCCCGAACGAAGTTTTTCTTTACTCATGTTGCTGCACCTCCTAGAATAGTCCACCCTCGCCCATTTTTTTCGCAAATGAGTTGGCTGCAATTAAAAATACAAAACTTACTACTGTTTTAAAAATACCTGCAGCAGTTGCAAGCGAGAAGTTAAACATAGAAATACCATATTTAATAACAAAAACGTCAATATTCTCTGAAAATTGCACGTTCATAGGATTACCTAATAAATATTGTGGTTCAAAACCTGATTCAAGGATATAACCGATATTCATAATTAATAGAATAACAATTACGCTTCTCATCCCCGGAATCGTGATATGACGAATACGTTGAAGTCTAGATGCACCGTCAATTTTAGCTGCTTCATATTGCTCTTGGTCAATCATCGAAATAGCTGCTAAATAAATTATTGCGTTCCACCCTACGTTTTTCCATGTTTCCGCTGCACCAAGAATACCCCAGAACATTTCACCAATCCCTAAGAAAAGAATTGGTTCATCAGCCAAACCAAGAGTAGCAAGAATCTCATTAATAATTCCGTCTGCAGATAAAGTAACAGAAACTAAACTCGCTGCTACCACCCATGATAAGAAGTGTGGCATATAACTGATTGTTTGAACAATACGCTTAAAACCCATATTTGCAATTTCATTAATTAATACAGCAAGACCAATTGCTGTCACAAATCCTAATACAAGATTAATCATACTCATCGCGAGCGTGTTTCTAAGCACACCTAGGAATCGTTCGTCAGTAAACAAAAATTGGAAGTGCTTAAACCCCACCCACTCTTGTTCAGAAAAACTACGAGCTGGTTTAAAATCTTGAAATGCCATTGTCCAACCCCAAATTGGAACGTACTTAAAGATTATCAACCAAATGACAAACGGTATAGTCATAAATAGCAATGCTTTTTGCTCAGAGCATTGTTTCATAAATTTTTTGAACTTTGTTTCCGGTACAGGAACCGGTGTCGTTTTTACAGAATTAATCGATGGTGTTGCCAATTTCTGCCCCTCCTCGTGTCTTACTTAATAAAAATCGGCGAAAGCTTATTGCCTTCATAGTTAACTAAAAGTAAAAAGGTAAGCGGAAGGCTGAAAATGACCTTTCGGAACTTTGCAGCCTTCCTGCTAGATTAATTATTTTCCTTTAACCATTTCGTATTTCTTTTTCACAGATTCTGTCAGAACCTTTTCATATTCTTTGTAATCAAGCTTTCTGTATTGATCAACAAACGCGTTCCACTCTGCTTCAAAATCTTCTGGTGAAGCCAAAGCAATCTTAGGGAAGCTTTGCTTCATTAAATCATCTGATTGTTGTTGGAAGATCTGTGCTGGTGAACCTTGTTCTATTGGCGTATCCCAAGCAGGATACCATGGTCTTTCTTCCGGTTCAGCAAATAAATCTGTGAATACTGTTAAATCATAAGCTTCTAAAAATTCATTATCTGTTTCGTCATATGCTAAAGCAGCTACTTCTGGTTGATTACGCGGCTCCCATGCGTTTCCATCAGAGAATACGCCTTCTCCACGTGGCCAGTTCCATTCGAAATAAGCGAAGCCAAACTCTTCTCTAAACTTTTGATCTGCAACTTTTTCAATCTGTTCTGGAGTACGGTAGTATCTACCATTTTCATCAACTTCGTATGTTTCACCTTCAAGACCCCACATAATTTGCTTTTGTACATCTTCTTTAGCTATGTGGTCCATAAACTTAATGATTTTCACACGCTCTTCCTCTGTTGTGCTTACTGTAATACCAAGTCCCGGTGAAGCTACGAACGCTGGTGGATCCATGTATTGATCTTTAATATCTTCGTCAAATACAACTGGAAATGCCATATATTCCTTATAAGGGTCACCACCAGTTGCAAGGTTATTTAAAGCTTGAGATACTTGCCATTGGTAATCAAAGAAACCTAGTACACGACCTGACGCAATTTTCGCTAAATATTCATCATAGTTTTGTGTAAACGACTCTCTATCAAATAAACCTTTTGCATTTATCTCATTAATTTTTTGTAACCAGCGCTTTTGGATTTCTTTGTCTGTATAAACAGTAGCTTCACGTGTATCCATATCAACAAGTACACCACCGTCATTCGGATAACCAGCTAAGTGCATTGCTGGATTAGAGAATGCGAAAAATCTCCAGTCATATGTTAAAGCAGTAAATCCAATTGTATCTGCACCATCAATCTTCGGGTTCTTTTGATAGTACTCTTCAAGAATAGCAAAATAGTCATCAAGTGTTTTTGGATTTGGATATCCCATGTCTTTTAATACTTGACGTTGAATCCAGAAAGCTCCTTGAACTACGTTTGGTGGTGCAATATATCCATTATCTGCACCAAACGGAATTAGATAAATATTACCATCTTCACTTTTCATTTGTTCAAGGTAAGGACCATATAATTTCTTTAAATTTGGTGCATACTCCTCAATTAAATCGTTTAGTGGTACATAAGCACCAGCATCAATCATCGCGGTAGTTGCTTGTTGAGCTTGTACGACATCTGGAAATTCACCACTAGCAATCATTGTTCCAATTTTAGTATTTACGTCACCAACAATATTCTCGATGTCGAAGTTAACGCCAGTTTCTTCTTCAAACATTTTTCCGAGTTTTGTTTCACTTGTGTTAATGTCTTTCCCTGGACCAAAGCCGTTGAAATAAGAGAATGTAACTACTTCATCTGAACCTGATTCCTCACCGCTATCCTTTGTTTCACCATTGGCGTCTGTATTTTCTGCTTTACTCTGACAACCAACAACAGTTAGTAAAAGGAACAAAAGTGTAATACCTAACATAATACGTTTCTTACTAAACATCTTGGTACTCCCCCTTTTATCTATTGCTTTACATAAGGTTTAATGATGTAAGCACTTTCATTATATAATTTATTGTTTTTTTCAAGTACCCCTCAAACTATAGATAAAACTTTGCAAAGTTTAGGTAAACGATGTTTTTTATAGTATTTTGAGGGTTTAATGGTTAACTTTTTAATACTCTCTAAATCTAAATTCATGTAATAAAAGCTAAAGCATGTCTGGATATCTAATCGAAACAAAAAGTACAAAGATTTTCACTTAAGCTCTCGAGGAGGTTGACCATGGAGCAAGACATGACTATCGCTGAATGTTACACTCGTTTGGATTTGTTATCTTAACAAAGAAAGACTGTAGAAGATTAATCTACAGCCCTCAAATACTATACTTCTTTACTGTTTTTGATAGGGGAGAACGAGTCTTACCGTTGTTCCTTCTCCTTTTTTACTCTTTAAGTCAAAGGAAAAATGGTCTTGATATTGCATTTTCAAGCGGTGATATACATTCCTCACCCCGATACTTTCGCCACTTAACTCTTCTTTTTGCAGGGAATCAAACAGGGAATTATACATTGATTGATCCATCCCTATTCCATTATCATTAATTTCGCACACTAACGATTCCTCTTGTTTTTTAATAGTTATTGTTATTAATCCTTGTTCCTTTAAAGGCTCTATCCCATGAATGCTCGCATTTTCAACAAATGGAATTAATGACATATGCGGAATGATAGCATCATAGGCTGTATTATCAACGTTAATTTGATATTGCATTTTATCGTCAAACCGGTAATGTTGAATTTCTAGAAAACAGGTGATGAGATGAATTTCCTCTTTTACAGTTACCCAATCCTTCCCCCAAATAAATGATCTTCGGAGAATGACAGCCATATTATGGATAATTTTGGATGTTTCTGTTTCATTTTTCATTAAACTACGCATCCGAATTGTTTCCAAAACGTTGAACAGAAAATGAGGATTAATCTGGCTTTGCAATGCACTAAGCTGCGCTTGCTTTCGCTGCAATTCAATTTCTTTTTTCTGTATACTTGCGACATAAACATCATTAATGAGTTCTTTAATTTTTTTCGTCATCCGATTAAATTCACTTGTTAGTACACCAATTTCATCCTTATAGTACTCATCGTCCATTACTTCAAATTTTTGACTTTCGAGTCTACGAACATGCCTCATAACCCGCGTTAATCTACGATGAATATTACTAGTAATATAAATAATAATTAGGGATGGAATAAGGATATTTAACAGAGTTAAATAAATAATAGACTTCCGTGAACTTGTAACCTCTTTTACTAACGCATCATCGCTAACTACGCCAACTACTCTCCATCCGTTCAAATAATTCGTTTTGTATAATTGTTCTATCACTTCTCGATTGTCTGCAATTGAAACCGAGTCGAATGGTTTAAACGTCTTTTTCCAAAAAACTCTTGGATTAGTTGAATATTCAATGATTCCATTTGCATTAACAAGGTAGATATCACCTTGGAACGTAAGGTTTTGAAAAGCTTGTTCAATTACTGCCATATTCAAATCAATTTTGATAATCTTTTGAGTCGACGATTCACTGAAATAGCCTAATTCTCTAATAACACTAAATGTGTCAAAATTACCTGATGATCCAATCGTACGTGTAACAACAGGATATAAGCTTCTTGCTTCAAGCATTCTGCTATACCAACGGCTGCCTTTTATATCGTTAGTTATTCGGTTTATCCCACCAGCGAACAGGACAGAATCATTGTTGGTATATAAACTAATTGAATGGACCGAAGAATAAATAGGTGTGAACTTGTTCATATCGCGGAAAAATGAATTGTAAGCGACAATGAAATCAATTTCTTTGTCATATCGTCTCTCAAGGAAACCATAAAGGTAGCTATCTGCATAGAGTACTGTCGAAACCTCTACTGCATCCTCAATCGCCCGTTCAAACTCGTTTGCAACTTGTTCAAGTGAAAGATTTAAATCCTTCATCTTTCGTGCTTTAACATTTTCCGTCGTAACAGAATAAAAAATTACATTTGTTAAAACAACAGGAATAATTACAGCTATAATAAATACTATTAGCAATTTGTTTTTTAATTTAACATTGTTAATATGAAACCGCTTCATGTTATCCGCCACTTCTTTTGATTATTTTTCTTTCACTTTGTTGCGGTATTTAGACGGTGACATGCCCACCAATTTTTCAAATTGTATAACAAAATAATCTGGATTGGTAAATCCAACACTCTCAGCAACCTCATAAATTTTCATATCAGTTTGTCGAAGCATTTTTTTAGCTTCATTCATCCTAACTTGAAGGAAGTAATCTTTAAAGTATATACCAAAAGTGTTTTTGAACAATTGGCCCATATAAACAGGATTCATATAAAATTCTTTTGCGATCCCTTTCAAGGTTAGGTTTTCTCGGAAATTTGTATCAATGTACTTTTTAATGCGAACAATGTTCCCTTTTGCATTATTTTTATTTAATTCAAAAATCAATTCAGCTGATTCTAACACAAAATCTGATAACAGCTGCTTGATTTGCTTATGAGTTAGTGGATGCTCTTCCCAGTGCAGCATTGCCGGTAAAGTAGTTACCTGCGACTCGTCCCCATCTAAGGATTTAATTTTCGTGACAACTTCATGAACAACACGATTAATTGATGTTTCCACTGCTGACATAGAAAACGACTTTTCTTGGAACTCCCTCATCATTCTTTCAACTGTATCGACAATCGACGTTTCATTGAATTCTTCTATCTCTTCCATAAAGGCATCGTAAAAAGATTGATCTAGTTCAATGTAGTTAATCGCTTTTTCTGCTATATTTTCAAAAATAATTGGGTTTTCTTCAGGTTCAATGAACTTATACTGGAGAGCCATAACAGCTGTTTCATAAGACTGTCTTAATTCTTCATGGTCTTGAATCGTTTTTCCGACGAAAACAGTGACTGCTGTATCAAATTCTTTCCTCAGCCTAGTTTGTAAAACTTCAGCTATTCCATTACTACCAATAAAGTTAGTGTCTGGGTCAAACGTAACTAATAATCCAATTCCATTCCGACTGTGCTCCCGAATATAAAAAGAGTGCTTATTTGAAGAAATAACACCATCAACAACCTCACGAAATGATGAAATTGAAACTGGCTTGTTTAATTCAAAAAACATGTAACAAAGTAGTCTTCCTTGCTGCAAACGAAGTTTTTCCAAGTTTTCCTTCTGAATTGCTTCTTCCATTTTCCCTGTTAGTAAGTCATTTAGAATTGAATTACGAATCATGTGCTCGTTACTTTCATTCCGTTCACGTTCTTTCTTGATCTTATACGAAACCTTTTTCAATGTGGATTCAAGCTCGTCCTTATCAATAGGTTTTAAAATAAAGTCATGAACACCGTAACGAACAGCTTTTTGTGCGTAACTAAAATCACTATATCCACTAATAATAATGAAATTGGAACTGGAGTCGGTTAACTCAACGGTATGCTTAATTAATGCAAGACCATCAAGTACTGGCATACGGATATCTGTAATAACTAAATCAGGATTTTCATTTTTAATGTAATATAGAGCATCCTCTCCATTATCTGCTTCAGCACAAACCTCAAACCCACAACTGTTCCAGTCTATTAAACTACGAAGACCTTTTCTAACATAGCGGTCATCGTCGACCAAAAAAACTCGATATACCATCAACATCTCTCCTTAATTGGTTTAAGGAAGCTCAACTTTTAGGTGTTTGGAGGTCCTGTTGTTTTGTTTCTAGTTTATTAAAAACGAATAAAGCTATCCCCATTATGATAAAGGAAGCAACTCCCATAGTGACAAATGGAATTAGTCCAGGAATCCACAGCAATATATAATATAGAACAACTAAGCAAACAGCCATAATTATTGTCATGACCGGACTAAAAATTCCAATCAAAGCAGCCTGTTTAAAATATTGAAAAAATTTCAATTGAAAATGTACATATACCGGAATAATATAAAGAAAGGTAATTAGGTAAACCACGCTAATGAATAACAACGCCGTCTGCAGAGCATAGAACAATATCCCACTTACATTACCAATAAATAAAAAGTCAAGGTAAAGAATGTAGCCGATTAATAAGAGAATATAACCAGTTGCATTTGCTTTTAAAAATTCTTGCTTGTAAGTTTTAATAAACAAACTAAATATTCCTTTGGTACTATCTTTAAGTAGTAAATTTCGGATAACAGTAAAAGTAGCAACCGTTGCAGGAAAAATCCCAAGAAACAGCAGCCCAATTAGGGAGGCCGCAATCCACAATAAATTGATATAGCAAATCCACATTAGCCACTCCAACAAGCGATAAAGGCCACCAATAGTTGTAACTCGAGCCATCTTTTTACCTCTTTTCTATTGTCATTAAGTCAACAATTTTGTTATTCATATGATTAATACCATATAAAAGAATCAACTCAATATTTGTTAGCGTTTACATAATAATTATTACAATTACAATTTATGTAAAGTTATTATAACAACGACATTCAAAGTTTGTCTACTGCATAAACAAAGAAAAAAGATATTCATGCTTCAATTCTCTTTATTTTTATAAAATACAATATCAGATTAATGTAGGCTGTATGCAGATGTCACGTTAGACACCATGGATAACTGATTAAAATGAATAAATTTTTCCTACAGTAACATAATAACTAAAGATTACTAATTTCTCTATATCCTTCACAAGGAGGTTCATCATGGAAAATGAAATGATTTCAACACAGTATCTCGTAATGATTGTAACTGGAGTAGTTCTTGGAACGACGGCCCGACTTCTAACAATCAAAGCGGATTATCGTCAATACCCTAGTTATCCAAACGGATATTTAATTCATGTAATAACAGGCTTTATAGCAGCCTCGCTTGGAGCCGTTGCAATACCAGCATTAATGACTAAAAACTTTGTCGCAGTCACTTTTTTAACACTTGCCATTCAACAATTCCGTGACGTAAGAAGGTCAGAAAGAGAAAGCTTAAAAGACCTTGAGAACACGGAATATACATATCGTGGGGATGCCTACATTGATGGTATCGCTAAAACATTTGAAGCCAGAAATTATTTTGCATTAGTTGTGGCCCTTGTCTCTTCCTTAACGATCCAAATTTTGAACCTTGATCAAATGTGGATTAATGTTATTGCTGCAATAGTTGTTGGTGGAATTACCTTCTATATCATTAATCGATTTTCCAAAGGGAAAAGCATTGGTGACATTGCTGATGTAAAGCAAGGAAAAGTAGAAATTAAAGGCTCGGAACTATTTGTTGATGGTATATATGTTTCTAATCTTCTTGGAAGTGATAATGCAGCGAAGATGTACGAAGAAGAAGGTCTTGCTGTCGTCATCTACCCCCATCAAGAGCATTACCGAATTGGGTTAGATAATTTCGGACAAAGACAAGCCATTCTATTTGAGGCAACACGAGCATTGGGTGGAAAAAGGTATCATTTTAGTAGAAAGGAATATGATGAGGGCAGAATTGTCATCACACTAGTCCCTATTACTGGAGATATTAACAAGTTAATTGATACAGTTAAAAACGCACCAGTGCTTGAAAGTGTTAAGAAAAGTAGCTCATTGATGAAAACGAAATATGTTGGGAGGGAATAAAGATGGGGCGAGAATCTTCCGAAAGACCGAATTATCAAATACTTGCGATTGTAACGATGACCAGAAACCGAGTGATTACCGGTAGCCCGCTTGCCTTGTTTGCCGAGGAGGAGGAACAACAAAAGCGAATGGCACAAGACCTTGCCAAAGCTATGAAAGCTGATACTGTAAAAACAAAGGATGGCGACTATCTTATCTTACGAGTATAGTTGAACTACCTTGTTTAAAGGTAGTTCCTTTTTAAAAGCAAAAGACTGCAAGAACGTCCGAGCAGTCTTTCAAAGAAGTTATTGTTAGAACAAGTTTGCTTATTAGTTATTAGCTAAAAAATTGTCTAACTGCTGCATCGTCGGCATCCCACTTTGTGCACCTTTTTTAGTAACTGATAAGGCTGCAGCAGCATTGGCTTTATGGCACGCCATCTCAAGCGAATCACCTTTAGCAATCCAATAAGCAAATGCCCCGTTAAACGTATCACCTGCACCAGTTGTATCTTCCACCTCGACATCATAACCGGGAATAGTTATACATTTCTTATGGTCAAACATGTTAACACCTTGTTTCCCTTTCGTTACGACTAACTTGTCTTCGATTTTTGACGGGTCATCAATTTCAGATAGTAACCTTTCCGCTTCTTGATCATTTGGGGTTAAATAATCAACTTGATTGAGTAATTCTATCGGTAAAGACCTATATGGTGCTGGATTAAGGATAACCTTCACACCACTTTGCTTAGCGATTGTTGCTGCCTCCATCACAGCTTCAAGCGGTATTTCTAGTTGAAGTAATAGAACGTCACTAGCTGATATAATCTCGTGATGTTTTTTAATCAGGTGCTTATCGACAAGATGATTTGTTCCTGGACTAACAATGATCCGGTTATCCCGTTTAGACAACATAATAAACGCCATTCCTGATTTTTCATGCTCATAGACAGTAACTGCGTCTGTATTAATCCTGTTTAATGTCAAGTTTCTTAATAGTTCTTTGCCAAAACTATCATTGCCAACTGCTCCGATCATCGTCATATATCCACCAAGTCGCGCTGCAGCCACTGCTTGATTAGCGCCTTTACCGCCCGGAAAAGTGCTATAACCAGAACCTATAATCGTTTCCCCTTGCCTTGGAATTCGATCAGTCCCAATTACCAAGTCCATATTAATACTTCCAACAACCGTAATTTTCGGCTCTGCCATGTTTCAACCTCCAACGACTAATTAATACAAACTTATTCCATTTATCCCAACATTATTGTGGCATAAAATCAAAACTCGTTCCAGTTCTTATCAAACAAAAAACGAACCATGGCGCAATCGACCATGACAAATGGCCGAATAAGGGTCGAGTATAGTCATCACAAATAGTAAAATAGAGTAAACGTATTTATTACTATTTCCCTACTGTAGTATGATACAAGGAGGTTCTTCGCTTTGAAAATTATCATGATTTCTCTCGATTCACTCCGGGCTAATCGGTTAGGCTGTTATGGCTATCATAAACCAACGAGCCCTTATTTAGATAAAATTGCCGAAGAAGGCGTATTGTTTGAAAATATGTTTGCAGCTGATATCCCAACGGAAGCAGTTCATACCGCTATCTTCACTGGCAAAGTTGGCCTTCGTACCGGAATTGTCTCGCACGGCTCTAGTTTAACTCATTTACCTAAATCTACCGAATGGTTGCCGACCATGCTCCGTAACGCTGGTTTCACTACTGGTGCCGTTGACAATTTGTACCAGCTAAAAGAATGGTTCGCCAGAGGATTTCGTTACTACATTAATAGTGTAGGTGAAAATCGCTGGATTGACGGGAAAACAGTTAACAACCTAGCCAAACCATGGATAAAAGAACATAAAGACGAGGACTTTTTCTTATTTTTACACTACTGGGATCCACACACACCCTATTTACCACCAAAGGAGTACATCGACCAATTTTATGATAGTAAAAAGGATCGTTATGACAAGGGAAACAACAGTATGGATGGCGCCTATAATCACCTCGCCTATCCTTTTTTTAAACACCACCACTTTGATTTGATTGGCCATGTAACCGATGCAGATTATGTTAATGCTTTGTATGACGCCGAGGTTCGTTATCTCGATGAGCGGTTAAAAGAATTGGATAACCACCTTGATGATTTAGGAATTAAGGAAGATACCTTACTCGTTATTTTCGGTGATCATGGAGAAAGTTTAACCGAACACGATATTTACTGGGACCATTGCGGATTGTATGACACAACCGTTCGTGTACCGACATTAATAAGATGGCCAGGCGTTATCCCTGAAGGAAAACGTGTAAAGGGACTGACGCAACAAGTGGATCTATTACCAACTATCTTAGAGGCAATTGAAAAAAATAATCATCCTTCGGTCACAGCTCCACTACCCCCTGATAATTTGGATGGCAAAAGTCTCTGGCCAACAATATTTGGTGAGAAAGATAGGACTGTATCCAAGGTTTTCTTAAGTGAGTGTGCCTGGCAAGCAGCCCGTGGCATAAGAACTGACCGTTATAAATTTATCCGAAACTATGACAGTGGTCCATTTACCCGACCAGTTTGTGAGTTATATGATATTACAAGTGATCCAACTGAATCTCATAATCTAGCGGAACAAAATAAGCCATTAGTCCTACAATTTGAACATGAAATAGATGAGTGGGTCAGGCTTACCTTACAAGGCAAGCCTGATCCACTGACAATCCAGCTCGAAAAAGAAGGATTGCCTTTTCGACGAAGGATTGAAGCTATCCTAGCAACAGTAGGACTTACTTTTGAAGAGTGGAAACTAAATCCATCAAAGGGGAAAATGGATGAGTTAATGGCAAATGATACGAAAAGCGCAGGACGCCTTGGTCACCCCCGACAAGCTTAAGTCAAGACTCGACGTGGCGGTCTTTGCCACATAGAGGATTGACTTAAGACCTCATGCGGGGTAGGCGCCCGGAGCTAGACAGCTCTTGGTTTTTTATACTTTCTTACCTATTGTTAAAAGCCCGGACTAAAGCCGGGCTTTCATTTTTGTAAACGGGAGTCATTTGATTCGTTGAGATGCCAACTGACGCTAAAATAACTAATAAACGATAATCTATGAATGATGATCTTGTGCACTACCAACCTCAACTGAATCTTTCTGTTTTCTATTCAAAATATTTTCAAAGGAAAGGTACGACGAATACATCACTAATAATGCAAGCAAACTCGGCCCAAACAAGACTACTAACCCCGGAAAACCACGTAAAGAGAAATACAGGATGACCATACCTGCTATCATCATCAATGTAGATAATGGAGAAACAATCATCACCAAAAAGGCTTGATGGATTACCTTTACTGGACGGAAATTATAGTGAACGAATACGGAGAAGCTATAACATATCGTAAAGATAAACATAAAAATAATCGGCAATAATAACGCAAACAAACTGTTAAAAATGAGACCCCTAGCTTGTTCTAACAGCACATAATCCAAATAAAGCATAGCACTACTAATCGTTAACATAAACCCAACAACATTACTTTTAACAAAATCCTTTTTGTAGTAATGCCAAAATGTTCGAAAGGTCGGTATGTCCGTTTCGCCCATGATCCATTTTCTAATTATCGCAAAGAGCGCCATTGTTGCTGGGAAAAAGCCAAAGAAAAATAATCCAACAACGGTAAAGCAATACCACAATAAATTCACATAGGTAAACTTAATGATCCACTCTGGAATTTTTAATATCCCCATCATTTCCCCCTCAAGTTCGTTAGACGTGACTTCTGGCCCAAACTATTTGCTTTGATTACAATTGCAACCTATTATTCATGGCTGTCACTTTATTAACAGCCCCCATCAAAAGCCTCCAATTATAAGCTCAAGCACTCATTCCCATAGTCCAAAAGGGAGCTGCCTAAAAGACAGTCCCCTCACATTGTTCTATTTCGATTGTAGTTTCCGCGCATTCGTAATCGAGCCTAAATACAAATGATTGTAGGCATCTTCCGAAGATTTAAATGGACCAGTCCCTAATCCATGATAATTAACATTTGTATAGATCGGGTTTATTCGACCAGTTTCCGCTTCACGCCTCACGATATAGTCCTCCATCCGTTTTTGCAATAAAGCAACTACTTCCGGCTCGCGTTCAGCAACGTTATGATTTTCTGCTGGATCTTTGATCAAGTTATATAACTCGATCTCGGGTTTAAAGTGGAAATCTGGCTCTAACGATTGAATCAATTTCCATTCCGGTGTACGCCAGCCGTGCTTCCGCATCCACGTACATTCTGTAATGTAAAACTCAGAAACTTGAGGCAAGTCTTTCCCATTAACAACGTCAACTAGATTCCGACCAGTAAAAGGAATATCGGTTTGAATTCCCATTACATCCAATATAGTTGGCATGATGTCTTGGATTAATGTTTCATCTTTCATCCTTTTTCCAGATGGAAGCTTACCAGGATATTTCATAATGAGAGGAACAACGAGACAGTTATCATACATGCCGTGATGGTCAAAATAACAATCATGTTCATACAACGTCTCACCATGGTCTGATGTAATCACAATTAACGTCTCTTCCTCAATCCCTAAATCTTCTACAGTCGCAAAAATATTTTGTATGCACACATCCATATACGCAATTGCACCCTCATATTGTGCCGTTACATACCTTTCATCCGTTACTCCTTCTGGAATCCATGATTTTAAAAAGTCGGCATGAGGCTTGAATTTATACACCGGTTCCATTGAATCATTGGCAGGATCCTTTTCATCATCATCATAAAACATTCGTTCAAATGGTTTGGGCGGAAGGTACGGGGAGTGTGGATCCATATGACGTAAGAACAAAAAGAATGGTTTACCTTCCTCATTTAACCGTCTTAATTCAGGAATAGCCACCTCATTCAAATTTTCCGCTTTCGGGCATCTACCAGTTTCATCTGCTACCCATGCTTCATAATCTAAGTAGTTCTGAAATCCACGAGAAGATGGATTGTTTGAAAAACCAACACAAGTAGTGTTATACCCATTATCCTCTAGCACTTCAGCAAGTGTCTTTACATGATTACCTAACCCACCTTGGTGCCTAAGCGCAACGACATCCGTGCCAAAGCAATCCATCCCAGTTAACATCGAAGCATATGCTGGAGTTGTTGGAATACTTGGACTAAAGTGATTCTCAAATAATACGCCTTCACTTGCTATTTTATCGATATGTGGTGTCGTCAAGCGATGATAACCATAACTACTCATAAAGTCACGACGTAAACTATCAATCCCAAAAACAATTACATTTGGTTTCCTCATAGAAATCCTCCTTTATTTAAGAAAAGCGCAGGGCGCCTTGCTAGACCCGACAGGAATAGACAAGCTAGTCAGCTCTATTTTTTTGTCGATTCCTATTTACGTTATCATTACCTTGATAGGTTAACAGATGGTTTGGATATGTGATTCGGTTACACTCGTTTCGTCTAAAGTGATTCCATTAACAACTACATTACCGTTTATTTTTTCTCGGTATTTACCCGGAGAACATCCAACCATCCGACTAAATAAACGAGTGAAAAAAGCTGGATCATCATATCCTACATCCATCGCAATGCAAATAATTTTCGCATCGGATTCGGTTAATAGTTTTTTTGCTCGGTTAATTCTTACCTGGTGAACAAATTCAATAACGGTTTTACCGGTTTCTTCTTTAAAAATTCGATTTAAATGCCTTGAGCTGATATTGAATAATTCAGAAAGAATCGTAAGGGTAAGCTTTTGATCATAATGTCTCTCCAAGTATCCACAAATGCGCTGAATAAATGTTTTCCGTTCCTCACTTTTCACGTTCGTTTGTCGCGAATCACCATTTACCTTTTGATACATCCTTGATAATTGGACTAACAACTGCACCAATTGAAGGCGAATCAAGGTTGCATAACCGTTCCTTTTTGACTCAAACTCATTTATCATATTTTGTAACAAACGATACGTCTCCTCTGCTTCCTGACCACGAAGATTTAAGCACCTGTGAAATCGCTCACTTTTATCTAAGAAAGGGTGTACGTAAAAATAGTCCATCGATTCAGAAATTCCTAATCCTCTCAACCAAACCTCATCAAATAGTGTCGGCATAAATAGACAGTTAATAATACTTAGCTGACTATCTTCTTTTAGCTTGTAAGTATGGACCTCGCCAGGATTGATGATAAACACATCACCAGCCGATACGTGATACAACTCCCCTTCAAAAATATGCTCTGCTTCTCCGTCCGTTACATAAACAACCTCAACGAAATCGTGTCCATGAATAGGAGGCAAGTTTCTGTCTGTGTGAATTTTATGGTTAATCCAAAAGGGAAAATCCTTCTCACTCATAAATTGACTACCTCTTAACCTCATATATTCATTCCGCCCTTCTACTAGATTGGAATTTGTAAAGTAGATTAGGAGTAGGAATTCGAGTCGTACTCCAATATTTCTACAGCGCCCAGCTCAACCAATCTAAAGATTCTGCTCAGCCCGAGTAAGCCATTGTTGTAAACAATGCCAGCGCTTCTTGTGAGGTATCGAGACGACTATGTTGGACAACAACTGGAACATTGCTATCAACCTCAATCGCATAAGGAATTCCCCTAGGTACTTCTTGCCCTTGTTTATCTGTTAATTTATCTAAGCGAATATGGTGGGTACGCTTCGCACCACAGGTTGACACAAAATCTGTCATTGGCTCTCTGTCTTCAAAATAAAAGGTTAGTTTAATTTCTGCATCCGTATCCTCTAAATTAAGAACACAGACAGCCTCATGACTAATTTGGTCTCCAGTACTCTTTGGTTGCAAAAATCCATCAGGAATAATCCATTTTTTCTTTCCAATCATAACGTGATTTCCTCTCCTAATTTTGGCACATCGACTACAGCACCATTAGTTAGATGTGATTGAATAGCTGCTTCTATTACTTCTTGGCCTGCTAGTGCATGGGCACCAGATGCTTCCATATCCTCAGGCGCAACACCTTCTTTGACCTGCTGGATAAAGTGGTTTAACCGATTTTTAAATGTTTCTTGGAAGCTTCCAACCCCAGACATAATCGAATTACGCAATACTAATAGCTCATCACTTGCATGTGGATAAAAGGTGAAATTTTCGTAGACGTTATCAATAATAAAACGTCCTTTATTTCCAGCCACCTCGCAGTATTCAATTGGATGACGGCCAGCCATGTCATAGCTACCAGTCAAGTGACCAACGGCCCCTGATTCAAACTCCATGTTAATGGATGCAGTTGACCAAATTTCTCTTCCTGGTGCTTTAGTCATAAATGCCTGTACCCGCTTAATATCACCTGCAAAGTAGCGCATAACGTCAACAGAGTGCGGATGGAGTGCTCTTAGGTGGAACCATGGACTAGACTCTTGTGGATTCTGAATGGTTAATTTCATATTTAAGAATAGCAGCGTGCCTAGTTCGTCTTTTTCAATCAATTCTTTCCCTTTGTACGCAGCAGGAACGAAGCGGTGGTTTAAGTTACTCACTAAACGAACTCCTTTTTTCCTAGCTAGCTGCACCAATGCACGAGCGTGCTCGATATTATTTGAGATAGGCTTTTCAACCAACACATCTTTACCAGCCTCAATTGCAAGAACTGCTGGTTCATAGTGATCTCCACCATTTTCCTCACCAGCTGTAGCAACACTTACAATATCAATCTCTTCTTTTTCTAGCATCAAGTGCATGTCTTCATACGCTTTACATCCGTACAAATCAGCCATCGCTTTTGCACGTTCAGGGATTAAATCACAAACTGCAACAAGCTCAACATCAGGATTTTCACTATAATAACGGCAATGAATTTTACCGATATTTCCTACACCAATTACTGCAACCTTCATATTTGTAATTCCTCCCTTTTTTCCTTTGCTTCTTCAAATAATCGACTTAAGTAACCACGGCTTTCAGCAGCAATTGCGACTACTTCTGGAAGCTTATAATCCTTTGCACCGATAATTTCAAGTACAGTCGCACCCTCGTAGCCTGTTTCGATCATTTTGTCTACCACGGCCTTTAATGGAACTGTTCCACGACCAGCAGTCTGGAACTCTGGTGCAGCTATTTTCAATTGTTCTATAAATGTGTCGCGAATGTGTGTGTGAATGATGTATTTGTGAAGGGCACCAATCGCCTCGACCGGATTATCTCCAACCCGCCCGACATGTGTCGCGTCAAAATTGAGTCCGAGTCCTGGATGTTTTACTTCATCCATGAGACGTAGTGCTGTCTTGGTGTTATAAATGCTCTGACCATAATGGAGCTTTAATGCATAGCGTATACCGACGTCACTAGCTGCTTGCGCCAGTTCTTCAATGGCTCGAATGGAAGCCTCTGTCGTTTCTTCATCATCCGATTTCCCAGCACTTCCTGTCGTTACCATCGGAATGCCGAGCTTTGCTGCACGTTCAAATACACGCTTAGTTCGTTCCCTATTCTCTGGAACAAGAATATTTGTAGCCGCCTCGACACAATATAGCTCTAATCCAGCTTCATCTACCACTTTTCTAATCTCATTTAACTCATGATCACCGGCCGTATCAGTCAGGTGTTCTACCATTCCAACAATAGAAGACAATTCCAATCCATCATATCCACTGAATTTGATGTATTCAATTGCCGTCTGTAAGTCATAACCACTAAAAAGTACTGAATTTACACCTAGTTTCATCACGTTTCCCCCTTGTTTTTTCAACATTATTAAGCGCTTACAATTTTCAATTAAAAGACATTTCTTTCTGATGTCTTGCCTAAACCTTATGGTATATATTTATCATAATGGTTCCTGAGCAATCATTCATGGTTTATTACGCCTTAATCTTGGTCAATGAGGACACAAGCTGGGTAATAGAGCCCAAGCTGCTGCTACAGGATTCTAATTACCCCTTTACAGCACCAGCTGTCATCCCATCAACGATCTTTTTGTTAAAGAAAATAAATAAAACTAATGGAGGAATTGAAATTAACAGGACGTCAGCAAATAATAAATGATAGGACGTTCCGTAAATACCAGTAAAGTTATACAGTGTTAACTGTACAGTCGCATTATCTGCACCAGGGAAAAAGTAAAGCATGTTTTCAAAATCGTTATAGATTTGAATTGATGATAACACGATTACAGTTGAAGTAACAGGTTTTAGTAACGGAAAAATAATTTTGAAAAATAAGCTAAACGGTCCACACCCATCCATTAGAGCAGCTTCATCTAGTTCCTTTGGTATCGTTGCAACAAATGCCGTATAGAGTAAACACGCAAACGAGAATTGTAAGGCGGACTCCAAAAAAATAATCCCTGGAAATGTCTTAAATAGCCCAATTTTTTGTAATAGCCAAATGGTAGGGACAATAGTAGGCGGAATCATTAGTCCTATCAAAATAACGTAATTTAGTTTTTTAGCCATTCCTTGACGACGTGAAAGAATAAACCCCGCCATCGAACAAATGAAAATAATTACAATAATAGAACTGATAGTAATTAGAGAACTATTTAGAAAAGCTCTTAAAACTATTCCATCATTAAGTGTAAGAACCTCTTGATAGTTCTGTAAAAATTGAAAATTATCAGGCCATGAAAGATTTAACTCCGCAGCCCCACCACTATCTTTCAAAGAATTAATAATGACAAAATAAAAGGGAATCCCGAAAAAAATTATGGCAATTAAAAACGCAAAGGACTCAATTAGAATTAATCCTTTATTAACTTTTTTCCTCGCCATTGTTTTGACCACTTGAACTGAAGACTCCTGTTGATATTGCGTAATAATCTCTTCTTGTTTTGAACTCATAGATCCACCTCTTTCCGATTTAGGAATCTGAAGATTGGGAATGCAACTAGGGCAACAAAGACAAATAACATCACATTACCTGCTGTTGCTAATCCGAAGAAACCACTGGCGTACTGCTTATAAACGATGGAGGCTAGTAAGTCCGTACTAAATCCTGGCCCACCGCCAGTCATTGCCCAAACTAAATCAAATGTACGAAGTCCACCGATAAGAGCCAAAATGATTACAGTGTTCATTGCTGGACGGGAAAGTGGCAACGTTATATGAAAAAATGATTGAAGAGCATTTCCGCCATCAATTTTCAGCGCCTCATAGTAATGCTTTGGTATAGCCATTATTCCTGCAATAAATATAACAGTCGCAATCCCTACACCTTTCCAGATATCAGTTAATGCAACAGATAATAAAGCAATTTTCGGATTACCTAACCAATTAGGTCCTTCAATCCCCAATATTCCTAGTGCTTTATTTATAAGGCCATTCGTTGGATGCATCATGGCGCTAAATGTGAAACCAACTGCAATCGTACTAAGTAATGCTGGAAAGAATACAACTGACCGTAATAGGCTTTTGTTCCTAATCTTTGAACAAAGAAAAACTGCTAATAATAAGCCAAGGATAACCTTTCCACCCATCGTGCTAAAAGCGTATATTAGTGTATTTTGAAAACCAATTCGTAAAGATGGTTCTTTAAAAAATTGAATATAGTTGTCAAACCATATGAATTCCCAATCATCTAATGTCCACCAAGTCATACCATAAAAAAAGGCCATTGAAGTAGGAAGCAAAAAAAACGTACAATAAATTAGAGCAGCAGGAATTAGAAAGTACAACGGATAAATCTTTTTCATTGAGTTGTTCAAATATCTTCAGCTCCTTTCTTTAGAGGAAATGGAACTCCGTCAAATACAGAGTTCCATTAAATTTTATTGGAACTTAATCCCAGTTTAGTCCCAATTGTTTCGCTTGTTTCTTTACATCATCGTCATACATTTTAGCTGCTTCTTCAGCTGTCATTTGTCCGCTTCCAACTGAAGTACAAATTTGCGGTAGGTTAGGTCCTTTAATCGGAGAAACAAATTCAAGTGCCGGGGCAACATTACCAGATTCAAAATATGGAACTAGTTCCTTTACAGCCGGATAAGCATCCTCTGGTAAATCTACACCTTTTATAACAAACGGCCCTATACTCTTGTCACCTTCCTGATATGCAGCTATTCCCTCTTCAGAAATATAATACTCTAGCCACTTTTTCGCAGCTTCCAATTTTTCAGTCTCTTTATTAATCATTATAGCGTCCGGCATCCACACCGTATGACCATTAACTGACGGATCGTCACTTGGTTGCGGGAATGCACCGATATCATTAACCTTATCACCAAAATTTTCAGCTATTAGTGGCAACACTTGTGTCAGCATTGGATAATGTGCACCAGTTCCTTCCGCTAACATCTTCATCCCCTGATCGTAAGTAGCAACAGTATAATCCTCATTCATAAATCCTCTTTCACCAATCTCTTGAATTCGAGCAAATCCACGTAAAGCTTGAGGGGTATTAGAATACTTTGCTTCACCCTCTGTATAGCTATCAGCAAAGTCTGGAACCTCAGCCTGTACATTATAGTAGTCGGCTAGAATTGGAAGCTGGGAAGTCCAGGTTTCTCCATAAGTACCAATAACAGCTGTTTTTCCTGCTGCTTTGATTTTTTCATTGTTCTCCATTAATTCATCCCATGTCTTTGGTACTTCCAAATTAAGCTCTTTATAGATCTTTTTATTATAGAGCCATGCACCGACTTGACTTGACCTCGCTGGAATTCCAAATAATTTTCCGTTACTTGTAACTACAGGTTTATAGGAATCCATAATACGATCCATAAATGGTTCATTAGACAGATTAACAAAATACTTTTCTGGATTTAATGCCATTAACAAAGACCCCGAGTTAAATAAAGTTAAATCTGACATTTCACCAGTTGCCAGACGGGTCTTAACGATATTTTCCCCTTCAGGACCACCGGGGCGAACTTCTACTTTTGTTTTAATATTCAAATCCCTTTCAATGCCCTCTAAAACTTTTTTAAAACCTGGTGTAGATGCAGTTTCTGAAACCAAAATACTTAATTCAACAGGCTCATCTGATGTACCTCCATCATCACTGCCTGAAGATGTTTCACTACCAGATTCTCCCCCACTATCATCTCCTGAAGCAGTTTCCCCTTCCGAGCTATTACATCCTACAAGCAAAAACATAAATAGAACTGCACCAACTAGAAACGTGAGCCAATTTAGTTTGACCTGACGCATTAACAATTCCTCCCTTTATTTATAATACAACCCCTTAATTAGTTGTAATCGCTTACAAATTGTTTTTTACACTTAGCTATTCAGGGTACTTTTTTAGAAACTTGGATAAGTTAGTAGAGTTTCATGAGATGATATGCTGATTTATTTGTGGCACTTCCACTACAGACCCCTGGTTACTATGGGACTTTATTGCAGCTTCAATCACTTCTTGCACGGCAAGAGCATCTGCTCCAGAAGCGCTTATCTCTTCAGGTGGGACGGCGTTTTTCACTTCACGAATGAACTGATCAAAACGATTAGCAAATGTATCGTGGAATTTACCAACGCCTGTCATAATAGAATTTCGTGTCGCAATAAGTTCGTCTCGTTGGTGTGGATAAAAAGTAAATCTTTCATAAACATTATCAATTTCAAACCGGCCATTGTCACCAGCAACCTCACAATACTCGATTGGATGCCTTCTTGACATATCATAGCTACCCGTCAAATGTCCAACAGTTCCAGATTCAAATTCCATATTAACAGAAACTGTTGACCATGTCTCCCTACCTGGGGCTTTAGTCATAAAGGACTGAACACGGCTTATTTCGCCACCAAAATAGCGCATCACATCGATGGAATGGGGATGAAGGGCACGCATATGGAACCATGGTGTCAAGTCCTTTGGATTTTGAATCGTTAGCTTCATGTTAATGAATAGTAACGAGCCTAATTCTCCAGTTTCAATTAACTTCTTGCCTTTGTAGGCTGCAGGGACAAATCGATGGTTCAAGTTACAACCGAACCGAACGTGTTTTTCCTTAGCTAGCTGAACCATTTCCCTTGCTTCTTCAATCTTATTTGAGATTGGCTTTTCAACTAAGACATCCTTACCAGCTTTAATTGCCGTCATGACTGGTAAATAGTGATGACTACCATTTTCTTCTCCTGCCGTAGCAACGCTTACTATATCTATTTCTTCTACTTCAAGCATCCGTTGTAAATCTGTATAGCAAGCAACACCATATGCTTCTGCTGCATGTTTAGCTCTCTCTTCTACTAGATCACAAACAGCAACGAGCATTGTTTCAGGATGTAAATGGTAGTATTGGCAATGGAGTTTTCCTATTTTGTTAACCCCTACGACAGCAACCTTTAACATCTTGACCCACCTTTCATCCTTATTTACTGTTATTACTGAGCACCTCTCACCCCCAACCAATTGGTTAGTTATTATAGTAAATCATGTAAACGCATTCATCATAGCCAATAAGGACAACTTTTAATGTCCGTATCGAGTATAGTATGTCTGCCTTATCAGAAATAATATTCATTAAATATCAATCGACACATTTCCAAAAACCTTGCAATAAAGCATTCTCCACGACTATTTCAATAGTTAATTTTGTTTGATCATATCAATTTTGTGATAAATAATAATAATTTTCTTGTTCGATTACGCCATCTTAAAAAAATAAAAAACTGGCAATTCTGTTAACTCAGAATCCACCAGTTACAAAAAACTAAAAACTATCACTACCAAAATTACAATCTGTGTTTTGTTCAATTGTCTACCCTTCTTCATTATCACAGAGTATCATTTGAAAACACTAGCTGATTTTCATACTTATTTGCTTGTTGCGTCGAATTATGATCGCCACAGCAATTATAATTGTCACTACACTGGTTACCTGCGCGCTGCGTAAGTCAAAAAATATTAATATACTATCACCACGGATAAATTCGGTCAAAAAGCGAACAATTGAATATAGAATGAGCATCCAAAGAAATCTAAAGCCTACATACATTTTTTTGCTTTTAAAAGCGAGTAAGAACCACATAATCATTAAATCCAAAACAGCTTCGTATAAAACCGTTGGAATAAGAGGAACAGGACCATTAGCTATATATGTTTCCGTGCCGGGTTGTTGATAAACAAAGCCAAACGTTTCTGATACGATTCCGTATTCCCCACCCGCCAAGAAGTCCCCTATGCGGCCAATTGCCATACCAAGAATTAGTCCTGGTGCGAGGAGATCAGCAAACTCCCAAGCAGAGATCTTCCGCTTTTTGGCAAACCAAAACCCGACCAAAATACCACCTAAAATACCACCTTGAATTGCAAGTCCACCCTGCCAAACAGCAAATATTTTGGCAGGATTCTGCCCATAATAACCGATATTAAGAAGCACATACCATAAGCGCGCCCCTAAAACCCCCCCAATCATCGCATAAGTCATAAAATCATACACAAGGTCGGGATTAAAGCCTTGCTTTTTCGCAAGCCTTACTGATAACCACATTGCAAGAAGGAACGCAACAACCATTCCTAAACCGTGCATGGATAACGTGACACCACCTATACTAAACAAATCATTACCTATCAACTTAAGTCACCCCTTCATTTATGCTTCATATAAACAGCTAATATAATAACATGAAAATGTGTAGAATCTGTGAAGGTGGGCCCTCACATGTCCTGCCCCTGGATTAACTTCTACAGTCCTTACAATAGCCGTAGATCTCAAAATGATGACTATCTACCTTAAAGGTTTTAGGTAAGGAAGGAGTGATGTCCATTGGGCAAAATTCAAGTGGAATCGTCTTTTTACATTCTAAACAAATAGCATGATGATGGTGAGATGATAGATGACACATTTTAAATTTAACGCCATCAGGAAAATGAAACTGCTCTAAAACACCAATATCTAATAGTCTGTTTAAATTTCGATAAACGGTATTAAAGCTTATATTAGCGAATTTTTTTGACATTTCTTCATATACATTCATCGGAGTTAAATAATCTTTATTTGAAAATAATCGAGCTAATTCTTTTCTTTGATCTGTTATTCGCCAACCCTTTGTCCGCATAGCCCCAAGCATATCTTTTTTCACTTCACTTTGACTCACTTTTTTTCCCCCTATATCTGTTTCTTTTATCATGAACAACACTAAAAGCACTGTCAATCAATTAATTGAATAAAAAAACATCTTGACACTACTAATCGTAATCATTATGATTAACACATCTGATTAATCGTAAACTTTACCATTAATGTATCATAAATGGGTAAATCAAGGGTGTGGAAAAAGATGAAAAAGAAAGTTTTTTATTTTTTATTTACCATTATCATTAGCGTTTTGTTAGCAGGATGTAGTGCAAATAATGATAATCAATCTTCTAGAACGGACATCAGTGTTGTTGCAGCGGAAGGATTCTATGGGGAAATTGTAGAGGCAGTTGGAGGAGATTTAGTAGAAGTTATGTCTATTATCGATGATCCAAATATTGCCCCTCATGATTATGAAGCAACTCCTTCAGTGTCTAAAGCCGTTAGTAAAGCCAATTTAATTGTCTATAATGGAGCAGGTTATGACGATTGGATGGAAAAACTTTGGAATGCTTCTTCCAACAATGAAAATATCAAAAGAATAATCGTTGCACCAGATTTAATGGGAGTCCAGCCGGGTGAAAATGTACACGTTTGGTATCATCCAGAAACGATGCCCAAACTCGCGAATGAATTGGCCGCTCAACTATCGGAGATTATGCCAGAAAAAAAGGATACTTTCAATCGGAATGCTAGTGAATTTATTTCTTCGCTTCAGCCATTAAATACGCTGATCGATCGTCTAAAACAATCAGAACCTGTTCTAGTTGATACATCGGAACCAGTGTTTGATTATATGCTAGCGGCTCTGAACTTTGAAGTGAATAATCCGGATTTTGAATTAGCAATTGCGGAAGGAACGGATCCCTCACCAAAAGATTTAGCTGCCGTCCAATCGGATATAAAAGAGAAAAGGATAGCATTTTTTGTGAATAATATTCAAAGTGATAGTCCAATCATTCAAAATCTCGTAATGCTAACGAAAGAGAATGATGTCCCCGTTATTGAAGTAACAGAAACAAATCCAAAGGGAAAGAATTACGTCCGATGGATAACGGACCTATTAAAACAGATGGAAAAAGTAATGAAGGAAAAATAGTTTTGTTTTAGCATTGAAGGCAAGCGATGAAAATGAGAGGGGGGCGTGAGGATGGGTTATCAACTTTCTCTAGAGGATATTTCTGTTCACCTAGGTAATGAACAAGTTTTACAGGATGTATCTTTTACACTAAATGCAGGAGAATTTTTAGGGGTAATAGGACCAAATGGGGCTGGGAAATCAACCTTGTTGAAGGTAATACTTGGGATAATTAAACCGAATAAAGGGCGAATTACCCCGCAGAACAAAAATTCTGTGATTGGATATGTGCCACAATCCAGGCCGATGGATATGGGAAATACAATTGCGGTTAAAGATTTTGTTAGCATGGGTTTACCACATTCTATTCGCCCATGGCTTACAAAAAAGGAAAAGCATATGGTGAATGAAATTATAGCATTGACACAAATCGGTGAATTTTCTCATAAATCCATCAGTGAATTGTCAGGTGGTCAAAAGCAAAGAGTCTATTTAGCACAGGCATTGGCAAGGCAGCCAAAAATAATGCTTCTGGATGAACCGACATCTAACTTAGATCCGGCTGCACAGGAACAAGTAACATCAATTGTTCGAGACACTTCAAATAAGCTAGGAATTGGTGTTATTTTTATTAGCCATGATTTAAATCTTGTTTCCCAATATGCGGATCGAATCCTCTATTTAACAAAAGGGAATTATGCAATTGGGACTGTCGGGGAAATGATGAAGTCATCTGTTTTATCCCAATTGTATGGAACAAAAGTGGAAGCAAACGCGGATGGGAATTCTTTTCATATTTCTCAATCGAATCAAAGTGAACCCATCAGTAGTTATTCTTACAATGGGACGGAGTAGAGGAGGGATTGCATGTTTGCTTTCGATTTTATGCGTCAGGCCTTTCTGGCAGGAACGATCGTAGCAATAATGGGAGGATTTATTGGTGTTTTTGTGATAGCAAGAGGATTATCCTTTATCACTCATACTTTTTCGCATATTGGTTTTTCTGGGGCAGCATTTGCAGTATTCATGGGGTGGAACCCATTTAACGGTTTACTTCTCTTCACAACACTTAGCGCCGTTTCAGTTGGTCAGCTTGGTGTCAAATACTTTCGTAGAGATGCATCAATTAATGTTATTTTGAGTGTGTTTTTAGGAATGGGTATTTTATTTTTAGCCTTGTCTACGAACCAAGCTTCTTTTGTTTCCAACATTTTATTTGGAAGTGTAGTTGGTATTGGAATGAAAGAAGTATGGAAGATTGCAATATTATCATCGATTGTTTTTATGTGCTTGATTGTAGGATATCGAATGTTGAAGTTCGACTCATTTGACCCAGTAGGAGCAGAAGCTGCCGGTCTACCAGTACGCAAGATTTCTATCGGTTTTCTTGTATTATTATCCATCGCTGTCGCAGAAGCTGTGCAAATTGTAGGAGCTTTACTCGTGTTTACACTTATGACCATACCAGCATCAACAGCAAGATTAATAACTCCCTCTATATTTAAAATGATTATCTGTTCCATTCTTTTATCTGTTGCAAGTGTTTGGATTGGCTTAACGCTCGGGTATTATACTGATCTACCTATCAGCTTTTTTATTACTTCCATACAAGGTATCTTTTATATTAGTGCAATTTTGTTCCATCAATTAAGTAGGTAGTTCTTTTGGTGATTAATAATTAAGAAAAGCGTAGGCGCCTTGGTCAGACTAAGGCAGGCATAAGACAAGACCTGACGTGGCTGTTTTTGCCATAGAAGGGTTTGACTTATGACCTCAAGGAGGGCTAGGCGCTGTAGCTAGATATCTCTTGCATTCTTTACAAAAGACAATCCTCCAAAGGTTTTCTTGACGAATCGGGTTGGGTTGGGTTTCCACCAACTGAATTAACGGCTTGTGGGTACACTACGCAAAAAAAAGAAAAAAAACGACCTGATTGCCATTCGCAATCAAGTCGTTTTTAATTATACCATCACTTTACATATATCGTTGGTAATCAAAGCGAACTCGTTTCAGCAAGCTGAAACATAGGGGAATCAAATGGAGTCTCGACTCCACCTGATTGGAAATTCCCACTATGCTTCGCTTAGAGGTGAAAGTCTAAAACCCTAAAAACATTTTAAGATCAACAAAATCCAGGCTGGACGACACCACCTGGACTTTTTGTTTATTCAAAAGTCTCCGTTAACCACTCTTTACAAAGTTTCATCCACGTAGCAACATGTGGATCTGCCATTCGTTCATTGGTAGCTGTTTCTTTTGTTGCGAGTGACAACCCGTGTACCCCTTTTGGATAGATATGTAATTCAAATGGAACATTAACTTTCCTTAATCCTTGGGCAAATAACAAACTATTTTCAACCGGGACTGCTTCGTCTTCAACGGTGTGCCACAAAAATGTTGGTGGCGTTTGAGGGCTAATATGATTTTCGAGAGACATTTCCTGATACAAGTCTTCAGAAGCACTGTCTCCTAATAAATTGTCAAATGAACCTTGATGACGATTAGGCCCTGCACTAATGACAGGATAACTAAGAATTAATGCGTTTGGTTTGTTTTTCCCTACTTCGATTCCTTCCACTTGATAAAGGTGTTCTTTATCCCAATGAACACCAAGACTCGCTGCTAAGTGCCCCCCTGCCGAAAACCCACAAACAGCGATTTTGTCTGACTGAACCTTCCAAGTTTCAGCACGGTCGCGAATGATGCACATTGCACGAGCAACATCTTGGATTGGTTGTTCATAATTTTTCGGGGTTACCGTATAATACAACACGAACGCATGAAACCCTGCTTCATTAAAAGCCAGTGCAATCGGCTCTGCCTCCCGTTCGGAAAGATGGGCATATCCACCTCCAGGACAAATAAGAACTGCCGGCCGCTCTGTTTCCCCTTTTAACACGTATGTTTCTAGCCTTGGTATATTAGTATCTTCCACTCTCCATTGCTTTGTATTTTCCCAGATTTTCATTTCCATATTAATCATAGACTTTCACTCCCTAGTGTGATAATAGTTTATTATACCGTTAATTGAAAGCGATGTCATTTGATTATTCTAATAATAATTAAGTTCTATTTTTTACTACATGATCCTTTCTTTAGGAACTATGACCTGGAACTAATTTACTGTTTTTGGTAAATATGTGAATATTAGTTTATATATTGAACAAACTAAGTTACAATGAAAGTGCTTTCAGCTGATAAGCAATAAAAAGGAAAAGGAGAATGGAGATGTTGAGCAAAAAATTACGTAATACAGTGATAACAGGAATGGCTTTGTCGTTAATTCTTTCAATCGGAACGACTAACATCTTTGCACAAAGCGATACGCAAGAAGCGGTCAGCGCTATTGAAGCAGATCCTATCAAGGATAGGTACGAAGACTCGTTTGATATAGGCGCTGCAGTAGAACCATATCAATTAGAGGGTGAGCAAGGAGAAATTCTCAAACGTCATTATAGTAGCATTGTTGCTGAAAATGTAATGAAGCCAATTTCCATCCAACCTGAAGAGGGTAAGTTCAACTTTGAAGAAGCAGACAAAATCGTTCAGTTTGCCAAAGATAATGACATGGAGTTACGTTTTCACACGCTTGTATGGCATAGCCAGGTGCCAGACTGGTTTTTCATCGATAAAAAAGGAAATTCAATGGTAGATGAAACTGATCCAAAACAGCAAGAAAAAAATAAACAACTATTGTTGAAACGTCTTGAAAAACATATTAAAACCATAGTTAAGCGTTATAAGGATGATGTAGATTCTTGGGATGTGGTAAATGAGGTAGTTGATGATAACGGAAATCTTCGTGAATCTCCTTGGTACAAAATAACTGGGACGGACTACATTAAAACTGCATTTGAAACAGTAAGAAAGTATGCGGATGAGGATGCGAAACTGTTCATAAATGACTATAATACAGAAGTTGATCCAAAAAGAACTGCACTATACGAATTGGTTAAAGATTTACTCGAAGATGGAGTACCTATTGATGGTGTGGGGCACCAATCACACATTCAATTAGGTTGGCCGTCTACAGATGCTATGGAAGAAACGTATCAAATGTTCGCTGAGCTAGGGTTAGAGAATCAAATAACCGAACTTGATGTAAGTATTTATGGCTGGCCACCGAGTGGAGAATTTAATACTTATGAAGAAATAACAGATGATGTTTTACAACAACAAGCGGATCGATATAATGACCTATTTAAATTATATGAAAGAAATCAGGATATTATTAGTAATGTAACCTTTTGGGGCATTGCAGACGACCATACTTGGTTAGATGATCGGGCAAGCCAATACAGCAATGATGGTATTGGTAAAGACGCTCCATTTGTGTTTGATCCTGATTACAACGTAAAGCCCGCTTATTGGGAAATTATGGATTGATGTGATAGAGGCAAAAAAAAACGGTTGTCTTAGCCCACTACAGCTAAGACAACCGTTTTTAGTGTTGTTTATTAGCCTTTCACAGACCCCATCATTCCCACAACAACGTGTTTTTTGCATGAAGAAAAACATGAAAAATATTGTAATATAAGCGTTTGTAGAAGTGCATTTTCTAAGATATCAATCCCATAAATACTCCATCCCATAATCTATTTCCTTTAGCTTTTCCACCTTTAACGTTAACCAAAATAATTAATAGTTGACAATTAAAATAAATTTACGCTATAGTTTACTCGTACATAAAGTTTATAAGAAAGCGAGGAAACTAATATGAAGTTTCGAGCAATTGATTTAACGATGTCAGCAATGTTTGCAGCACTGATGGCGATTGGTTCAAACATTACCTCTTTCCTTATTGTTGGGGGCGTGCCAATCACATTGACAACCTTTTTTAGTATTTTAGCAGGGCTATTATTAGGTAGTCGATTAGGGGCGGTTTCAATGACCGTTTATGCACTTATTGGACTAGCTGGCGCACCAGTTTTCGCTAATTTTTCCGGAGGATTGTCTGTCATGGTAAGCCCTACGTTTGGTTTTATTTTATCTTATATTCTGGTAGCGTTTGTCGTAGGTAAAATTGCAGAAAATCGTTCTTCGCGCACAAGTTTCATTTTTGCAGCGATTGTTGGATTGATAATTAATTATGGGTTTGGCACAAATTGGATGTATTTTGCTTATAAATGGTTAGCTTCTACTGACGCAATTAGTTATAAACTTGCATGGACATGGATGATTGTACCACTACCTAAAGACATTATCCTAACCATTTCCGCTGGAGTCCTAGCACTTCGCTTGCGAAAGAACATTCATAAGATTACTAATGTGTTTGACAAAGAGACGATAGCTTAGTTACAAGTCTTTTAAATCAAGAGAGCGTCTGAGACAGAACCGTATTAGTTCTGATAGAAAGGATGATAAATATGTTTATTCATGGTGTGAAAGTGAATGGCGCTGTACTTGATCAACAAACCAGATGCCTCCACTATCAGAAAGATGTTGATATTATTGCGATAAAATTCAAATGTTGTCAAACCTACTATCCTTGTTACCAATGCCATCAAGAACATGCCGACCACCCTGCAAAACAGTGGGAAAAAGAGCAATTTGACGGGAAAGCTATTTTGTGTGGCAGTTGTGGGACAGAACTAACTATTCACGAGTACCTAACAAATAACTCCTCGTGTCCAGATTGTAAAGGCTCGTTTAACCCTGGGTGTAAAAACCATGCACACTTATACTTTAAGATGTAGGTTTTTGAATAAAAGTGCAGCACGTCTTGTTTATCCTAAGGCAGGCATAAAACATCCCTTCTGTGGCAGTCTTTGCCACAGAAGGGATTGACTAAGAACTCTGTGGTGCTAGGTGCTTGGGATTAAATTTTATGTTTCTTCTTTTTCAAAAAAACTCCTGTTCTCTTATCCACGTAAGATGAGCTTCCAGAGCTTCTAGTTACCCTATAACTAATCTGAATTTATCACAAGGAATTCGCTTATCTCTATTCTAGAGCCACTCCTTGTTGGAACTATCGTAACAATTTCATTGACCCACCCCGATTAACCGGTTACCAATGAAAGTTGTGACGGGAATCAGCTTCTATGCTCCTATTTCAATTCATGCACCTATGTTAGGTGCGACGTGTTGTAATACGTGTCGTGCGTGATTTGGATATTTCAATCCACGCACCTATGTTAGGTGCGACGCAGGTCTTTTTACGGGTGACTTCGGCAAGATGTGGATTTCAATCCACGCACCTGTGTTAGGTGCGACTTTTTGCAATTTCACTGCCATGTGCACGTTGATAATTTCAATCCACGCACCTATGTTAGGTGCGACCTAGGTGTCCCTTCTTCCACTTCTAATCCTATATTATTTCAATCCACGCACCTATGTTAGGTGCGACTTAAATTCCTCTGTATCTTGAAATCTATCAAAACTATTTCAATCCACGCACCTATGTTAGGTGCGACTAACGGAAAGTTGCCATCCTACCGTCTCTTAAGGTATTTCAATCCACGCACCTATGTTAGGTGCGACGGACATGTTTCCATCCTTGGATATCGAACCAGAAATTTCAATCCACGCACCTATGTTAGGTGCGACAAATGCCGGTGGTGTTGGTCGATTTTTACGACTGGATTTCAATCCACGCACCTATGTTAGGTGCGACTATTCCAAAAGATAAAGGGGGTGCTATATAAATTATTTCAATCCACGCACCTATGTTAGGTGCGACTAACAGTGGCTGTGCTTTCCCCATCAAAAACCAAAATTTCAATCCACGCACCTATGTTAGGTGCGACAGAAACAGCAAATAAGCTTCGTATGGCCGTTTTAATTTCAATCCACGCACCTATGTTAGGTGCGACAGACCGAGCTCCGAATGATGAAAGAGCTTGGTGATATTTCAATCCACGCACCTATGTTAGGTGCGACGCTGGACCGCACTATCACCTATACAGTTCTAGTAAATTTCAATCCACGCACCTATGTTAGGTGCGACAAAGTATTTATCCTCATATATAGCATGCTCTTTCAATTTCAATCCACGCACCTATGTTAGGTGCGACCTGCGTATCAATGTTGTTAGCAATATTAGGTTTATTTCAATCCACGCACCTATGTTAGGTGCGACTAGAGATACTATTGTTTGCCTCTTATGTTACAAGAATTTCAATCCACGCACCTATGTTAGGTGCGACGATAGATGGAGCAGATAATTTTATAATAACGGAATATTTCAATCCACGCACCTATGTTAGGTGCGACCCATATCGATAATTACTTGTCTTGACCAATGTAAATTTCAATCCACGCACCTATGTTAGGTGCGACTTTAAATAGTTCCCACTTGTCTGGTTCATGATGAGATTTCAATCCACGCACCTATGTTAGGTGCGACTATGTCAAAACGATTGAGAAAGCTATCTATGGACATTTCAATCCACGCACCTATGTTAGGTGCGACTTACAAATAATCATTTCATTCCCCACGGACTAGACTATATTTCAATCCACGCACCTATGTTAGGTGCGACACCAAAAAAGGATGGTGGTACTTATGGCAAAGTTCAATTTCAATCCACGCACCTATGTTAGGTGCGACTAAGTACGCAGTTAAACAACATTCGTTCATGCCAATTTCAATCCACGCACCTATGTTAGGTGCGACTTTAATTTATGAAAAGGAGGTTTAACAAATGCCTATTTCAATCCACGCACCTATGTTAGGTGCGACCACTTGAAAAAGGGGCCAAAGACAGGGCAAGGGAAATTTCAATCCACGCACCTATGTTAGGTGCGACCATTAAACATTTGTCATTGCCGACAAAAGATTTTAATTTCAATCCACGCACCTATGTTAGGTGCGACTACCACCTGAAGGACAATGGCAGGATTTCGGTCATATTTCAATCCACGCACCTATGTTAGGTGCGACTTATCAGTAAACCCCAACATCTCGCCCAACCCTAATTTCAATCCACGCACCTATGTTAGGTGCGACAATTTTAAAAGCACTAGAAACGCTAAATTTAACAATTTCAATCCACGCACCTATGTTAGGTGCGACCTCCGGCCAGTTTAATAACTCCCTGCAAGTTACGATTTCAATCCACGCACCTATGTTAGGTGCGACTAGACGAGTTTAGATATTGTTCAGCATTTGCAGATATTTCAATCCACGCACCTATGTTAGGTGCGACTTCTTGTCGCTCATATCACTGGTTCTTATAGCGATTTCAATCCACGCACCTATGTTAGGTGCGACAGCGATTTTCCTTTAAAATGAGCCTATAGAAGCTTATTTTTAAAGAAAATTGCTATTTTTTTAACTAAAAGAACGAATTTCTACAAAAAAACAGTCAAATATTGATTAAAAAATTCAAATAGATGGTGCGAAACTACTAAGTAATACGTGTTCACTATATACTCGCACTAAAAAATTAACGGTTCATCTAAATCAAGCGCATCTTTGACCCCAACGTGCTCTACCTTATTTTTATAATTATTTCCTAATTGATAAAACCTGAGACTATCTTGATTTTCATCAATTAAATCAATTAGTTCAAATTTTAATGCAGTAAACTGAGTTGAATCAACTACACATTCAAAAACTGAATTTTGCACACGTTGGCCATGATTCTGACACACTTTTGCTACCTTACGAAGTCTTTTACGACCGGCACTACTTATCGTACTTACATCATAGGTAATTAAAACTAACACAACTATCACCTACTTCCATAAAAACGGTGGGTACTCATCTAAATCATTCCTTAAATAGCGCGCTAACAAGAGAGCTTGGGAATGGGGTACTAGCCCCCACGATATTTTTTCCCCAAGGTATGGATGGGTAATCTTTTCTTGTTTTTTATTCTGCCATGCACTTATGAACTTTTTTCTTGCATCGTCTGTCATGATAATAGCTCCACTTTCTTTCTCGAAAAAATCTTTTTTGTTAACAATTTTTTTATTTATTAAGGAAAGGACAAAACGATCTGCGTACACACCCCGCAACTCTTCCATTACGTCTAGTGCTAACGATGCCCTACCTGGTCTATCGCGGTGTAAAAATCCAACGTAAGCATCTAAACCAACCCCCTCTAATGCGCTTGCAACATCATTTGCTAATAGTGTATAAGCTAAAGATAGCATGGCATTTACATTATCAAGTGGTGGTCTTCGAGAACGTGAGTGAAAATAAAAGTCTTCCTTTTGCTGAAGAATCATCTCATCAACTAATCTATTATAACTTATAGCCGCTTGTCCTTCTAAGCCTCTTAACCTTTCAAGATCAATACACTCCCTTACCTCTACCATAATAGACGATAAGTGTTTGGAAGTTTCTTTAAATTTATCTACATCGATACGCAAAGGGTAATCTCTTGTCATCCTTTCAATAATCCATTTGTTATTGTAAATTTTACCGATAATAAAGTTTCGCGCAATTTCGGCAGACATCTTCTCGTCATCTGAAGCACGATATTGCTTTTTTCTCAACACAACGTTTCCTCTACTCTCACCTATTACTCTAGCAAGAAAGCGCCCGTTTATCGTCATGAATACTAAAGCAATGCTTTTATCTGCGCAATAACCCATTAACGCTGGACTTGCACCAGTATAACCAAAAGAAACTACCGATTCTAGGTTATGAAGTGGGACTCTTCCTAATTGCTCCTTTTCCTTAAGCAAAACAATATTGTCTCCATCTAATGATAGATATACATCAGGTTGTGTAATAAATAATGTGTTAAGTAATTTTCTCATCTTTTATTTTCCCTTCAATATAACTTTTCACCGATCTTTTGTTCATCAGCTTTGGTAAACAAATGTTTTGAAGGGAGCAGCTTTTACAAAACGAGCCTGTTTTTACTTTCGGTGTATATCTGTCTTTATAATATTTCTCCATTTCAGTAACAATAGTTTTTACTTTGTTTTTCAATTCAACTGTTAGAGGGACTTCTACGCGGTGTTTTATTTCATTATAGTATAAATATCCCACTTCAATTTCACAAAGTAGCATTTCCTCTAAACAGATAGCTTGAGCTGTTAATTGTAAAACATCTTCATCTTTCATCTTCGGCTTGCCACGTTTATATTCGACTGGATATGTGAGATACTTCCCTTCAGCACCATTAATCGGTATTCCGTTTTTATCTTCTATAAATTCTACCACGTCACACACACCACTAATTTTAAGTTCATTTGACTTTACCGGCATGGCGCGGACTATAAGTTTATTTTTTCGCTTTTCTCTGATAAGTGGTTGGTCTGCTTTCCGATGTAGATACTGCCCTTCAGTGGTTTTTACGTTTTCAGCCCATTGCTGTTCAATATGAATCAATGCCCACTGCCTTTTACAAAATTGGAAGTGTTGGATTCCTGATAACAACAAAAAATCTTCCTCTTGATTGTTACTTTCCATCTAAAACAGCTACTTCCAATCCTTCTAGTTCCTCTAAATTAATTTGGTAATCTGCAAGAGTAGCAGGCTCTTCCACTTTTGATTCTATTTGTAATAACCGATGAACCTTAGCAGAGGAGTATTGTCCTAGTTTAGTATTGTGTTCCCACCAATAAACCCTGTAAACTTCCATACTTCCTTCTGGTCTTGCAGCTGAAGCATCATTTTCAAACAAACTAATTAATGCCTGCTTCATCTTTTCAGCATCTTCTTTGGTAAAACCAGTTTTTTCAGCAAGCTGTGTGTTTATACTGCCATAAAAAACATATAATCCGTAATCAACACGATGTTTCATACCCATTGTATCTGAGCCCCGCTCCTTACCTGATTCTGAATTAACACTTTTAGTAATTTGCATACTTGTAATGTCAATTGGGTCAATGCTTGTAGCTGTATGAATCGATACCGGTCCTCTTACCCCAACCGAAACTCCTGAGCCTTTTCCTTTCCCTTTAAAAGCGAAAACTTGTCCAAAACTACGCACATCAATCCATTCAGAACAAGCAATTTTAGCAAATTCATCATTCTTGCTTTCTTTTGATTTTAATATTTCGTCAAGTTTAGTGTTTGCCTCTGCACGTTCCTTTAAGCTAGAAAAGCCATCTGTATTTCGATCATTTGATTGAACAAAAATAGCTTCTCCTAAATCTTGAAGACGATTTCTTATTTTCCTTTTTATTGCAACATCAGATATTTCTCCATGACCGTTATAATTTTGTCTAGGACGATTTCCATTCAATGGATCACCATTTGGATTAGCATTGCAGACCGATAAGACTACAGCAAAATCGATTTTATGATCTAAAATTGTCATTTTTTTCTCTCCTCATTTTGAGTTTTCTTCAACTGGTTCTTTCGCTTCCTTTTTCTGATACAATTCATGACGTTGACTATATAACCCTAACAAATACTTTCCTGAAAGTGGTTTATTATTAAAATCATCTAGTTCTATTTTCGATGCAATTTCATCCATTAGTTTTGTTAAATATAACCCATTGGTCCCTAATCGTGCTTGGTATGGTTGAAGACTATCTTGAATTGTTTTCCATGTTCGAGCAGGATGCTTAGAAAACCCATTCATATAACGGATCGCATTTGTTGATCTTGTTTCTTCAGACCCCAATGCTCTTCTCTCTAACACATCTGCAACTGCTAATAAACGCCCAAACAAATAGTCACGGTCCTTACTTTCTTTATCTAAAGCCACTTCAAACCCCTCCTCTCTATTTATGACTGCACAAGCTACACTTAGTGTTTTTTCCCATTCCCATTTTTCCATTGAAGCAGGATTAGATGCCCGTTGTAGGCAACTTTTTACGATATCTTTAGGTGTTCTTTTATCATCTACAATACACGGAAGCAGTCGTTCCATTAATCCTTTGACAATTTTCTCATTTGCCCTTGGTCCATAAGCTGCATATGCGATATCTTTAGTCGCAGGAGCACCTATAAATGAAGTACCCTTTTTGTAACCATGGTGCCACACACATGTCGAATGCCATTTTTTCAAACGGTCTAAGTAGATTTCTTTATTAAAATTCCGATAGTAAAGAACCGCCAAGCGACCAGTAGTTGCCGAATCAAGTATCAAAATATTAACATCTGCTTGGGTGGATAAGTCATTTTTATATCCATCTAGTGCTTTTGCAAACTCTCGAGAAAACTCTTTATTTGTAAACAGCGTTTGTGTTGGTTCACCGGATAAACCAGGCATCATCCTACTTATATCAAATGTATCCTCTATCGGACTAGGTAATGGAGAACCCTCGTTTCCCCAAACTAAAAACACACGATTGTCGATTGCTTTACCTTGGCGATTAATTAACCACTTTAATGCATTGTGAGCTTTTTGAGATACTTCATAACTAATGCTAGCCGCTTCAATACTTTTATTAAATCTTCCCCTATAAGTAAAGCCTGCTTTATCATTAGCAGAAATCAGTTTTGCTTTATCTCCGGCATTTCTAATTTTATTAGCGTGCTTTTCTGTACTCGGTAGCTTTTGTCCAGTTACAAAGCATAAATCCTCGCCCCCCAATAAGTTGTTATAATACTTGATAAAGGAATCGTACATCGCCGTATCATTCCAAACCTTTTCTAGCAATCTCGTTGATGAATGGACATTAAAACGAATAAAGGCACTTTCTTGTCCACCTGTTATTACCGAAAAGATTGCCGGTTTATCTCCATGTAACGACTCGTATTTCTTATCCCATGCTTCAATCAGCTTTTCATCCTTATCTAGATAGAGGATGTTTTCCTTCACTAAATCTTTTATTAATTGTTGTTTCTTTAAATAGCTATATATACTTTTTACTTTATCGTTGCTATAAGGTGATAGCGCCCAGTTCTCTAACTGTTCAATATAATATGTAAAGGGCTCTTCTTTTTTCACCTTACCACCATAGGCAACAAAATCACCAGCCACATAACTTAGCTTGTCATGGAGAGGGTATGGAGCAATTTTTGAGCCTGCCCTACTAGCTGATTCTTCTGTGCTTGGAATCACTGTATTTATTTTGTCAATTACAAAAGCAGAATGGAAGTTGCCATCTTCTGTAATATTTACTTCAATATGTGCATTTTGGGTCGTGTGAGCAACAGGTAAAAGTGTATACTCTTTGTCATTTGCCTTTTTTTCAATGATACCTACCTGGTCAAGATTAGCCTCATAGGTTTTATACAATTGTAATAACCAGCTCATCGCTTCACCTCTCTTCCAATTGGCTGAATAACTCATCTACAGATTCAATATTATTTTTTTTGAAGACTTTCGGTTGCATATCTGAAATCTTGCGTATTTGCGTACATTCATTCGGCTTAATAAAAGAAATAACGCCATCTTTCATTACCGGACTCCAAAGACGAACTTCCATTTCATCTCTACCCGTTTCATCTGGATAATTGATTCCATGAACCATCGTCCCTAAGTGAATCTCACCACCATAATTGTCATAAAACCCTTCCGTTTCACCAAATTCACACGGTTCTACATACCCTTGGCACTCTCTAGCACCTAAAAAAATATCTCGGCGTCCTCCCGCTTTGAGCGAGCGCTTTAGGATGTTGTGGTGCTTATTTTCATTTCGGTCAAAAGCCAGGTCAGGGCGATACGGATTAAACATAAAATGGGCTCGCACTTGATACCTTACGTCTCGCAAATATGTGTAATTAGCTAATGTATTTCCCCCACCGTATTCAATTGGTCGAACACCTTTCGATTCCATACGAATTGCGTTCATTACACGAACCTCATCAATGACCATTAGTAGTGTCGGCTTCCAATATATTGATTCGACAATACCTTTTAACGCTTGATAAGTTGGAACTTGGTATGATAATTTTTCCCCGCCTAATTTCGTGAGAGGATCAGTAAATAAAGCATAGTCACCAAAAACTTCGAATTCAATTGCATTTCTCATGTTTACCACCTCCTTTAAACTTTATAATAACTATACATCCATAATCAAAAAATTTAAATTATATATTATATGAACTAATATATTTTTTTAATTTTATGATATACTACAGTGTCGCTTTTTAAGCGTGGATTGAAAAATATATTATATGATTTGATTTAAAAACCTATCCATTTTAAGTGATAGGTTTTTAAAATACCAAGGAATCCAAATCATTGTCATTCTCCATAACAAGACCATATTCTTTGTTGTATCCACCGTCTTTCAAAGCATAAACATTACCGTCTAGATAACTGACTATCCCATCATTTTTAATCAAGTGATCTTTTTCAAAATCATAGAGATTAATCGTATACTGTTGTGCTTTTTTTAATAATTTTGAAAGATCCTCAATAGTACGATAACTATTTAATTCCGCTATTATCTCTTTTCCCTCTCCATAAGGCACAATGACAGGCATTGTATTTTGAGCAATAACGCGGAAATTTTCTGCAGCAGTACGATAACTATTAGTTATAAGTAGTTCGATTGATTTGTTATATTTTTTTTGAAAAGCATTATGATAGTTATTTAGATGTCTTGGGGATGTCAGTAACTCGGTCATCTCGATATCTAATTTTGGAATAAAATAATTTAAATCCGACTTTAGAATCTGATAATATTCTTTAAAGTATCTGTCCATCGCCTGTTTCGACAAAATATCTCCCCCGTGGGCATTGTGATCTCCGCGAATATCAACAAGAATTTGTTTAGCGATTTGTTTACCAACTTTAATTTCTTTTAATCGGCTAAGATTTTCTTCTTCATGATCAATAACATAGACATTTTGTATGCTATGTTCCCCGTGGCGGTTACACCTTCCTGCTGCTTGAGCTATCGAATCAAGCCCCGCCAAAGATCGAATCACGCAATCAAAGCTTACATCAACCCCAGCTTCTATTAACTGCGTACTCACACAAATGATAGGTTTGCCCTTATTTAGGTAGTCTCTAATCTCCTTCAATATAATGTTCCGGTGTGCGGCACACATCGACGTACTTAAATGATAGATTGGTATATCCCATTCTGTTTCCTTCAAAAGATTATATAGATTCTTTACTACTGATTTTGTATTTAAAACGACTAACATACTTTGAACCTCTAAAGCCTTCTTCTTTAGAAAATCTATAATTTTATCATTAGTAAAGGATGTATAGCTAGCATTATCTACAATTTCTACCCGTTTAAAATCCTGAATTACACTATCAAGATCTTCAATTATTTCAGCATCTGAAGTTATATCTAATTTATGTTCGACAAAGTCAAGAGCTGGTTGGGTAGCTGTACAAAGTAAGATGCTTGAATTGGAATTGTTCTTCAAAAAATTCACAGCTTGATTAAATAAAGAAATACAGGAGACAGGAACCTTTTGCACCTCGTCAAAGATAATAATCGACTCACTTAAATTATGTAGCCTCCTTATGTTTCGACTTCCATTTGCATAAAACACATTGAGAAACTGTACTAATGTAGTAAAAACAATCGGTGAATCCCAATTATCTTTGGCAAGTTTAAGCTTCTGTTGGGTAGTAATCATACCATCCTGTGATTCATCATCATTTTTTCTATCTTCAATTACATTGGAATGGTGTTCTAAAATGTTAACATCATCTTCTAGAATTGTTCGTACCTCTTCGGCATTTTGTTCAATAATTGTTGTATAAGGAACAACATAAATAATGTGTTTTTTATTATATGATTTTGCATGTTTAAGCGCGTACCTTAAGCTAGCAAGCGTTTTCCCTCCGCCAGTTGGGATGGATAACGTATAAATTCCTGAAGGTCTCTCAGCAAATTTATCGCATCGATCGGACATTTGACTTCTAAGTACGTTTATTTTTTCATTTACATTCTGTTGATTTTTAAAGAATTCTATTTTTTTCATTAGCCTTTGGTAATATTGCTGGAATAATTGATTGACGTCTAGTGTTTCTTTAAATTTATTGTTTTCCTCAAAAAGTCGTGTATTGGTTCTATCTGCATCAATTAATGAGCTGAAAATATATTTTGTTAAAAACATGAGTTGTTCCCACCACTTATCTTGTGGATGTCTAGACAAATATTCTTCTAATTCCTCAGCAGCTTGGTCAACATAAAGACTAAATTCCTTTTCACTTATGACACGATTAAAAAAACATTGTTTCGTTAAATTGAATTCCGAAAGTTCCTTGTCTGCCACCCTATTTAAATACTTTGAATTCAATTCAGGGTCTAGAAAATCATGGAGGTAGGAATGGTGAGAAATGATAGCGTTACCAACTACTTCCGATAAAAAAACTTTATACATGTTCTCCCGTAAAGTCTCTTGGGTATGTAGTAGTTCATATAAAAGTTTTCCCCCTGCCGTCGAATGATCGACACTTCCTTTTTTTGGTGGTTGATCAGGATTATTAACAGCTTCCAGAAGATATGATTTAAATTCAAGCGTATACTTCCCTAAATCATGTAACATTCCAGCAAGACCAGCTATATGCCTTATTCCTATTTTCTCACCATAAGATTCAGCCAATTCCTTAACTTCTAATAAGTGGTCTTCTACTGTCTGTATTTGTTTATCATCTTCTCGGATATGTGCGATAGATTCCAATTTACACATCCCTCCTACGGTAGACTGTGTATCGGGTATTATTTATAGTAATATTTTCCAATACTTTACTTGGATTGTCAATTAACTACCTACTAAATTTGTCATGATCTGTACTAATAATTTATTGATTCATTAATTTTGGGAGCTCAGTTATATAAGTGAAACATCTGTGCGGTCGCTCCTTCGTCTTCGAGCTAGGGTTTCTCAGACAGAAGTTATAAAACACCAAAAGCCGACTCGAACTTGTTATGTACAGAGACGGCTTTTATCTAGTTTATTAATTTTTCACCAATAAGAGTTATGTTGTAAGGTCTAAATTTCTTAGTTTTTCTGATCATCATTAATACGTGCATCATTTTGAACCAATACACCATAAGCATTCCCTTGCATCTTAATTCAATGAGAAGTATTTTAAATTTATTGTAGAAATTAAGACAGATCCCTCTCCTTAATCAGCGCTAAAGAACCTATAAGTCATTGTTCGTAGCTACTTGGTCAATAAATGCATATCTAGAGTTTCCATTTCTCGTTTTATCAGTGGTAAGTTGTTAGATAACCAGCGTACTAAAATACCTTTACCGTCTAGTGTGGAGATGCCTGATTTATGGTTTTCGGTTTGGACAAGTAATTTCTGAAACTCCGTACTGTCAACCTTACTTGCCTCTGAGCAAATAAACCATAAATTCCCGATATAATTAAAGTCCTCTAGCACACTCAATTGCTGAAGCTCCTGCTCTTTCGGATGTAATTTCAGAGAATCATAAACGACACACTCTGCCTCCATCCATACCTCAAGATGCGTGTTACATTCCTGGAAAGCAAATTTTTCCCCTCTTTTTTCCCGACCGGAATAAATAATTTCGTTCCATAAAAGGCTTGAGGAATTGGTCATTTGAACGCGAGATTTACCATTAAACTTCGCGCGCTCAAACGGAATAATTTCATCTCTATTCCATTCAAGATGACTATTTTCTCCGATATGAATCGTAATTGTCTGCTCACTTGGCTGATTATTAAAAGCAGGATATACTTTTGTTGCGGATTGTGGCTTCAGTACGACTTCTGTATTTTCCTCTAGTTCAACAGTAAAATCATTTCGATCACCAGCAACCAGGCCACCAGAAGACTCCATTAAATAGACAGTTGCTTTCCTAGTTCCTTCTATATATAATGCACGACTGGCTTTCAGTGGCGGTTGCTGATAACAATCAACTAAACTCGTTTTACCTCGAACATTGCGAAACTTTATATCTAGTTTTCCGTGTGACGGTGCAGCTTTAGTTACTGCTGACATTCGCAACCTCTTCTGTGCTGTCCTCAAGCAACATGTAATACTTAATCCAATTGACTACTTTATCTGTTTCCACACCCTTTTTCACATTGGTGAACACAAACGGGCGGTCCTCACGGGCGTTTTTCGTATCTTCGCGCATCTTATCCAAATCAACCTCTACATATGGTGCAAGATCAATTTTGTTAACAACTAATAAGTCAGAGCGTGCAACACCAGGGCCTCTTTTACGAGGAATGTCTCCACCTTCTGCTACATCAATCACATAAATATAGCCATCGACTAACTCCGGGCTAAATGTCGCAGATAAATTATCTCCACCACTTTCAAGTAAAATAATATCTAAATCGTCAAAACGGCGCTTCAATTCATCAATTGCTTCAAAATTCATCGATGCATCTTCGCGAATTGCTGTGTGTGGACATCCCCCGGTTTCTACGCCAATAATTCGTTCTTTCGGCAATACACCGTTTTTTGTTAAAAATTCCGCGTCCTCTTTCGTATAAATATCATTGGTAATGACACCGATACTGTAATCAGCCGCCATTTCTCTAGTAAGTCGCTCGACAAGCGCTGTTTTCCCTGAACCAACCGGTCCTCCAACTCCAATAATAACTGGTTTCATGTTTAACAATCCTTTCCATTAATTTTAAGAAATAAACAATCTAGAATGTAAATACGCATGCTGCATCGATGCAATTTCTAAACCAACTGCATGGTTTGATAGATCGTCCAGATTAAGATTCATCGCCTTTTTTGCAGCTTCGATAATTTCAGGTATTAGTTTATGAATAATTTCGATTCCGGCTTTTTGGCCAAGCGGAATGGCCCGAACCCCGTTGTGAACCAATGAAATTGTCGAAGAATATAAATAAGTTAAAATAGTCGTAAATAAGTCAAACGCCATTTTTAACGTGTACAGGCTGTAAACAATCGGGAAGTGACCCTTCACCTGCCCATTATCTAAAGCTGCTTTCCACTTCGTTAAACCTTCGTCAGGAAAAACAGGTAAGATGCCTCGCAAAAATTGCTTACCCATCATCTTACTTGCCTCTCTTGTTTCGGTTGCATTTTTACTCGCGTCACAGATGTTTTCCAACCGTACAATCGCGTTCCAATCATCGTTTTGAAAATGCTCGTATGCTTCTTTAACAAAAATTGCATCCGTAAATAGTAGATTTTCGCTTACATAAGCTTTCAGAAAACTAAATAATTTCTGTTTAGTTAGAATGTCATCGGATTGAATATACGTTTCCATTCCAAACGATTGCGTATAAGATCCAATCGGAAAAGCAGAATCGTGAATGTGCATTAAATATAGAAAGTTAGTGTTTATGCCCTCGGTATTTAAAGGGCTGCTTGAATCTACGCTCTGTTTCTTCATATTTAACACCTACTTCTTCAAAAAGCCTAACTAGCGTTTCGTCATAGCGAACAATAATTTCATCACTCGATATCAAGCATTGGGTATGGCGGTTACCTAGTTCAAACGCCATTTTGCCCATTTGGGTATTCGACACTGGATAAATGATATACACTTTTTCCTTTTTGGTCCGGATAACCACTTGCATTGATTCGTCTTGATAAATAATGTCACCAACCTTTAGTGGTTCTTGTTCCTCTAATGAAATAGCAATATCTGTACCTTTATTGGTTTTTTTACGCAAAATTCGTTTATTTAATTCCTCCCAATCAAGCTCGATCCACTCTCGATTGGCATGGATGTTTTCATCGTTATCAATATTTCCAATTACTTGTTTGGTTAACATGCTCCGTCACCTCTGTTATTTGAATAAGTTGCTTATAGCGCAGTTTTGATAAAATTACCTACAGAAATTAGGTTGGTTAATTCGTTTGACTACCGAATACTCTCGGGCGAGCGCTTTTGGGCGTCAATTAAAACAAAAAGTACCTTTGTGCCAACGCCACTTCTTGGAACGGTTCACAGGTGATTAATTCTCCATCAACTTTTACTTCGTAGGTCTCTGGATTCACATCAATCGTTGGTGTAGCCGTATTGTACGGCAAATCTTGCTTTGTTAGCTCACGACAGTTGCTTACGATACCAATTTTCTTTTTTAGTCCTAATTTTTCATGAATCTTATGATCATAAGCAGCCTTGGACATGAACGTTAAGCTTGTGCTGTATTTCGCACTACCTAATGCACCAAACATTGGGCGCATAAACACTGGTTGTGGTGTAGGAATCGATGCATTTGGGTCACCCATTTGTGCGTAGCTAATTAAACCACCCTTCAAAATAATTTCTGGCTTTGCCCCAAAAAATTTGCGATCCCAGATTACGAGATCTGCTAGTTTACCAGGTTCCACCGAGCCAATCTCGTGTCCCATCCCGTGCGTAACGGCAGGGTTGATTGTATATTTTGCTATGTAACGCTTGACCCGATGATTATCGTTTTGTGCGGCTTCGTCTTCTGTTAAAAATCCACGTTGCTTCTTCATCTTGTCAGCTGTTTGCCACGTTCTAATCACAACTTCGCCGACTCTCCCCATTGCTTGAGAATCAGATGCAATCATGCTAATCACACCTAAATCGTGAAGAATATCCTCAGCTGCAATCGTTTCAGGTCGTATTCGTGAATCAGCAAACGCAACATCTTCCGGTACATTATGGCTTAAGTGGTGACAAACCATCAACATGTCTAAGTGTTCATCAATCGTATTACTTGTGTAGGGTCTTGTTGGGTTGGTGGAAGATGGTAACACGTACGGATACGATGCAATTTGCATAATATCTGGAGCGTGACCACCACCTGCACCTTCTGTGTGATAGGTATGGATAACGCGTTCCCCGATCGCTTTAACCGTGTCTTCAAGAAAACCGGCTTCGTTTAACGTATCGGTATGAATCGCAACTTGCACATCCATCTCATCAGCAACCGCTAAACATTGGCTGATTGCTGCTGGCGTTGTTCCCCAGTCCTCGTGTAGCTTCAGTCCAATTGCTCCTGCTGCGATTTGTTCACGAAGTGGGTCTTTCGTGGATGCATTTCCTTTTCCTAAAAAGCCAATGTTAATCGGAAACTCTTCGGCAGCTTCAAGCATCCGGTGAATATTCCATTCCCCTGGTGTACACGTTGTTGCGTTTGTTCCAGTTGCAGGTCCTGTTCCACCACCAAGCATCGTTGTCACGCCCGATGCAATCGCTACATTAATTTGTTGTGGACTAATGAAATGGATGTGTGCATCAATCCCGCCAGCTGTTACGATTTTCCCTTCACAGGCAATCACTTCTGTGGATGCCCCAATGACCATGTTAGGATCTACACCCTCCATCACGTCCGGATTACCACCGTTACCAATTGCAACAATTCGCCCGTCTTTTACACCTATATCCGCTTTGACGATTCCGGTATAGTCGATAATAATGGCATTCGTTAATAGTAAATCCAGTACACCTTCGTCTCTTGTTCGCGTGCTACTTTGTCCCATCCCATCGCGAATAACTTTTCCACCACCAAAAACACTCTCATCCCCATAGGTGGTGTAGTCTTTTTCTATTTCAATCCATAAATCTGTATCACCTAGTCGGACTTGGTCACCTACTGTTGGTCCATAAAGTGTTGCATATTGCGAACGAGTTAATTTCATGATTTATCACCAATCCCTTTAAATCCGCTTTCTTGAATCTTTTTTGTAATCGTTTCGACGTCTTTCACACTTCCATCCGTTAAGCTGTTTAATCCGTAAACGTGACGACTACCTGCAATTTCAACGAGCTCCACTTCCTTTTCTTCACCCGGTTCAAAGCGGACAGCTGTCCCAGCAGCAACATTTAGACGATATCCGATTGCTTTCTCTCTCTGAAAAGCAAGGTGACGATTCACTTCTGGAAAGTGAAAGTGTGATCCAACCTGGACTGGACGATCGCCAGTATTAGCTACCAGTAGCTGGAACGTTTTTCTATCATCATTAATTTCTATATCTTCTGACTTCAATCGATACTCTCCCGGAATCATGCGGCTTTTGTCCTCCTCTTTTAAAGTCATAGCCAACTTGTGTCTCTATTTTATAAAACACAAACCTCGTTACTATTTTTGTCCTATCTGTATGAATCTATCTTAGGACTTAACATAAACGTGTCGCTATTCTACTTTTCAATCAAATAATCGGCTGATGAACAGTCACGAGCTTCGTCCCGTCAGGAAATGTCGCCTCAATTTGGACGCTTTCTATCATTTCAGGTACACCTTCCATCACATCGTCCGCTGATAGTACCTGCTTTCCTTCTTGCATTAGTTGGGCAACTGTCTTTCCTTCTCGGGCTCCCTCTAATAAATAGCAGCTAATCAAAGCTGTTGCTTCTGGATAATTCAACTTAATTCCTTTATCCTTACGTTTTTGAGCTAATTCACCTGCCATAAACAGAAACAATTTTTCCATCTCTACTGGCGATAGTTTCATAAATCATTCCACCTTTTAACTTAGACGCTTAAGTACTGATAAACTTCTTCATCATCGATTTCATGTGCGGCTTTTTCATAGACTATTGATCCATGATCGACAACATACACATAGTCAGCAACACTTTTCACAAACTCTAAATCTTGTTCTACTAAAATCATTGAAGTTTGAGAGTTTTCCTTAATATCTTTTATAACCCCTTGTATATCTTGAACAATATTCGGTTGGATTCCTTCTGTTGGCTCATCTAGTAAAAGAAAAGAAGGATTGGAGACAAGTGCACGAGCAATTGCTAACTGTTGCTGTTGGCCACCACTCAAGTCGCCTCCATTCCGATTCCGAAACTCCTTTAAAATCGGAAAATATTCATATACTTTTTCATTAACTTCTTTCTCGTTACCAGCCTCTAGACCTATTAATAAATTTTCATAGACTGTTAGCTTTGGAAAAATCTCACGGCCTTGCGGAACATAACCAATCCCTTGCTTAGCACGAAAAGACGGCCGCTTTTTCGTTATATCATTACCTTGATAATTGACTTCACCCTTTTTGGGGCTAATTATTCCCATAATTGTCTTTAATAGCGTCGTCTTGCCAACACCGTTACGCCCCATTATGCAGACGACTTGGTTTTCTTTCACTTCTAAATCAATGTTACGAATGACCATGCTCTCGCCATACCCAGCTTCTAAATCTGCTAATTTAAGCATGTGCCTCAACCTTTCTCCCTAAGTAAACCTGACGAACTTGCGGGTCGTTTTGCACTTCTTCCATCGATCCTTCGCGAAGTAATTGGCCCTCGTGCATGACGGTAACTACATCCGCGTATTCTTTTACAAAATCCATGTCATGCTCTACAATCAACACTGCTCGGTCTTTTGCGATTTGTGTAATCAGTTCACCAGTTTTCATTCGTTCTGTTTTTGTCATTCCCGCAATCGGTTCATCCAACAAAACAAGATCCGGTTCTTGCATTAATACCATCGCAATTTCTAACCACTGCTTTTGACCATGTGCTAAAGACCCTGCTTTTTTATCTTGCTCCTCTGACAATCCGATTAAGTTTAGCATGTCATCAATTTTTTTCTTGTTATCTTTTTTTAATTTTGCAAAAAGAATACCGGATAAACTCTTCTTCTGTTTCATAGCAATTTCTAAGTTTTCAAACACGGTTAACTTACTAAAGATCGATGGCGCTTGAAACTTGCGTGATATTCCTTTATGGACAATGCCATATTCCGTCATCTTCGTTAAATCATACTTATTTTTAAACGTTAGCTTCCCTTCACTTGCCTTTGATTTCCCGCAAATAACATCTAATAATGTTGTTTTTCCCGCACCGTTTGGCCCGATAACAAAATGAACAGTGTTAGGTTTCACTTGAAAATCTAGATTTTTGATTGCTTTAAAGCCACTAAAGTCTACTGTAATTTTTTCTGACTGTAACACCGCTTGGCTCTTTGACATCTTTGACATCTGCTCGCTTCCACCTTTCTTGAAACTTCTCAAATAATCCCACGATTCCTTTTGGTAAGAAGATAACAACAATGACGAACAAGGCACCAATAAAGTAAGTCCACATATCTGGATAAGATTCACTCAATCCTGTTTTAGCAGCATTAACAAAAACGGCACCGATAATTGGACCGATGATAGTACCGCGTCCACCTAGTGCTACCCAAAGCACCATTTCTATCGAAGGCACAATGCCAATCATTGTTGGTGAAATAATTCCCACTTGAAGCACAAATAACATACCAGCTAAACCAGCTATAGCCCCAGATACTGTGTAAACAAATGTTTTGTAAACAGATGTGTTATACCCTAAAAAACGCATGCGGTTTTCACCGTCACGAATACCAACTAATACTCGACCTAATCTTCCTTTTACTAGCTTGCTACAACCAAGAAAGATAGCTGCTAATGCAACAACAGTAACTAAATAAACCACGGTTTGTGTTGTCGGGGAGTTTACAGGATAACCAAAAAATGTTTGGAAGTTAGTTAATCCACTTGTACCGCCAGTTAAATTTTGTTGACCAATTAGCAATGTAACAACTACTAAAACTAACGCTTGAGATAAAATCGTAAAATAAACACCATTAATACGGTTTCGAAACGTTAACCAGCCTAATAAAAAGGCAATTGCTGCAGGTACAATCATTCCGAGCATAATGGCTATCATTGGATATTGGAACGGTAACCAAATCAGTGGCAATTCTTTCATTCCACTCCAAGCCATGAAGTCTGGTAGTCCTCCACCAGTTGCCTCGAGCTTTAGATACATTGCCATACTATAGGCACCTATCCCAAAAAAGATCCCGTGACCTAAACTTAAAACACCCGTATAGCCCCATAACAAATCTAAACCAATTGCTAAGATGGCAAACGCCAAGAATTTCCCTAATAAATTCAAACGAAAATCTGACAAAAATAACGGTGCCAATAATAAAACGGCTAATATCAACAATAAAATAACTTTTTTGTTCGTGGACGACTGAACAAGCAGTTTACTCATGCCAACAGCTCCTCCTCTTATATTTTGTAGTAAGAGCCCTTCATCGTAGATATCCAGTCGTACTGGTATCATGAATTACGCCTTACCTTCTTCTTTATGAAACGATTAATCTAGTGATCTTGACCGAGTTGTTACAAGTCCGGATGGTCTCCATTGGAGGAAAGCAATAATTAATAAGAAAATGAATACCTTTCCGAGCGATGCATTTGTCCAAAATTCAAAGACCGTATTAAAAAATCCAATTCCGAACGCACCGGCTACCGCACCGAACAATGCACCAACACCACCTACAACAACGACCATAAATGCATCAATAATGTAATTCGTACCAATCGTTGGTCCAATCGCGCCAAGCAAGGTTAAGGCACATCCTGCAACTCCAGCAAACCCTGACCCTATCGCAAATGTGATTAAGTCTACCTTTCTGGTTGATACACCTAAACATTCAGCCATTTGTCTATTTTGCATAACCGCACGAACCCTTCGACCATTTCCTGTTTTATAAAAGTAAAGATAAATACCAGCCAAACAAACTAACGCTAGACCTAAGATAAATAATCGTGGATATGCAAAGTACATCGAACCTACTTCAACGCCACCTTCTAGAAAGCTGGGACTTTTCACCCCAACATTTGGCGCTCCAAAAATAGTGCGTGCCAATTGTTGAAGCAATAAGCTAACACCCCATGTCGCTAATAAACTATCTAGAGGTCGTTTATATAAATAGCGGATCAATGAAACTTCCATCAGCATACCGAACGCAGCTGCAACGACCATCGCAATGGGAATAGAAAGAATAAAATATAAGTCAAAGTACTGCTCGGGGATATAATTGATGAAGATGTTTTGCATGACAAAAGTTACATAAGCACCAATCATAATTAATTCACCATGCGCCATGTTTATAACGTTCATTAAACCAAATGTTATTGCTAGCCCTAAAGCTATCAATAAAAGAATAGAACCTAAACTTAGTCCGTTAAAAAGTGTCACCATTAAGTCCGTCATTTTGTGTCTGCTCCTTTCCTAGTAAGAACAAAAGCGTAAGCGCCTTGGTCACCCCCGACAAGCTTAAGACAAACCTCGGCGTGGCGTTATTTGCCACATAGAGGGTTGACTTAAGACCTCGAGGGGGTAGGCGCTGAAGCTGGACGTGGCAATTTTCACTTGATACCCACATCTAGCAGCTTTTATTATTTCATCAATAAAGGTTAAGGGGTAATCCCCCCGCTTGTCTCCTTCTATTACTGGCTTAACGCTTCACTTAACTCGCTTGCCCAATCATATGTTTCTAGGTATGGATCTGGTTTAACTGGTTCACCTGAGTTCCATAGTTCACTAATTTGTCCATCGCTCCCGACTTCACCAATACGAACGGTTTTATAGACGTGTTGGTTATCGCCGTCTACTTTAACCGGGCCACCTGGTGCATCGTACTCTAAACCTTTAATTGCTTCTTTAACAGCATCAACATCAGTCGTTCCTGCTGCTTCTACAGCCTTTGCCCATAAGTACACCCCGAAATAACCTGCTTCCATCGGATCTGCTGTAACACGGTCTTCTCCGTACTCTGCTTTATAGTTCGCTACAAACTCTTTATTTTCTGGTGTATCGGTAGACTGGTAATAGTTCCAGCTAGTAAGGTGACCCTCGATTACGTCTGCACCAATACCTTTGATTTCTTGTTCAGCAACACTTACAGACAATACCGTAACATCCTCAGATGTAATACCAGCATCTTGCAATTGTTTAAAGAAAGCTACATTACTATCACCATTTAGCGTATTGAAAATAACTTGAGGCTCTACACTTTTAATTTTTGAAATCAATGTGTTGTAATCTGTGTGTCCTAGTGGTGTGTATTCCTCACCAACTAATTCTCCACCTTTCGCTTCTAGTTGAGCTTTGATTGCCGCATTGGCCGTTCTTGGGAATACGTAGTCAGAACCTAACAAGAAAAACTTTTTTCCACGATTTTCTAACAACCAATCCACTGCAGGGACAATTTGTTGGTTAGGTGCAGCACCTGTGTAAACAATATTTGGAGATGCTTCCATTCCTTCATATTGAACTGGGTACCAAAGTAATCCATTGTTTTCCTCTACAACTGGCAACATCGCTTTACGACTTGCAGAAGTCCATCCCCCAAAGATGGTTGCTACTTCATCTTGTTGTAGTAATTTCTTTGCTTTTTCAGCGAAGGTTGGCCAATCAGAAGCACCATCTTCAATAACTGGTTCAATCTGTTTGCCTAACACCCCACCGTTTTCATTAATTTCTTTTATCGCAAGAAGTTCCGCATCCTTTACAGATGTTTCACTGATCGCCATTGTTCCACTTAATGAATGCAAAACCCCAACTTTAATTGTGTCCTCAGACTCCTGATTCGAGCTATCCTTTGTCTCTGTCGCTTCACTCGCTTGGTCTTCTTCTGGCTCGTTAGCGTTAGCTGCATTATCTGCCGCAGAACAAGCTGCTAGTAAGGAAATTGATAAGACGAACAATAATAACAAATATTTTGTTGACATTTTTCTCTTCAAATTTTGTCCCCTCCAAAAGTTTTTTGTTAATTTATCTTACAAGCATCATCTTAACACTTGATGTTAAGTCAATTCTATATTGGTGTTAGATAATCTAACATACTTTTTGTTGATTATTCAGATAATTGTTTCATGAGCAAACCGTTTACACCCCTCATACACAAGGGTTACGCAAAGTTAAATTCACCTTGTTTTTTCTCTGTTTGTTTAACGATTCGTCTATTCAAAAGGGACAGAGGGACAGGCACCTTGTCCCTAAACAAAGTACCTGTCCCTCTACAAAACGCTGCGTATTAAAATAATCGACAGATGACACTTTCGGATATCCCCGTAACTCTTGACAGGTGCCTGATTGAAATCCCTTCTATATTTTATAAATCTAACAATATCTCATCCCCTGAGGACTTTTCCATGTTTTGAAGCATGCTTGTAGATATACCAAAACTACGATTTAGTCCACCAACTTCAGCATCAGTCAGTTTAATTTTTTCCAACCATCCACGCATTGATCATTCCTGCTTTGAAAGGATTTTGGTGGATATATCTTAGTACTGTTATAAAAGATATCAAGAGGTGTCTACCACTTCACTCTTATAACGATCTTGAAATAAATTAAGAGACTAAAAAGAAAGAATTGTAATTGGTCAAAATCAGAGGATTAGTAGTAGTCATATGGTAATTTTTGCATGATAAGCACTATATTCTGCTGCCAAACCTCAAGAAACTAAGAAACTAAAGACAGGTAACGGGACACGGCGCCTGTCCCCATGTCCCACTTCACTTGGATTGTCAATTAACTACTGAATTTGTCATAATTCCTCCTGTAACAGTAGGAAAGGATCATCGCCTATCCTGGTAGTTTTTATAAAATTCTGTTACTATTAACTAGTATGTGTTTCTACCTATCTACTATTTGGAAAAGGTCGTGGAATCAATGGAAAAAGGTGTGGAAAGCAAAATTGAAAAGTTGCGGCTGGAAATGTATAAAGCCTATTCCAATGATCCCGATGGTGACCACGTAATTAAAATTTCTCAAGAATTGGATAGACTTATACTAGAGGTTATGGACAAACAATGGAGTGGGATGAATGATAAAAAATAAAGCAGGGACAGCGATTATGACCAATCTTTCAACTAGTGAAGGCCACATCTACTGTCCCTGATTGTATTGCTAGCTTATTCTTTTGGTCCTTGTTCTTTAAGGGTTACTTCGTATGTGAACTCGACCGGTATCTTACTGTCCACTGGTGCAGCATAGGAAGTAATCATTGTATTCCTTCCATTTTGGAAAAGCTGTCTTAATTGTAGTGCATCTTCTTCTGTCACATGGAACGGATCTACAGTTACTGTTCTAAATTTTGTTCCAGAGCTAGCTTCTCTCTCATTGATGAAAGTAACGGTGTACTCCACATATTCACCGCTTAACTCTGCAAACGACTTAAATTCATCGATTGAAGTTCCATCAAATTCCAGGCCAATTTCAGGAATAGCAATATCATCAACGTACCAGCCAGCGTCATTATAGCCCCAGTCTGTCATATAACGGAAAGCGATGAGCACTTCTTGGCCTGCATATGCACTGAGGTCAAATGTTTCTTTTTGCCAATCAGTATAATAACCTGTGAATCCTGGCACGTTTTCTTTGATTTTTGGATAACCTTCCGCGACAATATCACTTCGAGTATTTTCATTTGCTAGACTGTTCCACGTTTGGCCACCGTCAGTCGATACTTGTACAACACCAAAATCCCATCCTTCTTCAATTTCGATATAATTATCAAAGGTTAGTGTTGCCGTGTTAACAGAGCTTAAATCAGCTTTGAATACAATTTCGTTATCCACCTCGTCTCCATTCCCACCCCAAAGCACTTGGTCACTAGAGCCGAGTGGATCTGAAACAGATGTCCAAGGTGTTGCTAAGAAGTCTACTCCATCAAAGGAAATGTTTCTTATTTTTTCATCAAAATCTAACTCTTTAAAGTCGCCACCCCAGGCAGGAACACCTTCTTTTTCATACGTTAATGCTGATTCATAACTAACCGTCATGCCTCGCTTTGTCCCCACGCTATCAACCGGTAGATCACGGAGGTCAATACTATCAATATCATAGACACCACTATGGTCACTATCACTACTATCAATAGCTACCGCAGTAATAAAATTTTGATAAAGTTGTTCAAAGTCAAGGGAAGACCCATATGCTTTTAAAACTGCATTGACGCCAGTAATCCCTTGAGTTTTTTCCTTGACAACATCTTGAATAAATTCCTTGCCAAGTTTATCGTACATATAAAGCGTAAACAAATAAGCTTGCCCATAATCAGCAATTGTTTCTGGCCCAGTTTCTGCAGAGTAGTGTTCATCCCAAGCTACTAAAGAGTTTTCCGGATGATCTAAATAAAAATTAATCGAACCTGCATCATGGCCATAACCACCAAGAAATTCAGAGAATGTTGACAAGCCTTCATTGATCCAAGATTCCTCAGCACTATCGTAATCAGCATGAATAAGATGCTGCAATTCATGAATCGTAGTTCCAAAGAAAGTAGATTCTAAACGCGTTTCCCAGCTGTTTGTATCAATCGTAACGATATTTCTATTCATATAGTTCTCAATTGTTTGCCAAAAGAACCCAGCAACAAAGAATGGGTAAGACGGGTCATAGTACCCTTCGTCTTTAATATTGTCTACTAACATAATTACTTTATCACTAGTTTCATAATATCCTTCCGGGAAATAACCCCAATCAACTAAAGGAGAACGAGAACCATCCAATTGGTCCGGTGTCCCGAAAAACTCTGTTGCGACCGGATAAATATTACTGTCAAATTCGTCACGAAGCGTGTCGACTTGCTCTTGTGTAACTATAGGCGTTGGACGAGAATCTGGGAATGATAGATCGTTTGCCACCCAAACCTCCACGTTTTCTCCAATGCTCCGGAGTGTAAATGTTTTAAACTCCAAATCACGATTTAAAAAATATTTTGTTCCACCATCATAAGTGAAGCTACTCTCACTAGATGACCCTTCAGTCGCAGTGCTTTCATCTGCATTTTTACCTTTACCATTACCTTTCGTAGTATTCTTGTTGGTAGCATTCCCAAATAACTCAGCAGCTTGTTGTTTAATCCCTTCTTCTGCTTGTTGTAAAAATGCCTCATCCTTCGCAAGGCTTGCAAGCTTTTCATCAATACCGACACGGTCACCATAACGTTCGACATTCCACTCGGGTGTAGTTGTTTCTGCTTGTACTTCAAGACTACCGTTAGATGATATTGGGACTAGTAATGATAGAGCAAGTGTTCCAACTGACAACATAGACAATACTTTTTTCTTTTCCAAGGCTTTATCTCCCTCCAAATTAAAAGATAAGAAATGATAGCACGGATTGAAGTTTTGTAAATGTTGTAAAATTAATGGGTCATTTTAGCTAGTTTGTCGATATTAAGTAGATTTTGGCACAAAAAGTCAGTCTATTAACTCGTTCCGGCATTAAAATTGATTAATCTAATAAGCCCATCCATAAGACGCGCCTGACAAAAAGATGACTCCGTCGACAATTTTCGAGACTCCCTTCCAAACTAGGACCATTTCTAGTAAGAGGTCAACTTACAGGTATAAAGACCCTATCCATACACAGATCGTGCAATGGAACGGCGTTGTTAATTTAGGGCGGTTTTCTATAGCTTGTCGTTTGATATACTGTCCAATCATGGGGTACGTTAATTTCAAGCCAACGCAAGCTTCTTTAAATAGTAATCGGTGTCATTGTAGATAATTTTCACTTATGTGAACCTAATTCTGTCGATGATCGGCTCGTTCATCTACACTTTTTACTTTCTCGAACCCAATTCTGTCGATAATGAAGCCCCTCATCTACACTTTTTACTTTTTCGAACTCAATTCTGTCGATAACGAAGCACCTCATCGACTCTTTTTACTTTTTCGAACCCAATTCTGTCGATAATGAACACCTTCATCGACTCTTTTTGCTTTATCAAACCCAATTCTGTCGATAATGAACACCTTCATCGACTCTTTTTACTTTTTTGAACTCAATTCTGTCGATAATGAAGCCCCTCATCGACTCTTTTTACTTTCTCGAACCCAATTCTGTCGATAATGAAGCCCCTCATCGACTCTTTTTACTTTCTCGAACCCAATTCTGTCGATAATGAACACCTCATCGACTCTTTTTACTTTTTCGAACCCAATTCTGTCGATAATGAACACCTCCATCGACTCTTTTTACTTTCTCGAACTCAATTCTGTCGATAATGAACACCTCCATCGACTCTTTTTACTTTTTCGAACTCAATTCTGTCGATAATGAAGCCCCTCATCGACTCTTTTTACTTTTTCGAACCCAATTCTGTCGATAATGAAGCCCATCATCGACTCTTTTTACTTTCTCGAACTCAATTCTGTCGATAATGAACACCTCCATCGACTCTTTTTACTTTTTCGAACCCAATTCTGTCGATAATGAACACCTTCATCGACTCTTTTTACTTTTTTGAACTCAATTCTGTCGAGGGCTAGTCCTGAAGCTAAGACAAGTAAGAAAAGCGCAGGGCGCCTTGCCCACCCCCGACAAGCTTAAGCAGAAAATCTATGTGTCGCTCTTTGACACAAAGATTTTCTGCTTAAGACCTCGAGGGGGTAGGCGCCCGGAGCTAGACAGCTCTTGGATCTTTTTATACTTTCTTATCTTTTAAAAAAGATGGTTCATGCAGTCCCAAAAAGCAGGCCGCAAAAACCATCTTCGAAATTTAACTATTTTTTCTTATATAAAGCACGTTCATTTTGTCTTTCTTTAGCAATGTCAGCCTTTTTATCCTCTGATACTTTATAATCTCTAACATAGGTTAACGCGAAATCATCTAACGTACCCCAAGCGCCCGCATCCGCTTTGATGGCTGCACCGATTGTAATGGTACCATCTAGAACTAAAACTTCTTTAATTTCCGGATTACTCCAATTTACCCAACCGTTAACACTTGTGTCCGCTTGGTAGGTATTTGAACCTGTCTTCCCGTATAAATACATCTCTGAACCATCAGCATCTCCGCCTTGCACGAACATAGACAAGTTATAATAACCTGGTTCTAATCCAGTAATCGTTTGTTCAACTGTAAAGTCAACGTCTATTCCTGAATAAAAATGCAGGGAGTAGTCACCAGTCTTAGCATCTGCCGCCTTATTTTGATAATCTGTATGGGCTTCTACTCCACCAGGATAATCAATCGACCACATGCTACGATCACCCGATTCAAAGCTTGGATTCACCACAAAGTTTTCCAGCTTTATTACCAGTTTTGCAACTACTGCTGGACCGTCCTGTGTTGTCCCATTAATAGCATAACTACCAACGCCTGCTTTCATTGCGCTTTTCAATTGTTTCTCATCCCATGTTACCGGAACTTGCCCTTCACTACCATCATTATAAACAACGGTCACAACGTCTGGTAGCACTACTTCTTCACCAACTGTTCCACTTATTGAAACGTCATTAACTACGTCAACTTTAAGCTCCGTAACCGCGCCAGTATCTACATATTTAAAAACATCTAAAGACGGAAGTGGTTTTCCAGTGAAATCAAACAGTGCCTGGTTATCGACTGCACTACCACCGTACCAGTTGCCAGCGTCTTCCGGGTCATATTCACTAGCATAACTCGTCGCCCAACCAGAGCCATATTGTTCCCAAATCACTTTATTTTGCTCCAATTGCTCAGCTGGTCCCACCGGAATCCACGCTGGTTCCCAGTAAAAAACACCAATACCAGCGTCACCTACATTGGCAACTGCTTCTATTACATCTCGAACAGCATTCGCTTGACCTTGAACAGTAATTGGATAGTTCAATACTTGTCCAGAATCCTGTGGAGCCGTATTACTATGACCATCACCATCTTCTGCCGTGTACACATAAGATGTTTCCGCTACCATCACTTTTTTGCCATATGTTTCTGCCACATTTGATAAAACATCAGTTAAATTTTCAAGCGTTCCATGCCAGAATGGATAATACGAACTTGCAAACACATCGTAATCTACGTTATTATCGTCTAATGTTTTAGCAATAGATGCATATCTCCCTGTTGTTTCTGGGTTCGTAAAATGTAGTGCAACTAAAATGTTTGGATCAATTGCTCTAATTGCCCGACTTCCTTCATTAAATAGCGCACTCATTTTCGTCCAATCTGTCTCACCAGCAACGCCGCCATTTGTTTCATTCCCCACTTGAACCATACCAACGTCGACACCTGCATCAAGTAATAACTGTAAGCTATTTTTCGTATAATTATAAAGCGCCGTTTTCTTGTCATTAAAGCTTAAATTAGTCCATGCTTTTGGAGCCTGCTGTTTTGCTGGGTCTGCCCAGAAGTCAGAGTAGTGAAAATTAACAAGTAACTTCATACCATTTGCTGTAGCTCTTTGTCCAATTTGGATAGCCTTTGCTAAATCGCTGTTACCACCACCATAGCCATTACCTTTCGCATCATACGGATCATTCCAGACCCGAACTCGAACATAGTTTACTCCAGCATCTGCAAGCGTGGTAAAAATGTCTTGTTCTTTGCCTGCTTCATTATAAAACTTTACCCCACTGTTTTCTAAAGAAATAATACTAGAAACATCGACGCCCTTAATAAAGTCATCAGTCATACCATCTACTCTTTCTACAAAAATATCAGACTGGACTGGATCTGGTACCGGCACCGTATCACCTCCATCATCAGTTTTTTCTACTAATTGAAAGCTATCTAAATACCCCAAGCGTCAGGGGCACCTTCAACTATTGCTCCCACTTGGAAATTTGTAGTATCTTCAGCAATATCAAAATTTAACGTCACTGTTTCCCAGCTATTGTAGCCAGTTGTTGACGTAGCAGCTGTAGTACTGTCGCCAGCAAATACAGTTATACTACCTGCCTCATTGTCAGCGCCACCCATCGAACGAACGGAAAGCTGATAGCTACCAGCCGGAAGACTTGTAACCGTTTGGCTAACTGAAAAGGACTGATTACCAGTTACCGTATCTTTCACCCAATATTTAAGTGCATAGTTTCCGGTATCTGCTGTTATCCATTGATCATCAGTATAATTAAAATGCTGGATATCTAAACCATCCCAATTTGAAGTCGTTACATTCCACGACCCATCTTCCCAAAAATTAGTCTCAAATCCGCCGCTATCTAGTATATTCGTAGCTGCCTCGGTTTTTTTCGGAGTAACTCCAAGCGTACTAAACACTAACAAAAACACAAGAAACAAACGAACTATTTTTTTTATGCCCATAACACTCTTCCGCCTTTCAATCCTCAATTTTATGAAACGCTTACAAACGGAGTGGCTTTAAAGACAGTTCCCTCAGCCATTCTGACCAAAGAACCTGCCCAAAACCAATATTATTTCGCTTCTAGAATACGAACTTCATATCGTTTAAGTGTAATCTCACCGGAAAGAGATTCTTTTGTTACTAGATCGGTCACTGGCGACTCCAGTCCAACGACTTGTTCTTCCTCGGTAAAGTTCATCACAAACACATAGTTAGTATCTTCACTTTGGCGCGTTTGAACGGAAACACCTTTACCATGGGTTACTTTTACTACTGGCGCAAGCCCTAGTTCAGCAATCAACTGTTGATAGAAATTACGATGAAAATCATCTTCTAAGCGTGCACCTATATAATAGGTCTTTCCTTCACCGTAAGAATTGCTCGTTACAGCTGGTGTATTCGCATAAAAATCATCATGATAGACAGCCTGCGCTTGTGCATTTCCTAGTTCAATAACTGTCGCATAATCCTTTACTTCATACGTTTTACCTGCATAGGTAATCGCGTTTCGATCATTCGGGAAAAACGTATCTGTTTCGACTGGATTAATACCAAACATTTCTCGCAGGTCTTTGTGCCAACCACCAAGGTATGTTAGGTCGTGTTCGTTCACCACGCCACTAATGTATGTCATAACTAAACGTCCGCCGGCTGCCACATATTTTCTCAAACGAGCTATCGTATCTTCACTAACTAAATAAAGCATCGGAACAACTAGTAGCTTGTAGTTAGAAAAGTCATGTTCCTTTGTAACGACATCAACCGGGATATCATTTTCCCAAAACGTACGATAATGGTCTTGCAATGTTTGTGGATACCGCTTTGTTTTTAATCCATATCCCTGTGCATCGTTTAATGCCCAATTACTTTCCCAATCATAAAAAATTGCAACATCAGCTTTGCGGTTTGTTCCAACTACATCTGACAATTTTTCAAGCGTCTTACCAACTTCAGCTACCTCTTGAAACACACGATTATTTGGGCTGTTATCATGGTCAACAACAGCGCCATGGAACTTTTCTGATGACCCACGCGACTTACGCCATTGAAAATACATGACACTATCTGAACCATGCGCGATCATTTGCATCGATGAAAGGAGTTGCATGCCTGGACGTTTTGCTTTATTGACTTCATGCCAGTTCACGTGACTTGGTGTTGACTCCATAAGCAAAAACGGCTGCTGCTTCATGCTACGATAAAGGTCATCAATAAAACCTACCTTCATCGCGAGGTCAGCAGTAGTTTCCCAGTCATTGTGCCAAGCTGGATAGGCATCCCAACTAATTACATCAAGGTGTTCTGCGAATTCACTATAATCTAAGCCTTGGAACGGAATTAAGTCGAATGTATCCGCCATAAAATTAGTAGTTATCGGAATATCTGGTGTTATCTCACGAATAGGCACAATTTCATTTTTGTAAAAATCAATCGTTTGGTCTGTTACGAATCTTTTCCAATCCAAATTATGGCCGTGAACAGCATTCTCTCCAATTGGGGATGGTGAATCAATTTGCGACCAATCAAAGATGGTATGGCTCCAAAACGGTCCCCACCATGCGTCGTTTAATGCCTTTAAATCATTGTTGTATTTTACTTTCAACCACTCACGGAAGGCGTTTTGGCATTTGCCACAGTGACATTCCCCCCCGTATTCATTGGAAATATGCCACATGATTAATGCAGGATGTTCCCCGTATCGTTCTGCAAGCAAACGGTTTATTGTTTGTGTTTTTTCTCGGTAAACCTCGGATGTAAAACAGTGGTTGTGCCTAGCACCGTGCAAGTGTTTTTCACGTCTTGCATTTACTCGTAACACTTCCGGATACTTTTGCGACATCCAAGCAGGACGGGCCCCACTTGGTGTAGCTAAAATAACACGACCACCAATGCTGTAAATGTTATCAATAATTTCATCTAACCATTCAAACGTGTAGACACCTTCTTCAGGCTCAAGTGCACTCCAAGCAAATATGCCCACCGAAAATGTATTGGTATGCGATAACTTCATGAATTTGATGTCATCGGATAAAATATCTGGACGATCTAGCCATTGATCAGGATTGTAGTCGCCGCCATGAAGCATAAAATCTGCTTTAGTAACTGATTTCTTTGGTTGTTTTGGCATATTACCCTCTCCTCGTATTTCTAATTTTGTCCACTGGTTAGGAAAGGACGGGTCATTCTATATTCGTAACGATAAAGAAAACTCGCCCTATTTGATCTGATTTAACCTTTCGTACCACCGGCTGTGAGTCCCGAAACGAAATGCTTCTGGAGCATGACAAAGATAACAGCAACTGGAATACTAATTAAAATTGCACCAGCAGCAAAGGTTGTGTAGCTTGCACCCATAACGTCATTGACCAAGTTATATAAGCCGATTGGTAACGTATAGGATTCTGGATCCCTTAAAATCACCGAAGATAAAACGAAGTCACCGAGCGGGTTTGTGAAACCGTTCATCGCTATTACGGCAATCATCGGTCTTGATAATGGCATAAGAATTTGCAGGAAAATTCTTGTGTTACTCGCCCCATCAATTCGAGCACTTTCATCTAATGACACCGGAATGGCATCTAAGTATCCCTTCATTAGATACGTGTTCATCGGAATTAATCCACCAATATAGAGGAAGATTAGTAACCAGTGACTGTTCATTAATCCGAGCATTTGCGCAAAAACAAATAGCGCAATTAGTGCAGAAAACTGCGGAATCATTTGCAATAATAGGAATAGGACCAATCCGTTTTTTCTACCTTTAAAGCGGAAACGAGAAAAGGCATAAGCGGTAAAGGAAACACTAATTACCGTTCCAATCATGGTAAAGATACTAATTTTCAATGAGTTTAAATACCATTGTCCGTATTGCAAACTTTCTTTTCCAGCAAATAGTTCTTTATAGTGATCCAAGGTTGGATTTTTCGGAATGATTGAGGTACTAATCAAACTGTTACCAGGATTAAAGCTTGCACCCACCGTCCATATCAATGGATAGATAATGACTACGACCATAAAAAATACGATGAGATAAGAGACGAATAGTCGAATGAAATTCTTTTTCTTCACGTTTAAAATCATCTCTTATTCCTCCTTAAATGAATTCGTTTTTCTGAATTGCCATAACGCAATCGCGATAACAAAAATGGATAACAAAATAGTAAGTGCTGCAGCTAGTGAGTACTGACTTGACTGCATGGTTAATTTATAAATCCACGAAACTAGAATATCTGTTCCGCCAGCTGTTGTTCCAGGCATCGCTGGTCCACCACCGTTGAATAGATAAATAATATTAAAGTTATTAAAATTGAATGTGAACTGTGTAATGATAATTGGAGCCATCGCAATCAAAATCATTGGAAACGTGATATTTTTAAATTTCGCAAAAATTGATGCTCCATCAATCGTTGCGGCCTCATATAATTCTTCAGGAATGGATTGTAAAACACCTGTTGTTACAAGAAAGACGAAAGGAAATCCCAACCAACCTTGCATCATGATTAACGCTAGTCTTGACCAATTGGCATCGGTTAACCATGGAACGGGATCAATCCCGAAAAATGCTAAAATATCATTATTAATTGCACCAAAACTATCATTAAATAAACCAGCAAAAACTAGAATTGTAACAAATCCTGGCACTGCCCATGGCAGGACAAGAACTGTACGAATAAACTTTTTAAAACGTAGATCCTTTTGGTTAACAACTACTGCCAAGAAAATACCTAGACTTACTTGAAGTGTCGACGCACACAGCGTCCAAACAACTGTCCATGCAAGAACATCAAAAAAAGTAGAACGCCAAATATCAACAGTGAAGATATTGGCAAATGTATCTAATCCAACCCAATCTATTAATTTAGCAGGTGGAGAATGGTATAAGTCATAGTTGGTAAATGCTAAAGCAATGCTAAAAAGAATCGGAAACACGACAGCAAAAATCAGAATAAATAGTGAAGGTCCGGCCACGACGTAAGGATAGCCTTGTTCTACTAAATTTCTATACTGATCACGTAACGTATTTGGAAGTTTCCCTTCATCCCTTAATCTTCCATTTTTATATGCATCTTTTAAGTTTAAATAGTAAATAAATAAACCCATTACAGTTACTATTACTGCTAAAATACCTTCTGCTAACAAGAAAATGGAGTTATCTCTCGGCACTTCTGTACCTAACGTAACAATTCCCCATAATCCCATATTTAACAGATCTTTAAATACTATAAAGAACGATGCAGTTAGCACCAGGTACACAAGACCCTTCACCCACTGCTTATTATAAAATTGTCCAAACCCAGGTATAATCGAAAGTATTAATGCACGTGTACGATGTTGCATGATTTCACCCCTTTTATAGGAAAAGCGTAGGCGTCTTGGTAAACCCGACAGGCATAAGACAAGCCCTGTGGCGTTCTTTGCCACAAAAGGAATTACCTTATGACCCCGAGGAGCTAAGCGCCCGAGCTATTCGCTTTTTCATGCTGAAAAGTTAAGAAGTAGTATTTGTCTTGTCGTTCCACTTACACTATCAGCTATCCGCTTCAAACTAGCTGATAGTATAAATGAAAAAATTACCTTAGTAATGGAATGGTGCCAAACATAAGTTTGACACCATGTATGCTAATTTAATTACTTACTGCTATTTGCAGCTTCAATCGATCCTTTTATTGTTTCAACAGCTTGGTCTAACGCTTCTTTAGGTTCAGCTTTTCCTGTTGCAATTGTTTGAAGTGCAGCATCAGCAGGATCCCAAACAGAGTTCATTTCAGGTATGTTTGGCATTAATTCAGAGAACTGAGATTGTTCAGCTACGGCTTGTGCTGCTTCACTTTCTGTTACAGCCGGATCATCAGCTAATGCAGCTACAGCTGGTACTTCTTTTGTAAGTTCATATCTTGTTTTAGAGTTTTCTTCATTCGCTAAAAATACTACTAACTTTTCAGCAAGTTCAGCATTTTTAGAGTAAGCACTTACGTTATAGCTTTTCACTCCAACGAATGCACTCATATTTTCACCGTTAGCCAATTCCGGTAGCTTTACAACACCGTAATCGATGCCTGCTTCTTCATATGGCCCTAAGTTCCAAGGACCTGAGATAACAGCTGCTGCTTTACCTTCTGAGAAAAGTGAGTCTAGTACTTGAATACCTTGCTCACCAATGATTCCAGATGGAAATAGTTTTTCTGCATAGAACTTTTGAATCTGATTGGCACCTTCGATTGCACCTTCATTGTTTAGTCCAAGATCGGTTGGAATGTAGTTACCATTTTCATCTTGACCAAAAATATACCCGCCATATCCACTTAATACACTGTTTGCATAATAGATTTGGTCAAACAATGCCAATAATCCAAAGTTCTCACCATCTGTTAATTCTTTTGAAAGATCATACCAACCATCTAGAGTAGTAGGTAATTCATCTTCTGATACAATGTCTTTGTTATAGAACAACATTGTAGTTTCAACCGCTTTCGGTAGACCGTAAACTTTTCCATCCACTGTTTGAGAATTCATTGCAGCTTCTGTATAGATAGAAGTTACATCTTCTCCTACGTTAAGTTCCTTTAGTAAACCTTCGACAACCGCTGTACCAATTTGGTCACCGGGCATTGTGAAAACGTCTGGGCCAGTTCCACCCGGTCCATCTAAACGTAGATCTTCAATTTGTTGCGCATAAGCTTTCTCTACCACTTTTACTTTAACATCGTTTTCTTCTTCAAACTTAGCAACTGCATCCGCAATTCCTTCAGACTTTTCCACATCTTCCCACACTAGTAAATCATATTCTTTATTGTTATCTTCCTTTTTTCCTTCATCACCGGTAGCTTGTCCACTATCTTCTTGTGGTCCACACGCTACTAAAGCAAAAACTAAAGCCAATAAACTAAAAATCCCCAAAATCTTTTTGATGTTTTTCACCGATTAACATCCCTTCATCGTTGTATTGTATTACGCTTCCAAAATAGATGAAAACGTTTTATGCAATTAATATAGCATAGCTAATAAAATTAGTAAACAATTTTTTTACTCATTTAAGTAAAAATTTTTACTAAAAAGATTAAATGATGTTTTGCATATAAACATTTAGGATGGAGTTTTCTAACGTAATTAAACAAAACAAAACAATGCAGATGCACACAAAAAAAGAGACAATCTTAAGGCTTTTCACTTAGACAGTCTCTTTTCTATCCGCTAATTTGTACTTTTTCTAATAATCATTTCAGGTCCAATAAATAATGTTTTAGTAATTTTTCGATTTTCAACGATTCGTTCAACTAAGAGTTGTAAAGCACTTTTGCACATTTCACGTAAGTCAATATCAAAAGTAGTAAGTGGTGGTGAAACGTATTTGGCAACACTAATATTATTAATTCCTATGACGGACACTCTACTCGGTATTGATATTTCAGCTTCATTTAGCGCTTGTAAACAACCGACTGCAATAGGATCCGCTGCCGTAACGAAGGCAGTCGGTAACTCGTCCCCTAGTGTATTGACAGCATGTTTCATCAACTTATACCCATTATCAACCGAGAACCCACGATGAATAAACACATTTCTCTCATTAAGCAAACCTTTTTCAGCCATGTATTGACGAAACGCCACTTCTCGCAAGTCCATTTCATCGACATCTGTGTTCGGGTTATGATAAGTTCCACCAATGAACCCAATCTCCTTATGTCCCTTACCTACTAGAAAATCAATTGATCTTCGAACGACCTGAGCAAGATCTGGTCTTACCGAATCAAAATGAATCGGGTCTGGTGAGGTGTCAAGAAAAACCCCGTGTTGAGTAATACTTCTAAGATGCGCAAGCTCTCTATCAGAAAACGTCCCAACAGCAACAAAGCCTTCTATATCTCTTGGAATACTCCCTATCCCCTGACCAATCTTATACGTCGTTAGCTCAACATTAAAGTTTTTCGCAAGCTTTTCCAATTCCAATCGCATCGCTTTAAAATAAACGTCCTCAAGTTCCTCAACATCTGTCAACCAATATAAAAACACCACATTCTTAACAAGTGGCCTTACCATTTTCTTTTTGTAATTCAGTTTATCCGCAACCTCATAAACTTTTTCACGCGTCTCATCAGTAACAGAGAGATTTGGATCATTGTTCAATACACGAGAAACCGTCGTAATAGAAACCCCTGACTTCTCTGCCACATCCTTTATTGTCACCATCTTATCCCCCCTAGAGGAACTCCTTGCAATAAACAGTAATTCACACACATGCAATTAGTAAAATATTTTACTAATATTTTTACTTATTTTTAATCATTTGTCAATTATTCAACTATTGGTAAAAATCTTCATTTTATGATAGACATAAGGTAATAAAATTTTCACTGAATATTTATAGTATTCTAGTATCGCTATTTGGTTTCTTTATTATACTTGTTTCACATCAAAAAAGGGAGAGGATGTTTAAGATAGGTTCAACTGATTTCTTAACGACAAAGGCGCGGGTATCTTGCTAACCCTGTATACATGACGTCTTAGACTTCATTGGCGCACTTTACTGTTATTGCCATGTTAAGTAGCAATGTAAATTCTAAGACAATATCACCACTCAGCAATGCTTCCATCTTTATGCCGCCAGATTGGATTTTTCCAGTTATGGCCTTCTTTCGCTTTTTCTTTTACATACTCCTCGTCTATTTCGATGCCAAGACCAGGGCCTTGCGGGATTTTTACATAGCCATCCTTGTAATCAAACACACTGCGATCTTTGACGTAATCAAGAATGTCATTTTCTTGATTATAGTGAATGCCGAGGCTTTGTTCTTGAATAAAGGCGTTATGTGATGTGGCATCGACTTGCAGGCATGCTGCTAATGCAATCGGGCCTAGTGGACAGTGTGGCGCTAATGCTACATCATACGCCTCAGCCATCGATGCAATTTTTTTCACTTCAGTAATTCCACCAGCATGGGATAGGTCGGGTTGAATGATATCCACGTATCCATCCGAGAGTAGCGTCTTGAAATCCCATCTTGAAAACATTCTTTCACCAGTAGCAATCGGAATGTGGGTGTGATTAGCGATTTCGCGTAACGCTTCGTTATTTTCTGGTAAAACGGGTTCCTCAATAAACATTGGTCGATATGGTTCAAGCTCTTTGGCAAGCACCTTTGCCATCGGTTTATGAACCCTACCATGAAAATCAATACCAATTCCTACGTCATTACCGACAGCGTCACGCACGGCAGCAATCCGCTCGACTGTTTCATCAATTTTTTGGTAAGAGTCAATGTATTGTAATTCTTCTGTTCCATTCATTTTTACTGCAGTAAAGCCAACGTCGACTACTTTTTTAGCAGCCTCACCGACATCTGACGGACGGTCTCCGCCAATCCATGAGTAGACTCGAATCGAATCGCGGCATGCACCACCGAGTAATTGATAGACTGGAGCATTGTAATATTTCCCTTTGATATCCCAAAGCGCCTGATCAATCCCAGCAATAGCGCTCATTAGAATTGGACCGCCACGGTAAAACCCAGAACGGTACATCATGTTCCAGTGATCCTCGATTCGGAGCGGGTCTTTCCCAATCAGATATTCCATCAGCTCCTCTACTGCCGCCTTTACAGTATGCGCTCGTCCTTCAATGACTGGTTCACCCCAGCCAGCAATACCTTCGTCTGTTTCAATTTTCAGAAAAAGCCACCTAGGTGTAACTTTGTAAAGCTCAAAACCCGTAATCTTCATCTTCCCCACCCTTTCCTGTTTACTTGATTTATAGATTTTTTTTAGTAACAATCGGCCGGCCGTGAAAGCTTTGCTTACCTACCTACTTTTACCGACTCGGAAATGTCTTCACAATGTCAATTAGTTGTTTAGCGCGTTTACCTATTTCTGTGAATTTTTTCTCCTCCACAAGCTTGTTACTCACAATTGCTGAGCCAACACCGAGTGCGAAGCTGCCTGCTTGCAGGAAATCAAGTGCTGTTTCTGTTGTTACCCCGCCGACCGGGATCATTTCGACTTGATTCAGTGGACCTTTTAGCTCTTTTATATACTTTGCACCTAGGGAGCCGACCGGGAAAACCTTGACGACATTAGCACCTAATTCATAGGCTGTTAACACTTCGGTTGGTGTGAAAACTCCAGGAATAACAGGGACATTATAGCGGTTACCCATCTCGATTGTTTCTTGTTTCAATGTTGGCGCTAACAAAAATGTTGCACCAGCTAAAATTGCTAGTCGGGCAGTCTCGGAATCGAGGACTGTTCCGGCACCAATCCACATATCCGAATACGTCTCCTTGATTTGTTCGATGCCCTTTAGCGCACCGGGAGTATTCATCGTCACCTCAAGCACACGAATTCCTGCTCGATATAAGTGGCCAGCAACCTCTACAAGGTCCCTTGATGAATCAGTCCGAATGATGGAAATGATTTTGTGCTGATGAATCGCATCTAACACTTTATTCATGTCTCGCCTTCCTTTCTACATGATGATTGGGGGACAGCTCTTATGCCTGGTTCGTTATCGCAAATGCCACTGAAGCTGTCCCAAATATCTTTTACTCCAGGATAACTACATCTGGTTGGTTTGCATCTTAATTGCAGTTTTTTTGTCTCTTGATTGTATTTAGCAACAGCTTGATTATCCTAGTTATCTATTTATCTACCCATTTGCCGGGATATTTGGCGTGCTACATCTTTTACTTGATTAGCTAGTTTTGTTAATTCTGCTTTTGATATTCTTGTTGTTGGTCCTGCAACGCTAATCCCAGCAACGACTTCATTGTTATGGTTAAAAATTGGTGCAGCAGCACAGCGAATACCTTTCTCATGTTCTTCCTCATCGAACGCAACCCCGGCTCTTTTCACTTCGGTTAACGCTTTCATTAATGCTTCTTTAGAAGTTAGTGTTGTAGGTGTAAATTGCTTTAGCCCTTTGTTCTCAATCAACCAATCTATTTCTTTTTCTACTTGAAACGACAGGATTGCCTTTCCTAACCCTGTACAATGAGCAGGTGCTCTCCCGCCAATTTGCGAATACATTCGAAGGGATGCAGGGCTTTCTAGTTTATCGATATAGACGATTTCCCCCTGGTCATAAATGGCTAAGTGAGCCGTCTCACCTGTCTCCGTAACTAGCTGATTCAGAAAAGGCAAGGCAACTCGTCGTACATCAAAGGATTTTGATACTTCACTACCTAGATGAAGCAGTGCTAAGCCTAAGCGGTAATTTCCAGAACTGGTGTCTTTTTGTACAAAACCATGTTGCATCAGGGAGCTTAACAACCGGTGTGAGGTGCTCTTGGCAATCCCTAACTGGTTTGAAATTTCCGTGACCCCAAGTCCATTTGGCTGCTTTCGCAAAATTTCTAGGATAGTAAGGGCCCGATTGACTGACTGAACCGATTCCCCCATCTCTCTGCCTCCCATTCGTTCCTTATTACGGAACACTGTTCCAGTTTGTTAACTTTACATTAATACGTTTTCAAACGGATGTCAAGGAGCCAAAGCACCGGAACTTCGCCTGTAGATTTGCCCTAAATCGTTGTTCACGGCAAAGGAAAATAATTTAGCGGTGATCGGGGCTTTATCGACAGTTTTTACTGATTTGAACTTCTTTCTGTCGATGATTGGGGCCTTTATCGACAGTTTTTACTGATTTAAACTTCTTTCTGTCGATAATCGGGGGATTCATTGACAGTTTTTATTAATCTGGACTTCATTTTGTCGATAATCGGGGGCTCCATCGACAGTTTTTATTAATTTGAACTTCATTTTGTTGATGATTGGGGGCTTCATCGACAGTTTTTATTAGTTTGGACTTAATTCTGTCGATGATTGGGGGCTTCATCGACAGTTTTTATTAGTTTGGACTTAATTCTGTCGATGATTGGGGGCTTCATCGACGGTTTTTATTAATTTGAACTTCTTTCTGTCGATGATTGGGGGCTTTATCGACAGTTTTTATTAATTTGAACTTCTTTCTGTCGATAATTAGGGGCTTCATCGACAGTTTTTATTAATTTGGACTTCTTTCTGTCGATGATTACCCACTTTATCGACTGTTTTTATTCACTTAAACAAAAAACAGGCCCCTGACTCTAGTAGTAGAGCAAGGCGCCTGTGATGATCAAGCTAGTTTGCAGCTTTTTGTCGTTTTGTTTCTGTTTCTTCATGCTTGCTTTGGTTCGATTCACGTACCGGTTTTCCTGATAAGAACCAGCCACCAATCGCAGTGCCAAGCAGGACACCCCAGAACACAAGCGTCCAAGCTAAGCTTTCTGGAAATTCATTCGGTAATACATTAACACGTTCGTGTGACAGAGTAATAATTCCGAGTTTTACCCCGACCCAGGCAACTATTAAGTAGGCTGTCGTCTCCAAGCCCGGACGTACGTCCAGTAGTTGCACAAACCATGTCGCAGCATATTTGATTAAAATTAACCCCGCTAATCCAGCGAGCACAACAATCGTAAACTTAGCACCGTCCATACCACCAAACGCAGGAAGTGGTGAATCTGGTAAGGCCAAAGCAAGCGCAACCGCTGCTAGAATCGAGTCAATGGCAAACGCAAGATCGGCCAATCCAATCTTAGCTACAGTTGGCCAAAAGCCCTTCCCTGTCGGTACACCATTATCTGCTTTAGCTTCTCCTGCTTTCTTTTTACTAAAATAATGACCAAATACATGCTTTAACCCTAAATAAATAAGATAAATTGCACCAATTGCCTGCACCTGCCACACGTTAGCTAGAAAAGAAATAGCAAAAATTGCCGCAAATCGGAAAGCAAAAGCACCAATTATTCCATAGCTTATTGCTCGCTTTTTCTCGTCATCTGGTAAATGTTTTGCAATAACTGCTAATACCAAAGCATTGTCTGCTGACAACAAACCTTCTAGTCCAATCAGAACTAATAAGGTCCATCCATACTCCAACCATATTGAATCCATTTTATTCACCCCTCAGGAATACTTCCAGATATGTAGCGCACCACAGGGAACTGGTATTTTTTAGAAAAAAATAAAGACCTTTGCCCCCAATTGGCAAAGGTCTTGCTAACAACGATTAAGTCGCCGCCAGTAATGCCGAGAGCATCTGCTCTGAAATGACGACATTTACTGCTAAAGCTACTCCCCTATTACGCTATTATCATTGTATCATATTTGACCACAAAGGTAAATCGAAAGCGGCTACCCCAGACAAAAACTAGGCATTTGCTAGAACATAGCATACTAGGTTTATTGCCATGGGCTATAGAGAAAAGCTCTCGCAGCAAAGGCAGGCCTAAAGAGGGCATCCTACTCATATCTCCACGCCTCATCGATTAGGTATATTTTTTCAAGACGTCAACAAGCCCTTGATTAATGTTACAGTTTTTCAAAGCAAAAGATGACATGATATCGTCAACCTTTTCCTCTGATAGGCCTTTGAATAGCTTCGCATAGGCTGGTTGAATCAGTGCGCCAGTGTAAACGGTTAACACTTGTTGAGACAACGCCGCAACATTAAAGGCATGATTGATGTCTTCATCACCAATCACATCCTCCAAATGGGTTGCAAGCCTATCAACATGGCCCCGCGCTTCCATGCCAGGTAGCCAAATCATCCAATCATCTGTGTTGAGCTGATGCTTCATCTTCACAATTGAAGCAATTCGTTCGATATACTCAGATTCCGGATGCAACGTCGCAAGCCCCATTACACCAACATCCTTGTATGTCCAGGTTGTCCAGTGCGCACCATATTCTTCAAAAATACTGATCTGGTCATCCATTGCCCGTAACCGGTACGGCACTTCTTCTGCTGGACCATTATAAACCGAACCAAATTCACCAACCCAAAGCGGAACCTGGTGCTTCTTTGTATATTTGGTCCCTTGATGGTCAGTAAACACTTGCACCTGCTTGTCACGGTCCCAGTACAACCCACTATCAATTCGTGCTGTTTTTGCATCGGAAATACCTGGGTACTCGCCAGGTCCAAAGCCTGCTGCTGTATAATTGTGACTACTGTACACTAGATTCTCGGCAAAAGGTGCCTCCAATCCGTCAAATACTTTCGAGTACATATCCCCTTCAAGAAAAATGATGTGCTCAGGGTCTATGTTACGAATTGCATCGACCGAACGACGGTAAATGCGATTCATCCGCTCCCAATCCGGCTTATACTTACCGAAAAACGTATGCGGATAATCGCCGTGTGGTGTATTGACACACGGTTCATTCATTAGATTATACCCAGCAATAACGGCTTTTCCTCTGTAACGTCGCGCAAATTCCTCCCATAGCGCGATAAAACGGTCTTGGTACGTTTTATCATGCCAAAAAAAGCTATGCCTGATATCGTTGTCTGAGTGCCAATGTGTATTTTGAAAGCCTTGGGCAGCATGCATATCTAATATGATGTAGATTCGATGCTTTTCACAAAGTGCAACAATTTCATCCAGTTTACGGAACCCTTCCTCTTTATAAACAAATGGCGCCTCGTCATCTTCAAAGTGACGATAGTTAAGCGGCAGGCGAATCGTATTACCTCCCCAACTTTTGATAAATTCAATATCATCTTCCCCGAAAAAATAATGCTGCATCCGCTCAAACAAAAAGTGCGCCTTACTCTTACCGATTACCTCTGCAACCGTATCCCGTAGCCCGTGCTCTGACCCAGTAAAGCCATTAATAAAGTCCTCCATATTCATCCAACCACCAACACACGTTCCTCGCAATTGGACAGCGCTTCCATCTTGGTGCGTAATTTTATTGCCAATCACTTTCAACATATCCATCGTTATCTCCACTTCCCTCTTGTATCATTCTGCACTGTACTGTACATATTCTCCATTCCAGGCCAATTTCCTGCCTGTTGCCGAGTCGATAGATTAGTTGAATAGAAGCAATAACCTTGTTTCAAGCACCGCATTTGGACTTGATTGTTTTATTAACTTAAAACCTTTCTTAATCTAACGTTTATTATTTATTTTCTAGTCCATACTGGATAAAAAATAGCGGTAATGTGTCTATAGGGGTTGGTTTGGAGTGAAAAAAGGTATTCAATTAAGAAGAGTGAAAGTGCAAAAAAAACAGCAACAAAAGGAACAACAGCAAAACAATACCGATAAAAAAAACAAAACACCTATTCCTCTATCCACCAACATAGACCAAAACATACAAACGATTAAGCAGGACTTAGGTAATAGTGCAGATATTGTTATACGAAAAATGAATATAGGTTCAAGCGGTAACGACCAAATTGCTATTTGTTATACGAATGGTCTCGTTGATACAAAAACGGTCCAAAACGTGATTATAAAAACGTTACTTGTTGACATACGGGAAGCCTATTTACAGAACGAAAACAAATCCAAGCTCTCAGAATTATTCGAGAACCATACGCTACCAGGTGGTGAAATTACAAAGGTAACCGATTTAGATAATAGTAAGCATGATTTGTTATCAGGTAATACGATTCTGTTAATTAACGGGGAGAGTGTCGGCTTTTCCATTGATACGAAAGGTTGGGCGAGCCGTAGCATAGAAGAACCATCCACTCAAACAGTCGTAAGAGGACCAAAAGAGGGATTTGTCGAGTCGCTAAGGACTAATACAGCATTAGTTCGGCGGAAAATTAAAAGCGAAGACCTCTGGATTGAACAAATCCAAATTGGACAAAAGACAAAAACAGATATAGCGATCCTTTATATGAACGGGATTGTTAATCAAAAAATATTAGACGAGGTAAAAACTCGCTTAAAACGAGTCCAAGTTGACGGGATTTTTGAAGGTGGTTCGCTCGAGGAACTGATTCAAGACGAAACATTTACACCGTTTCCAACCATTTATAACACAGAAAGACCAGATTCTGCCGCTTCTAATTTATTAGAAGGTCGAGTGGTCATTATCATTGATGGGACGCCGTTCGCCTTAGTTGCACCTGCACTATTTGTCCAATTTTTACAATCGAGTGAGGATTACTATCAACGAGCAGATATGGCATCTTTCTTGCGATTATTACGATTTGTAGCGTTTATGCTTGCATTACTTATCCCTTCTTCCTACATTGCTGTTACAACGTTTCATCAAGATATGCTTCCAACCACCTTATTAGTAAGTTTAGCAGCCCAACGAGAAGGGGTCCCGTTCCCGGCTTTTATTGAAGCACTATTAATGGAAATTGTTTTTGAAATTCTCCGTGAGGCAGGGGTACGGATGCCACGAGCAATTGGTTCAGCAATCTCCATCGTTGGTGCACTCGTGTTAGGACAAGCCGCGGTTGACGCCGGTATTGTCTCAAACGTTATGGTAATTGTCGTATCGATTACGGCGATTAGTAGCTTTGTCATACCAGAATATAACCTAGCAATTGCAGTTCGTTTACTGCGGTTTTTCTTCATGCTTCTTGCGGCATCATTCGGAATGTTTGGCATTATTATTGGCTTGATCATGATGGTGATTCATTTAACAAGCTTACGATCATTTGGTGTTCCTTACTTATCACCAATGGCACCATTTAACAAAGAGGGACAAAAAGACAGCCTTATCCGTTTACCACAGTGGGCACTGTTTTCCCGACCTAAAATGATTGCACAAGATGATTACATCAGGGAGGAGACACCAGCACCAGAGCCGAAAAATTCTGAAGATTTGAAAGGTGAGGGTGAGTAAGCTTATGAGAAAAAAGCTTGTCTTAATCTTATTCTTTTTGGTACTTCTGCCCGTTTTATCTGGCTGTTGGGACAAAAAGGAATTAAATGAATTAGCTATCCTAACTGGTCTCGCTATCGACCAAGCGGAAGAAGGGTATCGTGTCACAGCCCAAATACTAAATCCAGCCGAAATCGCTGGTGAGGCTCAAACAAACCGTGTTGCCGTGTCTACCTATGAAGCAACTGGTGATAGTCTATTCGAAGCAATACGTAAAATTACCGATTCATCACCGCGAAAGCTATATTTAGCCCATCTTAGAATTGTTGTTTTGGGCAAACAATTAGCTGAACAAGGAATTGAGGATACGTTAGATTTTTTATCAAGAGACCATGAAGTTCGTACTGACTTTTTCCTTTTAGTCTCGGAAGAAAAAGATGCTTCAAGTATATTAAAAGTCTTGACACCGATTGATAAAATTCCAACAAACAAACTGTATCAATCGATCGAGAGTTCCCAAAAAAATTGGGCTCCAACCTTAGGGGTGAAGTTAGACCAATTAATTTCCACGTTAATTTCTGAAGGAAACAATCCTGTTTTGACTGGAGTCTATATCGAAGGTGATACTGAATTTGGTGGAAGCCTACAGAATGTAGAAAGAATACCGTCACCATCGCTGTTAAAGCTGCAAAACTTAGCAGCTTTTAAAGGTGATAAACTCGTCGGTTGGCTAACTGAGAGCGAAAGCAAAGCCTATAATTACTTGACTGACAATGTAACGAATACCGTCGCAGTTCAGTCGTGTACAGGTGGAAATGTAACGATTGAAATAAACAACTCTGCAACAGATATAAAGGTAGTTGAAGAGAATGGCCAACCAAAAGTAAAAGTAACATTGACTTCAGAGGCGGCAATTGGTGAAGTGCAGTGCGAGAATCAATTTTTAGATGAAAGAACGATCAACGAACTAGAGGCATCCTTTGCGAAAAAGAAGGAAAAGATGTCTTTAGATACGATTGAAACAGCTAAAAAATGGCAAACCGATATCTTTGGATTTGGCGAAAAAATCTACCAACAAAAGCCAAAGCTATGGCAAAGGGTGAAAGAAAATTGGGATGAAGAAGGATTTGTCAATTTAGAAGTTGATGTGAAGGCAGAATTTAACATTAAGCGGACAGGTACCATTGGCGAATCGTTCCAAAGTGATGGTGAAGATTAAATGAAACTTATTGGTATTTTGATTATCGTGACCCTCATTTGTTGGTATGAAGTACCGAAAATGCGCAAGCAAAAAATGAAAAAGGAGCTAATCCTGTTTACTTTTTTCCTTTCGATCAGTACCGGATTAGCTGTCTTGATGGTGATAGGTGTCCCTGTTCCAAACCCAGCCGACATGCTAATCCGCTTGTTTTCACCAATCGGGTTAGAAACAGGACGTCTTTTAAGGTGAAGGGGGGTATTAAGCTATGAAATCCCAGAAAATTATTATTAGTAATCTACAATTTTCCACACTCGTTGTCCTGTTTACAGTTGGAAGCTCCATTTTGATTATACCGAGAAAGTTAGCGGAAGCAGCCGAGCAAGACGCCTGGATTTCCGCTATTCTAACCGTTATTATCGGACTTGTTCTCGTCACTTTTTACAGTAAAATAGCTGGTTTACATCCAGATAAACATTATTTCGACTGCGTTAAACATATTCTTGGTAAGTGGCTCGGCGGTTTCGTCATCGCTATAACTTATATCTTCTTTTTCTTTCTGAGTGTGTTAGTTTTATGGAATATCGGTGATTTTTTAAAAACGCAAATACTAGTCAACACTCCTATCACAGTTATTTTCATCCTGTTTATGATGACGGTAATCTTTGGTGTCAGGGCAGGGCTTGAAAGCATTGCCCGGTCATCCGAAATATTTATTCCATGGATATTAAGCTTGATGTTCTTAACGGTAATTTTTCTTATCGGGTCATTGGAAACGGAAAACCTGCTCCCGGTTTTCGAAGGCGGAATCCAATCGATTGTATATGGAAGCTATTATTTTTTATCCTTTCCGTTTTTAGAATTACTTACATTCTTAATGATTACACCCTATGTGAAAACGAAAAAAAGGGTAAAACATTCGTTTATGGAAGGTGTACTAATTGGTGGTTTAGTATTAACGATTGCAATCACCTTTTGCATACTCGTGTTAGGCGCAGACTTTACCGAAAGAAATTCCTTTCCTTTTTATGTATTAGGGAAAAAGGTAACGATTGCTGACATTTTAGAACGAGTTGAAGTGTTTATCGCGATTATTTGGTTTCTAAGTATCTATTTTAAACTGGCGGTGACGGTATATGTATTAACTTCAGGGCTTCAATCTATTTTTAAACTAAAAGACTACCGACCACTGACTCTTCCAATCGGGATGCTCATTATTGTTACTGCTACATTAATGTTTTCAACAACGATGAAACAAGTGGAATTTAGTGAAGTCTTTTTCTACCCATTCACCTACATCGTCTGTTTAGTCATTCCAACCACCGTCTATATCACTGGTCTCATCAAACAAAAACGGAAGCGAGCCTAACTGTCGGTACACTTCCGTTTTTGCTAGGGTCTTAGTTTAGATGCATCGAAACAGGACGGCCGATCGAGTGATATTCGATGTTGTGTTCCGCCATTTTACTTGGGTCAAAGCAATTGCGACCATCAAAAATAATCGGTTCGTTCATTAGATTCCGCCATTTCGGTAAATCAGCTTGTTTAATTATTTCCCATTCCGTTACAATCAACGCCATATCGGCCTCTTTCAACGCGGCTTCGACTGATTCGGCATAAAGCACTTGATCGTTTAGCACCAGCTTTGCATTGTTCATCGCCACTGGGTCATATACGGTAACCGTTGCCCCTTCCGTAAGAAGCTGTTCAATGACGACCAGTGATGCAGCCTCCCGAATATCATCGGTATTCGGCTTAAACGCTAAGCCTAACACCGCTATCCGTCGCTCGTCTAATTTACCAAATCGTTGTTTAGCCTTTTCAACTAACAAAGTTTGTTGTTTATTGTTGACGTCAATGACAGCCTTTAATAAAGCAAACTCATGTGCCACATTGCCAGAAATTTGCATTAGTGCTCTTGTATCTTTTGGAAAACAAGACCCACCATAACCAATCCCTGCTTGCAAAAATTGCGGACCGATTCGCTTATCCATACCCATTGCTTTGGCAACATCAGCAATATCAGCTCCAACTTTTTCACAAATGTTAGCTATTTCGTTAATAAAGCTAATTTTCGTCGCTAAAAAAGCATTCGATGCATACTTAATCATTTCAGCATTTTGCAATGTCGTTTTCACAATCGGGACGTTAAACGGCTTGTTGATTTCTTCTATCACCTTAGCTGCATCGGGATTGTTTGCCCCAATAACAATCCTGTCACCGAAAAAGGTGTCATGTAAGGCAGTACCTTCCCGTAAAAATTCTGGATTCGAGACGATATCAACGGATACAGGTGTAGGTAAATGTTCATCGATTAACCGCTTAACATAGTCATTTGTCCCAACCGGAACAGTTGATTTAATCACGACAATGACATCTGCCTTTATATACCCAGCTAGTTGAAGTGCAACGGTTTCCAGACTACTTAGGTCAACCGTACCATCATCGTTTGGCGGGGTTCCAACCGCAATATAGATGACTTCTGCTCCTAAACAGCTTCTCTCAAGGCTTGTTGTAAACGTTAAGCTGCTTTTACTAGTAAGGTTTGTAATCAGTTCGCGTAAGCCTGGTTCATAGAATGGCAGAATACCTTCCTTTAATTGACGAACTTTGTTCTCATCTTGATCAACACATGTAACGTGGTGACCAATTTCTGCCAAGCTTGCAGCAGTAACTAACCCAACATACCCAAGCCCGACCATCGTAATGCGCATGATTAACCACCCCTAACACCATTGTTTGTCCATTTGTATAACGTAATCGTATGATAAACAGGATCAAATATCGGGTCGGACTTAAATACGTCGACCTCTTCAATCGAATCACTGACATCATGGCCTTGTTGCAAAAACCCCTCAACTACCATATTCGTTAAATAAACGTCGCGGTTGCCTCGATAGCTTATATCAGCTAAAAACAACTCATACGTGTATATTTTTTTATAATCATAGGGTGCGTTTAGGTAGTCAAGCACCCTTTCCTCTTCCCACGTATAAACAATGAACGGCTGCCTGAGCTGTTCAAGCCGGGAAGCAAGCTGGTAGGTTGATGGCCTTTCCGTCGCCCCGATTTTCATGTAACCATAACCTTGATAGACTTGCAGCATACTAGATAGGACGACAACAACTACCGCAACCTTTTTAAACTTACTAGCCAATAAACGCAAGACAAGGAGTAGCATAATTAATCCAATTAGTGGTAGAATATGCCTCGTCTTGTCTACATTTTGGCCAAGTAAAGCCCAGACAAAATAGCCGACTGAGAGGATGATTATCCACCGCTCCATTGGCGGTGCACTCTTCCTACCTGAGGATGGTGTCGATCTAGTCATCGCGGTCACCACGATCATTAGCCCAAACGTAATCGCAGCGAAAATTGACTTTAAAGTCATACCTACCCAAACCAAGTTTTCCCCGATTAATTTCATAAAGCGATTACCAACCGGTTGCGAATCAGTCGTGACAGCTCCACCCCAATTGGAAAAGTGCCCCTCGATAAATCCAGCAGCTAAAGCAACAAAAAAATCAACTCCTCCAACCGATACAACCAGTCCGACAATCCAAATAAGTTGAAAGACAACAGTGAAAATGATTTGTCTTGCTAAGTAATCGTAAAAGAGCCGTCGATTGGGTACATTTTTCCAATGAACAATCCACAACAAAATAAAACCTAATCCAAACGGAAAATAGGAAAGCCTTATACCTAGTAAAATACTAAACAATAACGGTGGTAACAACTCAGCAATTGCTGAAAATCGAGTCGGATTGGAACGATTCTTCTCCCAAGCGACGACTAAGCTCCAAATATACCACCACAATACCGCTGTGGCAGCAGCACCACTCATTGGTTCCACCGTCATTATCGACAAATATGCTAGTGATTGCACAGCAACGACTCCGATTAGACTATATACAACAGATAACCTTCTCCGACATAGTAGAAAGATAGGAATAACTGCTAATGTCATCAGTGTAATATTAACGTATGCTAATGCTTCAGCCGGGTTCGGTATCCATTGGTTAACGAGCGTCCCACCTAATATAAAGTACGGATAGCCTGGAAAATGAGGTTGCATCTGAAACAGGTCAAAACTTTGCACCCCTAACGCAAAATCAACTTGATCCCAGCTCCGAGCATAGGAACTAGCATAGCGATAGCGCAACCATGTAAGAAGAACCATGAAACCAGTAGTAAATATGCCTGTAACGATAAGACCAGCTGACCACCGCTTTTTACTCATTGATTCTAATCCCCCTTTACAAGAAAAGCGAAAGTGCCTTGGTCACCCCCGACAAGCGTAAGACAAGCCTCGTAATGGCGGTCTTTGCCATGTAGAGGATTGACTTACGACTCGAGGGGGTAGGCGCTGTAGCTAGACAATTAGAAAAGCGAAAGTGCCTTGGTCACCCCCGACAAGCGTAAGACAAGCCTTGACGTTGCTAGACAGCTCTTGGATCTTTTTATACTTTCCTTATCTAATTAAAAAAGGCGGCAACTGCCACCTTTTTTAGTCTTTATTTATAAGCATTCTGGCTTATCGAACCATTAGTAAACGCTTTGGGATTTTTAACTTTCGTGGTTGCAACCTTTCGTACTGCTGCCCCTTCTTTATTTTTAACCGTCACAAGTAGATAAACGACTACAAAATAGCCAAGGTAAGCAACAACCTCTTCTAACGATGGATTCGCAGAATAGCCAAATAAGGCCTTTAAGAATATTCCAACTTCACCAGAAAGTTGTGGTTCGACACCTGTATTACGTAAATATTGTGCTGCATCAATTGGATGCTCAGGTAGCAGCCAAGTCAAGTTATAGACTTCTGGCATGACGCTTCCGACAATCGTTAAATCTTGTAAAATTGCAATTCCTTGAACGAGTAAACCTGCCGCAATCATCACGATAAATGCACTAGTAATCTTAAAGAACGTCTTGAGTGGAATCCGCATCGTTCCTTTGAAGAAAAGATAGGCAATGAACAATGCAATAACAACACCACTTATTGCGCCCCATCCTTCAAAGCCTTTCTGAATATTGCCTCCGGTAATAGCAGCAAAAAAGAAGACCGTCTCGACACCTTCTCGAACAACAACTAAAAAGGTGTGAATGACCATGCCGATAACACTGCCCGCTGTCACTAGTTCACCTAACTTACCTTCAATGTTGTTCTTCATATCACGGTTGTTTTTTGCCATCCAAAACACCATTTGTGTCAATAAAACGGATGAAATGAGCATGATGGCAACCTTAAGATAGATTTCACTAGCCATTGCTGCAAACCCGGTTAGGACCACTTGAAAAAGTAACGCTACACCAGCACTAGCTAAAACGGCTAGCCCAGTACCAAGCCAAACATATTTTGTGAATTTCCCATTATCAGTTCGCTTTAAATACGTGATAATAATTCCGACAATTAAGGCTGCTTCAAACACTTCACGCAACATAACAAGTAACGCTTGAATTTGCATCTAGTCTCCTCCTCTTCTACTAAACCAATCTAGGATGAACGTTTCCGCTTACGGATGAAATAAATAATTACTACGATGATCCCTAGGCCGATGATGGCAATAGGTAACCAGTTTTTTAAATTAGAATAATCTGTCCAGTTTGAGGTGCTTCCTGCCTTATCCTCATTTTGCTCCGCCTTCTCTGCCTTTTGAACTTGGTCGACAAAGTGGCCTGTCGTATAATCTTCAATGCCAAACGGCTCTTTTATTGCTTCAAGAATAAATGTCTTACTTTCGATAAACTGGTCTTTGTTTGGCTCTTTCTCCCCGACTCCAAATAAACCCGGATTACCAAGTGATTCTAGCGCAAGATCAAATTGGTCTCTTATTTGTTGATCGAGCTCCCCGTCTTTTTCTTCGACAACAGGAGATACTACTTTATATGTAGCGAATGCTTTGGCTAACAGTTTTTTAGTTAAATCGTAATTTTCAAAATCGTCTTCTAATGCTTCGAGCCGTCTAGAAATATTCAATGTTAATATCTTTTGCATATTGCTTATAACTGCTTCTTTATCTTCATCTGCTATGTTTTTTTCCACGACCTGAGCTGGGGCCTCCCCCATGTGAAGCACAATTTCCTCTTCTCTAATCGTTTCGAATAATGCCTTAGCATCAGCAAAGTTTGGTGGCGATTCATTTAATTTAACAACCATTTGTTCATATACATCTGCAATTTTTTCTTTATTAGGATCTCCATAAGAATAAGCAAATCCGGTTATTTGAGTGGAAAAAAATACGACAAGCATCGTAATTAGTCCAAAGCTGATTTTTTTCATCCAGCTTCACTCCTCCCTTTCAATGATAATGATTATCAATTTCATAGTCAACTAGTTTTTTGCAAAAATGTCAGATTTTTTTGTTAAGCTTTAAGAAGATATACAATCCAAAGTCTTGCTTCAGCGCTATTTCATATAGCCCTTTTCATTGTTATTTTAGCCGTTAACCAACTTGGCGTTCTTTTTCTACCGTATTCCTAGTATCATTAACCTTTACTTTCGTCCGCTTCGTTCGCATCTCACGGATAATCGCAGGGAAAACAGACATCATGTACGCTTTAAATTTAATAAACGACTGCCCTGTTGTCCGGACTTGATAATCAATTGGAATTTCTTTGACCCGAAACCCTTGCCGAACAAGATTAAGAGTCAGTACTTGGGCATAGTTGTAATCATGAATAATTTCCGCATGGGCAGTTGCCTGTCGTGAAAAAGCACGCATCCCTGATTGGCCATCATAGATCCACCTTCGTAATAACAGCGACTGGAGTGCGGTGAAAAAGTAGTTTCCTAGTCTACGATTCAGCTTCATGCCGTTAATCGTGCCTAAAAAACGAGAGCCCATTACATAATCTGCTTCCCCCGCTACAATTGGAGCAATTAATTCAGGAATTTGCCAAGCCGGGTATTCATTATCCGCATCTATCATGACCGCAATATCAGCGCCTAACTCCGCACTTTTTCGTAAACCTTCTCGAACGGCGGCACCGAGCCCCCTGTTTTCAGCAAAAGAAACAAGGTGGTCTGCTCCGTGACGCTTTGCTACTGTGACAGTATTGTCTGTTGAGCCGTCATCAATAATTAATACTTCAACATCGATATCGTCACTAATATTTCTTGGAATTTTTGACAACACAATTGGTAATGATTCTTCTTCGTTAAATGCCGGAAGAAATACGATTAACTTTTGTTTCATATTCGGTGTTCATCCTTTCTTTTACAGCTTCAAGTAAGACTGGTCCTCTACTATGACTTGGGTACGGTGCACCTAGTAAGTAGGCAATGGTTGGAGCTGTTGAAATTAAGCTATGACGGTCCTCAACTTTTTTCCCTTGTTCAATCGCATTACCATATAAGAAAAACGGGACAAACCGTTCCCCCTCATCGAGATGGCCATGTCCACCAATACCATCTGCTTGACCATGGTCAGCACAAATCAGAATAGTAGTATCTTCCATCTGTCCGTTTTCGTCTAGAAAGCTAACGAATTCCTCGATTAGTCGGTCTGCTTCTTCAATTTTTTCAATATAATCATCGTACAATACACCGCGACTATGTCCGATTTGATCGGTTCCAATTAATTGGATATTAATAAAATCAGGGTCTTCATTGAGCATGATGTGCTTAGCGCGTTCGATAATGTTACGATCTGCTTCATCTTTATCCATCACAGCCGTAATTGCATCCACATCATCACCCATTGAATCAATCAAATGGGCAATCCCTAATAGTCGGCCTTTTTTATTTATTTTTCGTAACGAGTCAAAAATGGTTTCTGTGTTAACTCCAAGTTTCCAAACCATGTTTGATTTGATTCCATGCTCTTTTGGATACGTACCAGTCATCATCGAAGAAAAACAAACAACCGTACGCGCTGGATAAACTGTCTCCATTTGTGTGTATTCCGTCCCGTTGTTCCGGAGGCTATCAAGAAAAGGTGTATTAGCTTCTTGAAACCGTTCTTTCCGCATCCCATCAACGACAATCATTACGACCTTTTTCGTTAGGGGCTCGTTATTTTCTGCTGCATTATTAGTAAATGGAAGATGCTCGACCGGCTTCCAATCAAACAGGTAATGGTGCAATATCCAACTAAACACGACTAATGCAACAACAAACCATCCGTAAGAAACAAGCGCTCCTCCTTGAGGGAAATCAGTTACAAATAACTCCCAAAACGTCAAAAGCAATAAGAACTTAGGGAGCTGCTCTTGCGCATTCCCACTCGTTGAGTCACTATTTTTTAAGACAAGCTTCCAAAATCGTGTGAAATTAAGCCAGTCTGTCCCAATCCGTAAATGATAATAAAGTGTCCCCCAAAAAAAGACGGTAAAAAAGAAATAAAGTCCGACTGCAGTAAACAATAAAGCTACATTGACATTTTCCCAAATCATGAGATAAGCAATAAATGGTAACCACAGATAATTACGTAGGAAAAGTGGGAAATCATAGGAAACAAAAATGGCGATTATCGGTGCAAGGAGGATAAGTCCAAGCAGCGCTTGTTGCCAAAATAGCGGTGACGCCAAGTCTGATAGATGGAACAGCAAGAATGTTCCGACAACAAAAATTGGCGTAAATGGTTTTCCCTCATTTAATAAATTCCAACAACGTGCCGCAATAACTTCAAACCGAGATGCTTGTTTCATTGTGAACCCCTTTTCTTTTTTAACCAGAATACGATTTGCTCCAATCTAATCGGTGCAAACAATAGTACATACAAGCCGCATCCAAAGGAAAAGATAAATTTAACCGCATGTGTAACAACGGCAATCGTTAACCCTGTTGCTAACGGATAGCCTACAGTCTTTAACGCGATACTCATAAAACTTTCATACGTACCAATCCCACCAGGTGTAAATTGGAAGACTTGGCCAGCAATAGTAAAGCTGTTAACCCAAATCGCATCTAGTATCGGTATTGGTTTAAAGGACGCAAAGACAATCAAGTAAATGACAATTGCTTCAAGTAACCAACTCACAAACACTAGTGTGACCATTTTCAAGCCTTTCTTGGACAGGACGATTTTGCTTAGTTTTTCTAAATAGCTAATTATGAATGGGCGGAACCTTGTATAGGCAACTAACCCGAGTAACAACAATCCACAGCCGATTATTAGTCCTGCCACTAACTGAAACGATATCGAAATGCCGAATAGAAATGAACCCGAGGCAGCAATCACTCCTAAAATAACTAAATCTAACAGACGCATTGCTACGGTTGATTCGGCCGCAAGTGATAAGCTTAGCTTGTTCTTGTGGTGAATGTAGCCGACTCTAACCAATTCGCCACCTTTGACTGGTAAAAGATGATTGATGACCAAGCTATAAAAAATGGCGTCCAAGTAATTTTTAACCGGCCCATCGTCTTCCACATAAACCATCCATGCCTTTGCTTTCAAATAAAAAGATGACCAATAGCCAATTACCATCATAAGTAACAAGATTGGCTGATCAAGCAGTTTTCCAGTACTTTCACTAATTTCGGCAAAGTCAAAGAATTGAACGACTAAAAACAGAAAAATACATGCAACCGCTATTCGTATCGTTACAAAGAAAAACCGTTTATGTTTGCCCATAATTGCTTGCCCATGTGATCGTCTTCTCAATTCCTACTTCAATCGATGTTGTCGGATCAAAGTCAAGCAATGCTTTTGCTTTATCAATATTCGCCCATGTTGTCGTGACATCGCCAGTTCGCCATGGCCTCTCTACTACTTGCATTGTCGGAAAATGGCGTTTAAAAATCGTCAATAATTGTTCAATGGAAACAGGTCTTCCTGAACCTAAATTGAACACTTCACTAGTGTGTTTGGCTGTGAGAAGTGCAAGTAAGCCGCTCACAATATCATCAATGTATGTGTAATCGCGTGCACTTTTTTGCCCAAAAATTTCAATCGGTTCCTGATTAAGTAACTTATTTGCAAATTTCGAAATAGCCATGTCAGGCCTTCCCCACGGACCATACACAGTAAAAAAGCGGACAATCGACAATTGGAAATGATACAAGCTTTGGTAGGCATGGCAAAACGACTCCGCACCGTACTTCGAAGCAGCATACGGCGAAACTACTCTTCCATCTGCCATTTCTTCCCGAAGCGGTTGGCTGTGTTTGTCACCATAAACCGACGAGGAAGAGGCAAACACGACATGGTTCACTCCTGCTTCACCAGCAGCTTTTAATACGTTAATGGTAGCTTTAATATCCTGGTCGACATATTCTAGTGGTTTTTCAATCGAATAGGATACACCTGGAAGGGCTGCTAGATGATAGACGATGTCATAGTTTTGTCTCGCAAATAATGCTTCTGTGCCATCTTGGTCAAGTAAGTCTTGTTGGAATAGATGAAACGTACCAGTCTGTTTTAGTAAACGAAGGTGATCTTCTTTTCGACTATTGCGATAATAGGGATGTAAGTTGTCGACGATATCCACGTGATGACCTAAAAGTAACAACCGCCGAACTAATTGACTCCCAATAAAGCCTGCTCCACCGGTAACAAGTACATTCATGTTTATTCTCTCCTCGGTCTAGTCCATGTCATATTAGGAAGCCTTGTTCAACTTTAGAACAAGGCTTCACTTTAGTAGTAGGTGACGTTGCTATTTTTTAGCTTGTGTTACCAACCGCTTATTTACCTTGCTCAAGTAGTCCGGATAACGTTGGCTTCATCTCTTCTAACGTCGCTAATGCCTCATCCTTGTTACCTGCTTTTACATCTTCCAGGTAGCTATTCGCTTGTTCCTCTAAGGTTACAAACGCCTCTTCACCAAGGATACGCTTAATGTCTCCGTCAATTATGTTAATGAACAACGCACCTTCTAGCGCTGTGATCACACCTTTATCTTTTGTAATATTTTCTTCACTTTCCTTGAACTCGTTAAATGCAATTTGTGCAAAACCACGAACAAACGCATCATTTACTGCAGTTGGATCAAGTTCCGCTGCATCTGTTTCTAGATTGAATTGTTGTTCGATGAAATTCCCGTCTTCTTCTGAGTGGCGAGTAATATATCCTTTAATCGATTGGTAAAACGCCCATCCTTCTGCTTGTTCGGCACGTGCTTTGTCTAGTTCACCAGCTTCAACTGCTTTGGCTACTTTCGATGCATAGCCATTTTCAAGGGCTCCTGTTGCTAAATAAAATGTTTTCATTAATGTTTTATCAACTAACTGCTTGCCGAGTTGGAATCCAAGCTCGTCGTCATTAGCGATTGCTTGCTCAATTTCATTAAAACCAGCGTCGATTTGGTCAACTAGTTTCGTACCATAAGCATTGTCGCGCTTTTCAACCGTTCCTTTTAATATGGCATAATATTCTTTTGCTTCTTCTATTTCTGCATTAACTTCTTCTGTATCTCCCCAGTATTCTGTTACTTCATTAAATTCTGCTTTAATTGTGTTATAGAAAACATTTTGCAGTAATTTATCAAAAATTTGTTTCACAATACTTCCATCTAGACTTCCATCTGCACCAGCAGATAAAGCTGCTAAAATTTGTTGATCAATCGTTGTTTCATTTTGGCTATCACGTTGTTGAACAAGGCTTTGTAAGTTTTCATTATATAAATCGGTTACCTTTTGGAAATCAACCTCAGCACCTTCACTAACCTTCGCTAATTCTTCTAACCCTGACTGATACACAGCAGCAACGTCAACCTCTTCTTCTTCTGCTTCTTCGTCTTCCTCTTCTTCTTCCGTTGCTTCTGTTTCTGCTGATGTATCGGTTGTTTCACTAGCGCTTTCTTCGTCCGTTGTCTTTCCTGAAGTTTCTTGTTGACCACATGCTGCTAATAAAGCAACCAAAAATAGTAAAGTAATTAGACTAAATAATTTCTTGTTCAATGTCATTTCCATTTCCCCCTGTAATATATTTCTCATACTATGTATGCACGCCATTTAATGAGAATGAATATCAATTGCATTTCCAGTGTTTATTATAATAGAGAATGATTCTCAATGTCAATTACAAATTAAAAGAAAATTTACGCAAGGATCAAAGTTTTTGTGGGTTGGCTTTTATAGCTTGGTAGAACAAGCATTCATAGCATCTGAGATTGCTTGTGTTTCATTTTTCAGTAGGAGGATTGGGAATAGTGGCAAGACAGGAGCAGGACTACCGCCACCTAGGTTTAACGGTGGTGAGAGGCTTATCCATCAACAGTTTTTACTTATTGAAACTGAATCTGTCGATGAGTGGGGTCTTCATCGACAGATTATACTAGCCAGAACCATAGTAAAAAATAGCCGATTAAAAACAGCAATTGACTGACACTGTTATTAATCGACAACTCGGAAGAAAGGCATGTTCCTATCATTTACCTTCGTCAAACAAAGCTCAAGTGGCGTACCAATATCAAGTTTTTGCTTCACATCTACTAACAAATGAGTCATCATCGATGGACCTTCTTCTAGTTCAACGATGGCAACGACGTATGGGGCTACTGCTTGCCATGCGGGATGACCGGGGCGATGGACAATCGACCACGTTTTTAGCCGAGCCTTACCGGAAGCTTGTTGCCACTCCAACTGGTTACTCCAGCAATGCGGGCAAAGATTCCGTGGATAAAAGACCCAACGTGTGCAATCGAGACACCTTTGCACGACAAACTCATCCTGACTAAGCGCATCCCAAAACGGCTTACTTACTGGTGTTATCGTTGGGCCAGGAACAGTTAAATCGATAAACTTATCCTCCATCACGCTTCGCCTCCTAACACTAAAGCAGTGGCTTCACTTAACGTTGCGCCATTGCCAGTTACTAACGCATACCGAGCCCGCTTGATTTGTCGACCGTAAGCCTCGCCTCGCAACTGACGAACAGCTTCGATTATATGCGACATCCCACCAGCCAAGTCTGCTTGTCCAAACCCAAGCTGCCCACCGTGGGTGTTGAGCGGGAAATCGCCATCATGACCAAACGAATGGTGCTTCATCCACTCGCCAAACTTCCCCGGCGGACACAGTCCAGCATTTTCAAGTGTTGTTCCTACTACACTCGTATAACAATCATATAAGGAAAGCAGATTCATCTCCTCCACCTTAAGACGAGCTTGACCCAAGGCATGTGCAATCGCATAGCTTAATGGGGCAGCTTCTAATGCTGGTGCTTGGCTAACGGCACGATGAGTAACTTTTTCCCCTGCCCCTAAACAATAGACAGGTGGATGTTTATTAGCATCGATGATTCGCTCGTTCGATGTCACGATAACCGCAGCCCCGCCCCCAACAGGCATGACAATCTCATACAAATGGAGTGGATCGACAATCAGAGGTGACGCCAACACATCATCGACCGATGCTGGTTTCCTGTAAAAAATTGCATCCGGATGGAGCTGGGCATTTTTACGTGCCCAGTGCGCAATCAAGGCAAATTGTTCTTGGGTCGAGCCGTACTCTTCCATATGCCTTTGTTTAAGCAAAGCGTAAGATGTATTTGCACCGGAAGCCCCGAACGGTACATCAAATTCACGAATTGGATTTCGGTTAGGTGAGCGGGACACTTTCCCTTTTTCATGGGTATTGGCGAGGACACAGACAACTGTTTCACACATACCAGCATTAATTGCTGCTTGGGCGCGCCACAGCATCCCAGCACCAGTTGCACCACCAAGGTCCACCACATTGGACATCCGCGGCTCTAGCCCAAGGTATTCACTAACTGTCGCCGGAACGTGCTGTGGCGTTTCCCCTACTTGTGGGCCAACGAGCAAGCCGTCAATCTGACCTTTTTCAATCCCAGCATCTAAGGCCGCTAACCTGACCGATTCAGCAATCATCCCTAGCGTCGTTTGGCCTTCGGTATAGCGAACAGGCTTCAGTTCTCCGAGACCAACAATCGCAGGTTTAGCTCCGCTACGTTTCCCCATTTAAAAATAACTCCTTTCAGACAATCGAGCGTATTCTGCTAGACATTGTGGATTTGCTAATGATGCTTTATTTTTCACCTCTTCACCGCGAACCGTTGAACGGGCCGCACCTTCGACCTTCTTACCATTATTCGTGTAAGGAATTTCTTTTACGACAAAAATACGACGCGGTACATGGCGTGGTGAAGCTTTTTTCCGCACATCAAGACGAATTTGTTCGGCAACAGCTTGGTCTAACTGACCGTTATCCGTTACCACACAAAGAACAATTTCCTCATCATTCTCGATTGGAAAACCAAACACAATCGAGTCTTTCACTTCAGGAATTTGCTCGACGACACGGTATATTTCCGCTGTGCCAATCCTGACACCACCAGGATTTAACGTCGTGTCTGTCCGACCATAAATAACTAGTGAGCCATTAATCGTTTGCTTTGCTAAGTCTCCGTGCGTCCATATCCCATCTCTTTCGGCAAAATACGCGTTGAAATAACGTTCATCCCCACCATGACCCCAGAAGGTCAGTGGCATGCTCGGAAAAGGTTCGGTGCAAACTAAGTCACCTTTTTTGCCGATAACCGATGCACCTCGCTCGTCAACAATATCGACAGCCATGCCAAGTGCTTTACACGAAATTTCACCTCTTCTGACTGGATGGACCGGCGAACCCATTACAAAACAACCAATGATTTCTGTTCCACCAGAAATCGAAGCCAAAAATAGGTCCTGTTTAATCGTTTGATACATCCAGTCATACTGTTCATCCATTAGTGGGGCACCGCACGATAGTACACTACGAAGGGCAGGTAGCTGATGCTTTTGCCCAATCTGGTAGCCATATTTCTGCAAGGTTGCTAGGTATTTAGGACTTGTGCCAAAATGGCTAATACCAATTTCTTCAGCAATGTCAAACAGGATGCCGACTCTGTCTTTTGGAATTGGCGAGCCGTCATATAACAAGATCCCAGCACCACTAGCAAGACCAGACACGAGCCATGGGTACATCATCCACGCCGTATTGGTGTACCACGACAGTACATCACCTTTTTTTAAGTCACAGTGTAGTTGATGTTCTTTGACGTGCTGTAGCAATGTCCCACCAACTGAGTGAACAATGGCTTTAGGTAAGCCTGTTGTACCTGACGTGTATAAAATATATTGCGGACTGTTAAATGGCATCCTAGTAAACGTTGGCTCATCGGCATCGTTTTTGGTTAATTCAGCCCATGTTAGCTGCTTTGCACCTGTGGCTTTAGCTTGTGTGAGCTCAACCGCTTCAGACAATGTTACGATTGCATTTAAACTATTAAGCTCGTTACAAACCGCAGCAATATTTTCAGTGATGTCAAAAGATTTACCATTATACACATAGTTTACAGAAGCAATGAATACTTTCGGTTGCACCTGACCAATTCGGTCAATGATCCCTTTTGCACCAAAATCAGGGGAGCATGAACTAAAAACTGCACCAAGGGAAGAAGTAGCAAGAAGAGCCACCAAGCCTTCAACACCATTTGTTGTCACACCGGCGACCCGATCACCCTGCCCAACACCGAGTGCTCGCAAACCGGTTTGGGCTTTGGCAACCAAATTTCTGAGGTCATCTAGCGTTACTCTTCTTGTCACGCCATGCTCTGTCGCTTCATAAACAACCGTGCGTAGTCCGTCTCCACGCAGTAAATTTTCAGCTAAATTAAGACGGGCTTCTGGGAACCATTTAGCACCAAGCATCCCACCATCCTTAGCCGGGATGTAGGTAACCTCTCCTTTTTCGCCAACTAATTGAGCAAAGTCCCAAACATGACACCAAAACGCACCTGGGTCAGCTATCGACCAGCGGTGCAGCCGGTCATAGGGCTGGACACTTAAGCCAACTTTATCTGCAAATTTCTTCAGATTGGACTCATTGATCCATGTATCATTCGGCTGCCATAATATAGTAGAATCAACTACACTCGGTTGTTCAATCATTTGTCTTCCTCCTTGGTAATAATGGACGTTCACCAAGCCCCTGTTTTTCAAAATCAAATTTATTATCTTGCCTAGCTATTTTGTTCAAAGGGGCTTGGTGAACGATGCGTCAATTGCCCCTTATTTGTTAATCGTCAATACTTGATCATTTGCTACTGTTTGCTTTTGCGTTAACAAACTTACTACGCCCATCACTACAAATGCAATAAGGGAAGCAAAGAACATTGCGATAAAGATGTTTTCAATAATATTTTGACTAGTAAACAGAACATACAATGCTGTACCAGTAATTAATGAAGCAATTGCTCCCGGACCGTTCGATTTATTCCATAGATAGCCAAGTGTGATTGGTGCAATGATACCGCTAATAATCGCCGAAAAGCTGAACTGAATTAAAACTGCTAACGAATCAGGTCTGTCTAAGGAAACGTATAACGTGGCAATACCAACGAACACGAGTGAACCCTTTGCGACACGGACGGCATTTTTGTCAAGCACGTCTGCTGCGAGCTGTTTTTTCGAAAAAATTGGTGCCAATACCTTGTAAAAATCATTTCCAATACTAGAAGTGATACCAAGATATAAGCTATCCGTACTAGAAAGAATCGCAGAAATAATTCCAACGACAATGATAGCTGCAACAAACGGAGGGAATGCCTCAAGGACATAGACAGGTATTGCTGAGTCAACACTTGCTAAGTTTGGCGCAACCACTCTTGCTGCTAAGCCACCAATAACCATTAATGTTGAAATTAAGAATAAAACAACTCCAGCTGATAAGGTGAACGGAGCTAAATCCTCTTCCTTTTCGACTGATAATACTTTATTTAATAGGTGTGGCATTAATACGAAACTAAATAGTAAGAATTGAACAGCTACAATCGCTACGGTACTATTATAAGGTCCACCGTTGGATAACGCGCCAATCAGGCTAGGGTCAATTGCTTCAAGCTTATTTGACAGTTGTCCAAATACGTTAAACCCACCGCCAATTGTCCATAATAAAGAAACTAAAACAAGTACAGATGTAATTGCCATCAAAACCCCTTGTAACCCGTCTGTTACAAGCTGGGCGAATGCCCCACCAAGACCAATGTAAACAATCGTTATGACTACACCAATAATAATTCCCCAAGTGTACGGTATATTAAGTACTGTTTCAAAAATAGTTGCTAAGCCGACGTTTTGACCAACAATATAGTAAACATTAAATAAAATTAATAAGGTCACTAACACTTGTAACGCTTTACTGTTGTAACGACGACCAAGCCATTCCGGTAACGTTGATACCCCACCGAATTTTTTCCCGTAACGCCAAAATGTTTTGGCAAAAAGTAATAAGGCAATCCAAGATACCCCAAAACATCCTAATGTGTACCATAGCACCGATGTACCATATTGATACGCTAGTCCCGGCACACCAATAAACAGGTTCGCGCTAGAGTAGGATGCAGCAAAACTCGCACCAACGACCAATGGGTTAACTTTACCTCGTGCAGTCGCAAAGCCAGTCATTGATTTACTAAACTGATTGCCTTTTTGCCCAATCCATACAACAACTCCAAAATAAGCAACTAAAATGATAATAATTGTCCAAAATAAAGTACCTGTAACAGATTCCATTATTTATTCCCCTCCCCTTTAGATGAATAAGATATCTTCCAAATCACAAGTCCAACTGCCCAGCATAATGCGATGAGACTAAAATAAGTAGTAAACATAATAAAATCCCCTTTTTTTGAATTTATATAAATTTGATAGGTTAACTTGGTTTTAGGCAAAACTTCTCGTGTGTTAGCTTGCTAGTTACCAGTTTTTCGGAACTTCAATCAACACTGCCATGCCTTGACCACCGCCGCCGCATAACGAGGCAATTCCTCTGCCACCACCACGCCGCTTTAGTTCGTGTGCAAGAGTAAGCACGAGGCGGAATCCTGTTCCACCGAGCGGATGACCAATTGCAATCGCACCACCATTGACATTCACACGGTCATAGCCAATTCCTAGCTCGCGACAACTCGCCACCACCACACTGGCGAAAGCCTCATTAATTTCGAATAAATCAATATCATCCATGCTTAAATTGTTTTTCGCCAAAACAGCTTTAATTGCTTGCGCTGGTTTCGTGTGTAAACTAGTATCAGGACCTGCAACGTCTGCCCAACCTACGATTCTAGCGAGTGGCGTCTTGCCAAGTGCTTCTGCTTTTCGTTCGGATGCGATAATTCCAACACTCGCTCCGTCAGTCATTTGCGAGGCATTCCCCGCAGTAATCGTTCCTGTTTTAGTAAAGGCTGGGCGTAATGTCGCTAATTTCTCAAGCGAAGAATGGTGTCTGATTCCTTCGTCCTGATCGAGTACTTTGCCATTGAACGTAAGTGAAAATAATTCCTCTTGAAGGTGTCCTTGTTGCTGTGCATCGGATGCTCGCTCTTGTGAAAGCTGGGCAAAGGCATCTTGGTCCTCTCTATCAATCTGAAAATCTTTGTTTTTGTTATCAGTTAGAAGTCCCATCCCCTGGTCTGCCAGCGAACACCATAACCCATCATGCAGTAAGGTGTCCGTTAAGGCAAGTGCACCAATCGACTGCTCCTTTCGAAACGGCGCCACATACGGAGCATTCGTCATCGAATCAAATCCTCCAGTGATATATAAGTCTCCTTCACCAACATGAATGCGGCGGGCCGCGTCAGAGACAGCGGCAAGACCGGCGATGCAGACATTGTTCAGCGTAATTGCTGGAGTTGAAAGACTTACCCCTGCATCTGTAGCTACTTTACGTGCCGGATTTTGTCCTTGCCCCGCTTGCAGAACTTGCGCAAGCAGGACTCCATCTGCTTCCTTCGCCTCAGGTACGCGGTTGATTAGTTCGGAAACCGCATAGGCGCCAATTTCTTTTGCATCTAGGTCAGCCAACATTCCCTTCCACTTTCCAAACGGCGTCCTGACCCCCCCTACTATCACAACACTCATCTTTACCAAACTCCTCCCTGGATTGGGGACAGTTTCTTCCCCTACCTATTTATTTAGCAATCCGTTAAAAAACCCTCTTTCTAAAAGAAAGAGGGTTGAAGTCATAAATTAAGTACTCGCTTCGCCCCCTTATCTTTCAGACATCTCTGCCTGTTGGAAGTAGCACCATTCCCAAAAGGGCGGTTGCCGGGCGTCATAGGGCCAAATCCCTCAGCCTACTCGTGATAAGAGTAAATTAATACTATTTAATTGGTTTAAATTATTAGACAATTAACACAATAACAGACATGCTAACTGAACGTCAATAGCTTTTTGAAATTTAACAATAGACTGCCTATTAGTTCTGGTTTAAAAACAGGCACATAAGTTAAGTTGGACGTGGCTGTTGCTGGATGTTATCCCCGCTTGGATTTTTTTATATTTTCTTATCTTCGCATAAAAATCTTCGCATAAAAAGACCCTTTTCCAATCGGAATCGGAAAAGGTCTTTCATTCTGTCTTACTTTATTAGAATTGTTATGCTAACACCGAGATGAATTAGTAAGCTAAACTAAACAGCCCTTTAACATGTGTCAGATAACGAATGTTACTTGCTTCTTTCATCAGGGAAGCAGGTAATCCTTTCATTTCTGTTCCGTTCCCACCAACGCTTGCAACCGCATCTTTACGACCAAGACTTGCAAGTGTACCGGAATTAACTGGATTAAATGTTTCCATTTCTCTTCCCTCAAGGTACGCAAACAGGTTGTAGCCAACTAACTCACCCATTTGCCAAGCAATTTGTGCTGTTGGCGGCTCAGGTCGTTCCGCATCTGGTTTAAAGTAGACAGCACTATCCCCAACAACAAATACATTTTCATGTGAAACAGACTGTAAGTATTGGTTTACTGATGCACGACCACGATTAACTTCTAGTCCAGATTCACCGACTAACGGATTGCCTTGGACCCCACCAGTCCAGACGAATGTGTTTGTTTTGATTTGCTGGCCATCTTTTAGATCAACAACATTACCTTCCACATTAGTTACAGGTACGCCTGTGATGAATTCAACGCCACGTTTTTCTAGACTAGTTTGGGCACGCTCCACTAGTTCAGGGGAGAGCATCGCTAAAATTCCTGGCATCGCTTCGACTAACTTCAGTTTAATGTCTTGTGGATTGACACCATGCTTACGGCAAAGATCAGGTAGTTCATCAGCTAATTCACCGACTAACTCGACACCAGTTAGTCCACCACCACCGATTAGGAAAGTTGCATCTTCTTCTTTTTTCGATTGAGCATATTCTTTAATTCGCCCATCCACATGTGCACGAATTTTATTCGCATCTTCAGTAGATTTCAAAACAAAGCTATTTTCTTCAAGACCCGGTATACCGAAATAAGCTGTTTTACTACCTAACCCAACCACTAGCGCGTCATAGGATAAGTGATAGCCTTCAGATAGAATGACTTCTTGATTGTTCACGTTAAACGTATCAACAGAGTCAACACGAAGTTCGATATCTTTCCCTTTAAAAAGTTTTTCAAGGGACAAAGAGATTCTTTTTTCAGTAACATTCCCTGCCGCAAGACGATGCAACTCGGTAATGATTTGATGTGTTGGTGTTTGATTGACAACAGTTACTTCTGCTTCCTCAACGCTAAAATGTTCACGTACAGTTAAAGCAGAAAGTAAACCCCCGTAACCAGCACCTAAGATGACGATTTTTTTAGACATTAATGAATCCTCCATTCTTAGCTTATTGTTACAGTTAATTACTTTTGATTACTTTTTTCAGATGCGACCTTTAAGTAGGCATTTACAAAACGGAAAAGCTTTTGCGCTTGCGGATCCTTTAACATTTTCAATAAGCCAAACAAGCCTATTACTTCTTCACTATTGTCAGCCTCATCCTTTGCTTCAATTAAAGTAGCCGCAATGTTTTTTACAGAACCTTTAACTGGACCAACCATCTCAGAAACAGCACCAACTGTATCACTCTTAAATACATCATCCGCAGCTAGCGACTGAACTGTATCATAGGATTTAGATAGAATGCTAACTAATTCAGTTAACTTTGGTAATTCCTTCACAAGTACAGTCAAAGATTCCTGCACCTTAGGATCTAACAACTGCTCAAGCAGCTCACGCTCCCCCTGGGCAGCATCTGAAAACACTTGCTGTTCTTCATTCTCTTTAGACATTAGATTTACTCCTCCTTAAATGTTGTATAAGTGATGCAATACCATTCACACTAGCTACCATGTTAAAAAATCTAACAAAAAAATTATATCAACTATTCTAGTTTAATACTTTTCAGACAATTATTGAAGGAAAGTTATTAGATTTTTTCTATAAAATTGAGTTTTGACGATAACCTGGGCCGGTTCTATTGCTTCTATTCGGACATAGGGCCTGTTCATTGTCTCATTTTTGTTAAATTTAAAATTTAAACGTGAAAAAATGAGAACGGGCTCACCCAAACTGCCTATGGTATAATGGAGATAAATTGCAAAAAGAGGGGACAAATCTAACATGACATATAAAATGGTAGTTTTAGACATGGATGATACGCTGCTCCGTGATGACCACACCATTTCTGCTCGCACCAAAAAAGCACTTATGCAAGCGCAACAACATGGCGTAAAGGTCGTGCTCGCATCCGGTAGACCAACATTTGGTATGAGACAAGTTGCCGATGAGCTTAATTTAGCGGACTACGGAAGCTTTATTCTATCGTTCAATGGTGGGAAGATCATCAATTGGAAGACGCAAACAGAGCTGTTTAGCAGTACTTTATCAGTATCTGCAGTTGAGAAATTGTATGAGATTAGTGTTCAAGAGAATGTTTTTATTCACACTTATGTTGGCGATCAAATCATAACGGAAAAAGCAAACCCATACACAACCATTGAATCAGAACTAACCGGACTTCCGATTTCAGTTGTCGATAACTTTGTTGAAGGTGTACCAGAGCCTGTTGTTAAAGTGTTGATGGTTGAAGCGCAAGAAAAGTTAAAACCGATTGAAACAAAGCTTAAAGCAGCACTAGCGTCTGACTTTAGCATCATGCGTTCCAAGCCTTTTTTCCTTGAATTTACTGAAAAAGGGGTAACAAAAGGCACTAGCTTAAACAAGCTTATTGAAACACTTGGTATAAAACAGGAAGAAGTGATTGCGATGGGTGATAGTTATAACGACCAAGAAATGATTGAATTTGCTGGACTTGGCGTCGCAATGGGCAATGCACCAGCTGATATTAAATCAATAGCTGATCTTGTCACGGATACAAACACGAATGATGGCGTGGCAAAAGTGGTTGAAGACTATGTGTTAAAGGATTTAGTTGTTACTGAATAAGAAAAGCGTAGGGCGCCTTGGTCAGACTAAGGCAAGCATAAGACAAGACCTGACGTGGCGGTCCTTGCCACAGAAGGGATTGACTTATGACACGAGGGGCTAGGCGCTGAAGCTAGATATATAAGAAAAGCGTAAGCGACTTGGTAGACCCGACCGGCATAAGACAAGACCTGACGTGGCGGTCCTTGCCACAGAGGGGATTGACTTATGACACGAGGGACTAGGCGCTGAAGCTAGACATATAAGAAAAGCGTAGGGCGCCTTGATCAGACTTATGACCTCAAGCGGGCTAGGTGCCGGAGCTAGACATAATACAAAAGCGCAGGCGCATTGTTTTTTTATACTTTTTATCTTTTCAAGAAAAAAGTCCGTGAATCACAATTGGGTTTAATCTTATTAATTGCACAAACCCAGTCGTAGCGCCTGATTCAAGCTAAACAATAACCACTTAATATGACTTCCTGCAAATCCAATCTCAAAATGATATTTGTTTTATCGCAAAATGAGATATATAATAAAAATACAACAAGAAAGCGATTACAATAACTAAAAAACAAATACTTCTTTCACAGAAGGTTTGAGGAGGATTTCAGGATGAGCCAAACAGAACGTAATTTCAAAATCGAACATCTATTGGAAAAGAATAAGTTCAACAAAGATACGATCATCAAAATGACTGACGAACAAATCGAGTATTTCCACTGGCTCTATTTCGAAGAATCCGTTTACGACTTAATGTAAAAACTTAACAATTGCTCTCCATACAGCCCTTGGTTAATCCCATGCAAGGGCTGTTTTTTATGTTTTTTTGTAAAAGGTTTTTGTTAGCTTGTAGTTCAAGTAACTACACCTTTCCTTTTTGACACGCCACTAGACCTGGCGTGAAGCAACTTTTCTTCATCCTTCTCGATTCTACAAAAATCTTGCCCTCTCCCTAGCGTCAGATATTTCCTGGGAAATTTCGACAACACTAAGTCCCATTTTTTGAATACTCGCGGACAATACTTATTTTCTTAACGATGATACTTGTGTTAGCTAAAAGACACCACACCACTATCCCCAAATTCAGATAACAATTGTTTGACATCATGTACTTCTTTATCTGGCTTGGTGGTAGCGTTTGTTGGCAACTTGTGCTTCCGGTGATTCACCCAAATTGCTTTCCATCCAGCTTTCTTTGCTCCAATCACATCTTTTTCATAGGAATCTCCAACATAAACGGTCTCTGCCTTTTTAAGCCCTAACTGTTGCTCGACAATCTCAAAAATCTCTCGTTTTGGCTTAGCATGACCATAGGTACCGGAAATAAAAATGTTTTGTTTCGGAATCCATTTCTCAAGTTCAAGCTGTTTGATTTTCATTGATTGATGTTTTTCCTCGCCATTAGTAAGAACTGCTAGTTGTTTCCCTTCCTTTGAGAGGAGATCGAGCAGTTGGGCTACCTCCGGAAACATCTCAATATTTTTCTGCTCAGAAACATAGGTTTGATGAAATAAAGCCGCATTTTTCTCGTCAATTGGAATTGCAAAATCTTGACAGGCCATCATAATTCGACCGATTTGCCATTCGAAGGTTGTAATCTCACCAGCTTCACTTTGATCAAATAATGTTTCACTATACTTCCTGCTTGCCCGGTAAATCTTATCTATTTCGTCATAGGTAAAGCTTTCATCGATTAGCTTTCTAAATGTTTTATGAAAAGATAAGGCTTGGTCATATAATGTGTCATCCACGTCGAATATTATCGTCTGCATTGTCGTTGTCCCCCTCTTACCCATTTCCAATATCATAGCACTATCGCTATAATGAGGGAAACATAGAATAGGAATATTTATCGATTAACTACGAAAAACAGCTCCTGGACTTTTTTATACCTTATCTTTCAAAAAAAAAGATCCCACTCCGATGAGGCAATGAGATCATGTATTAAAAAGCGTTAACTTGTTTTTTTGAATCGATTAAACAATCCTATTTTACCTTTGCCATTACATGCCGAACAGTCAATTTTACCTTTTCCGCCACATATATTACATTTCCTTTTGGCGTAATCAACTCCATCTCCTGAGCATGTCTTACACAACGTGAAACCTGCACTATCGCATTTTTTACACTTCAAATTAATTACCTCCTAAAAATGAAAGATGCAATTAAATCTGTTTACTAAAATAAGTTTCCGAATACTTGAACTAGGAAAGATATGCTTGTGGTAAGAAGATTACAAAAGTTATAAAAAGGTGGATGGACAAAGAAGAAGATTTGTTACGATACACTGTAAATCAAACTAGGAGCGATAAATGATGGCATCAACCTCCTTTATTTGCTCAATTTATTTGAAACTAAAATAATTATATTCCAGCTCCCAGCCAATCTATTTTTCATAAGTTATTGGCTAAACTGATGAGGAGGATGAGGATAAAACCTGTCCTGGAACATCGACAGACCACCTGCAGATTAATACAAGAGACCTGCCCCATGAACATCTTAGCTAGATTTTAACCAAGCAAAGAATCCGACTTTACCTTTACCTTCACAGGTTGAACAGGTATATTCACCTTCTCCGGAGCATTTACTACACTTGCTAATACCATAGTCAACCCCTTCACCTGAACAGGCATCACATTTAATCATACCGATACCTTCACAACTTTTACACTTCACTTATACGCCTCCTAGAAAATTTTTGGAGCTAAGATTCGTGTATGCAATGGATGGTTTGAATAAGGGATAAGGAATAATGCCAATTTTATAAGACTTAGTTACTGCTTCTGCCCCTACCCCTATTGTATCAAGCGTTTTCACCAAAAAGAATAACAAAATAATTAAAAAATGATGACAACCATGTTTCAAAGTAAATCGTAAGACTGCTCTTCGTTGGCAAATCTACTTTTTTCCTTTATGATAGACTAGTTAATTAGTTTTTTAGAAAAAGGGGGAGGAAAAGTGGTTATCACAGATGGCGCTCGTGAATTCTTACAATCTCAAAAGGTGAAGAATATCCGTGTTTATTTCAATGGCTTTGGCTGAGGCCAACCCAAAATAGCACTGGCTCTGGATGAGTCAAATACAGATGATGTAATCGAGACAATTAACGATGTTAAAGTAGCAATCGACCCAAAGATTAAGCCAAACACCGAAGACCTTGTCGTTGACCTTAGCGGCGACAGTAAAGGCCTATCTTTGTTAGGTGAAACAGGGAATTGCTGTTAATGATAGAATGGTCGAAGGGAGAAGTCTTTTAGCCCAACTTGGGGAATAGGACTTATCCCTTTAGCCACTATCTTTTTCGAAGATAGCTTGATCAATTACGATACTTCCTGAATAATAAGAACAAAATAAGAAAAAATACCGTCTTACCGATAAACAATAGTGTTACCATGGTAAAATTATTCATTTATAACCTTCCAAAAAAAAATTATTGTTTAGAAAAGAAAACATACGCTCCTTGATGTTTCTTATGTGACGAAAAAGAACATTTGCTTGTCATGATTTCTCTAGCTTTAGACATCAAGTTATTAACCCTCTTCGACAAATCTCATCGTATAATAACTCAATAAAATCATCCTCTAAGTTTATCAATATTGCTTTTTCGTATGCGTTTAACAAACAAGTATCATTCAAAGACGTTAACGAACCTGACATTCCTCCTACTCCTACCTTCCTTCATAAAGCTTGCGAATCTCTTTTTCAAGATTTTCGTTTAAAATTAAAATCAGATAGACATATTCTCGTTCAATGTCAGGAAAAACCAACGTATCCTCTGTGTTAATTGGAAAACCAAAATCCTCTAACAGTTTATTGGTAATCTTTTTCCCCTCTTCCAATAACCGTGTATTAGAAACCTGCATTCCGTTGTGATCGATAATGAATTGGTACATTGATTTTTCTAGCAACGTAAACGAACAATTCATTTTCATATAAATGGTGTGACCAACTATATTCGTTGATATATCAATTGGTCCTCTACCAGTTACTTCCTTATAATACTTAGAAAAAAGATTTGATAATTCGTTTTCGATTTCCTTCGTCTTCAACCAATATCCACCTCCTCTTTTTTTCAATCTTTTTCAGACAACGCTTTCATTATTATAATTTCCCAGACAGCAAAAAAGACTAGAAAATCCATGTAAATGAATGATCTTCTAGCCTTGGATTACCTTTCTATTCAGCAAAACAATTACTATATATATGCTTTACCCCTGCAAAAGCCATACTTGTTTGTCTTTTGCAGTTAGTAAATATCGAAAACAAATATATCATGACAGGAAAAATAAGTCAAATAAGAGCCATGAGACAATCCCCATGACTCCTTGAGTAGTGTTAACAACAACGGCAAATCTCATCCTAGCGTGGCTTTCCACGAGAATTAGATTTCGCTTTCCCTCTTTGTTGTTCCGGCGGGCGTTTCATATCCGGGTTTGTTGTTTTAAAATTAGGTTTTCCTTGATGTTGTTCACCTGGCATGTGATTCCCTCCATCTAGATTCTAAGATTAGAACAAAAGCATTTGAAAAGCCTTCATAACACAATCTTAGAATAACCCAGAAGTAGGAAAATATGCAGCTAGTGGTTTATAACCAACTATGTATGTCACTAATGTTTAGCGCATTTCACTTTTTTCTCAATAGTCATTTCAATGATTGTTCTCGACAAGAAACCACCCATTACGCAAATCCTCTCGGTTGTAAAAAAACCGAGCGCCATCCTCATAGCGACTCACTTTTCCACCCGCCGCTTCAACAATCGCCTGTCCTGCCCCGGTGTCCCACTCCATTGTCGGCGCATATCTTGGATAAAAGTCAGCTTTCCCTTCTGCAACTAAGCAAAATTTCAACGAACTCCCAGATGAGACAGCCTCGACCTGACCATATTTTGCTTTAATTTCCTCAATAAATGCTTCTGTTTCTTTCGACATATGCGACCGACTAGCGACGATGCGTGTCACATCTTTTGAACCAATCCCAGAAAGCCGAACACTTTTGCGTAATAAATCTTCATTATCCTGAATAAAAGCAGTACTTGCGTGTTCTAGCTTAAATGCACCTACGCCTTCTGCACCAAAATATACAACATCTAATGCCGGTGCATAAATGATTCCAAGTGTTGGGTAGTTACTCTCGATTAAAGCTATATTTACGGTGAACTCGTCATTTTTCTTAATAAATTCCTTCGTACCGTCTAATGGATCAACGAGCCAAAATTTTTGCCAAGACTTGCGTTCATCAAAAGAAGTCTCGTTCCCCTCTTCACTTAACACAGGAATATCAGGATTTAATCGCTTTAAACCATCTAGAATAACACGGTTAGCTCGGTTGTCCGCTACCGTTATTGGCGAATCATCAGCCTTAACCTCAACAGCAAAATCATCTTTATACACAGACATAATTTCCTTACCAGCAGCTAACGCAATAGAATATAAATCAAAAAAATAACCCTTTCCCACGATACACACCCCTTCCTAACGCTATTATAGCACGGACGGATAAGGGGGACATGTTCTTCCGCTTCCTTTAAAAGTAACGAAAGGAGCAGGGAACTACTCTCCCATTGGAGTTGGTCGTTCTAAGTCACTTGTTATCACACGATGTGCTCCGATTTCCGATGATTCATGGATAGCATGCATGATATCTAAAATGTGATAGCCAACATCCCCATTTGCTCTTGGTTTTCGACCAGTTAAAATCGATTCTGCAAGGTCAGCTACCCCTAGTCCTCGCATATTTTCGGTATAATCGAACGTAATTGGGATCTCATGCCAGTCGGCGCTAAACTGTTTCCGAATTTTTATCGGGCCACCAAATGTATTTGGATCTGGCACACTAAGTGAACCGGTTGATCCATATATTTCAATAAATGGTGTGTTTGACCCCCACACATCAAAACTGGTAATCAATGTACCAACTGCACCACTAGCAAAGTCTAATACCCCAGCAATGTGTGTCGGAATTTCAACTGGAATCTTTTTCCCGTAATTGTCTGGATTGGTCACAGTTCGCTCCTCAAACGAAATGCTAGCAGATCCCGTCACTCTACTAATTGGTCCGAGTAAATGAATGAGCGTTGCCAGATAATATGGACCCATATCAAACATTGGCCCACCACCAAATTGGTAAAAGAAATCAGGGTTTGGGTGCCACCTCTCTGGCCCATGCCCCATCATAAATGCAGTTGCTGCAACAGGCTTACCAATCCAGCCGTCATCAATCAGCTTCCGACACGTTTGAATGCCACCACCAAGCACAGTATCTGGTGCACTACCAACAAATAACCCCTTTTCCTTTGCCTTCTCAAGCACTCGTTTCCCATCTTCCCTGGTGACAGCGAGTGGTTTTTCAACATACACATGTTTCCCAGCTTCTAATGCTTGAATCGAGATTTCAGCATGCACGCTAGGAATCGTCAAGTTAACAACAATGTCAACTTCCTCCATCTGCAAAAGCTCATCCACCGAGCAAGCCTTTGGTACACCGAAGTCGTTTGCTTGTTTTTTTGCCCTTTCCAAATCGATATCCGCACATGCTACGACATCAATCACACCGAATGTAGGCAAATTTTTTAAATAAATACTGCTAATATTCCCGCAACCAATCAATCCAACGTTTAACTTTTCACCCATCTTGGGACGCCTCACTTTTTAAGTATATTTTGATGTGCAGCTAAATACTGATAACTAATCGTTATGCTCTCTAGTGGCGTGCGCCTGCTTTGGTCCTGTTCCACAACCCACCATTCTACATTTGACTTGGCCGCTTCGGTTATTACACCATCAAGATTGACACCACCAGTTCCTAATTCGGCGAAAAATTGTTCCTCATCTGTAGTCATATCTTTTAAATGGATCAATGGTGTTCGGTTACGGTACCGTTTTATCCAATTCACCGGGTCCTCCCCTGCTTTTGTTAACCAATAAACATCTAGCTCTGTTTGGACCCATTCCGGATTTGTTTCTTCAAGTAACCATTCGAGTGGTTTTTTCCCATTTTCTAATGTCACTAGTTCAAAGTCATGGTTGTGGTAAGAAAAGGTAATACCTTCTTCACGGCATTTTTGACCAACCTCATTTAAGGTCGAAATAAGTTGTCGATAATCTTCCTGACTGCGTCTATCTGGTAGTAGAAATGGACAGACGAGATGCTTATTTCCGAGTGTTTGTTGGTATGTAATCACCTCTGCCAAGTTTTCCTCTAACATAGTTAGTGGCACATGGCTTGCAGCAGGCTTTAAGCCAAGATCGTCTAACGCTTGTCTAAGTTCAACCGCTGTTAGTCCGCCATAGCCTGCAAATTCCACTCCGTCATACCCTATTTCTGCTACTTTTGCTAACGTCCCAACAAAGTTCTTCTCACTTTCATTGCGCAATGTAAACATTTGAACTGCTACTGGTCTATTTTCCATCGGAACCTCTCCTTTATTTTATTTATGTAAAATTTATTAAACCTATCTTTGTAAACGATTATATTTAAGCCGGACTCTAAAAGAGATAACTTTCCAATAACAAGCAAAGTTAAGCGCACTCCACGCAGTTTCTCCAAATAAAACTCGTATAATTTCTGGACTTTGGAAAAGAATCTCATTTTACAATACAGTTAAATGGAAGCGATTACATACCATCGTAAGGCGCTGTGGATCTTTTGTCAACCCATATGATTAAAATCCACGTCATTCTATTCAGTTGAAATATTTTAATCAAGTCTTGCATATAGTTTAGTTGAAGCTTTTTTAAGGAGGAAAAACATCATGACTGTCTGGGAAGAACGGATGAGCATTCCTGATTTAGCAATTGCAAAGTATCAGCAAGGTCAAAATTTCCGATACTTCAAATTAACCGTCGATAAGATTAAGCAACCAATCCTATCAGACATAACGATAGATGCCTATGGGTTTAACCAATCAACACCTGGACCACTTTTAGTTATAAAACACGGCGAGTGGTTGTTTCTTGAGGTGGAAAATAACCTCGACGAACCTACCGCTGTCCATGTCCACGGTATCCCAAAGCCAAACAGCCAAGATGGTGCGCCAGACATTGAACCAACTCCAAAAATTAACCCGGGGGAGAGCTATACTTACAAGTTCCAAGCGCTTCGGACCGGAACTTTTTTCTATCACTCTACAATGGGATTTCAAGCAAACCTTGGTTTATTAGGTCCACTCGTTGTTTTACCACAAGATGGGTATATAGACCCTACTTCTATTCCATCTCATGATTATGTTCAGATTATTCAACAGTGGCAAATCGACCAACCAGACACAGGTAAAGTTTACCCTGGAACGTATAAACCTGATAAATTTTGTAATAACCCTAATTTTTTCACATTAAATGGAAAAAGTTTTCCGTATACAACACCGATGTATACATCTTATGGTGAAAAAGTGCGTATTCGTTTTCTAAACAAAACAAATGGCAACCATACGATGCATATCCACGGCCATAACTTTCAAATTGCTGAAATTGACGGTTTTCCACGGGACCGGTTGTATGATGATACAATCATTATTGGGTCAGGAAAACGATATGATATCGAATTCATCGCTAATAACCCGGGTGTCTGGCCAGTAAACGGTACAAGGATGTTCCACAAATCAAACAACGGCGTAACCCCTGGCGGTATGGTCACTCGATTAAAATACCGCTGATTTGACTATTGGGGACGGCTTATTCGGTACTTAATTTGGTTAACGCGTCCCCAATGAATTACTCGAGTTTTTTGACAATTAACCGTAATAGCACAAACATACTAAAATAAATCGGAACTGAAAATATATGCTGCCAATTAATTATGTCATAGACATGAATCGCCTCAGCTAAATTACCACCGATGAATGCAGCACAAAAAGAGAAAAGGACTGCAACGGTCAGGTAGCTGCTTATTTTTGTGAAATATTGATAAATCAACATATAGCTAACAGGTAAAACAGATAAGTCTACTGGGTCAAACACAGATCTCTCTAATGGTGTTAACGTGTATGGATAATGCCACAATAGCATAGCAGAACCTATTTGATCCATTAAGTAACTTACTATCATCACGATTAAACCAACAATTAATTGCTTCTTCTTCCTACTTCGGTCTGTTAATATAAACCACAATATCCAAGGCACAATTAATAAGGTTATAATCAACCACCATTGATAACTATAGACAACTTCACTCAACCAATAATTATTATGTAACTCGATCGCCTCTTTTTTGTTTTGGATGATTTTATCGTAAGTATTCATGTTCCAACATCCCTAAAAGACTATGGCTTGCCAACAATCTATCTGCGAATAACAAATATATTTTCATGCAAGCGCTCCCGTTCTATTTGTTTTAGGTAGTTATTTACTACTTATCAATAAATATTCTCCCTTCGCTGCCATAATAGGTGAAAATCCTCTTTATCGACAGTTTTTCCTTTTCTCAATTCGAATCTGTCGATAATAGACCTCCTTATCGACACTTTTTCCTCTTCTCAAATCCAATCTGTCGATAGTAGACCTCCTTATCGACAGTTTTTTCTTTTCTCAACTCGAATCTGTCGATAATAGACCTCCTTATCGACAGTTTTTCCTCTTCTCTTCACCAATCTGTCGATAATAGGACTCCTTATCGACACTTTTTCCTCTTCTCTTCACCAATCTGTCGATAATAGACCTCCTTATCGACAGTTTTTTCTTTTCTCAACTCGAATCTGTCGATAATAGACCTCCTTATCGACAGTTTTTCCTTTTCTCAATTCGAATCTGTCGATAATAGACCTCCTTATCGACACTTTTTCCTCTTCTCAAATCCAATCTGTCGATAATAGACCTCCTTATCGACAGTTTTTTCTTTTCTCAACTCGAATCTGTCGATAATAGACCTCCTTATCGACACTTTTTCCTCTTCTCAACTCGAATCTGTCGATAATAGACCTCCTTATCGACAGTTTTTCCTCTTCTCAAATCCAATCTGTCGATAATAGGCCTCCTTATCGACACTTTTTCCTCTTCTCTTATCTAAAAGAAAAAACGGTTCTCAAATCCTTTTACTAAAGGGAAATGAAAACCGTTCTTCCATTCAACATACTATAAGCTAGAATACTGCCTAGGTTAGACTGTTTCTGGAACTACTTTACTTTCTTGATCATCGGATGGTTTGAATTCGATTGGTCCATCTGCTGGTGTTGCACGTTTAATAAAAAAGGCTAAAATTAGCGACACAACGGCAATCAAGGAAGAAATGTAGAAAGCAAAATTTATTCCTTCAAGCATCGACTCAAGCATAATTTGTTGCTGTTTAGCTGCTGCATCCGCCCCATATTGTGCGACTAAGCTAGTTGCAGATGATTCAGATTTATTTGACATAATCGTCACAAGCAGTGCTGTTCCAATTGCACCGGAAACTTGGTTTAACGTATTGTTCATCGCAGTTCCATGCGGGTACATTTTAGCCGGTAGTTGATTCAATCCATTCGTTGAAACAGGCATCATTACCATCGAAATACCTAACATCCGGACAGAATTCAACACAACCAAATAGCTGTACGTAGAATCTAACGATAGTTTACTGAATAAATAAGTTGTCACAACTACGATAGCAAGGCCTGCAACAGCTAAAATTTTTCCACCAATCTTATCAAACAGCCTTCCAGTAATTGGTGACATCAACGCCATCACTAATGCACCCGGAAGCATCAATAAACCTGCATCAAATGGGGAAATGCCCCGTATTGTTTGGACATAGATTGGAAGCAGTAGCATCCCTGAGAACATGGCCATATTTAATACCATCGTAATTGATGAGGAAAGAGCAAACATCGGATACTTATAAATACCGAAGTTAAGCATTGGTCGTTCAAGCTTTGTTTGACGAACAATAAACGTGATTAAGGAAACAGCCCCAACAATAATCGTGGCGTACACATGTGGACTGTCCCATCCTTTACTGCCGGCAGAACTAAATCCGTATAAAATCCCGCCAAAACCAACGCTTGATAAGAGTAAAGAAACGACATCGAGACGCATCTTTACCTTTTCCTTCTTGTCCTTCAACAAGAAAACACCAAGAAGTAACACAATAACCGCAATCGGTGTCACAAAATGAAATAGCATTCTCCAGTCGTAGTGCTCGATAATCCATCCAGATAAAGTCGGGCCAATTGCTGGTGCAGCCATTAAAATAAGTCCAAACACTCCCATTGCCGCTCCCCGTTTCTCAACTGGGAAGCTAACTAACATAACATTCATTAATAATGGCATCATAATCGCTGACCCTGATGCCTGAAGCATTCTTCCTGAAAGTAACAACGGAAACACATCTGCCATACCAGCAATCACTGTACCGAGTGTAAACAAACCCATTGCCGTAATAAAAAGTTTGCGAACAGAATATTTTTGAATTAAAAAGGCAGTAGCTGGTATCATAATGCCGTTTACAAGCATGAATCCTGTTGTTAACCACTGAACCGTCGCCGTCTCTATTTGTAAATCCTTCATTATGGAAGGCAATGCAATATTAAGTAACGTATTATTTAAAAAAGCGATAAAAGCTCCAATCATTAAAACCGCAAGCACACCATACTTCGGACCACTTGCTTTCTGTGTTGTTTCATTCATTTGACGCTCCCCCTATACTATGAGTTCATTATTTTATACTCGTTGTTCACATTCCAATATATTATACTAACGGTACAGTAATTGCAATACCTATTTTTTCCTATTATATTTAGGTTTGTGAACCGACAAATGTTCAGGTATGATAATGGTAGACTAGTAGTACAATTCCAAGCATGTGCGCTTGTTAAATTATTTAAAAAGGTGATCGAAATGAATTCTAGGAAGCAGCAAGTAATTAAGAAGTCACAGCAATTATTTATTGAAAAAGGATACCAAGCGACATCTATTCAAGACATATTGGATTATAGCGGCATTTCAAAAGGGACCTTTTACAATTATTTCAGTTCGAAAAATGAGTTACTTATTTCGATTTTTAAAGAGTTGGCTGAAATTTTAAGTGATAAACGAAATGAAATTATGATAGGACAAGACCCTGCTGACCTTGATGTATTTACCAAACAAATTGAACTATCGATGAAGATCAACAAACAACATCGCATTTTCACCCTGTTTGAAGAGGTATTGATTTCAAACGATCCTGAGCTCAAGCATTTTGTAAAAGAGTCACAAATGAAGGTCGTTATATGGATATACGAACGGTTGCTTGAAATTTTCGGCGAGGAAAAACAACCTTATTTATTAGATTCAGCCATTATGTTCGTCGGCATCCTTCATCAAAATATGAAGTACTATATTACCTGGCATGACAAGGACGCGAGCATTCATCCTGTCGTTCAATATAGTGTAAAAAGAATGGCAACTATTGTTGAGGACCTTGCCCACACTCGCGAGCAACTTAATCAGCCTAGCTTGGTTGACAAATGGTTTCCAAACGACCAAACAGATAGCAACCGATTGCAAGAAGAATTGAAGCAATTACTAACCAGCTTGAAAAAATCTTTGATAGCAGAAGATCAACGTCCATATGTCGAACTGCTTGATTTAATCGAAGAGGAATTGTTACAAGCGAAACATCCACGTGCCTTTTTAATCCAAACGACAGTGAATTCACTCAACCAGGCAAAGTCGATTGATTCTAGCCAATTGGAACACCTGAAACAGTTAATCACTAACCTGTTAAACTAAGAAAAGCGTAGGGCGGCCTTGCTATGGCAAACTTAAGAAAAAAATCTATGTCGAGCTCTTTGCCACGAAGTTTCTCTGCTTAAGACCCCGAGGAGCTAGACAGATTTTGATATTTTTTTATCTTTACAATAAGAAGCACCCGTACTATTCTACGTGCGGGTGCTTCTTCATTTATTATTTTTTGTCTGTTTGATAGAAAAATTTTGCCGTGATACTACCGTCTTCATTTTCAACGATATCTGTTACATTAATGCCGGAGCTTGCTGGGACTGCACTATTTTCTTGCCAGAAATAATAAGAACCAGTGTGAACGTTACTAGAATTTGGTGTAATTTCGTCACCTGTTTGGAAGAAGTCACCAGCATCACCACGATTCACATATTTTTCAAGGTCATAGTTTCCATCAGCTTGCACGACTGATAATCCGTAATGCGTAACAACTGTTCCATCTGATGCAACCTCAGATTGATTTGATTGGAAACGCTTGTTCATCCAGTTTTCCACATTGTTCGGGCGGAAACCAGCCGTTTGGTATAAATTAAGAATATTCTCATCGACATGCCAAACGAGTAATCCATGAGAGTCTTCGCCTTGATTACTAAAGCCCTTGTTAAAGCCGGATTGTTGCGCATTTTCAAACAAGAAATATTCGGTTCCATTTGAACCCGGAACTTCCATTTTCACGATGCCGTTATCTGCATTCGCTTGATCAATAGATGGTAAGGTGAGCTCTTGCACGCCATCTTCAGGTGTTACCTCAATTGGGTTCACCCATCCAAGGAATGTCTTAGAAAATGGATCGAAATGGGTTGGTGAGTTACCGCCATAGGCATTTGCATCTGGAAAACTCATCCATGAACCACCAGCCATCATTGAATAGTTACCAACGCCTTCCGAGCTATAAAGCGTATCATAGAAGTCTGGCAAGCCTAACGAATGACCAAATTCGTGTGCATAAACGCCTGCTTGTGCCGGATATGGTCCTGTTACCTTTTCTTCTTTATATTCGCCAGTTGCTAAATCGAAACCTGCGACGTTACCACCAATTTCTGGTTGGATATTGTAGTTGTCAACAATTACGCCATCATAGGTCATGTCTTCTGCAATTGTTTCGTTAATCCACTCATTAACTGGGACGCCTTCTGCAACTGGTGCTGTTTCACCGGTCTCATAATACTTCCCATAATATAGCGCACTCAACAAGTTCCATTTATGGGACCAAATTTGGGCTGGATCCCGACTAAATTCTGCCCCCGTTCCTTCATGAATAATGAATACATTTGGTACTTCGCCGTCTACTGCATATTTAGAAAAGTCCACTTGATCATCTGCAGCTTTTAGTGCATCACGAACAAGTTCGCCCATATGTGCATCACCATTTTCGTTACCGTTTACATAAGTGCCATTTTCAGCGTATGTACCATCTTGATCTAAATAGTAGGATGCGCCTTTAGGTAATTCTACCCAAGCATAGTCAGTGTCCTCCTTACGCACTAAATTGACCTTTCCATAACTTGATTCTTTATAAATATTTTGCATCGTACTATCAGTTGGTGCCTTCACACCATCAAATTCTTTATATTGAGCAAACTGCTCCAATTCATATGGATTATATTCCGTGCCAAATATTAAGTCCTCAAAATAGTTAGCTGGTACTACTCCTTCTGGGTCACCAATCGGTGCGTCCCCATCTTTAAACTTTGCCAACACAACCAATACAGGTACATCCCCTGTAGCTTCTTGCGTGGCAACACGGCTTTCTCCTGCTTGTTCAAATTTTGTTCCTTTATTTTCTAATTTTGCTGCCGGGTCTGACTTAGATAAATCCTTCCCCAATTCCTTCGCTAACTCTGCTAGTTCTGGTGCAGCTCCAACATAATTAGCACGTGTAATATTACGATCTGTGTCCTCTGCCTTTGTTGTGCTCCAGCCGTTTGCAACCCCGAGTGAGCCGATGAGCGCTAATGAAAGAGCAACTGCTGTTAGTTTCTTATACATGACATTCCTCCTAAATTATGTAATATTATAGCAACTCATTTCCTTTTATGGTAAATGAATGTAAGAAATATAGCATAATATTCAAACTATTACTACAATTTTCAGCGAAAATCGGTACTTGGAATCATTTGGATAATCAAGAGATCAGGACAATTGGCTCACCATCCTTATCAAACATCTAAAAAAGGACAGGTCTCTTGGCTTATTTGCGCCTGTGACCTGTCCTTACAAGCTTACCTGCATAATGATCTTAATAAGTTTATTTTTAACCATGCCAAAGTGGCTATATAACTTAACTTTATTCCAACGTAATCGTAAATGATTCTATTGATGGATCTGGAGTAATCCTTACACCACCTGATTCCTTGGACCATGTACCACTTGTTGTTGACTTAATCGAACTTAGTCCATTTAAAACAATATAGTATGCTTTATTATTCATATCTGCGCTAACTAAAATTTGCCCGCCTTGGCGTGCTATTAAAATGGAGCCTGCCAATTCTCCATTTACATCGTTAATAATGGTACGAATTTCTTTTCCATCATGTAAAGAATAGACACGGAATGTTACTTCGTCCGCATAATCATAGTTAGGCTTATTATGGACAGCACCTAATGGTAAAACGGTATTTTCCTTCACAAAAAGAGGTAGACTCCTATAATTATAGTACTCTTTTCTCCATGTTCCACCTTCGACTATTTCGCCACTTAAAAGATGTGTCCATTTACCTTTTGGCAAGTAGTAAGATCCGATTCCTTCCTCATTAAAAATCGGGGCAACGAGGATAGACTCACCAAGCATATATTGGCGATCTAGTGTATCGCATAAAGGATCGTCTGGGAATTCGAGTAGCATCGAACGCATCACAGGAATACCTGTTTGGCTATTTTCAACCGCTGCATGATATAAATAAGGCATGAGACTATTTTTTAGTTGAGTAAAATGACGTGCAACATCGACTGCTTCCTCGTCAAACTTCCATGGAACCCGATAAGATGAACTGCCATGAAATCGACTGTGACTAGAAAGCAATCCAAAGGCAGTCCAACGTTTGAACACATCTGGTGTAGCTGTATTTTCAAATCCACCGATATCGTGACTCCAATAGCCAAACCCAGACATAGTTAACGACAGGCCACCGCGTAAGCTCTCAGCCATTGCTTCATACGTGGAATCACAATCTCCACCCCAGTGAACTGGGAACTTTTGACCACCGGCTGTCGAAGACCTCGCAAACACGATTGCTTCTTTTTCACCTTTTTCTTTTTTCAACAAATCAAATACTACTTCGTTATATTTATAGGAATAGTAGTTATGCATTTTATATGGATCAGAACCATCATCATACACGACATCTGTAGGAATCCGTTCGCCGAAGTCGGTTTTAAAGGAATCTACACCCATATCTAGCAATACTTTTAATTTTTCCGCAAACCAGCTACATGCCTTTGGATTACTAAAATCGACGATACCCATGCCCGCCTGCCAAAGATCCCACTGCCATACATCGCCATTTGGCCTTTTTAATAAATAGCCATGTTCTACTGCTTCGGCAAACAGTTTTGACTTTTGCGCTATGTATGGGTTTATCCAAACACAAATTTTAAGACCTTTATCTTTTAGTCGTTTTAACATACCTTCGGGGTCCGGGAAGTTTCTTTCATCCCAAACAAAGTTACTCCACTCAAATTCTTTCATCCAAAAACAATCAAAGTGGAACACGCTTAACGGAATACCGCGTTCTTCCATGCCATCAACGAAATGGTTTACTGTTTCTTCGTTGTAATCGGTAGTGAATGACGTTGATAGCCATAATCCGAACGACCAGGCTGGTGGCAGTGCTGGTTTACCAGTTAGTTCTGTATAACGACTAACCACTTCTTTTGGTGTTGGTCCATTGATCATATAGTAATCTAAATACTCGCCACTCACACTATACTGTGACCTAGAAACGACTTCTGACCCCAGCTCAAAACTAACCTGCTCAGGATGGTTAACAAACACACCATACCCCCTGTTACTCACGTAAAAAGGGATATTTTTATAGGACTGCTCTGAACTTGTGCCACCGTCTTCATTCCAAACATCGACAGACTGACCATTTTTCACATACGGCGTGAAGCGTTCACCTAAGCCATATAATTGTTCACCAGCCTTCAAACTAAGCTGGCCCCGCATAAAGGTTGTCTTCTCTGGCCCCTTAATCCAAGCTAACCCCTTCGAATCTGCCTCGGTTAGCTTTTGATCCTTATTAAAGAATTCCATACCAAATTGATTTTTATTTATCTTCACATGTAAATCGCCACTAGTAAAAGTGATTTCTTCATCACTCGTATCTAATTGATAGGAGCGATGGTGATCGGTTACATTAAAATTAGGATATTTTTTCGCTCCACCTTTAAAATGCCAGGTACGAACACGAACTACATTTTCCATTGGTGTAGATAAATGGATAGTAAGCAACGGCCCATCAAGCGTAGCACCTCGATGGTTTATCTGTTTACATGGTGCGTACAGTGTAACACCCTCATCTGTAATCTCGACATCATGGACAACCTGAGGATGATGAATCGAAAAGCCTTCCCTTACTAGCCAGTTCCCATTAGTGAATTTCAATTTGTAATGCCACTCCTTTTTATAGGATACTATTATATTATCAGTCTTAAAGTGACTCATTTCAGTAGGCTGAAAACTAGAAGTAAGTACCTACCTCACCCAATGTGACACAACAAACACTGCCGGAGAATTCCAATAAATTGTTACTTCGTTTGTAGAATAACTATCTTCATGATCGGCAAAACATTGGGCCGGTGCTTTCCCTTGTAAGTGTTCTTTTACATATTCGTCATGTAGGCCTCTGTCAGGGCCACCCGCAACAAGCCCTGGAACAGGATCAACGACATCATCAGCAACAGATGGACGATGGTGTGGGTGCATAACTGGTTGCTCACCATAGCCTGTTACATAACTAATATCGAGGACGTTTCGCCCCATCAAGTAATGAAGGTGATCGAGGGCGCACGCTTCATATTTCTTGTCACCTGTTAAGTGGTAACCAAACAAAAGGATCATTCCGTGATTCATAACTAACATATTACTTCCCCAAATATACTCGTCCTCTGTTAATGAAATTAGATAGCCGTCCTCTTTGCTTCGGGAAATAAGTTGGTTTGCTTCATCTAGAAAAAGGGTTTTTAATTCCGTGTAAAGCGCGCGGTCTACATTCGTCTCATCATTTAATAGATAGGCTAATGTACCATAACCACCGACATCTGCCCAACCTAACTGACACTTATCAAATGGTTGTCTACTTAGTTTCTGAATTTTATGGTGATATTTATCATCACCTGTTGTTCGATATAGCTCACAAAAAGCCCAATATCTCTCATCGATGTCCTTGGAGTCACCGTATTCCCCTGTAGTAATATCCACTGGATTTTTGAAACTTTCAACTTCAGGATGCTTCTCCAGCCATTCCTCTGCGTGGATTGCAGCTTTCAGGCAACGCGCTGCAAAGCTAGCATCAAATGGCTGATACACACGAGACGCCATTGCCATGATCGCTGCATAGCTACCAGTAGCTGTTGCTGAAATTGGCGAAAAATACAAATCTGCTAGATCCTCCTCCGGCATCACATCCAGCCCCGGAAAATGTAATGTGGTAAGCTTGTGAAACACACCACCCGAATCAGTTTCCTGCATGGTAAACAGCCATTCTAGTTCATAGCGGCATTCATGTAATACGTCAGGTGTTAAATTATCTGTTTCCGGAAGCGGTACAGGTCCTGCAAATGCATTCGGATATAGGTCATAAGCAAGTAATAGGTCCGCAACCGCCTTAGCTGCTGCGACTGTGTATTTCCCATAGTCACCTGCATCATGCCAACCTCCGAAACTTCCAAGCCTACGATCTGGTTGTCCATGAACAATACCCTCCGTTGTATGGCAAGCTTTATGCTTCCAAGGACCGGCGAATTCCTCTTCTAACTCCATCCCACAACGGAAATAATAAAATGCTTTTAATAGCCCATGGTGAAGATGTTGATAAGGTTTCTCCGTGATTAAAAACATAGGAGAAACAGCTTCATCTTGTCTTACTCGATATTTCCCCGTCGTTGTTAGCGCAGAAAAATCACCTGAACAGACCATTACTCCACTTACTTCATCCTTAACTGGATTACTTGTTACCCCACGAAACACTACTTCCGAAGCCTCATTAATTACTTCAAATGTTCCACCTTGTCCTGTAAACATCGCAATCTTCTTGCTTGTTGTTGGATATCCTATTTGATTGACCGTAATCGTTCTACTTTTCATTTCACTCAACATACATTACTCCTTTCAAGAAAAGCGTAAGCGCCTTGCTAGACCTGACAGGCATAAGACAAGCCCTGACGTGGCGGCCTTTGCCACAAAAGGGATTGTCTTATGTCCCGAGGGGCTAGGCGCTGAAGCTAGACAATAAGAAAAGCGTAAGCGCCTTGGTAGACCCGACAGGCATAAGACAAGACCTGATGTGGCGGTCCTTGCCACAGAAGGGATTGACTTATGTCCCGAGGGGCTAGGCACTGAAGCTGGAAAGTTCTTGTTTTTTTTATAATTTCTATCCGGTGAGAAATTAGTCCTCTTTGTTTCCATTAATCTTGGCTAATGAAATCAACCATCGATTTAACCGAAACCTTGCCAGGGCTTGCTTTAACAAAGGCATTGTGACCATTCACGTTCCCACGTGCCAAAAAAGTAATCCGTTTTGAAATACCTGGAATTAGATCAAAATAGTTATCACTAAAGACGCCTTCATTGGCCGCATCAAGCCAAACATTTTTGGCCAAGACATTTGTCGTTAGGTCGAATTCGGTTCCACCAGTACCTTCCACTTCCTCCACCGTAATCACCGGATTAGTAAGGTCAATGTTTTTCATCGGCACAAAGAAATATTCTTTACTATCTAGCACCTCTTCATCCGTTACAACGGATGCATAAACGACTACTTTATGCTCATCCTGATTGTTTAGCAATGCTTTTACCTGGATCGATTCTACTAAACTCGAGTTATTAGCTTTAATCGTTACATCTTTGCTTTTTTCAACTAATAGATTCCCTTCAAAATCATAAAGCTTAACCGCTAATGTCCCAGATAAATCGGAGAGAATATCGGAAATAAGATAGAAATCTAATCTGGTTTCCTTCCGATCAATCGCTACCGCAACATCTTTGAAGCTCCGTTTTGCAATATACTGTAATGCCTTCCATCTTCCGTAATAATCCATACTTGCCCATGATGCAACAGGCCAACAGTCATTTATTTGCCAATAGAGCGTGCCCATACAATAAGGTTTATTGATGCGATGTGCTTCGATAGCTGTCTTAATAGCATCCGCTTGTAAGATATGACTCATATATAAAAATGAAGGGAAATTCTTCGGTTCTTTATAGTACATATCCATATACTCTTTAATTAGTCGATTTCCTGAACCATTCTTTTGATGGTGTAGCATCACATCTGATTCTAATTCCATATCCTTTTCTTCGGCATAGGTCTTGACTGTTTTTAACTCTGGAAATGACTGAAAGCCGTACTCACTCATAAAACGACCTACATAATTCTTATAATCCTCCATTGGTTTTAACCCATGCCAGACATCCCAATAATGGATATCCCCACTTGTAGACTGATAAGTGGAGTGTTGCTTAGAAGTTCCGGATAAATCACTCATTGGTGAAGATGGCCAATAATCGATAGTCGCGCCATGGCTCGCCACAGCATCCGGAAGAATTTTATGGAAAATTTCCTCATAAGCGCTCCATATTTCTTCACGTTGAGCTTTGGAATATTGCTGTTTCCAGCCCCATCCCAACTGTTCATCATATTGCGCCCAAGCAACATCGATTTCATTGTTACCGCACCACAAGGCAAGCGAAGGATGATTTCTTAAGCGCTTAATATTCTCTTCCGCTTCTATTTGAACATTGTCAAGAAACGCTTGATCACCCGGGTACATACTACACGCAAACATAAAATCTTGCCAAACTAGCATTCCATATTCATCACATAAGTCGTAAAATAGGTCATGCTCATAAATACCACCACCCCAAACACGTAGCATGTTCATGTTGGATTCAGCAGCGCTAGCTATTTCATGACGATATCGCTCGTAGCTTACATCTGTGACAAAACTGTCATTTGGGATGTGGTTTGCACCCTTAGCAAAAACAGGGACTCCATTTAATTCAAAATAAAAACTCGTTCCCTCATCGTCCTTTGCTCTTATTAAGTTAATCGATCTTAATCCAGTCCTGACTGTCTTTTCTGTAATAACCTTCTCTTCTTTTGTTACTATTGCAGTGAATTGGTAGAAATTCTGTTCGCCAAGTCCCCTGCTCCACCAAAGTTTCGGATCGTTTATTTTACAGTCCACCTCTACTAGATTTATTCCTTTAGTTAAAGCTATTTCTTTTTCGATATGAAGACCTTCTGTTGCAAGGCGAATCTTTGCTTCGCCAGTACGATCAGACTGAATTTCTATTACAGCAGTCATTTCTGCAACAGATTCAGTTACCTTATTCTGTTGAATATAGAGGTCTGTTATCCGACTATCTGTCCACCCGGCTAGGCGCACTTCCTTCCAAATTCCACTAGTAACGAATCTTGGCCCCCAATCCCAACCGTAGTGGTAGGGTGCTTTTCGAGCAAAAACACTTAACTTCTTATCACCAAGTCCACCGTCTTCTGAATGGTCATTCGTCGCCGGCAAACCATATCCTAGCTTTTCTAATTTGATTAAATCTTCATTTATCGGGGAGCGAAAATAAATGCGTAAGGAGTTACCTTCCTTTTTCACAACATCCTTCACATCTACGGTCCAAGCGCGAAACATGTTATGTGCTGATAGAATGGGCTGTTCATTCAAATAAACTTCTGCATAGGTGTCAAGTCCATCGAAACAAAGCTCTAAATTGGGCTGATTGAGGAGATCTGTTGGTATATCAAATGTTGTGTTGTATTCCCAATCCCTTTTGTCAATCCATTGTAGGTCCATTTCATTCTTACCATAGAACGGATCACTTATTTTGTTATTGTGTAGTAAATCCGCGTGCACGCAGCCCGGAACTTTAGCTTCAAGCCATTCTGTACTAGTACTTTCTTTGAACTTCCAATTATCTAAAACTATACTTTTCATTAGTGGAATCCTCCTTGTAATAATGGGTAAAAAACAATTTAATCACGAACGAATTTGATTTGCGGGATAAACGCAAATAGCTTACCAATCCCCTATGTATGCACTTACATTTTTAAAATGATTAAACTTAGATCTTCTTTTAACTATTTTATCACATTTCCAGCAATTAACTATAAAAACGTTTTCAAAGTTTTGAGAACAAGATTTTATAGCTAAAGCTTAAGGGGCCTAAGGTAGACATAAGACAATCCATGACGTGGCAGTCTTTACCGGTTAACCATTCAAAGGGCTCACTCGGGCGTGTATATTGTTTTTTGTTACCGGTTAACCGAAGATACAGTATACTCAAAATTAATAAATGCTATCCTTTTTTCATACTAGATGGTGGCAACAAAAAGCTATGGTGGTTTCTTATCTTCAAATAAAAAACAGGTTTAATAGCTCTATCCTTTTGGAGCTACTAAACCTGTTATATTCCATTAAACACTAATTGCTTTTATTGAATGAATGGTTATATTTCTATCTTTCAATTCCTCTTCTAGTAGATTAATAAATTCTGCATCCAACTCCATTTTAATTGCATCTTGATAAGCCTCAATTAACTGGTGATTACTAAGAGAATGTAAACTAGACATCCTATTCCCCTTTTCTATTGGAATTATTCGGATACTAGTTTATATCACGAAATCTAGTAACCTAAACCTAGAATTATAGGAAGCGTGGGGATGGTTCTTTCACTTCCGTTGGAAACAAGAGAACCGTCACCTCGCTTACACTATTGGATTGTTTCTCCGTCGATAATGACAGTCGTTGCCTTGGCACGAAAATTATCAAATGGTGATGCCGACCAAAGGACAAAATCAGCGTCTTTACCAACCTCAATTGACCCAACGCAGTCATCAATACCGAGGTGCTTGGCTGCTTGAATCGTAATAGATTTCAGCGCAGCTTCTTCGCTTAGTCCGTGTGCGATTGCATGGCGGACAGCCGTGAGCAACTCCTCAATTGGAATGACTGGATGGTCGGTCGTAATTGCAAACGGGATGCCCGCTCGCTCAAACGCCTGGTACGTATCCCATGATTGATTGGCTAACTCAACCTTGGATTTCCCTGTTGCTGTTGGCCCAACAACGACATTGTAGCCAGACGCTTTAATTTGATCGACAATCCGAATACCGTCGGTCGCGTGCTCAATCGATAAAGCAAACCCGAATTCATCGGCAATCCGGATTGCGGTCAAAATATCATCGGCACGGTGAGCATGCGCCCGAACAGGCAAGTCATCGGCAAACACATCAGCCAAAGCTTGCTCTGCTAAGGACTGTGGTGGACAATTTTTCGCTCGCCAAAAGGCCTCGCGTATCTTGGCTGCTACACCCATTCTTGTTACCACTCCATTATTCGCATGGAAACGTTTTGGGTTTTCACCAAAGGCAATTTTCAATGCTGCCGGTGACTTGATGCATTGCTGTTCGATTGGACGGTCCGGCTTCACCTTAATTATCGCCGTTAACCCACCAATCACATTAGCACTGCCAGGTAACACCTGTACCGTCGTAATCCCGGCCTTTAGGGCACGATAATACCCCGAATCAAAGGAATTAATCCCATCAATCGCCCGGAGATGAGGAGTAATTGGGTTAGACGTCTCATTGAAATCATCCCCCTCCTTACCAACACCTTCTTCATCAATCCCGAGGTGAGTATGGACGTCAATGAAGCCTGGGAAAACAATTTGCCCGTTGCCGTCTGTCCATTCAATCTCTTCAGCAAAATCTGGCGCATCCGAAAGCGAACCAATATAGTTAATCGTCTTATCATAAATAATAACGCAATCTTCGATAAACCCAGCTGTCACCGTTTCGACAGCAATATTTTTTATTCCCTTCATCGTAAAGCCTTCTCTCTTTTAGTTCTTATCCCTCAACCGCAAAAACGCACCTACCTATTCGGTTAAAAATAAATAGATTTTACAGGCAACCGAAATGTCGAACCATTCGTCATGATTGGCAAAGGATACGTGTAAACTTTCTTCAATTCTTTTAATCCGATAATAGAGTGTGTTGTGGTGAATCGATAGTTTGTTGGTGACGGTAGCTAAATCCCGATTGAACGTTACATAAGCTAATAACGTATCAAGTAATTCTTTATCTTTTTTTGTCTTACACTCAAGCAATGGACCTATGTGGTCATGAACAAACAAGTCTAATTCATCCTTATCGTGGTCCAATAACAAACGATAAATACCGCCATCGGAAAAGCGTAATACTTTGCCAGACTTCTTTTTATTTAACATTTCTATACATTGCTTGGCATCGGCATACGATTTTCGAACATGAACGAAGCCTTGATACACGCGGCCAATCCCGATTTTAACCGGAAATGGGATTTGTTCTAATTGCTTCGTAAAGGATTTTAGCTTATTTCTAGCAAACGATTTATCTTTTTCCCCATCAACGGTTAAAAAGGCAATAACGTCCATGCCCCGTTGCGTAACGAGTCCGTCCATGCCCGCTACTTTCATCGCTTGTTGGATCCACTTTGTCCACGAATCTTTAATAAAATATTGATTAAAGCCAGTTGTCTCTAGCTTGCCTTCGCATATTAAAATCGCAAAATAGTCTGTTTCATCGAGGTCCAGATTTTTTGCCTGACGGACAACATCATCGCTATAGTTTCCGGTAATTAGTTGTTCAAAAATATCCCCGGCGAGCTTCCGGTGTGTCTCTTCAATCGAACGCTTTTTCATTAATTCAAGCCCTAACATCGATGCACTGTATTCAAGCAACAGCCTGTTTCCATCATTAAAGCTCTCTTCGTCAATCCACGCACACAAAAAGCCAATAACCGTTTGGGCACCAACAACAGGCATAACTAAAATCGACTCGTTCACTTGACTGATCAATTGCCACTTTTTCACTGACAACGTATACTGGACTTCTCTCGATGCCAAAAAGTTATCAGGTAAGCGATGTTCAGCTGATTTACCAAAGGAAGCAATTGGATACAGTAACTCATCATAAAAAGCAACAGGTGTTTTTGTACTCATATTAATCGCTTGCATCATTTGATCAATGCTTTTGTTTTGTGACATTAACGACGCCAAATTATTGTACAAATCGGTCGTACGTTGCAGCTGCTGATGCTCGTTTCTTAACGCGTTATATGTCAGCTCAAGCTCCTTTTCAAGCGCTGCCTCTTTAATTTTCAGTTGATACTGGGCACAAAGCACCGATAGATACGGTGCAATTTCATCAAGCAACAGCGTAATTGACTCATCGAATGAAGCGGTGAAGCTGTTGATCGTTAAGACAGCTAATACTTCTTCTCCAGACATAATAGGAAACGATACAGCTGCTTCAGGGTAGTTATCCGCAAGCAATGCTTCCTCATAATAGACTTTGTTTTCCTCAGTCATAGCAGCCATTGCCTCGATGACATCGATTTGGGCGTTCACCAATCGCGTCTGTTTTGTTTGATAAACCGATCCGGTAATAGATTCACCAACCGACAATCTCGTCTTCCGGTAACTTGCCGAATCATAGCCTATCGCTGCTTCGATGAGCAGCTTGCCCATTTTATGATCATACATAAAGAAAAAACCGGCATCCGCGTTTGGAAGGAACGCAACAACGGTCTGTAACACTTCATGGTAAAAATATTCATTATTGTATTTTCCTGGAAGTTGATTGATCATTTGGAGAGAGTTTGCAATTAATCTTTCTAACTGATCCTTACGCATGATACTCTCTCCTTTTTAATTAAATTAACGGAATTTCACACCCGTCTTAACTGCTTCCACCCATTCATAATATCGATCAATCAATACGTTTCGGTTAGTCTCATACATCTTCGCTAACAATTGGACAGGCTCATCGTCATCATCGACACGAAAATCAACGTACGGGAAGCCATCCTCTGCCACAACTTTTACTAACGCCGCTTGCTTTCCACGTTTATCACCACCGACCTTATCAGCTGCAACTAATGCTGCAAGCAGACGCTCTTCTAACAGTCCATCTGTCTGCTCAAACGTTTCAGCCATGACGGTTAGTACGTCTTCACCTGTAAGCAAATTGCCTTGGACCGCATATTGGTCGCCAACAAAGTGCCCTTTATAATCGTCATTTTCGACCCCAGTGTAAACTGCACTGTTGCCAAAGTGATCCATCACAATTAGCTGACGTAACTCACGGCCCGGATCTTTCATTAATAACGTATTTAATGTTTCGTTCGCAGTCTTTCCTTTTTCTAAATAAGTCATACCAACCGGTCCAAGCTTTGGATTGACCCAGCCCTGGGAAGCGATGATCCCAATATTTGGTTTAATCGTGGGTGAATAGGCCCCCACTGCCGGAAAACACGAGGACACTGCCGCACCGAAATTCCCTGTTTCTTTACACCTTGCGACGATAGAAAAGGTCATGATAACCGCTCCTTAACAACGTGACATGCAGCAAAATGATTTTCTTCCACTTCAATCCATTCTGGTTCTACTTGCTTACAAATATCCTGTGCTAATGGACACCTGGTGTGGAACCTACAGCCTGAAGGAGGATTAACTGGGCTTGGCAATTCACCAGTAAGCATCACTCGCTCTTTTTTCCGCGTTGGATCTGGGACCGGAATCGCCGACAATAACGCTTGCGTATATGGGTGAACTGGATTGTTGTAAAGCTTATCACTGTCCGCTAATTCTACCATTTTCCCTAAATACATCACACCGATACGATCACTAATATAATTAACGACACTTAAGTCATGGGCAATGAATAAATACGTAAAGCCAAACTCATCCTGCAAATCCTTCATCAAGTTTAATACCTGTGCTTGAATCGATACATCTAGTGCAGCGACCGGCTCGTCAGCTACGATGAATTTCGGATTTAACGCAAGCGAACGGGCAATCCCAATTCGCTGACGTTGTCCACCAGAAAATTCATGCGGATAACGATTTTTGTAGCTTTCTGGTATTCCAACCGCGTCAAGCAATGTTTGTACTCGCTTCGAGCGCTCAGCTTGCTTTTCCTTGTATGTTCGAAGCGGTTCTTCAATGATTTCCTTGACCGTCATTCTCGGGTTGAGCGATGCGTACGGGTCTTGGAAAATCATTTGGAATTCACGCCTTTTTTCTCTCAGCTCTTGTTTTGAAAATGTCGTGATATCGCGGTTTTCAAAATAGATATTTCCCTCCGTCGGCTCTAACAACCGCAACAGCAGGCGTCCCATTGTGGATTTCCCACAGCCAGATTCGCCAACAATCCCTAACGTTTCCCCTTCATAAACGGAAAAATTTAGATCGTCAACTGCTTTAACGACTTGTTCAGGCTCTTTACGCAGGCCACCGCCGCTTAGTTTAAAGTGCTTTTTTAAGCCTTCTACTCGAACTAATTCTTTTGTTTTCGTCTGCATTATTCTGCCTCCTCATCGTACAAATAACAAGCGGTACGGTGATTCGAATCGGTTGAAAATAACGGCGGGTGCTCCGTATGACATTTATCAAACACGAACGGACAGCGATCAGCAAATCGGCAGCCTTCGTGTAAATCGTTTAAGTTTGGTGGCTGACCTTCAACAGGTTGTAGCCTTTCCTTATCGCCAAGCTTTGGCAAGGACTTTAATAACCCCTTTGTATATGGGTGCTTAGGATTTGCGAATAGCTCTTCGACTGGCGCCTGTTCGACAATTTTTCCCGCATACATGACAGCAACCTTGTCACAAATCTCAGCAACAACGCCTAAGTCGTGGGTAATCATAATAATGCCAGCATTTGTCTCGTCACGTAACTTCAACATTAAATCTAATACTTGTGCTTGAATGGTCACATCAAGCGCTGTCGTTGGCTCATCGGCAATCAATAGGGATGGGTTTCCGGCAAGCGCCATACCGATGACACCGCGTTGGCGCATACCTCCACTAAATTGGTGTGGGTATTGGTCCGCTCGGTCTTCCGCGGATGGGATTCCAACCTTTTTAAGCATTGCAATCGCGGTTTGCCAAGCAGATTTCTTTGACGCCTTCTCATGGATCATCGGCACCTCAGCAATTTGATTCCCTACCGTATATACAGGGTTAAGCGAGGTCATCGGGTCTTGGGCAATTAAACCAATCTTACTTCCACGAATGGCAAGCATGTTCTTTTCTTTCTTTGTGAGTAAATCTTCACCCTCAAATAAAACTTGCCCACTAACAAGTTCATTTCGCTTGTAGCCTACTAGGCGTAAAATCGATTGAGATGTTATGCTTTTTCCACAACCAGATTCCCCAACAATACCAAGAATTTCTCCTCGTCTTACCTGAAAGGAGATGCCATCGACGGCTTTGACGACGCCTTTTTCTGTCTTAAAGTGTGTTTTTAATTCCTTTACATCCAACAGGACATCTTCCATGGCTAGCCTCTCCTTTCCTTATGATTTTTCATTTCGAAGTCTAGGGTCAAGGGCATCACGCAACCCGTCACCCATAATATTAAAACTAAATACGGCTAGTGTAATTGCTATCCCCGGGAAAATTGCTGTCCACCAAGACAGTTCCATCCAGTCTTTTGCTTCACTTAACATAATCCCCCATGACGGCGTATCCGGAGACACCCCTAGGCCAAGGAAGCTTAATGCCGCTTCGGCCAATATCGCAAACGCAAACGAGAGCGTAATTTGCACAATTAGTGGCGCCATCGCATTTGGCAGGATGTGGCGCCACAGAATTGTGATTGGCCTTACCCCCATCGAACGCGCCGCTTCAATATAAAGTGAATCTTTTATATTCAAAACCGTTCCCCGTGCAATCCGGGCAAATATCGGTACATAGACAATTCCAATTGCTAGCATCAAATTGTTTAAGCTTGAGCCTAAAATAGCCATAATTACTAGCGCTAGTAAGATGTCCGGAAAAGAAAACAAGACATCAGTAATTCGCGAAATAAGGTTGTCAACCCATCCACCTGAATAGCCGGCAATGAGTCCCATAATCGTTCCAACAATAAAAGAAAAACCTACGGCAATAATTCCTACCTGAAGTGAAATTCTTGCCCCATACACAATTCTACTGAAAATATCGCGACCAAATTGATCGGTTCCAAACCAAAACTCTCCATTCGGTGATTGAAGACGGTTGACCGGATCCATTTCATACGGGTCATATGGTGTTAGCCATTTTGCAAAAATAGCAGTTAATAAAATAATTAAAATAATAACAAAGCCTATAACAGCCATGTGGTTTTGTTTAAATCGTTTCCAAAAATCAATCATGTTGTCACCTCCAAATCTATTGGCATTCTAGTCATACCTTATTTTCGGATTTAAATATGCATATAAAATATCTACTATTAAATTGATGATAACGAATGTCGTTGCAATTAATAGAATTGCACCTTGCAGTAAACTATAGTCTCGGTTAGCAATCGCTTGTAATGCTAGTCTTCCAACTCCTGGTAAGGAGAAGATTTGTTCAATAACTACTGACCCACCGAGTAAATAACCTGTTTGAATCCCGACAACCGTAATTACTGGAATTAACGCATTTTTTAATCCGTGCTTCCAGATCCACCGAGATTGCGAGACACCCTTGGCTTTTGCCATTTTCATATATTCTTCCCCAACAACTTCAAGCATCGATGAGCGCGTCATTCGCATCACAACCGCTCCAACCGCTGTTCCAAGCGCAATCCCTGGCATCGCCATCGACCGGATATTGCCACCTAAATCCTCGGCAAGTCCAACAAATCCACCAGATGGTAGAATTCCCCAGTGCAGTGAGAATACGAGAATCATAATTGTCCCAAGCCAAAAGTTAGGGACCGAAATTCCAAACATACCAAAAAAACTTGCACCGTAATCCATAGGTGAATTACGCTTTACCGCTGCATACGTGCCAAGTGGAATAGCAATAATGAGTGCAAAAACAACACTAATGACAGTCAGTTCAATGGTAATGGGAAGGCGTTCCATTAGTGCAGTTGCTACGGGTTGATTAGTGAAGGAAGAATAACCTAAATCACCTTGTAACACATTGGCCATCCATAATCCATATTGAACGATTAGTGGCTGATCGAGTCCTAATTTTTCACGTAATATCAGGGCCTGTTCTTCATTATAATTCGATCCAAGCAAAGCAGTAACAGTATCCCCTGGTACAAGTCTTACGAGAAAAAAAGAAATAAACGAAATTCCAATCAGCACCGGTATTGCAATTAATAGTCTCTTTAAAATATATCGACCCACCCTATTCACCTCCAGTTTAATAGAAAAGCGTAGGCGCCTTGGTAGACCCGACAAGCTTAAGTGGAATATCTATGTGGTGCTCTTTGCCACAAAGATATTTCACTTAAGACCTCGAGGGGCTAGGCGCCGCAGCTAGACATAATAGAAAAGCGTAGGCGCCGCAGCTAGACATAATAGAAAAGCGTAGGCGCCGCAGCTAGACAATAGATTTATAGTAAAAAGGATAAGGGGATGATTTCCACCCCCTATCATAACTAATTATTGTTCAATCCAAGTTTCTTCTAAAGAAATCGTCGTTACTGTTGGATTAACATCAAACCCTTTGACATCATCGCGTAGGGCAGAAGCTTGTTGGTTTGCATATAAAAATACCATTGGTGCATCTTCAACGATAAGTCGTTGTGCTTCTGTGTAAATCTCTTTTCGTTCCTCTTCACCGATTGTTTTACGTCCTTTTTCTAGTAAAGCATCGACCTCTTCATTTGAATATCCTTGTTGGTTGTAAATAGCCCCTGTATGGAAAATGTTGTACAGGAATTCGTCTGGGTCAACAAAACCAACCCAACCAACGATAGCCATGTCAAATTCTTTATTGCCTAGGTCTTCGAAGAAAATACTATCCTCTAATTGGTTTACTTTTACGTTGATACCGACTTCTTTTAACTGCTGTTTAATTACTTGAGCTGCATCAACTTGTGCTTGGTTTTGTCCAACCTTTACCGTTATGTCAAAACCATCTGGATATCCAGCTTCAGCTAGTAATTCTTTTGCTTTATCTACATCTTGCATTGGATACGTATCAAGTTCTCCATATGCCCAGTGTCCCGGAGGAATTGGTCCGCCTGTTAATGGTGTAGCTTGGCCAAACTTAACAGCATCATTTAATTCATCACGGTTTACTGCCCACGCAATAGCTTGACGAACTGCTTTTTCCTTTAATGGACCACTGTTTACGTTAAGTCCAATATATTCCCAATAGCTTCCAGTTACAGACTCAACATTAATGCCATCTTTTCCTTCAAGTAATTGAATGTCTTTTGGTGACAATTGCAAAATAATATCTAACTCATCATTTCTAATTGCTGTTGTACGAGCTGTCTCATCTGGAATAGCTTTCCAAACTATCCTATCTAGATAAGGCAAACCTTCTTTGAAATAATCATCATATTTCTCCAAAACCATTTGCTCATCTTTCTTCCATTCTACTAATTGGAATGGTCCACTACCTGCATCAACACGGTCTAAGCTACCATCATTTTCTTCGACGATGTTTTTGTTAACAATCGCATTCATCGGATTGGCTAAAAATGTTAAGAATGGTGCGACAGGTTCTTTTAATGTTACAACGACTGTTGTCTCATCTGGTGTCTCAATTTTGTCAACTTGCTCAAACTGTGGCGCACGAGAAACCATCTCAACAATCCGCTCGATTGAGTATTTTACATCCTCAGACGTTAATGGATCGCCATTGTGGAATGTAACACCATCGACTAATGTGAAAGTGTATGTTAAACCATCTTCAGATATTTCATAATCCTCGACTAGTTCCCCTTCGATTTCACCGTAAGTACCTGTTTTGTACTTAAACAGCGTGTTATACATATTTTCTATGTATCGCATCGACTGTGCGCCTGTTTCCTTGTGTGGGTCTAACCCTTGTGCGTCATTTAAATCGGCGATAGAAAGTTCACCACCTACGACCGGCTCTCCACTAGGTTGATCTTCTCCGTTGTTTTCATTCGCATCGTTACTATCGTTGGTTTGTTTACCGTTATCTGCTTCCTTGTTGTCTGAGCCTGTCCCCTCTGGTGATGAACATGCAACCATGACAAAACTTACAAATAAAAAAGCTAAAAAAACGACTAATTTTTTCATATTCATACATTTTCCCCCTTAATCAGAAAATTTGAACTAATAATTTCATAATAAATTATCAATAATCTTAAAAATATAGTAGAACTCCCAAACTTATCCGCAACCAATTTGGGATATCTCACAAAAAATATATGAACGGTTCTTTCACTTCCTTTCAGAAGCAAAAGAACCGTCCCTCGCTCACACTATCCCATCCGGTATTCGTTTGGTGTTAGTCCGTATTGTTTTTTAAATACTTTGCTAAAGTACTTTTCATTTTTATAGCCGACTTCAAATGCGATGTAGTATATTTTAAGATTAGGATTTTTCAGCAGCTCACACGCCTTCTCCATTCTTATTTTTGTTAAATAGTCGGTAATGGTAACTTTATACACTTGCTTAAACTTCCGAGAAATATATTCCCTACTAAGAAAAAATTTGTCTGCAATGTCCTGTAGCGTAATATCCTGCTGGTAATTATCTTTTAGATAGCTTGCAATTTGTTGAATACTATCCTTCTCTTTTTGGTAGTTAATTGATTTTAGTGCATCAATCAGCCGATAACAATCCTGCTTCGCTTGCAGCTTGAATTTCAGAAAGGAAAACGTTCCATCCGCATTCCAATAATCCCGCATCCATTCCTCCTCGAGCTGTTCTTTAATCCCAAATTCCTCAAGCCAATTCCCAAGGAGCAATCCAAACTGACTTTCCCATAACCTAAGCTGCTCGTATGACAAATGGTTGTTTTCCTTTAGCTGTTCAAACAATTTGTCTAATACCGCATCGATTTGCTCTTCACGGCCACTTTGTAACGCCCACTTTATTTCCTGCCCATGGTCAAGCAAGTGCAATAACGGCTTATTTACAACTTCTTTAGCCCGGTACAGCTTTGGCGCAGGTTCTGTTAATAAGTTATACGTCTGCTGTGCCCGCTTTGCATTTGCATACGACTCAACAAAATGACCCTTCACATCGCCACTAAAAATCGTGCACCTCACTTCCAAATACTGATAAATCGTCTGGTGAATCTTCTCCAACACAAACTCAGGCTGGACTGCATTCCATAAAAGAATATTAAGCTCATCATCCTTATTAATGTTTCGAAAAGCAACACCGTTTCCTGCCTGTTCAAGCACTTCATTAACTACATTCAACAATGCAAATGAAAGAAGGTCCCTGTCAGCGTTGAAGCGGTTGACTAACAACGGATGGACAGGAAGAACCGAAACCATCACCCTCGCACTGGCAATGTCAATCCCAAAAGCTTTTTTTATCTTTTTCAGAACTGAAGCCACATTTGCCTTTTCATCGATTAATCCCGAAAATAACTGATCCCAGTAATACTCTTTGACATCAATAATGACCTGGTCCTTTTCCAAAATTGATTGTTGATGCTCAACTTGCTCCTTCCACTTATCCACAGCCCTTTCTAACGTTTCATTTAAAGTATCCGGATCAATCGGCTTCAAAATATAGTCGAAGCTTCCATACAAAATTGAATTTCTCATATAGTCAAAATCATCATAGCCACTGATGACGATTGCTTTACTATCCAGTTTTGCCGAATGCAGCCACCGAAGTAGCGAGATCCCATCTCTGTTAGGCATACTCATATCCGTAAAAATGATCTCAGGACGGTGCGCTTCAATTAAAGCAATCGCCTCTTCCCCATCTACCGCTTCAAGTACCTCTGTAATCCCATGCTTTTTCCAATCCGCTAAAAGTAAAATTCCTTCTCTCACATGCTTCTCATCATCCACGATGATTGCTTTCATTTATCTCACCTACCTGTTCGAATGGAAGTATTAATGTTACGACAAAGCCACCTTCCCGGTGATTAGCAAAAGTCATTGATGCCTTTTCGCCGTAATACAAATGAAGCCTGTCATGGATATTTTTCAAACCTAAACTTGCTTCCTTACCACCTTGTGACTCCGCTTGATAAATGTAATGTGTGATTTCCTTTAATCTCTGTTCGGAAACACCTGTGCCAGTGTCACGAACAGTAATAACTAGATGATCTGTTTCCATCGACCCTTTTACATCTATTTCCCCTTGCCCATCACGAATGTCAAAGCCGTGCTTGAAATAATTTTCCACAATAGGCTGCAGAAGCATTTTCGGGATCAATTTATCGAGCATCTCCGGTTCAAAATCTATCGAAAAAGATAAATCATCACCGAACCGTTCTTTTTGCAATAACACATAGGCCTGGATATAATCTTTTTCCTTTTTTAACGGAACCATATCCTCCTCAATGTTCATGCCATACCGCATAATTTTTGAAAGGTGATTAACGAGCGTGTATATTTGCGGAACATTGTTCTTTAATGCAAGCGTACCAATCGATTGCAAGGCATTGTTTAGAAAATGCGGGTTCAACTGCGATTGCAGCACCTTCAACTGATTCGTCTTATTTTCTAACTTCAACTTGTATTCAAGATTGATTAGCTCATTGATTCGCTTCATCATCTTTCGGAACCGCTCACCCAAAATACCAATTTCATCTTGACCCAATGACTCAAACTGTACTTCCATATTGCCACGTTCCACTTGCTTAATGTTGGTTAGCAGGATGCGAATGGGGGAGGTAATTTTAAACGAAACAAATAACGTGGCTAGAATAACTAACGTTAGCCCAATTACACCGAAAACAATATTAAGCTTCGCAACACTAATTGCATCTTTAAACAAGGTCGTGTACGGAATTTTTTTCACGAGCAACCACCCACCAGAAGACTCCGGGAGCTTATCATAGACAATCATACCGGTAAACGTGGGGTCGCTCCATTCTTGCATCCCCCGTTCGTTACCGCTCGTTACAATACTATCAAACCAGTCAAAATCCGCATTTGCTGCGGAATTAGCTTGAGAACTAAAAATTACGTCGCCTTCCTCTGATAAAATGTAAAAGTCCTCGGCGCGTTTATCGTACAAATTATTACTTATCTCTGCTATTTTTTCAGGATAAATATCAATCGAAATAAAGCCTAATACGTCAACAGAAGGGGCGTCCATTAACACGCGGTGTAATGTAATCACATCTCGACCCTGATCAGCCGGTTCCATATACATGTAATACTCATTGGCTTCAGCTTTTTGGAAATATTTCTTGTTTGGATTATTACTCACTGTAGTAAAGGACAAGGTTGACTGTTTAGAAACAGAGATGTACTTTTGTAACCCCATTTCATTTTCCGGGAATGAAATCACTACCCGGTTAATGCTGCTATCCGCATATAAAATCGAAGTCATCACGTCTTTTAGTGTACTAAGCATAACATAATCAGCTGTTTCACCTTTGGACCTCATGTATCTCATAAAGTCCGTATTATTATAAAAAGAGACTGTCAAATCTTTAAAATCATTAATGTAGCTTTCTATATTTACCCTTCCTTGATAGAGAAGGTTGACGTTTTCTTCTATATACTGATTTTTAATGGAATCCTTTGTATAAAAATAAGTGATGATAATAGAGGTACCAAAAGGAATTGTTGTAATAATAAGTAAAATGGCAATTAGTCGATTTCGAATACTCGTTTTAAACATATGGCACCTCCGAAGTTTGTAGTACTATATAGTTTAACATGAATGGTAAACGTGCAGGAATAGAGGTTCAAGTTACTAGAATGTGAGCCTTATTCCACAGCAAGCGAGGTTTTATCAATCGCTAGGCAACAATAACAAAAGCGCAAGTCGCGCCTTGGAAGACTAGGCAAGCTACGAAGTGGAGCACAATTGACTACCGTTTGACTGCTGGCACGGCTCGATCGGGCGTTATTATCGTTCTTTGACTACCGTTTGACTGCTGGCACGGCTCGATTGGGCGTTAATTTCGTTCTTTGACTACCGTTTGACCGCTGGCACGGCTCGATTGGGCGTTAATTTCGTTCTTTGACTACCGTTTGACTGCTGGCAGGGCTCGGTCGGGCGTTAATTTCGTTCTTTGACTACCGTTTGACTGCTGGCAGGGCTCGGTCGGGCGTTAATTTCGTTCTTTGACTACCGTTTGACTGCTGGCACGGCTCGATTGGGCGTTAATTTCGTTCTTTGACTTCCGTTTGACTGCTGGCAGGGCTCGGTCGGGCGTTAATTTCGTTCTTTGACTACCGTTTGACTGCTGGCACGGCTCGATTGGGCGTTAATTTCGTTCTTTGACTACCGTTTGACTGCTGGCACGGCTCGATTGGGCGTTAATTTCGTTCTTTGACTACCGTTTGACTGCTGGCAGGGCTCGATCGGGCGTCATTAGCGTTCTTTGACTTCCGTTTGACACTTAACAGGGCTCAATCGGGCGTCATTAGCGTTCTTTGACTACCGTTTGACACTTAACACGGCTCGATCGGGCGTCATTAGCGTTCTTTGACTACCGTTTGACACTTAACAGGGCTCAATCGGGCGTCATTAGCGTTCTTTGACTACCGTTTGACACTTAACAGGGCTCGATCGGGCGTCATTAGCGTTCTTTGACTACCGTTTGACACTTAACAGGGCTCGATCGGGCGTCATTAGCGTTCTTTGACTACCGTTTGATACTTAACAGGGCTCGATCGGGCGTCATTAGCGTTCTTTGACTACCGTTTGACTGCTGGCACGGCTCGATCGGGCGTTAAAAAGTATCCTGAATCTAAGATCCCCTACAAAACCCAAGAATGCACTTGTCCAACCCCGAAAAGCGTAAGACAAGCCTGGGAATGGCGGTCTGTGCCATGTAGAGGATTGACTACGACTCGGGAGGGGTAGGCGCGGAAGCTGGACGTGGCTATCCCTGAATGTTATCCATGCTAGGATTTTTTTATAATTTCTTACCTTACAGGCGAAAAAGCATGCCCAATCGGACATGCTTTTCCTCACTAGCTAACTCTTAGAAAAAAACATCTTACTTCATCTCATCCCAAATTGCTTGGAATTGTTCTAACACTTCGCTGTACTCAATTCTTCCAGCAGCATACTCTTGGATTTTAGCAGCAAATTCTTTATTTGCCCCATCTGGCCATCTAAACCATGTCCAAGGAATTGTCTTATCATCTTTAGAATATTCTAAGATTGATTGACCTAATGCACCTAAGCCAGTTGGTTCAATGTTATCGAATGCTGGAATAAACGCAAATTCTTCCGTGATATATCGCTTGCCTGTTTCAGACGAAACCATCCAGTTTAAGAATGCTTTTGCTTCATCTAAGTTCTCAGAGTTCTTGTTAAGCACCCAGTTGTTTGGCACACCAACAGGTAAACGGTCTGCATCCGCATCGTCATTTAACGGAATCGGTAAAAATGCCATATTGATATCCGGGTTAATTTCATAAATCATATTTTCCGTCCAGTTACCTTGTTGTAGCATCGCTGTTTCACCTGATGCAAATAACGTTACTTGTGTATTGTAATCAGTCGTAATTGGATTTTCATTTCCAAAACCAATTTCCGTATCAATCACTTCTTGGAATTGTTCAAATTTCTCATTACCAACGATTGTTTCTGATCCATCATATAATCCTTCAATAAATGCAACTGGATCGTCTTGTTGGGCAAACGGAATGTTAAGCAGGTGTTGACCAATTACCCACCACTCACCGTAGCCTGCCGCAAACGGAGTAATTCCATTATCTTGCAGCTTTTGCGCTGCTGCTTTTAATTCTGATAACGTTTTTGGTGGTTCTGTAATACCAGCTTGCTCAAATAAATCTTTATTATAAACGAACCCATACCCCTCTAAGTTTACAGGCATACCATAAAGCTTACCATCTGTATCCGTCATCGGAACTTTTCCGATTGGAAGCACGTTCTCGACCCAAGGCTCATCAGAAAGGTCTGCTAAACGTTCTTTCCACAGTTCTAACTCTTTAAAGCCACCGTTGTTAAAAATATCTGGCTCTTCACCGGATGCGAATTTCGCTTTCAATGCAGCACCATAATCAGCACCACCACCAACAGATTCTAGCTTAATCTTTACATTTGGATTTTCCTTTTCATACTCATCAATCATCGCTTGTAGTTGGTCAGCGATTTCTACTTTGAATTGGAAAAAGTTAAGTGTAACTACCTCATCATCTGAACCTTCTGAATTACTTTCTGTCGATTTTCCACCTTCTGAATCTCCACCACTTGAACTAGTGTCGTTTGAGTCCTTAGAGCCACAACCGACTAACAAACCAACGAAAAGAATGAACGATAATAATAAGAATGCATAACGTTTCATACGAATTGACCTCCTTGTGTATGTGTTTATATTTATTACACTCTTGTTAGTTTACAAGAGTTAATAACTACTTAATAGACCCAGCTGCAATTCCTTTAATAATATGCTTTTGTAAAAATAAGAAGAAAACAATAACTGGTGCGATACCAAGCACAAGCCCAGCAAGTCCCATATCCCATTGTTTTGTGTACTGGGCAAAGAAGGAACTTGTTGCAAGTGGAATCGTCCGTAACTCTGCATCCTGTAACACTAGTAACGGAAGCAAGTAGTCATTCCAAATCCATAGCGTGTTCAAAATAATCACTGTTACCGTAATCGGTTTTAATAATGGGAAAACAATCCTCCAAAACACACCAAATTGTGTACAACCATCAACCTTCGCAGATTCTTCGATTTCTAGTGGAATCGTTTTAACGAACCCATGGAACAAAAAGAGTGATAATGGCACTCCAAACCCAAAATACATCAAGACAATACCCGGAATACTGTTCATCAGCCCCAGCATACCACCAAGTTTCATTAATGGAATCATAACTGCTTGGAACGGAATAACCATTGCAGAGACAAACAAGATAAATAGAATCGAACTAAGTTTGCCCGGTGTTCTGACCATTTTCCATGCAGCCATCGAACTTATCAAAACAATCCCAGCAATACTAAATACGGTGATCATCAACGAATTCATAAACGCTTTCGGAAAATTCAGCACATCCCAAACTTTGGCATAGTTACTGAATAACAGTTCCTTTGGCCAAGCAGCAGCATCAAGTAATATTTCCGAGAAGCCTTTTAAGGAATTGATTATCACAAAATAAAACGGAATAAGAAAGATAATAGCTAACAAAATCCCAATTATTTCAAGCAGAAACGTTTTTTTCGTATATTTCTCCCGCATTATGACTCAACCTCCTTCTTCTTCGTCATCATTACTTGGAACGTGGTAAACAAGGCAACGACGATAAAGAATAGAATCGATTTTGCTGTACCTAACCCGTAGCGATTGTTTTGGAAAGCTTCATCATAAATATTAATCGCAACCGATTCGGTCGAGTTAAATGGTCCTCCACCTGTTAAAGAAATGTTTAAGTCGAATATCTTAAACGCCATCGAAATCGTTAAGAAAAAACAAATCGTAAAAGCAGGCAGAATTAATGGAATGATGATATTTGTTAACATCTGTAATGGTGAAGCACCATCAATTTTAGCTGCTTCAATAAGCGAACGGTCCATCCCTTGCAAGGCAGCGATATAGATAACCATCATATAACCGCTAATCTGCCAAGCAAACACAATCACAATGCCCCAGAACGCTGTCACTTCATCGCCCAACCAAGGTTGATTGAAAAAGGATAAACCTGTCATGTTACCTAGTGAAGAAAAACCTTTAATGAAAATAAACTGCCAAATGAACCCTAGTAACAATCCACCAATAACATTTGGAATAAAAAAGACTGTCCGTAGTACATTTTTCGATTTCAACGGTCCGTTTAGCAATAAGGCAAAACAGAAACCGATTAAATTACTGATCACAACAGCGGCGAGCATAAATCGAGTTGTAAACCAGAAGGAATTAAGAAATTTTTCATCACTTGTGAAAATCTTGACATAGTTGTCAAAACCAACCCATTCAATGGAAGAACTGACCCCATTCCATGATGTAAATGAATAATAGACCCCCATAAGGAACGGTGCGATTTGAATGGTTAAAAAGAATAATAATGCCGGCCCAACAAATGCCGCATAAAGTAAAACCTTTTTCATTCGCACATGACGATTCCTAACTTGTGCCTTAGGCGTATCCCTTGCCGTTTCACTAGTATTTTTCATACCAACATCTGTTTTCATCATTTCACACTACCTTTCCTTGTTGGTAACGCTTACAAGTTTTATTATAAAGGCAACCTCATCAAAAAAAGAGGAACAATATTGACTAAAATAGTGCACAAAATTGATGTGCACTTCAAATTAGGTAACCTTGTAATCATATTTACCCTAGGCAAGCGTTCAAATCGGAGGTGAAACATCTCCGTTAACTTGCTGTTCATTTCGCTTTCCCTTCTCTCTTGTCAGGCCTTCATATGCAAATTGGAATCCATAAAGAAGTAATGCTTTAAACAGGAAAATGAGCATGAATTGGAACCTCTTGATTCGAACCATTGAGACAAATCCTTTCTTCTTTGCAAGTTCCACAATTGGAAACGCGTAAAAAATGTGCATGATTTGGTTGACTATAAGATATAACCAAAACTTGCCGTACGTCCATTTTAGTATCCAAAGCGAACTAACAAAAAACGGGCCAAGATTCATTGGCAATTCACCCCATACCTTTGGGTGTAGCTTTTTATACCAAAACCACCAAGTGAACCTGTCAGCTAAATAATTTTCCAGTCTCACAAATAGCGTAATAAAAATAGTTGCTGGCAAAAATCTTTTGATTGCTTCTTTTTTTAGCAAAGGAACGGTTAACCACGGAACAAGCATAATTAGAATAAGTAACCATCGATAATTTTTCATACGACCACACCTCTAACACTTTTTATTTCTTATCTTTAACTAGTTTTCCTTATAGTTACCTTTAACACTTAAGTTATACCAACCTTTGGCATATACGGTCGATATTCCTAGTATTAAGTAAATACTTATCCAATTCGACTTTGGTCGTCAGTCTCTCGAACACTATTTGTTATTGGAATGGGTTGATGGATATGATATAGTTTAGATGAAGGTCGAATTATGTTGAATAATGGCAAACTACGAAAGGTAAAGGGCGCAAAGCTACAGGTCTAAGGCTTTTAAGCTAAGATGGCTGGGTTGCCACAACTGAACACTTTCAGTCAAGAGGTACCTAGTTAAGGAGGTATCTTTTTTTCGTTATTCTTAGATAAGTCTATCGATTCACAAAAACTCAATGACACAGGGCGTTTCAGGGGGAGGTAATAAACATTGGCAAGGTCATGGTATAACCAACTACTTTATATTATCTTCATTATTTTAGGAATAATCGTCTACTTTTATCCCATTTACTTGTTCTTTAATATCCAATTTCTATTTGTATCTGTATTCTACCTAACATCCATCCGACTTTTCGGGTATCGTAAAGCACTTTTTACAGTTGGTTTGTACGTTTTAATTGGGGTGTGGATGAACGTACATCCAGTATATCTTAGCCTAATGGTGTTAGAGGTTATTGTTGTTGGTGGACTTTACCGTTCTTACGGGAAGTCAATGTTAAGTTGGGATGCTCTCTTTTGGTTAATTCTTACTATCCCTGTTTACTTTCTACTCCCTACAGTTATTATGCCAGGTCTTGAATCAGAGATAACAGTCTTACTTACCTTAAAGCTATTAATTAATGTCCTGTTAAATGCGCTGATTGCTGATATCATCTCAGAGTACTTACCAGCACTTCCAGTCATGAAAAATATATTATCCACTAGTCCTCGTTTACATCTCAGCAAAATCATGACACATATCAGCCTTTGCGCTGCCATTATTCCTTTGTTTTACTATACGATTTTTAACGGCAACTATGAAGAAAGTAAAATTGTTGATTACTACAAAATGAAAATAGACTCCTATACGAATCAGATAACAAATAAGTTAACCGAACTGGATTATCAAGAAGTGCAACAATTAAAGTTGGGTTCAGTTGTTCAAAAAGGCGTGCTGAAAGAACTCTTTGATAGTATTACAGATGTGACGACTGCTTCCATTTATGTAGTTGATCGTTACAATCAAATTTACGTAGCTAGTGGGGTGGATACCCAAACCACTCAGTCTTTTACTCTTTTTGATAACGGTTACCAGGCTGAAATAGCTAATAAGTTTAATATTTGGATGCCAAGCCAAGCAGTAACTGTATACACTTGGTCAGAAGGATATTTTTATTCACAAATTAACTTACATGATTTAACCTTTTTCGTTATCATTCCGCTCAAAAATGAGCTTGTATCCTTAGCGAATAAATTTTCTGACTATTTCAAAATTATTTTAAGTTTGTTTGGACTTATCTATCTATTTACCTTTCTTTGTGAATATATACTCTCTAAATCGTTAACTAGATTGATCACGCTCGCAACCAATATTCCTACTCGGATTCAGAAAAATCAACTGATAACGTGGGAAAAAAGCACCATCCAGGAATTTAACTTTTTAGGAACAAACATTGAAGCAATTGCTCAAAAACTGAAGGAAATGTTTCAAGAAGCAAGGGAACAAAATGAGCTTTTAACGAACCGAACAGAACAACTCATTTCTTCTCGAGAAAAGCTTTACCAGCTTGCCCATTTTGATATACTAACAGGGATTCCTAACCGACAAAAGTTTCAGAAGGACTTACAAAAATTGATGACAGAGTTGGACCAGAAATCAAATCGATCCCAATTCGCCTTATTATTTATTGATATCGATAAGTTTAAGCAAGTTAATGACCAATATGGCCACTTTGGTGGCGATGAACTTTTAGTACAATTCGCTGAAAAAGTAAGGGCATTTCTGATAGATTACGAGAATGTAGCCCTTTATCGATTAGGGGGTGATGAGTTTGTCATCATTAATAAGGAGACAAACTCCCAAGAGATTAGGAACTTTTGCGAAAAATTAATTCAAGTGGTCAAACAGCCTGTTACCATCCATCAAACAATCACTACAATTTCCATCAGCATAGGTGTTAGTTTTTACCCAGAAGACGGTACAAATGTGGAAGAACTTATGAACAATGCAGACACAGCTATGTACGAAGTAAAAAGTAGTGGTCGAGATGGCGTTAAACTATTTAGCGATGGGGAGGAAAAGATGTGAGAATTAAGACTATTATTGTCATAATGTCTATCACATTAATCATAGTCGGTTGTCGCCCTACATCTGCAACGATTCAACTAGAAGAATATGAATCTACTGTTCAAACGTTTGATCAAGAAACTAAAGCAGATTCTACTTTAACTATTTGGGCTACAGAGGACATCTTTAGCTATGCAGTCGAGCAATTTAACCAAAAATATCCAAATATAAACATTGAAATAATTAAGATAGACCGCCGTGAACTTGTGGAAACGTATATGGATAGTATTGTTAACCAAAAAACACCTGACATTTTCATGATAGAAGACCGTTATCTGGGTGCTTTCACCGGAATAAATGGTTTGGAAAATTTATATGAAGAACCTTACTTTGCAAACGAAACATTACAATTTTTTTCACCAGATTTAGTTAAAAATTATACGCAGTTTGCAAATGAAGATTTCTTGTTTGCATTACCATTTATGCACTTTCCTTATGTCACCTATTATCGGGCTGACATATTGGAAGAAGAAGGTTTCCCGAGTGACCCTGTCCAATTAGCCAATTTTATCAAAACGACAGATAATTGGTTAGAAATGGGCGCCAAGTTAAAAGAAAATGGTCATTACATGATGGATACAAATCATAGTTTATTATCCATTTTGAATAGTACCACTTACTATTTTGACGATGAGTTAAATTATTTAGCCAATAACCAGGGTGTTAGGGAAGTAGCTAAAGCAATCAATTTGGCTGTTGAAAGTAACCTAGAATCAAAAGTGAATATTTGGAATGAGGACGGAACAACAGCGTTAGCTGAGGATAAACAGGTGATGTTCTATTTACCTTCTTATGGCGTAGATTTGCTAAAAACTTGGGTTCCTAATCAAAGTGGAAAATGGAGAATTACACAATTACCACTTGGAATGAACGGTCTAGACAAAGAAACAGGAAGGTCGCTTGCCATCTCGTCTTTCAGTAATCAAAAAAAATTAGCATGGGAGTTTATTCAACTTACAGCGAAACAAATGTCTGGTATGTATCAATATTCAGATCAGAATTCTTTCTTTGGTTACCAGGACGTGAATGAAATTTTCAACAAAATAATGAACAAGCCATCACAAGGCCGCTCAACGCCGCTTGACCATTATGCCTATGATGTCTGGGATTTAAACATCTATCCAATTGTGATGGGAAACCCTATTACCTTAGAAATTTTAGATGATATCGAACAATCCATTAATGAACTTACCCGAATCGAAAAACGTGCAATCAAGGGAGTAACTGAAGGCACTGCTGGTGGGGATTGAGACTCTTTTGTTCCCAAAGATACTTCACTTAAGAATCCAGTCTGCTTGGGACAAGTCATCATTGATTTATTTTTTTTAAAAAACAGGTTCCTCGGTTAATAATTCGAGGAACCTGTTATCTATCTGTTAATTTTTCTTTAGATTACCTTGTTTAGCTTTAGTTATTGCTTCTGTTATCTGAGGTGTAGAAACATTGTTTTTTGTTACTGCAACCACTTTATAGTAATAAGTCGTTGAAGCATCCAATTTATTATCGACAAAGACATTGTCATCCATCTTTTCTGCGATCAATACGTATTGCCCATCAGCACTACTGCTTCGGTAAACGCGGTAGGTCGCTGGTTCACCTAATTTATCCCATTTCACTTTAATTACATGATGATTCAAGGCAGATGCAATTACATTTGTCATTGGTGCCATTTTCGTTAAAGCAGAAACAGGTTGACTTGCATCCGATTCCAGATATGCTCTAACAGCTTTTACATAGTAAAAATACTCTGTGTCTGAATCGAGATTAGTATCCGTGAAAATTGACTCACTCAAGTTAGTAGCTATTTCTGTATAAGTACCATCCACTGAGTTTGAACGATAAACAGTAAATGTGACTGTGTCGTCAACAGGATACTCCCACTCCAATATAACTGACTTATCGTTCCCAACTTTCACAGTTAAAGCTGTTGGGGCAGAAGGTGCCACAAGACCCGTCAATGTTAATTCACCGAACACGGATGTATCTTGATAAGCACTTCCTGTCGGGTCGTTCCATGTTGCAACACTTTGGCGCGAGCCGTCTTTTGCGTCGTTAATTTGAACGTCAAAACCAAGTGTAGAGCCGTTTTTAGGTGAAACATCACTAAGTGGGATTTTCATTTCCACTGTATAGTTCGTACCAGAAACGCTTGTTGCTGATTCAAATCCTTCTGCGATACTTGTAGGATTAAAAGAAGTTTCATTATCAAAGTTCACACGGTATTGACCATCGTCACCTTGATATGAAGATGTTTTGCCATTGTTTTGATCTAAGAAAACTTCGACAGAATCCTGTTCCCAAGCATTCGTATTCGTTTTGTCCAATTGGGAGTCACTTACATTGACTAGCACGTAAAGATTTTCGCTATCCCAAAGCGCCTTTGCTGTGCCAGTTGCCCCTTGCCATGCCATTTGGTACTGATCAACTGGAATTTCAGTCGCATTCGCCCAAACACTGTCAACCGTTCCATCAATCGTTGGTGTACCGAAAGCTGCTGTCAATTGCTTCGTTTCAATCTCCGCCGGCTGATTATCGGTTATAAACGCCTCAGGATCGATAATTGCGTCGTAGGCCGGTTTTGCTTGGAGATCCTTATCGAACACTAATGGACTAGCAGAAGCCCTCCAGCTATTCGCATCGTTTAAGCCCCAGAAAGTGACACGCGCAATGTTGTCAGCATGCTCTTTATAGATGTTAAATAATTGAGCGTATAAATAGCCCTGAGCGATTTTTTCTTCTTCTGTTTGCACACCATTGCTTCCTGCTTGAATATCCAACTCAGAAACACTTACTTCGACACCAAGTGAAATAAATTTTTCCAAAGAGCTATCGACATTATCAGGATTTGTGTTTAAATTGTAATGCCCTTGCATACCAATTCCATCAATTAATAAATCACCATTATTATTAGCTGCATATCTGTCATTGATATCTTTAACCATTTGGTAAATCGCTTCCGCTTTGTTTTGATTATCAGTGTTATAATCGTTGTAATAAAGCTTGATATCCCAGCCATTTTGTTTAACCACTTCTTTCGCAGCTAAAAATGCCTGCTCAACATAATCTGCTCCAATTGATTTGTACCAATTTGATTGACGTAATGAGGCCTTCCAATTCGTTGGGTTCGGAGGGTTATCGTTCATTGCCTCGTTAACAACATCCCAACCTATCACTTTATCACCGAAGTTTTCCATCACTGTTTGGATATGGGTTTGCATGTTAGTAAGCGCTTCCTCACGGCTTAATGGTGTCCCATCAGCAGCTAGGTTCATCCAATCAGGTGACTGCTGGTGCCAAACGAGGACATGCCCGTACATTTGCAAACCATTAGCAAGCGCTTCATTAACAAGTGCATTTGCCGCATCAAACGTAAACACACCTTTTTCAGCCTGGAGACTACCTGGTTTCATGGCATTCTCTGCCGTAACGACATTGTGATGTAACTTAAGCAGGTCTAATCTAGAACCTTGAAGATCTGCTGCCGATACCGCATTACCAATCAAAAAGTCATTTTGATAAACGTCTTTGATCGGCGTCAGGTCTGTCTGAACAGCTATTGGACCGGAACCAGTTGGCTCAAAGCTAATATCGTCAATATAGAATGATGCCGTACTATTATTGGAGCTTTCCACGTAAATCGTCACATACTCATCTGCTACTGTGTTATATCGAAATGTCCCTTCGTATAAAACCCAGCCATCATTCGTTGTAATCGTTTTACCCAATATATTATTATAGCTTGGGCTACTATTTCCAACTTGAGTCGAAAGCTGAAGATGAGAGCTTTCCGGAGAAATCAACTTCACCCATGCAGAAATCTTATATTCATATCCCTCATCAATGTATTGCTCAACACGTAACGCTGGACCATTCCACGCTTGTGTTCTGCCCTCCACTTTGAGCGAATATGAACCGCCTTCGGTATGGTTAGCTTCGTTAGTCACAGTCAATGTTTCTGTGCCGGCACGTCCTTCAAACCCGCTCGTTGTTTGATCCTCAAAAGTAACCGTAGTAAAATCGATACTTGGCTCTCTAGAGGTCTCAGGTGTCTGTGTGCCTGAGGATGGATTCTCGGTGATGATCACTTCTCCAATGTAGAATGGAACTGTAGCCCCTTCATCACTGGACTGAACACGAAATTTAGTATCACTAGCATTCGATCCAACTGTGTACTCACCAGTCAGTGTAAATGCTTCCCCAGCTACGAAGTTTACGTTCGATAACCAAGAATAACTACCAACTGCAGATAAAACCACTTGGCCATTAGTTGGTACCGTTACACCCGAATCGACATAGCCAGTTACACTAATCGAATACGATTTGCCGTCTTGTAATCCTATATCAGCAAAAGTAAAATCGGCTGCATCCCAGGAATTTGTTCTATTACTTACATATAAAGCAGCCCCGTCATCATTACCAGTGAAAAATTTGTCCGTAACCGCTGTTAATGTCGCATTACCAGACTGCGTTGCCGCTCCTTGACCATTAGCGAATGTTTCTTGATATACGGTAGTAGACGTGGCATCGACTTGCAATAGTGGTCCGAATAATCCTGATGGAACAACTAAAGCAATAATCAGTAATACCGAAATATTTTTTTTCAATTTTTTACCCATTTACTACATTCCCTCCCACAATTTTCGACAAATTATAGTAAAGCGCTTACAAATTTTCCAACACTAACCTCCTTCCACTCTTAACTATAACGCCAAAAGCAAAAAAACGAACTATAAAAACTATAGAATTTCCTTTGACTTTTAAAGAACCGCTCTCAAGCCTCCAATCAACAAAACCCGGGTAGTGCCTTATGCACTACCCGGGTTCAACTATTTCTTATAGGTCTGTTTGATTTCCTTCTGCGTCTCTTTCAACCTTCATCTTCGTTGCGGCGATGTACCCTTGTTCAGCAAGTAAGCCTGATTGAACATCGTCACTCATTAAGTAGTCAAGG
>NZ_JAMQKC010000029.1 GCF_028416595.1 Aquibacillus salsiterrae | reverse complement strand
AATACATCTGAGCCTTTGCCTTGGGTTGCAAATAGTAAACGTTTGGTATCCGAATCAATAAATAATGTCACATACTTATGTCCTCTTGTCCGTGAGGTTTCATCCATGGCTATACGCGTAACGCCTGAATTCATCTTTTGTCATGCTTTCCGCTTCTTTTTTGGTTTCATCCATGGCTATACGCGTAACGCCTGTTACATCAATGTTTTTCATAGCCTCATTGACGTAGTATTTAAATACGCGCCATAAGCGAGTATCGTGTTCTCCAACTTTGCGAGCTACTGCACTAACCGGCATTTCAACCATCAAAGACATAACATGATACTCAAAAAACAAGGAAAGACCTGCACCTGGACGTGCCCAATCATTTTGAACAGTTAATATACTATTGCAGGAATTACATTTAACGCGAGGCACTCTGGCGTGAAGAATCGTTTTATATTGCCAGAAGTCAAGATGTCTCCAGGTGCGATCCTGATCTTGAGTATCGTGAACTTTACAGCCAGACGCTCCACATTTAGGACATGAGAATTCGGCACCTTTTCTATATTCAATATAGATATGCAATGTCTTCTCATCCTTGGCTAATTCATGGTGAAAAACATACCATGGTTCAGGAATTTCTAATGCAGATTGAAATACGTTATATTTTTCTTGAAAATCTATCATAAGGCAATCGACTCCTAGGTAATTTGATATTATCTACCCAGTATGGCCAACCTTATGAAACATTAAACTCCACATTAAATAGCGAGGAAGCATGAAAAGTAATGATAAAAGTATCTTCTCTAGTAAACTTCGTTATCAAAGAGATAAGCTAGAAAAGTATGTCCACGAATTACAGGAAAAATTGGCACAAAGGGAATACCAAGAAGCATTAGAACAAGTGGCAGGTACTAAAATATGAAGAATGATAAAAAGTTAAGTCTCGCAGATCAAAACAGACTTAAAACTACTGAAAAGGTTAAGGAAGCTCTTGAAAAATTAAAAAAGAGTAAACTACCAATCAACGTTAGTAGTGTTTCTAAGATGGCTAAAATATCACGAAAGACAATCTCAACTAATCGACCTGATCTAAAAGAAATGATTGAGGAAGCACGTTCGTTACAAAGTGATTTAGATTCTTCTGAAGGAGGAAAATCTAAGTCAAAGGGTACAACTCAATCTGAACGTGTCAAACAGCTAAGAGAGAAAAATAAAAATCTTATAGAAGACAAGAAAAAAATCCTGGAGCAAAATATGATTATTACTAAAGAAAACGCCAAATTGAAAGAAAGACTTGCAGACCTTGAAGAGAAATTGTATTCACAATCTAAAATTAAGATTGTTGAGATGAAAGAAAGAAGCTGAATAAATACCTACTCTCTAAAAAACACACTGGGTTCGATATAGATTAAGAAAGTTGGCAATATGTTTTTGCTGCTTCTGGAGAACCACCTTACAGAGCAGAGAGCATAGCTACACCGTAGCTGCTTGCCATTGGCTGAAGATAAATCAATGGTTGCGTCCAACAGACCGGTTTTAATATGTTTCGATAGTGTTTATCAAGTGGTTCTGTCACCGTTATAGTGGTTCAATATGTCTAATAAGCTGTTTCTATTAAAGTGAAATATTAAAGTTATAAATAATATATCTATCTATTTATCTACTTTACAAAAAATGTAAATAGTAGTACGTTAAGATTAGTGTATGGCCATATGCTAATTTTACTGAAGAAGGTGAAAAGATATGAATATCAGAAAGTATTTATTATCTACAATATTAGTATTTTGTTTTATATCGTTTGCAGGGATTACACCGATATTAGCAAATGAATCAACTGAGGTCACAACCAACATAGAAAATTCAATAGACAACAATGAAGAGAGTCCATCTAAAGACATTAATCTTGAAAAGGAAGTTGAAATTCAACCTAATGGTTATGTTGGAGGTGGAGTGGCCACTTCCGAGGGGCATAAGGGTTACGCAGAAATTGGAATGGATGTTGTTGCTCCTGGTGTGAGGATTCAATCGGCATATATTACCTATACAATCTATAAAAATTTTGGAGAATTTGATCCAAGAAATAATAGTCCTTACAGAACAATTAAAAAAAATTACTACCCAAACGGTAAAAGTTTTATAGAAGATGAATTTAATGTAAATTTATCTGCTGGGAAATACCAACTTAAAGTGAGTGGCTATATGTTTTCCTATGATAGTAGTGATATACCCTTAACTATACAACAATTCTGGAGTAGACCATTTACGGTCAACTGATAATAATGAATTTTAAATGGTTAGAAGAGTTAACCGATAAATCACCGTTTTCTGATAATTTTAATTACCAATATACTCATAAGGAAACATTTAGAGGGACAAAAAAATTTGATCATAAAAGGGTTTTGTCTACAGTAGAACAACTATTAATTTCACGATATTATATTTTAAATAAGGATGGATTATCAGACATTATTACACATGTTGAAGATTATGGGATTAATAGGTTAGAGCAATGCTTTGAGCTATTCAATACAGTGAAATATTTCTACAATAATGAAGTATTGAGGTTCGTTCGAGTGTCAAATCCCAAACAAGAGTCTCTGAGATTGTTTGAAAAACAGGTTAATACGAAGCAAATAAGTGATTTCGTAAGAAGTATCTATCTAAATCCTCATGATAAATTATCATTGTTTTCAAACTCAGAACTTGTATCAGAAACGCATCTGTCAAATCTTATAAGAATAGGATTTTCATTAAACACTGATTTTGTCGAAAAAGTTGATTTAAGAGAAACGCCTGAAGACTTATTAGATTTCATGAAATTCTGTCATCCAATGGAATATGGAGTTGAACCAAACAAACTAATAATGGATGAAAATATTTTAAATAACTATGCCGTAAGATTATTATCAACAATATATAAGAATGTCTATTTTATTGTAGATAAAGAAACAAGCAGGATAATTTATATTATGGGAAAAAACCAACTATAAGTCCGTTACATAACATCAGTTGAGCTTTTATTAAATAATCGAACATGTTATAATAAAAGTAACTAAAATAATTTTATTTTAAGTGTAAGTGTTGCCATGAGGGAACAACCAATTAATTAGTAATTTAAAGCGGTCTTTCGGACTGATTGATAATGGTTTCTAAAACCTAAAGTCAATATTCTGAAGATCGTTTTTTGCTTTATAAAAATACTATTCTCTAGTAGTTGTATAAAAAGATAAGAAAGGAGAGGAATGAACATAAATTACTCACTATCATTGGTATAATCAAGTTGAGATGTTATTAAACAATAAATTACTCAGTTTACAGTAAGTATAATTGCCCTTCTAATTAAAAGGAGGGACTACTTATGGCAGCTCGTCGCGGTCGCGCAAAGCGTCGTAAAGTGTGTTACTTCACAGCGAACGGCATTACACACATTGATTATAAAGATGTTGATTTACTAAGACGTTTCATTTCTGAGCGTGGAAAAATTCTTCCTCGTCGTGTAACTGGAACTTCTGCTAAGTATCAACGTAAATTGACAGTAGCAATTAAACGTGCACGTCAAATGGCTTTACTTCCATACGTGAACGATTAATAGAGAAAGCACAGTAGTTAATTCTACTGTGTTTTTTTAGTTTTTCAAAAAGAGAAGGCCATTCATTATTAATAAATAATTACAATTAAGGTAGATTAATAGAGAAAACGAGTTCTATTGTTTTTATTGAAAGGTAAGAAAATAGAAAAAATCTAAGAGCTGTCTAACTCCGGGCGCCTAGCCCCCGAACCGAAACGGAACTTAAATCTGTTAGGCTGAGCAAGGCGTTTGCGCTTTTTTTCTTGAAAATCGTGTGAAAGTGGTTGACATTCATCTATATTCTGCTATGATATATAAAAATTCTAATTACTCTAATTATGTTGATGAAGATAGATTCTATAATGTGTGAAACTAAAGAGAGCTGGTGGGTGGTGCAAACCAGTGTTTCCGTTATAGAGTAGCACTTCTGAATAGGCAGGCTGAATTTAGTAAGTCTGTTCGGTTCATGTACGTTATGCATGGCACCAAATGAAGACTGTTGTAAACGACAGTGAAAAAGGGTGGTACCGCGTGAATTCAACTTTTCGCCCCTTAACCAACATAGGGGGTGGGAAGTTTTTTTAATGGAAAAATATTTGTTAATTTAGGAAAATGAATAGAAATAGAATCGTGTTAAAAAATATTAACTAATGGAGGGACATAACATGGTCTATAAGGTTTTAATTAGTGATCCATTAAGTGAGGATGGAATTCAACCGCTAAGAGAAGCAGAAGGTATTGACGTAACAATCGACACAGGGTTAACACCAGATCAACTTGCTACTAAAATTGCTGAGTTTGATGCTTTGTTAGTTCGAAGTCAAACAAAAGTTACGAGAGACATCATTACAAATGCTAAAAATTTAAAAATAATTGGTCGGGCGGGTGTCGGTGTAGACAATATTGATTTGGACGCTGCAACAGAACACGGTATTATCGTTGTTAACGCACCAGATGGAAATACGAATTCAGCCGCTGAGCATACCATTGCAATGCTAATGTCACTAGCGCGTAAAATTCCACAAGCTTTTTACGCTTTGAAGCATCAAAAATGGGATCGTAAGTCTCATGTCGGCGTAGAGTTGAAAAATAAAACACTAGGTGTAATTGGTCTTGGCCGAATAGGGGCAGAAGTAGCTACACGTGCTAAAGGTCAGCGCATGAATGTGATTGCTTATGATCCATTTATAACTGCAGAGAAGGCAGATAAAATGGGTATCGACTATGGTACGGTTGAAGATGTAGTTAGGCAAGCAGACTTTATTACAGTCCATACACCACTTTTAAAAGAGACGAAGCATTTAATTAATAAGGAAGCCTTTGACAAAATGAAGAATGGCGTTCAAATCATTAATTGTGCTCGTGGTGGAATCATTGATGAGGATGCACTATATGAAGCTATTCTTAATAAAAAGGTGGCAGGTGCAGCACTGGATGTGTTTGAAGAAGAGCCAGCTGTAAACCATAAGCTACTCGAACTTCCAGAGGTAATTGCAACCCCACACCTCGGTGCAAGTACCGTAGAAGCCCAAGAGAACGTAGCAATTGATGTCAGTGAGGATGTAGTTAGATTCTTAACTGTGGGATTAGCGAGAAATCCGGTTAATCTTCCATCTGTTCCAAGAGAAGTAATGAAAATGATTGAACCGTATTTTCATTTGTCAGAAAAGCTTGGCACATTCCTATCTTATTTAACAAAAGATGTTATTGAGGAAATCAACATTTATTATTCCGGCGATCTTCGTGAAGTCCAAATTGCCCCATTAACACGAAATACAATTAAAGGGTTACTGAAAAGGCACCTCGGGGAGCACGTGAATGATGTGAATGCATCCTACTTAGCTGAGAAAAAAGGAATTACAGTCAATGAACACAAATCAAGTTCAACGAAAGGCTTTACGAACCTGTTGACAGTCGAAGTGAAAACAAGTAAATCAACGAGAAAAGTTGCTGGTACACTGCTAAACGGCTTAGGCGCACGAATTGTTCAGGTCGATAGTTATAGTGTCGATGTTGTCCCTGAAGGGCATCTCGTCTTTATTCATCACAAAGATCAACCAGGTGCAATTGGGCGAGTGGGGAGTTTACTTGCTGAACGCGACATTAACATTGCAACGATGCAAGTAGGCCGGTCTGATGTTGGTGGCGATGCAATTATGATGTTAACAATTGATAGGCTGTTAGAGCAAGATGAGTTAGACCAATTAACAAAGCTAACAGATATTTATGGAGTGACATCAATCGAGTTATAAAATCTGATTTAGGGTAACTCTTGGATTTAATTCTTTCTATCTATAGAAATAAAAGCAGGCCTAATAAAAAGATTAATCGGTCTGCTTTTTGCTGTTTTCTTACTTTCAATTCTATTCCTCTGACCATCAACTGACAAGATTATTGCTTGTTTAACTTTTCTAATAAAGGAAATAACTCTTCTAGGTGTTTAATTTCATAACTTGGTTCTACTTCTGTCTTTTGCTTGTTTTCCCGGTTAATCCATACATTTTTCATTCCAATTCGGTTTGAACCGAGAATGTCAGTCATCAAATTATCTCCAACCATGATTGCCTCATCCTTACTTACGTTGGCAACTTCTAGTGCATGGTCAAAGATAGATGGATCTGGTTTTCCACGGCCAAACGCACCTGAAATAATAATGTGGTCAAAATAATTAGTTAGCTCTGGTGTGATCGTCAACTTAGTGTTTTGTAGATCAGGTGAACCGTTAGTAAGTAATAAGAGTTGATAATCATTGTTTAGTCTTTCTAATACGGAAAATGTTTCTTCATAGACAAATGGGTTTTTTTGTCTTTCTAATGGAAAACGTTCCGCTAATTCCTCACCAAAGCTTGTGTCTTCTATTCCTAATTTTTTTAGTCCATTTGTCCAGGCAACTTTTCGGTAGCTTGGTACAATTTCTTTCATTTTTCTAAAATTATCTTCATCATCAAGAAAGTTTCCCCACAGGCCTTCAAATGGATTAATACCAATCATTTTAGTGAATTCATAAGTAGAATAGGATTGGTATAATTTAGTTGCTTCTGTTCGGACAGCTTCTTCAAGCTTGTCTGGGTCGACACCGTATTTTTGTTCAGCTAACTGGCATGTATTTCGGAATGCGACCTGGACACTTTTTTTGTCCCAAAGAAGTGTGTCATCGAGATCAAAGATAATTGTTGTAATCATAACTTGTCCTCCAAAAAAAATAGCATTTCTACTATTATAATACGGAATGACTAAAAGTTCAGTAATCACTGTCGATAAATTGTCAAGAAACACTGCCTGCTTAGGGAGAAAGATTTGTAATCATGCCTAGTAATCGTTTATAATCATGACGAAGGCTATTGATACGTATGTTAAAATAAAGAGATAAGCACAGCGCTTAAGCTGTGCTTTTTTAACAAAACAATAAGTACTTAGAGAGGTAAACGGGGTGACGCTTTAGTGGGTGACACTAAGATTTTAAAAGACGGGTTTCAATTGGGGATTATTTATTTACTAATCCTTTATGCAACAATTTTTATACCAGCACTAGAATTACTAACTATTTTCGTGTTACCAGTTCCATTTATTTTATTTGCTGCAAGATACGGGAAAAAGCCTGTCGTTGTTTTTAACATTATTTTATTTGTCCTAGTATTATTTCTGGCTGCATTATTATCCATTCCGTTAACGATACTAGCCGGGTTTGGTGGGACATTGATTGGACTTGGAATACATGCAAAGCTAACACCTTATGAGACTTGGGCACGAGGAACACTAGGATTTGTACTAGGTTTATTATTCATTTTTTTATTTATCCAATTGGTCTGGAATATAAATCTAATTAATCAGTTCAATTTAGCTGTAGCTGATTCCGTTACCATGAGTCAGGAAATGTTACAAACGATTGGATTAAACCTTTCAACAAATGAACTGGATTTAATTAGACAACAAATGCTTCAATTGGCAACATTAGTGCCAGTATTTCTTGTAGCACTAGCTATCTTTCTTAGCTTTGTATCCCAGTGGATTGGGTACCGATTAATAGGCCGATTTGATAAGCTCCGGTTAAGATTTCCACCATTTCGAGATTTTCAATTACCGAAAATTATAATCTGGATTTACTTGTTGGCGATTATTTTTACTTGGATGGAATTAGACCCAAATAGTATGCTAAACCAAGTAGTGCTGAATGTGGTAAATTTAGCAGCACTATTAATTGTTTTGCAAGGGTTCTCCTTTATTTTTTATTATGTCCATGTAAAAAAGCGAACAAAGGTAATTCCTATTATTGCCATTATAGTTAGTATTCTTTTCCCGTTCATAGGTCTTTATCTGATAAGATTATTAGGTATAATTGATTTAGGGTTTTCTTTAAGGGAAAGAATCAAGAAAACTAATTGAGCTCATACTTTCGGTTTAGGAGCTGACTTTCATGCCAGATTTTTTTAAAAAGCCAACCATGAGTAGGCATTTGTTATTTATTTATTCCCTAGCGGTGATATTACTAGGTGTTATTTGGTATTATCAGTGGGTATTTGGAATAATCATGACAATCCTCTTGGTTGTTTCTTTATACTACACGATTGAAACAGAGAAAAATTTAATAAGTGAAACAGAAGAATATATTTCAACCCTTTCCTATCGAGTTAAAAAAGTAGGCGAGGAAGCGTTACTTGAGATGCCAATCGGTATTGTGCTATATAGTGATGATTATGTCATGGAATGGACAAATCCATATATGAATCAGTTGACTTCTGAGGAAACGCTAGTAGGTAAATCATTAAACACATTGTCAGAAAATTTAATTCCATTGATTAAAGAAGAGAATAATGAAATATGGATTAAAATTAACGATTATGACTTTCAAACACTCATTCGCCGCCAAGAAAGACTACTATATTTGTTTGACCGAACCAAACAAACGGAAATTCAAAATCTTTATCATAATGAACAAACGGTATTGGCGATTATCTTTCTTGATAATTATGAAGAGATTACCCAAGCGATGGATGATACGGCAAAAAGTCATATTAATTCGAGAGTCACAACGATTTTAAATGAATGGTCAATTCAAAATGGTATTTACTTAAAGCGGATTTCTTCAGAAAGATTTGTTGCAGTATTAAATCAACAAATCTTAAATCTGCTTGAAAAAACGAAATTTGAGATTTTAGATGAGGTTAGAGAACTCATTTCTGATAATAAAAATGTTCCTTTAACATTAAGTATTGGGGTTGGATTAGGAGGGGTATCCTTACCTAATCTAGGTGAGTTAGCCCAATCAAGCCTTGATTTAGCACTTGGACGCGGTGGCGACCAAGTAGTGATTAAAGACGAAGCAGGTAAGGTTCGTTTTTACGGTGGTAAAACAAATCCAATGGAAAAGCGGACGCGTGTTAGGGCAAGAGTTATTTCCCACGCCTTAAAGGAGCTCGTTCAAGATTGTGATCAAGTCATGATTATGGGCCATAAAGCACCGGATATGGACTCCATTGGTGCAGCAATTGGTGTGTTAAAAGTAGCCTTAGCGAATGAAGTACCAGGCTTTGTTATCCTTGACAAGCAGGATATTGACACGGGTGTACAACGGCTAATCGATGAAATTAGGGAAGAAGAGGAGCTGTGGACTCATTTTATCAGCCCTGAGCAAGCACTTGAATCGGTAACGAGAAATACCTTAATTGTTGTTGTCGATACCCATAAGCCATCATTAGTTGCTGAGGGGCGTTTGTTAGGAAAAACGGACCGGACAGTTGTTATCGACCATCACAGACGTGGGGAAGAATTTATTGATAAGCCAACGCTAGTCTATATGGAGCCATATGCTTCTTCAACAGCGGAACTGGTTACAGAATTATTAGAATATCAACCGAAGAATTTAAAACTAAACATGTTAGAGTCGACTGCCTTATTAGCAGGTATTATTGTTGATACGAAAAGCTTTACGTTAAGAACTGGATCACGAACATTTGATGCGGCTTCTTATTTAAGATCAAAAGGAGCAGATACTGTTCTTGTACAGCGGTTTATGAAAGAGGACTTAGATACATTTGTTAAGCGGAGTCATTTAATTGAAAACACGATGATTTATCGCAATGGGGTTGCTATTTCGATTGGTAATCCTGGAGAAACCTTTGGTCCAGTTATTATAGCTCAAGCTGCTGATACATTATTAACAATGAGTGGAATACATGCCTCATTCGTTGTGTCAGAACGTGATGATAATCGAATTGGAATAAGTGCACGTTCATTAGGAAATGTCAATGTTCAAATCATAATGGAAAAACTAAATGGTGGTGGTCATTTAACGAATGCAGCGACCCAGTTAGATGATACAACGATAGATGACGCAGTTGAGCAATTAAAAGAAATCATTGATGACTATTTTGACGGGGAGGATTCAGGATGAAGGTAATTTTCACACAAGATGTTAAAGGTAAAGGAAAAAAAGGTGAAGTAAAAAATGTTTCTGACGGGTATGCAAGAAATTTCTTATTAAAAAACAACTTAGCTGTTGAAGCAACAAGTGGGAATGTGAAAGCACTAGAAGCACAAAAAAATAAAGAAAAGCAACTAGAAAAAGAAGAAGTTGAAGATGCGAAGAAGCTTAAAGAAAAGCTTGAGCAGTTAACGGTAGAAGTAATAGCTAAATCTGGTGAGGGCGGTAAACTATTTGGCTCCATCACAAGTAAACAAATTGCAGATCAATTGAAAAAATCACATAACATTAAAATGGATAAGCGGAAGATTGAGCTAGATAATCCAATTAGAGCGTTGGGATATACAAATGTTCCGGTCAAAATTCACCCAGAAGTAACAGGGACAATAAAGGTTCACGTAACAGAAAAATAAATTTACTAGAATGGGAGGTGTATCACCTCCCATTCTTTTCTTCTTTATGTTAATCGCTATTTCGTTTATTATTAGAGTTAGACGTTTTTTACTAGTACGTGTTTAAACTTTTGGAACAACCTCTATTAGGAAAAAGTTTTAAGGGGAAGGAGCAAACCGGAATGAGTGACCAATATAATAGTGATCGTAGACCGCCTCATAATATTGAAGCTGAACAAGCTGTTATTGGAGCAATCTTTTTAGAACCGGATGCACTAACTACTGCTTCTGAACTATTAATGCCAGATGACTTTTATCGGGCAAGCCACCAGCGTATTTACAGTGTCATGCTAAGTCTATCAGATAAAGGGGAACCAATTGATCTTGTCACAGTGACGACCGCACTTGCTAATGCTAAAATACTTGATGAGGTCGGCGGGGTATCCTATCTTAGTGACTTGGCTAATGCGGTACCGACTGCTGCAAATGTGGAGTATTATAGTAAAATTGTTGAAGAAAAGGCGTTACTAAGAAGGTTAATTAGAACAGCAACTGACATTGTTACGTCTAGTTTTGACCATGAAGATGACGTAAACCAAGTGTTAAATGAAGCGGAAAAAAATATTCTAGAAGTCTCGCATCGGCAAAATTCAGGTGCGTTTAAAAATATTAAAGATGTCTTAATCCAAGTTTATGATAATATAGAGCAATTACATCATAGTAAAGCAGAGGTTACTGGAATTCCAACCGGATTTAGAGACTTAGATAAAATCACATCAGGGTTTCAGCGCAACGATTTAATTATTGTTGCTGCCCGCCCATCGGTTGGTAAAACAGCGTTTGCCTTAAATATTGCTCAAAATGTAGCAATAAAGACAGATGAAAATGTTGCTATTTTTAGCTTAGAGATGGGTGCTGACCAGCTTGTAAATCGTATGCTTTGTGCAGAAGGAAATATAGATGCACAACGTCTTCGTACAGGGAGTCTGCAGGCAGAAGACTGGAGTAAACTAACGATGGCAATGGGAAGTCTATCAAATGCAGGTATTTTCATTGATGATACTCCCGGTATTCGTGTAAGTGAAATTCGGTCGAAATGCCGTCGGTTAAAACAAGAGCATGGTTTAGGTATGATTTTAATTGATTACCTGCAATTAATTCAAGGTAGTGGTAAACCAGGGGAAAACCGTCAGCAAGAAGTATCAGAGATTTCGCGTTCTTTAAAAGGATTAGCCAGAGAATTAAATGTACCGTTAATTGCCTTATCACAGCTTTCCCGTGGGGTAGAGTCTCGTCAAGATAAGCGGCCAATGATGTCTGACTTACGTGAATCAGGAAGTATCGAGCAAGATGCAGATATCGTTGGATTTTTATACAGAGATGATTACTATGATAAAGAATCAGAAAAACAAAACATTATTGAGATCATTTTGGCAAAGCAGCGTAATGGTCCAGTTGGTACGGTGGAACTTGCTTTTGTGAAGGAATATAACAAGTTTGTTGATTTGGATCACAGGTACCAAGAAAGTGATATTCCACCAGTTGGCGCTGGTGCATAGATATAAGCAGAATGAAAAAGAGTTGCTAGTGAATACTACTAGTAACTCTTTTTTTTTTTTGAGAAAAGTAATTGTTGATGAATAATACGCAGGAACCTTTGACAAAAGATCAAGTGTCATCAACCACACCGGAAATACATAGGTGGCTGATGAGCCTCATCTAGCTGAAGCTTTGTGTAGTCTCACTGTTTTCAAGTAATCTTTACTAAATAGAGTCTAAAGTTATTTAGGAATCAGGAATTGGTAAATTACGAACAAATGAATACCAGAATAAATAAACGTTCGTAAATTGCATTGACATTACCAGAATCGATTGGTAAACTTACTTTATTACGTATAATTTCAATTTTTCGGAGGTGCTTTGATGTCCTCAGTAGTAGTTGTTGGAACCCAATGGGGAGATGAAGGAAAAGGTAAAATTACTGATTTCCTTTCACAAAATGCAGAAGTAGTCGCACGTTATCAAGGTGGTAACAATGCAGGTCATACAATTAAATTTGATGGGATTACATATAAATTACATTTAATTCCTTCTGGGATTTTCTTTAAGGAAAAGATTTGTGTCCTTGGTAATGGTATGGTTATCGACCCGAAAGCTTTAGTGGAGGAGTTAAAATACCTTCATGATAAAGGGGTTAACACAGATAACTTAAGAATAAGTAATCGTGCCCATGTTATTCTTCCGTACCATTTAAAACTTGATGAACTACAGGAAGAGGAAAAAGGCGCTAATAAGATTGGTACAACGAAAAAAGGCATAGGACCTGCGTACATGGATAAAGCAGCAAGAGTCGGAATTCGAATCGCAGACCTATTAGATAAAGAAGCATTCCAAGAGAAGTTAGCACAAAACTTGAAAGAAAAAAATCGCTTATTCAATAAAGTGTACGAAACATCTGAAATCAAAATTGAAGATATTTTAGAAGAATATTATGAGTATGGGCAACAAGTGGCGAAGTATGTATGTGATACTTCTGTCGTGCTTAATGATGCTCTAGATGAAGGAAGACGTGTATTGTTTGAAGGTGCACAAGGTGTTATGTTAGACATTGACCAAGGTACCTATCCATTCGTAACTTCATCCAATCCTATTGCAGGTGGAGTAACGATTGGTTCTGGTGTTGGTCCATCTAAAATTGATCATGTTGTAGGTGTATCAAAAGCTTATACGACTCGGGTAGGGGATGGCCCATTTCCAACCGAGCTCAATAATGAAATTGGTGATAAAATTCGTGAAGTTGGTAACGAATATGGCACGACTACAGGGAGACCTAGAAGAGTTGGTTGGTTTGATAGTGTTGTTGTTCGTCATGCAAGAAGAGTTTCGGGGATAACCGATCTATCATTAAATTCCATTGATGTACTTACAGGCTTAGAAACGTTAAAGATTTGTACTGCTTACCAATATAAAGGGGAAATTATTAATGAATTTCCCGCGAGCTTAAAAATGTTAGCTGAATGTGAGCCAGTATATGAAGAGTTACCAGGCTGGACAGAAGACATTACAGGTGTAAAAAGCTTACATGAACTACCGGAAAATGCACGCCATTATTTAGAAAGAGTTTCACAATTAACAGGTATTCCATTGTCCGTATTCTCTGTTGGTCCCGATCGCTCACAGACAAACATTGTCAGAAGTGTGTACAGTTAATAGTAAAAGAAAAGTAGCTCCAAGGAGATTTCAAAAAAATGTCAGCATCCAGTATGATGCTGACATTTTTTTGTTCAAAGAAAAGAAAGTTAAACAACCCAAGAGCTGTCTAGCTTCGGGTGCCTAGTCCTCGAGGTCTTTTGTTCTTCCCTTAAAAATAATCATAGCTAAGCGGGAATAAACATACGATAGTTTTACTCACCTGTTTGGACAGTAACTAAAGGTATCATTAGGGAGAAGTAACCAGGTATTTGTCATAGCTTTGTAATATTTATGGTTATTATATGGTAATAAAGTGTCGAAATTTATCCTATTTCGTTCTTTAGCAGGATAAATTTGGAATTTATTATACAGTTTCTTTACATTACAATTAAAGGCATTTCAATTGTATTGCTACTTGTGGTAGATTAAAGAAGGCAAAATATATGGAAAAATAATGAATCAATGCTTAAATTCACCTTCATTGGTACATAGGAAGTTATGTTTTTGCTATGTAGGAGGAAAAAACATGTGGAAGAATAAAAAAGATTTTGGTTTAACAAAGCAAGTTGATCTCACAAAAAATAATTTAAATTTTATAAAGAAGACAGCTATTTCTACCGTGTTAGGAATAGGAGTCACCTATAGTGTAGTGTATGCCAATGACTTTCAGGTGGCTACTGTTTATCATGTCTACGTTGATGGTGAACACGTCGGTACTGTTGATGACAAATCTGTTGTTGAAACCTATGTAAATAATCAAATAAAGGCAGAAGGCAAAGAATATGATGATTATCAATTCTCCATTGATGAAGAAATCACATATGTTTCTGAAAGAGTATTTCAACCAAAAACAGAGAACGACAGTGTAATAAAGCAACTGGAAGATGAATTGTCAGTTAAAGTCAATGCAATTGAAGTGAAAATCGGCGATGAAGTACTCGGCTATTTTAAAGACATGACAACTGCAAAAGAAATGTTAGACGCCTACAAGGCAAATTACGTAGATTTAAACATTGTTAAGCAATTAGAAAGTTATAATCCTAGTGTTAGGCAGGCAACGGGAAATCTATCGGTAGGAAGTTCTAAAATAGTAGACGTTTCTTTTTCTGAAAAAGTTTCACTTTCTGAACAAAAAGTTTTACCGAATCAAATCTTTTCTGAAGATAAGGCTTTAAGGCTGCTTGAGAAAGGAACGCTTGAAGATAAGATTTATGCCGTTAAAGAAGGCGACGTACTCGGAAAGATTGCAGCTACATATAATTTAACATTGGCAGACATTTTGGAATTAAATCCTTCTTTATCTGAAGATTCCGTATTACAAATAGGACAGGAAATAAATGTGACAGACTATGAACCGCTGGTCGATGTTATTGTAATGAAAGAATCATTAGAGGAAGAGGAAATCGACTATGAAACAAAGGTTGAAGAATCGGATGAAATGTATCGTGGTGATACTAAGGTAAAACAAAAAGGTAGAGAAGGCTTAAAGAAAGTCTCCTATTCTACTAAATTAGTGAATGGTAAAGTTTCATCAAAAGAGGCATTAAAAGAAACAATCATACAGGAACCAGTAACTAAAATAGTTGTAAAAGGGACTAAAATTATTCCATCACGGGGTACAGGAGAATTCACTTGGCCAACGGTTGGAGGAACGATTACGAGCCAAATGGGGTTGCGTTGGGGAGCTGTCCACAAGGGGCTCGACATTGCTGGTGTAAGTGACCGAACGATTAAGGCAGCTGATAATGGTGTTGTTGAGTTTGCCGGTTGGGATGGTGGATATGGAAATAAGGTTGTCATCGACCACCGCAACGGGTATAAAACTATTTATGCGCATATGTCAGCACTAAGTGTTGGTAAAGGGGATACAGTGCCAAAAGGTACGAGAATTGGTACAATGGGTACTACTGGTGATTCAACAGGAGTACATCTTCATTTTGAAGTATACAAAAACGGGGCAAGAGTCAATCCGTTGGAACTATTTTAAGTAGTGAATGCAAAACCGTATATCAAAACTAAGATGGCGTGCAAATTGGACACAAATTTGACACGCCATTTTTGTATGTTATTTTTTGCATTGGGTACAGTCTGTTTTTAAGTATTATTTTTCAATGGGTATCGTATTCCAACATTAACTGTAAAGTCTTGCTCCCCTTCAATCCCCTTTGTCAGAACGAAACTTACCCTCACTATGTTGCGACAATATAAACCATTAACAGCAGGGAATTATCTTAATTAATCGAACTAATTATGGAGAAGCACTGTTTCTGCTTGGAAAATAATACGTTTTACAAATAAAAGACTTTTACTTATATTTACGATAAAATAAAGGGATAAGAGTTTTTAAAAAGGATGTGAAATGATGGCTCAAAAAATACTAGTTGTTGATGACGAGAAGCCAATTGCCGATATTTTAAAATTTAATCTTGAGAAGGAAGGGTATCAAGTAATATGTGCCTATGATGGGGATGAGGCCATTGCACTTACTGAACAAGAAGACCCTGACTTACTACTGTTAGATATTATGTTACCAAATAAAGATGGAAATGAAGTATGTCGTGAAATTAGAAAACGGCACAATATGCCAATCATTATGTTAACAGCGAAGGACTCAGAAATTGATAAGGTGTTAGGTCTTGAGCTTGGTGCAGATGACTACGTGACTAAACCGTTCAGTAATCGAGAAGTGATAGCTCGTGTTAAAGCAAATTTACGTCGATTACAACAGGCACCAGATGACCAACAAAAACAAAATAAAGACATTACTATTGGTAGTCTAGTCATTCACCCAGATGCCTACACGGTAACAAGAGACGGTAAGTATATTGAATTAACTCACCGGGAATTTGAATTATTGCATTACCTAGCTCGTCATATTGGGCAAGTAATGACCCGTGAACACTTGCTTGAGACGGTTTGGGGCTATGATTATTATGGGGATGTTCGTACAGTCGATGTTACGGTTCGTAGGCTCCGCGAGAAGATAGAGGATAATCCTAGTAACCCACTATGGATCGTGACAAGAAGAGGAGTCGGTTATTATTTGCGGAATCCTGATCAGGAGTAGGTTTTGATGAAAAAGGTTAGCTTTTTCCAGTCGATTCGCTTTAAATTTATTGTTATTTTAATCCTACTTCTCTTATTAGCAATCCAAGTAATTGGAGCATATTTTGCCCAGAAGTTGCAGACGAATTTGGAAGAAAATTTCACGAATAACGTTGAACAACGACTACAGGATTTAACCTATTATTTAGAAGAAACTTTTAAAAAAGACCGGGATGAGGCTGAGCAGATACCTTCCTTACAGCAAGAGGTACAAAGTATTTTAACGTTGTACGATAGTGAGTTATACTCCGATTTACAAGTCATCGATACACAATCAAGGGTGATCGGTGCCAACAGTCAATTGGACCGCGTTGGAAAACGAATCACAGGAGAAAGCGGAGTAACACTTGCCCTTAACTTTGGACAAGATAGAAAGCAGATTTTGCGTGATCCATATACAGGTAACCGGATGCTCGTTCGAATTATCCCACTTTTTAATGGTGACACAGTCGTTGGTGCTATTAAATTAGAAGCTTCCATGGAAGATGTTTATGCACAAGTGCAAAGCATAAACAAAATCTTTTTAAACGGAACAATTTTAGCAATTATCGTAAGTGCCATTTTAGGGATATTGGTAGCTCGAACGATCACCAAGCCAATAACTGAAATGCGAAAGCAGGCAATGATTATGTCAACAGGGGACTTCTCGCAGAAAGTTAATGTGTATGGATTGGATGAGATTGGACAGTTAGCAAGTACCTTTAACGATATGAATGACAAACTAAAGCAGGCCCATGTAACGACAGAGGGTGAAAGAAGAAAGCTAAGTTCTGTCCTGTCTAATATGTCTGATGGAGTAATTGCCACCGATGAAACAGGTGCAATTACATTGATGAATGAATCGGCAGCAGATTTAATGGATAAAAGCTTTGATGAATTAAAAGGGCAGCAATTAATTGAAGTGTTGCAGCTGGACGAAAAGGTTGATGATTTGTTTGATTTACAAGAAGCGGGATCAATGATTATTGATTTTAGTGATGATGAGCAGTTTTATTTAATAAAAGCGAATTTCTCTGTTATTCAAGACGAAAATGAACAAATTACCGGGTTCATAACGGTAATTAGTGATGTTACAGAACAGGAAAAAGCCGAACGAGAACGACGAGAATTTGTTTCGAATGTTTCCCATGAATTGCGGACGCCACTCACCACGATGAGAAGCTATTTAGAGGCATTGACGGATGGGGCATGGGAGAACAAAGAAATTGCACCGAAGTTTCTTGATGTTACCCAAAATGAAACAGAACGAATGATACGCTTAGTAAACGATCTCTTGCAATTGTCGAAAATGGATCATAAAGAACAAACGATCTATAAAGAAAGAGTCAATATTATGCCATTTTTCCATCATATTCTTGATCGATTTGAAATGAATAAAAAGGAAAATATCGTAATAGAGCGGCAAATGCCTAAGGAGAACGTATTTCTTTGGATTGATAAAGATAAGATTACACAAGTAGTAGATAACATTATCTCCAATGCGATAAAGTACTCACCAGAGGGTGGCACAATTAAGTTCAAGGTCGTAAAGGAAAAACAGCGGATCTTAGTTAGTATTTCTGACCAGGGAATGGGAATTGCAAGGGAAAAGCTTGATAAAATCTTTGAGCGATTCTACCGTGCAGATAGGGCACGATCAAGGGAATTGGGCGGAACAGGTTTAGGGCTAGCAATTGCCAAAGAAATTATTGACTTTCACCATGGTCATATTTGGGCAGAGAGTAAAGAAGGTAAAGGGACAACCATTCTCTTTACACTTCCGCTTATTAAGAAAAAGCGGGGTGGACGTTAATGAAATTTGAAACGATAAAGTCCATTATTTTAGTTGTGCTAATTATGCTTAGTTTACTATTAACGCTTGGAATTTGGCGTTATCAACCAGACTATGAATATGCTGATAGTAGCAGAAGAGTCATTGAAGCGGATTTAGGTGGTGAGGAACAAACGAAGCGGTCTGTTATTCTCCCTTCACAAATTATTTACCACCAAGATAATAATCACTATGGATTAGTTAATAAGAAGAAGGAAAATGAACTTTACCAAATGTTGCAAGGTTGGTCTTTATACGATTTCTCTGTTAGTTCATATGAGAATGGAGAAGAGAAATTTAGTCCGAACTACGATAACTCGATTGAATTTGTTTTCCCAACCAAGATTCCAACATCAATGATAAGTGATCTCTTTACTATGGATGAAGAAAGGGGAATACCAGAAAGCACGTTCGACCGGATTTCGATCTCATTAGACGAAGAGCAAATGAATAATCAAATAATTTTTCAGAATACAGAAACGGGATTTAGCATTGACGCAAATATTCAGAATATCGCAAAGGTAAGAAAGAATTTAATCAATTACAAAAAGCAGAATGAACTACAACAATATCTCGTCTATGAAAACAATAATTTAATTCCAATTTATATTCCAGAACAAGTCAATTTGTATAAACACTTGTTTTCCTATAAAAATATTTTAGTAACTCCGCTTCGAAATGTGTTGTTTAATACACCATCTGCTGTAAGAAGCTCTGGTTACACGAATGGAAGTCAGTTGTATTCGGACGGTTCTAAGGCGATGATTGTATATGAACATCACATTGAATACACAAATCCAACACCAGCTGAGGCAAATCCAATGGAGCCTAGACAATTAATTAGTCAAACATTGGAGTTTATCAATGATCATGGTGGCTGGACAACCGGAACAACAGATCGCTACCAACTATATGACCTTAACCAAGAATCAAATAAAGTCCAATTTTATTTAACGTATGGTGGTTATCCAATTTTTGAGAATAGTGAGTTGTCGATGATATCAGTGACGATGAGAAATTTAGCGGTTTACCAATACATTCGTCCATTAATTCAATTAAAGGATACGTTTGGTGATGGACAGTTACAGGATATCGAATCAGGGTCTGAAATTATTGCGTTATTAAAAACAGACAGACGCTTTGAATCAGCTATGATTTTAGATGTTTCCCCAGGTTATAAAATGGAAGAACAACAAGGTGGCCAGATTTTTGCCCTAACACCGACATGGTTTATAAAGGATTACAATGGGTGGAAGGAATTGGATACGACTAATGAATTACCTTTCAGTAGAGGGGGCGGCAATTAATGCTCTGGGGTCAGATAAAAACTCTATTCATATTATGCTTCCTCATATTAGATATATTTTTGGTTCAACAATTTTTAGAAAATCAAAATTTGGAGCCTGCCTATATCCAAGAGTCCTCTAGAGAAGAGGACCTTAGGGCGAATATTGAAGGACTCGAGGACCTACCTGAGGAAATGGAACAAGGCTCGTATTTATATGCATCGAGAAAAATTTTTACTCAGGACGATTTTGCATCCCTTGAAAAATTTTCTAATCAAAAAGTTGACGTTGTCAATAATAGCTTAATCATTTCTACATTTAAACAACCTGTACCGATTAATACAAATAGTTATGGCGAAACATTACAAGCAAATATTTTTAATAGCAATAGCTACGTCTTTTGGGGAAAGAACGAGGAGTCGAATACGTTAATTTTTTTCCAAAAGTTTAATGATAGAACCATTTACTTTAATCGGAGTGCGGTGCTGTTAATTTTCCTAAATGAAAAAGGGGAAATGGTCCGTTATGTCCAAACGATGCTTATCGATGAAGATGAGCAAGAGGAAAAGCAGGATCTAATCAAAGCGTTTGATGCGGTGTTTAATCTTTATTACAATACAACCGAATTGTCTTCCGGAGATAAAGTAACGAAAACAGGTTTAGGTTATCACAACTTAACACCACTACCTAATGGGGTACAAGTGCTAGCTCCAACATGGAATATCTCTGTTAATAATGAGAAGAACTACTTTGTTAATGCGATAGAGGGCCTTTATTATCCAAGAGATGACAGTAGCTTTTTAAGAGAAACAATGGTCGCATTCTTAAAAACATTAAAGGGATCTAAAGAAAGCACAAGTTTACGAGTTGAATTCGAAGCCAGTCTTTCAAAAATTATCGAATCAACCATATGGGGTGGAGAAAAATGACATTACGTTTTAGCGTGCTTGCCTCTGGTAGTACGGGGAATGCGTTCTACATCGCAACAGAGAAGGAAAAGGTTCTAGTCGATGTAGGATTAAGTGGTAAAGAAATGGAACGTCTCATGGAGGAAGCACGTGTAAATCCAGAAGAAATAACGAAAATTTTAGTAACACATGAGCATAGTGATCATATTAAAGGATTAGGGATTTTTGCTCGGCGGTACAAGCTACCTATCTATGCTAATGAAAAGACGTGGAAGGCAATGGAAGGTGCAATTGGGAAGCTGGAGTTAGATCAGAAGTTTGTTTTTCAGATGGAGGAAACAAAAACATTTGGTGACCTTGATGTCGAATCATTTGGTGTTTCCCATGATGCCGCAGAACCGATGTTTTACACCTTTCATCACCAAGGCAAAAAGGTGGCACTCGTAACCGACCTTGGTTATGTGTCAGAACGGATTAAAAAGACAGTAGAAGATGCTGACGCGCTTATTTTTGAGTCGAATCATGATGTTGCGATGCTTCGAATGGGGCGATACCCATGGAGTGTCAAGCGCCGTATTCTTGGTGATTCTGGTCACGTTTCTAATGATGATTGTGCCCTAGCTTTAAGTGAAATCATTGGTAATAAAACAAAGCGTATTTATTTAGCCCATTTAAGTAAAGATAATAATATGAAAGAATTGGCTAGAATGTCTGTTGAAAACTACTTAAATGATCACGGCTTTACTGTCGGATCTGGGATTGAAATTCATGACACAGATCCAAAGACACCAACACGATTATATGAAGTAGGGTAAATAGTTGGTAGGCGTTAGTAGCTTTTATCCTTTGCATGTGTTGTCCTTACTGGGAGAATAGTTATTTCGCTTGAGACATAAGAAGAAAAAAGGGGCTGGTACGATGGGGTATTATGATCATCATTATAAACCAACACGAAAGCGGCGTTCTAATTGGTTGATCCCAACGTTTATTGGTATTGTAATTGGCATATTTATCGCTGTATTAGGACTACCTAACTTGATTGGAAATAATGGGGGCGCCAATGGTCGACTCGCCCAAGTTCAGACCAATGAAGAACTACAACTGGCAGAAGACAGTGGCACAGCAGGATCTCTCCAACAACTGAATGTTGATGTAACGACACGTGTAACCGATATTGTTCAAGAAGTGGCTACTGCTGTTGTTGGGGTTGTCAATATTCAAGGGCAAGGTAACTTCTGGGACCAAGGTAGTGCATCTAATGAAGCTGGAACTGGGTCGGGTGTCATTTACAAAGTAGATAATGGCAAGGCATTTGTTGTAACAAATCACCATGTCATCCAAGGTGCTGATGAGGTCGAGGTAGTCTTGCCTGATGGATCAAGGGTCAGTGCTGAGTTATTAGGTGGAGATTTGTTTACAGACCTTGCTGTTCTAGAAATGGATAGTGAGAATGTTGATAAAGTGGTTGAGTTAGGTAATTCTGATACAGCTAAAGTTGGCGAGCCAGTTTTAGCGATTGGTAGTCCATTAGGCCTGTATTTATCAGGCTCCGTTACCCAGGGGATTATTAGCGGGAAACAACGGGCAATCCCACAAGACTTTGATGGGGACGGCCGTGCTGATTGGCAGGCAGAAGTTATTCAAACAGATGCAGCAATTAATCCTGGTAATAGTGGCGGTGCCTTAATAAATATGCGCGGACAGCTAATTGGGATCAATTCGATGAAAATTGCCCAGTCAGAGGTAGAAGGGATTGGTTTTGCGATTCCGATTAATGATGCAATACCTATTATTAAACAATTAGAAACGGAGGGTAGTGTAACGCGCGCATATTTGGGTGTAGAGGCTTATTCGCTAGAAGACGTTGCGCAAGTTGAGTGGCAACGAACACTTCAATTACCAAAAGAAGTGGAAAGCGGTATTTATTTACGAAGTATCGAACCAATGTCACCTGCTGACCAAGCGGGACTACAACCATATGACGTAATTACAAAGTTAGATGATGTGCCAATTCAAAACATCATTGGGTTAAGAAAACACTTATATCAGAATAAGCAAGTTGGCGATCAAATGACAATTACCTTCTATCGAGAAGGACAAAAGATGGAAAAATCCGTTACACTTGCTGCACAAGAGTATTAATTTAATTGGGTCAGGACCATATAGGTCTTGGCCTTTTTGGATTGTTGGTGACCAAGGCACCCTGCGCTGTTCTAGAAAGATAGAAGTATAAAAAGACCCAAGAGCTGTCTAACTCCAGAATCGAGGTTCAATTCGGACACAAAAGAGCGAATCCGAGTAGATTGAGTCCGAATCGAGGTAGAATTCGGACCGAAAAGAGCAAATCCGAGTAGATTGAGTCCGAATCGAGGTAGAATTCGGACAGAAAAGAGTGAATCTGAGAAGATTGAGTCCGAATCGAGGTAGAATTCGGACAGAAAAGAGCAAATCAGAGTAGATTGAGTCCGAATCGAGGTAGAATTCGGACCGAAAAGAGCAAATCCGAGTAGGTTGAGTCCGAATCGAGGTAGAATTCGGACCGAAAAGAGCAAATCCGAGTAGGTTGAGTCCGAATTGAGGTAGAATTCGGACAGAAAAGAGCAAATCAGAGTAGATTGAGTCCGAATCGAGGCTGAATTCGGACAGAAAAGAGCAAATCAGAGTAGATTGAGTCCGAATCGAGGCTGAATTCGGACCGAAAAGAGCAAACCCGAGTAGTTTGAGTCCGAATTGAGGTAGAATTCGGACCGGAAAGAGTGAAATCCTACTCCTCGAGTCCTAATTGTGATAGGCCTTTCAGGGGTGAGCAAGGCGCTTTCGCTTTTCTGGTTTGTGGATAACTTTGTGAATAGGGATTGATTGTCTTCTCAAGTTAGGTATGATAGAGATAGATATAAAATAAAGGAAAACAAGGGATTGGAGGGGGTTTGAAGAAGTAGTTAAAAGATACAAAGTTCAGGATATAAGGAAGTTTTGTTAATAAACAAAAAAGTTATTAACATCCTGTTGATAAACTTGAGGATAACTTCCCGTATATAGTAGGGAACAGACATTCTTATACAAAATACGACAAGAGGGTGTTAGTATGTGGATAACTTCTGTGGATAAAGAAACATTTTGCGTTGATAATCTGTTAATAACGCGGATTTCCACTTGAATGTGAACAATAATGTGGATAGTTTTCATAAAACAATGATGTGTAACAAGAAAATTCGATTTAAAATAAGGCGCAAGGGAAAAAGGGGGAAGACATATGTATAAGGAACCAATCTTTTTAGCACCGGTTTTTAAGGAGAGAATTTGGGGCGGAAAAAAATTACACGAGAAATTTGGTTATAACTTACCTTCAGAAAAAACGGGGGAGGCTTGGGCAATTGCTGCTCATCCGCATGGGGCAAGCAATATCATGAATGGACCACTTAAGGGAAAAACATTGATGGAAGCATGGGACAATTATGGTGAATTATTTAATAAGTCTGCCAGTCAACCAGGTACATACCCATTGTTAGTTAAGCTACTAGATGCTAATGCTGACCTTTCCGTTCAAGTACATCCGAATGATACGTACGCAAGAGAAGTAGAGCAGATGCCATATGGGAAGACAGAGTGCTGGTATGTGCTAGATGCAGAGGAAAATGCTGAAATAATTTTAGGTCATCATGCCAACTCGAAGCAACAGCTGCAACAATATGTGGATAACTCAGAATGGAACCAATTATTAAGAAAAGTTCCGGTTAAGCGTGGCGATTTTATTTATGTTCCAAGTGGGACCATGCATGCAATTGGTAAAGGAATACTAATAGTAGAAACACAGCAAAGCTCAGATATTACTTACCGTGTTTATGATTACGGGCGAACGGATGATACTGGTCAAACACGGGAATTGCACCTTGACAAGGCGATAGAGGTCACGAATGTTCCACATGAAACAGTAACAACAGATAAAGTGGTAAAAACAATGGATGGACTTACGTCAGTTAGACTCGTTACAGAAAAGTATTTTACTGTTTATCATTGGAAATTAAGTGGCCAAGCACGTGTCACTTTATTTGCGGACTTTTTACAGATCAGTGTAATTCACAGGGAAGGAAAGATTGTGACAGAAGGAAATGCGTTTACGATAAAGCAAGGGGACCATTTCATTATGCCATCCACAGTGGATAACTTTGAGTTAATCGGTGATGCAGAATTGATTGTATCGCATGTTTAATATAGTAGAATAAAAGCGGACAACAATCGGGCATCGATGTTGTCCACTTTTCTTCAAAAAATAGGTGGTAATCAAACCTGATTTGGGTGAGGGACTTAATATAGGCGCGTTAAAAAAATATGGTTCACTGTACGAAAGGAAAATCTATTATGGTTAAACAGGTTGTCGTTTTGAGGAAAATTATATCCGGTATACTAAGCTCCGCAATTCTTTCGCTTTTACTTGTGTTTATTCATGGTTACACCTCATTTATCATTTACTTTGTGTACTTTTCACTTGGAACTTTAGTTATTGGCTTGCCAATTTCAATTATCACGGACTTGGTTATATTTAAAATTAAGGGAGCTTTAAAATACCTCTTTATTGGGTTAATTTTACACCTTGTGTTTGCGAGCTTTATTGTTTATCTGTTTTCTTTTGCTGAATCCGGTAATTTTCTTACCTATAGCAATGATCTTGTGTACTCGATTTTTGCTGCAGCTGTAGTCTTATGGGTGGTTGAAGGTATTCTGAAAAAAATTGGTTCCGATGAAAACAAATGATAATAAAAGGAGAGGCATCCTAAGTTGCTTAGAATGCCCGCTTTTTAAAGGGAAGGCAGAAACATTTCACAGTTGTGAACGTTTCTGCCTTCTTAATGGTTTAGAAAACCCCTGGCTATGCCGGGGGTTCAGGAGAGCTTATAGCGTTGTAAAAAAACCTCACTTCATGGTAGTAGGATAAAGTTGGTTTTCCAACCACTTTCTCACCATGAAGGATGTATCCTTGTGAAGGACATGAACGGTTTATCATACACAACATGGAATGCTAAGCTAAGTATCACGTAGTATTTGCCACAAAGTACAGAGGACAGATTATTTATGGAAATATAAAAAGAGTATTGGGCTAATTATAAGAGATTTATTTGAACGGAAAGGTGTAATCATTGATGGAGCAATTGCCTGTTTAGAAATCGGCTAAAAGAAGACTATATGGCTAATCAGTTAACATTGTTTGAATATTACTTATTTAAGGGTGAGAAAAAATCGAAAAAGTAAAGAAATTATTTAGAATTAATGAGTAAATGTGGTGCAGGAGGGAGATCATTTCAGCGGGCTTTTTAGGCTGAGGCCGGAAACAGCCGCAGAACAAACCACCAGAGTTCACACTGGTGGTTTTGATTAACCGCTAATGTCGAATGTCCAGTTCGGATAGAAGGGAAATAGATTGTTAAAGTTTCCGTCAAACCCGTGTTGGAAAATGGTTGTATAACTTCCGATTGAACCATCATAAATGTAGAATTCGTGTGCAGGGGCTTTATCATGTGAACCTTTGACTCTCCAGTCCCCGTCACGTTCTATCCAAGCATCATAGTAATAAGTAATATCTGGGGTTATATTATCATTATAAGGAATTCCACAATCCCCACCAGCACCAAACTGTTTTTTATCTGTTTCGTAACTGTTGGGAGACAATAAATATAAATCGTAAGCACCATTATCAGCAGTACAATTAGCTGTTTTTGAACTGAGAAAATTGTTATCTTCATCAACTAGGTAAGTTGTCCCTACACCAGTCCGCTGTCGATACGTGCTGTAGAGCGGTTGATCAAAGGTTACGTCGATATTTTGTAGGGTTTTATAATCATATGACAAAACATCATACGACCGATTATTACCTAAAAAATAAGTTCCGGATTGAAACGGGTTTGGAACCCTATAGTCAGGAATAAAGGTCATGTATCTGAATGAAAAATATGGTGAATCTGAACTCATTGTTATAAAGTTTGCTTCCTTCAGGCGGCTTACCTCAAAGTTCGTTTGTAAATCACTATCCAATGTTTTTACAAATTTAATGGCCTCGTACGTGTTTTCTAACTTTAACAATTTTTCATCAGAAACATTATTATCATGTTTCTTTTTCAGTTCCTTTTTGATTTTATTGACATCGTCATCAGAAAGTTTTTTCTTTCCAATTACGTTATAACGATATCTGGTGCTAGAAACTACATCTTGGTCAGTAAATTGTGTGTCAGAAACATTAGCGATGAGTGAACCATTCCGATAAACTTGATAAACGTTGTCATCATCAGGAATTTTAGGCCAATTTAAAGTTATAAAATTTGACCCAGCTACACTCTCTATTGTCATGTCTAGTGTATTATTTTGATTTTCTTTCTTTAACGATCCCTTATCCAAAGATGTTTTTGCTTTTGTAGAAATCCTAACGATGTCGGTGATTTTCTTATCATCGTAAGCAGCAATAAGATACTTATAAAGCACGTCAGCTTTAATTGTTGCATCAACAAACGAATTTTCTTTTGTTTCTCCTATTAAATTACCATCTCTATAAATCTTGTATTCTGTTCCAATCTTGTCCCAATTAAGTGTTATAGAAGATGATGTTATTTCTGTTTTTGCTTTAAAACGATCTTTAGCTTGAATAGCAAATAAAACAGATGATTGGCTAAACAACGTTGCAATCAGCGATACTACTACTAGTAAGAATAAAGATTTTTTAAAGTTCATTCGATTGATTCTCCTCCTCACGATTTTTATTCCCAAGTGAAACTAATTGCTAAGTCTATAAAATCACCCCTCTGCACAATTTTCCTCCACTGAGAAGAAGTGTTTCAAAGAAACTAAGCTTGGAGGGTTTCAATACTATAGACGTAGGCGGAATGGAAAAAGTTTCGACAAGGTTTTTTTGTGAGTGGATTTTTTATAATTAATAGCCCCACCTGAAGTCGTTGCAAGTATGTAAAAAGCGAGAAGGAGAATCGAACCATTTTTCCGATATCAATCCAAATACATTTCGACATGGGTGTAAGAAATCCTGTTCAAAAGAGGTAGTTACCCGAAAACTTAGTGTTCCTTCCAAAGGACATAAAGTAGTACGATCATCAGAATATCTAACCTTGCTTCAAAGGCAAATTGAAAGAAACCAACGTGAAGACTTGGAACTTTTGTAACTAAGAGAGCCATAATCATGATTACGAGAAGCGGAATTGTTGCCTTTTTTACGTAGTAATTTAATAGAAGTAGGACAGCACAAACAATCTCAAGTATTGCAACGAGAAGAACAGTAACACTTGGATAAGGAAGTCCATAATTTGCAAATGTAATAGCGAAATTAGGAACCATTAATTTAAGGATAGCAGACGCAAGAAAAACATAGGCAACAGCATAACGTATTAGTGACATCGATGACCATTTAATCATGGCATAATCCTCCCATTAAGTAGAATTATTTAAATCTATGATGGAAGCGGACAACCTATTCCATATAATTGGTGTTTTTCTTAGGTAGCATAGGAAAAAACAAGGGGTTCACTTTCAGGAGAGAAAAACCGGAGACAAGTTTTCAGCTTGTCTCCGGTTGCGTTAATAGCCTACTTCAACAGCAGCATTAACGATATACATGAGATCGTTTTTATCATCCTTATCCTCAAGAACAATGCCACTAGTCGTGGCCATTCCGCCATCGATTACCTCTACAGTAACAGTACCATATGGTATCTCCTGCTTCACACGTTCAATATCTAGTTTGTCTTTATCTAGGGGAACAGCTAGCTTGATATTCACCCTCATGTTATGTAAGGATTGCTCAGGTAAATAATTTTTGATACCAGGCATGGAATTGTAATGAATCGCATTTTCTACAGCCCTAACTGCTGCCTTGGTGATATCCTGACCATGAACATCAATGCCCGTACCTGTTTCGATAAAAATTATCCGCTCCATTTGTTATCCCTCCTTTATAGGTTAAGAGTAGACGAAATTTGCGGCTAAATCAATTAGGGAACCTGAGATAAATTTGGTACTATAAATGTAATGAACATAACAGAAGGGATTTACTATGAAAATTACAATTATTTCAGTTGGAAAACTAAAAGAAAAATATTTAAAACAGGGGATCCAGGAGTATGTAAAACGACTTGGTGCCTATGCCAACATTGATATTGTTGAAGTTGCTGATGAGAAGGCGCCGGAAAGTATGAGTGAAGCGGAAATGGAAGAAGTAAAACGCAAAGAAGGCGAACGCATTTTGACAAAAATCGGCACAGACTCCTATATTATTTCCCTGGAAATAAACGGACAGATGCTAACTTCGGAGAAACTTGCCGAAAAATTAGACAATTTGGCGACTCATGGTAAAAGTAAAATAGCCTTTATTATTGGTGGGTCATTAGGATTAAGTGAGGAAGTAAGGAAGCGGAGTGACTTTGCCCTGTCATTTTCAAAGATGACATTTCCGCACCAGTTAATGCGGTTGATATTGGTGGAGCAGGTGTACCGAGCGTTTCGGATTAATCGGGGGGAACCGTATCATAAGTAGGGGTAAAATACTAAGGGATGCAAGCGCGTCCCTTAGCGTTTCTTCGTTTGGAAATGGCTCATCCATGAAGGAGGTATCAATAGGTGCAACACAATTTATATTGATGTTATTCATCTTATTAAGTAGTACTCCTGTGCTTCCTTGAAGGGCTTCGATGGTAAAATCAAAAGTCAGGTTTATCTGAGTAATTTGTCTACCAGTTCGTCTGGATGTTGGTTCTTTTGTTATTTGGATATCCTTCACAAATAGAGCAAGGAGCTCTTTCTTTTCTGCAGAATCAGCCTGTTCTAGCATGGTTTCCAAGTTCTCAAGGAGATGCTTCATAGCATTTGCATCAATCGGTTCTTTGCTAATGTTCTTCAACTGTTGAACAACAGATTCTAATTTTTCTTGAAGTGATTCAAGTAATAGCTGGTATTCCTTAAGCTTTTTTGTGAAAATACCTTTTAATTCAGGCTCATCCATTAATTTGTTTATAATCGTGTCCATTCGTGAATCAGTTTTATCAATTTCGCGTAAAAGCCTCTTTTTCTCTTTTAATAATGGACGTTCAGCGTCTGCACGTTCTGCATTCATCTTTTCAACAAGCTTTTCGATGAAATAGGGCTCTGTCACAACTTTTTTTAGCTCTTCAATAGATTGCTGTTCGGCACGGTCAGCATTAATACTGTTTGGGGAACAAACTGATTTTCCTTTGTTATGAAATTGGCCACATTGATAATAACGATAAATTCTGCCTTTATGTCCTCTAGCTTTGGCAGAAACCATTCCATGTCCACATTCGGGGCATCGGATCAGGCGACTTAGAAAGTATGGTTGTTGAGATTGGGATGGCTGATAAGAACGCTGTTGACGTTTTTGCTGTACCTGTTCCCATATTTCTTTTGAGATTATCGGGGTATGCATACCGTCTACAATATCCGGGTTATTATTTTTCCCTTTGCGACGTTTCTCAGACCAGTTTTCATGCTGATTAAAACGGATTTTACCGATGTAAATTGGGTTGTCCAGAATGCCTTTAACTGTTGCTATGGAAAAGTCCTTACTCTTCTTAGTTTTATATCCTTTTTCATTGAGCATATAAGCAATTTTTTTATAACCATGTCCACGATTAGCTAAATCAAAAATCTCTTGAACGATAGCTGCTTCCTCTTCGTTTACGACAAGTTCTTTTTCTATAATGTTGTATCCTAATACTATACCTCCGTTCCATTTGCCTTGTTTGGCTCTTTGATTCATACCCATTTTGACACGATCGATAATAGTAGATCTTTCCATTTCAGCAAATGAACTTAACAATGTATAAAACATTTTTCCGCCAGGAGTGGTTGTGTCAATATTCTCAGAATAGCTCATTAACTGAACATTGTGGCGTTCAAGTGTTTCGACTATATCTAAGGAATCTCTTGTTTTACGAGCAAGTCGATCCAGTTTGTAGGTAATGACTGCATCAAATTTATCTTTTTTTGCATCCTTCAACAGACGTAACATTTCGGGTCTACCTTCAATATTCTTCCCACTTCGTCCTTCCTCGATGTATTCATCTACAATAAGGATTTTCCTCTGACTAGCGTATTCTCGAAGAAGTTGTTTTTGAGCCTCAATACTATGTCCATCAGCTACTTGTTCATCTGTACTTACGCGAGCGTATATTACCGCTTTAACTGTAGAATTCATCTTAATTTTCCTCCTAAAAAATAATGAAGAGACTAAATTAAGCCTCTTTTTTCTGTATTTCCATAGAATTATTAATTAATTTTGCTAGATGGCTAAGAAATTCTTCCTTTTTGCGTGTATCAGCATCAAGTGCCTCTTTAATACTTAGCTGTTTTTTATCATTAATCATAATGTTGTAAACGAAATCTTTCATCTGATACTCCTTTCTTAGATAGTTAATTCTTCTCGTTCCTTGTCTCTCATGTATTGGTGATAATCAGTATTATTCTCATATTCAAAGTTTATTTCATCTTGATCGTAATCCAGGTTAACAATATGTCTCTGTATATCAGGATGTTGTAGTAGTTCGAAATTTTTAAGAATTACCTGTGCCATTACCCATTCCTCAACAGAAACAAGAGATTCGTATTTTTCAAAAACATAGCGAGTTTTTCCATCTATCCTTTTCTTTACTAGGTTTATATAGAAGGCATCTTGAAGAACAGTTCTTACACTATGCTTTGTAAAAGATTTGCCGGAGGCAGTTTTAATGTCATTGTCGTTTAGTGTAATTGTCAACTGAAAATTCCCCCACATAGTCATTTAAAATTCCCCCACCTATAATTTTAATATTGGATAGGGGAATGGGAGTTATCAAAACGGTGTGATGCCTAGCTCTTGCTCTAATTCTGAC
>NZ_JAMQKC010000028.1 GCF_028416595.1 Aquibacillus salsiterrae | reverse complement strand
TTTTCAAGTTAATCATCGCTCCAGTCTCCCCACTAGAAATCAATTAATTTATTTCTACTGGGCTATTATAACCTACTGGGGGAGTTTTCAATGACTTTTGTGGCCCACTTTTAGATTACTATATACACTAATCAAGACTGCGCTAAAAATTTCGTCCTTTCAAGCTAGTTTATTATATGTATTAATTAGTAAGATAATCTTGATAAACTATTTAAAATATGCAAGAATAATAGCAAGCTTTGTGAAAACGTTTGTACAAACGTGAGATCTGCCAGGTATGAATAGATTCTAAGTTGGTAATCAACTTTTTAAAAGAAGGGAGGCTGTTTATTGCACACATTTATGCAAACGATTGCACGACTTTGTGCATAACACAAAAGCTTATTCGTGATTTAATTGGGAGGAGGAATAAAGTATGAAACAGAAACGAATGAAAAATATCGCTATTGTGCTCGTCTTTTCATTACTTATCCAATTGGTGATAGGCGTCAGTCCGGCTATCGAAGTGAATGCAGTCGACAGAACAGTTACATTAGTAGGGGATTTACAAACAGAACTTGGTGCCCAAAGCGACTGGGACCCTGCAGCTTCAGCAACGGAAATGACTGCGATTGGCAATGATTTTTATCAGATTTCCGGAGAACTACCAGCAGGTTCTTATGAATACAAAGTGGCCATTAACAACAGCTGGGATGAAAATTATGGGGAAGGAGGGAATAATGGAGCGAACATCAACCTAACGCTTGCCGAACCGACAACGGTCACTTTTTACTATCATGATGGAATGAAAGCGATTGCCGATTCAACCTGGTACGATGCGATTCCGAATGAAAAGCAGCCGAGAATAGCTGGCGATATTCAACCAGCCATTGAAGCGGGAGAGGAATGGAGTCCTTCCACTTCAACAGCTTTATTAATCGACGATGATTTTGATAACGTATACACCTACCAAACGAATGTACCAAAAGGGAATTATGAATATAAAGTAATCTTGGGTGACAGTTGGGGTGAAGAATATCCCGAGGTAAATGCAGCATTAACTGTAGTGGATGACACGGAGATTACCTTTGCTTATGACAATGAAACAAAAGCGGTGACAACTGATTACCAACCAGGAGAAACAGATGGACAAATCAATCAGGATAAACTTTATCACGATACGCAAGATAACACGTACCGCTCTCCGTTTGGCGCGATATCAGTTGGAACAAACGTTACCCTGCGCCTGAAAACGGCTGGGAGTGATTTAACAAAGGCAAATCTATATGTGAAAAATCAAAATTCAGGTTCATCACAAGTAATTGCCATGAATAAAGCAGCTACAGTCGATGGCAATGATTATTGGGAGGCAACCTTTACTCCGGAATTAAAAGGGGTATATGGTTATAAGTTTGTTGTTGAGGATCAAACGACAACAGCGGAGTATGGGGAAGATTCTGTACAAGGTGGAACAGGGAAGGCTGCCGATGCCAATGCAGACCTTTTTCAGTTGACAGTATTCGACCCAGGCTATCAAACACCTGATTGGATGAAAGAGTCTGTAGTCTATCAAATATTCCCAGACCGTTTCTTTAATGGGGATCCAGGCAATGATACAGCCAAAGCAACAGCTCGTGGCTCTGAGCTGATTGAGAACCGTGATTGGAACGAGCTCCCCGATAATCCAGACTTGGCAGGTTCTGCTAACTATGATGGGGATGGCATTTGGAGCAATGATTTTTTTGGCGGAGATATCGAGGGGATTCAACAGAAACTTGATTACCTCCAGTCGCTTGGCGTAAACACGCTTTATTTAAACCCAATCTCAGAAGCAGCATCCAACCATAAATACGATGCTAGTAATTGGAAAGAAATTGATCCCATGTTTGGCACGCCAGAAGAATTTACAGCCTTTACGGATGAATTAGAAGAACGTGGTATGCATTTAATTATGGATGGTGTGTTTAACCATGTCGGGGATGATTCGATTTATTTCGATCGGTATGGAAAATATCAAACAGTCGGTGCTTATGAGTATTGGTCAAGAATCTATGACCTTACCAATGAGCAAGGGTTAACGGAAGAAGAAGCAAAAATGAAGGCCCGCTCTCAACTCGAAGCAGAGGGACAAGTTTTCGATGATGAGTATGGCTATTATAACTGGTTTAACATCAAAAATGAGAAGGTAGATGAAGGCAAATCAACAGAGCATTACGCTTACCAAGGCTGGTGGGACTATGACTCACTACCAGAAATTAAAAGTGTCCCTGGTTCTGCGGTAGACTATGATAGTGAACTGAACAATGAACAATTTGCCGATTATATTATGTACGATGACGATTCTGTTGCGAAATCATGGCTAGAAGATGGGGGATCAGGCTGGCGTTTAGACGTGGCTAATGAAGTCGATTCTGAATTTTGGCGTGAATTCCGCAGCGAACTAAAGAATGATAGCTTTGCTGGTACAGGAGCAACCTTGCAAGAAGGTGAGAAGCCACTTATTCTCGGAGAAATTTGGGACGATGCCTCAAAGTACTTTTTAGGTGACCAGTATGATTCAGTCATGAACTATCGTTTCCGCGGAGCTGTGCTTGACTTTTTGAAAAATGGAAATGCCGTAAATGTTGACCAACAACTACTAGCGGTGCAAGAAGATTACCCACAGGAAGCCTTTTATTCATTAATGAATTTAATGGGTTCACATGATACAGCACGGGCTGTTTACATTCTTGGTGGGGGAAATGATGCTAAGGAACGAGCTGAGCTAGATTCGACTTATAATTATCAGCTTGGAGTTCAAAGGCTGAAACTGGCTTCAATCATTCAGATGGGATATCCAGGTGCGCCGACTATTTATTATGGCGATGAGGCAGGTGTAATCGGTTCCAGTGATCCAGATAATCGCCGCACCTATCCGTGGGGACAGGAGGATCAAGACCTTGTTAATCACTATCAAACAATCGGTCAAATACGTCAGGACAATGCTGATTTGTTTGCTTATGGTGACTTGAACACGGTTTATGCCAACGAGGATGTTTACGCGTTTGCTCGTACAACTGAGAATCAAGCAGGACTTGTTGCGATTAATCGGGGAAATGAGGATGTTACAGTTGAACTTGACGTTCGTAATCTAGTGAAAAATGGAATTACACTCACCGATCAGCTTGATAAAAGCTATCAGATCGAGACCTTGGACGGAAAGACGACCCTTACAATCCCAGCCATGTCTGGTCGCATGTTAGTAAGCGATCGGGATCAGGATCTACGTTTTCCAGAGAAAGTAACAGACTTACAAGTGGAATCAGCACAAGAAGAGGTAAGGCTTGCGTGGTCAGGTAATGACAATAGTAGTGAATATAAGGTTTACCAATCTTCACTTCAAGGTGCCTTATATGAAGAAATAGGAACTACGACTGAGAAAAGCTTTACTGTTGAAGGACTTATAAATGGGGAAGCATACTATTTTGCAGTCGTTGCTGTTGATGCGAATGGCAACCAATCCGAGCAAGCCCAAACTGTAGAGGCAGCTGTGCCCCACTACAGTTGGATGGAAAATAGCTATTGGCTCGGTAGTCTCACCACTCTAGATAATGACACCTTAAATCTAGCTAATTCTTATCCGATTATTGCGCAAGTATGGATAGATGGGGCAACGGATTCTGGCTTAGCAACAGGGCTAACAGGTCAACTTCAAGTGAAAAAGGATTATGATCTTGGATGGACTTCCTATGATGCTTCCTATACGAATCAAGGTGGAGAATACGGTACGAACAATGTGTTTGAGAGTAGCTTCCAACCGCTTGAACTAGGAAGATACACGTATCGGTTTGCTTTTACGACCAATCGGGGTCTGACTTGGAAATACACCAATGAGAAACAAGTCACTTTTACTCAAAACGAGGAAGATACAGAAGCTCCAGCTAAAAGCATAGCCCTTGAACAGCCAATCGTAGAGTCAGGTCAAGTTAACTTGTCTTGGAATTTAGTAGAACCGGTAGCTGGCGATGCTTATTTAACGGTTATTGAGCGTGATGGTGAAATTATTCAACAAATCAAGGATGCCGAGGTCACTAGTTTTAAAGATACAGCTGTACAAAATGGAACCACTTATCAATATCAAGTGAAGGCTTTTGACCAAGCAGGCAATGTCGTAGCATCGAACTCGATTGAGATTAAGCCAGATATTGTCATGGTCGAAGTAACATTTAAAGTACATGCACCGGAAACAACATCACTTGATACAGCGATAACGATTCCAGGAAGTGAAAATGGTTGGAGCACAGGCGCTTGGGAGATGTCGCGTAATGGAGCTGTCACAACGGATTGGCAATTTACAAAGGAATTCCAAGAAGGAACGCAACTCACATACAAGTATGTGAAAAACGGTTCCTGGGATGAGGAAGGATTAGCTGACCATACGCCAAACGATAAGTCGGATGATGATGTCAGTTTTTACGGATATGGGGCGATAGGTACTGAAATGCAGGTAACCGTAACCAACGAAGGAAATAACCAAATGGTAATTGACGATGAGATTATACGGTGGTTAGATGAGCCACTCGTCATAACTGAACCAAGCAACAATTCGACCATTGCATCCGACGTAGTCACACTGAAAGGGAATGCGATTAAGGATAGTATTGTCACGATTAATGGGGAGCGAGTCACCCTAAATGACGATATGACCTTTGCCCAAGAGGTGGACTTAACTAATGGTGAAAATCAAATCAATGTTCGAGTTGAGCCTTCAGAAGAAGTGATAGAAACAATTTATCAAAATAGTGAAACAGCTATAGCAAAAAATACAAAAGACATAACAGTCACGCTATACTCAACGTTTACGACACTAAAGGATAACGCCATGAGCATAAGTGAAAAGCCAATTGTCCCAAGCGCGAAGTCGAAACCAAAGCAGAAAAAAGTGGCGGTTAATTTAGATAACGAAACCGTGAAGGAAACGATTGGGCAAGCTAAATCTTTAGGAGGCTTGGTCATACCTGTTAAGGGTGCAAGTAAAGATGATGCAGTTGAACTAAATATTCATCAGCAAATTCTTGATCTCCTTAAAAAAGCGAACAAAGATACCGTGCTTCGAGTTCGGGCTGCAGACGGTTATGTAGACTTTGCTGTCAACGAATTTGAATTAGGAAGCCGGAAAGATAAAAGTAACTTAACACTAACACGAGAAAACGTAACAGTGAACGTGAAAGGAAACATCCGCAAAAAGTAGTTGCAAGGTTAATGTGCATAATAATTGATAGAACTGTGGATAACAGGGGTGAAACTCGAGTTATCCACAGTTTTTGCTACAAGAAAAGATAGAAAAAAACTAAAAATTACCTAGTGCAGGGCGCCTACCCGGGGATTAATAGGTAGATGGTCGCACAAAGCAACAAAATAGTACAAGAAAACCATGAGTTGGTACAAGAAAATAGCAAGATGATTAAAGTGCTAACTGGGGAGGCTAAACGTGATCGTGATGTTAATGAAGTGAGGCATAAAGAATTGCTGAAAAAAATAATAAATATTGCATATGACATTGATCTTTGCAATTAAGTATCCAGGCATGATATGGAAATCCACAAAATACGTGCAAATCAGTATAGGTGACAGTTAATAGAAAGACATTAATTTGCTTACATTCATAACAAATAAAACTGTCCAACGACCAAGGATGACGGTTACTTTTTACTATGGAAACACTATTATCCAAGATGGTAGACACACTGTTATTAGGCAATTAAACAAATTTGGGGCATAAAGCGAGTGGGCTTAATCATGTTGTTCGGGAAAGATTCGAAGCTTTTTTTCATGCTGAGCTGATTTACTAGATAAGAAATCAACCGTTTCCTGGGTTTCTGATAAATCAACTCTTATTCCAGAAAGTTTTTTTTCCATACGGTCAAATCGTTTATCCATTTGCTTAAACCGTTCATCCATTTGTTCGAATCTCCTATCTACTTGTTCAAACCGCTCATCCATTTGTTTTTTCATTTCATCAAATTTAGCATTGACATGTTCACCATGAAGTTTAAGTGCCTCGAGGATTTGGTTTAATCCTGTATTTTCCATTTTTTATCACTCCCTTTTATATCTATTATAACTTATTCTAGTATTTAATCAAAACACATAGATTTAAATTTCATCAGGCAAATGTTGGAATAACTACTGAAATTTAGACCATTGATCGAAGCGCAAGAACCGTCCCCGTGCTTCCATAATTTACTTCTGGATTACGTTAGACTAAATTTGGTGTAAAATATAAAATGAAGGAAAGTTGATAAAAGTTGGTGAGGGGAAATGTTTAAGCGTGTAAAAGAGGCGACGTATTTGACTGCGGAAAAGGCTTGGTGCTACCGGACGATTTTACGTTATTTTTATCTGCAACATGAACGGATGAGAGAATTTCTTTTTCCAGAAGAAATCTATCAATATCTGAAACAATTCGATGAGTTTAAAGATTATCAAGAGGAAGCGTTGCATATTGATTTGGATTCCCTTGTAAAATGGGGAAATTTGATTGCTAGGCAGGAGTTAGGGAAATCGAGAACGGTAGAAGAATTTAAGAAGAAGCGATTTCGGTATCAGTGTACCCCGTATACGGTTGACTTTGAACGAATGCTAATTAATTTGGAGCAACTAGGAGACTCGTTCGGTGGGTCGCTTGAACGTACACAATTTGAGCGGTTATATCAATCGCTCCGAAAAATAGAAGCAGTCGCACATGGGAAGCAAACGGAAACAAACGAAGAATGTGCCCAAGTGTGGGATGATGTGCTGATGTATTTCCGGCAAATTACACAAAATACGTCTGATTACATTGCTTATATTAGTAGTGAAGAAGTGGAAGAACGGATGCAAACCGAGGCATTTCTCGTCTATAAGGACCAGTTTACGACCTATTTGCGTGACTTTATTATTGCGTTACAAAGTACATCGTTGCAAATCCAAGCAATCTTAACGGGGATTACAAACAACGAGTTAAGCAAGTTTTTCCAACAAGTAAAACAACATCAAGAGCAGGTGTTTCGCTTTGAAGAGGAAACCGAATCAAGCACAAACCCAGCCGAAGAATATCTGGAAAAATGGACAAGCTTAAAGGCATGGTTTCTTGGTAATGAGCATGGTGAAAGTGAATATGAAATGCTTCAACAGCGCACGAATGAGTCCATTCGAAGGATTACGCGTGTTGTGCAACGACTTGGGGAAAGACATCAACAATTTCGCAGTAGAAAGCAGGATTACCTTCACCTAGCCAAATGGTTCGGTGCAATGGAATCTATTGACGAGGCGCATGAATTATCATCTGTTGTCTTTGGTGTATTCCATACGAGACACTTTTTTATCGATGATATTCCTACCGAGGATATTTACGCAGATGTATGGGATGAAAAGCCGATGGTACATGAAACGAAGCCAGTTGTAAGGAATTATCGGGAAAAGACAAAAGCTGGTGCGGTGAAAAGTAATGAAGAGAAAAAGCAGGAAATGAAACGCATTCATTTAGAACAAAAGGTGAGAGAGAAGAAGTTAATCGAACAATACATTCAAGGTAACGAGATCAAAGTCGAGGATTTACCTGTCGTTGAAACGCATGTTAGGAAAATGTTGTTATCATGGATTGGTAAAGCAATGGCACGTAAAGATCGGACAATTAAAACTGAACTCGGGAAAAGAGTCCATGTCGTTCTTTCCGATGAACGCGTTTCTCTCCATGCTGAGGATGGTGTGTTGGAGATGCCAAACGCAATTTTTGAGTTCATCGATGAGGAGGTTGGGTAATGGAACAAACAGCTTTTGATGAAAAAACACAAGAAGCGCTAAGTATTCTATTTGAACAATTTTGGGTGTTGCGTGCTGATGAACCACAAACTTATCAAATGATTCGCGAACGGGAGAAAAGCTTGAAACGCTATTTATCTGAAAAATTCGGCTTTGATTTAATCGTCCATCAACATTTCATTAAGCTTGAGAAAATTCCAGTTGATCCCAAGGCATGGATGGGGATACAGGACTTTACCTCCTCGCAAGATTATGCGATTTTCTGTTGTGGGTTAGCTTTTTGTGAAAGGCGTACGGTTGATGAGCAGTTTTTGTTGTCAGATATAACAGAGGATATTCAAGATATGTATCCTGGTGACTTTCCGTTAGATTGGACGAATTATCAGCATCGTAAGTCGTTGGTACGGGCACTTATGAAGATGGTTGATTTGCGGATTATTAAAGCGGTAGATGGAGATATTGAACTATTCGCAGCAAATGAGGAGCAGGAAGTATTATATGAAGTTACTGTTTATGCTCGTTACTTTATGCGGTCGTATCCGGATGATTTGGTTCGTTATGATACGACAAGAGCAATTCTTGATAGTGAGTGGCAACGACATCAAGCAGATACGAGAAGGAAACGCGTGTACCGTAAGCTCATGTTCTCACCTGTCGTCTACCGTGAGAGTGAGGATGACCCGGATTTTGCCTACATCCGTAATTACCGGAATAGACTCCACGATGATTTGGAGGAAAATACACCGTTCCAGCTAGAAGTGTTCAAAAATGCAGCTTTCCTAGTGTTACCTGAAAAGAAGCAAAGGTACACATTATTTCCGGATCAAAAATCGATCATGAGCATTGCCTTGCATTTTCAAAGCTACGTACGAGAGCATGTGGACGAGTTCGCTATTAATCCACTCGGAGAAATTCGCTTAACAAAGCAAGAGTTTTCGCAAATCATCGAAATGGTAAGAAACGATTATAGCAGTGGTTGGAGCAAAAAGTATCGTGACATGACTTACAGTGCGGTGGCAGAGGAATTGTTACACTTTTATAAGGGATGGGAAATGATTACAGTCGAGGTGGAAACGGGGATGCTCATTTTGAAACCAGCGATTACTCGGATGATTGGTCATTACCCGAAAGATTTTAAGGTGGAGGTGACAGATAATGGACAATAAATGGCAAATGAACCGAGCGGGTTTACTAAATTTTTGGTATTACGATGAAGAGGTTTTTGAATTTGCTGATGGTAAATTATTGTTGCGAGGAAGTAATGGTTCAGGAAAGTCGGTAACGATGCAGAGCTTTTTACCAGTTTTGTTAGATGGGAAAAAATCGCCTGATCGCTTAGATCCTTTTGGTTCGAAGGCGCGGAAAATGGAAGATTATTTATTAGGTGAGAAAGAAGTTGTTGATCGGGATGAGCGGACTGGTTATTTGTTTTTAGAATTTAAAAAGGCTGACAATGAGCAGTATATGACGATTGGTATTGGCCTTCAGGCAAAGCGGAACAAGCCGATGAAATTCTGGGGCTTTGTTGTTACAGATAATCGGCGGATTGGCTATGATTTTGACTTATATAAGTATGAAAATAATGCTGGGGAAAAACAAAAGATTCCACGTTCGCGGATTGAACTGGAAAATGTGATTGGTGATGGTGGACAGGTTGTTCAAACGCAAAACGAATATATGAAGCTAGTAAATAAGTATGTGTTCGGGTTTGAAACAATGGAAGCTTATGAGGATTTGATTAAGCTATTGATCCAACTCAGAAGTCCGAAGCTATCGAAAGATTTCCGGCCGACAGTTATCTATGAAATATTAGAAGCTGCACTTCCACCGTTATCCGATGAGGACCTTCGTCATTTGTCAGACACGATCGAACAAATGGACCAAACCAAACAACAAATTGAGCAGTTAGAGCGGGAAGTTACCGCGATCAGAAGCCTAAATCACGTATATTCGACGTATAATCAGCGTGTCTTAGCCGATCAGGCAAGAGAATTTTTGAGTGCAAGTAAACGGGTGGAAAAAGAACAGCAAATCTATGACCAATTAGTAAACGAAAATCAAAATTTAGAAAACGAGATTACCCAATTAACGGAACAAATTAACGACTTAACGATTGAGCAGGAAACGTACCAAAAACAAAAGGAACGATTATCGTCACATAAGGTGTGGAATTTGGAAAAAGAAAGAAGCCAAGAGCAGGAGAAGTTTGAGCAAGTATCACGTGACTTGTCGCGAAAAAATGAGCAATTAGGACAACGACAACAAAAAGAACGACAATTGCTTGATCAAAAAAACTTACTTGAAGGCTCAGTTACTGACAGAAGGCATGCGATCGACGATATGATATTGGATATGGAAAATGACGCAGAGGAGGCATCGTTTGGCCAAACCCATCAACTGAACCGCCAAGATTTTGAGCGGAGTGCTCAGGATACCTTTGATTTTTCCGTATGGCAAAAGGAAACAAATAGCCATTTAAACGATCTTGAAGCAATCGAAGTCGAAATGCGACAGTATGAATCATTGAAGGATAAATACCAAGAAAAAGATAAAGAATTGGCCGCAGAAACAAAACAACTAGATGATGTCACGTATCAAGAACAAGAGTGGTCAAAGCTGTTTGAAGAGGATAAAGCGAAGAAGCTTGATGAAATATACAACTGGTTAAGTGATACACCGTGGTTAAAGGTGAGTGAGGATGCGATTCAGGAAGCGTCAAGAGCAATTGGTTTTCTTTATGAACCGAATTCATTTGAACAGGTGAAGCAGCCATTTCGACAGGCTGTGTTTGCGTTTGAGCAACAGAAGCGTCAAACGTTATCACAGTTGGAATTTGATCGGAATCAAGTGATAGCCCAAATTGAGGAAAAGCAGCAAGACTTACAAGAGTGGAAGATGAAAAAGGACCCAGAACCAGATATTCATCCAGAGACGAAACTAGCAAGAAAGCAGTTAACAGACAACGGTGTAGCCTATGTCCCATTTTATGCAGCTGTCGAGTTTCAAGACCATGTCGAACTTGATGTTCAAAAACGGATAGAGGCAGCTGTTCTTGATAGTGGGATGTTAGACGCGTTGATTACCGAGGAGAATGTTGCAATTATGCATGACCGCGTGTTCACTCCAGCGCCGAATATGATGGCTTTTACGTTAGCGGATTATTTGCAACCAGACGTCGACGACTCTAGTCTCATTTCAGCTACTGCGGTCGATGATGTGTTAAGAAGTATCATGATCGGAGAAGATGAGGAATCTAGTTTTTCAATTAGTGAAACAGGAAACTATTCCATCGGCCTAATGAAGGGACATGCTGTTCCTGTTGATAATGTTCGCTATATCGGAAGAACGGCAAGAAAGAGATTTAGAGAAGAACAAATTCAATTGCTTCAAGCAGAAATTGAAAGTTTACAAGGCGACAAAAAAGTAATTACCGATGAGATTGACACAGTCCATGATGCGATAACTGAGGCAAATAGAAGGTTCAGTCAGTTTCCGAATGATACCGATCTACAGGAGAGCTTTCATCATATTAAACAAGCTCGTTTCCAAATCGAACAGCATAAAAGCAGGCTGCAAACCTTGACTGCTCAGTTAAAGGAGATTCATCGGCAATATTCAGAAATCAAAGCATCGATGGACGAGAAAACAAGAACATTTAATATTGAAAGAAAACTACCTGCCTACCAAGCAGCCATTGTCGTTATGAAAAGATATGACAAAGATTTATCCGATTTAGAAAAGCAACATATTAAATATGTCCATAATATTACACGCCTTGATGATGTCACTCGCCAATTAGAAGAATTGATGGAGGGGATGGATGAGTTAAAAGGTGAAATCAATGTAGCAACAGATCGTATCAAAGCCATTCAGCAGAATTTGGAGCAAATTGAATTGCAATTAGAGCAACAAGGTGTTGCTGATATCCGGAAACAAATTGAAGAGGTTCAAACAAAGTTAAAGTTTTTAGAAGCAAACTTAACTGATAAAGTAACAACGAAACCGCGGAAAGAAACGGAACTATCGCATGTTGCTGAAAAGGTAGTAGCTAAGCAAGTGGAAGTGGATTTTTGGATAAATATGATGGATGCATGGGGACAGTCGTTTGAGAAAGAGCTTGCGCGCAGGTTCGTCGATGTAGAGAAAGAAGAACTTACAAGCACAGCTCAGGAAGTTGTTAAGCAATACGGAGATATTTTAAAAGAAAAAGACGGTAGTAAATTACTCGGTCAGCTTACCCAGGAATTTTATAAGCAACAAACGGATTTGATGGAATATCGCATGAATGAATTTAGTGTCTCTGTTGATGTACCGGATTGGATGAATAATGGTGTAGGCGAAGAGGAACTTCCACATGTTGAAAAGTGGAAGGGAAAAGCGACCCGTCGTTTGATTGAATTGGATTACCAAGGCAAACAGGTTAGTCCTTATACAGTCCAGCAACAGTTGGAGCTCGACCAAGCTAGGCAGGAAAGTCTATTAGATGAACAAGATAAAGCATTATATGAAGAAATTTTATTTCATTCGGTTGGTCAAAAACTTCGAGCTCGGATAAGACGAGCCGAGCAATGGGTTAACGAAATGAAGCATTTAATGGAAACGCGAGACACTTCATCCGGCTTATCTTTTTCCATTAGGTGGAAGCCAAGAACAGCTGATACAGAGTCAGAGCTTGACACGGTCGACTTAGTGCAGCTTCTAAGGCAGGATGCTAAACTGTTAAAGGAAGAAGATTTAGAGAAAATTACGATGCACTTTCGGTCTAAAATAGCGAAAGCAAAAGACTTGATAGGAAGCGCGAGTGAAACGCAAACCTTGTTGCAAGTGTTAAAAGAGGTACTAGACTATCGTAAGTGGTTTTCATTTGTCTTGTATTTCAGGCGCGAAGGGGAATCAAGACGTGAGCTAACAAACAATCAATTTTATAAATTTAGTGGCGGGGAAAAAGCGATGGCGATGTATATTCCATTGTTCACGGCATGCTATTCCCGCTACAAAGAAGCCGAAGCACATGCTCCGTATATTATTTCATTGGATGAGGCCTTTGCTGGTGTCGATGAAAACAATATTCGCGAGATGTTTGAGATTGTTGAGCAATTAGGCTTTAATTATATGATGAATTCCCAGGTGCTTTGGGGTGATTATGATACGATTAGTAGTCTGTCCATTTGTGAGTTAGTTCGGCCGAAAAATGCTGACTTTGTCAGTGTGATCAAATACTACTGGGACGGGGAAAAATTAGCATTTGAAACACCAATCGAACAAGAAGATGAAACGTTAATCTGATGGCAGCGAATCAGGAAATTGTAAAAATAGTAGTTATATCAACAAGATAATTTAGTCACTGGATAGGTGATAGAATGATAAACGAAGCGTTAACGTATTTTAAAGGCGATGCAGGCTATCTTCACCTTTTTACTCTATTTAAAAAGAAGTATGAATCGATTGGCAGAATTGGTGGAACCGTTAAATTAGCAGGTTTTTCTGACGATGAGTTAGCCTCTGTCGCATCCTTTTTTGGGCTTACCCCATTGGAATTAAAGGAGAAGGGGAAAGTATCGTTAGAGCAGTTTGATGTCCAGTTGCAGCGGACTAAGTTTGAGGGGATTGGGCTACATCAGTTATTAGAAGCATATTTTAATGCACCTTTAATTTCTAAAAAAGAAGCAAAACAAAGGAAAGAGCAACAAATGGGGACGTTTTTGGTCAAGCTCGAAAATGACGTAACTGCCCTTCGATTTTGGTTTCGTTATTTACGTCAGAAAAGTGCGGATACGTATTGGATTTATCGATATATTGAGGAGGACCCTGCCGGATTCGAAGCGGCTGTTCATTGTCTAAGTAAAGCTTTTAATCACTTGCCGGTAACGTATGAACGGTTACCAATGTTAAGTCAACGAATTACCCGAAATCCACACGCGTTTGATTTAAATACGATCTTAGGCAGATTGTTAGTTCACCTATTATCGGTTCATCGGGCGGGGGATGAGAAAGTGGTCGTTCCCACTGACAGTGAAGGAACGAATGATTTACTACTAACTTATCGAATCATGAGGGATGACATTACCAATTATGTAACTGGTGCGAACCTAATTGCTGAAACAGACCGAGGTGTTCATTCGATGTGGGGTGAAGCGGCAAAATCCCATAGCGTGATGAATATTCCCTTAAGAGAAATAGTTACTTTGAAGCGTGTTTATCCTTTTAGTGGACAGAAGGTGTGGATTGTTGAAAATTCTGGAGTGTACTCTAGCCTATTAGATGAGTTACCCCATGTGCCATTACTATGTACACACGGTCAGTTCAAATTGGCTGCTTTATTGTTAATGGATTTACTTGTGCAAGAAGGTTGTGAGTTACATTATGCAGGTGATTTAGACCCAGAAGGTGTAGGGATGGCTGCACGGTTGCTCGAGCGTTATCCAAACCATGTTCATTTGTGGAAAATGAGTGTGAAAGATTACGAGGCGTCAGTTTCAGAGATGGTGCTTTCTAGTGAGCGATTGTCGAAGCTTGATTCTATCGGGACAAACGAGTTGTCTGCCGTGATTGCAACAATGAAACATAACAGAAAGGCAGCCTATCAGGAAGCGCTCGTGACGGAGATGCTTGACGAGTTAAAATGTCAACTCTAACCCGAGAATTCTAGGTCCTATCTTGTTGAAGTTGAAGTATCATGCCAAGCATAACTGATGAATTACTCCAAGTTTGAGACCGAATTTAAAATTAAGGTTGAATTCGGACAGAGGAGTTGTAAAATGGGGTGAACAGAGTCCGAATCAAGCATCAATTCGGACAGAGAAGTTGTAAAATGGGGTGAACAGAGTCCGAATCAAGCCTCAATTCGGACAGAGAAAGCTAAAATCAAGCGAACAGAGTCCGAATCAAGCCTCAATTCGGACAGATAAAGCTAAAATCAAGCGAACAGAGTCCGAATCAAGCCCCAATTCGGACAGAGAAAGCTAAAATCAAGCGAACAGAGTCCGAATCCAGCCTCAATTCGGACAGAGAAAGCTAAAATCAAGCGAACAGAGTCCGAATCAAGCCCCAATTCGGACAGAGAAAGCTAAAATCACGCGAACGGAGTCCGAATCAAGCCTCAATTCGGACAGAGAAAGCTAAAATCAAGCGAACAGAGTCCGAATCAAGCCCCAATTCGGACAGAGAAAGCTAAAATCAAGCGAACAGAGTCCGAATCAAGCCTCAATTCGGACAGATAAAGCTAAAATCAAGCGAACTCCAACCCAAGTTGGAGAATATCTGACTTGCGCTTTTGTTATTAAAACAAAGGGAACAGAGCTCTTATGGAAGATGTCCATTAATGAGTTCTGTTCCCTGTTTTTCGTATGTTATATCGTGTAAACAGCTATCCGCGTCTACCGCCTCTGCCGCCTCTTTTTGATTCAGTGCTGCGTTTTAGTTGTGAAAGGTTTTCTTCACTGTTCTTTAGAAACTTAGCCATTTTATCTTCAAATGATTCCTTTGGCTTGAAATTTCCTTTTTTACGGAAATCTTTGTTATCTCTACCCTGACGCGGTTGGCGTTTGAACTCTGAATTGGTTTGACCCTGTGGCTTTTCTACCGTTTGCTTAATTGACAAGGAAGTCTTACCGTCCTTGACACTAATCACTTTCACTTCCACTTCATCACCGACGCTTAGGTGGTCATTCACATCTTTGACATAACTATCAGCCACTTCACTAATATGAATAAGGCCCGTTGATCCTCCAGGTAGTTCTACAAATGCACCAAAATTTGTAATGCCGGTTACTTTACCTTTTAATTTACTTCCTACTTCAACTGACAAAAAATTTCCCCCTCAATTATTTTAAGGCCAATTAATTATAACGAATTTAATCTAATTTATCAATTCATCACGGATAATTAGGTTATTTTATCATAGAAGGAACGATGAACAAGACATTTGTCTAATTGTGGCACCTGAAACCTTCTTATCATTAACAAAAAATTAATAAAACTAATAGTTGCAAAATCTAGGTAGTTGTCCGTAACAAAACGATATGAATTACATATTGTACTATTAGGTTAATTAAGGAGGTGTTATCATGGGCGCAGGTTACGGTGGATTCGGCGCTGCAGGCCATGGTGGAGGATTCATCCTATTAGTTGTATTGTTCATTTTACTAATCTTTATCTATCCGTCATTCGGTGGCGGTTATGGCTATTAAGAATACGTTCCATCCTTTTGTTGAACTTTGCATTCAATAGGTACAGTCCTCATGTTTGATAAACCAAAGTAAATAATTCATTGTTGAGCAAGGTACCAGGAACTACCTGTGGGCAAATGTCCATAGATAGGCCCTGGTACCTTTTTGTAAAGATTATTATCGTTTTATCATAAAATTAGTGAAAAATCTTCGCTAAAGTTATACACTGTTAAAGGTAAACAATATTAGTTATATTTTCGTTCAACCTCTAATAAATTTATTTAAGCTAATTAGCTAGTCTCCAATTCTTAGTTGATCACAAATTATATGTTGAAAGGTGTTAGATATTTTGGATACATTGACAAAAACAAAACGGTTACAGCTCGCTTTTCTATTGGGATCACTTTCTTTATTAGGTCCGTTCACAATTGATATGTACTTACCTTCATTTCCAACAATTGTAGAAGACTTTGGTACAAATGCTTCTTTAGTGCAAATAAGTTTGACTACTACCTTGTTAGGACTAGGCATAGGGCAGTTAATTATCGGCCCAATGAGTGATGTGCAAGGTCGCCGTAAACCATTAATTATTTTTCTTAGCTTATATTTACTATCCTCGTTAATTTGTGCGATTGCACCTAATATCTATACATTAATTGTTGCACGTTTCATCCAAGGCTTTGCTGCTGCTGGTGGACTTGTTATTTCAAGAGCAGTCGTTCGTGATGTCTACAGTGGACGGGAATTAACGAAGTTTTTTGCAACGTTGATGTTAATTGGAAATCTTGGACCGATCGTTGCGCCGATAGTAGGCGGTGCTATTCTTACCTTTTCCAATTGGAAAGTAGTATTCCTTGTCTTGGCTACTGTAAGTTTGATTTTAACGCTAACAGTAGCGTGGAAGCTTGAGGAAACTTTACCAACGGAAAAAAGAATACCAAGTGATTTCAAAAAAGTAGTCGGAAATTTTGGTTCGTTATTAAAGGACCGTGAATTTTCAGGCTATGCTTTTACACAAGGATTTACGATTGCCGGAATTTTTGCCTATGTATCCGGTATTCCATTTGTTTATCAAAATATTTATGGTGTCTCACCGCAGACTTTTAGTTTCTTATTTGGCATAAATGGTGTTGGGTTAATCATCGGTACACAAGTTGTTGGTCGTGTATCAATCGTTTCTGAGAAGACATTTTTAAAGATAGGGCTAGCGATTTCTAATTCTGCTGCGGTATTATTATTGACCGCACTTCTGTTAAAAGCACCATTAGTAGCTGTTGCGATTCCTATTTTCTTTCTAGTTGCTTCGATTAGTATCATTGCAACATCTTCTTTTTCTATGGCTATCGAAACAAAAGGACATATTGCTGGTAGTGCATCAGCCTTATTAGGGGTCTTACCATTTGTGCTCGGATCTTTAGCAGCACCACTTGCGGGAATTGCGGGGGAGGACACAGCTATTCCAATGGGGATTGTTATCTTCTCAGCGAGCCTATTAGCCTTCTTATCTTATTTTATGTTAGTCCGGAAAGCGCCAATCAAAGTGGACGATACGCAACAACCAATTAAAAGTAGCGTATAAAGCGACCAGGTACTACTTCATGGACAATTGTCCGCGAAGTAGTACCTGGTTTTTTAACAATATATACAGGATCTACCAAGGCGCTTCCGCTTTTCTATTGTCTAGCTTCAGCGCCTACCCCTTCGAGTCGTAAGACAATCCTCTACATGGCAAAGACCGCCATTACGTGGCTTGTCTTACGCTTTTCAGGGGTGAGCAAGGCGCTTCCGCTTTTCTATTGTCTAGCTTCAGCGCCTAGCCCCTCGAGGTCTTAAGCAGAAAATCTTTGTCAAAGAGCGACACATAGATTTTCTGCTTAAGCTTGTCGGGGTCTACCAAGGCGCTTCCGCTTTTCTTCATTAAACGCCTGGGAACCATCCTGGTGTGTTAATAATAGCATTCCACAATGGATCAGGAATGACGAGTTGTTCCTGGTTGTTTTTGTTGATCGTTGTGACAATTGTATCTTCTTTACCTTCTGTTACTTTTTGTACCCAATCAGGATCAATGATGAGCTCTCTTCCTAATGCTAATAATGGAACACCTGTGTTGAATGCGCTGTTTGCATCTTCCGCTGTATAAATAGACCCTACTCCAATAAGTGGTACACGACCATTAATCGTTTCAAGTAAGTAGTCAATGCGTGTCTTATCCAAATCTTCCACACCTCTTCTAGGCGTAGAATGGAAGTCTTGAAGCGATACGTGCAAATAGTCTACCCCCTGATCTGAAAGTTTATCTACGAAAGCCAAGGTCTGATCCATCGTAATTCCAGGTGTTTCCGGTTCTTCTGGTGAAAAACGGTACCCAACGATGAACGACTCTTTGGCATATTTTTCTATAACATTTTTTACTTTTTCCACGATGGCTAACGGAAATGTCATCCGTTTTTCCAAGCTACCCCCAAAACGGTCTTCTCTACGGTTGGAATGCGGTGAGAAAAATTGTTGAATTAGGTAGGTATTTGCTCCATGAATTTCTACCCCGTCATAGCCTGCTTCAATTGCACGACGAGTTGCTTCACCAAAGGCTTCGATCATATCGTCGACCTCTTTTTCCGATAGGGCTCTTGGAATAGGTTTGTCGTCGCCTTCTGCAGGAATTGCACTTGCGCTAACGACGTCGCCATCGACTAAATCAGGTGGACACATCCGACCGCCATGGAAAATTTGCAGAATCGCTTTCGCACCTTGCTTTTTAATCGCTGTAGCTAACTGAGTTAAACTAGGAATGAAGTCATCACTATAGGCAGCAAATTCACCAGGAAACCCTTGGCCATTTCGAGTAACATTAGTACAGGCAGTAACAACCATACTCACCCCAGCTGAACGGCGTGCGTAATAGTTTACCTCTGCATCCGTCACCGTTCCATCCGGATTAGACGAAAAGTTCGTCATCGGTGCCATAACCATTCGATTTTTAAGTTCCACTCCATTGGGAAGTGTATAGGAAGATAACAGTTGCTGATTATCTTTAGTCATTATTCTTTTCCTCCTAAAAAAAAGTCTAAAAGTAATCATAATCAAAACGAACAATCATGTAAAACTTTTTGCTCAATAAATTGTTTGTGTTAAGTTATTGTTCATGAAGTTTCTTATCAGGACATAATCTTATATAAAGGGTATAATTGGAATAAAGTGAATAAATCTGTTGTTTTGTAAAGAGAAAGGATGAGTTTGTTGGTTCGATCTGATACTTACATCAAAACTATTTTGCAGCCTACTTATGATTTTACGAATGAATTTTATTTTCCGTATATTGTCGAGGTAAACATTGCCCATATTATTATGTTAACAGAGCAAAATCTTTTAAAAGTCGAAGAAGCAGTCCCCATTGTTGACTATTTACAGAAATTACATACAAAACCAACCTTCAAGCAAGCATATAATTCGCAATATGAAGATTTATTTTTTATGATAGAAGCAGAATTAGAAGAAAAATTTGGTAAAAAAATTGTAGGCGATATCCATATTGCATTCAGCCGAAATGATATGGATGCGACGATGTTTCGTATGTGTTGGCGAAAGCAAGTCAATACAGTAATGAAAAGGATTACACGCTTGCAATCTGTCATTCTAGCTTTAGTAGAAAAACATAAAGATACAGTTATGCCTGCCTATACCCACAATCAACAAGCCCAACCAACAACCCTTGCCCACTACTTACTAGCAATAAATGCACATCTTGCCCGTGATATACAACGAGGACGAGATTTGTATCAAAAAATAAACTTATCACCAATGGGTGCAGCTGCATTAGGTACAACCGGTTTTCCAATTGACCGGGGTAGAATGGCAGAACTGCTAGGATTTAACGGGATAATTGAAAATTCCTATGATGCAATAGCTGCAAATGATTACATGCTAGAGGCAGCAAGTTTTTTATCTATTTCGCTGTCGACTTTGTCTCGAGTTGTCTATGATCTTTTATTTTTAGCAACGAATGAGACAAATGGGATTCTTTTAGATGAACAACATGTTCAAACATCGAGTATTATGCCGCAAAAACGAAATCCGTCAGCATTAGAACATTGTCGGGCACAAATTAGTCGCGCGATTGGTGGGCTACAGGGCATTACTTATATGTCTCATAGTGTTCCATTTGGTGACATCGTTGACATTGGCGATGACATTCAACCAATCTTGGCTGAAGGGTTTGAAAATAGTGTTACAATTTATGATTTACTAACGGAGATCATAGCATGTATGCAGGTCAATAAAGAAATTCTTTATGAGCGGTGTGCTAATGGTTTTTCTACGGTTACAGAGCTAGCTGATCTATTAGTTCGTAATTATCAATTACCATTTCGAACTGCCCATCAGGTTGTCTCAAGCTTTGTCACACAGTTAACGAAAGAGAAGCAAACATTAGCAGATGGAAATGCTGCTATGGTAAATCAAGTAGCTAAAAAACTAAATGTACCCTTAAACCTTACTGACGAGGACTTTAAACTGGCGATTGATCCAAACCAGTTTGTCCAGGTTCGGTCCGTAACAGGTGGGCCGAGTAAAAGTGAGGTAAGTAGGCAACATCAGAAGGCATGCAAGTCAGTTAACGAGGTACATCGCTTTATCAACCAAGTGGATAAACAGCTACAGCGTTATCCTGAAAAATTAAAGTTACATTAAATGGAAAGCAATTTGCCTGTTACTAGGTATTTTTCCATGTATCTCATGGGTTAATATACATAAATCTTTAAGGGGGAAAAGGCATGAAAAAGTGGATGGTAACGATTGTTTTCGTATTGTTTGCTTTTCTAGCTGCGTGTTCAGGCGGCGGGGAAGAGACAGCAGGCTCGGGTGATTCATCTGAGGGAGATAATGCAGAAAGTACAGCAGGTTCGGAAGGCTCAGAGAATGACGTGGTTGAAATTGAATATTGGCAATATAATTACGATTCAAAGGTTCAATTGATGGATGAACTGATTAAAGAATTTGAAGAGCAAAATCCAAACATTAAAGTAACGCAAACAAATTTTCCATATGAGCAATACAACGAAAAAGTTGCAACACTAGTTCCAGCCGGTCGTGGACCAGATGTGATAAATCTGTATTATGGTTGGGTTCCAAAGTATGTCGATTCTGGCTTCTTGCAGCCGCTACCACAAGACCCGTTTTCACCGGAATTTATTGAGGAGGAATTTTTCCCATTAGTTAATGCAACAAAGCTTGACGGGGAGTATTGGACAATTCCTACTGCAGTTAGAACGTTAGCGTTGTTCTATAATAAAGATTTATTTGAAAAAGCAGGCTTGGATGCCCCACCAAAAACATGGGATGAGCTGGTGAGCTATGCTAAACAGTTAACAGAACGTGATGAAAATGGCCAATTAGTTACTGAAGGTATGGCCTTTGAGCCTGGTGGTCAGTTACACAACTGGTTCCGCGATGCCCTTGTATATCAAGCTGGTGGTCAAGGCGTTAGTGAAGACCGTAAAGAAATTCTTTGGGATGAAACAGATGCTGGTCTTGAGGCATTCCGCTTTATGATGGAGCTTGCAACAAAGCATAAAGTCGGTGAGCAAAACTTCTATAATGACGACGTGACTGCATTTAAAACAGGTAATGCAGCAATGAATATTGATGGCTCGTTCCGATTAGGTACACTTGCAAATGACGCACCAGATTTAAATTATGGAACAGCACCATTACCGTCTTATAAGGAAGAAGCAACACAAGCATCGTTTTGGACAAATGGGATTGTAGCCGGTGTTGAAGGCAAAAAGCTAGAAGCTGCAACGAAATTTTTGGAATTTTTAACGAGTAAAGAAGTAATGGAACGTTGGATTGAAGAAATCGGGGAATTACCGGCTAAACAAGATGTTGCATTACAGGATAAATATTTAAATGATGAACTAAAAGGACCTTTCATTAAGCAGCTTCCAGTAGCAAATGCGCATTTCTTTGTTGATGAAAAAGAAGAGAGAGAATTAGTTACTAATGCTGCTGATAAAGTATTACTAGAACAAGCGACGATTGAAGAAGCCTATCAAGAGCTAGTTGATAAAACACAACAACTCTTCGATGAATATTGGGAAAATCGTGAATAATTAAATGAGTGAGAGACTAAAACTTCTCTTTTAGTCTCTCTATTTTTATAGGAAAAGAAAAAAGACTATAGGGGGGGTAACATGTCAAATCTGGAGTTGAATACAAAGGTTGAGCCTAAAAGAACTAAAAAGAGACATGTAACATTAAAGCAACAAAAGTATATCTTCATTTATAGTTGTCTGTTTGTACCGGTCGTCTTTTTTTTATCGATCCGCTTACTTCCGATGCTATACACGTTTAATGTTGGCTTTCATGAATGGAAAATCTTATCGCCTGAGCAGCCGTTTGTTGGACTTTCAAACTATACATCCTTATTTCAAGACGAAGTATTTCTCCGTGCACTACAAAACACTGGTATATATGTACTTGTTGGTGTAATTGGGCAAATGATTTTAGGTTTAATTGTTTCCTTACTACTGCAACGAGTTAACCGGTTTGTTGGTTTATTTCGTGTCATTTATTTTATCCCTTACATCACGAGCGCGGTTGCAATTAGTTGGATTTTTAAATGGATTCTTATGAACAATGGCATCTTAAACAATATATTACTTAACCTTGGGTTTGAAAAGCAATTATTTTTGCAGGACCCAAATCAAGCAATCTATTTAGTAATCGGAACTATAATCTTTCAAGGACTTGGCTTTCAAATCGTCATTTTTCTAGCGGGGTTGGAAAATATACCGAACATGTTTTATGAGGCGGCTGACATTGATGGGGCAAATGGTTGGCAGAAATTAAGCAAAATTACACTTCCGTTGTTAAATCCAACCATTGTCTTTTCAGCAGTTATTGCTACGATAAGTTTCTTGCAATCTTTTACACAAATTGAAAACATGACAGGTGGAGGGCCACTAAACTCAACGATGACGATTGTGTATTACATTTACGAGTTAGCCTTTCAAAAATTCGAGATGGGTTATGCTTCCGCTGCAACAGTTATCCTATTCTTGATTATTTTTCTCATTACATTATTCCAAATGAAAGTACTTACTAAGCGCTTTGATTATTAATTACAATACGAATAGAATGGGAGGTTAAGAGAATAATGAAAAAAGGTTGGAAAAGCTTTCTCGTCTATTTCCTACTTACTGCCGGATCGCTAATCATGCTCTTTCCTTTTATATGGATGATCTCCACATCATTTAAACTACCACTAGAAGTGTTCACATTGGATATCATCCCGGAAAATCCAACGATCCAAAACTATCAAAAAATTATTGGGGACACATTATTTTTAAAATGGTTCCTAAACAGTTTAATTATTGCAATTATTACTACGCTCAGTGTAGCGATTTTTGACACGTTGGTAGGTTATATTCTTGCCAAATTCTCTTTCCCAGGTAAAAACATTATCTTTGTTGCTATTTTAAGCACGTTAATGATCCCAACTGAGATGTTGGTTATTCCTTGGTATATGATGTCAACGGAGTTTGGTTGGGTCGATAGTTATTGGGGCATTATGTTTCCAGGGGTTATTTCAGCATTTGGTATTTTTTTAATGCGCCAGTTTATGGAATCCATCCCTGATGATTTGTTGGATGCTGCACGAATTGACGGTATGCGTGAATTTGGTATTTTTGTAAAGGTTGCAATTCCTCAGGTGCGACCAGCATTATCGGCACTTTGTATATTTTCCTTCTTAGGAAACTGGAATGCATTTTTGTGGCCCCTACTTGTTATCGAGTCAACAGGGATGCGTACACTACCGGTAGGCCTTGCCTTTTTCTCGAGTGAAAATCAAGAGTACTGGGAACTAATTATGGCGGGCGCTACCATCTCCGTCATCCCACTAATCATTGTTTTCTTGTTCTTCCAAAAACAAATAATTAAAGGAATTGTCCTAACGGGAATGAAGTGATAGGTAACTAGTGGAATAAGGTGATGATCGACAAGTGCAATAGGCTACTTGTCGATTTTTTAATAGATAAGAAAGTTGTTCGAATGATAGAATAGAATTTTTTGCGATTAGTCGGTTAAAAACATTGTTGTTTTAATCAAAGGCTCGAAGTAAAATAGAAGAGAACTCTTGTTACCATTTTGTTCCAAACATTTAGATTAGTAATATTGACTAAAAAAGAAAAGAGTGTTCCACTATGCATACTGTTTTAAACTATTTAAAGCCCTATAAGTGGCTGATTGTTATTGTAATCGCTCTAACGCTAGCGGGCACCTTGTTTGAGTTGTATATCCCAACGTTAATGGCAAACGTAGTTGACATTGGGATTGTCAATTCAGATATTGCTTACATCCTAATGACTGGTGGCATGATGTTAGTATTGAGTATTTTAGCGATTATTGTCACAATAACTAGTAGTTATGTTTCTTCTAAAATCGCAGTCGGGTTTGGTAGAGACGTCCGGCGTGGATTGTTTGTTAGTGTAGAGCAGTTCTCGGTTGAAACGATGAATAAATTTGGACCGGCGTCGCTCATTACGAGAACAACTAATGACATTAAGCAAGTCCAAGATGTTTTGCAAATGCTGTTAGGGATGGCAACCCGAGCACCACTAATGCTAGTTGGTGGGATAATCTTAGCGGTGAGCCGTGAACCGAAACTAAGCTTGATTTTTCTTGTTGCTTTACCGTTACTTGTAATAATCATTGCCCTAATTAACAAAAGAGCGATGCCCCTTTTTGCTATCCTCCAAGAGAAGACAGATCGCTTAAATTTAGTAATAAGAGAAAGCTTGACTGGAACGCGTGTCATTCGTGCCTTTAACCAAGTGAGTTACGAAAAAAAGCGGTTTAACAAGGCGAATGAGGAGTTCCGAGACACAGGGATAAAGGTTAATCAAACGATGGCATTGCTGTTTCCTTTTTTGCAAATTATTATGAACTTGACGAACATTGCAATTATCTGGTTCGGAGCAATTCGAATTGATCAAGGTATGACACAGGTTGGGAATATGATGGCCTTCTTACAATATGCATTAATGATCTTTATGGCATTTGTGATGCTATCGTTTGCCTTTATGATGATTCCGCGTGCCCAAGCATCTGCCAAACGAATTGGTGAGGTTTTACAAGAAGAGGCAACAGTCAAAGACCCTGACGAATCTAGTAAACAGGTAACACCAAAAGGCCATATCCAATTCAAAAATGTTTCGTATCGCTATCAAGGAGCAGAGAAAGCTGCAGTTGAAGCTATTTCATTTGAGGTAATTCCTGGTCAAACAACTGCAATTATTGGGAGTACTGGCTCAGGAAAATCAACACTCGTCCAGTTGATTCCACGTTTTTTCAATCCCGATGAGGGGCATGTCCTAGTCGAAGGGATTGATGTCCGCGAGTGGAAACAACACGAATTACGCGCAAAGATTGGCTATGTCCCGCAGAAAGCTTCCTTATTTAGCGGGACGATAGCGGAAAATATCCGACTCGGTAAAAAAACGGCAACAGAAGCTGAAATCATCGAAGCACTTACGATTGCCCAAGCGCTTGAATTTGTGCAGGAAAAGGAACAAGGAATTGATACTGCGCTCAATCAGGCTGGAGCCAATTTATCTGGCGGTCAAAAGCAACGTTTGTCAATTGCGCGAGCACTTGTTCGTAACCCAGACATCTTTATTTTCGACGATAGTTTTTCCGCGTTGGATTATAAAACAGACGCGAAATTAAGGCGGATGTTAAAGGAAAAAATAGAGGCAACCATCATTATTGTCGGCCAGCGGATTAACTCTGTCATGGACGCGGACCAAATAATTGTGTTAAACGAAGGGAAAATTGTTGGGATAGGGACGCACGATTATTTGAAAGAAACAAATACTGTTTACCAAGAGATTATCGAATCACAAAAAATGGAGGGAGAAGTATCATGAGTGAAAAAGAAAAAATTGTTACTTCTCCAAACGGACAGAACCAGCTTAACAAACCTAGAGATGTTAAAGGAACATTTATCCGTCTTGCACACTACTTAAAACCTGATTGGAAAATCCTAATCGTGGTTGTGATTGCTAGCATTATTTCGACCTTATTTAATGTGTATAGTCCAAAGGTGTTAGGGAATGCAACCACTTCTATATTTGATAGTGTAACGACCAATACAGCGGTCAATTTTGGCTATCTTGGTCAACTAGTAATCTTTTTAATCGTGCTTTATATCCTGTCATCGTTATTTTCATTCTTGCAAGTGTATTTAATGGCCGGAGTTTCGCAGCGAGCAGTTGCCTCACTACGAAAAGAGGTTAACAATAAATTGGCTAAACTGCCGACACGTTATTTCGATCAGCATTCGCATGGAGACCTATTAAGTAGAGCTGTCAATGATATTGATAATATTAACAATTCATTTCAGCAAGGGTTAACGCAAATCATTACTTCTGTTGTAACGGTTGTCGGAATTATTGTAATGATGCTTGTGATTAGTCCGTTATTAACCATTGTCTTTGCCCTTACGATTCCGCTTAGCTTTGTGATTATTCGCTTTATTTTTTCAAAATCACAAACGTTTTTCAAGCAGCAACAAAAAGGCCTTGGTAAACTAAACGGTCATGTGGAAGAAATGTATTCTGGCCATCAGATTGTTAAGGCTTATAGCTATGAAGCGCAGTCGATTGCCCGGTTTGATGAGCTGAATGAAGATTTATATAAAGTTAGCCAAAAAGCACAGTTTATCTCAGGAATTATGTTCCCGTTGATGAATTTTGTTGGGAACTTAGGCTTTGTATTTGTCAGTATATTGGGTGGGGTCTTTGTGCTGAATGGTAGTATTTTGATTGGTAATGTACAAGCGTTTCTCCAATATTCCAAACAAATAACCCAACCGATGATGCAGGTCGCAAGTATTGCAAATATGATTCAGAATGCGCTTGCGTCTGCTGAACGTGTTTTTGATTTATTAGACGAGGAAGAAGAACAGAAAGAGACAGATGCTCCTGTCGATTTAGATGCTATCAAAGGAAGGGTAACCTTTGAACATGTCAGTTTCGGCTATGAAGCGGACTCGTTGTTGATGAAAGATATTCATCTTGATATTAAAGCAGGACAAACCGTGGCCGTCGTTGGTCCAACTGGAGCAGGGAAGACTACGTTAATCAATCTACTGATGCGATTTTATGATTTAACTAGTGGTCGAATATTAATTGATGGGATTGATTTAAAACAATTATCGAGGGAGCAAGCACGTAGTTTATTTGCGATGGTACTGCAGGATACATGGTTATTTCATGGAACAATCCGTGAAAATATTGCCTATGGAAAAAAAGAAACGACTGATGAAGCAATCAAACAAGCAGCAGGTGCTGCGTATGCCGATGATTTTATCCGAAAACTACCTGATGGATATGACACAGTTTTAAGCCAAGATGCAACCAATCTTTCGCATGGTCAAAAACAGCTGCTAACGATTGCAAGGGCAATAATCTCAGACCCTAAAATACTAATTTTAGATGAAGCAACAAGTAGTGTCGATACACGAACAGAGCTTCATATTCAAAAAGCGATGAACAGGTTAATGGAAAATCGAACAAGTTTTATTATTGCGCATCGCCTGTCAACAATTAAAGATGCCGACTTGATTTTGGTGATGAATCATGGGGATATTATCGAACAAGGCACGCATCACCAGCTTCTTGAACAAAATGGATTCTACGCCGATTTATATTTTAGTCAGTTTGAGGTAGCGGATGCGAACTAAAATGATAGTAGGATTTGATTTAATAGGGCCAGGTATAACGATTTGTATACCTGGCCCTTGGTCTGTTTTTAGGTTTGGGACAAGAAAGCAGCCCCGTGTTTCGTTCCCTTTTTACATTATTTTTAGGGTAAAGGAAAAAACAGCCACACAGTAACGATGTAATCTTTCATGATATTTGATAGTATTCATAAAATAGGAATGATTGAACAATGTTCGCATATGGTAAAATATGCTAAAAAATTGAAAAAGGAAGAGGGTGTCTACTTGAATGTTAATAATCCAGCTGGTTTTTGGAACAGATTTGGTTCTGCTTTAGTTGACGGGATTATATTAAGTATTGTGATCAGTTTAATTTCGGCTATTGTTTATGGTGGCTTTAAAAATGAAGGCTATAATCCGATTGATTTACTTTCAGCACTCTATTACTTGATTGTACCGGTTATTTGGTCGGGCTATACGATTGGAAGAAAAGTAGCGGGCAATCGAATTGTTAAATTGGATGGAAGTAACGTTACAATTGGTACAATGTTAATGAGATATTTAGTAGCTGGTTTTGTTTACATTATTACCTTTGGAATCGCATTCATTTGTAGTGTTTTCATGGTGGCGATTAGGGAGGATAAGCGAGCGGTTCATGATTTCATTGCCAAAACCTATGTAACGAAAAATACGCCTGAGTAAAATGCAATGGAAAATGAATAGCAGAAATACAATAAGAAGTTTTAAGCACGTGAATGAAGGATAAAATAATTCACGTGCTTTTTCATGTGAGCTATGAATCATTTTGTGAAAATAACACGCTAGTATAGACGTCATGCTATCCGGCCCGGACGTCTTTGGCGTTTGTTGTAATGTTTGAAGCCATTAGTGTGCTGTTTGTTCGCTTGTGCCGTGAACACTTTAAGTATTTAATCTAGGAGATAATTGGTCCATAGTTTCTCTGTATTACGACTATTTAAAAAAATGGAGAGCCTTTCCATGTTGCCTGACTGTTGGGTTGGTTGTAAAATAGAGGGAAGTTTATTAGTTTAGGAGGCTGTTAAAATATGAAATTAAAGCAGGGTCAAAAATTATTGTTTATTGGGGATTCGATTACAGACTGTGATCGAGCAAAGCCTGAAGGAGAGGGGCTATTTGGTGCATTAGGCAATGGCTATGTATCACTTGTAAGCGCATTCCTCACCTCGACGTATCCGGAATTAGGAATTCGTGTTGTCAATAAAGGGATATCGGGAAACACGGTTCGCAATTTAAAGGAAAGATGGCAAGCGGATGTGGAGGACCAAAAACCAGATTGGTTGTCGATCATGATAGGGATCAATGACGTTTGGAGACAATATGATACGCCGTTTATTAAAGAAAAACATGTGTACATCGATGAATATATGGAGACGTTAAGCAATTTAGTTAAAGAAACTAAACCCAACGTTGAAGGGTTGGTGTTAATGACGCCATACTATATCGAGCCAAATCCAGCAGACTGGATGCGGAAGTCGATGGATCAATATGGTGCTGTTGTTCGCCAGGTTGCAGAAGAAAATAATTGCTATTTTATTGATACACAGGCTGTGTTTAACCATGTATTAGAAAACCTTTATCCGGCATCACTAGCATGGGACCGAGTTCATCCAAATGAATCAGGACATCTTTTACTAGCCCGAGCTTTCCTAAACGAAATAGGATTCAGCTGGGACAAAGGAATAGGTGAGCAATAACTAATCCATCAAAATAAGGGGAGGGACAATAAACAGTCCTCATGTCCCATATAAAGCTTGGAGATAAAACGTATCGGAAAACTGGATGTTGTCAATACTCATAGAAGTATAGAAAGCTGGAACGACATGCAGTACCTATCCCCCTTAAGGTCAAATCGAGCCCGTCTGTGGCAAAAACCGCCACGTCAGGGCTTGTCTTATGCCTGTCTTAGTCTATCAAGGCGCTTACGCTTTTCTTACTATGAAATGGAGGGTTGATATGAGTCGAAAAAGATGGGTTGCATTAGCGATAGCTGTGACATTGTTAATTGTTTCAGTGGTGTTACAGGCTTCTGCTAGTGTAGCAACGACTGATTTTGAGTCGGTATTTAAGATGGAAGATCTCGATGATGATATAAGTGAAAAAGTGATAGAGAAAGGGTCTACTACTAATAAAATCGCTGTGCTCAATTTAAATGGAGTGATTCAAGAAGCATCGGCAAGCAGTGTAATCAACACAAGCTCCTATAACCACAAACGGTTTTTGGACATGCTTGACAAAGCGGCAGAAGACCAGAATGTGAAAGGAATCGTATTACGCGTCAATACCCCTGGTGGTGGTGTGGTCGAAAGTGCTGAAATTCGTGATAAAATAATCGAAATTAAAGAGGAATATAATAAGCCTATTTATGTTTCAATGGGTAATACTGCGGCATCTGGTGGTTATTACATTTCCGCACCAGCTGACAAAATTGTTGCACATAATGCAACGATTACTGGTTCAATTGGTGTGATTATGGAAAGCTTTAATTTTGCAGAATTTGCGGATAAACAGGGGATAGATTTTAATACGATAAAAAGTGGACCATATAAGGACATCATGTCAATGTCACGCGAAATGACGGAAAGTGAACGAGAGATTTTACAAACAATTGTAGATGACATGTACAACGATTTTGTTCAAGTAATTGTCGAAGGACGAAACATGCCTGAGGAGCGGGTGCGTGAGCTTGGTGATGGTCGAGTCTATACCGGAAAACAAGCAAAAGAAGTCGGCCTCGTCGATGAACTTGGTTCCTTAGATGACACCATTGCAATGATGACAAAGGAACAACAGCTAAACAATCCGCAAGTTGTTGAATATGAACAAGGATTTGGTTTTCAACAATTTTTTGGTGGTACAATGAAAAGTTTGTTTGGTTCAGAAACTGATTTGATTGGCATTAAAGATTTACTTCGCGAAAGCAATGGACCAAAGGCGATGTATTTATATTCCCAATAAGGAGGAGGTGTCGGAATGAGTGAACAGCTTGTAGAGCATATCGAAGAACCAGCTAAAGTAAGATATGCAGGATTTTGGATGCGCTTTTGGGCATATTTGGCTGATTTACTAATTGTATTTAGTTTAAACGGCATCCTGCTTCTTCCATTTCGCTTTATTAATGAGGGAGAGGTAATAGATATTGGTCTGCTTACTGCCACTGGCATGTTAAGTGCGGTCATCTTTTATGTGTACTTTCTTTTCATGACAAAAATGTTTCATCAGACACTTGGAAAAATGATTTTTGGTCTAAAAGTAGTTAGGGAGGATGCAGCGCCTCTCACATGGATGGACCTCTTTTTTCGAGAGGTGGTAGGAAGATTCTTTCATCGTGTCTTTGCTATTACTACTTTACTGTATATTATTGTTGCCTTTAGTGACCAAAAGCAGGGGATTCACGACATGGTTGGCAATACTCGTGTTGTACTAGTTGAATAAGTAGTGTAGGTTTCCATTTCGGGGTTATGCTAGTATTTGTCGAAGGGTAGAGGGTGCCTCTGCCCTTTCCTGTTGCTGTCCAGGATGAAAAACAATGATAAATGGCTATCCATCCATATAATTTCGGGTATTCGGATTAGCGTGTGGAAACCTTTATTATCCGATTATGATAAGTAAAATTTCAAATAGATATTGTGAGGAATCAATTTTTTTATTTATCCTAGATTTCGAAAGCAATATCTAAAAAAAGAATAAAAAAGTGCTCCAACCTTTGGTAGAATAGGGTTACTGAAGTCCAAATCAGCCAAAGAAAGGAGCACCTTTTGGTGAATAATTATAACACATTTCAAACGAGTATTGGAAGGGTTTCTATCGAACCCACATTGGAACATGCAACTTCGTATGGGGGCATTTTGCCTCTCCTTGATTACCTCGAAAAAATCAATATAAGAGCGTGTTCAAAAAGCCCCTACTATCTTCAAAAATAAAAAATGCACCTTTAGCGAAATATGGTAAAATTGGAGTGACAAAACAACCAAAAATACCAGTTTGCGAGGTGCATTTTCATGGAATTACAATTGGAACTAATTCCTTTCCACTATTATAACACACTCGGGTTTGATGTTGAACTCATAGATTACATAGATCATGTAGACGATTCCATTTTATTAGAGAAAATCAAACCACTTTATAAGTACGGCGGTCGTCCTCCTGTGGATCCGAGGGTATACTTTCGGATGCATTATTTGTATTTTACTTGCCCAGAAGTTACGTCTTTTCGAGAATTATGCAGACAGCTCGTAGAACCCAAAAATCAAGCTTGGCGCAACTTCATTGGCACACCAAACATAAAGGATGTGCCTGCTCACAGTAGCTTAAGTCATTTTCGTAAATATGTTACACCAGAGTTGTTTTATGAAATATTATTTAATCTCATTGGTCAAGCATTAAAGTTGGATGACTTTTTACAACCAACGCTTGCTGGCATTGATTCTAGGTCAGTTTATGCACTTGTGAATGGATATAAAAAGAAACGCTGTAACTGCGAAAATAAAGAAACTTGCGATTGTGAGAAAACATATTCGGATCCCGACGCCAAAGTGGGGTTTCAACGTAACAAGGCAAATCAAAACAAGTTTTTTATAGGGTATCGTAAACACTCTATCGTATGTCCTACACCAACGGGGCCCATCGTACTTTTGTCCATCATTCTGCCACCAGATACCGCTGACATCGATGTTTTACTTCCATTGGTTGAAAAACTCAAGCAAATTGGCGATCTAAAGATAGACTACCTTGTGGCTGATTTAGGCTATTTCAGTGCGGAAGATCAGGCAGCATCCTTGTTGGAACACGATGTAGCAGTAGTAACAGACTTTAAAAAGAATACGGTCGTTCCAGAATCATGTTCCCCAACAGGAAAACCCGAATGCGAGGAAGGTTATGCTTTGCTCTGGGACGGATTTGACAAAGAGACCAATACGTCCTGGTTTAATGGTGATGAAACCAAATGCATATCTTGTCCCCTTCAGGGAACTTGCGACAAGCAGTTTGGATTCTCATTTAAAGAAAATCCATTCTTTTATGGACCTGTACCACAAGGTTCCGAATTGCAGGATGAAATGCTTCGTTTTCGAAAGCAAGTAGAACTGGCATTTGCCCATGAATCCAATCAATTAGATTCCGTCTTGCGTCATAAAAAGGTGCCCGTAAAGACAACTGAAAAAGTACAATCGTTTTTCATCATGAGAGATATTTTTCGCCTGATTAAACGTATCATCAAGCATGTCAGGGCCACAGTCTGGCCTAGCAATCATGTTGAAAAGATAAAGGGATTACAAAGGCAGCAGGTCGAACAAATATCATTACCTTTGGTTGTCTAAATTTCATCTGATTTCGGATAGTTTCTTTTTTTAAAAAGCTATTTATGTCCAAGGGGGAAGTATGCCCTTTTTCAGGTATTAGTTAAATGAAAATTCAGTTAATTATACTGCCTTCTAATGATTTTACTTTCATTTCCAATTATGGAAGTATAGTCGGATATTGCTATACTCATTTTTTGTTTAAGAGGGTACTTTTTGAACATCCTCTATAAAGAGATTGTTAGAGGCGAGCCTTTCGATAAAGAAACAAAATGGTACATATCCATTATCAGATGTATCTTTAGCACTTATTTTAGGCCGGTTGTTAGGGCTAGACCGCATCTCCCACTTTGAAGATATTGAAGAGGAAACTTTGCTAAAAAGGTTTTTCAATTGGGATAAACTACCTGATTACACGACCTATTATAATGACCTTAGGCGTTTTAAATCCAACGAAGATTTAAAGGGACTAGAAGACACGAATATGGCTCTAACCCAGCGCATTTTAAGTGATCAAGATCGGGTTATTCTTGACTTCGATTCTACGGTTAATACCGTCTACGGAAATCAACAAGGGGCTGAAGTCGGTTACAATTCACATAACCCAGGGAAGAAGAGTCTTCATCCTCTCTTAGTATTCGAAGGTCGAAGTCGCTTATGTTTGTATGCCGAGCTACGAAATGGTAAAGCTTACACCTCAGATGGCAAGGTTGAAGCTGCTATCGAATCATTAAGGCACATCCCATCAGGTGCATCCGTTATGGCCAGATTTGATAAGGGATTTCCAAATGATGTACATCTAAGTTTTTTTGAGGACTACCGCGATCTAGATACTGGAGTTCCAAAGGAAATCCTTTACGTAGGAAAGTTAAAGTTATTCAAATCTCTAGTGAAAAAAGGGCTGGAAAAGAAGTGGTGCCGTGTGTATGAAGGTACGAAATTTATTGAGTGGACAGAGATAAATCATCGTGCCCAAACTTGGTCTAGGTCACGCCGCATTATTCTCATACGAATGGCGGAAGCATCTGATTTTGAAGAGCCATACTTAAGTGAAGAATTCCTTTGGGAATACCAAGCAATTGTCACAAATATGACCGATTCAGGCGACGAAATATGGCGATTTTACAACCATCGAGCATGCATGGAAAACTACATAAAAGAGGCAAAAAACGGATTCGGAGCTGACCATGTGTCGGGTGAAGAATTTTATGCGAACTTCGCCGACTTATGGTTGAAAATGATTGCTTATAATATCCTTATTTTGTTTTGTAAAGAGGGTTGTGAGGAAGCGTTCTCGTCTTATACGATTTCGCGATTTAGGCGAACATTCTGGGAAATTCCAGCTATTCTAGTTACACATGCAAGACAATGGAAACTCAAAATCAGCAATACATTTACTCGTTTTGATAGTTGGCTAAAATGCTACAGAAAATTCAGCAATTAGAATGATAATTACCAGTTAAATATTTCCAAAGAAGCCTCTTAAATGGGGAGGGGGAAGTTACAGGCATTTTACAAAAACATAATAAAAATTGGAGTTATTGCACCCATTTATGTAAATAATATCCAATGATTTAAAAACAAGGTCTGTGGATAAGTTGATTTATCCACAGACTCGAAATTCAGGTTTATATAAGATAAAACGTGATAACTAATTATAAAATTAGCCAAGTTAACTCTGTCCTTCATTTAAAAGTGTAATTGGTTGGTTCCTTACTCTCGGTACTAAACAATTAAGCATTTTTCTATACTTTTTCAACAAAATTTCTTTACCATCTAAAACGATTATTATTGTTGATAGTAAGAGGTTCCTGATAGAGAAAAATCACTTTGGTTCCTTTTTCTATATGAACCAAAAGTAAAATGCAAATAATAAACATACAATGTATTTGTTGTAAAAAGAAGGTAACTATTCAGGTACTCAGAAAAAACGCATGGCAAAAAGGGGTGCGGAGCACCCCTGAAAAATAATTGTAATTAGAGAGGTAAGAAAGGCTTTCCCTCTAGTGCTGCTTCGATCCCCTTCATG
>NZ_JAMQKC010000027.1 GCF_028416595.1 Aquibacillus salsiterrae | reverse complement strand
GCCAAGATAAGTTTTTAATCGTGATGGAGACGTTCGCGATGAATGAGTTGGAGCTTTCCGATTATTGTCGTAAGAAAGGTCTGTATCGTGAACAGATTGAAGTATGGAAAAGTGTATGCCTTCAGGCAAATGGTCAGGTATTCGATCAAGCAAAGCAATTGAATAGTACATTGAAGGAGGAACAGAAGCGTGCCAAGCAATTAGAAAAAGATCTACAAAAGAAAGAAAAGGCACTAGCGGAAGCTGCGGCATTACTACTTTTGCGAAAAAAGGCCCAAGCGATTTGGGGGGACGAAGAGGAAGAATGATTAGCCCGTCAAATCGCGCATTAGCTGTAGAACTCATCCAAGAAGCGAATCAAAGCGGTGCGCGGTTAGCGAAGGCTTGCGAGGAACTTCATATCAGCGTTCGAACATACGAGCGCTGGGTGGCAAAGGGTAATGTGAAGGTCGATCAGCGTTCACATGCGATAAGACCAGTCCCGAAAAATAAATTATCTGAGGAAGAAAGAGAGGAAATACTGACGGTTGTCAAACAAGAAGAATACACCGATTTACCGCCGACACAAATTGTACCAAAACTTGCGGATAAAGGGACTTACATTGCCTCAGAATCCACATTTTATCGTGTATTACGTGAAGAAAAGATGCAACATCATCGAGGACGTAGTCAAAAGCTAACACGAAGAATACCAGAAAGTCATCTCGCTACCGCACCCAATCAGGTGTGGACATGGGATATTACCTGGCTTGGAGGACCAGCGAAAGGATTATATTATCGACTCTATTTATTTCTCGACTTGTTTAGTAGAAAAGTAGTCGGCTGGGAAGTATGGGAAACAGAAGAGGCAAAATACGCCGAAACACTCGTGAAAAAGGCAGTCATCAGCGAAAAAATCCAAGGTGCACCACTCGTGTTGCATTCAGATAATGGTAGCCCGATGAAAGCCGCGACATTCCTAGGTTTACTGGAGAAATTGGGTATTCAAAGCTCGTTTTCAAGACCACGTGTGAGTAATGATAATCCTTACTCAGAAGCGATGTTTCGGACACTCAAATATCGGCCAGATTTCCCACACAAAGGTTTTTCATCACTCGAGGAAGCGAGACAATGGGCACAGCATTTTGTCCATTGGTACAACCAGATTCATTTGCATAGTGGGCTGAATTTTGTAACGCCTGTACAGTGTCATACGGGAGAACACGTAGCCATATTGGAAAAGCGAAAAGACGTATACGAAGCAGCTAAGGTAAAGCATCCAGAGCGTTGGGCACGAGATACAAGAAATTGGACACCGAATGAACAAGTAGCGCTTAATCCAATGCGAGATGAGGGGCAAACCAAAGCATGGAGGAAACCATAATATCCCCCATTTTCCTGGTGGTTTGAATCGAAAGCACGTTTTTCCTTTCGATTCAAACCACCAGCTCAGCAAGCGCAGCGCGGTAGCTTTGACTGAACTCGGGGATTCATCAAATCTATCAAAATACTAAAGTAATTAAATGCGACAACTATATTGACAAACACCGCTAGGGAATTAATAAAATTACCTAGGTACTTATTTTAAGTTCTTAGGTGCTTTTGAAGCGAAGAGAATATTTTATTTTAAAGACCTATATATTTAGTTTCAGATTAAATAGACAAATGATATAAAAAGTTAAATTCCCTAAAAACATGCCCCCGAAGTCCTATTTTCTCCATTCAATCGCTATGCTTAACCGTTGTACTAACCCGCTTCCTTTTTGGTTTCCAATAACTGTTTGCATAGTTTCCACTATTCCATTAAGTTCTTCATAAATTCTTCTTAAAATTACTTGCAAACATAGTATCTTTTTCTAATTAATTACTTGAAGAGTATATACGAGTTCACCGTTAGTTAAGTAAGCTATTTCATATTTAATGAAATACAAATACCCTATACTTTTAAAAAAACTTATCACTTGATATATAGATATAGCTAATACACTTAATTACTGCTAATTGACATATCGAAAAAAGTCGATATATAATATGAACTATGGAACCAATCGATGTATTTAAGGCGTTATCAAATAAAACTAGGCTTAACATTTTACAGTGGCTGAAGGAACCAGAGAAGCATTTTCCTAAACAAGGCGCTCACCTGCCAAAGGAGGTAAGTTATAAAGGGGGAGTATGTGTAGGAGACATTCAAGAAAAAGCCGAGGTTTCTCAATCTACGGTATCTCACTACTTAAATATGATGCAGAAAGCTGGTCTTCTTGAATCTGTTCGTTATGGTCAGTGGACGTACTATCGAAGAAACGAAGAAGCCATTCGTCAGTTTGCTGAATTTCTTAAAACAGAAATCTGAGCTGGTTGATTTCTGTTTTTTTTATAAAATAATATATCGATTATTCTAGATATCTAAAAATAAAGAACTGGAGGGATTCATTTAATGCGTTACATCTCATATATATTAGCGTTATTAGGAGGGGCAGCGCTTAGTTTTGAAGGAGCTATTTACGGTGAATTAGGGAAAACGATAGGGAAGCTCGAAACAAGTTTTTATAACTTCTTTGTAGGTTCAATAATCCTCGGATTATTATGGCTATTCTTTGGAAAAGGTAAGCTTTCCTATGCCGTTAAAGCACCTAAATGGACTCTACTTGGTGGTGTCTTGGGGGTTGTATATTTAACATCTATTGTGATTAGTGTTCCATTTGTTGGTGTCGGAATAACTATGGTCGCAGTAATTATTGGTCAATTAGTAATGAGTATGGTAATTGAACATTATGGTTGGCTTGGAAGCAAGAGGTCTAGAATTAATAAAGAAAAGATATTAGCTGTAATTTCAATGATTATAGCACTCGTTTTAGTTTACTAGGGGGTCCAAAAATGGGTATATTAATGATTCTATTCACCTTTTTAGGTGGTATCACATTAAGCGCACAATCGGCTATTAATGGTACATTCAGTCGTAAAGCAGGAACAATCGAAACAACACTTTTAACTTTTCTAACTGGAACAATGTTTCTAGCAATTATTATTCTTTTTTTGGGTAATGGAAATGTGCTTGCTATTCTGGAAGTACCTAAATGGCAGCTAAGCGCAGTATTTTTAGGTGTATTATTTTTACTTTTTATTATTGCCGCAGTTCCTAAAATTGGGGTTATTGCAACCAATATTACTGTTATCATTGGACAGCTTGTGATCGGCATTGTTATTGACAATTTCGGCTGGTTTAATAGTTTAGTCATTCATTTAGATATGAAACGTTCTTTTGCATTATTATTTATGATAATTGCTCTTTATTTTATCTATAAAGGAAATAAACGCGCCAGAGAAGAAATCGCTGCGTAATATAGTAAAAAAATTCAAAACGCTGCAATCCTTAAAAATAAGGTTGCAGCGTTTTTGTTAGATAGAATAACACTATTGAACGTCCCCGTTACTTAAAGTACATTATTTTACAAAGTCACCCAGTAAAGACGATCTTTGCTGCGTAGTAGTCTACTATGTATTAAACATGATGACTTCATTTATTCAATATCTATGTGAAATTATTGTTTAAGTGGGGAATAACTTCATTTTGTGAATTCTACGGGATTAATGTTAATTCCAGAGATACAAAACAATTACTCTATCAGAAAATTGCTTATCACTTTAATATAGAATTTGATGAAACCAAATTAGAATAAGAATAAAAATATCAGATGTGTGTATAAGCTGCGGAACGGTGTGACTGCTAAACTAAAGAACGGTCCAGTGCTATCGAATCTCAGCACATAGAAACAAAATATTTATTCTCGTAAAGAGTCTGTTAAAGGTTTATTCTTTTTTCCTTTTTTGTACAGTTGGCGGTTGTTTTATTATTATTTAATTCTAATGTATAATTGATTTAAATAAATTATTTATTTAATGAGGTGGTTATGAATGACTGCTGATGAGATAATGAAAGCAATCGAAGAAATGGATAATGGGGAACGGATCAAATTACTAAATAAGTTATTTGATAATTACTTTGACAGCAGACCTCCAAAAGAGCAAATCATAAAAGAAAAAGAAGAAATGTTTTGGAGTAAGGAAGATGAGTAAAAAAGGTAAACGTGGAGAAATATGGACTGTTGAGTTAAATGGAAAAAGAAGACCAGTTGTTATTGTAAGCAATGATAATGTAATTGTAGAATTAGATCAATTAATAGCGACAGTTACAAGTCAACATACAAGAAATGAATTTGATGTTGAGATTGAATACTGGGAAGAAGCAGGCTTAGATAAACCTTCCATCGTTAGCTGTTCTAAATTAAATACTGTACATTTTAAGGAATTACTATTTAAGATCGGAAAGTTACATGAACATGATTTAGAGAGGGTATTAACGACAATTCGAAACTATTTTTAAATTTGTGTGTATGAAGTAGAGTACGGTCGATCGGTATCTAATCTATGCACACAAATTATTAAATACTATTATTGTAAAAGATGAGACAGGGAATAAGTCCTTGTCTTTTTTTGTACAGATAAAAGGTTATTGGTTTGTTTAGTCAGTGGGAATGGAAATGATGTATAATAAGGATAAAAGGAACAGTCATTGTTAATGTTGTTTTTCAGTCTAGAAAATCTCCAATTAATATAGATTGGTTTACATTCAGGTAATAAATTATAGTAACAGGATAAAATAAATAGGAGTGAAAACATGGATGAAATGAAGGATATTCGTTGGAAACAAAGATTCGAGAACTTTGAAAAGTCTTTCAAACTCCTAGAAAAATACTCGAATAGTTCCATATCAACTGAATTGGAGCGAGCAGGTATTATCCAATTCTTTGAGACCACTTTTGAATTAGCGTGGAAAGTACTAAAGGATTATTTGGAATCAGAGGGATACATTGCAAAAAGTCCTAGAGAATCGATAAAACGAGCTTTTCAGGTGGGGTTAATTGAAGAAGGACACCTTTGGATGGATGCACTATCTAAACGGAATTTAACAAGTCATACTTATGATCAAGAGTTAGCAGAAAAGTTAGTGAAAGAAATACAAGAACAATTTCTACCTTTACTTAGAAACTTATTTGAAAAATTACTAAAGGAAAGATAATATGTTTGGACTAATTGAGAGGGACTTACATTACATAAATATTGCGTTACAGGAATTTGATGAAATTAAATATGCAGTTATTTTTGGAAGTAGAGCAATGGGCAATTACAAAAAAGGATCGGATATAGATCTTGCAATAAAGGGAAAAGGTATTACTTCAGAGACTTTATATAAGTTATCTGATTTACTAAATGAGGAATATCCATTGCCGTATTTTTTCGACCTTATTCACTATGAATCAATCTCTAATGAAAATTTAAAAGCTCATATTGATGAAGAAGGAAAAGTATTATATCAAGCTAACTCGGTACGTGAAGAATAATTGTGTGTATGAATTGGATTTCGGTCACCGGTATTGAAATTTATTGAAAGGCGTTTATGCGTAAGCATAAGCGTCCTTTTTGCATTTTTAAGCTCAAAATCATAATCGAAGGACCAAAAGAGCGAAGGGTCTAATGACAGTCTTGTTAAATAAAATGTTATAAATCAACGACTATACAGTTTTTGTTGAGCCAGCAATAGAAAAATTTATGTAGTAGTTTGGGGTGTATTATTTTTCTATTTCTCTTATGTAGTTTTGGCCAATCTCTACGTGTAATCCAATCTTCGTGAAAATCTAATCCTTCCATGTCTATTTTCGTTTTTCAATCCTTCTGTTGATGATTTCCATGAAATTTACGTGTTTCTCACCTAACTATTAGTCTTTTTGTTTCACAAATTCTTTGTTTTCGAGTATAATTTGCACTAGGGAAACATTTTTAATCATGGTAAAAACTAAGATGCGATTTAAACAAACGCGAGGTGATTTACAAGTGACTTCAAATACAGTGAAACAAAAGGCAATAGTAAAGTCGGCACAAGATGCTTTAAGTGGCCGGACAAATGGTTTTAGAAGATTACTGCCGTTCTTAGGACCTGCTTTTATTGCAGCAGTAGCTTATATTGACCCAGGCAACTTTGCAACGAATATAGCATCAGGTTCACAATACGGATATTTATTACTTTGGGTAGTATTATTTTCAAACCTAATTGCGGTGTTAATACAATCAATGTCCGCAAAACTTGGCATTGCTACAGGTAAGAACTTACCTGAATTAGCTAGAGAACAGTTCCCGAAACCTGTTTCATTTGGACTGTGGGTTCAAGGGGAATTAGTGGTAATGGCAACGGATTTAGCAGAATTTATTGGTGCAGCACTAGGATTATATTTGCTTTTTGGAATCCCGCTATTTCCGTCTGCAATAATTGCTGCTGTAGGTTCTTTTGCAATTCTTGTCTTACAAAAACGAGGGGTAAGGACTCTAGAAGCGGGAATAACTGGTCTAGTTTTTATTGTTGTGATTGCTTTTACAATTCAAGTATTTTATGCAAAACCTGAAATGGGACCACTTTTAACAGGGTTGCTCATTCCCAAATTTGATGGCGTCAATAGCATTCTCTTAGCAGCGGGTATTCTTGGAGCAACTGTCATGCCTCATGCTATATATTTACACTCTGCTTTAACTCAGCGTAGGATAGTTGGAAAGAATGACGAAGAACGGAAAAAGATTTATCAGTATGAGTTTATCGATATTGTAATTGCAATGGTTTTGGCAGGAGTAATTAATGCTAGTATGTTAATCGTCGCTGCATCTTTATTCTTTGAAAATGGCTTGGTTATTGAAGATTTGGATGTGGCATTTGATCAACTAGGAGTATTAATTGGACCTTTTGCAGCTATATTATTTGGAATTGGTCTTCTTACTGCTGGCTTATCAAGTTCAACAGTAGGAACAATGTCCGGCGATATTATTATGCAAGGGTTTATTAAAAGAAGCATTCCACTATACCTAAGACGGCTTATAACAGTTGCACCTCCATTAATTATTATTGCTATGGGAATTAATCCTACAAAGGCACTTGTAATGAGTCAAGTTGTGTTATCTTTTGGTATTGCATTTGCATTAATACCATTAGTAATTTTTACAAGTAACCGAAAGATTATGGGTAACCTTGTTAATAAACGGATCACAACAGTCACATCGTGGTTTTTGTCTTTAGTAATCATAGTGTTAAATATATTTCTGCTTTATCAATCTTTTTTCGGTTAGGTCTATATGAGAAAAGCCAGTATATCAAAGAATATACTGGCTTTTCTTTTGGGGCTGTTAATTGTATGAAACCGGAAACATTTTTACATACTTCTTCCTTCTTGGAGTTTATCCTTCTTGTTTCCAATTTCTAAGTTGTTTTGCGGTTGACATACATATTATCTATTGCTAATATGAGATTGTTAAAACAAATTAGAAATATCTAATATGTTTGATGAGGGGTGCTGCATGATAAAAGTTGATATGGATATGAAAATAAAATTTTTAAATGGCTTTTCAAATAAAGTCAGAATACAAATACTTGAGAGTATTAAAGAAGAAGAAAAAACGGTATCCGGGATCGTTGCAGGTTTAAATGTTAGTCAATCAAGTATCTCGCAGCATTTAGCATGTTTAAAAGGTTGCGGGCTTATTGTAGGAAGACAGGAAGGAAAGTACATGTATTACAGTCTTAGAAATCAACAAGTACGTGATTTATTAAGTATGTTCGATGTTGTATTTGAAGACGTGCAAAAGGATATGGCTTGTTGTGAGAATCATATCGATTGAAAGTGAAACACTGCCAAATAATAAAAGTGAATGAATCAGTTACTTAATTTCAAATGATCGGAGGAAAATAACATGGCAACAGAAGAAAAATTGGTTTCTGCAGATCGCACAACCTACTTGCTATCAGGTCTTCACTGAGCAGGTTGTGCTGCTCAGGTTGAGCAGAGAGTTTCAGAATTACCAGGCGCGATTAAAGCGACAATTAACTTTGGTGCTTCTAATTTAATTGTTGAAGGAAATGTTCCATATGAGAAGATTATTAAAGAAGCAGAAAAAGAAGGTGTAACGGCAAAACCGATGGGTGCAAAAGAAAATGATGAACCGAAATCTTTCCTTCAATCCCATAAAGACACTGTTATTACAAGCCTTTCAGCCCTTCTTTTTCTTGCAGGATTGATTTTTGGGCTCAACGGCTATGAAACTTTGGAAATTCCATTCTATACCTTTTCTATTATTATAGGTGGTTATAAAACAGGACGTAGCGCGCTATATGGACTAAAAAAATTAAATTTCGATATGAATGTTTTGATGACAATTGCCGTTGTTGGTGCCGTTGCCATTGGGGAGTGGGTAGAAGGTGCATTAGTCGTTATCTTCTTCTCCCTTAGCAATACACTATCTGTCTACACGCTTGAGAAAGCTCGTAATTCTATCAAGGCATTAATGGGTCTTGCACCAAGAGAGGCTAACGTTATTCGAAATGGCAAAGAAATGCGACTTGCTGTTGAGGAGATCCAGGTTGATGATGTTGTGGTAGTTAAACCAGGTGAGAAAATTGCTATGGATGGAGTTGTTGTTAAAGGAACATCCGCGGTTAATCAAGCAGCTATTACAGGTGAATCGATGCCTATTGAAAAAGAAATTGGCGATGAAGTCTTTGCTGGAACGATTAACCAACAAGGATCCATTCAGATTCAGGTAACTAAACGGGTGGAAGATACAACGTTGGCAAAAATTATTCACCTTGTTCAAGAAGCGCAAGGACAACGAGCCAAAAGCCAGGAGTATATCGATAAATTTGCAAGGATTTATACGCCAGTTGTGATTGCGCTAGCAGTGTTGCTTACGATTATTCCACCATTATTTTTCGGCGGGGGATGGGGCGATTGGATATATAGGGGCTTAGCTCTTCTTATTGCCGCATGTCCGTGTGCACTTATTATCTCAAGTCCTGTTTCCATTATCTCAGCAATTGGGAACTCAGCTAATAATGGTGTATTAATCAAAGGTGGTGTGTTCCTTGAGGAAGCCGGAGCCATTAAAGTGATTGCCTTTGATAAGACGGGAACATTAACTGTTGGTCGTCCTGAAGTTACAGATATCCTAGCTGTGAATGGTATGACTGAAAATGAGTTTTTAACAATTTCAGCAGCCCTAGAGAAATACTCAGAGCATCCATTAGCTACAGCAATTGTTCGGAAAGCGGAGCGTAATCAAATTACGCTACCTGAAGCAGAAGACTTCTCTGCTATTACTGGAAAAGGCGCTAAAGGACAAGTTAATGGAACTATTTATTATATTGGAAATTCTCGTCTTTTCCATGAATTAGGAACCAATTTGCATGCAGTTGAAGCGGATATTAAACGACTGCAAGAAGAAGGTAAAACTGCTATGATTTTAGGCACAAAAACTACAGTATTAGGAATTATTGCTGTTGCGGATAAGGTGCGAGAAATAAGTAAGGATGCGATTGCTCTTTTAAAGGATGCTGGAATTGATCGTACCATCATGCTTACTGGTGATAATCAGGCCACAGCCAAAGCTATAGCAGAAAAAGTTGGTGTGGATGAATTTCGGGCAGAATTACTTCCAGAGGATAAAGTAACAGCAGTAAAAGAACTTCAGAAGAAATACGGTAAAATTGCAATGGTTGGTGATGGTATTAACGACGCACCTGCACTAGCAACTTCCAACCTCGGGATTGCGATGGGTGTTGCTGGGACGGATGCAGCTCTTGAAACAGCCGATATTGCACTAATGGCCGATGATTTATCAAAGCTTCCATTTACGATTCGGTTGAGTCGTGCAACACTGCGAAATATTAAACAAAATATTTGGTTCTCAAACGGAATTAATTTTATCACAATGGTGCTAATTGTGCCGGGGGTGGCGTCCTTACTATTCGTTGCTTTAGCCGATGTATTAGCTGCCGTTCTAGTAGTGTTAAACGCAATGAGGCTCTTAAGAATCAATCCAATGAAATAAGAAGAAAAAATATACCAAATTTTTAATGAAAGTCATCATTTCCATAGATTTGCTGCACCGTACTACGATATTGCTTATTTGTATCAAATCATGGCACACTGGTATGATCATTAAACATGAGACAGGGAGTAATTCCTTGTCTTTTTTAATAGAAAAGAAAGTATAACAAGATCAAAGAACTGTCTAGATCCAGGCGCCTACCCCACCTGAAGTCTTAAGCTGGGCAAGGCGCGACTTGCGCTTTTGTTCAAAGATAAGAAAGTATAAAAAAAGCAAGATCTGTCTAATGCTGGGTCCACTTAGCCCTCATGAGTCTAAAACAATGCTTTACATGGAAAAGACCGCCATTCCGCGGTCTGTCTTACGATTTTCATGGGTGGGCAAGTGCACCCTGGGTTTTATAGGGGGATCTTAGATTCAGGATACCTTTTTGATTACCGGTTGAGCCCTGCCAGCGGTCAAACGGTAGTCAAAGAACGGTATTAGCGCCCGATTGAGCGCTGCCAGCGGTCAAACGGTAGTTAAAGAATGGTATTAACGCCCGATTGAGCCCTGCCAGCGGTCAAACGGTAGTCAAAGAACGGTATTAACGCCCGACCGAGCGCTGCCAGCGGTCAAACGGTAGTCAAAGAACGGTATTAGCGCCCGATTGAGCCCTACTAGCGGTCAAACGGTAGTCAATTGTGCTCCACTTCGTAGCCTGCCTTAGGCTGGGCACTAAGGAACACTTCTAAGAATAGACATCGCAGAAACAAGTGGTTTTCTTGTTTCGAAGGCGTGACTTGCGCTTTTGTGCAATGCCTACATTTCCTGTTAACGTTATTCGGTACTTTTCTCAAATCAAAATTACTCCTAATTTGAAAGTCTTCAAGTGTAAAAGATTGTCTAGTCTATTTCCATTTCAATCCAAATCCCATTAAATTTAATCACGCTTTCATCATTATTGTTTCATATAAACGGAATATTGCTTAATTGATTGTTCACCATTTTTAATGTGAATACGCACAAAATTTTTGATGTGAGGTTTTCTTACAAGTATTTTGAATACAGCTATTAGTTGTGATTAGATAGAGTTAATCAATAATTTTAGTTGGGGGTTAGGCTATATGCCAAAACAAAAATTAGTGTTAATTGGGAATGGAATGGCTGGAATTAGAGCTTTAGAAGAGATTTTAAAGTTAAAGCCAGATGGATTTGACATCGTTGTATTTGGAAGTGAGCCATATCCAAACTATAACAGAATTCAACTGTCCAAAGTGTTGCAAGGCGATACAACTGTCAGTGATATTACGTTAAATGAGTGGCAATGGTATGAGGATAATAACATTAGGTTATACCCTGGTGAAACAGTTACGAAGCTCGATAAGAAAAAACAAATCGTTCATACAGATAAAAATAAAGAAGAGGCATATGACTTTTTAATCATAGCAACGGGTTCAAATCCATTCATGCTACCTTTACCAGGTGCAGATTTAGAAGGAGTAACAGCATTTCGGGACATTAAAGATTGTGAGCTGATGATTGATTACTCGAAAAAGTATAAAAAAGCTGCTGTTATCGGTGGAGGGTTGCTTGGACTTGAAGCAGCTAGAGGTTTACTTAACCTTGGAATGGAAGTTGACGTTATCCATATAGCGGATTATTTAATGGAACGTCAATTAGATAGGGATGCCGGAATTCTGTTACAGAAGGAGCTAGAGAAGCAAGGAATGAATTTCTTGTTGGAGAAAAGTACAGCTCAAATTACCGGTAAAGATCACGTAACTGGTTTACTTTTTAAGGATGGCTCTAGAATTAAAGCTGACCTAGTAGTAATGGCTGTAGGAATAAAGCCAAATGTTGCATTAGCTCAAGCATCAGGAATTCCAGTAAATAGGGGCATCGTTGTTAATGATTTTATGGAAACAGAGATTCCAAATATTTTTGCTGTTGGTGAATGTGCAGAACATAGACAAATGGTTTACGGTTTAGTTGCACCGCTTTATGAACAAGGAAAGGCGTTAGCAAAGCGTATTTGTGGTGTGAATGATAAAGGGTATCATGGTTCTGTCTTATCAACTCAGTTAAAGGTTTCTGGAGTGGACGTCTTTTCGACTGGAAAAATTAATGAAGATGAAGAAACAAAATCAATCAAGATGTATGATGACTGGAATGGTGTTTACAAAAAAGTGTTAGTCGAGGAAGGAAAGATTGCCGGATCAGTTTTATTTGGCAACACAAAAGAGGGGACAAAGCTGCTAAGTTTAATCAAGAAAGGTGCAACGATTGAAGAGTATCTAGAGGCAGGTCAAACAGAGGAAACTGGAGTTGATTTTGTTGCTTCGATGCCCGATGACGAACTAATTTGTGGCTGTAACGGGGTATCAAAAGGAACGATTGTTGAGGCTATCAAAGGTCAGGGCTTAACTACTCTAGAAGAGGTTAAAGGCTGTACCAATGCTTCGAGATCTTGTGGTACGTGTAAGGCATTAGTTTCAGACCTTCTCCAATATACACTGGGTGATGAATATAGTGCTGACCAGAAGGAGACGGTTTGTGGTTGCACAACATTATCTAGGGATGAGGTTATTGCTGAAATTAAAGCAAAGGGACTTACACATGTAAGGGAAGTAATGAATGTATTAGGTTGGAAAAAAGAAGAAGGTTGTTCAAAGTGTAAGCCAGCACTTAACTACTACTTAGGAATGATTTATCCATCTGATTATGTCGATGAAAAAGAATCTCGATTTGTTAATGAACGATTACACGCGAATATCCAAAAGAATGGAACCTTTTCCGTTGTACCGAGAATGTATGGTGGCGTGACTAACTCGAGCGATTTACGAAAAATTGCTGAGGTTGCGGATAAATATGAAGTGGGCTTAATAAAGCTTACAGGTGGTCAACGGATTGATTTGCTCGGTGTTAAAAAGGAAGACTTACCGAATATATGGGCAGATTTAGACATGCCTTCTGGTCATGCGTATGCAAAAGGGTTACGAACAGTGAAAACGTGTGTTGGAGCTAACTTCTGTCGTTTCGGGACACAGGATTCAATCGGAATGGGAATAGATTTGGAGAAGAAATTTGAAGGACTTAATACACCTCATAAAGTGAAAATGGGAGTATCGGCATGTCCACGAAACTGTGCAGAGGGTGGTATTAAGGATGTTGGAGTTCTTGGTCTTGACGGTAATTGGGAAATTCACGTCGGTGGAAATGGTGGAACAGAGTTAAGAAAAGCAGATTTATTATCTAAAGTAAAAACGGAAGAAGAAGTAATTGAATGGGTTGGGGCCTTCTTACAATTATATAGAGAATCCGCAAACTATTTAGAGAGAACCTCGGCATGGGTAGAACGTGTGGGACTAGACCATGTAAAGGAAGTATTGGCTAACAAAGCTACGCGTGACGAACTAAATGAGAGAATGGATGAAACACTTGCAGCGATTCAGGAACCATGGAGTGAAGCGATTAAAAATAAAACGCTACTAAAAGAATTATACGAGAAGGTGAACGTGCCAACTGGTTCAAACTAAATACGGGGGGACTTACAATGGAACAAATGCTAAACCGAGTACCGATCGGAGCGCTTACTGATTTTCCAGAACGTCTGGGTAAAACGGTAACAGTGGGACAAAAGGAGATTGCTGTTTTTAAGCTATCAAATGGACGAATAAAAGCGATCGAAAATAAATGTCCGCATCGAGGAGGAGTGCTTGCAGATGGGATGGTTAGTGGTGAGCATGTCTTCTGTCCGATGCACGACTGGAAAATAAGTGTTGTGGACGGAAAAGTACAGGCACCTGATGAAGGGTGTGTTCAAACTTTTCGAACAGAAATTGAGGATGGTCAAGTATATATTTTAGTCAAGGATTAATGTTATAGGTGAAAAGTGGCTAATTGGGGATATGTGCCTAAGGGAGGCAACTTATAATGGGAAAAGTTTATTTAGTCGGTGCAGGTCCAGGGGATCCAGATTTATTAACGATAAAAGCGTTACGGTGTATTCAGCGAGCAGATGTTATCCTGTACGATCGTTTAGTAAATAGGGAGTTATTGAAAGAAGCAAAGCCGGAAGCAGATTTGGTGTTCTGTGGAAAGTTACCGAAGCTTCACATAATGAAACAGGAAACGATTAATTATTTATTAGTCAAGTATGGTAAACAAGGAAAAACCGTCGTTAGACTTAAGGGAGGGGATCCTTTTGTCTATGGCCGTGGTGCAGAAGAAGCCCTAGTGTTAGCTGAGAATGGTGTTGCTTATGAGGTTGTCCCAGGCATAACAGCAGGTATCGCTGCCCCTGCATATGCGGGGATTCCGATTACTCATCGTGATTTAGGTAATTCCTTTGCTGTAGTCACTGGTCATTGTAAAAAGGGAATGCCGAATGAGATAAAATGGGATCATTTGGCTAATGCAGTTGATACGATAGCAATCTATATGGGAATTGGTCATCTACCACAAATTTGTCAACAATTGATATTACATGGAAAAAGCAAGGATACGCCCATTGCTATTATCCAACAGGGAACAACAGACGCCCAACGGACAGTTGTTGGAACATTAGATACGATTGTAACTGTCGTTAAAAAAGAACAGATAACAAATCCTGCGATGATTGTGGTTGGGGAAGTTGTTAGATTTAGAGAAAGAATAAACAAAATCATCGAACAACAAACGAACGAACTGTTGATAGAAGCTAAGCTCGTGTTGTGACACTTAATAAATGCTCTTGTAAAGCCATCGTATTTAATAAAAAGAAGGCAGGACCGTTACTATCATGTAACGCTCCTGTCTTTTTTATAGATAAGAAAGCATAAAAAAGCAAGAGCTGTCTAGCTCCGGGCGCCTACCCCCTCGGGTCATAAGTCAATCCCTTCTGTGGCAAAGACAGCCCCGTCAGGTCTTGTCTTATGCCTGCCTTAGTATAGCAAGGCGGCCTTTCGCTTTTGTTATGATTACACAGTTGTAGATTCCTAGACTATGTATTCCTGAGTTTTGTACGGGATCTAAGGGGGTGCAGTGGATTATTAGGTGTAAACGCTCGTCCGCGGCTCCGCTGCCAGCCTAACGGTAGTTAAAGTCAGAGGTTAGCGCCCGAATGCACTTCACCAACAGCCTAACGGTAGTTAACCCACAAAAAAGAGAGTGGTAAACGTCGCTATGCGCTTTCCACTCCAAAATAATAGGTTATTTGATCTCAAAACTTAGGCTGTAGCCAAGGTCTCTTCTAAGCAGGAAATAAGTGACTTTCTTGTTCACCTGCACTTAGTTAATGGTTGTAGACGCTCCAGTTGAATTGACAGAAGCAACTTTTTCTTTTACTTGTTTTTGACTTGTTACTGTAGTATTTTGCGGTTCTTTTAAAAATAATGTACAGAAAAAGCAAACAATTGCTGATATACTAATGAAGATAAAAAACATTTTTGGACTAACGAAGCTGAAAATGGTTAAGAAGGTTGTCGCACCAATGTTTCCGTAAGCCCCAACCATCCCTGATATTTGACCTGTTACTTTACGCTTCACAAATGGTACCATTGCATAAACTGCGCCCTCTCCTGCTTGAACAAAAAAGGAACAACCCATAGTTAGCAGAATGGCTAGCCATATTGGCCAACTTGAGCCGATTTGTGCCATTCCAATGTAACCAACAGCAAGCCCAGCCATTAAAATCGTAAGTGTTTTTTTACGACCAAACTTATCACTCAACCATCCGCCACCAGGACGAGACATTAGGTTCATGAATGCAAAACTACCTGCAACTAGCCCTGCTTGTGCAATACTTAATGAAAAAGTTTCTTCATAGAATGTTGGTAACATAGAGACAACAGCAAGCTCAGAACCAAACGTACAGAAATACGAGAATTCGAGAATGGCTACTTGTTTAAAAGAATATTTCTCATTTTCCGGTACGCCATTACGAAGGCCCTCTTTGTTGACATCCCAAATTTTATACAGGTTATAGATTAGAAGTGTACCAAGGAAACAATAAACGAAGATTGCTACATTCGTACTAATGAAATTTAATTGTTGATTCAAGCGGTACGTTAAAAAACTGAGAATACCATAGACTGGTAATGTCATTACAATTAAAAAAAACATGTCCTTGTAACTTGTTACTTCCAGTGCCCCGCTTTTCTTTTGACGCGTGAGAGTGACACCATCAGGAGTGTCTTTAACTAGACGCATAAAGATCAAACCATAAACGAGTACAATGGCACCAGTTAGACCGATTGCATAACGCCAGCCATTTTCACCGCCAAAAACGATGGCTAGAGTCGGAAGTGTCATCGCAGCAAAAGCAGAGCCAAAGTTTCCCCACCCACCGTAGATACCTTCTGCTAATCCGACCCTTTCCTTAGGAAACCATTCAGCAACTAAGCGAATCCCAACGACAAAACCTGCACCAATAATCGCTAAGAACATCCGAGAGATCATGAGCTGTATAAAGGAGTTGGACAAAGCAAAGGCAAAGCACGGGATACTTAACAGGATTAGTAAGCTTGCATACACTTTTCTAGGACCAAACCTATCAACAAGCATCCCAATCAGTACACGTGCCGGGATAGTTAAAGCAACGTTAGCAACTGCCAAGATGGCAACCTGATCATTGGTTAAACCGAAGACAGACTTTAGTGTCGTCATAAATGGTGCCATATTAAACCAAACGACAAAAGTTAAAAAGAAAGCGAGCGTTGTAAAGCCTAATATTTTGATGTTACCTTTATAACTTACATTTTCCATAGAAATCCCCCAAATCATTACTATTTTTTAAATATTCCATTAATTTATAATGAAAAGCACCTAGACCTTTTATCTGTTATTAATTTACCGGACTCACTTTTACAGCACTTACTTTAAAGCCAGGCATTCGACAAAATGGATCAAGTTGATTGGAAACAAGCTTGTTAACATTTTGCGAATCTGTCCAATGGAACGGGACGAAGACAGTGTCCTTTCTTATTGTTGTTGACCACTTACTGCGAACAATAATCTCTCCGTATGCCGATTCTATTTTGACGAGTGCTTGTTCCTTCAAGTTATATCTGGTTGCTGTGTCTGGGTGTATTTCCATAAAGGCTTCTACATTCTGAGCAGCAAGGGAGTGACTTTTTCTTGTTTGTTCCCCAGTTAAATAATGGGACATAACTCTACCTGTCGTCAGGATAAGCGGATAATCGGAATCTGGCCTTGGTTTTGGTGGTGATGATTCGTTTGCGAAAAATACCATTTTTGCTTTTCCATCTGGGTGAGCAAAGGAATATTCAAACAATCGCTTTGTGCTTGGATGCTCCGGAGTAGGACATGGCCAAAGTACACCTTGTTCATGTCGCAACCGGTCGTAAGTAATCCCGTGATAGTCGGCGATACCACCTTTACTCGCGATCCGCAGCTCTTCAAAGATTTCTTCAGCTGATTGGTATGAAAAATACTTTCCTCGTCCGATTGCCTTTGCTATTTCACAAATGATTTGCCAATCGTGTTTTGCTTCTCCTTGAACAGGAAAAGTTGCTTCTCTTAGCATGACGCGGCCCTCAACGTTAGTCATCGTACCTTCATCTTCTAAATAGGATGTTGCTGGTAAAACGAGGTCTGCGAGTTTAGCTGTGTCTGATAAAAACATGTCTGCTACGACAAGGAACTTTAATTTCTCTAACGCTTTTTTAACAAAATTAGCATTAGGGTTGGATACAACAGGATTTGAGCACATTATGAACATGCCAGTAATGTCTCCTTGGTCGATTTTTTCAAACATTTCATAGGCAGACACGCCTTTTCTTGGTAACTCGTTTTCAGGAATTCCCCAAACATTTGCAATGTAGGCACGGTGTTCAGTGTTTTCGATAGAACGATAGCCTGGCAATTGGTCTGCTTTTTGCCCATGTTCTCTTGCACCTTGTCCATTACCCTGACCAGTTACTGCCCCGTAACCAGAATTTGGCACTCCAATCTTTCCGGTAGCTAATAAAATGTTCAGGAAGCTTCGAACAGCAGCAGTTCCGTCTAATTGCTGTTCGATGCCTCGGGCAGTAAAAATCATTCCAGATTCTTCTTTGCCGAAAATAGTGGCCGCTTGAATGAGTTGGTCGACAGGTACACCAGTTTGTTCGGACGTTTGATTTAAATCGATCGCTAGCAAGTGTTGTTTTACTTGTTCAAACCCGTTCGTTCGGGAAGTAAGAAATTGTTCATCTGTTAAACCGTGGTCAATAATTACTTTTAACAGGCTATTTGCGATGGCTACATCTGTACCAGGTTTATTTTTCAAGTGTAAATCGGCAATCTTGGTTGTTTTCGTTTCCCGAGGGTCAATGGCAATAATGTAGGCGCCATTTTCTTTCGCTCGTTCAAAATAAGGCATGATTGTTGGTTGACATTCCGCTATATTTGTACCAGCCAAAATGATACAACGAGTATGTGGTATTTCTTCGATTGTGTTGGTAAACCCACGATCCATGCCAAAGGTCTGATTAGCTCCGGTAGCTGCTGCTCCCATGCAAAGACGACCATTATAATCAATGTATTTCGTCCCGAGCCCAACTCGGGCAAATTTCCCCAATAAATAGGCCTCCTCATTTGTAATCGAGGCACTTCCATAGACGGAAAGTGCATCTTTCCCTTCTATAGCTTGTATTTCGTTAACATTTTTGGCAATCAGCTCTAATGCTTCCGGCCAGGTGATAGGTACAAAATCACCATCTACTTTTTTGAGTGGCTGCTTCAAGCGACTGCGATGAAGTGCGTGTTGATGTGCATTTAAACCTTTAATACACAACCTCCCTTGTGATGTTGGATTATCTTTTCCAACTGTTTTATATTGTTTTCTTGAGACAACCGTTTGTTCGATTAACTGCATTTTACATTGCATACTACAGTAAGGGCATTGTGTATCGTAAACTCTTTCTGATTGGATTTTTTTTTGTTGGTCACGAAAATATTTAAGTAAAAGTTCACTCAAAATACTACCTCCCCTTGTTTGTCTAGAAGTGTTGAACTAGAATTTTCTTTCGGTTCTTAACATCATTCGCCAAGCTGTTCACTAAAAAGTGGAGGTGATCTTCATTGAAGAGAATCTCCCGAATGTGGACGATGGATACACGGTCTATCCAATGCCAGCTTCGTGCAGAGTAGTTGGCCGACTCACGATAATATTGGATGAAACCGAGTGTGAAATGCACTGCATCTTCTTTTGTATCTGCAACGGTTAACAGCTCTGCTGCTCGTTGATTCCGACCACTACTACCACCAACATAAATTTCCCAACCGCGGTCAATTTTGATTAAGCCAACATCCTTTGTTATTGATCGGTCCCGGTGATGCATACAAGTTGAGACACCAATCCGAATCTGGTAAGGAACTTTTACAAATTCTGTTTCTTTATCTAAGCGAGCAGTGAGCTCATTGGCTGGCTGCTTATCACAGTTGCATAAATCGTTGCCATTACTTGTGTTGATGATCTTTATCGTATTGGCAGTGACGGAATGTAAATTCATGTCTAGCTCGGTCCAAATAGCTGGTAAATCTTCCTGCTTAATGTTGTTTAAATGAATGCGCTGGTCACTTGTTATCTCTAATGGAGCTAAATTATATTTGTCAGTAACTGCTGTAATTTTGCTTAATTGAGCAGTAGTTATTGTTCCACCATACAATTGTGGAACAACGGAGTACGTCCCGTCGTTACGAAGGATGGCGTTCCTCTTATCTGTTAGATAAATCATGTCTTGGTCATGGTCATACTCTGGATAGATCATCGCTAAGTAGTAGTCCAATGCAGGATGGCATGTGTTGCAACCATTTTCCACCTTCCAATTGAGCTCCTTCATGATTTCCTGTTTACTTGATAATCCCCTGGCTTGGATTTGGGCAACGACGTCGTCTTCTGTCAGTAAGGTACACGAGCAAAACGATGATGTTGTGCTTGCTTCGTTAAAGTAATCACTGGAGATGTACTCCAGTAATTCGCTAACAGCTGGTTTACATCCACCACATGAACTGGATGCTTTTGTACATGCTTGAACCTCTTTTATTGTCGTAAGTTTTTCGCCTAGTACACAATCAATTATTTGTCCTTTTGAAACACTGTTACATGTACAAATAAATTCAGATCTTGGTAGGTTAGCGGTGTAGGAATCTCGTATGTCGACCGGCTTTAATAAATCTGCTTTTTCTTTATCAGGAATAAATTTCTGTTTAACAATCGTGTCTAGGAGTTTTGGTCCCTCCTTTATATCACCGTAAAGGACAGCACCAATCGCTTTATTGTCTTGAAAGAACACTTTCTTGTAAGTGGAAACTATTTCGTTGTGAAATTGAATCGATTTAATAGTTGGGTGTTCGGTAAATTGTCCTACCGAAAAGACGTTTATCCCAGCTACTTTTAAATGGGTCGATAAAACAGAACCTTGATAACCTTTTGTTGGTATGTTGCAAAGGTGTTGTGCTAAAACTTCTCCTTGTTCGTATAAAGGTTTTACTAATCCATAAACGATTTGGTTATGCTCTACACATTCACCCACCGCAAAAATATCTGGCTCACTTGTTTCTAAGTAGTCATCAACTAAAATGCCTCGATTAGTAGCGATGTTAGCTTTTTTCGCAAGCATAACATTTGGTTTTATCCCGACAGCCATCACGACTAAATCAGCGTCACGTGATGTACCATCTTTAAAGTGTACTCTCTCTACACGGTTGCCTCCTGTCATGTGTGATGTTTCCTTTTCTAGTAAAAACTCCATCCCCTGCTGCTCTAACTCACGCTTAAGCATACCTGCTGCCGTATCGTCTAATTGCCTATTCATTAAGGTATCTGCAAGGTGAACAACGATGACTTTCATCCCTAAGTTAATAAGGCCTCTCGCTGCCTCTAGTCCTAGTAATCCTCCACCTATGACAACTGCCTTTTTATACTGTTTCGCTGTCTGTTTCATCACCTGACAGTCAGCGATTGTTCGAAAAGTAATCACTCCTTCTAAGTCAGAACCTGGTATTGGTAGTAAAATCGGTTCAGAACCAGTCGCAAGAATTAATTTGTCATACGTAACAGCTCGCCCCTTATCGGTATGAATCGATTTGTTTGTTTTATCTATCTCAATTACAGTCTCACCAGTATGGAGTGTAATCTCATGTTTGTTATACCAATCCAAGTGGTGAAGGGTAATATCATCAAAAGATGTTTCACCCTGAAGAACAGAAGATAGCTTTATTCGACTATAGTTCACGTATGGCTCGGAACCAAATACGGTAATATCATATTTGGAGGGGCTAATTTTTAATATATTTTCGATACATCTTATCCCCGCCATTCCATTACCAATCAAAACAAGTTTTTGTTTTTGCACTGTTTGGACCTCCAAAAAGTTGATATCACATGTAATTAAACCTTACGCTACCATGTAAATTGGTTGGCTGTCATAGAAATTGTTAGATAATATAACGCACTTTTTATCTTTAAATGCGCCTACCTCTTAGTGGAGCTTTGGAGGGAATTACCTTTATTTGGTTTGCCAGAATTCCCGATTATTCAAGCGGCTAATACGGTTACTAACATTCGAGCAGGATATGATTTGTATCAGTCCTCATCTATTCGTCAGTTAGCAAAAAATAAGACACCAACACTATTTATCCATGGTGACCAAGATACGTTTGTTCCGTTTTCAATGCTAGAGGAATTATATTCAACCGCAAATGTAGATAAGGAAAAACTTGTGATCCATGGTGCTGGACATGGAGAAGCGGAAAAGGTGAATCCAGAGCTGTATTGGGCTACCATTTGGAAATTTATTGCTCCCTATTTGTGAAAAAATTAGAGATGGGGAAACGAATAGCTCAAATCTCGCAATCCTTTCTGCTAGATCCAGAACAAAATTGATATAATTAGTATTTATGGTATAGTTATTTGTACATTCATTTAACAGAATTTTTAGCAAATTTAAATAGTTAAGCGGGAGAAGGGAGATACCATAAATTTGAACACAAAGTTTTTAGACTTGCTAGCTCAAAAGTATGACAGTGAAGAGAAAGTTGTAACTGAAATCATCAACCTCGAAGCAATCCTAAACCTACCAAAAGGAACCGAGCACTTTGTTAGTGACCTTCACGGTGAATATCAAGCATTTCAACACGTTTTAAGAAATGGTTCCGGAAAAGTGAAAGAAAAAATTAAAGATATTTTTAAAGAAGAATTATCTGAACAGGAAATCAATGAATTTGCCACACTAGTTTACTATCCGGATGAGAAAATACAGTTAATCAAAAATAGTTTTGATAACGATGAGGAATTAAACGAATGGTATAAGAAATTTATTGAATATATGATCAGGCTCATCCCTTATACTTCCTCTAAATATACTCGGACTAAATTACGGAAGGCATTGCCCAATCAATTTGTGTTTATCATCGAGGAGCTATTGTACAAAACCGATGAATATTCGAATAAGAAGGGCTATTATTCTAGCATTGTCGAGCAAATCATCTCGCTTGGCCAAGCGGACAAGCTCATTATAGGTCTTGCTTACACGATTCAACGCCTCATAGTAGACCACCTTCATGTTGTTGGGGATATTTATGACCGGGGACCAGAGCCAGATAAAATAATGGACACTTTAATTAACTATCACTCTGTAGATATTCAGTGGGGCAACCATGATGTACTATGGATTGGAGCTTTTGCCGGTTCAAAGGTGTGTTTAGCTAATATTATCCGGATTTGTGCTCGTTATGCAAATCTAGACATTATTGAGGATGTTTACGGAATTAATCTTAGACCGCTGCTTAATCTTGCTGAAAAATATTACGAGGATAATCCAGTGTTTCGACCTAAAATCCAAGCAGGGGAAGATATATCTGATTATGAAAAGTTGCAAATAACTAAGATTCATCAAGCGATTGCAATGATCCAGTTTAAATTGGAAAGTCCGATCATTAAAAGACGTCCATGCTTTCATATGGATGAAAGGCTTTTACTTGAGAAGATTAATTTTAATGAGAACGAAATAACCATTCGTGGTACGACGTATTCACTTGAAAATACTTGTTTTGCAACGGTTGATCCGAATAATCCTACGAAACTATTAGAGGAAGAAAAACAAGTGATGGATAAGCTCTTGTTTTCCATTCAACATTCTGAAAAACTTGCAAGGCATATGAAATTTTTAATGAAAAAGGGCAGCCTCTATTTAAAATATAACGGCAATTTGCTTATTCATGGCTGTATCCCATTGGATGAAAATGGCAACATGGAGAAGATGGTCATTGAAGGGAACACCTATGCAGGACGTGAGCTTCTAGATGTGTTTGAACGTTATGTTCGCTATGCTTTTGCCCATCCGGAGGAAATAGATGACCTCGCTACAGATATGATTTGGTATTTATGGACAGGGGAGTACTCCTCTTTATTCGGTAAAAGAGAGATGACTACATTTGAACGGTATTTTATTAAAGATAAAAAAACCCACAAAGAGATAAAAAATCCGTATTACTATTTGCGTGAACAAGAAGAGATTTGTCGGAATATTTTAGCAGACTTTGAGTTAGACCCTGAACAAGGGCACATTATTAATGGGCATACGCCTGTTAAGGAAATTGAAGGGGAAAATCCAGTCAAAGCAAACGGAAAGATGGTTGTTATTGATGGTGGTTTTTCCAAGGCCTATCAATCGACAACTGGAATTGCAGGTTACACCCTCTTGTTCAACTCCTTTGGGATGCAGCTCGTCGCTCATAAAAAATTCAATTCGAAAGAGGATGTACTAAAAGACGGAAACGATGTTTTATCAGTTAAACGTCTAGTAGACGAAGAGCTTGAACGGAAAAAGGTACGGGAGACAAATGTTGGTGAAGAAATTCTGCAGGAAATCTCTATACTGAAAAGTTTGATGGAATATCGATATATGAATTAACCAGAGTTTTAGGATACGAAAACAATGAGCATGGAATTAGCTTCCATGCTTATTATCTTGGATGAAAATCAGATTTTCCGAGCGCCTTTTAGTACAGACAAGATGTTCTTCATGTAAATCCCCCCACCTTATTCATCATTTAGTTAGCTTATTTTCCAACCTTTGCAACTTTTTCGGCGTGTTGTCCTCATAATTAGCAATCTTTGTCATATACATGAATAGATACCAATTTTTTAGGAGGTTAATGAGTGAAGAAAAATTTAATACGTATGATTTTATTCTTGTTTCTTGTTGCATTAGTAGCTGGGTGTGGCACAAGCTCATCTAAAGATGATTCAAATGGGTCTAGTGGTGAGGATGTCGAGACATATACAGTTGCAACAGATGCTAATTTCCAACCATTTGAATATAAGAATCCAGAAACTGGTGAAATGGAAGGGTTTGATATTGACCTGATCAAAGCGGTGGCAGAAGAGGCGGGCTTTAATGTCGAATTTAAAACGATGGAGTTTGACGGTTTAATTGCGTCCATGCAATCAGGGAAATTTCCGATTGGAATTGCCGGGATTTCTATTACTGAAAAGAGACAGGAAACAATTGATTTCTCTGATTCGTACTATGATTCCGGTCTAATTTTAGCAGTGCCTGAAAATTCTACTATTGAATCGATTGATGATGTTGATGGACTGAAAATCGGTGCACGCCAAGGTTCAACAAGTGAAGAATACTTAAATGGTAATACGGACGCAGAAGTGGTTGCTTACCCTGAAATTGTTACGGCGTACATGAATCTTCAAAAGGACAGATTAGATGGTGTGCTTTACGACTTACCGAACGTTAAGTACTATATTTCCCAAAATGCCGAGGGTGAACTTAAAACAGTTGGTGATGTGCTTGAGGGACAACCATATGGAATCGCTTTTCCAAAAGATTCAGATCTTGTTGAGCCTGTTAATGAGGCACTTGCTGCGCTAAAAGAAAATGGTACCTATGATGAAATCTATAAGAAGTGGTTTGGTTCAGAGCCATCTAAATAAACGATTGGAAAAACTGTGCGTAACAAGGCAGAAGCCTGTTGCGCTTTTTTCACACAAAGGATGGATGCTTATATTTAGATAGTCCATGGACTTGGTATGTGATTGATAATGATTGGGAATTGGGACAAGTAACTGTCCTCGTGACCCATGTTTAAGGAGAGTGATGAACGTATGCTTGATGCTTTTTTCAATTCGCCGTATATAGATTCTTTACCAACCTTATTCCAGGGGTTAAAGATGACTGTGCTGATTACGTTAATTGGTTTGTTTTTTGGATTTATCCTTGGAGCAATTGTTGGGATAGCACGGTTAGCGAAAAGTAAGCTTATCCGAGGTATTTCGGTAGTGTATATCGAGGCTGTCCGTGGCACACCAATTTTAGTACAAGTTCTATTTATCTATTACGGTTTAACGGAAGATTTAATTGGGTTAAGTATTAATGCACTAACGGCTGCAATTGTTGCGATTGCTATTAATGCAGGTGCTTATATTGCGGAGATTGTCCGCGGCGCTGTTTATTCCATTGATAAGGGACAAAGTGAAGCAGGGCGTTCCTTAGGACTGACAGAGAGTCAGACGATGCGATACATTATATGGCCACAGGCATTTAAACGAATGCTCCCACCGCTTGGTAATCAGTTCGTTATTAGTTTAAAAGATACATCACTTTTTTCTGTTATTGCCATTGGTGAGCTGCTTTACATGGGGAAGCAATACTATAATGTCACGTATGAAATATTTGAAACACTTGCGATGGTATGTGTGCTCTATTTAATGATAACTGTACCTGCTTCCATTTATTTAAGACGATTAGAAAGGAAGTTGGATGTATAGATGATTACCGTGTCCGATTTACACAAAGCATTTGGAGAGTTAGAAGTACTAAAGGGGATTGATGTCGAGGTTAAAGAGCAAGAAGTAGTTTGTGTTATTGGTCCGTCTGGATCCGGAAAGAGTACACTTCTTCGCTGTTTGAATCTATTGGAAGAGATTACTTCAGGAACTGTCAAAATTAATGGGAAAGACTTAACGGACCCTCATACGAATATAAACGAATTGCGTGCAGAAGTTGGTATGGTATTCCAGCATTTTAATCTATTTCCGCATCGAACTGTGTTAGAAAATATTACGCTTGCGCCGATGAAAGTAAAAGGTTTCTCTGAACAGGAGGCAAAAGAAATAGCACAAGCCTTGCTAAAGAAGGTCGGTTTGTCGGACAAGGCTGACGAATATCCTGAAAGCCTGTCCGGTGGGCAAAAACAACGGGTGGCCATTGCTCGGGCGCTCGCCATGAATCCTAAAGTGATGCTGTTTGATGAGCCTACATCTGCACTTGACCCGGAGCTTGTTGGTGAGGTGTTACAAGTAATGAAAGACCTTGCACAAGAAGGGATGACCATGGTAGTTGTAACACATGAAATGGGGTTTGCTAAGGAGATGGGTGACCGCGTTATTTTCATGGATGAAGGAGTTATCCAAGAAGAAGGCAACCCTGCTCAAATTTTTGATCATCCAAAAAACCCAAGGACTCAGGCCTTTTTAAGTAAAGTGCTATAACCTTATCTTTAAAAGATATGATGGACGGTTTTTGCGTCGCTTATTATTGGGCGCAAGGAACCGTCCTTATTTTTATGTTTAAAAAAACTGTGATCTTTACCTTTAACTCTTATGAATAGTTCATTCCGATTGACAGATAATACTAAAGTTAACAATATTTTTCCGGTGAAAGGGGACTAACGTGTGGATGAGCAATTAACGTATTCGAAAAAATATGAGGATAAGGTTATTCACTTGAATGGTATCAACCAATTAAAGCAACGGGAGTGGAATTATCCTGTCACACTGAATGCAAACAATGGCATTGTTACAAAAGGAAAAGCTGTCGCCAACTCTTCTAGTAAACTTATGCTTGGTACAGTCCAGGCGACAAGAACGAAGGGGAAAGAGTTACTCTCAAAGGCAAAGAAGGATGATGCTTTTCAACAAGCAACTGAACAACTGAGTCAGCTTTATATCAAAGCTAGTAAACGGCCCTTATTTTCGAGCGTGGTAGCGGTTGGAATACTTGCAATCGTAGCGAGAAACAGCCGAAGCAACTAACGAAAAAGGAGCGATTAGAACGCATGGAACAAAACCAATCACTTCCACATGTAGAGGGAATCGATCAGAGCTTAGCGCTATTAAAAGAGGGCTATTTGTTTATTGAAAATCGAGTAAATAGATTTAAGTTAGACATTTTTGAGGCTCGGGTACTAGGGGAAAAGGCGATATTCATGAGAGGGGAAGAAGCTGCAAAAATTTTTTATGATTCCGATAAATTTCAACGAAAAGGTGCTGCGCCAAAGCGTGTCCAAAAAACATTGTTTGGCAAAAATGCAATCCAAACGCTCGATGGTGAAGAGCACCTCCATCGCAAGTTGTTGTTTATGTCTTTGTTGACGCCACCAAACCAGAAAAAGCTGGCAGAGCTAACGACTGAGCATTGGGAAGCTACCCTAGTGCGATGGGAGAACCAAGAGAGTATTGTTCTTTTTGAGGAAGCAAAAAATATTTTAACGAGCGTCGTGTGCAAGTGGGCTGGGGTTCCGTTAGACGAATCGGAGTTAACGGAGCGTGCAGACGACTTTATCGCAATGATTTACTCGTTTGGGAAGATTGGCCCAGAACATTGGCAAGGCAGAAGGGCGCGTAATCGAGCTGAGGAATGGATCAGGGGAGTCGTCGAATTGGTGAGGGCTGGGGAATTAGAAGCGAACAGTGGGACAGCCCTCTATGAAATGGCCTTTTTTGAACAGCCTGACGGAACACGCTTGGATACGCAGATGGCGGCAGTGGAACTTATTAATGTACTGCGACCGGTTGTGGCTAATGCAACGTTTATTACGTTTGCGGCGTTGGCACTCTCTCAATATAAAGAACAAAAGCAAAAGCTAAAGACAGGTACAAGTGACGACATGGAAAGATTTATTCATGAAGTCCGGCGCTTTTATCCGTTTGGACCGTTTCTCGGTGCGCGTGTCCGTAACAATTTTACGTGGAACGATGTTGCGTTTAACAAGGGCACACTTGTAATGCTCGATATCTACGGGACAAATCATGATGAACGGATATGGGGAAAACCAAATGAGTTTAACCCTGAGCGATTCAAGGGTTGGTCCGGTGGTCTGTTTGCCTTTATTCCACATGGCGGTGGTGATCCGGCGAAAGGGCACCGCTGTCCTGGGGAAGGTGTCACACTTGAGGTAATGAAGGCTACATTAAATTTTCTTGTTCATAAAATCGAGTATGACATTCCGAATCAGGATTTAAATTACAGTCTAGATCAATTACCGACACTACCTAAAAGTGGAATGGAACTGAGCAACATCCGGCGGTTATAGGCAAAGGTTTGTGTGGAGAGGAATCGGTTAAACAATTCCTCTCTATACGGTTTCTTATCACGATTAGCTACTCTTAAATGCATAAGAAATAATCACTTCCAACATTAACGGAATAAATGTCCGTTTCAATCTCTGTCTAAATACTTTTCCATAACAGTTGATATGTCTTTAAATCCTAAACTTTCATAAAGCGTTTTTGCTTTGTTGCCTGCAAAAACGTTCAATTGAGCACGTTTTAGTCCTCTACGTTTGAAGATGGTAAGTGCTGCTTGTATAAGTTTCTTACCATAACCCTGTTTTCTAAAATGGGGCAGTATATACAGCTCCGTAATTATACCAACCTTTTCAAAGTCATAGTTGTCTATTGTATCACCGATTTGCACCCATCCAACCAAAGTCTGATTATCGACTATCACGTAGTAGGAGCTATTGTTTACATATAAATCAGGTGGTATATCTACGTTCGTGTCAAGATAACCAACCGTTGCTTCTTTTTGGACAATCGGTCTGTGTTGTTTAATTATGTGAAGTTCTGTTTCGGTAGCTTTTCTAATTAACATCGTTTGACTCCTTTCAGAAAAAAACGTCTCCACTTAAGTAAGAAGAGAAATGGTAGTATACATGAGACTTAATCGATAAATGCTAGTCTAGTAGTATGCTGAAAGAGCAAACCCGGCAATTGCTCCTAAGGCAACCGCAAAGCCTAGCCCTCCCTAACTAATGTAAAATAATAGTTATAACTCCTTTTTCAGGCTGTTAGTTTACTATATGGATAATTTGGGAAGTGTGATTGGACGTCAATCTTCCTTTCTCCGGAATTGTGCTTGAATAGGTGGTCATTCATTTTCGGGGAGAAGGCTGTTTAGTGAAAAGTTGCTAAATCTGTCGGTGAGTGGGTGTATCATCGACAGATTTTGTTAATCAGAACTAGGGTGTGTTGATAATGAAGGTAGTTATCGACAGATTTTGTTAATCAGAACTAGGATGTGTTGATAATGAAGGTAGTTATCGACAGATTTTGTTAATCAGAACCAGTATGTGTCGATAATGAAGGTAGTTATCGACAGATTTTGTTAATCAGAACCAGTATGTGTCGATAATGAAGGTAGTTATCGACAGATTTTGTTAATCAGAACTAGGATGTGTCGATAAAGAAGGTAGTCATCGACAGATTTAATTAATCAGAACCAGTATGTGTCGATAATGATGGTAGTTATCGACAGATTTTGTTAATCAGAACTAGGATGTGTCGATAAAGAAGGTAGTCATCGACAGATTTTGTTAATCAGAACCAGGATGTGTCGATAAAGATGGTAGTCATCGACAGATTTAATTAATCAGAACTAGTATGTGTCGATAATGAAGGTAGTTATCGACAGATTTTGTTAATCAGAACCGTAGATCTGTCGGTGATTGAGGCCGTAGCCTGAGATTGACTCCTGTTATTGCTGCACATGATCAATCTACTAGCGAGTGATAATAGGAAGCAACAATACGGAAACAAACCAAAAGCCAAAGTGGTTAAATTACACCTACTTTGGCTTTAGTTGAAAATGCCTCCCTGACCAATCGGGCATAAAGAGCTAGACATCTGTGGAACCGACAGATGTTTGAATCCGAATTTCTTACAATATCCTTTACCAAAATATCAAGGCAAAGATAGTTGCAACAATTAAACCAAGGACAACTGGAATAAAGCTTTTTCTAACAAGGTCAATAACGGAAATTTTAGCAAAACCTGCTATTGCAATAATTGGTGACCATGCAACAAGGGTGCCACCACCAACCCAAATCGCTCCGACCTGACCGATAGATGCAAGTGTGGCTGGATCCATACCAACTGTTGCTGCCAATGCTTCCGATAAGGAACCAATCAGTGGTAAAGCGGAAAAACCGGATCCATCAAGGCCGGAAATCATCCCGAGTAAGAGCACACCAAATCCTGTAAAAAAGGCATTATTTGGAATAAAGGTTTGCCCAGCCTGAACTAAATCGAATAAGAAAGATGGTGTTTTATCGGGGTCCGTTCCGAAAATTTGTCCGGCAAGTTCACCACTACCAATAAAGAAAAACGCGGCAACTGGAATAACTAGACCCATCACCTTAAAGGCAAACACAAACCCTTGGACGATGTGATCGCTGACTTCCTGTAATGTCTGTTTATAGTCACGGAACAGAGACATGATAATAACTAATAGAAGCGCTGTACCTCCAACAAGGGAAGAGCCTGCGCCGTCTTCAATAGCTGGAACGAGATCGGAAAAAGTTGCAATAACCACGTAGGTAACAATAATTAAAAAGATAAATGGCACGAGAAAGGCAAATACTGGACTATATTTTCCTGTCTTGACTTCTGTGTCATCTGCACTTATGTCAAGGTCACCATCACCACTGTTTTCCCACTCTGTTAGATTTTCCTTTGCAGGTGGTCGAATTGTTTTCCGGTTCATCCAATAAGCGAGACTAAGCGACACTGCACCGGCAATTAACGATAAAATTAACGTCTGTTCACCAACAGCACTTGCTTCAATAGCCTTACTACTTGATGCGGTTAACTCAGGTGCAACTTTAAGAATGAAGTCAGACGATAACGCCATCCCGTGTCCGGCCAATGAGATAGCCAGTGCTGCACCAATTGGTGAGAGCCCAGCTTGGATGGCTACTGGGATTAGTAATGCACCGATAAGTGGAACTGCTGGTGCTGGCCAAAAGAATAAGGATAAAAAGTAGGTAACAACAACTAGTACCCAGTAGGAAAGTGTCCCATTTTTCATTACCTTTTGAAAGGGCTGGACCATTTGCGTATCTGCGCCTATTGATTTAATTGAACGAAGCAATGATGTCATGATTGCGATAATTAAAAAGATATTGAAAAGCTCTGTCGCTGCTGTTAAATTTGCATTGAAAATCGATTGAATACCTTCTAGGAACGAGCCGGTGAAGGACCAAGCAATGAAAAAGCTCATAACCAACGCTGGCACAACCACGTTTTGTCTAAATAACATGGTTAAAATGACGAGTAAAGTACCAACTAGGTATAACCAATGTGCTAATGTAAGTTCCATGATTTCCTATCTCCTTTTTTAGGAATCTAGAATCACTCATTAGCCTATGCATCTATCCATTAGAGTGTGCAGGAAAAATGGGTTTGTGTCTTGTGAAAGCGGATGGGAGCTAGAAGTGGATAAATAAGGGAGGTAGCCGTCGATGATGGCTACCTAGTCGATAATTTTTGCTGCAAAGATTTTCTCAATTGTTTCCATGTTTTCTGCCCAATGTTCAGGGGTTGGGAGGTCTAGGTCGTGGATGAGTGATTCAAATAAATCAACTAACTTTCCGTCAAATTGAGTCCAGGAACACCGCTTTAATTCACGGATAGCCTCTTGATAGGTTAACGTCCGACGATTGTAGTTCCTCCGATCGATCGTCATTGTGTCAAAGGCGTCACAGATTCCGATAATTCTACCTTGTGTGGAAATGTTCTCCTTCTCAAGGCCTCTTGGATAGCCTTTCCCATCCCACCGTTCATGATGGTCTCTGACAAACACCGCAGCACGAGGCATGTTTAACGTCTTTCTTAGGATATTGTTTCCAATCGTACTATGAGCTTGAATGATTTGATATTCTAATTCATCAAGCTTACTCGGTTTAAGTAAAATTTCCTTCGCTAAGCCAATTTTGCCGATGTCGTGCAATAACGAAGCAATTTGTAAATCATCGTCATCACAACCAACTTGTTGGCCGAGGTATATAGAGAAGTACATTACCCGGAGTGAATGATACTTAAAGATTCTTAGTACCTCATGATCCTGTGATATCTGGTTGAAAAGCCTTTCAGCTCTTAGTAAAAAATCACTTGATTTCATTGGGCAAAAACCTCCCTTTTACTCTCATAAAAATGAATATTAGGACAAGTATAATGTGATTATTCTGAAAAAGGAAGGGATTTTTTCCAATTTATGGAGAGGTGGATGCTAAAACATCAGGGTTTGTACCGTTTCTTGAAAAGTATCAAGGAAAGCAGGAGTAGCGTGTCTATTTTAAAAGAATAAGAGCAAGATAGCTGTCCGAAGTAGCGTCCTGGTTCTGCCAACAATATGCATAACATGGGAATTATGTCAGAACTCGAAGACTGGGACATGGGGACAGGAACGGTGTCCCATTTTTTTGAGTGAAATATGAAATGGTTGTTTTTGGAAAATATATAAATATAACAGGGAAAGATCTTTATGGGTTAAAATAGTAATCAAACAAACCTTCTGCCAACCCCAAATTTACTTAATTCCACACGAATTCCAACATTACTACTAGAAGTGCATTGCAGCTGATGAATAAGAAAAAAATCCAATGATTTTAGAACTTAAAAATTGCAAGGTGTGACAGCAAGGTAGCTATTATGAATAACAGGTGTACCAAAAATGTCATTAATCGTGTTCGCTGATTCAGGTTCAACATCTTTAATCTCTTTATGAAGCGAAAGTTTACTATTGTGGGACAATGATCCTGTCCAAGGCCATTGTAAAATACATACTAAAAAAAGAACTGCTTAATTGATGAGGTTAAAACCAAAGAGAGGTGTCTTTGCTTTTGATGCAGATGCACAAGACAAAGATGAGACAGTTGGTTTAAATGTAATGAATGCGGTCAAGGAAGCCAAAAACGAATTAGAACCTTTAGGAATCAATGTGGCAAAGGGAATAGACGATTTATTCCACGTAGGCTATAAGCCAAAAGTTATTGATATCTAATAAAGGTGCTGTTCATATGACAATAAGGAAGCTGGTTTTTTGTTGTCTTTTTTTACTTTAAGGGAGGGAGTCTAATATGGAGCCGAAATGGGAAGATGTTGTTTTAAATGGATGGGAAAATAAAGACGATGAGGCTAAACTAATAGAATATTTCTTAAAAATTGTAGAGAAATACCCAAATTCAGCAAGGGCAAAATTTGAATTGGCTAACGCTTATGATTTTACAGGACAAGAGAATAAGGCAATTTCGTTATATGAAGATGCCATCAGAATAGGTCTTGATTCCGAGTATCAAGCATATGCTTTATTGCAATTAGGAAGTTCTTTAAGAAATGTTGGAAGATTAGACGAAGCCATCAGAATATTATCTGATGCTGAACTCCGTTATCCTGAATTCCCTTCTATCTCTATGTTTCTTGGAATGACTTTGCACGATAAAAATAGAACGGCAGAAGCATTAAGTAAAACTCTAAATGCAATGTTAAGGCACATTAAAACTTCCGATATTCAACGGTATAGTATGGCTTTAGAAAACTACATTAAGGATATTAAATCATAGATATTGTTATTGCACTAACGGTTGCTTATCTGAAATAAGGAGAAAGCCCACTTAGTACTAAAAAAGTGGCAGTTAATTGAATAGTCGGAGGCGATAATGTGAGTTTAGGTTGGGTTGGTTTTATTTCTATTTCACTAATCATTTTATGTTTTTTCTATACTCTTAGTTTTATAGAAAACTTACAAGAAGGTGATAAACGAATCGCTGTACAGTCAAAAATAGTAGCTATTGTTTGTCTAGGGTTATCTCTTTTTATTCCTTTTATTTTTATTTTAATAGCATATGACTTCTAGATATACTGTTCAACTATACTGCGTATCTACACTAAGCAGATACGCTTTTTAACTTGTGAAAGAAACATTAGTTAATTTTAATTGCACCAACAGATTAAGTGAGAGCGTTGTCCTCACTTTTTAACGGGTGCTAATGTTTTAACAAGGATAATCACCTTTCCTAGTTGAAGTAAAGCCCCCTTATATACTTGCATAAGACCAAACATACGAGAATATTCTCGACTGAACTGGGACTGGCTTTCGTAGCCTACTCGAAATGCGATATTAGCAATATCTGTAGCATCTGCTAATAACATTCGCCTAGCTTCCTGGAGTCTTAATTGTTTTTTGAACTGATTAGGGCTCATAGACGTAACCTCTTTGAAGTGCCTATGGAGAGAAGGATTACTCATATTCGCTATTTCAGCAAGTTTCTCAATTTTAATGGACTGATCAAAGTTATTGATAATATATTCAATAACTTCTCTTATTCGATTGCCTCTGCTACCCTCTATTGCCATTTGTTCCAGAGCCTCTCCATTCGGACCATGCAAAAGCCAATAGAGTATTTCCTTTGTAAATAATGGCTAGTACGCGGATATGTTTCGGATTTTCAAGCAACCGGACTAACCTAGTAACAGCATCCAACAGAGAGGGCTCTACCTTGCTGACATACATAGCACGTTTGGCATTTTTCTTCTTTCCTACTTGAATATCAACATCACTTAAGACTTCTAAGATTTGATTAGGTGAAAATTCAAGTTTAATAGCCAAATATGGAGTGTCGGAAGAGGCTTTTATAACTTGCCCCGTAACTGGCAAGTCAGCAGATGCAACAATGTAATTACCAGAACCATACCTAAAGCGTTCCTCTGCTAATAATACTTCCTTCTCCCCTTGTACGATTATGCAAAATGATGTTTCGTTCACTCTGGCAATTGGTTCGGAAACAACTGATTCACGGATTAAAAATAAAGATGAGATAGAAGTAGAATGTATCCCGTCCTGCTCTGAGTAACGGTCAATGAGTTCGGCAAGTTCTTGTTGCTGTTTGTGAAATTCTTCTGACATATTGTATTCTCCTGATTTATGATAGTCACATTCTATCTCATATTTGTTGATCAAGTAAATACGTCTGATAGAATTAGGCAAAAACTTGATAGAAATAAGATAACGGTTGCTCCCTATATTATTGCATAATATACATAGTCCATTTTAAGCAGAAGATCACCTTAGTAAAATGAAACTAATTAATTGAATGACTTGGATTTAAAGTTTATTACATTTATCAAAAAAGTGAGGATGATTATCATGGAATACGTAAAACTTGGAAATACAGGCTTAGATGTATCTCGATTATGCCTTGGGTGTATGGGCTTTGGGGACGCTAGCAAATGGATTCACCAATGGGTACTTAATGAAGAGGACTCTCGCCCCGTTATAAAAAAAGCACTCGAGTTGGGAATTAACTTTTTTGATACAGCAAATGTGTACTCTCTGGGTACAAGTGAGGAATACCTTGGCCGAGCGCTTAAGGAATATGCGAATCGTGATGAAGTTGTACTAGCAACTAAAGTACACGGGCAAATGCATAAGGGTCCAAATGGATCTGGACTTTCCCGAAAAGCGATTATGAGTGAAATCGATAAAAGTCTGAAGAGGTTGCAAACGGATTATGTAGATCTTTATATTATCCATCGTTGGGATTACAATACGCCTATTGAAGAAACAATGGAAGCACTAAATGATATTGTGAAGGCTGGTAAGGCGAGATACATCGGTGCTTCTGCTATGTATGCATGGCAATTCCAAAAGGCATTACACGTAGCAGACAAAAATGGATGGACGAAGTTTGTATCCATGCAGAATCATGTGAACCTTATTTATCGTGAAGAGGAACGAGAAATGCTACCACTTTGTAAGGAAGAAGGAATTGGTGTAACACCGTACAGCCCACTTGCATCAGGTAGATTGACGCGTGAATGGTCAGAAACAACGTATCGTTCAGAAACGGATCAAATTCAAAAAGCTAAATATGATGCGAACGCTGATGCTGATCGATTGGTAGTTGAACATGTTGCAGCCCTCGCGGAGAAATATGGTGTTCCACGCAGTCATATTGCACTTGCCTGGTTACTACAGAAAGAACCTGTAACATCTCCTATTATCGGAGCTACAAAAACATCTCATCTAGAAGATGCAGTTGGTGCTCTAAATATTAAATTATCAAGTGAAGATGTTGCATTTCTGGAGGAGCCATATGTACCACATCCAATTGTGGGACATAATTAATAGAAAGTTAGAGCTATGATTGAGTTAGTAAGTCTAAAGTAAAGGTTCCACCTAATTTGTGATTTTCCATTAAGGTTGCCATTTTGAAAAATAATTAAGCATTATCTGTATTTAATGGATGTTTATGTTAAACAAGTCCAACTCACAACACAAAGTCATCTACTGCACAGTACAACGATACTATTCAATAAAGTAGATACTCAACAATCGTGCGTTAATTGAATAGTGAAAATATAAAAGCTGGGAGCTAGTTCTCTAGGCCTGGATAATAGGGATCAGACCATCTTCATGGACAAATGTCCACGAGGAGGGTCTGATCCCTGTTTACTAAAGAGAGATTTTTTCTTTTATAAGCGGTTATAAAAAGAGATATGGGGAAATACAGGGGGATTGGTCAACTGTATTAGAAAATGGTTTTTTAGGAAAATTAGGTTGGCTAGAATATAATTTAAAGCGTTCTTTATGGATTGAATGTACGGATGAAGAAGAATAAAATATGGGTACGGAACGAGTAATAGGAACGACAAAGGGAATTAAAGATTATGCAGAGAAAACTTCAGAATCAGTTGATTGGCTTAATGATGAAGAACAATGAATTTCGTACCTGGTACTACAAAAGGACAGATGTCTTTTTGTAGTACCAGGTACCTTATTTAAATGATACATACACTTAAAGTAACGGGTACTTGTCTGCAAGAAAAACAGAACCTTTTATAGGGCTAATACATTAAATTGCTTAAGATGTGATTGGAGTTTGAAACAATGATATAATTAAGGTAATAATATAGAGGCGGTGAAATTATGAAATGGTCAGAGGTTAGAGAATTATACCCTAATCAATTTGTAAAGTTAAAAGTACTGTCGTCTTACATTGAAAATGGGCAAGAGTTTATTGAGGATATAGCGGTCATTAAACCTGTGTCAGATGACTTGGCAACTAAAGAGCTGCTTCAATCTAAAGGTGACGATTTAGTGTACCATACTGCAAATAAGAATATTGTACTTGAAGTTCGTCAAGATGTAGGTCTGAGGAGATTCGACTATCATGAAAGCCAGGCATAAATATGGATTACTATTAGTTGATATAACCTTAACATTCAACGGTAAAAGTAAATTGATAGACAATATGATAGTGGATACAGGAGCAGCCAGAACTCTTATTTCTCAAGATATTGTTGAAGATATAGGTCTTCATGTTGATTTACACGATAGAATTGTTACCTACTTTGGAGTTGGTGGTAAAGAACATGCATTTAGAAAAAAAGTAGACAAAATTCAAATTAGTGATTTTGTTGTTAAACACATTGAAGTAGATTTTAACGATTTTGGTTATGATGACATTAACGGATTACTTGGATTAGATTTATTAATGAAAGCAGGATTTAATATAGATCTACTTAAACTCGAAATGAATATGAACGGCTAAAGGGAATCTTGAAAAATTATTCTCTTTTTTTGTTTTATAATCTTTAATTAAATAGGTAGGGTGGCTTATTCAACTATTGGTTGCGAATGCTTAACAAGGGTATTCGCCTTTCTTTGTTGAAGTAAAGAAGCAGGTCATTCATCCCTTAAATACTAAAGGTTAACTAGCCATTTTATAGAAACCTACCATATATTGTCGTACATTCCCCTTATTAGTTATGCTAACCTTTATTTATTCAGTACTGAAAACTAAATTTACAAACAGGAGGAACAAAAGTGTATCGACAGCATGAGGCAGATGGGACCATCACCTTTCGGGCATCCCATGACTATGATTCCTTGGGGAATCGTTTCAGCATGACGAAAAATGGAGTTACAACCAGTTATGCTTATGATCCCACCGCACTGAATGAATTAGCTTCTGTGTCTGGTAAATCGTATGATTATGACGCAAATGGAAACTTGATCAAGGATGAGGAAAACTCCGTTCCATGTTGAGAAACCTTCTTCTCCCGTAGTCCGTAGTATTTCTAGCAAATTGACGTAACGTTGATTTAGATATTGTAGAATAATAGCTTGTGCAAATGGACGAATGTCTCCACGCACATTCATGAAAAATCATCCTTTCTTGGTGAATTTATCAAGGAAGGACAGCAAAATGCTGTGCTTAGCTTGACGGCTATCAATCCTGTCCCCATGTCCCTTTTGAAAAATAGATGTGCAGACAACTAGAAATGAACTTTAATTTATTGAAAGAAAACGTTTATTCTTTTGTGGTAAACGTGATATAATCATTTTATATTTAACTTGTACGTACTACCTAGAGGGCGTATCATCACTTGATACATTAGTACATTTGAATATTGGTCCTACTATTAGTGCGTGTTCGAAATGGAGGATAAAACAACCTCTATTAATTTATTAATCTGCGTATTGGAGGAATATGTATGAGTCTGAATGTGAAAAGTGCGATAGAAAGTGGCAAAACTGCGCTTGGTATTGAATTTGGATCTACGCGAATCAAAGCTGTTCTCGTTGGGGAGGACAATGTACCAATTGCGTCTGGAGCCCATGACTGGGAAAATAAATATGTTGATAATATTTGGACGTATAGTGTTGATGACATTTGGAAGGGTTTACAAGATAGTTATCAAAAGCTCGCCGGAGACGTGAAACAGCAATATGGGGTTACATTAAAAACGGTTGGTGCACTCGGGTTTAGTGCGATGATGCATGGATACATGGCCTTTGATCAAGACGGAGAGCTCCTCGTGCCATTTAGAACATGGCGTAACAATATAACGGAGCAAGCATCGACCGAACTGACAAAACTATTTAACTACCAAATCCCTCAAAGATGGAGCATTGCCCATCTATATCAAGCAATATTGAACGGGGAAGAGCACGTTGCTAACATTAGTTTTCAAACAACATTAGCAGGCTATGTTCATTGGAAATTAACTGGTAAAAAGGTGCTCGGTGTCGGGGAGGCATCTGGTGTATTCCCAATCGACTTGGACACAAAAAACTACAATGAAAGAATGATAGAGCAATTTAATCAATTAGTTGAACCGGAAAATTTACCTTGGCAGCTGGAAAATATTTTACCTGATGTGCTCGTCGCTGGAGAAAATGCTGGTGTTCTAACCGAAGAAGGTGCAAAACTGCTCGACCCTAGTGGGGTATTACAAGCGGGTATTCCACTCTGCCCACCAGAAGGGGATGCAGGAACAGGGATGGTTGCAACAAATAGTGTCGCTAAGCGTACAGGAAATGTATCTGCCGGAACGTCAGTCTTTGCGATGGTTGTGTTGGAAAAAGACTTAGCGAAAGTTCATCCTGAAATTGACCTTGTCACTACACCTACAGGTAACCTTGTCGCAATGTCTCATTCCAACAACTGCTCATCAGACTTAAATGCGTGGGTTGGGTTATTTGGTGAATTTGCTCAAACGTTGGGAATAGAAGTTGATGCAAATAAGCTGTATGGAACATTGTATCATAAGGCGCTTGA
>NZ_JAMQKC010000026.1 GCF_028416595.1 Aquibacillus salsiterrae | reverse complement strand
GGGCTTTTGCGTAAAATAATCAAGTAAGGTTGATTTAAGATTCCCATAAATGTACATAATAACCAAAAATCTTAAAAACAAGCCTGTTGATAAGTTTATTTATCCACAGGCTCGAAATTCAGGATAATTTATTTACAAAGGTGACCGAATGAATTTGAAACCACTACTTAGCGAAGAGAAAATTAAAAAAACGGATGAATTATATGATGAATTTCATCAGATTCAAATGGAATATTTAAAGTATTGGCAAGAAACCACTTTATGGCATTGGGAATTTTGGCTATCGATTTCATTAACAATTTTCCCCTGGATTATATGGTTTATTATTCGTAAACGTGGTAGTGAAGCAAGACTTCTTTTGGCGGGGAGTTTTGTATTAATAATTTCTTCTTGGTTCGACTTTCTTGGGGTAGTCTTTGGACTATGGCATTATTCAGGAAAAGCTTTACCTACAATCCCAACCTATTTCCCTTGGGATTTTTCACTGTTACCTGTATGGACCATGCTTTGGTTACAATTCAAACCAACCTTTAATCCTTTTTTTAAAGCAATCATATATTCAGCGCTTACTTCCTTTTTAGGTGAACCTTTATTTGAGTGGTTAGGATTGTACTCATCAGAAAAGTGGAATGTTTTTTATTCCTTCCTGGTTTACATATTTATTTATTTAATTGCTTATAGAATTAGTAAAGCTAAAACATTTGATACCTTATAATTTTGCGAAAAGCTTTAGCGGAATTGTGAAGGTTTACATCTTAAAGTAAAGGGAGCGTACTTAAACAAGCTCAAATACCAAAAAAGTCGATTTCCTACAAATGAAATATGACTTTAGTTATAGGAAATGGGTTTCTTGGTTGCTTCCTATTTGATCATCGATGAAAGCTCAGTATTCCCTATTAGTGCTTTTAAACAGTTGACTAAATTGACAAAGACTCAAAGACTAGCTGGCAACTACACACGGCAAATAAGGGTCAGGCACTACAAAAGACAATTGTCCATTTGGAGTGCCTACCCCTTTGCGGGTTCGTGGTCGTAATTTCTTTTTCTATTTCAAATCAATCAGAATAAAACATTGATCATCATGCTGGACTTGCTTATCCTCGCCTTGGAGAGACCGGATAATCGTCGCTTTTGTTTCACTTAAGGAATCCGCCGAACATTCCTTTAATATGGAAAATAAACTGATTGGCTCAAGCGGCTCGGATACACCATCCGTATACAGGAGCAGCCTGCCACCATTTTTGCAATAAATTTTGTTCGGTGTAAACTGTATGCCTTCGAATGTTCCCAACGGTGGTGTTGTAGTTTTTAACGCTTGTTGCTCCCCGTTTAAGTCTTGGAATATTGCAGGTGGATGACCCGCGTTAACATACTCTATTGTTTTTTTATTAGTGTCAATAACTAGGTAAATAGCTGTGCAATAATGCCAGACGTCTTCGCTGTTTTGGAATAATTCGTGTAAATGGTTGTCTAACTCCTTCATTAATAAGCTAGCAGAAATTCCTCTTGAAATTAATCTTTGGAACAGCGAGTGCAGGGACATGGTTATTAGTGAGGAAGAAATCCCATGTCCCATAACATCCAATAATATAATTCCATATTGATCTTTATTCATTTGATAAAATCCGTAAATATCACCCGATAGTTCACTAGACGCCTTATAGTACGTCTCCATCTGAATACTGTCAGTGGTGATAGCTTTGGTTAGCGATGTTTCCTGTATTTTTTTCGCAAGTTGTAATTCATTTTGGGTTTGTTTGTTGACAACCAGTAGTTGTTCTTGTTTATCCTCTAACGATTGAAGGACAAGCTCTAATTCAGATTTCGCATCCTCAGCTACTTTTTTGGCTATACGTAATTGATTTTCGTACGCATCTCTTCTACGCATTGGTACCATGATACATACGATAATAGGGTCTTCTTTGTTATTGTCCAAAGCGGCATTTAGTAGGATTGGAATATCCTCACCATTTTTGTCTGCTAACGAAAGATACATTTCCTCCACTACCTGTTTTTTCATTATAAGTGGAGTGAAATAAAGCTGGAAAAACACACGTGCAGATTTGGAAAGGATGGCATCAATATGTTTCCCAACAAGTTGCTCTTTATTGTATTGGAGCATTTTTAGTAAAGTCCGGTTTATGGATTGTATAATGCCTTCTTTTGAAAGCGTTAGAAACCCACAAGGTGCAGATTCTAACAGTTCATCCATTAGGCCGCACACCTGAATCCTTTGGAATTTGTTTTACTAATGCCGTTTTTAGATAATCTTGTATTACTATCGCTGTCTCTTCCGGATGACTCAAATGTGGACAGTGTCCCGTTGCCTTCATTTGAACAAACTTGTTATGTGGCAGGTGCTTGCTAACATACTCACCTACAGCCGTTGGGGCAATAACATCATTCGCGCATTGCATAATAAGAGATGGTACAGTAACATTCGGTAGCTCCTGCCGATTATCCGCGAAAAAGTTAGCTTCAGCAAACGTACGAGCAATAATCGGGTCCGTAGAACAAAAGCGATCCTCAAGCTCCAGTGCAACCTCTGGCCGGTTAGGATTGTTTGTAACAGTTGATGCAAAGACATTTGCCCAGCCTATGTAATTTTTCTCCATCATATCCATTAACCCAGTAAGCTCTTCCTTCTCAAAACCACCAAAGTACTCTGGAGGATCATTTAGATAACAAGGTGATGGACAAACCATGATTAAGTTGGAAAAATACTCTGGCTTGCGTAACGAGGCGAGCACCCCAATCATGCTACTAACAGAATGGCCAACAAATATTGCATTTTTTAAATCCAGTGCAGAACAAACATCTATTACGTCCTGCGCATATCCGGAAAGTGTGCTATATTTATCTGAATCAAAAGCGCTTGTATCTGAATTACCCATCCCCACATAATCAAATAAGATGACTTGATAATTACTCTCGAAAGATTCTGAAACGGATTTCCAAACAGTTTGATCACAACCAAAACCAGGTGCAAATAGGATCGACTGTTTCCCGTTACCTGCAACTTTCACATTGTTTCGAGTTAAGATATTTTGGCTCATAATATAGCTCCCTTTTTTTGTTGATTATCTAACTATACGTAAACCTATTTACTATCATAACATTTTCCGTTTTAAAAAAGTTGTTAAATGGTGGGTGAGAGCAGATAAGTATTTAGAAGGTTTTTTAATATAATAAGTCAGCTTTAATGTCTGAAAATTCATATAATCAACTTGATGTAGATAAAAAAGTTAATTATCCATAAAAAAAGGGTAGGGTACTACATAAAGGCAGTTAGTTCTTACGTTATGGCTTGCCTTTTCCTACATTCATAACTGGAATAGTTCATCAAGTCTCGATTTATTCGAGATCAAGAGAAGCCGCAAAAATCTACCTCTTTTATCTATGATAAATATTGCTCAACTGCCCATACTACGAGTAGGCATTTTTTGGGAGGAATAGAAATTAGTTTAAAAGGAAGTAGGTGGATGCTATGAAAGTGGCAGAATTATTTATCAAGTGTCTAGAAAAGGAAGGCGTCGAATATATTTTTGGAGTACCGGGTGAGGAAAATATTGATATAATGGATGCCCTTCATGACTCAACGATTCAGTTTATCTTAACACGTCATGAAACGAGTGCAGCTTTTATGGCAGGGACATATGGAAGACTTACAGGGAAACCTGGGGTCTGCCTTGCAACATTAGGACCTGGTGCAACCAATTTATTAACGGGTGTTGCAAATGCCAATATGGATTTATCTCCTGTTGTCGCGATTACTGGACAAGCAGGTCTTGGTCGTCAGCATAAGGTTTCCCACCAATATTACGACATTGTATCTGTTTATGAGGAAGTAACGAAATGGAACGCACAGATAAAAACGCCAGACATTGTGCCTGAAGTCGTGAGAAAGGCATTTCAAGTAGCTACCCAAGAAAAGACTGGAGCAACCCATATTGAACTTCCAGAAGATGTGGCGAAAATGGATGTTGATAGCTCTCCGCTACCTATAACTAATCATCATCTTCAAGAAGCCGATGAACCAGTGATTACTGAGGCTGCTAAGATGATAGAGCAAGCAAATCACCCACTAGTTCTAGTCGGAAATGGGGTAACACGTGGGAGTGCCGCTGTAGAGTTACTTGCTTTAATGAAGAAGGCAAATCTTCCAGTTGTTCATACCTTTATGGGAAAAGGTGTGGTACCGTGGACAGACGAACATAGTTTACTAACTGCTGGGATAGGGGGAAACGATTATATTACGTGTGGATTTACTGAGTCCGATTTAATCATTGCGATTGGCTTTGATATGGTTGAGTACTCACCAAAAAAGTGGAACCCTGAGGGTAAAATACCAATCCTCCATATCGATACACAGGAGGCAGAAATTGATGCGTGCTACCCTGTTCAGTTAAATGTTGTCGGTAATATAAAAGAAAATATAAAAAATGTAAGCAACGCACTTACCGCAACAGAAAGAAATCTAAATTGGGTGTCACACGTTCGTAATAAAGCATTTACCGAATTGGAAACATTTAAAGATGATACGGAATTTCCTGTTAAACCACAAAAAATTATTTCGGATTTACGTTCTGTATTAGATGAAGATAGTATTGTAATCTCTGATGTTGGCGCACATAAAATGTGGATGGCGAGAATGTACCATTGTTATCAACCGAATACGTGCTTGATTTCGAATGGTTTAGCATCGATGGGCGTTGCCGTACCTAGTGCTATTGCTGCAAAAATGGTTCACCCAGAGCGTCAAGTCGTTGCTGTATGTGGCGATGGATCGTTTCAAATGACAAGTGCAGAGCTCGAAACGGCGATGCGGTTGAATTTGCCGATTGTCATTCTATTGTGGCGTGATGATGGTTACGGTTTAATCGAATGGCATCAGATGAAGGCTTTTAACCGTTCCTCCCATATTAAATTTGGTAATCCGGATTTTATTCAGCTAGCAAAGTCCTATGGATTCGAGGCATTAAACGTTGAAAAGACAGAAGATTTAAAAGCCACCATAGCAAAAGCGGTCTCACTTAACAAGCCAGTGCTCATCGATTGTCAAGTTGATTACCGGGAAAATATGAAGCTTACTGAAAGATTAGGAAACATTATTTGTTAAAATGGAGGTCAGAGTATGATGCAAATTGGTTCCATTATTAACGGTCAAGAACGAATGGAAGATCACCGGCAAACCATGACTGTTATTAACCCATTTAATAATGAAAAAATAGCAGAATTAAAACTTGCAACTAAGCAAGATCTAGAAGATGCTGCACAAATTAGTTTTGCTAAGTTTCACTCCACAACGAAAGTAATGCCGGCCCATCAACGTGCAGATATTTTACGAAAAGCAGCAGATTTGTTAGTTGAAAAATCAGAGGACTTCGCTACGATCATCTGCAAGGAAGCAGGTAAACCAATCAAGTATAGCCGCGGGGAAGTGGAGCGGTCTGTTCAAATTCTCCGTTTTGCTTCTGAACTAGCGAAAAATATTACTGGTGAAGTTTTACCAATGGATGCTGCTATTGGTGGGGAGCACCGGATGGGCTTAGTGAAGCGCGAGCCTTTAGGGGTAGTAGGAGCGATCACGCCGTTTAATTTCCCATTAAACCTTTCCCTTCATAAGCTTGCACCAGCCATTGCAGCGGGTAATACAGTCATTTATAAACCAGCAGAAAAAACACCGATATCAGCGTATATGCTTGTCAAACTGTTTGAGGAAGCTGGATTGCCAGAAGGTGTCATCAATTTACTGATTGGAACTGGAAAAGAGGTTGGTGCACCGCTTGTGACCCACGAGAAGGTTCATAAAATAAGCTTTACAGGTAGCCTTCCAGTTGGCAAATCGATCAGGGAAACAGCTGGTTTTAAGAAAGTGACATTAGAGCTTGGGTCGAACTCACCGAACATTCTATTTGAAGATGCCAACATAGACAATGCTGCAACAGAATTAGTAAAAGGTGCTTTTGCATTCTCCGGTCAAGTGTGCATTTCCGCTCAACGTATTTATGTGCATAAAGCTATCTTTGATCGTTTCCTCGAGGATTACATCAGGAAAACAAAAGCATTACAAATTGGTGACCCTATAAGTGATCAAACAGATATTGGGCCAATGATTAACGAAGATGAAGCAAAACGAGCGAAACAATGGATTGATGATGCAGTTAAAGAGGGGGCGAAAATTGAAGTTGGTGGGGAACGGAATGGAACGATTTTATCCCCTACCATCATGACCAATGTCGATGAAAATATGAAAATTATTGCAGAAGAAGTCTTTGCACCAATTGTATCTGTTATTCCTTTTGAATCCGAGGAGGAAGTGATTCAGTACGCCAACAATTCCATTTATGGATTGCAGGCTGGTGTGTTTACAAAAGATATAAATCGCGCCTTACGCGTTGCAGATCGTTTGGAAATGGGTGGCGTCTGGATTAATGAAATTTCTACGTATAGACAAGATAATCACCCGTATGGAGGGGTTAAGCAAAGTGGTGTAGGAAAAGAAGGAGTAAAATACGCCACGGAAGACATGACTGAGATTAAATTTATCGGGATTAAAATTGATCAAACGAATTAAATAGTTATCGTGGTCAGAGCCAAGACATCGAGAAATGTTCAACAGGAAGGCTTTGACCTTTTTTTATTACAAGATAAGAAAAAATCCAAACGTGGATAACATCCAGCTTCAGCACTTTTGTTCATAAACGATGGGACATATGTCAGGTGCAATACCCGGAAACTGATGTATAATGAAATCATAGATTACCTAGGGCAGCACCAACAAAAGGTGGTCACCCCAACCAATATGGTCCACAAGTAAATAAAGACACTAGCTACAAGTGCTTAGAAGGATACTGTTAATCACAGACAAGCAAAATAATTAGAATAAACTACTAATTAACCGGAACCTTTTGGGCCGTTTTTTCGTCTATAATTACTAAGTATAAATGTAGAAATTTTTGCTTACATAGTACTTTTTATCAGTAGGGGTGGAGAAAATGAATGTCAGTTTTGGATTTAAGCGTGTGTTAAAGCACCCAAGCATCCTCTTGCTACCAATTGTTTTACAAGTTTTTATTAGTTTTGTAATGGGGTTCGCGCTCATTTTCGGTGTAAACTTAAGTCCTACTTATTCGTTTGGCGACGCAGCCCCAGCAACATCAGATGTGAATTTTCAATTTACTTTACCAGTTTTTCTTCCATTAATCGAAGACATCAACCAATCACTTTCCTTTGTTCAGTTAACGGAAAGTGGCAATTGGATGCTGTCTAGTCTCTATTTTATTTTTTATCAACTTTTGCTTAGTATGACAATGGCGATGTATCTTGGAAAAATCAAACAAGTAATCCTCCTGGAAAGGCATGACGAGCAGTCGCTTTACAAAATTGGTAAGCACTATGTTGGTAGAATATTAGTGTTTCAGTTAGTTAGTTTCCTTTGCCTACCTGGATTAGCCTTGCTGTTACTAGCCTTTTTTCCTTTAGGTATTCTCGCGTTTATTCTGTTAATTTTGTTTTCCCTAACGCCTTATCTCATTGTACTTGAAGACAAATCATTAGGAGATGCTCTCAGTGATTCACCTAGGTATTTGAAAAAGTACTTCGTTAAATTTCTTCCATTGGCATTAGGTGCATCTGTCTCAATTCTGTTTCTATCACTCATTTTACAGTCTTTCCCGTATGCGATTCAGTATTATATGGGCTTTGTTGCTTATACCTTAATCGGAAGTGGCTTTATTACAGCGTTTATGTACCAATTACATACCTTGCTCCATAATAATGATGAGCTGGAAGGCGCTAATGAGGCTACAATACAAGGTCAGGCAAAATGGAGACGTTGGAGTCTTTTCGGTCTGGTTCTTTTTTTACCACTGCTTGGTGTGAAATTTGCTTTCGGGCAACATGTGACCGCATTTCAAAATCACACTGCATTTGAGAATGCAATCTACTATAAATCAAACTGGTCAGATGCGTTTAATGGATCAGAGCAAACGATGACGACCTATGGCTTCGAACAAAATGACGCACTAGAGTTATCGATGCCCTTACCAGACCGAGGGGGAGATCTATACGGGAGAGGCAATCTTACATGGAAGGTCGACAAAGATAAGTCTGCAACAGCGGGTAACTCTACCTCTCATTGGGAGGAAGAAGAATTTGTTACTTCCGAGTTTATTTATCGGTTAGTTCCTGTATCTCAAAATGGCAAAGAGTATTATGCTACAACGAACGGTGGCTATGTTGAACTTGTTAAGGAAAAACAATCTAACGAGCCAATGGATATCGCTATTTTCGTAATGAATGAGGGCAACGATGTGTTTGTTTTTCAGTACAAAAAGCGGTTTAATCCAGAGACAGTCATTCGGATTGATGACGACGGAAAATACTTTGTGCCAAGTACTAGTAGTTCAAATGTAGAGGACTTTAAATATTTTTGGTATTCGAATGAACCGTTTACAAAAGATAGAATATTAAATCTTGTTAGAGCGAAGAATGAAGTATCACAGTTTGGCGGGAACACAGATCGTTATGTTTTTGAATACATGGTAGCTGCGATGCTGCAGGAGGCTGATGGAGAAGCTTTGCTGCGGTTTGACGAATATAGTAAACAACTTAATCTCACAACTAATCTGTCGGACAAAACGGCAATCGAGTGGACGGCAGAATTAGAAAAACTTTATGGTGATGCTGACTTAACAACATTCTTATCTTATTTTAATAAACAAAATGAACAGAACGAGTATGATCAGGTTGGGTGGTCAGACGAGGAAGAAATAAATGCGTATCAAGTGATTGTTCCTTTTCTAGAAGGAAGTATCACACTCAACTGCACGAGAAAAGAAGGACAGTTAACTAATATAGAGGTAGTGCTACCATGAAAATAGATGTTATTTTGCGAGGAGAAGATGTTGTGAGGAAATTTCTACTTGTTGTTGTCTTGTTTTTTTTGGTAGCAGGTTGCTCGAAAGTAGAAGATGATGTAGCAACGATTTCTGCTAATCGAGATTCAGACTATGTCAACACGTTTAACGATCTAAGTTTAGGAATCTTGTTTGATTTTAACTTTTATTTACCCGATGCAGACGGGAGATGGGTCAATCTTTGGGTGGAAAAATACCAGGATGGAAAAATGGAAGCTAAGACTATAGCCCAGTTATCTTATGGTAATAGTCCTTCTGCGGTTGAGGAAGGACATTTAGGATTTGGGATGATCAACCAAAATGATGATGAGACCTCCGTGTTTTTATATGGACCTGGTGTAAGTATGCGGCCTACCTTAGAGGAAGCATTATTACTAGAGAACGCGATGAGCACTTGGGATTACGCCTTGCCAGAGGATGAGAAGGTAGAGCTTAAATTAAACAAACCAACCATTCTTGCAGGATATAGACAAACTAACGGTAACTCCATGCGTACGTATGCTTTTAATGATGAAACATCGGCGGAGAAGATGATAACCGAGGATGACCTGGTACTTTTGTTAAAAATAAAAATAGAAGAAGAACCTCCGCGGGAATAACGAAATTGGAAATCCGGCTACATTATACTTAATTTTTTCACATGAAATGATGCCTTTTATTCATACTAGTAGTAGGAGGCATGAAAGATTATGAAATTCACCTGCTTTACAATTTTATTGATGTTATTCCACCAGGTCAGCGATTCGAATGATTTAATGTTAACTTATAAAGAAGAACCAATCGCAAGTGTTAACCGAAGTGAGTTTATCGCACCAATTGTTGGTGAGCCATTTCTTGATGAACAACGATATGATGATTTTGTTGAAAAGCTGGATAAAGAAATTTATCAAGCTCCGCAAAATGCAATAATCGGCGAAAACGATGAGATTGTCCCGGGAAAAGTTGGCTACAAACTACATCGTGAAAAATTAAAAGAATTATTTTATAGTTATTTTTTAAATGATGAATCATCTACAATAGAAGTTCCGATTCTTAAAGTATACCCCAAGGTAGATAATGAATTACTCGCGACAATCCGCACACAACGGATCAGTCGCTACATTACTCATTTTAATTCAAATAAAGAAGAGAGATCCCATAATATTTCGCTTGCTGCAGAAGCAATTAATAATTATGTCGTATTTCCTGGTGAAACTTTTTCATTTAATGAAGTCGTTGGAAAAAGGACGGAAGACAAGGGATACAAACGGGCTCCTGAAATTGTAAAAGGTGAAGTTACAGAAGGTGTAGGTGGGGGCATATGCCAAATTTCTTCTACATTATTCAATGCCGTTGACCGCGCAGGAGTTCAAATTGTTCACCGACTTTCTCATAGCAAAAGTGTTCCATATGTGCCACAAGGACGTGATGCAACGGTTAGTTGGTACGGTTCCGATTTTAAATTTAAAAATAATTATAACCAGCCCTTACTAATTCGAGCAAAAGCAGTAAGAGGTCAAGTTATCATTGATGTTTATTCCTCTGATTTACTGGAGTACACGCCACGTAAAGTGCCAAATCCTTCTTGGAAACGATAGGGACAGGTCCAATAGCATAATGCTTTGTCACCTGTCCCGGCTATTCTTTATCTCTCCACTAGTTCTAGCTTCTCTCCATTTGGCCCTTCAAAAAAGGCAATTTTAACAGTTCCATTTAAAATAATCCGTGGTTCTTCATCTACCAATTTTACACCAGCGTCTTTCAACTTAGAAAGTTCTGCATCAATGCTTTGAACAGTAAAAGCTAAGTGGTTAACTATTCCTTCATTTGCAATAGAATTACCATTATAGACAAGTTCTACCTCTACACTTGGCTGGTCTTTGAAAAATAAAAAGGCAAGCTCAACAGTATCATTTAACCATTCTCTATTTCTTAATTCTAACCCGAGGATATTTTGATAAAACGCCAAAGACTCGTCCATATCATTGACCATAATTCCAATATGTTCCATTTTCACAAAGCATTCCTCCTGACAGAAATTTTTATGTACTTTACTATCCTTTATTATAATCCTGATTCGGCAGTTTCGATAGGAAAAGATTATCAAAATTGGATGCATGGCATCTTAACAAACGTTGGGGTACACATAGCTGTATGTAAGAATATAGATTTTAATGGGGTTTCAGGCTCCCTTTTCAGGTGCCTGAAACCTTGCAAGGTAATAGCCAAACAGGTTTTTCCTAATCTCTCGTTGCTCCTGCCTCTCTTGAAGTCATAGATCCTTCACCGTTTCTTACATCCCTTTTAATTTGTTGTTTAACCTTTTTTGCATCTGTTCCGGCGAAATTTGGTTTCATCATAGAATTAACATTTTGATTTGCTTGGTTGCCCATAATTCACCTCCAGTCATATGTTATACCCCTATTGTTTAACAAACAGATGTAAGTTATAACTTTTTCAAAATGAATTACTACCTGTTATGAGTAAAGAAATGAACGAAAAGATTAATCGTATAGATAATAATGGAAAACCATTACTTGTTATTTGGGATATAGTAAAATCATTATTTTCATTGTAGGTCCCGTAATAGCGTTGCGATCGGGATTATTCAAATAGGAAGTTGGATTTTTTAACTAAAAGGGTGTTTACGCGATGTATCTGTGCATTTATCATGATATATTAACCTAAACCATTTACTTTAAGAACAAGGAGGCAGTGAGTATGACAAAAAGCAATAAAGATTTGTCGATAGAGCTACGTGATCAGCTAATCAAAACGTTGAAAACACGATTTGAGCAAAATATGCATCGACATCAAACCATTGAATGGGCTAATGTGCAAACGAAGCTCGAGACGAATACGAGTAAGCTTTGGTCGCTTCATGAAATGGAATTGACAGGCGGTGAACCTGACGTTGTTGCCTATAATAAAGAGACGGACGAATATACGTTCTCGGATTGCTGCAAAGAGAGCCCTAAAGGCCGGAGAAGTGTTTGTTACGACCGTGCAGCACTAGAGTCTAGAAAAAAACATAAGCCAGCAAATTGCGCTATCGATATGGCCGCGTCCATGGGTATTGAACTATTAACGGAAGAACAATACCGGAAGCTGCAGGAAATAGAAAAGTTTGATACGAAAACGTCAAGCTGGGTCCTAACACCTGATAATATAAGAAAACTTGGTGGGGGTATCTTTTGTGATCGCCGTTACGATACTGTTTTCACATATCACAATGGAGCAGAATCGTACTATGCATCAAGAGGGTTCCGTGGTTGGCTTAAAATTTAATGCTAAATAGTTCGAGGATTAGATTATTGTTTTTGGCCAAGCACCGTGGTTTTGATTAATTTTCCCCCTTGTTTTGGAGTTTCTACAACTTCACCTTACTTGATGGCTCTTTTTAACTGACTGAAAGGATCAATCTTGTTTAATGATTGATTTTTCGTGGTATCTAGATTAATAGATTATAGAAAAGGAGAGTCGTAGCAATGATAGAGCAAATAGGTGAATCAGCAATTGCTTCTCTAGGTTTTTTCTGGAAAGCAGGATGGGCCTTTGTTGTAGGATACTTTATCAGTTCGATGATTCAAGCGTTTGTTCCAAAAGATAAAATGGTGAAGTATATGGGAGATGCTAGATTAAAATCGGTAGGATTATCGACAGTGTTTGGTGCGATAAGCTCCTCATGTTCCTTTGCTGCGCTTGCGGCAGGGAAAAGTTTATTTAAAAAGGGAGCACACTTTGTACCAACATTAGCGTTTTTATTCGCCTCTACCAACTTAGTGATAGAATTAGGGATTTTAATCTATATCTTTTTAGGTTGGCAGTTCGTGGTTGCCGAGATTGTTGGGGGCATTCTACTTATTTTTGTTACATGGTTACTCGTCCAGTTGACGTACCCAAAACAACTAGTGGAAGAAGCGAGAGACAAGGCCTCAGATGATACTATGGAAGAAGATTTTAACTGGAAAAAGAAGATCAAAACGAAACAAGGCTGGCTACAGGTTGGCCATGAGTTTGTCATGAATTGGAAAATGGTTTGGAAAGAAATAACGATTGGTTTCACTTTGGCAGGGATGATGGCAACGTTCGTTAGCACGGGAACATGGAAGGCATTCTTTTTAGTAGACCAGTCAGATGGGCTGTTAAAAGTACTAGAAAATGCAATAATCGGTCCAATAGTGGCCATGTTAACCTTTATTGGGTCTATGGGGAATATTCCAATCGCCACCATTTTGGCATCAAGTGGAGTAGCTTTTGCAGGAATTATGGCTTTTATCTATTCGGATTTAGTTGTGCCACCAATGATAGCTGTTCATAAAAAATATTATGGCATGAAAACGGCGCTTTATATTGCCGGAGTCTTTTATCTTGCTATCCTAATTACATCGTTAGGAATTCACTATGGTTTTTCCGCCATTGGCTGGTTACCACAATCGGCAAATCAAATCATGGAGGAAAGTCCATTCCAGATTAATTATACTTTTTGGTTAAACATTATTTTTAGCTTCCTTGCGATATTTGCTATCTATTTGAATAAAAAGTTCAAAGAGCTACATTCACATGCGATGATGATGAAAATGGAAGGTGATTCAACGTTTAAAACCGTTGTAACTTATCTATGTATAACCTATTTGGTAGTGGGATTTTTCATATACCTATTTTAAGAGCGGACTCGTTTTGACAAGCTGAAACATCGGGTGACTAGTTCAAACAGGGATGGTGATGACGACCTTTACTAAAAGTGTCCTCAATCACCATCCCTTTGTGCTTACTAAATGAATAATTTACCAGCAACTATTTCGCTTTGTGTCTCGTATTATAAAGATAGTGAAGGGGGAAGGGAATTGGGGAATTTATTATTATTTTCACTAATCATTAGTTTGGCGGTTGCAGTCATTCTTGTACCATTTTCTAAAATTGACGGTAAAGATGCGGGATTACAAAGGTTAGCGGCCCTATTGATGACGATGTTAGTTGTCATTATCATTGTTGTTTTTTATTATTTATCAAATTTGGACCGAAACTTTTCATCTCTATGGTTTTTTGCAATTCTTGTAACAGCAACAGGAGCATTCTTTTCGTTTGGCAAGGAACAGATCGTTAAAGCTTTTCTATTTGTAGCAAGTCTAATCCTTGGATGCTATTTTATTCTCGCACCGCTTTTCAATGCAGAGGAGAAATACCAGTTATCGCAAATGAATGAGAAAGTTGAAATAGAAGTTTTTGACGAGGACGTAACACCAGCCAGTGTACCACCGCAATTTGCCCGCAATAAAATGCGCAAGGCTTTTGGACAGGTACCTAATACAAGCTACTATGAATTAGGTTCTTTACAAATTCAAAAGGTGAATGGCGCATATGTATATGTTGCACCTGTAGAATTTTCGGGACTTTTTAAATGGTGGAAAGGGAATATGACACCTGGGTATTTTCGCTTAAGTGCTACTGATTCTTCAGCGAATCCAACGTTCATCGAAGCAGAAATGATGTATACACCTTCATCCTATTTTCAAAAGAATATTTACCGTCACATTCGCAATCAATACCCACAGCGAATATTTAAGGGCTCGGCGCAATTAGAAATTGATGAAAATGGAAATCCGTACTATATACGAACGTATGGTGAATTTATATCAGCCCGGAATGGATTTGAACCTAGCGGGATTGTGTCCGTTAATCCGAAAACCGGTGAAACGCTATCCTATACATTAGAGGAAGCACCAGCATTTATCGATGGAGCTGTATCTCCGGAGGCCGTTAGCTTAAAAAATAGTTACTACGGAAAATATGTTAATGGCTTTTGGAATAGTTTGTTTGGGAAATCTGGTGTCAGGTTGCCATCAGATGAGGGAACGGAAGCAAATGTTAGTCCTATATTTGCTGGTAATGGTGACATGTATTATTTTACCGATTTCACAAGTCCTAAAGAGGGTGTCGATTCCATGCTTGGGTACTCGATAACGAATGCGCGAACAGGGGAAGCTACTTTTTACACTGGAAATCAACAGAAGTCATATATGGATTCAGCCGGAGCATTGCAAATTATAGAAAAGAAATTCATTGAAAAACAATGGCAAGGGAAAATGCCTATTCTCTATAATTTCTATGGGGAAGCTAGCTGGTTGACCCCAGTTCTCGATTTGAATGGATTTTTGCAAAACTACTTTATTATATCAGCAGCTAATCCTGAAATCTCAGTCTATGCGGATACCCCTAATCAAGCATTGAAAAAATACAAGACAGCTTTGCAACGAGGGGGCACTTCAGTCGACGGCACATCAAAAGCAGAAGAGAAACAACTAGCAGGTACAGTGCTGAGGGTGTACAAAGAAAATAATGAGGATCAAACGATTGTTTCATTTCTGTTAAATAATCGGCAAAATTATATGATTTCCTCGCAGACTGAGCCGTTAGCAATCTATTTGCGTGAAGGCGACGAAGTTCAACTGACTTATTTAGAAACGGGAGAAGCCTTTTTGCCAGTAAAAGAGTTGGTGATTGTTGGTTTAGAATAATTGCTGAACGCTGATTCGTTTCGAAAAAAGTCTTTCATCGATTGGCTGTCTAGCGCAAGGTGCTACTTGCGCTTTTGTTATTTTGTTTCCTAGTACTAGTGTGCTATCATTTTTACTAGTTTATAGTAAATGAGGGGAAAAGCATGAACCGGACAACTATTGGTTATACCATATTAATTGTTTTATTTATCATTGCAGTAGGATTTTTCTTTTACTTCTATCAACAAGTTCAGGTGTATGATAAGAAGTTAAAAGAAGCCACTTCTACTGATGTTCCCCTCTCAACCTATCATTTTGTCTTAATTGGAGAAGAAGTAGATCATGAATATTGGCGCTTAGTTAGCGAAGGTGCTAAAAAAGCGGAGGCAACATATGGTGTTATTGTTGAATATGAGGGACCAAAACGATCTAATCCTGAGGAACAATTAAAGCTGTTAGACATGGCAATAAAGTCTAAGGTAGACGGTATTATTGTTCAAGCACTGAACGAGCAATTCACACCACTTATAAACGGGGCGGTAACGAACGGGATTCCAGTAATTACGGTCGATACTGACGCACCAGGTAGCTTAAGAGATGCATATATAGGAACAGACAATTACCAGGCGGGTTTTCTAGCTGGGAAGGCTTTGATAGAAGATACCAATGGAAAAGCTACTGTTGGCATTATTACAGGTGGAACTGGCCAGGCGTATCAGCAGCACCAACTTCGTGTTCAGGGTTTTAAAGATGCAGTAGATAAGGTAGAAGGAATTAATATTGTAGCAATTGCAGAATCAAACTTAAAACGCGTCAATGCAGAGGCAAAAGCGTACAAGATGTTAACCGAGCATGAGGAGATTTCTGCATTTTATGGAACAAGTTCATTGGATGGTATGGGTGTTGTTGCAGCAGCTAAAACGTTGAAAAGACAGGATAATTTGTATGTTATTACCTTTGATACGGTGGAAGGGAATATTCAATTATTGAAAAATGGAGATATCGATGCCATCGTAGAACAGGAGCCTTTTGAAATGGGTGAAAAAAGTATCGCGATTATGTTGGACATAATCAAAGGAAAGACGGTCAATGATATCTATCAAACGAATTCATCAATCATTCGTAAAGCAGACTTGCCCACGGAGAAGAATAGTGAAGGGGGAAGTCCTCATGATTAAAATTCGGACAAAATTGCTTATTTATTTTGCTATTAGTATCCTTTTGATTGTTCTTTTATTTTTGATTAGGGAACAGAGTAACAAGGAAGTGAAGGAAGTTTATGAAGATAATGAATCCTATCTTTTTTTATTAAACGAAATCACCAAACAGACAAATGACACCTTTCAATCGTTGCAAATATATGTAGATGAACCATTTATAGAAAACTTAACTTTTTACCATGATAATAAGGATGAACTCCTTGAACTGCAACAAGCCTTTTCTGCTAGAGAAAAAGGTGGAATTCAACAAGAAAATTTCTTAAATATCATAACAACTTTTCTTAGGCAAACAGATAAGACAGTTGAAGCGGTGGACGACCAAGACATTAAACAATATTCTGCGTCTTTAAACGAAGTGGAGAATATGTCTGGATATATTCACGAGATGGCTCTAGAGTTAATTGATAGGAGACTGACAAACTCTCAAGCGATTTCTTCCCTTTTAAATCAAAAAATTAAGCAAACGAAAAATATGTGGTTTATGATTATTATTGCAATCATTCTTCTCAGTATACTATTTGCTCTTTGGTTTTCAAATGGAATCACACAAACCATTCAGCGTCTGACTCGAGCCGCGGAACAAATATCAGCTCGTAATTATTCTGAAAAGGATGTCGTTGTTTCTAGAAAAGACGAGCTTTGGTTTTTAACAAAAACGTTTAATGAAATGAAGAAAAATATTTTAGAATCAGTAAGTGAGATCAAAGAAAAGGCAAGATTAGCCCAACTTCTAAAAGAAATGGAATTGAAGAGTTTGCAAAATCAAATTAATCCTCATTTTCTTTTCAATACTCTAAACACCATCTCCAAAACCTCCTATATTGAAGGGGCAGAACGCACTAACGATTTAATCTCATCTGTTTCAGCGTTACTTCGCTATAATATTAGCAATCTCGAACGAGAAACAACACTGAAAGATGAGGTGAAGATTGTAAAGGAATATTTTTTCATTCAAAAAACACGATTTGGGGACCGAGTAGCATTTATCGAAAATATCGACCCATCCTGTTTAGATGTGCCAATTCCGTGTCTAACCCTACAGCCAATTATTGAGAATGCATTTATCCATGGGATTGAAGATAAAGCTTCAGGAGCGAAAATAGAATTAAAGATATACCAAGAGAGGGAAAGGGTATTGATTGAAGTACATGACAATGGGGTCGGAATGGACAAGCAAACGATTGATCAATTGCTAGATACGAGCGACGAGCAAAAAGTGGCGGTAGATAAAAAAGGTTCAGGGCATTCGACCGGAATAGGAATGAAAAATGTTATTAACCGCCTACGCTTATTCCAGAAGGGAAGTAAAGTTACTATCTCTTCAACGTTAGGAAAAGGAACAACAGTTGCGATCAGCTTAAATAAGGGACGGAGGAATACTCGTGATCACAGTAATGTTGGTCGACGATGAACCAATTGAAAGAGAAGGCTTAAGGCTCATGCTTAGTAAAAATCGCTCTAATTTCGAAATCGTTGCGGAGGCCAAGAACGGACAAGAAGCTGTAGAGCAAGCAGTCGAACATCAGCCAGATTTGATATTTATGGATATTAAGATGCCTGAGTTCGATGGGATTGAAGCAATCAGAAGAATTCTTCCGGATCTGCCTCATACAAAGTACATCATGGTATCAGCGTTTGATACGTTTGAATATGCCCGTGAGGCAATGAAATTTGGCATCAAAGAATATTTGTTAAAGCCGAGTGCAATTTCGGAATTATTAGAAGCATTTGATCGCATGGTAGAAGAAATTGAAATGGATAGACAAGACATATTAGAGAAGGAGCAAATCCAGCATCGGCTTGAGCGGGTGAGCGCATTTGTTGAAACGGAATTTATTGTTTCTTTCATGATGGATCATATCCATGAGTTCAACGACGAGGAGTGGGAAGAGTGGCTCGACCTTGAAGATAAACAAGGATTTGTCTCTGTTTTTTCGTTTGAATCAGATAAGAGAAACCCAGATCGTTCTCGGAAGGGGCAATGGCACCAAACGCTGAAAAAAGTGTTACAGGAACAACAATACGTAAGTCTGGTTGGTCCGTTAACAGGGTTTCAAGTACCAGTTTTGACACTGCTTAACAGTAAGGAGAAGCTAGACGATCAATCTCGGGGGCATTTTGCACGAACGATCATTCATCGTGTTCAACACCTACTTACAGATTGTCGGATTGTGACCGGGGTTGGAAATGTCGCGTTAGATGTTGATCATTTCTCCCGCTCCTATAAGGAAGCAATCGATGCACTAGAGTTAGTATATCATCATCCAAGTGCCTCCTATATGCTATATCGTGAACAATCGAATGAAAAGCGTGGACAGCTAGTTCCTTTTGAGCTAGAGCGAGAACTAGTAAGTGCTGTGAAAAAAGGCGACAGTCAAAAAAGTTTTCAACTGTTTGAGACGTACTTTCAATCGATTCAACAGGCCAATGATTTCCAGGTTCGAACGATTCACAAAGCGATGGAAGATTTCTTTATTGTGTTGACTAGATCTATCAAAGAACTTGGATTCAACGAGGAAATAAAAACGAGTCTAGGACAATTCGATTCAACCACGCAGATTAAAGAAGTAAGTAAAACGCATCTACTCCAGATTATCGAACGTATTGAAAAATGGCGATCGAATGGCGTACAAGCATTACTTTTACAAGCGAAAGACTATATGGACAAATACTTTTATCAATCCATTTCTCTTGAAGAAGTTGCCGAGCAGATTGGGATAAGTTCTTATTACTTAAGTAAGCTGTTTAAAGATACCTTTCACGTTACATTCATCGATTACTTAACGAGTACTCGGTTAGAAAAAGCAAAGGAGCTCTTACTTGACCAACAACTACCATTAAAAGAAATAGCACTTAACATAGGGTATAAAGATCCAAACTATTTTAGTAGAGTTTTCAAAAAAGAAATTGGCATCAGCCCAAGTGAATACCGTCTAAAGAACCAGTAATGAAAATAGGGGCATTTCCTATAAGCAAGCACAAAATAATCTAGGTTTTAACAAGAAAGTGAAGATGAAACTGCTACCAGGAATGCGATTGCATGATAATTTAAATATAGGAATTTAAACTACTTCGATTCATAGTAATGAAGAATGAAAACGACACCATTTAAGGTGGTAAGAGTTTAGGGGGATAGGTCAAGGCTCTAGTGGGAGAAAAATACAGACAAAATGAATTTTACAGGAAGAGGGGGGAAAGAAAGAGAAATTTCTCTTTCGAACAACATGAAAAAGAATAGCTATTTTTATATCGTGTTAATTACATTAGTTGCAACACTAGGTGGGCTGTTATTCGGTTATGATACAGCTGTTATCTCCGGTGCAGAAGCATCACTTCAAGCTTACTTTACAGACAATTTAGGACTTAGTTCCCTTGTCCATGGAATCACTGTCTCCAGTGCCTTAATCGGTTGTATTATTGGTGGATTTGTATCCGGTTTCTTCGCCTCGAATTTCGGGCGAAAGTACTCGCTTGTATTAGCGGCCGCTCTATTTTTAATTTCAGCTCTTGGTTCAGCTTATCCTGAATTTTTATTTTTTGCAAAAGGCGATCCAACTACCGCTTTACTAGTTACTTTTAACATCTACCGGATTATTGGTGGTATTGGTGTAGGGCTTGCCTCTGCGATTGCACCGATGTACATTGGCGAAATGGCACCTGCACATATTAGAGGAACATTGGTTTCATTAAATCAATTTGCAATTATCTTTGGAATGCTCGTTGTTTATTTTGTTAACTGGGGAATTGCTAAAGGACAATCACTTGAGTGGATCAATGATATTGGTTGGCGGTATATGTTCCTTTCAGAAGCCATACCAGCATTTTTATTCCTAGTATTACTATTTACAGTGCCCGAGACACCACGCTATCTTGTTTCGAAAAATCAAGATCAAAAAGCGATGACGATATTGTCTAAAATATATGAGAAAGCAACAGCAAAATCAACAATGTCTGATATTAAGGCATCGTTTGATAAAAATCAAGCAAAAGCAAAACTCTTCGCTTTTGGAAAAACTATTGTAGTTATTGGTATTTTGTTATCTGTCTTCCAACAGTTTGTTGGTATTAACGTAGCCTTGTATTATGCACCAAGAATATTTGAAAGCATGGGCGCGGCCAAAGATGCTTCCATGTTCCAAACAATTATTATGGGTTTAGTTAATGTCGTTTTCACACTTATTGCCATTTTCACAGTCGATAAATTTGGTCGTAAACCGTTATTGATTATCGGTTCGGTTGGTATGACGATTGGTATGTTTGGTGTGGCAGGGATGGCTTTTTCAAACGCAATCGGAATTGGTACATTAATTTTCATCATTGTCTATACGGCATCTTTCATGATGTCATGGGGACCAGTAGTTTGGGTATTAATTTCAGAAATTTTCCCAAATAAAATTAGAGGGCAAGCGGTTGCGATTGCTGTAGCAGCACAATGGGCTGCAAACTATTTCATCTCTTCCACTTATCCTGCCATGATGGAGTTTAGTGGTGGATTGACCTATTCTTTCTATGGAGTTATGAGCCTACTTTCTGCAATCTTTGTTTGGAAGTTTGTTCCTGAAACGAAAGGAAAATCCCTAGAGGAACTAGAGAGTGTACTAGTTAAGAAAAACACCGACTCAAACATCAAAGCATCTTAAACGTTTGAAAAGAAACGGTTGTTTAAACTAAAAACAGAGAGAAAAATCTCACAAATATTTGTAAGATAACGTTAATGGGGGAAGAGTGAGATGTTCGCTTACTGATTCTAAAGTGTAATCATATTATCAGGCTTAATCTTGGAAATCACAAAGAAAGGAACTTGGGTAACTCCAAGTTCCTTTCTTATAAGATAAATAGCTTAATACAAAGAACGACTTGTTTTAGAAATAGAAAAAACAATCTCCAAAAAGGTTTCATTCCTCTCAAGCATCCGTCAAAAATGGATGTGGTCGCATGCTCTGTATTAGATAACGAGTTGTATCGTGCTTGCTTCTTTATCTAATTGGAAACTAACTTTTTTGTCACCACAGAGAAGATCGTGTTCTCCTAGGAATCCTTCGAATAAGACAGTTCCATTTTCATCCGTTGTTGTAGTAACATTGGTATTCCAGTCCTGTTTAATTAGTTTCTTTAGTACGTGATACGCAGGTTTTGGACTGTTATCCTTTCTTAAAAATCCAGCCGGAGCACCGAGCCATGCGCCATCATCACTAAAGGACCAGGCTGTTATTGCTTCTACTAGAGGATGTTTAAACAAAACGGAATACATTTCTTCGACTTCCATTGCCTGACGCTCTTCGAATTCTTGGGTAGATGGCCATTCTGATAGTTGATAATCGTTTAAATCTTCAATTTGAGGTGGCATCACGTGTCCTGATGTTAACGTGTTTTCTGTAAAGTGAATGGGAAGACCAAAATGGGAGAACCGCTCTAACACTTCTTCCAATTTCTCACGTCCCCAATAACCCTGATGCTGGTGTGACTGAATCCCAATGGCATCAATTGGTACACCTGCTTGCAGGCAGCCATCAATTAAGATTTCATAGTTAATCGAGGTATTAAAGTCATTGATTAAAAGAGTCGCATCGGGATTAGATTCACGTGTTTTTGCAAACATTTCTTTAACAATACCAACCCGGCCAAGGTCCTTCGCAATTCTTGTGATACCATTGTCATACTTGTCAAAAATCGGCATGATTACCACTTCATTAATTACATCCCACATATCGATTAATCCTTTAAAATCTGATACGTCACGTTCAATCCTGTTGAACTGTGCTTGTAAAATTTCTTCGTTGCTCATATCTAGCAGCCATGGAGCTGTAACAGTATGCCAGCAAAGCGGGTGACCTTTTACAGCTACATTCCTTTCTTTTAACCAGTTGGCTGCAGCCTTCAATTCTTTTGTCTGAGGCTTTCCTTTTTCCGGTTCAAATCTACCCCAATAGAAGGGGAGTGTGCCAAAATTAAATACATCCAGAAATTTATCCAATTGCTCTTCTAAAAACGCCATTCTTTCTGATGGTACATTTTTATTTGCTAGTTCAACCATATCAAAAATTCCAGCACCAAACAAGAACTTATGATTTGTTTGTTTAAGCTCGACTTTTTTCCCTGCGATTGGATTTCCTGAGGAATCTAAAAGCTTAATAGTCTTAGCTGCCATGCGGTGTGAAAACTCATTTGTTTGTCCCATTTTCTAACCTCCATTTTTAAATAGACTATAAAAGAAACCGCTTTCGTAATAATCAATTAAATTTTATCAGACTTTGTTCATTCAGGGAACTAACTATCTTTAGAAAATTTAATTTTTATGTAAATTTTTTATGGTGGGTGGAGGAGGTAAAATGCAATGTCCTCGTGGGCGGACAAGGCTCTGAAAGTTTTCATAGGCGCATTGTCTTTCGGTTATGAAGATGAAAAGTGCACACATGCTGTTACTGGACGTTATCCACGCTTGGATTTATTCATGCTTTCCTATCTTTCAAAGGCAAACCCACAAGCCAAGTGAGCATCACTTATGCTTGTGGGCCGTTTGTTTGAAGTCTTAATTCCTCAGCTGATACGTCTAGTCTTTATTTAATAAGGACTGAAACAAAATGTTAAGGTTTAACCATGTTTTGGTATCTGTTGAGGCATCGGAGTTTTCATCACAGGAGCTAGAAGTCTGCCCTTCTCCAGTTACACTAGCATCTGCTTGACTACTAGATTTCACGTTCAAAAAGTCTAATAAGAAACTAAATTTCTCACGAATACCCAAGCTAAAACCTGGGTTACCATCGCATGAATTATTTGAAACGTCTGTGTCTACACTTCCGTTACCACGTACATCGTCATTATCACTTGCTTCACTGTTTGAATGGTTAGTCGCTTCAGCACCTGCTTTGACAGATGCATTTGTTTCTGTGCTGCCTTTAATTGTAGTTTTTGATTGTTCTTCTGTGTCAATATCAGCAAAAGCATCAACAGAAGCACTAGCTTCCATCTCCGTATTGCTAGTAGACTCAGCAGTTGTACCAATGTCAGTTTGTGTATTACCATCGGCAACTAAACTAGTGTCGTTATTAGTTGATTCACTAGATACTTCTGTGTTCCCATCCGCTTCAACTTGTGTATTCACATCAACGGAAGAATGATTTTTTTCTAATGAGATTTTTCCTTGAAACTCTGAAAAAAGTCCTAATGCAGAATCAAGTCCCGCCGCTTCACCTTTTACAACAAAACCGAATAATCCTGTAGATAAAACGGTGGTTACAGCTAACATTTTCCATGTCTTTTTTTTCATTAGTAAATCGCTCCTTCTTAATTTTAGTCATTATTCATTTATCTAAGTACCTGATTTAGCTTTCATTTACACATTTCGAATAACTGTCGATTTTATTGGGGGCAAATTAAAATTTGTTCGAAAAAATTAAAAGCAGTTAAATTAACCACGGTAACAACATGTTTGATAAAAAGCACGAAAACATGGTATAAGTATAAAAGAAGCAAAGATATCTTTGCTTTTTACTTTTGGACAATGCTTTCGTTCATGGTCCCATAATGAAAGGTTGAATATCACATGACAGATAATTTTTGGCGTGATTTACCACGACCGTTTTTTATACTTGCACCAATGGAAGATGTAACGGATGTTGTTTTCCGTCATGTAGTAAGTGAAGCTGCTAGACCGGATGCGTTTTTTACAGAGTTTACAAACTCTGATAGTTATTGTCACCCAGAAGGTAAAGCTAGTGTGCGTGGGCGTCTGACTTTTACAGATGATGAACAACCAATTGTGGCCCATATATGGGGAGACAAGCCTGAGTATTTCCGCCAAATGAGTATTGGAATGGCGAAGGAAGGTTTTCGTGGTGTGGATATTAATATGGGTTGTCCGGTGCATAACGTAGCAGCAAACGGGAAGGGAAGCGGTCTAATTCGTCACCCCGAAGTTGCAGCAGAGCTGATTCAAGCAGCTAAAGCAGGAGGATTACCCGTCAGTGTGAAGACGAGGCTTGGTTATACAGAAGTAGAGGAATGGCGCGGTTGGCTTACCCACTTATTGAAGCAAGACATCGTTAATCTATCGATTCATCTTCGGACAAAAAAAGAAATGAGTAATGTCGATGCGCATTGGGAACTGATTCCGGAGATTAAAAAGCTTCGTGATGAAGTAGCACCAGATACACTTTTGACAATCAATGGGGATATTCCTGATCGTCAAACCGGTTTGGAGCTCGCTCATAAGTACGGTGTTGACGGCGTGATGATTGGACGAGGTATTTTTAAAAATCCATTTGCCTTTGAACAGGAGAAAAAAGAGCACAGTAGCAAGGAATTGCTGGATCTCTTAAGGTTACATCTTGACCTCTATGATCAATACTCAAAGGAACTCGAGACACGGCCATTTAAAACTCTCCGGCGCTTTTTCAAAATATATGTTCGTGGATTTCGAGGGGCAAGTGAATTAAGAAATCAATTGATGGAAACCGAGTCTACCGACGAAGTACGTGGTTTGCTTGATGCCTTTGACTCAGTGAATGTTGAAACAACTATCATGTAGTAGGTGTTGCCGGGAAATTGATTGGTTGAATTAGATTGAAAAATCGAGCAAGCAACTATACATTCAATAAAAGAGTTGAGGCCAACTAATCAGTCCTCAGGTTAATCAGGTTAATGGTGAAAAATGGAGGATAGTAATCATGGATAATACTTCCAACCGAAAAAACTTAATAGATAAGTTAGTGGAAATCGCTAACAAGCATCATATAAATTATTCAATTCCTGAAGGTGGATCCGACAATGCAGATTTTGCAGATTTTATTTTTAAGCTAGCAGAAGATATGATGTTAGGGGTTCAACTTGCACCAGTTGGATCTGTCAAGCCTTTATTAACGTTTCCCGATGGACAAGAATTGAGTTTTGCCGACCTGGATGAACTGTTACTCGATATCGCTTAAATAACATAAGCGCAGGGAAACAATCATCATAAATTCCGCACCCCATTTCGCAGTATAAAACAGCCAAACAAAAACGCTCAGAAAACCTTCTGAGCGTTTTTATCGTGATACTAAACTAATTATAATGGTCAAATAATTTCATGTATCATGTTTATTTAGTTTTCACCTGGAAAAAGGATAGCTAAAATAACAACATCATTCTCAATCAATTTATAATAAACGCTAAACCTTTTAATAACTACCCCTAGTAACCCCTTTATATTTGCCTAATTCTTCAGTGTATGTTTTTCCAATTAGACGATTCTTTAATAGATCTTCTTTCTATGATAAACTGAGAGATAAAATCGAAAGTCTCTATTCATATTCTCAATATATTTCATAAGCTCTTCTGAAGATTGGATTTTTCCCATAGTAATTTATCGCCACCGATATCCTTTATCTTATAAGATCATAACAACTCATATATGTAATGAATCAAAAATTCTTAGTATGTATAATGCCTCCGTTAATTGAATAACTACATTCAAAATCTTAAAAGCTTCTATAATCAGGGGAATGAGTATAACAAGTATTTTGGTAATGCAGCAGGGTTCTATTACAGTTAAAACGTACTCGTTTAACAAGCTGAAACATCGGGTCTAACTATGGATATGAAAGCCTTTTTATTTCACGGTTTAGAACCTGATTTAATTGGGGATTCCGATTTTGAATATTTTGATAAAGAAGGTAACAAATTAGCTAATTGATATAACAAGTGGAGAGTTGAACAAGAATTTATTGAAAAAGTTGTTAAAAATTCATACAAATGGTTCCAGTTACCTTTAAGGAGCTTAATCGAAATCCTTGCTACGGTCCTCAATAGCTGCACACACCATTCGTAATCTTTTGGGTATAATTGAAACAAGCGAAAAAAGGGAATAGGAGTTGAAGTTCCATATACTCCGGTGAGACAAGTGTTTGTTTTTCTACCTGTTTAAACATTAGCTATGTGATAAAGTATGGAAATAAAGTCTTTGGTAGTTGAGTTGTTGGCCAAATAAGGGATAGACGCTTTATAATGGCGTGTTACCGCAACAACGGTAATGCCATAAACTTTTTATAAGGACAAAGAAATCCCTAGTCAAAGATTTCGAAATAAGATCAAAGTCAGAAATACACCACAACCTGGCTTACAGAAACTTTGGATCTCGTGATTGCATCCTATTTAACCAAATAAGTACCCATGAAGGAGGGATTTCGGTGGAAATCATTATTGGATATTTCTTAGGTGCTTTTGTCTTAGTCTTGCTTTTTATTTCCCTTTTCAAAATGGCATCCAATCGAATGACAAATTCCAAGAGAGAATTAAATGAGAGAATAGATAACTTAGAAAGACGGATAAAGGACTTAGATAATAAATAAGATTCTCTTTAACTATCGAGGCTCCGTTTTTGTAACAAAGACTGGAGAAGATTAGGCGAATCCATTGGGTACCTATTTGCTATGGGCAGCTGTGGCAATAGTACTGATGGATAAGAAATTTCCCCCTGTATTCGACTAACACACCATGTTACTGGAAGTAGTATAATTGAATAAGGGATTAGAAAATGTTACTTAAAAAGATATTGCTAGACTCCCATTTGCTTATAATCATTCGAAAACGAGGGAATTCAATACGGTAGCTCTTATTGTGTTAAATAAATTGTTCAATCACAAAATTAATAGAAGGGGGACGTAATATGAAGAAAATACTATTGGTCTTTGCATCAATAATGTTGATTGTTATTACGGGATGTGGATATTCCCCCGACAGTGATGATGTCGTTAATGAATATGGAAAAATAACAAATATTGAAGTGTTTCAACAGTTTGTGAAAAATGCTAAACAAGGTAAGCAAGATAAGATAAGAATTGTACACTATACTGATGAAGGAGACCCGATACTACGAGATGTCGAATATGATGGGGAAAAATTCACTTCAAAGGTGGACTCTTCAAGAGATAAATATGGTAGTCGAGGAAAAAGTTCCATAACTTGTAAGGCCTTAAATATAGAAGAGGATGGAAAAACAAAAATATATGAATTAAAAGAATGCGATAAACCTGATAGCAACCCAACTTTGTTAGTGATAAGAGACTATTGAATGGATTATTCTGTGTTTGTTTGTGTTGCCCAAAGATTGCCAATCGCACTCTTAGGTGTATTTTTAATAGGGTTAGGAACTACTTGGATTCGTGGTAGTAAAAAGTAGGAATTGCTTAACAAAGGGGGAGAAAATTATTAAGAACCAGAAATGTCTGATTTGCGAAAAAGAGTTTAGTTGGCGAGAAGTAGGAAAGTCCACAGGCAACTTACTTATACGTCCAAAGATTGAGTGTTCCAACTGTGGTGAAGAATACAAAATTACTATTTTCTCTTATATTTTAGCAATTATATTGAGATTAATCCTAATAATTGTAATATCTTCCTTGATAACATTAGCCAATATTCCAAATGGTATTAAAAATATTTTACTTTTGTAATTATAGCATTTTTCTTTTTTATAGAACCATTTTTGATTAAATATAAGAAGGTTAAAGGTTAGTTTTATATATTAAAACATAATTTCAATTGCAGCAAAATTTAATTTGAAGCCTTTCACTTAAACAAGCAGGAGAGTGGAACAATGGTGTTGTCGCGCAAGGCAGCTTGTCTATTGTAAAGAAAAATCATCACCTTATCTATCCAGAGAAGGTTGAACAGGGGGAGATTTTATGAATAGATTGTACAGATGTTAAACTTTGTCAGGTTTTACATTTATGTAGTTTTATGTTGACATAGATAACTTAATGGACTAACATATGTTGCGGGAACGTTCCCTCGCGATTTTAATTTAAAGGAGGTAGAAGATGAAATTAGCATTTATAGGTTGTGGTAACATATCAATTGATCATCTTAAAGGGTTAGCTGAATTAAAGAAATCGGGTAGAAATCCGTTTGAACTCGTTGCAGTATGTGATATTCAGAGCGAAAGGGCAGAAGCGTTTGCCAGTGAAACTACAAGACTACTAGGGAATAATCCTAGTGTTTACACAAATTATCGAGAGATGCTAGAGAAAGAGGAGATCGATGCTGTTTCGGTTTTGCTAAGCCATGATCTACACCACACAGTTGCAGAAGATTGTTTTGCGGCAGGTGTTCATGTTCAAATGCAAAAACCGTTAGCGATTTCGCCATCTTTCGGAAAAAAAATGATAGTGGACGCAAAGAAATATCAACGTGTTTTAACCGTAGCCGAGCCGATTGTACTAGGAGCGGAGGCCGTTGCTGTAGCTCGTGCTGTCAAAGATGGTTTTATTGGCCCCGTACATTTAGTAGTAGACTATGCAGCAACTACCGAGGTAGCTGAACGTGGTTTCTTTGGTGGGACACCTTGGAGGCATATGAAGGGAAATGCTGGTGCAGGTTGGATTAACGATCACGGTGTTCATCATGCGCATCTATTTACAGAAGTTAATGGATCAATTAAAGAAATATTTGCTTATACAGATATTTTTGAAAAAGAGTTGAGTGATGGGAAGGTAACGATTCAACCAACTGGAGAAGATACCGCTGTAACGGTTTTTCGTTTTGAAAACGGTGGCCTCGGACATTGGATGTGTACATCAGCTGCACACGGTGAAGGTACCAATGGAACATGGTTCTATGGTGGAAAAGGGTGTGTACGTCACGGTGAATATGTGTCTTTAGATGGTGGAAACATCGTAACAATGAAGGAACTTATTAAAAGATACGCTGCAGACATTGAAGATAATCCATTTGCTCACTCCTATATAGAACTAAAAGAGGCAATTATAGATGGAATAACACCCATATCAAGTGCTGAAAAGGGGCTAGAAGCATTATCAGTAGTCTTTGCAGCGTTAGAATCTGCTGAAATACATCAACCCGTTAAAATACAAGAGATTATAGACGGAATAAAACATACATATGAAGATACAGTCATCAAAGAAATGGAGGAAATGAAGGCCCAGGCTTAATGGGACCAATAACAATGGCGACGATAATTGATGTGGCAAAAAGAGCTGGAGTATCAAAATCCACCGTGTCGCGTGTTTTGACAAACAGCGGCCGTATTGATGCGGACACGAAAAAAAGGGTAATAAAGGCAATGGAAGAACTAGGTTATCAACCAAGCCGAGCTGCTCAAACCCTTCGTAACAAAAAGACAAAACTTATCGCAGTGTTAGTTCCAAGAGTATCAAATCATTTCTTTTCAACACTCATACAAGGAATGGAACGTGAAGCAGTAAAACACGATTACCAAATCGTTTTATGTAATACAGGAAATGATCCGAAAAAAGAGTATAACTATTTAAAGATGCTAGAGAATCACCAAATAGATGGACTAATTTTAACAGCCTTTCGAAACCCTGTTGAACTTATTCAACAGTTTTCATCATTTGGTCCAATTATCCTTGTAGAAGAATACACAAAAGATGACATATTTCCGACTATTACAATTGATCATCAAGAAGCAGCTTATAAGGCAACAGAGCATCTTATAAAACTAGGACATCAACATATCGGGATGGTCAATGGACCGGAAGAATCGATTATCACAAAAGACCGAGAAAAAGGATTTCTAAAGGCTTTAGAGACTTATCACATTCCTATTCAGGAAAAATGGATTTGTTTTGAATCGTTTGGGATTCAACAAGGAAGAAGATATATACAAAGGGTTTTGAATAATGATTTTTATCCCACAGCTGTTTTTGCAGGAAATGATGAATTAGCCGTTGGTGTCATCCAGGAAGCGAAACAGCAAGGATTGGATGTTCCACAGGATTTAGCGGTTGTAGGGTTTGATGATCAAGATATTGCGACAATCATTGAACCCAACTTGACAACTATTAAGCAGCCCGTTGAACAACTTGGGGAAAAAGCGATGTTGTTGTTAATTGACACTTTACAAGGAAACAAAAACATATCTAAAAAAAAGATTCTTGAAACAAAGCTTATTATAAGGGAATCGTGTGGTATGAGAGTTTAGCCTAAAAGAGGTTTATTAACATACATTTAGAGGGAAATATGCATGAAATATCGTACAAAATGAAGTGAAGTAGGTGAATAGTATGGGAAATAGGGTTGTGATTATTACTGGGGCAAGTGACGGACTCGGTAAAGGAACAGCTGAAATTTTTGTTCGTGATGGCTGGAATGTTGTTTTGGCTTCTCGTACAAAAGAAAAGCTAGAGTTAGTGGCAGCAGAGTTACAGGATGAAAAAGGGGAAGTACTTGTAGTTCCTACTGATGTGTCAAAATATGAACAAGTGCAACATTTGGTTAGACAAACGGTTAAAACCTTTGGAAGAGTTGATGTTCTAATTAATAGTGCAGGCATTGATTACCCCAACTCCATTGAAAAATTAGAGGTAGAACAGTGGAATAAGGTGATTGATGTTAATTTAAATGGGGTCTTTTATTCGTCAAAAGCAGTATTTTCGCATATGAAGGAACAGAAATCCGGTTACATTATTAATATTTCATCCGTTGCAGGGAAAAAGGGATGGCCAAATGCAACAGCATATTGTGCTTCAAAGTTTGCTTTAACCGGGTTTACGCAGGCATTAAATGGAGAAGGAAAGGCACATAACATTCGTTGTTCTGTTGTGTATCCTGGAGGGATGGATACGAACTGGCATGCAGAAAAAAATCCAGAGTTTTTAAATCCTCAAGATTGCGGGAAATTTCTTTTACATATGGTTACACAGAACCCTCGTTTCGTAGTCAATGAAGCGGTCATATCACCTATTGTAGAGCAAGGGTATCCTTAAAATTATTACTAGAAAAAGGAGGGTTAACCTCTTTTTTCTTTTTTAGAGAACATTTATAATTGATTACGGTATGGAGGTATTACACATATGAAGTTACTAACGTTAAACTGCCATTCCTGGCAAGAGGAAAATCAACTAGAAAAGATAACATATCTAGCAGAAACGATTAAAGAAAAATCGTATGATGTCATTGCTCTACAGGAGGTAAGTCAACCTATCGAGGGAGAATTACTATCTGGGCGTGTTAAAAAAGGTAATTATGCATTGGTATTATTGCAAGAGCTTGAAAAGCTAGGCATGATGGATTATGCATTAGTGTGGGATATTTCTCATATTGGGTATGAAGTATATGAAGAAGGTTTAGCGATTCTAACAAAACACGAAATTATAAAGGAACACTCCTTCTTTGCTTCACAAGGCATGGACACTAACTATTGGAAAACACGAAAAATTGTCGGTGCTAAAATTATCTATAATAATAAACCAATTTCCTTCTATTCGTGTCATACAGGATGGTGGCAGGATGAAGAGGAGCCCTTTAAATACCAAGCCGACAACATTCTTCAACAAGTAAATAAAGCAGAGCAGTTTTTTCTTATGGGAGACTTTAATAACAGTACAACAGTAAAAGGGGAGGGCTATGATTATCTCCTTAAACAAGGACTTTTTGATACCTATTCCTTAGCAAAAGAGAAAGATCAAGGTATAACTGTCAAAGGAAAAATTGCAGGCTGGACGGACAATAAAAACGACTTAAGGATTGATTTGATTTTATCAAGTATGCCTGTCCATGTAGAGTTTTCGCACGTCATCTTTAATAATAGTAATAAATCAATGGTATCAGACCATTTTGGTGTTGAAGTAATGCTGTCACTTTCATAAATAAGTATTATCTACTGCGCAGTAGACTTAATTGTGCGATAAACGCTTTTATTTTCTCGTTACTTTGTAAAAAAGTGACGGGAATTTAGTTGTTTTCAACGGTACGCTAGTGAGTTCAAGTATTCGCCCAGTTACTGACATAATGGCATTAAAACACATCATACACATTTTTCAGCATGGGGAATCAGATCTTTCACTGCCGTGGAAACAAAGGTATAAACTGAACACGGACAAAATAAAAACAGGTAAACTGCAAGAAGGCGCTGAAGTTGTACGTGATTTAAGGCGTATGAAGAAAGAGAAAGCGCTCAATACAAGCGAAAAAAAATGTTTGATAACGCATATGAATTTCTGATTAGTGAACTGAGATTAATTAAAGGAATAACTGAAAAACAAATAGAAATTTTCAGTTAGGTGAATGAAAGATAATGGATTACTTCTCCCTAAAATATTCTAAATATTTTGGGAATATGATTTAAAATTTCATTTCAGAGATATTCAACTTACTTTTAGAGCATTGGTATGTCAACACTAGATTGGATAAATGTTTTTGGAGCAATGTTTTCATTCAGCTGGTGTTTGATAATCTAATGAACCAACTGTGGATACGAATACGCAATACCATTGGACCTTATCCATAAGTTTAAGGTAAAGTTCTTGTCAGTCCGGTGTCCGAATTCAGTTTTAATAGTTTGAAAGATAGCTTCTGCAACGGCATTGTCATTGATGTGCCTTTATTTTATCATCGCTCGATTCCAAATGTTTTTAAAAAGTTTTTTTATTCACTTCCCCGATCAGTACGAAATCACTCCATATGATAAAGATTAGTTAATTCCGCACGCTGAACTAAAGCTACATCCTTGTTAAGACCACTGCATCTTATAATTTCACGGTTACAAAGCCGACAATCCGACAAGCCGACCCATCACTTCCAACAAAGCTGAGAGAGTAGCTCTTAGCTTTTTTTTCAATTTTACTTCGACCCAAAAGAAATACCCCTTTTCAGTTCACGTCCGTAAATCCAAATAAAGGGGAGCAATGAAACGAAAGGTAAATCTGTAGCATTGTAATCATTTTAGGTTTAGGAAGCCTATAAAACCCACTTAGAAAATAGAATAGAAAAAAATATTTAACTAAACAGTTCCCTACATTTAAAAGGTATCATCATTTCTTGTTCACCCAACAAGAGCAAGAATGGAACAAGATTATTCACTACTATTGAAACAAATTATACACTTCAATCGTCTAAATCAGTGAAGGGGGTGTTAATGTGATTAGAAAAGTTATTCCATCTTTACTATTTACTACTTTTGTTTTAGTTGTGTTGTACGGATGTAATGGTTCGGGAGAAGGTTCGTATGCTGGGATATTAATGATTGATGGAATAGATTATACATGGCAAGGTGATATTGAAAATAAAGAATTCACTATAGCAAACAAAATTGGAGAAGTTGAAAAGACAGTGGATAAAGAAATAATACCTAAAACTAATTTTTCATCAAATATGTTAGAGGTGGGTGCAGAAATATTCACGTCGAATGAAGACGCTGGAGTTATTATAGTAAAACGTGAACACGATGGCGAATATGATAAATTTATAGAAAAAGGCTACTATAAAGACATAAGAGAAATTGCTTGGAACTTCTTAGTAGATAAAGGTTGGAGCGATAGTGCTAGCGAAGAATGGGAAAGTGCAACGGTAACTAAAATTACCGTGAATGAAGCCTATCATTTATTAGATAATAGTTATGAGGGCGAAGAGGTATTTTCTGTCTCTTTTGCCGACAGAGAGAATGTTGTAACAACTACACCAATAATACTTGTTGATGCTTATAGAAACAAAGAATACATTTCAAGTTAACGAACTCTCGAACCTGACTTATAAAGGTGATTTTGAACAAATCAGTAAGGAACAGGTAGAAGGGGACGGCACCCCAGTTCACTCCTTTTTTGAAGGTGTAAATATGAGTGGTGGTGGTACTAGCAGTAAAATACAAGATACTACTGGATGGAATATTTCGAGTAGTGATTCAGATAAATATGCAATAAAAGACAATGAATTCAAAGTTGTTGTAGAATGGGATAATCAAAAGGAAACTTTTATAATGACCTATAACGATGAAAAAACTTCAAAGGCACAAAGACTTGATAGAGAGGAGGCGCGTAGGTATTTTTATGAGCAGCAAAAATAAACTTGTATAATTTCATTGGTTCGCTACTGGCATAATGCTTGAAGAAGGTTAGTTGGATTTTCGGGGTGTAATTACTAAAACAATGGTTCGTTCAGGGGAGGGCATAGAATGAGATTGTTATCTGCATTTGTTGCTTGGGTTATTATTATGTTTATTGAAGTTGTTTGGCTAGTAATCAATATTTCAGGTGGTGCCAGAAACAAAGAAGAGATTTATGTAGTAATTATTATTTCTCTAGTTATGGGGGCTACTGGACTTAACCTATACAGTAATCATTTACGGAAATGACATGTACAGAGACATTTTGTAATTAAGCTAACGTGGGCAAGAAAACTTACTTGACTGAGTTGGTCGTGAAACTGGCAGGTAGGTAAAAATTTAAAGGGGGGCAAAACTGTGAAGGTAGTATCAGTTTCAGTAGCTGTTCAAATTATTTTAACATTTTTCTTGTTTCTTGTCTTAATAGGATGTTCAAATAATTCTGATGATTTTGATTTTCCTCAACTGACAAGTGAACTTGAAAAATCAGGAGTAAAATACACAGTTCTGGATAATGATCAAAAAGATGAATTCCTTTCTGCTGTGCCTAAAGTAATAAAAGTTAATGAAGATTTTTTCTTGATATTTGAATATCCATCGAACAAAGAGATGGAAAATGATGCTGCCTTGATACGTGAGGATGGAAATATTGGACTTGCTAAAATTGAATGGATCTCAGACCCCCAGTTTTTCAAAAAGGGAAACATTATCGTTCAATATGTAGGGAAAAATAAAGAAATCTTAAACCAACTCGAGAAAATATTCGGGAAACAATTTGCTGGGCGATAGGGAGTCAATTGAGATCCAATCAAAAGGAGATTGGGGTGCAAACATAAAACATCTTTACTTCATATGTTTTCCTGTTATTGGAAAGAGATTTTAATTAATTTTTATAAGGGAAAGAACGAAATGTCTCAATCTATAATTTTTGATATGGATGGAACACTTTTCAAACAGATAAAGAGTCTATAATTATTAGTCCGGAAAGGGCGTATATTGGGGTACGTCTATCAGTTTATGTTCAGATATATCCGAACATAAGTCAGTATCACATTAGGAAAGTAGAGAATCTTTTATGTTGATATCCTCTTATGTAGAAAATCCTTCAGTTTCGTTCGGCTGCTTTTTGACTTTCCACATGTTGCTTAACTGTATTTTAAATTCGCCCTTTTTTCCTTGAATAAAAGGATTTTACCATTTAATGGAAAATGAGAACCTAGAAAAAGTAATAAAGGATATCATTTAATAAAGAAATAGTATTTATGAATGTGAGAGTTTTCACTTAAACTAACTGAACAGCAAAAAAGGAGGAGGAGATAATGGTTAAAACATATAAGAATACCAAAACAGTCTTACTCATGTTTGTACTTATTATTTTTACAGTGGCATGTTCTAAACCAGATATTGAAGGTTATGTAATTGCCATTGATGAGCAGAGACTTTTAGTTACAGAGGATATATCCTTAGAAAAATATGAGGAAATTAAGAATAAAACTGTTAATGAGATAGATAGATTATCAGGACATATAAGCCTTATATATCTAAGTTATGATGATGCAAATGCCTTTACAAAAGGTGATAATGTGCGAGTTTGGATAGACGGCGGAATTGACCAATCCTCCCCAGCGCAAGCAGGCGCAAAAAAAATTGAGGCTATAAAGTAAAGATTTATTAAACAAACGGGGGCTTATCTTTAATAAATCTTTGCAAATACAAAATAAAAATCCATTCTCAAGCTGAATCGCCAGCAGCACAAGCGGGTCTACAAGAACTCGATGTTATTGTTGCTTTAGATGGAGAGCCGATAAGAGACGCGCTTTGGTTAAGAAAGCATCTGAATAGAGAATGGATTTTACAATTTTTCTGTATGTTTTATTATTGCTGAAACAATTTCCTCAAACGTGTATTTATGGTTCACAACATCAACTGTAAAGTCTTGTTCTTCTTCAATTCCCATCGTCCAACGAAAATGGTTTATTTTCAAAAAGACAATTAAGGAAGCAAGGGCTGTTCGCTTATTTGCATTGTGGAAGGCATGGTTCTTAGCTATTGACTCAAAAAATGCCGCTGCTTTTTCGTAAATAGTTGGATAAGCATCACTACCAAACACGGATTGTTTTGGGCGGTTAATAGCTGAATCAAGTAGGTTTGGATCTCTTACACCTAATGGTTCATCTGGGGAATATAAACGAATTTGTACCGTATTAATAGCAATCACTTGGTTTATTGTAAGATAAATGACTTCATCCATTATCTGTTCACTAATCCTTTAAACGCTTTGTCATGCTCATTAATGACATCATTTAAAATATCCATGAATTCTGCATCGACACCTTCAGGAAGTGTTACTTGCTCTTTTTTTCTCAAAACAATTTTCCCATCCTTCACTTCAACTTGGACATCATCTCCTTGTGCTAAGCCCACTTGTTTTAGTAATTCAGTAGGAAGGGTAATTCCAAAACTATTTCCAATCTTAGTAACTTTTCTTTCGAATTGTTCCAAAAAATCACATCCTCGTTATAATTGTTATAACGATTATAACATATAAAAGTGAGTTAGAAAAAAGTCTCTTTGTATGTGAAATGCTACACTTGAAGTAACGGGTGCGTTATTCGAATAAGAAATCGTATAAGGAGGGAGTTCTTTGCAAAAGAAAATAAAAATAATTGTTATTACGGCATTGCTTAATCATAAGCATTTTATCTTATCAATTGTATGTTACACATACTTTATTAAATGTCCAACAAGATAGGGATTTTTCACTTATCGAAACACACTTTAAGGAGTTATCTGACCGTTCTAATCAGGTGCTAACAGAATGGGATGATGAACATTCGGAAGCTTCTACTTTACTTTATAATCAATTTTTAATAACAGAAGGAATGCTTTGGGGCAAACCAGCTACAAAATTCTATAAAGTTAATTTAACCTCCAATCATACTGTAAGTTTCTCTGACTTATCACAATTTATAAGTATCTACCGAGGTACAATTGAAGAGGATTCAAAACAAGTGTCAACAAATGAACGTTTGCGATTCTTAATAAGAAGTTGTCGGATGCGGCAGCTTTTTTTGTGTTAAATGGCAGTATAATTCCACAAGGGGGATTTTCAATGAAGAAAACAATATTAGGAATAGCAATAATGCTTATTTCACTGAACTTAATTGAATGTTCCAAAAAAGATGATCTTCCTTATGCTTACCAGGTGAACAATATAAAGTCATCTATGTTAGCGCAGATGATTCTCCAGATAACGAACACCACGGAGAAAATCATCTAATGGTTAATGGAGTTTAGTAGAAATGAGGGCGATGATTTGGGTCTTATTGTTAATGGATTAGGAATACAAGATATTGAAAAGTTTTTAAATGGTTAAAGACAAAGACATGGTATAATCTGATTAAGAGTAGTGAAGAATGTGAGGGATTCGTTATGTTACATGATGTTCTTCAAGAAAAGCGTGATTTAATTTTGAAAATAGCTGATAATCATGGGATCCAAAATGTACGGGTTTTTGGTTCAGTTGCAAGGCATGAAGATGGACCTACAAGCGACCTTGATTTACTTGTAGAATTTGAGAAAGAGAGGAGTTTGTTTGATTTAATTCGATTTAAACAAGAGATTGAAAACCTACTCAATATTAAAGTCGATGTCGTAACAGAAAACGCGGTTCATTGGAGTATGAAAGAAGATGTGTTAAACGGAGCTATTCGATTATGAAAAATGACAAAATCTATTTGCTTCATATTTTGGAGTGTATAGAAAGTATTGAATCCTATATTCCAAATGGTGAAAATGACTTTTTCAGTTCTAAACTAATTCAAGATGCGGTCATTCGCAATTTGGAAATTGTCGGAGAAGCAACTAAACGTGTATCAAAAGATTTTCGAAACCAACATCCCAATGTGCCCTGGCGTGAAATGGCGGGATTAAGAGATGTTCTGATTCACGATTATTTTGGTGTGGATAATGGAATAGTGTGGAACGTGGTTGAAAAAGAAATACCACTTTTGAAAGATAAAATAACCGATATACTTGATCGATACTAACATATGTAAAAAGGCTTAGGTTGTAAAGAATCTAAAGTCTTTTTTTAAATTGCAAAATTTTATCTTTCGCTAAAAGGTGCTGAAACAAACAAATCCAATAGTTCACATTGATGCTTAACGGACAACTCGTTATGCCATGCAGCCAACCCAGGAAGAAATCGACATTAAAAATGCGATTGACAAAATCCATTTCCGTGAGCCAGCATTTGGTTGTCGTAGAATTCAGTTTGAATTGAACAAGCTCGGATTTAGTATTGGTCTCAAACGCACCCGCTGATACATGCAGGAGATGGATATCTTAGCTTTTTATCCTGGACCAAACTTGAGCAAACGAGATTTACAGGAACGAACCTTTCCCTGCTTGCTTCGTAATGTCACCATTACCCATAGAAATCAGGTTTTGGGGAATTGATATTTCGTATTGCGGAACACACTTATGTATTTTGTAGCTATTATTGACTGGTACCTATGGAAAGTTAATTAGATAATAGCTTAAAAGTGTAGTGAAGAATACATTTCAACTTTCCATAGTCAATACGGCTATAATCTGTATTGTTTTAAGAATTCTGTTAATTCCTTTTTTTCTTTTATGCTATATTTCTCAGTTCCTATCGTACTAACCGCATTATTTTCTTCAATTGCCTTCCTCATAAATTCCGGATTGGTCTTAGCATAAATTTCAGTTGTTATGACAGAAGCATGTCCGAGAAAATCCCTGATGTATATGAGATTTACGCCGCTCAATAGTAAATTTGTGGCTTTGGAATGACGAACCATATGAGCGGATACTGTTTTTGTGAAATACCCCGGATTTTTGTCCCTTGCCATCGCTACATATTTCTGCAAAATATAAGTTACTCCGGGGCGCGTCAGACGATTATTGCTCCTATTAAAGAATAATGGAGATCCAGTTTGATCCATGTCAATGCCATTTGATTTAAAATAGGCTTTTAATATATTTCCAGTCTTAGGCGAAATCGGTATGAGGCGCATTTTATTTCCTTTTCCTATTACCCGGACAGTTATTTTTCCGGATAATCTTAAATCTCCTCTGTTTAGGTGTATCCAGCTCACTAATTCTGGTTCCTGTGTCATAAAGCAACGCAAGAATGGCAAGATCACGAATTCCTTCTCGGGTATGCACATCCGGCTCGGCCAATAACATTTTTATTTCAATGTCCGTTAAATGTTCAGGTGTCTTTTTAGGACTCTTCTTCATAGGTATAGCAAGAATATCACTACACATAGATGCGTATTTAGGGGTTTCTGACAGGACATATCTAAAAAAGGAAGGCAATGCTGTAAGTCTAAGATTTCTCGTTTTGACGCTACAGTTTCGTTCGGATTCTATCCAATTGCAGAAATCCATAATGAATTCTTTACTGAATAAAGAAAAATCAATTTGCTCCTGTCTAATGGAACAAGATTCCCGGCAATATTGAAAAAACAGAATGAATGTATCGCTGTATGAAGCAATAGTATTTTCGCTCAGTCCTTTGTGAAGTGTGAGATGTTTTGTGAAAAAAGCTGTAAGGTGCTCCGGAAAACTATTTTTCATCCCAATTCACCTCCGGAATCATACCCTGTACCAATTCCCGGCTTGATAATGCAACTTCGTCATGTTTGAAATAGGGAAGGCGCAGATATTTTTCTGTAGAACGGATATCTTTGTGTCCAAGATAACTGCAAAGAATCGGCAAACTGTAATATAGATCCATTCCTTCTGATTGCATTTTTTCTAATGCATGGACAGCTTGGGTGTGTCTGATATCATGAACTCTAGGATAACTGCCACTTGGAAGCTTTGAAATTCCTGCTTTGGCATACATATTCTGAATGGTAGACCTTACTGAATGCCTGCTGTATTTTCCGCCATTCGGTGCTGGGAAAAAGTAGCCATCACTATTAGCATTGAATGACATCCTTTTAGCGTAATCCCTGCAAAATTCGGTCATGGATTGTGACATAGGAACAATCCGGCTCTTACCTTTCTTTGATTTTTCTATAAAAAGTATGCCCTTGGTTAGATCTACGTCCTGACACTTTAAAGACAGTGCTTCAGATATGCGCAGCCCGCAACTGTATAAAAGTCGCATAAGTACAGGATAAATTAATGTATATGTCGGATAGCGTGATACGGCTGGCAATTGATCTGAAACATCCAAAATGGATGCAATCTCCTCATAACTAAATATATATGGCACAAAGCTACTACTTTCATTATGACGGCTGATTAATGGATAAATGTATGCATTAATCCCCTTATTCCTCAGGAATGTAGCAAACTGCCGAAGCATTCCAATCCTTTTGGATTGGGTAGAGTAGGTCTCATGTGGTCGTTTGGCGCAAATTTTCTCCACCACACGTTTTATTAGTTCAGGTTCCCTGACATGGTATCTGTTTAGCTGCTGGTTTATGCACCGGAGTGTATATAGCATTGAATCTTCATATTGCAGTCCATATCCGCGTTTATAGGTTACAAAGTCTATGAACAGTTCTTTGAATGGATGGATAGGTTATACTTAGTTGGACAGATTAGTTAAGGTCATATAAACTTGATTCAATGAATGTCGGAGGAGAATCAATGATGACCAAAAGAGAACGAAGATCATTTTCAAAAGAATTTAAAGAACAAATTGTCCAGTTACATGCTTCAGGTAAGCCAAGAGCTGAAATTATCAAAGAATACGAGCTGACGCCTTCTGCCTTTGATAAGTGGGTTCGCCAACATAGCACAACTGGATCATTTGATGAGAAAGACAATAGAACGCCAGAACAAGAAGAATTAATCAAACTTCGTAAAGAAGAAAATCAAAAACTTTTGATGGAAAATGATATTTTAAAGCAAGCAGCGCTGATCATGGGACGAAAGTAGATGTGATCCGTAATAATAGTCACAAATACTCGGTATCAGCAATGTGTCACGTCCTACAAATACCAAAAAGCACGTATTATTATGAAGCGAAAAATCGTGATAATCAGGATGAAGAACTAACAGAATTGATTGGTGAAATTTTTAAAAAACAGTCGAAATATCTACGGACAGAGAAAAATTAAAGAAGAACTGAAAAAACTTGGCTGGCAAGTCTCACGCCGTCGTATTGGGCGCATTATGACAGAACGAGGACTTGTATCAAAAAAATACACAGTAGCTCAATTTAAACCAAGGAAAGCTACTGTAAATGAATCCGAAGTTGGCAATACGCTTAATCGGGAATTTGATCAAGACGAAGAACTAAAAGTGGTTGTGAGTGATTTAACCTATGTAAGAGTAAAGCAAAATTGGCATTATATTTGCGTATTAGTAGACTTATATAATCGTGAAATTATTGGCTACAGCGCTGGACCTAACAAAA
>NZ_JAMQKC010000025.1 GCF_028416595.1 Aquibacillus salsiterrae | reverse complement strand
GGGCTTTTGCGTAAAATAATCAAGTAAGGTTGATTTAAGATTCCCATAAATGTACATAATAACCAAAAATCTTAAAAACAAGCCTGTTGATAAGTTTATTTATCCACAGGCTCGAAATTCAGGATAAAATAACATCGGTTATATTTACATATTAGGAGTGTTTTGATGACAAAGAATAATGACAATCGATTGACCTCCGTCGAAATAGCCAATCTTTGGGCGCAATATATGAATGATTCAATGTCTATTTGTGTAATTTCCCATATGTTGGAGCACTGCAAGGATAAAGATACAATTAAACTGCTAGAGCATTCGCTTGATCTATCTAATTCTCATATAAAAAAGATTAAACCAATGTTGAAAAAGGAAAATTACCCCATACCAAAAGGGTTCACGAAGAAGGATGTAAACAAGCATGCACCACAGCTTTTTTCGGATAACCTTATTTTAGTGTATATGCAGGTAATGGGGCTTCATGGGATGAATAGTTATTCGTTATGTATGACGACCTCCGTTCGTAAAGATCAAAGAGACTACTTTAGTGCATGTATTAACGAGGCATCAACCCTTTATGATCGTATTATCGGCTTAATGTTGAAAAAAGGAATTATAAGTAAACCACCGCACCTAAACCCACCGGATGGCGTTGAGTTTGTCGATGACCAACAATATTTAGCGGGTTGGTTTGGCAAAAAAAGGCCACTGAACGCGGTTGAAGTTAGTGGGCTTCATTATAATATTGTCAAAACTACAGTAAAGGTTGTCCTAGAACTCGCTTTTAGTCAAGTTGCGGAATCTAAGGCATTAAGATCTTATTTTCAACGCGGGGCAAAAATATGCGAAAGACAAATTAAAGAGATGAAGGAATTCCTATCTGACGACCATCTTCCTGCACCGAAAAATTGGCAATCAGAAATTACTGATTCTACCATTGCACCTTTTTCTGACAAGCTCATGTTATTTCACGTTGTAACATTAATTTCAGTTGCGATTGGATACTATGGTGCGGCGTTGTCCGTCGCCCAACGCCGTGACCTCGCCTTAAGATACACGAAGTTAATTGGAGAAATTGGATTGTACGTCGAGGATGGTGCAAGCCTGATGATCAAAAACGGCTGGCTTGAAAAACCACCAATGTTCAATGACCGAGAAGCACTAGCGGAAGAAAAATAGAAGCAGGGGGACGGATTTTTCGCTTCCTAACCATTACAATAAAACTGATAAAAACATTGCCGCTTAAGATTAAAAATTATTTTTTGGCGAATACTTACCTTAGCTCTCCCACAAAAGTTCTAAAAGGAGAATATATGAAATTCAATACAACACTAAGGAGTGTAGTTATGGGAATCTTAAGTGGTAATCCGCAAAATGAACCATTACATTATGGAGAAGTATTTTCTCTTTGGTCCTTCTTGCAAACATCGAAAGGCTATGTAGCAGCGTATCAAACACAGTTAAATCATGCAGGTGATCATGATTTGCATAAGGTATTAGAAGAATCAATTAGTCAATGCCAACAAGAGATCAAGCAAGTTGAAACTGTGCTAAAAGAAAATGGAGTAGGTTTACCTCCAACACCCCCAGAGCGTCCTAAGGCGAACGTGGAAGACATACCTGTAGGCGCAAGATTTCAGGATCAAGAAATAGCCGCATCCTTATCCATGAACATTGCAGCCGGTTTAGTTACTTGTAGTCAAATAATCGGACAATCCATTAGAGAAGATATCGCAATGCTGTTTGGGCAGTTTCATGTGGAAAAGGCAACATTAGGCGGGAAAGTATTACGTCTAAATAAAGAAAAAGGTTGGCTAATCCCTCCACCATTGCATCATAGTAAAACAGAGGAATAAAAAATAAGTCAGGCACCGGCTGTAGACACTTGTCCATGATTGGTGTCTGATTTTTTTATTCCTTTAATAATTCTGCTCCATTCGGAATGTTGTTAACATAGGGGTCTATTTTAGAGGTGGAGGGAAGCATGGTACTGCGGGAATCGTTTGGATCTTCATTTATATGATTTAGAGATGTTAACTTGCCCTTTGCTTCCTTAAATTTAAAAATAATGTTAGACTATTAAAATTATAGGTAGGAACGATTCCTGCACATGTGGTAGCGGGAAAAATATAAAAAATGCTGTGGCAGATGAGGTGAGGCATGGTGACAAGTTTTCGTGCTTCCAAAGCAGAGCGACAGAACTGTGCCTCGCTTTCTTCTTAAAAAGATACAAAAGTATAAAAAAATCCAAGCGTAACATCAGCGACAGCCACGTCAGGGCTGGTCTTATGCCTGCCTTAGTTTAGCAAGGCGCGATTTGCGCTTTTCTTAATTGTTCATCATTTCACATTAATCCGATGAAAATATTCTTGCTTTCTATGGCTAGGTAATAGAGTAACACGTTAATGAGTTGGAGCAAAAGGAGGCAATCTTGCATATGAATTTGAATAAGAAAGTTATCCAAGAGCGGTGTGGGGTTGTCTCTTATAAAAAAGGGGATGCTTTTTATCGGAAAGGTAAAGTGGTGGTGGAAAAAGTAACTAATGATTCCTTGCGAGCTACCGTTAAAGGGATGGAAGACTTTCATGTCAAAATCGAGAAAAGTAATAATGGATACACAGCGACTTGTAGTTGTCCATCGCTAGCTTCTTTTCAAAAGGATTGCCAGCATATTGCAGCCGTATTCATTGCTTGGCAGAAACATGAAGAGGAGAACAATCACCAGTTGATTGTCGAGCCTGATTATACGACAGGTGGGGAACTTTCTGATGGATTACTTCAACTATTTCAGAAGCCTACTACTAATAGCGGTCAGCAAGTTCATTTTGAAAATAGACAAGTCCTTGCAATCACTTTTGTTTGTAAAGTGATTGGAATCGGTAAAGAAAAGATGATGTTAGGCATGGAAATCCGATTGCCTTCCCGTCAAACAGTAGTTATTCGTGAATTTCTTGAAAATGTAAGAGAGGCTAACGCGCATGTCATCGATCAGGACTTGGTATATGATCCAACGCACCATTGTTTTAACGAAGAAACGAATGTCATTATCAAAGAGCTACTTCTAATTATGCTTGATGAAAAAATGTATCAACGGGCAATGCCCACAAGTAATAAGGGTGAAAATAAACAGGTTCTACTTATTCCTGCTTCTGCCTGGAAGAGGTTAGAACCATTGTTGGCACGTGCGCCCGAAGGATGGTTGCAACCGGATCAGCAGCTTTTTCCTTTTCAGTTAGTGGATGAACCATTACCATTAACATTCGAGTTTACAGGGAACAAACAAACTGGATATAGCCTATTCATTAACGGCCTAAATGACATGGTGGTATTAAAAGAGTATGACACTGTTTTATATGATGGGAAAATGGTTGGGATAAACAGAGGAGAAGTAGAACGTCTCTTTGAATTAAAGCGGATGATGGATCATTCAGGCTCAAACGAAATTCCAATCGCCACACACCAATTAAAGTATTTCATGGAAAAGCTGGTACCTTCTCTAAGAAAAATGGGCGAGGTTCATTTAGCAGGAGAAATGACCAATGAGTTACAAAAAACACCGCTTCAGGCAAAACTGTACGTGGACCGAGTGCACAATCGCTTACTTGCAGGGCTCGAATTTCATTATGAAAATGTGGTCATTAATCCACTCGACCAGCGCAGCATTCAGGTAGGCTCGTTGATTATTAGGGATATAGAGAAGGAAGAAAAAATTCTGCTATTAATGAAAGAAAGTGAGTTTAGCCAAACTGATAGTGGTTATATTCTCCAAAATGAAGCGTTAGAATATAACTTTTTATACCATCAGTTACCGAAATTGCAGAAGCTTACAAATGTATATGCAACAACTGCAGTTAGAATACGAATAGCACCTAAAAGTAAGTTTCCTAAAATAAAAGTAAAGCATAAAAAGGAGCGCACGAATTGGCTTGATTTTACCTTCGAGATGGATGGGGTAAAGGAACAAGAAATCAAGGAAGTGTTAGCTGCATTAGAAGAAAAACGGAAATATTACCGCTTGAAGGATGGTGCACTGTTGTCCTTGGAGACGAAGGAAATGGACGAGATTAAGAGATTTTTGCAGGCTATTCCTAGCAATGAATGGGAGAAACAGTTGGAAGTCAAGGTCGTAGAAGGGCTGCGGATCCTTAATCAGATGGGGGATAGTGATGTAATAACACTTGAAAAATCCTTTCGCACGTTTTTGTCTACCATTCAGCAGCCGGAACAATTAGAGTTTAGCGTTCCAGAGCGGTTAAAAGACACGTTGCATCCTTATCAGAAAGATGGATTTAAATGGTTGAAGTCTCTTGCTAGCTATGGCTTTGGTGGGATTCTAGCTGATGACATGGGGCTCGGGAAGACGATTCAAAGTATTGCGTTTATTCTATCGGAACTGTCTACCATTCGTCCGGATAAGCAACCGGCTCTGATAGTCTGTCCGTCGTCCGTAACCTATAATTGGCAAAAGGAAATGACGAAATTTGCACCAGAGCTAGAGACACTAATTGTGGACGGTACGAAGGCAGAGCGACTGAAACTTGTGCAAACATGGACAGATTTTGACGTGATCATCACGAGCTATCCACTATTACGGAGTGATATCAAAAGCTACGAGGGCATGAAATTTCATGTTGTATTTTTTGATGAAGCACAAGTATTTAAAAATCCATTAACGCAAACAGCTCGTGTCGTAAAAAAAATCGAGGCGAATCATCGGTTTGCTCTAACAGGTACACCAATGGAAAATGCACTCGAGGAGCTTTGGGCAATCTTTCATGTTGTTTTTCCTGAATTGTTCCTTGGGTTACAGGAATTTAGTGAATTAACGAATAAACAAATTGCTCGAAGAATTCGCCCATTTATGTTAAGAAGGGTTAAGGAAGATGTACTAGGTCAGTTGCCTGAGAAAAGGGAAACAATCGATTATGCGGAGCTACTTCCTGACCAAAAGAAGCTGTACAGTAGCTATTTGGCCAAGCTGCGCCATGATACGTTTAAACATTTAGACCAGGAGACAATTAGGAAAAATAAAATCAAAATACTTGCTGGTTTAACTCGTCTTCGTCAATTATGCTGTCACCCAGCCTTGTTTGTTGACGGTTATCAAGGAAGCTCCGCCAAATTTGAACAACTGAAGAGCATCATCGAACAATCAAGGCTGGCTGGTAGACGTGTGTTGGTTTTTTCCCAATTCACAAAGATGTTACAGCTGATTGGGCAAGAATTAGCTTACCAAGGACTACCATATTTTTATTTAGATGGACAAACCGGAGCAGAAGAAAGAGTAGAACTATGCGAGCGATATAATCAAGGGGAGCGCGATATTTTTCTTATTTCTTTAAAAGCAGGTGGAACAGGACTAAATCTAACTGGTGCAGATACCGTTATTTTTTATGATAGCTGGTGGAATCCTGCCGTTGAAGAGCAAGCGGCAGACCGCGCCCACCGGATTGGTCAGAAACGCGCTGTTCAAGTGATTAAACTTGTGGCCAAAGGGACAATTGAGGAAAAAATGAATGTATTGCAAGAGAAAAAACGTCATTTAATTGAAGAAATTATTGATCCAAATGATAACCAAATAGAGATACTAACTGAAGAAGATATCCGAGAATTATTGAGTTAGTGGAAGCGCGGGGATGATTTCTGTGCTTCCTCATACATAACAAAGTAGCCTGACTAACGGCGCGACAAACTAATATTGGTAAAGTTAAAAACAATCCCTCAAATCCTCGAGTTAGGGTGATGGCATACAGGAGATGCTAAGTAATCTTAAAAAATTGTCATTACACACCTTATAAAATCGTACACTTTTGTGAGGTGATAATCATGGAACAGGTGTTATCTTTTGCAACTGTTTTAACGCCAATTGTTTCTGCGCTTGTACAGTTAGTGAAAAAAACAGTGACCGTGAAGAAAAATTATCTCCCTCTAGGTAGTTTTCTGATTGGAATTGTGCTTGGTATCCTTGCCTATCCATTTGCAGACCTAGCACTCGTCCCGAGAATATGGGCAGGCGGAGTTGCGGGGTTAGCAGCTACAGGGTTGTTCGAGCTCGTGACAAAAAGAGAGGGTTCTTCGAAAGATAAGAAAATCTCTTGACTATTGAAACAGTCAAATACTAAAATCAAGGCACCATCAAAAGACCGTTGTCTTATTGATGGTGCCTTGATTATCTATATTTTTACATTTAGGCCTCTACAGTTTTTTTAGTTGTTTCTTTGTGAGTGATTTTCTTGTATTGTACTTTAAGGTATGGCATTGCATAACGATCTAAACCAAATTTACCAGCGTTTGCGCCAGCTACTAGAACGAAGATGCCAAGTAAAATCATTTGACCGTTTGTGCTGACTGTACCACTAAACAGGAACGCGAAGTTCATTGTCATGCCCATTAGTACGGCGAAATTAGTGAAAAGACCTAAGATTAACGCCATCCCGACTAGTACTTCGCCCCACATAACTAGGAAAGAGAAAAGACCTGCATTTGGAAGAGCAACGTTTTCTAAAAATGTAGCCCACCAGCCTTGGACAGCAGGGTTCTCACCAGTTGATTGAGCAATTGCTCCGTTTAGGAAGCCACTTGCATCAAAACCGCCCCCAGTAATTTTCCCCCAACCACCAGTAATCCAAGAATAACCAAGATAAATTCGAATAACAGCTAATACACCAGCAACGACATTGTTTCTTCTTAATAATTCTAACATGTTCAACATCTCCTTTTTTATTGTTCATCATTTCACATGATGTTTTGTGACTAAGCGTTGTTTGTTGTCTATGGGTGTATAATAACACGATAAAGAAGTATCCAAAATATGTTTGTGCACTCATTCACAAACAAGTAACAATGGTATGACTTTTTTGTGAAAAAACATAAAAAAGATTGACATAATGTTAACGACGGTGCTGAATCAGATGTAGGGAGCTCAAGTCGGTATAACGAGGAGACGTTCTCTTACTTTGTAAATCAAAGCAAGGAAGCGAAAGAACCGCCCCCATGCTTCCCTTATCGGGTTCTTGCTATTTTAAAGCCGTTGTCTATTTTCTCAAACCCAATTTTCGGGTAATACTCCATTGCGGTGGGTGAGGCTAATAAGATCAGAGCAACTTCTTCCCCGATGTTCTCCCGAAGCATATCAACAAGTGTTTCCCCGATTCCTTGCTGTTGATAATCACGATGAATAGCTAAATCAGATAAATAGCAACAATAGCAATAATCAGTAATAGCACGGGCAATCCCAATTAATTTATCATTAGCCCAAGCTGTAAGGGTAATATCAGCATTATCTATCATTTTTTTTAATCGGTTTAAGTCTTCTGAAGGTCTGTTTATCCCCGAACTCTTAAATAAAATGGATAGTTCTTTTTCATTTACCGGTGCATTGTGCTTATATGTGACATTTTTCGTATGATACATCTCTTTTTCCTCCCAAAAATAATGATTATCCTGATTATAAATGGTAACTGACATTGTTGTAAGTGCCAGTTCTGATATAATTTATAATGCCAGTTTGAAATGTAGGAGGATTTTTATGTTGGAAATAACACCTACCTTTGAAGAAAAGGGAGATCCATTATATATACAACTTTATTCGTTTCTTAAAGAAGAGATACAAAGTGGCAATATTAAAACAGGTGAAGGGATTTTGTTATTTAAAGAAGCCTGGTTTGAAAAGTGATTGTAATTAGAATGTGTTAAAATAAATGGTGCAGACTTGTAATCAGGGTGAAGTGGCAAAAATGATTAAAAGGCAATTTGCTTTGTAGTAGTATAGGAATTGGGACTTGGCGACTAAAATCAATGTTTTATTAAACACTCTTCTTTGAAAATCATTTCATTTTAGTCTTCCAAAAAAACAATAGGTTTGAAATCAAAAGGATGATGAATCGTGAGTAGTGAATTGTGGTCAGAAGTTCTAGATAAGTTAAAAGGAAAATTAAACAAACCTTCGTTCGAGACATGGTTTTTCGAGACAACTGCTGACATAAAAAATGATGTCATCACTGTTAAAGCAAAAAATACTTTTAGTAAAGAATGGTTAGAGCATAGATATAAATCTGTTATATTTGAGGCTCTTCGAGAAGTATCTGGACAGACTTTTGAGATAGAATTTGTATCAAGTGAAACCAAAGTTCAGTATGTACCGCTTACACACCAAGAATATACAGACTTACACGAACAAATGAAGACGCTTGAAAGGCGAGTCGAGGCACTAGAGCAACAGTTAAACCAAGAAGACTGAAAAAATAGTTAAGATAAGCGCAGGGATGGTTCTTGGCCTCCAACAGTAAAACGAGGCGTGGATAAGTCCCTTTTGCTTCTTAATTAAAAATGTAAAATGGGTAATGGGTATATACCTAAAGGGAACGTCGTGTTAGGGTGAAAGGGTCCCTTGTATGGGGAGGAGATCTGAACGGGAGTGGGAAAATGGAATTTATTCGGAATCAACTTGTAGAATATGGGATGGATCCTGTCGTTTCTAAGTATCTTGCTATATTTTTGATCATCCTATTTATCGTGCTTATTTCTATCATAGCAAATATTATTACGAAAAAGATAGTGATGAGGCTTCTCACTCACATCATTATTAATAATAAGTTCAAGTGGGATGACATGCTTTTGGAAAGAAAGGTTTTTCAAAAGCTATCGCATATTGTTCCTGCCATTATTATCTATTTGTTTGCTTCCACCTTTCCAACCTATCAATACCTAATAGGGAAGGGAGCGATAGCTTATCTCATCATTGTAGGCTTAATGGTCATGAATAGTTTACTAAATGCGATAAATGATATTTATCAAACGTTTGATATATCCAAGGTTAAGCCGATAAAGGGATATATCCAGGTGGTAAAGATTATAGTGTTCATCCTCGGTGGGGTTATTATAATTGGGAATCTACTGGGAGAAAGTCCTTTTATACTTCTCAGTGGTGTCGGTGCATTGTCAGCTGTGCTCATGTTAATCTTTAAAGATTCTATACTAGGCCTTGTAGCGGGGGTTCAATTAACTGCCAACGATATGGTTCGTGTGGGTGACTGGATTGAAATGCCAAAATACGGGGCAGATGGAGACGTGATTGATATTTCTTTACATACAGTAAAGGTCCAAAATTGGGATATGACAATTACGATGATACCGAGTTATGCCCTTATTTCAGATTCTTTTAAAAACTGGAGAGGGATGCAGACTGCTGGCGGACGTCGGATTATGCGGTCTTTACTTATTGATACAAATAGTATCACGTTTTGCTCAGAGGAAATGATTGAAAATTATAAAAAAATCCACTACCTTCACGACTATATAACCAATAAGGAAAATGAAATTGCTGCATACAATACGGAGAGAAATGTTAATAAGGAAAATCGAGTAAATGGACGTGCGTTAACGAATGTCGGTGTTTTTAGAGCTTATATTAGCCATTATCTCCAACAACATCCTGGAATTCGTCAGGACATGATTCTGATGGTTAGACAGCTAGCACCAAGTGAAAATGGTTTGCCAATTGAAATATATGCCTTCACCAATGACATTAGATGGGCTGTGTATGAATCCATCCAATCAGATATATTTGACCATCTCCTTGCAATTGCACCGGAATTTGGTCTTCAATTATTCCAGAGTCCTTCTGGGAGAGATTTTAAAAAAATCTAAAAGGAAGCGGGGGACATGTCCCTTTTGCTTCCCCCATAGTGGGCAGCCCTCTATAACTTTCCCCTTTAACTTACTTCTTTGATTTGTCAAATTCGCTTAACTGAGATAGCTTCTCGCATCTTTTTTAGAGCTTCTTGACCCTTATCTCCAAGTTTTAACAAAATATTCACGTATAGAACATCAATAAGTGTCATTTGAGCAATTCTTGATGAAATTGCTTCCGAACGAAACTCAGTTTCACTTGATACAGTAAATAATGGAATATTCACTGCAGCACTAAGAGGTGTTTTTGCAAAGTTGGTAATAGCTACTGTCTTTGCCCCGGTTGATTTAATAATATTTAACAGGTGAAGTATATCCTTTGAAGAGCCAGAGTGAGATATGAAAATTGCGCAATCTTTTTCACTCATTTGAGATGCTACCATTAATTGCATGTGTGTGTCACTCACCGCATGGACCCTTAAACCTGTTCGTATTAATTTGTGATAGGCATCTAACGCAATAATATTTGATCCCCCACTACCAAAAAAATGTACAGAATCTGCCGAAATTATAGTGTTTACAGCTTGTTGTAATTGTTCTTCATCAAAAACAGCTAATGTATCTTCCAACGTTTTGATATGGGTGTTAAAGACCTTGGTTGTTATTGTATCCAGTGTATCATCTTTATCAACATTTTCGTGAACATCCTGAAGCGGAGTCACTATTTCAGAAGCAAGTGCGATTTTCATTGCTTGGTAGCCTTTATACCCAATGCGTTTACAGAATCGAAAAACGGATGAATCTGCAACATTTAAATCCTCTGCTAATTGATTAATGGAAGAATGAATAATTTTCGATGGGTGTTGAAGAATATAATCGGCTATTTTTCTCTCGGTTACACTAAATCTAGGATAAAGTCTGCGAACCTTTACTAGACAAGGTTGATCATCTTTTTTCATAGTAATCTCTCCTGATTGGACTTTCTTTTATTATACAAAAATATCATCTAAGAAAAAATATTTTTCCGTAAACGGTTGCAAAAAGAAATTTTTTTCTTATAATTAAAAAGTAAGAAAATTTATTTCATACAATGAAGCAAAATAAGATCAGTTGCTTGTGCCATGGTGGTTGGTCAAAAAATGAATCTATCTTTTACGACCCTGTTAATAACAGGGCTCAATCGGGCGTTAATGGCGGGCTTTGACTACCGTTTGGCACTTAACAGGGCTCAATCGGGCGTTAATGGCGGGCTTTGACTACCGTTTGGCCGCTAACAGGGCTCAATCGGGCGTTAATGTATAGGGGGATGAAAAGACCAAGAAGTACAAAAGCTAACAAAAAAATCAGTAGGTCATTTTCCGGGCTATTTGAACAACTTACAAAATGGATAAAATTTTCACAACTAGAAAGGTAGTGAAACAATATGTCAGATCAAATGTTAATTCTTGTTGCATTAGCAGGTATTTTTCTTCTTTTATTTTTAGTTATTCGTACAAAATTACATGCATTTGTTTCGTTGTTATTAGTTAGTTTAATTGTTGGGATTCTTGCAGGAATGCCTTTAAATGACGTTGTTGCTTCGATGCAAAGTGGGATGGGTGGAACGTTAGGGTTTGTAGCGGTTGTTGTAGGACTTGGTGCAATGTTTGGCCAAATGCTAGAAGTATCTGGTGGGGCTGAACGTTTAGCGCAAACACTTATTAAAAAGTTTGGTGAAGATAAAGCACAGTGGGCTCTAGGAGTAACCGGTTTCTTAGTAGCCATTCCGGTATTTTTCGATGTTGGATTTATCATTTTAGTACCGATTGTTTATGGATTAGCTAAAAAGACAGGCAAATCATTGCTTTTTTATGGAATTCCGTTGTTGGCGGGATTGGCAGTAACGCATAGTTTTATTCCTCCTACTCCTGGACCAATTGCAGTAGCGGATTTGATTGGTGCGGATTTAGGTTGGGTCATTTTGTTTGGTGCAATTGCTGGGTTGCCTGCGATGATAATCGCTGGTCCACTATTTGCAAAATATATCTCTAAAAAATTGCATGTTCTTGTACCTGAGTATATGAATTTAGAAGAAATTGAATACGATAAAGAATTGCCAAGCTTCGGTCTTATTGCTTCGTTAATCTCTATTCCGTTAATCCTGATTTTATTAAATACGCTTTCTGGTGTTTTGTTAGAAGAAGGAAATATGGCTCGACAAATTCTAACTTTCTTAGGGCACCCATTTGTAGCGTTAACAATTGCGACAATTTTAACTTTTGTTTTCCTTGGTACAAAACGTGGATACTCACGTCAAGAAGTACAAGATATTGCTACGAAAGCATTGGAACCAGCTGGTATCATCATCCTTGTCACAGGAGCAGGTGGGGTATTTAAACAAGTTTTAATTGATTCTGGAGTTGGTCAAGTGTTAGGAGATATGATGGCAGGATCTCCATTACCTCCAATTGTACTGGCGTTTTTGATTGCCACTGTCGTTCGAGTTGCACAAGGGTCTGCAACCGTTTCGATGGTAACTGCAGCAGGATTAATGGCACCACTGATTTCAATCTTAGCATTAGATGGTCCAGTACTGGGGCTGATCGTAATTGCCATTGCTTCCGGTGCAACCGTTCTATCACACGTTAACGATTCAGGCTTTTGGTTAGTTGGACGATACTTTGGTTTAAGTGTTAAAGATACATTAAAAACATGGACGGTTATGGAAACTTTGATTGGTCTAGTTGGTTTTACTGTAGTGTTTATCCTCGGCATATTTATTGGATAAGGAAGAAGAGGTCAGGCACCATTCATGGACTATTGTCCACAAGTGGTACCTGATAATAATTTCAACAATAGGTACATATTTTGATATAGTGCAAGCTGTTTTGAACATCATCTAATTGGTTTTGTAACCTATTCTAAAATTGCTTAACGATAAAGTAGAACGTATGGGGTACTAGGCGCCATCCATCCATGGATGGTGCCACCCTAACTAAATTAATTTAAATTCAACAACATCCACAATTCCTCGATTAGAGATTCTTATATCGGGAATTACGGTTAAAGCAATCAATGAAAACGTCATAAAAGGAGCATTCATAGTACAACCTAATTCATTCCATCTCTCATCAAGTCTTTTAACCTCTTTGACTACTTTTTCTAATGGTTGATCAGACATCAGACCTGCAATTGGCATTCTTACAAAGCCTAATACGTCACCGTCCTTCACCACAATCATTCCCCCGCCAGTTTCAACTAACTTGTTAGCTGCAAAAGCCATATCTGTTTCATTAGTTCCCATCACAAGCAAGTTGTGGCTATCGTGAGCGACTGTAGATGCTACTGCTCCGCCTTTTAACTGAAATCCTTTAGCAAAACCGAGAGAAATTTGTCCACTTTGATGGTGGCGATCAATACATGCAAGTGTGATAATGTCATTGGCGATGTCTGGTTGGATAATACCATCGTTTACTTGTAATTCAACCTGTATCTTTTCTGTCCGTGCGCTATTTTCGATTACTTTAATTACATTTACTTTCGTAGATCCAATATTTGCTCGTGACTTTAATAAAAAATGATCTCGATTAAGTGTTTTGCCTACTTTTACAGAGTCAAGAATGTGTGGAGGATATGTGAAGGTAGGGTAATCAATTATAATTTTATTTTTCTTAACAACAACTTTACCATCTGAAATCACCGTTTCAGGTTCTACCTTGGATAAATCTTTCATTATAATTAAATCTGCTTTTCTTCCAAGAGCAATACTTCCAATATCATGATCGAGATTGAAGTATCTTGCTACATTAATAGTGGCCATTTGAATAGCGTCAATAGGTCTGACACCTTCCTCGATGGCTCGACGCACCACATGATTGACATGCCCCTTATCTACCAAAGTATTTGGATACACGTCATCCGTTACTAATAATATGTTATCAATCCTAACCTTATCTTCTGTAACGATTTTTATGACTTCCTTAACGTCACACCAGGTAGAGCCTTCACGTATCATCACGTACACCCCTAAACGTAATTTTTCCAACCCTTGTTCACGGGTAACTGTTTCATGACAGGAAGTAACTCCTGAAGCTATATAAGCTTGAAGCATTTGATCTGTTCCATCTGGAAAGTGACCTGTGATCGTTTTCTTGGCTTTTAATGTAGCTTCAATTTCACCTAGCATTTTGGCATCGCCATTAATGACACCTGGAAAATTCATAACCTCACCAAGTCCAATTACGTTTTCCCATGTTAAGCCTTCTTGGATCTGTGCTACATCTAAAGATGCTCCTGCATCTTCTAAATCGTCAGTCGCTGGAACACAAGAGGGGAAAGTGGTAAAAACTTTAAGAGGTAATCTTTGCCCTTCTTCATGCATTAACCGAACACCTTCTACACCAAATACATTAGCAATTTCGTGTGGATCCATCATAATACTAGTTATTCCTTTAATTAGTGCTACTTTTGAAAATTCAGTAACGGAAAGCATCGTGCTCTCCACGTGCATGTGGCCATCAATCAACCCGGGTGAGATATACTTTCCTTCTGCATTAATTATTTCTGTAGAAGGACCTATTGTGTGTTCAGCATTACCAATATAAGCTATCCAACCTTTGCTAATCGCTATATCTTGGTCCTTTATTAATTCACCAGTCAGCACATTTACTATCGTACCATGCTTTACTACTAGATCTGCCTTTATTGCTCCTAAAGCAACCTTCATAATGTGTCTATTTACTTGGTGCAAATCCATGTCCTAATCACATCCTTATCAACAGATTAATCTTCTACGGTAAGTTAACTCGTCAATCTTTCTAACAAGTATAGAAAGATTTTTGTATATACTAAAGGAACGCGCAAAAGATGTCATTGGTTTAATTGTACAAAATCAATAATATTATTTAGATAAAATGTCTACTTAGGTAAAAGTGACTTGATGACGTGAAGGGTAAAAGTGGTTTGGTATATGAAAGAATTTAGAAAAATAGATAAGGCTTTATTCCGTGTGAACATGATCATCTAGATATTATTAACTTAATCTCTAAATTGTTTTAGGGTTTTAGGGCTATGTACCGAAGTGAGGTGTGTCAATTCTAGTCTGGAGAATCGAGACTCCATATAGTAGAGTTAACTAATGCTTTTTGTTAAACTTATTGTATGATGAAATTCATATTGAGGTGGATGAAATGTTAATCGGTCATATAAAAGAAATTGTTCGTCATCCAGTAAAGTCTTTCCGTGGTGAAAGTGTACAACAAACTAAAATTATGGACTATGGTTTATACGGAGATCGTAGTCATGCTTATTTAGATGAAACAAAAAAAGGTGACTTTTTAACAATTACACAATTTCAAGAAATGGTCCGCTACCAAGCAAGATTTGTAGGGGAAGATTCGATGCATGAATATCCCAAAACGGAGGTAATTACACCTGATGGTGAGGTTTTTGATTGGGATAATGAACAATTAATTAAAGAACTGGAAACTAAATCAAAACGGCAAATAACTACGATTAAGTATAAACCTTCCTATGTACCAATTGGACCTATTGCAGTGGAGCACGTTCTACTTGCAACAGATGCATCATTAGCTAAAATAGAAGAGTTGTGGGGACAAGAGGAAGTGGATGCACGACGTTTTCGCCCTAATTTAATGATTTCATTAATCGAAAAGAAACCTTTTATTGAGGACGAATGGATTGGCCGCCGGATTAAAATAGGTAGTGAAGTAGAAATGGAGTTTGTAGGGCATTGTAAAAGATGCATGATTATAACTGTTAATCCTGATAACGCTGAACGAGATTCAAGTCTACATAAAACAGTTATTAAAGAAAATAACAATAACTTCGGCATTTATGCTTCAGTAATAAAAACTGGTGACATTCATGTGGGTGATGAAATACAGTTTTTGGATTAAAATATATTCATAAACAAGATTACCCACTTGGGCATGGGGGTACCATTAACTGACACATGTCCACTTGAGGTACCCTCATGTTCCAAACACTAGTGGACTGAAATATCAGTTATAACTAGAATATATATAAGACACAAAAAAGGATGAATAGCATGGATGGAAAAAATAGAAAGAATATACAAATTGGATGCACAGTAGATATCGTCTTAAAGAAAGATCAGAGATCAGGAAATCTTACTAGAGGAGAAGTGAAAGATATCTTAACTAATTCTCCAACACATCCCCACGGAATTAAAGTCCGCCTAAAGGATGGACAAGTTGGCAGAGTTCAAAATATCGTAACGGAAAGGTAGTAAGATAAGGGGGGAGGAACCATTGTGGATATTCGTCCATATAAGCTCAACTCCCGCAGCGGTGGGTTCCGAGTGTACTGGCACGCTTTTCAATGGTACCCCTTATCTCTTATACAGAAAGCGTTTCTACTATGCCCTGATGGGCTAGGCACTGTAACTAGAAGCTCCTTTACATATTCAAATTTTTGAGCTTGAGGCACCACAAATCTTCAATTTATCAGTGATACTTGACATCCCTTCTATTCCACGTCCAAAGACGTTATTCAACCTGCGTGGGCTTTCTCGTTCAGCAATCTGTAACCCTCTTAATTTAATACACAAATTCCCCTGCCGTCCCATCAACTCGCATTCGATACAGCTTTTCACCGTTATAATTTATTCTGAAATACAACCAGTCACCAACAATGTTGATAAGACCTCCATAACCATAAACAGGCGTTAATTTTATCTGCTCAGGCGAGTCTGTTGGCGTTTTATAGAGATCACTATAGCCATAGTAAATCATATTATTATCCACATTTAAGGAATTGGGATTACTGTACTCTGCCTCAAAAGAAGTTGGATCCGTACCGTCCCACTTCACCCGCCAAATTCCGGGCATCGTTTGATTAACAAAATACAACCAATCCCCCTCAATAATAAGCTGTCTTGCGCCATATTCTGTCACTTGTATTCGTTGTGTTCCGTCAGGTTTAATTTTAAATATTTTTAAGTTTTGATTTTGCAATGTGTAGAAAATCCAATCCTCTGTTGCATACATCTCTTCAACAAGGGCATCATTGCCTAGTTGCGTCTTTCCAGTTCCATCGGTTTTGATTTTAAATAATTTATACTGCTCACTCTGAGTCACATAATAAATCCAATCGCCAACAACTGATATTACTGTTGCAGAATGCTGATCATCAATTCTTGTTTTTTGTGTACCATCTGTACGGACTTTGTACATTTTAGCCTGGTCTGATTGATTAATATAGTAGATCCAATCACCTACAACGTTAATGTACAACGAACGATCACTAGCCAATAATTGCTTACCCGTTCCATCAAGTCTCATTTTATATAACTTATATCCTTGACTAATATTGCTAAAGTAAACCCAATCCCCTTGAAGGGCTGCAATCCCCCAGTTTGCAATATTACCGGAGCTGTTACCACGGGAAACGATTGGCTGATTTATCGTGATCAATTCTTTTAACCGCTCATTTTCAGCTTGTAGTTGTTGAACTTCACTTTGAAGCTCTTGATAATTAGATTCTACTGTTAGTAGTTGTTGCTGATCATTCCATCTAACTGTAGCACCAACTCTTCGAAACTCTGCGATTGGAACATAAACATAAGGATACTGTGCATTCTCCGGTTTAAAATTTAACACAGGATATAGTCCCGTATTAATATCTTCCCCATTAACCAAAATAGGTCGGTCAACGGTATAGGCAGTTACCGGTTTATATTCCAATTGACGTAAATCACTAGCAATAGGAACTATCAATTGTTGACCAATAACAGGAGGTCTGTTTTCCATCCTGTTTATTTTAATGAGCTGTTCAACTGGAACACCATAAGTATTAGCAATTGTGGTAAGAGATTCTCCAGGTTGAACAAGATGATATCCTCTAATTTGCATGCATACCAATCCCTTACTAAAAATTCAATCATTATATAATATTCCACCGAGCCCATATGGTGCATTAAATCTTAGGGTAAAGTAATAAAGATAGTGTTTTCTGTATGGTATCTTATGGACAAGATGGTAGAGTTCAATAAATAATAACTGAAAAAGAGTTAGTTAAGGGAATTGGTATATCCATGGACAAGTTCTATTAGTGTGCCTGATCTTTTTGCTTAGTCAATCGCCTTACTACCATCGGACGCTGGCTTATTGGTTGGCTAGCCATTCCATGATGGTGGTTGCTTTTCCTGTGATTGTTGTTTTAGGGACATTGTTGAACAGATAGGTCCAGGAAAAATGTCCATTATATTCACAAGGGATTCCGTCTGGATTGTTATATAACCCAGAGGTATCGACAACATTGTCAAATAACGATAGTTGAATATTTTGGCCACCCGCTTGAATCATTCTTTCATAGGTTGGGATTACGTTTTCTGCTGGTGGTAGGATTGGATCATTTGCAGCAGCGACAAACCAGGTTGGGGTTTTAATCATATTGAAAATATCGTCATCCGAAATAAGATCATCATTTAGCCCTTCACAAACTGGGAATGCTGCGGCGAAATATCTTGGGTAGTCGCGGATCAAGAGCATGGTCATGTATCCTCCGTTTGAAGCACCGCCGACATAAATTCGATTTGGGTCAATGTCCGGATGCTTAGCTACGTAATCTCGGATTAGTGCCATTAGAGATTCCTCGTAAATGGAAGTGCCATCTGCAAAGCCTACTTCACCGTCCATCCAAAAAGTAGGTGTTTGTGGGACTAAAACATATGCTTCATCAAAATAGGCTTGTGTTTCATCCGTTGCAAAGCTCACTGCCTTGTTTGCTGATAGTGGTAAAGTTGGATCTGTTCCACCTTCACCCGCTCCATGCAGCCATACGATGAGTGGGTGGTCTGCTTTGTCTTTTTTTGGTGCAAAATCGGCGTAGGTTAACGTTTGATCCTGATATGTGAAGGTTCCAGTTGAAAAATCATCGACGAGTTCTTTAATTTCTCCAGCAAGCTGATTGATGACTATTCCGGATAAGGTACACGCATGGGTTTGGATATCTTTTACTTGGGTAATTGTGTACTGGTAGTCAACCCAGTCATTATAGCCCGTACTAATTTGGTAATTGAGTGCATTTCCTAATGAATTGTCAGGCTTTGGTCCAATCCCCATCTCTAGAACAGCATATTTTCCTGATCCATTTTTCTTGCGGTTACCATCTTGATCAGAAACGAAAGCCTTGGTTACGGTCCTATATCCAGCTTGCAAAAATGGATCTGCCAACCTTTTATCACTTTTGCTTACAAAAACTTCAAACGTATCTTTGCTAATCGAATTGACAGGAACAGGCTTATCTAGCTCAATGATCACCTTCGTAATAACTGCTCCCCAATCTTTTATCTCAATAACTGTTCGATATTTGTTTTTCAAAGCAGGTTCCTCCTTTGCTGAAATGATGGTACTAAAAGAGAGCACTGACGCAAATGACAACAATAAGATGAGCAAACGTTTTCCAGGTTTATTCAATTTTGTTTCCCTCCAATAAGAACGCGTATAAGTCGTAATTCACGTCACTCGCTATTTGTAAGTATTTGCATGAATAGAATAACATGCTTTACGTGTCAGATGGATCATCTATTGATAGTCTTATTAAGACAAAATACGACCTTGAACTAATTTTATGGAATATAAACCATTTGTTTTTCCTCATTATTTGCAAAATTTCGGCTCTTAATTTTTTGATAGTTCTACCGGAATTTTAAATAGTCAATGGAGTATAGTAGTGAAGCGACATACATGTGCTGTTCGTTGGAAGGATAGTAATCAGGCGATAAATCATTCTTTGAAATAACTGTGTAGAAATGGTTATCCACACAGTTATTTTGTCAATTCTTTTACATTTCTTCTGCTATTTTCTTCACCTCATTGATTGATAAGGTGACGTATTTTGCCACAAGCTCGACAGACATTCCTTCTTCAAGCATATTTCGGGCTACAGATTTTTTTCCTTTTTCTTCCCCTTCTTTTCGAAAAATCACTTCCAATTCTGCCCAAGACAACGGTAGGTTTTCCTTGTCAATATAAACCATTTGTTTTCCCTCCTTTGTTTGCAAAATTTCGTCTCTCAATTTTTTTGATAGTTCTACCGGAATTTGTAGTAAATAATCAATGAAGTATAGTAGTGAAGCGATATACATGCGCTGTTCGTTGGAAGGATAGTGTGCCTTTTGTAAAATCATTTTGAAAAGCTTGTATTTAAATCGATACCGCTTCTCATCGTTATTTCTTGTTTGATTCGCATATTGGGCAGCCAGTATCGCAATGGCAAAGGGATTAGCTGACTCCATTAATTCACTTTCTTTGAAATCAGTAAACTTGAACATATTGTATGTGTACGTAAGTGATGTTCCGTGAAACGAGTAGTGGTAAGTGTCTGGCCTATAGCTGTTTGAAGTGTCGGTTATTAATGCTATCGTTACAATGTCTTTGTTGAACTTATCATAGATCCGGTAATAATAACGAAACATTCGTTTAGCAAAATCAGGATCCGCGTTGCCCTGTACTTCAATATGAACAAGGATCCATTTCTCTTTTCCATCCTTTAAGTACACCTTCACAATTTGGTCTGCAATGCTCTTTCCTCTTCTATCATCAATCACCTCACGAAAAAGCTCCTGTTGTAAAAACTCAGGTTTCACCGAGAAATCGATGTCTTCCGATAGGCTTGGAACAAAAAACAGGATAAATTCCTCAAATAATTCGTGAATCATCTTCTTCCATAGACCATCATAATCTGTTCCACCATATTCAGCGGGCCTCTCCAACACGATATTTATTGCCATTATTTTATCACACCCTTTATCTTTTGTTAAATCCATTATACCACAAAATAGAACATTTGTTCTAGCGCTAACTTTATTATTTGTATAACTTTTATAGACTATAGAATGAGCTTGGAGTACGCACCATCCGTGCAGTTCTGATAAATGATGTCCGTCATAGGTAGGTGTGATTTTAAGAATTAAATCCAAGAGCTGTCTAGCGCCTAGCCCCTAGCCCCTCGGGTCATAAGTCTAGCAAGGCGCTTATGCTTTTCTTGTGTGCAAGATTATAGGATTTGAAGAAGAATGTAAACTCTAGGTCATACCCGTGTGGTGCTAACAATCAATGGGGAAAAGCAAACCCCCCCCCCGCTTATTGAAGTTTCACTTTATTATCCTATAACCATCTCAGCTTAACTTTAAACAACCAATAAGAGGCTCTGCCCAATAATTATATTCTGATATAATATATGAGGTACAAATAAGAATAATAGAAAAAAGTACGTTTCCATTTACAGACCAAAATTTTGTATGTTAATTCGCAGGAAATAGAAGATATTATCTTAACGATTCAGGAGGTAAGTAGGATGTCTTTATCAAAATTATCACCCTATGAATTAGGAGAGACAAATGATGTAGGTGCGATAGATTATCTGATCAACTATTTAAAAGAGGGGGATGATAACGAAAAAAGACTCGCTGCCTCGGCAATAAATAAATTGTCAAAAGCTCATCCGAATGAATGCATCAAATCGCTACCATATCTTCTGAATAATGTAACGTCAACCAAACCTCAACTCAGACAGTACGCGTTAAAGGCGATTAATGTGTTAATTAGCGTTCAAGAAGAAGTAACCCTCTCAAGCAGTGATCAACAGCTTATAGAACAAATCGCAATTCATGATGAAAAAGAATATAATCAAAAAATAGCCCAAGCGGTACTATGTTATTTACAAAAAAGACTTGTTAAGTTGGAGGTTGATCAAGCCCCTACTTCAAGAAATAGGCAAGGGGAGTATTACCCTCAAGGAGCAACGAAGAAGGTTGTAGAACAAGCCGAATTAGCTACGAATCAAACAACAGTAGAATTAGTAAACGAAGCAGATTCAGATAGTTTTTATTTTCGAGAGCTAGAAGGAAAAGGAATCAAATTAAATCAGTCCCAACTACTAGCAACCCGACATTTGAAGGGTCCTGCATTAGTATTGGCTGGTGCAGGGAGTGGTAAAACACGCGTCTTATCTTCGCGAGCAGGCTACCTTATGTCTGTTTATAATGTTAATCCAAAAAATATATTGTTACTAACTTTTACAAGAAAAGCGGCCAAAGAAATGGAGGGGCGAATTGCTAGTCTACCAGGATTATCCAAAAGTGTCGTTCGTGATGTAACGAGTGGTACGTTACATTCCATTTTCTTGAAAATTTTAAAATGGCAAGGTGACGGACGTGAAATTATTAGTAGTGAAAAACAGAAACGTACTTATTTGAAGATGATAATGAAAGACATGAGCTTATCGGATGATTACGAACCAGAAGTTCTGTTAGCACTATTATCCTATCAAAAAAGCAACATGGTGACTGTGGTAGACTTCCCAGAACAAACCCCTGTTGAAAAAGAAATAAAAGTAATCCTCAAGAAATACGAGGATATGAAAAGAATAAACAACTACATGGATTATGATGATATTTTACTTGATTCGTATTTTTTGCTTAAGAACAACAAAACGTTACTACAAAGCCTTCAAAAACGATTTTCATTCATTTTGTGTGATGAATGGCAGGATACCAATCCAGTACAATATGAACTTATCAAGATGTTGGCCATGCCTCAAAACAACTTGTTTGTCGTCGGGGATGATGATCAAACTATTTATGAGTTTAATGGTGCGGATGCATCCATTATTCTGAATTTCAATAAAGAATTTCCCCATGCAAGAACGTACACTCTTGATACTAATTACCGATCAACCACAAGTATTGTCGGCTTAGCCAATAAAGTCATTTCCTTTAATAAACATAGATACAAGAAAACGTTAAAAGCAACAAGGGAAAGTGATGATTTTCCTCTTTTCTTACGCCCGAATAATACGGATGAGGAAGCAGAACTGATCCTTGATAACATTATTTCTGAAGTGAAACAAGGAAAAAGAAAATATCAGGATTTTGCGGTGCTATATCGGACAAACAGCAATAGTCGTGCAATACTAGACCAATGCTTGTTAAATGATATTCCTTATATCACATTTGGAAATTCATCTACTTTTTATGAGCAAGGTATAGTAAAACCTGTACTCGACCATTTGCGTCTTACCATAAATGAAAAAGACACGAAGGCTGCCAGAGGGGTAACTCCAACGCTTTATATGAACCGGGAAAAAGCAACTGATTTTATGTTGAGACAGGAAGCAATTAATCCTAAAAAGTCTCTTTTGACTCATCTGATTGACTACCCTGGACTAAAGGATTTTCAAAAGGAGCAAATTTCGCAAAGAATAAATTTAATACGCCAAATGAAACCAATGAAACCGGTTAAAGCAGTTAAGAGAATTCACGCCGTTTACAGTAAATTTCTTTTGGCCAATGAACGGAAAAATATTACCCTTCATAAGGAAATCGTCCAAGAAACTTTATCAGAACTAGAAGCAGCAGCCACACGGTTTTCAACAATTGCTGAATTTATCGAGTTTGTTGAAGATATTATTGAGAAAAATAACCAGATGGAAGAACTTCGTAAAAACCCACAAGCAGATGCGGTAAATTTGATGACAATCCATATGTCTAAGGGGTTAGAATTTCCTGTTGTCTACCTAATTGGTGCATCTGAGAACATCCTACCTCATAGCTCTGTCTTGGATGCTGAAAATCGAAAAGATCTAGTAATAATGAAGCGCGATAAGAACCAAACGGCAATTGAGGGAGAACGCCGCCTTCTTTACGTAGCAGTAACAAGAGCTGAACAAGAACTTTACATTAGCTCACCCGCCATTTATCGCGACAAAAAAATAGCCATATCACGATTTATCCGTCAAGTTTTTGCACAGCCATTTAAACCAAAGCCAGTAGCTAAAACAACTTCTATGGATAAACAGAAGATTAAAACGAACCATGTAACTTATAAGACCGAAACGATATTGGTATGGGATTGTACTAGTAAGAAGTGTAATGGATGGGTGAGAATCGCAAGTTATGAGGAAACGCTGGTGGAAACGAAAGAGTGCCCGATTTGTGGTGAGGCAATGAAAAAAGGTCCTAAGGAAGTCAGGACTAGAGGGAACGGTTAGGTGCATATCGATAGTTATCTCCTGGAAAAAGGGTCAGACACCATTGACGGACAAAACTCCACAAGCAGTGCCTGATCCTTATTCAAATATAGTAAGTCTCATTTTGCAATGCATAGCAAATAAAGCCTTTTTTTTGTTAACCGGATGCAAGATGAACCCTGTCTCTACACATGGAAATACATCCAATTTTGTCTTTAGACAGGGGCTGACACCCAAAACTAATTTTTGGTTTACATCTCTTCTGCGATTTTCTTAACCTCATCAATTGATAAGGTAACACATTTGGCCACAAGCTCGACAGACATGCCTTCTTCAAGCATAGTTTGGGCTACAGATTTTCTTTCTTGTTCTCTTCCTTTTTTTATTCCTTTCTTCTCTCCTTTTTCTTCCCCTTCTTTTCGAAAAATAACTTCCAATTCCGCCCAAGACAACGGTAGGTTTTCCTTGTCAATATAAACCATTTGTTTTCCCTCCTTTGTTTGCATAATTTCGTCTCTTAATTTTTTTGATAGTTCTACCGGAATTTGTAGTAAATAATCAATGAAGTATAGTAGTGAAGCGATGTACATGCGCTGTTCGTTGGAAGGATAGTGTGCCTTTTGTAAAATCATTTTGAAAAGCTTGTATTTAAATCGATAGCGCTTCTCATCGTTATTTCTTGTTTGATTCGCATATTGCGCAGCCAATATCGCAATGGCAAAGGGATTAGCTGACTCCATTAATTCACTTTCTTTGAAATCAGTAAACTTGAACATGTTGTATGTGTACGTAAGTGATGTTCCGTGAAACGAGTAGTGGTAAGTGTCTGGCCTATAGCTGGTTGAAGTGTCGGTTATTAATGCTATCGTTACAATGTCTTTGTTGAACTTATCATAGATCCGGTAATAATAACGAAACATTCGTTTAGCAAAATCAGGATCCTCGTTGCCCTGTACTTCAATGTGAACAAGGATCCATTTCTCCTTTCCATCTTTTAAGTACACTTTCACAATTTGGTCTGCAATGCTCTTTCCTCTCCTATCGTCAATCACTTCGCGAAAAAGCTCCTGTTGTAAAAACTCAGGTTTCACCGAGAAATCAATTTCCTCTGATAGGCTTGGAATAAAAAACAGGATAAATTCTTCAAATAATTCGTGAATCATCTTCTTCCATAGACCATCATAATCTGTGCCACCATACTCAGCGGGCTTCTCCAACACGATATTTATTGCCATTATTTTATCACACCCTTTATCTTTTGTTAAATCCATTATACCACAAAAAAGAACATTTGTTCTATAAATAACTTTATTATTTCTGTAACTTTTATAAAAAATAGGATGAGCAGGGGGCAAGCACCGATCGTGCAGGACTCAATAATCTGAGAAATGCTGTTTATTATTCTTTAAATCTATAAGTGCGTGTTCCAAAAGTCGACGAATTAGAAGCAAGCAGGTCGAGGCGGTGCAGTTCTGAGGACCGGAATGTAGGCTTTCCCTACATGAGGACCGGAAGAACAAGCCAACGAAGAGATGCGTAGCTTGGTGACTTTTTGAACAACCTCTATAAGAAATGTTAAAATATAGAAAAATAAAGTCTATATCACTGACACATAGAGTAGTATGAAAAATAAGTTAGACCGTTGCCAAGTGTATTTAGGGAGGCTAGCAATGATTAAAGTAACAGCAGCAATCATACTAAATAAAGATAAAATCCTAATAACCAAAAGAAGAACAACAATGAAGCTACCAAACCTATGGGAGTTCCCGGGTGGAAAGTTAGAAGAAAATGAAGCTCCTGAAGATTGTGTCATTAGAGAGATTGATGAGGAGCTTGGAATTACTATTAAAGTCCATAGCCATTTTCTTACCAACACCCATCATTATGAGTTCGGTGATGTTGAACTGATGTCTTATCTGGCAGTACTGATAGGTGGACAGATTGAACTTAGAGAACATGCAGAATACAAGTGGGTAGATATCGAAGATTTGTCAGCCTATGAGTTTGCACCTGCTGATGTACCTATTATTAATAAAATTAGGGAAGAAGGGATTTCGATTTGAACTTAAAAGGCGGTGATAATTATGCTTAAACAAGGAATCTATAAAAAGATTAAACAAGACATTGAAGCACTTTAACTTGAATTACTGAGAACGTTGTTTACAGGTTCAACCTTTGAGCAAGAGTGATTATAGGAACAAGTTAAGACCAAAATAAAATTAATAAATTAGGGGATTTAGCATGGCAGGATATGTTATTACTTTTAGTGATTTTGATTCATTATTCGAATGTGCAACTAGAGGAGTATATTCAACTAGAGTAAAAATACCTAAAAATAATCTTTGGTCGATAATTAATGAACAAACATTTGCTGATTACACAACAATGAAGGAAGGAGACAACATATATTTATTTAGTAAAAGAAAAATATATGGTATAGGGAAGTTGATTAATATAGGAAATGACTGTAAGTTTAAGAATTTTCCGGAAGCCAATAAGCCAAATCCCTATACGTATGATGATATACGGAGTGAAACGCTAATAGGAGATAATGTTTGGGGAGAAGATGGAAAAGAATTAAGGTGGATATGTACTTTCAAACCATCGCCATATTTTTTTAAGAACGGTGTGGATATGGATACTGTTCTTATGTCTAATCCTAAAGCATTTAAAATGCTAAGAGCCTTTCAAGGACTATCTTTCATAAAAGTTGACCATCAGGAAGATAAAGCTTTGATGGATATCATCTTAAAACGAAATGAACTTAATTTAGATGGACAGTTAACGGAGCAGTTAATTCCATTTAACACTACCTATCATAATAAGATACAGGAGAAAGTGGAGGGTAACAATAATTATACTTTTAATCCAATAGATTTTTATAATAATTCCGCAATGAAAAACGGGTTGTTTCGTAGAGAAACCACTGTAGAAATATCTGTCTTGTATCAGTTAGCGTCTAATGATAAGGAAACTTCAATGGTTTTTGGTAATTGGGATTACCTATCGCGTCAGGTTGTTGCCTCGCCATTTAAACCCGTTAATTGGATGGATAAGATGGATATTTTTGGATATAGGTATATTAAGGGCTACGATACTATTTCAAAATATCTAGTTATGGAACTTAAGAGGGAAGAAGCGTTAGTCTCAGATGTCGATCAATTATTAAAATATGTTGATTGGATAAATAATGAGTATTCTTTTGGGGACTATTCAATGATTAAGTCGTTGTTAATAGCTTCCAACTTTTCAGAAGAAGCAAAAATTCATGCTAAAAACGTAGGGTCAAGGAAATATACCACTGGATTACGTGGGGAAAGTGTTTCGGAAGAATGGAACGACATTAGTTTAGTTACTTATAAGTATGATGAGAGTAGAGAAAAAGTTGAATTTGAGATAGTATAATCGATTTATGAAGTCGATGACGTAATGGACTGACCCTACTACTTTTTTCCTAATTCAGAAAATTTATACAAATAATTTTTATTAAATGTATAAACTTCATCACCTTTGACCATTCTTGTATCAAGAGGTGATGAAATCATGAAAGAGGAAAATAGCAATAGTATCTTTCGTAAAAAGTGGTTTTTCCCTGCAGCGTATTTAACGATTGCGGCATTGTTGTTGACAGGAGTGTTATGGTATCAAAATCTGGATAGCGGAAGTCCGTTAGCATCAGATTCGAATGACACAGAAACAAGTAACAATGAAATTTCTCGTGCAGACCAAAGTCAAGCTGGCAGTGGCAACGTAGACTTTGATAGCGAACGTGATACCGAACCAGTAATGGAGCAAACAGAGTCCATGTTAATGCCGGTTGCAGACGAAAATCAAGCAAAAATTGTAACAAAATTTTACGACTATGACGCAGACAGTGAAGATCAAGAAAAAGCACTTGTTCTATACAACAATAAATACTATCAATCTAAAGGGGTAGATATTGCGTCTGCGGAAGATGAAACATTTGATGTCACAGCGTCACTAAGTGGTACAGTAACAGAAGTGAAAAAGGATCCGTTATTAGGTAATGTAATTCAAATGACACATGATAACGATCTTACTACTTATTACGCAAGCTTAGAAAATGTGTTAGTTGAAACTGGTGCAGAAGTAAAACAAGGTGACACAATTGGTTCTGCAGGTCGAAATATTTACGGCCAAGCAAGCGGTGTCCACGTACATTTTGAAGTGCGTAAAGCGGGAGTGCCTGTCAACCCTGAGGATTATTTTAACAAACCAATGACTGAAATCGAAAAACCAGACAACAGTACAGAAGAATCAAATCAATCTGACGGCTCTAAACACGATGCAGAAGGTACAACAAGCCAAGAAGATGCCACTAGTCAAGACAATGCTGTCAATTCAGAAGATGATGGCGATGACGCTGGTGATGACAAGAAAGATCCAAAAGACGAAGGTAAGAAAGAGCAAGAAACAGAGTCTTCAGCTGCGATGGCAAATACCTGAGAAACAAAACCTTGGTGAATTTCCAAGGTTTTTTTACGTTTGTTTATTTATAATTTTGGCAACAAACGTGCGATCTAACCAAAACGCTTGCTTCGTAATCAAACGACCATCAGGTAATTTTGTCTTGTCACTCCCATCTCTAGCCTTTGGTCGCAAATGGCAGATTCCATTGTAACCTGGTTTTGGAAGATTATTTTTAACAATTGTTCTATTTTTCTGCTTAACTGGAATTAATTCTAGTCCACTTTGAATGATGGTTTTAACATCGCTCCAAAAATTTTTAAGCGTGCCTTCAATTTCATGAAACGGCATATTCCAGAGTGTAATTCCACTAAAATAAAGCTGTCTGCTCGGATTTTGTTGTTTGGTCTCTTTGTAATCAAATACGACAAATAAAAACTTTGTTTCATCAAAATGATTTTTGAGCCAGCTGTCCTCCCAGTTTTCCTCTGCCCATTCGAAAAAATCAATATTTTTAAAAGACATGTGTTCTTTAGGCAGTCCATCCGGTTCGAGGCGAATGGTTTTCAACTGAATATTTGCTTTTGCGAATTCTTCAATTTGATCTAGTTTTGTTCCGCGAATACCGAGTAATCCGCTAACAAACTCTTGTAAAAATTTTTTTGATTTATCATTTGTTTCTAATCCTGTCTGCTCTGCAATCTGTTCGAGCGTCAGACCCTTAAACGGATGGAACTTATCTTGAAGTAGTTGAAATAACGACTTGTTTTTCAAATCACTAGTTGTCGCAAATCGAGTTAAATCTTCTTGCTTAATTTCCTTACGTACCAAGGCTGTCATATAACTTTGTTTAAGGGAATAAGCCCGCTGCATTGCCATTTCATCACTGAAGGGCTGACTCCGAAGTGAGCTCTTGTTAGCGCCTTTTGTACAAGCGGCTAAATAGTTAGTGTCCGCTTCAGATAGTTCATGTGCCATGCCGGCTCTTACTTTATCCACTATTGTTTTCCAATCTTGTTTAATTATCTCAAGGTCTTCTTCTGGATAGGTGTGTAAATGAGCTTTTATAACTTTGTAGTCTGCCCGTTCTAGTTTGGGAATCCATTCATAAAAGAGAATTAACATCTTTTGATTTTTACTCCAAAAGCTCGATGTCTCAAACGTAGCGTAAACTTCCTTCTGATAATTGATGATATTTAATACTAGTCTCTCCTTGGCAGATAGTGAACCGTTTTTGTTTTTCTTTATAGGAGTGACTTTTAATTCAATACCTAGGTCGGAAAAATCAGCTTCATTCTTGGAGTTAACTTCATAACCAAAGAAACTTTCTTCAATGATTTGACCAAGCTGTCCTTTTGCACGCCCATTTTCAATTCGATTACTTTTATCTATTTCGCCAAAGTTTCTCCCTTCAGCTTGTTTGGCTTTATATAATAATTCCTCTTCTGTTTGATATATCATGAGTAACACCTCTCAAAAGGTAGTTATTTACATTTATTTTAGCACAAATAAAAAAGCTGATACACCAAGTATCAGCTTAAAATGATAATCCAAGTTGAATTTCTTCCTCTTCACTTGAAGAAGTATTCAAGGCATCAATTTCTTCAATTCGTCTTCCCATGATTTCAATCAATCCAACAACAAGTGCATTACCCATACAGAAATACCGCATACGGTCTGTCATCCCTGCCGTCCAGTTATCGGGGAATCCGTTTAGTCTCTCACATTCGATAGGAGTGAGAAATCTCTTTCGGCCATTGACTTCGACAATATGTGTACTACGGTTTACTGAGCCTTCACTCGTAAGCATTGTTCTGCCGGGCTTGTCCAAGTTATCGGTAGGAGACATGCCGCCTTCTGAGAAGAAATACTTGTGACCAGTGGCAGAAGTACGCTCAATCTTTTTGGCGCCTCGTAAATATTCGAACTTTTCTTCCATCGCTTTAGTAAGATAGAATTTCTCATCGACTTCTATGTCGTCTAATAAAATTTTGCTAAGTGGCTTAGGTTTGACTTCAACAGGTTGTACATGTGACGTATAAATCTTTCCATTGCGCATGATGCCAGCATTGTGGAATCCGAATGAAAAGTTGTCCGAAATCTCAACCCGATCAACTTCAATTTGTTCGTAGTCTTCTCTATTTTTATAAGGTTCTTCTAAGACTGGAAATGGTTTTGCGAAGAAGCCTTCCTTAAAAACAATATCTTTCAAATCATGATTTAGTTGCTCTTCTTCAAAAGCAATGCCATTTTTGTAAGCGAAAATAAACACACGTCGTCTTCGCTGAGAAAATCCGTACTCAGCTGCATTAATTACGCGCCATTCCACGGTATAACCTAGGTTGTTGAACGTTGCTAACATAACAGCAAAATCACGACCTCTTTGTTTAGAAGGAGATTTCAATAATCGATCGACGTTCTCAAGTAGAACATATTTAGGGTGTGTTCTATTAATAACTCTTTCAATTTGCCAAAAAAGAACGCCTTTCTTGCCTTGAATTCCTTTTTCGCCAGACAGGGACCGTGCCACACTGTAGTCCTGGCAAGGAAATCCGCCCACGACAAGCTGGGGGGCAACTTGCTGAAACACTTCATCAGGAATCTCTGCAATATCTTCATTCACGTGTTCACCATCAGTAAAATTCCTAGCATAACATTCAAATGCATCCTGTGCTTTCCTTGAAGGCTCCCACTGATTCGCCCAAACAACTTCAAAAAAAGAGGGGTTAGCTTTTTCCAAGCCAACACGGAAACCACCAACACCAGCAAATAATTCCATGACACGGAGAGTGTTATTTCTTTCCATTTTGCGAACATCCTTTCGCCTTTCTTTCTCTCATTATAACTTATTCAGACAAAAAGATCAAGATCTTTGTTTTGTTAAATTATGAAAAATTAATAGTGAATTGAAAATAGTTTTGCCTTAGTAGACTATTTTAACAAGAAAGTTGGTTGTTTGAAAGAAGGTGTTATTGTACATTTCGAGAAAAATCTACTAGAAAATATTGATTATTATAATATTGGCCTATTACTTATGAGAAAGGTGGAGGGTTTAGGCAGTGAGTGTTGAAATATTATCTAAGATAATATTGTTTTTTGTTGTGGCTTCACTAGGAAAACGGTACCTGGTACTTCAAATGGACAACTGTCCACGAAGAGTACCAGGTACCGTTTTTAAAGGTTACAAAACAATTGAAATTGGAACTGGTAATTCAAGCATAGGGCAACTGGCTCTTTATCAAAAATGTGGATTTAGAATGGTTGGTGTTGATATAGATTTTTTTGTTAGGCACTATCCTGAAGAAATTTTTGAAAACGGTATTCAGTGCAGGGATATGGTTCGTCTATCTCAAAATCTATAAGTTAAGAAGATAGTATTTATGTTGACTATCAATTTTTTACGTCACAGGAAGGTTTTTTATCAGATGGTCTATAGGTAAAATACAGAAGTCGGGATAAGTTCTGAGAGGGGGAGAAACACAATCCATAAGGAGAGGTTCCTTTCTACTCAACCTCCTCGTGGACAAATGTCCACACGGGAAGATATGCCCTTGTTTTTTGTTGATTTGAACTTTCTATGGCCACATTTCTTTCGTATTTCTTATTTATTAATCCCCGCAGACAACCAAGCCACACCAACCCAAAAGCCTCTCTTTCCACCGTATTAACAGAGGCTTTCAGCTTCATGAATATTGCTCATCCACTTTGTCCATTTTAGCGAAGTTCTCTTTCATTTGTTTTATATCAACTCTAGGAGGAGAACCAAACATTCGAGAATATTCACGACTGAATTGCGATGGACTTTCATAACCTACTCGAAACGCTACATCAGCAGCATCTGTTGATTCGGACATCAACATGCGCCTAGCTTCCTGGAGTCTTAATTGTTTTTGGAATTGAAGTGGACTCATTGATGTTATCTCCTTGAAGTGCCTATGAAAGGAAGCAACACTCATATTTGCTCTTTCCGCAAGTTCCGCCATTTTAAAAGACCTATCATAGTACTGAATAATATGTTCGATAACGCCTCTAATGAGATAAGCATTGTTACCTTTTATAGCCATTTGTTTAAGGGCATCCCCATGTGGACCTTTTAGCACTCTATAGAGAATCTCCTTTTTAAATAAAGGTGAAAGTACAGGAATATCTTTAGGGTTGTCTAGTAAATTCGCTAGCCTTACTACCGCATCAAACAATGAGGCCTCCAGTTTGTTAACAGAAATAGCACGTTTCACATTTTTTCTCGCCCCAACTTTAATGTCAGCATCACTTAAAACCTCTAATATTTCACTAGGACTAAATTCAAGTTTAAGAGACAAATATGGTGCATCAGGGGCTGCTTTTATCACTTGTCCGGTAATTGGTAAATCCACGGATGCAACGAAGTAATCACCAGGACTGTAGCTAAATTTCTCTTGGGCCAGCGTATATTCCTTTTCACCTTGAATAATTACACAAAGAGAGGGTTTGAAAACTCGGTAGCTTGGTTCTGTAGTATTGGGTTCATTGTAGAAAAATAAAGATGGAATATCAGTTTCATGCATTTTGTTTTGCACAGTATAACACTTGATCAGTTTAGCAAGCGCGTGCTGTTGATTATATAGCTGTTCCTCCATAAGTTTCACCTCTTATTTTTTATACCTACAATAGGCTCATTATAATACATGTTCGCACATTACGTAAGTACTTCTGATAGGATTAGGCAATGATTTGATACGAATGTGATACCGTTGTCGATCGAATTTATTGCATAATTATTAGTAACAGAAACAAAATCAGCTCATACCTGCTATCACTGATTACATTTTTGTATTTGATAGAATTTGTCGAACACCTTTAAGACTTCGGTACAACTATGATAGAACACAATGAAACTTGTTGCACTTGATTTAGATGGTACTACTCTCAATTCACAAAAAGAAATAATAGAAAGCGAGGAATAATCAATGGAATATGTAAAACTTGGAAATACTGGTATGGATGTCTCGCGAATTTGTCTTGGATGTATGGGCTTTGGTAATCCGGAGCGTTGGATTCATAAATGGGTACTTAATGAGGAGAATAGTCGTCCTATAATTAAAGAAGCCTTGGTTAGGTATCAACTTTTTTGATACCGCAAATATTTATTCACATGGAGCGAGTGAGGAAGTAGTTGGTAAAGCATTAAAGGATTATGCAAATCGAGACGAGATTGTACTAGCAACCAAGGTTCATTTCGGTAATGATAAGCCTAATGGTTCTGGTCTTTCTCGAAAAGCAATTATGAGTGAAATTGATAAAAGCCTTAAAAGGCTCGGGACAGATTATGTAGATCTTTATCAGATCCACCGTTGGGATTACAATACACCAATAGAAGAAACAATGGAAGCATTGCATGATGTTGTAAAGGCTGGCAAGGAAAGATATATCGGTGCATCTGCGATGTATGCTTGGCAATTTCAAAAAGCGTTACATGTTGCCGAGAAAAATGGCTGGACGAAATTTGTCTCCATGCAGAATCATTTAAACCTTATTTATCGTGAGGAAGAAAGGGAAATGCTACCTCTTTGTAAAGAGGAGAAAATTGGTGTGATTCCATATAGTCCACTCGCATCAGGGAGATTAACTCGAGATTGGTCTGAAACAACTCGCCGTTCCGAAACTGACTAAGTCCAAAAAACAAAATATGATGCTAATGCTGATACCGACCGAGCGATAGTGGAACGAGTTGAAGAGATTGCAGAAAAACACGGAGTTACTCGCGCACAAATTGCACTTGCTTGGTTACTACAAAACCAACCCGTGACGGCTCCGATTGTCGGTGCTACGAAAATATCCCATCTAGAAACTTCAGTCAATGCACTATCTGTTAGACTAACACCTGAAGAAATAGCTTACCTTGAAGAACCATATGTACCTCACTCAGTAGTTGGTGCTTTGTAGATATAACAGCATTGTGATAGAATAAGGAACTAATTGAATAGAATTGAATTAATTTAACTTGCCAATTTAAAGGCAGGTTATTTTTTCAGATCTCTTTCGTCTTTTGTATGTTTAGGCTAATAGTATGAGGAAAACGGTACCGTTTTTAGGTACCGTTTTTGAATAAAGACAGAACTGAATCATAGGAGGTATCAGGAGCAAAACTGGATCCAAATATTATTTTTTCTTGTTGTATATCTGAAAAATAGCTATAATCATAATAACGAAAAAATAACAAAAATAACAAAAAGTATTGGAGGGAAGTGGACCGATGTCAAGGGTTACCATGCAAATGATTTCAGAAGTTGCAGGATATTCAAAGTACGTAGTTTCAAAAACGTTAAACAACCAACCAGGTGTAAAAGATAGTACTAGGCAGAAAATATTACAGGTGGCCAAGCAACTAGGTTATTTTAAAGAAACAACCCCATTACAGGTTTTAAACAAACCTAACAACAGCATATTTAATGATGGTTTTGTCCTAGTTGTCATGCCTAACCATCGGTACCAGAATGAACATTCTTCATATTGGAGTAAAATTTTCAATGGGATTGTCGACTCTCTTGAGGAGTTAGATATTGGTGCAATGGTAATATCTAGCCAAAACAATTTATCAGACCACGTAAAGACTGATTCTCTGCTTGGGATTATCACGGTTGGACTTGTCTCTACTGATATGCTTCTAAAGCTTAGTGAACACAGTGTGCCATTTGTTATGGTAGACCATGAAGATCCAATAATTAAAGCGGATGCCATTTTTATGGATAACTTTGATGGTGTTTACAAATTAACCAACCACCTAATTGGATTAGGTCATAAGAAACTTTGTTTCATTGGAGACAATGGTTATTCTCGTAGTTTTCATGACCGGTGGCTAGGCTTTAGGAGTGCTTTAGAAGCCCATCATTTATTTACTGATGTTGAAAGAAAGTATTTGCTTGACATGGATTACACAAATCCAGTTGAAGATCAATTCCGATCATTTTTTTTGGAACCTGAGTTGCATCGCGAGTTGCCGACTGCTTTTGTTTGTGCCAACGATGAAATAGCAACTAAAATCATGGAACTTCTGATTGCGAGTGGTTTTGGCGTGCCAAAGGACTTTTCGGTGACGGGCTTTGATAACATCGATTACAAATCTAAAATAAACCCTCCATTAACAACTGTTCAAGTGTTAAAAGAATCGATAGGCAGACGAACAGTACACATGTTATTATGGAGGGTCAATAATCTTGATTTTCCACCAGAAAAAGTGCTGATTTCTAGTGAAATGATAATTAGGAAATCTGTCGGTTTTCCTAATAACATGAAAACAAAAATAACTGAGTAAAGATTTAACCTAGTCATCATTCAAGTTTATTGCTTTTTGTGAATAAAAGACTATGTTAGTTCATTTCAATCCCAAAAAGGTCAGGTACGTCTCCTTAGTTGTAAAGGGGAATCAAGTATCAATTTTTGGAATTATTTAGATTCTAGGGCAGATTTGAGGAAAGGAAAAATAAAATAAAGCGTTTACAATAATTGGCTTTGGTGTTATTATTTTATTAAAGATAACAGATAATAATAACAAAAATAACGAATGATAAAATTGTTATCTTGTTATTTTTATGAAAGGAGGATTAGGAGGTGAAATAGAATACCATACCATCTTTACCGTGTGAAAATAGAATTAAATGCTTAAAAAAGGTTATATCCGCCGATTATGTAAGCGCATACATTACGGAAGGGGAGAACGAATTGAAAAAGAGTCTAGGATTACTTATTGTTACCGTCTTCATGTTAGTTTTTTCTGTAGCTTGTTCTAATGAGTCTGGGGGAGAGTCGTCGGGGGAAAAAGGAAATAATGCTACTGGAGAAGCAGGAACAGGTCCTCTTAACGTTAGCCTAACTCTAATGGGGGGACCAAAAACGCCGGATGCTTGGGTGAATGAAGCGTTGGCAAAAGATTTAACTGATCACCTTGATCGAGATGTTACCGTTGAGGATATATTTTTACCAAGTTGGTCTGATGCTAAAACGAAAATTAATTTAATGATGAGCGATAAAAGCTCGATGCCTGACGTTCTTTGGTTCTGGGATATGAACAAAGAATACAAACAATGGGTTGATGCCGGTGTGTTACAAGATTTAACACCATATTTACAGAGTAAAGGGCAAAACATTATAAATTACTATAATCGCGAAAACTTATTTTACTCTTGGGATCCAAGTGGGAAAATCTATCGAATTCCAGGAGACGTATCAGAGCCAGGAACAATGACAACGATGATTCGGAAAGATTGGTTAGATAACCTTGGCTTGGACGTACCAACGACAATTGATGAATATGTGGATGTACTTCGTGCCTTTACATTTGATGATCCAGACGGAAATGGAAAAGATGACACGTACGGAATCTCTGGTGAAAATCTATACCGTGCCTTTGCTCCGTTCTTCTACGCTTATGGAGTGGATGTTGAGCAGTTTATGATTCAAGATGACGGTACAATAAAGTACGGTTCTTTAATGCCGGAAACTCGTGAGGTTTTAGAACTATTACAAGGCTTATATAAAGAAGGCGTCATCGATCCGCGTGTTCTTACAAATACAGAACAGCAAGATGTAGATGATATTATGGCAAATGGTAAAATTGGCTCAATTTACCGTTGGGTAGCGTTCTTTAACCCAGAGTCAACGTATAACCTTGCATTTAAAGAAAAGAATCCAGATGGTGAATACATTGCAATTGATCCAATTAAAGGTCCAAGTGGCTTCTCCTCTGACGTTCCATCAGATGCGATTGGTTGGAGCTTCTTATCTGTTACTGGTGCTGCCGAAGAACCAGAAACAGTTGTCGATGTAATTGACCGCATGGCATCTCCAGAAACGTATCGATTAATTACATTTGGACAAGAAGGCGAACTTTACACTATTGACGAAAATGGTGTTTATGACAGTAAATTATCAGTTGATGAAAGAAATAAGTTAGGTCTTGGAAATTACAATTGGTATGTACAACGTAAAGATGAAGCCAATTTAGAAAATACACCAGAGGTCAATGAACTATTTGCTGCTAGGGATAAATCTTCTCGGCCAATGAGGGAGAAAATTTTCTTTGTCAAATCTTTAAACCGTCCAATGTGGACGGAGTATGCGACTGACATCAATACGTTGCGAGATGAAACTTTCTGGGGAATCATTTCTGGTAATCTTCCAATTACGGCTTACGATGACTTTGTTGATCAATATGGGGCTTTAGGTGGCGATAAAATAGATGAAGAAACAAACAAGCTTTATTCTGAACAAAAAAATCAATGGGAAGAATTTAATGCGTGGTACGACGAAAATATTGAGCCATATAAATAAGTGAATGCGCCATGTTAATTAGATAAGTTCCCCTCTAACCAGGGGAACTTACAACATTTTACGACAAGAGAAAGTAAGATGTTTTTTCGGAATTCACTAAATAATAAGCTATGCAACACAATCACATGCTTGTCGATCTAACCCTATTTTTGGAAAGTCTGCTTTGGTCAGCAGAAATTCGTCGCCTAGAGCTGCTTGGTTCAAATTATTAATTGTCAGAAGAAGCCCTTGAAGTTATCGTCTAAATTATGTTTTACGATGATTCTTAGAAAACTAGTCGTGATTGGAGTGAAACCAATGGAACAAAGAAGGCAAAAACTCACATTACATGCTTCTCTGCAACCAAAGACAAAAATGAGCAAAACCTCTATCTTTATGAAAGATGTCGTTCGGGACAAATATTTATATCTCTTATTATTACCTGGATTACTATATTTACTTGTTTTCAAATACTTGCCAATGTACGGAGTCGTCATCGCATTTAAAGATTACAACATTTTAATGGGTGTCATGGAAAGTCCGTGGGTTGGATTTGAACAATTTCAACGATTGTTTAGAACTCCAGATTTCATGCAAATATTCATGAATACTTTTATAATTAGCTTTTTAAAGCTGTTATTTGGATTCCCAGCCCCAATCATTATTGCACTTCTATTAAATGAGCTAAGAAACATGGCCTTTAAACGTTTTACTCAATCAGTTCTTTATTTGCCACACTTTCTTTCCTGGGTTGTGTTTGCGGGGATTATTACAGCATTTTTGAATCCGGTTGATGGTGTTGTTAATTTTATCATTAAAGCATTTGATGGAACACCAATCGATTTTTTAACGAGCAAAGAGTATTTTCGTTCAATCTTAGTTTCGACAGAGGTTTACAAGGAAATGGGATGGGGGACAATCATTTATTTAGCAGCAATGACTGGAGTCAATCCCGATATGTATGAAGCAGCACGGATTGATGGAGCAAATAAACTCCAACAAATGTGGCATATTACACTTCCGGCAATTCGTCCAGTTATTTTGATTATGCTTATTTTAAGTTTAGGTAACATCCTTGAAGCTGGTTTTTTGCAGGTTTATCTGCTTTATAATCCACTTGTATATGATGTTGCCGATATAATTGATACGTACGTTTATCGACGAGGAATCCAGGAAGCAAACTATAGTTTGGCAACTGCTGCGGGTGTCTTTAAATCTGTTATTGCATTAGTTTTAATCTACACAGCGAACAAAATTGTGAAAAAATCAGGAAACGAAGGATTATGGTAGGAGGGGAATGGCTATGGTAGGACTTTCAAAAGGGGAGAAAATTTTCAACTATTGTAACTACGTCTTTATGGTTTTATTGTTGATCTTGATGCTGTATCCGTTTTGGTATATTTTGATGGGCTCGTTAAGTGATTCAAAACTTGCAGTTGGAGGAGGTTTATTCCTGATTCCAGTCGGTTTTTCTGTCGATGCCTACACCGCGATTCTTCAAAACAGTGCCTTCCTCTCGAGTCTTGGTACGACATTGATAACAACAATAGCTGGAACTGCAATAGGGACATTTTTTACTGCAACAACTGCCTATGCACTTTCAAAGAGCCGGTTACGTGGTGGTGTATTTTTTGCTTTCATCGTTTTATTTACGATGCTCTTTAATGGGGGATTAGTGCCTAACTATTTGTTAATTAAAGAGTTAGGCATGATGAATTCGTTATGGGCGCTTATTTTACCAAATGCAATAAATGCCTTTAATGTCTTCGTCATGATGAGCTTTTTCCGTGGCATCCCGAACGAATTGGAAGAAGCAGCAAAAATAGATGGTGCAAATGATTTGACGATTTTCTTCAGAATTGTACTTCCACTATCAAAGCCTGTTTTAGCGACAATTGGCTTGTTTATTGCCGTGTTTTATTGGAACGATTTTTTTTCTACCATTTTGTATATTAACGACAAAGATATGTGGCAATTACAAGCTTATCTCAGGAACCTGATTGAGAATACAAGTATGGCGATAAGGGGTGGATCGGGAACTGCGGTGACGGCACAAATGAACGTTTCGCCATTTACAATACGAATGGCCTCTATCATTATTGCGACAGTACCAATTTTAATTGTCTATCCATTTTTACAAAAGCATTTTGCTAAGGGTGCCATGATTGGATCGATAAAGGGATAAGGGATAAGGGCTAAGTAATGAAGTTGTGCACCTTTGTTGTAGCTTCCTCCTCTCAAGAGCAGTTAACCAATTTTAATTGTTTATCAAAAGAAGTAACCGTCATCAGTGATCTTTGGGGCGGTTACTTCTTTTTGTTTAAGTAAACGACAATAGTGACAATAAGTGTTAGAGTAGCTAATAAAGTCAAGCTATATAGTGCATTGTGTTACGCTACTAGGCTTAGTACTTCGATGTCGTCTGTACCACCTCCTACCTGCCATGTAGTTACTGTTCTAGTATGCCACCTTTCATTAATTGTGGGAACAATCGTTCTTTCATGAACATATATTTTATTCATGCAAACTAAAATTCTTTCACTCACGTTTAAACAATAGCTTTAATTGCTAGTGAAATACGAAAATGCAAGAGGTGATTAGTATCGATAGCTTGCCAAGAGTAATAATGGAAATCTTAGACAATGGACTGACGCGGGAACGAGTAAGAAAGTGGATCAATACATAGAGTAAAATCTCAAATATAAAGTGGATGGACGTTGGCCCACAATGCTGGTTTAAGGTACCTGGTACTATCTGTGGACAATTGTCTGTGAATAGTACCAGGTACCTCTCTATTATACTTTTTTGATATTTTTAGAATCACCTGTTTTTGGGGCTAACCATAATATCTAATAAAATAATATGAAAAGGGAATGGCGGAGTACATTAGCATTTATTTTTCTTTATTTTTATTGCAGTCGAACTAAGGCTAAAAATAAAGTACATTTTTTTTCATAAAAGGATATAAATATCCGAAAATTTTGATAAGATATATATGATACTTTATTAAATAACTTAACAAAGTTGGGTTACATGCTTATATAGAAGGAGGAATTAATATGATTGAAAAGAAGGTGCGCTGGGGTATCATCAGTACCGCGAATATTGGAAAGCGTTCTGTTATCCCGGGAATTCAAGAGTCTAAGCGTAATGAAGTTGTAGCGGTTGCTAGTCGATCGTTGGAGAATGCCCAAAAGTTTGCAGAGGAGTTAGGTATTCCAAAAATATATGGTAGCTATGAAGATTTATTAAACGACAATGAAATTGATGCCGTTTACATTCCACTTCCAAATCATTTACATAAAGTATGGGCAATCAGAGCTGCTGAGGCAGGAAAACATGTATTATGTGAGAAGCCTATCGCACTTGATGAGGCAGAGGCGAGAGAAATTGTAGAAGCGTGCGAGAAAGCAGGTGTGGTATTAGCAGAAGCTTTCATGTACCGTCATCAACAAAGGTATGAGGATATTAAACAAAAAATTAAAAATGGTGAAATCGGCGAAGTACGCGGTCTTCATGGCGTTTTCACTTTCAATAATGCGAGCGATTACAGTAATATTCGCTATACAAAGGAGTGGGGAGGTGGATCCATTTACGATGTAGGCTGTTATCCGATTAGTGCTGCTAGATTAATTCTAGGTGAAGAGCCAACAGCAGTCACAACCCATGCATTTTTCTCTCCTGAGCATGGTGATGTCGATATGATGGCTTCTGGTTTAATGGAGTTCCCAAATGGCGTTGCATTAACCTTTGACTGTGCGATGTGGGCGGAATTCCGAAACAAGCTTGAAATTCTAGGCTCTGATGGAAGAATAGTGCTTCAAAACGCTTTTCTTGGTGATGAAACCTATGAAATTATTAAAGGTGGAAAAACAGAAGTTGTTAAGGGTAAAAATATTAATCCGTACGCTTTACAAGCAGATAGTTTTGCAGAAAGTGTACTTGATGGGAAACCAACTAAGTTTTCTTATGACGACATTATAAATAATATGAGAGCTGTAAAGGGTACACTCGATGCTGCAGAAAAGAAGGAAAGACTAATTTTAAAGTAAATGGAGTGAACTTAATGCAAAAGATAAGGGTTAATACTATTGAAAAATCTATTTCAAATCTTGTCATGGGTTCTGACTATTTCAAACCCGATATTATGGAAAAAGTAACAGAGGTATTAAACAACTATATAGAAATTGGTGGAAACACGATAGATACTGCGTATGTTTATTCTGGGGGGAAAAGTGAAGAAGCCATCGGAATTTGGATGGAAGAAAATAAGCGCCGTGATGATGTTATCATTTTAACAAAAGGTGGTCATCCAAATCATGAGGGTCCACAAATAAATAAAAAGGCAATTGATAGAGAGCTTTCCATTAGCCTTGAGCGACTTCGTACTAATTACGTAGAATTGTATGCACTTCACAGAGATGATCCTGATGTCCCAGTGGGTGAAATATTAGAAATTCTAAATGCTCATGTAGAAGCTGGGCGTATTGGTGCATTTGGAGGTTCGAATTGGTCCATAGAAAGATTACAAGAAGCCAATGATTATGCCGAGAAGAATGGTTTAGTAGGTTTTTCCTTCAACAGCCCGAACCTTAGCTTAGCAAAAGCACAAGAACCGTACTGGGCTGGCTGTGTTTCCGTAGATGATTCGATTCTTGCTTGGCATGAGAGAAATAAAATGCCCCTATTCTCGTGGTCATCCCAAGCTCGTGGTTTCTTTACGGGGCGTTTTACTCCTGAAGATCGATCTAATGAGGATCTAGTTCGAGTATTTTACAATGACGAAAACTGGGAGCGCTATCGTAGAGCAGAGCAGCTCGCTAAGGAAAAAGGCGTTGAAACCATTCAAATCAGTCTAGCGTATGTATTAAATCAATCCTTCCCAACCGGTGCAATCATCGGTCCGCAAAACCATAACGAAATGATATCTTGTAGAAAAGCAGCCGACATCACTTTAACAGACGAAGAAATCAAGTGGTTGGATTTACGAACTAGCTGAAGCGCGGGGACGGTTCTTTTAGGGAACAATCGGAAGTTTTGCGCGAAAGAAGGAACAATTAGAGCGTTACTCTAATTGGATTTATGGTACCTGGTACTACACATGGACAACAGTCCATCAATAGTACCAGGTACCGTTTTTAATAACATACTTAAATACTAACCTTTCGAATTTAACTAGGGAGCTGAAAGTAATGAAGGAACAGAGACGTGAGGAGTTATATCAATTACTTGGCGACCTGCCACCAAAATCTCAACCGATATTAGCTAAAAAGTTGATAGAGGAGAAATACAATCATTTTATAATAGAAAGGTGGACCCTAGATTTAAATGGCGAAGATAATGTTCCTGCATATTTTATCCGTCCTTTGCATGGGCAAGGTCCTTATCCGACTATACTTTTCAACCATTCACATGGTGGGTATTATGAACTAGGCAAAGATGAGTTGATTAAGGGAAATACGTATTTGCAAGCCCCTTCCTATGCGGAAGAGTTAACTGATATGGGATATGCTGTGTTAGCAATTGATGCATGGGGATTTGGTAGTAGAAGAGGCAGAACAGAAAGTGAATTATTTAAAGAGATGATTTGGAAAGGTCAGGTTCTCTGGGGAAAGATGGTTTATGATAGTCTTCGAGCGATTGATTATTTAGATTCTCGAGATGATGTTGATTCATCTCGCATCGGTACGCTCGGAATGTCAATGGGTAGTACCATGTCGTGGTGGGTTGCAGCTTTAGATCCCCGTATAAAGATGTGCATTGATTTATGTGGTTTGTGTGATTATGATAGTTTGATTGAGAGTAGGGGACTTGACGGCCATGGTATCTACTATTTTGTTCCAGGTCTCCTGAAACACTTTTCTACTTCTGAGATTAATGAACTTATTTCACCTCGTCCACATCTAGGCCTTGCTGGAAATTATGATAGATTGACCCCGGCAAAGGGTCTTGATAAGATTGATCAACACTTAAGTAATGTTTACCAAAAAGAAGGTGCAGCTAATGCTTGGAAGTTAAAACGATATAATATTGGTCATTTTGAGACAGCAGAGATGAGACATGAAGTAAAAGCGTTTTTGAAAAAGTGGTTATAACTCTTAATCAGGTACATTATACCTAGGGTGTCAGGCACTAATCGTGGACAGTTGTCCGTTTTTGGTGCCTGACACCTAGCCCAAGTTTCGGCAAAAATGCTTAGAAATCCCATCACACCGGGATTTCTATTTTTCATTTGGTCACTACAACCTTTTTCCGACAATTCTGTATTCTCTTTTCAACGGATCCTTTACCCCTAATTTTTTGTA
>NZ_JAMQKC010000024.1 GCF_028416595.1 Aquibacillus salsiterrae | reverse complement strand
GCACAGCATTTTGTCCATTGGTACAACCAGATTCATTTGCATAGTGGGCTGAATTTTGTAACGCCTGTACAGTGTCATACGGGAGAACACGTAGCCATATTGGAAAAGCGAAAAGACGTATACGAAGAAGCTAAGGTAAAGCATCCAGAGCGTTGGGCACGAGATACAAGAAATTGGACACCGAATGAACAAGTAGCGCTTAATCCAATGCGAGATGAGGGGCAAACCAAAGCATTGAGGAAACCATAATATCCCCCATTTTCCTGGTGGTTTGAATCGAAAGCACGTTTTTCCTTTCGATTCAAACCACCAGGTCAGCAAGCGCAGCGCGGTAGCTTTGACTGAACTCGGGGATTCATCAAATCTATCAAAATACTAAAGTAATTAAATGCGACAACTATATTGACAAACACCGTTTCAAAATATAGTTAAAAGAAAACCCAGCCTTTCTGTTATGACTGGATTTTTTCTCAAAATTATTAATTTTCGTATCATGTTTACCTGTTTTCTCACTTAAATAATCAACATCATGCAAGATATTGTCAACCTTCTTAGATATTAAATGCAATGTACCTTTAACATCATCCTGCTGACTTTTCTTTATACTATCAAGTCTTTTTAATACTTCTTTGAACTGCAAGTCAACTTTATCAAATCGTTCTAAGATGATTCTAAGCAACTGGTCATTATCCATTAAATCACCTCTTTAAATAATTCTTATATATGTTGTTTCAATAGATCCGCAATACTAATTTTGGAGTAATTCTAATTTCCCTAAATCAATGATAAACTGTCCATTCATTAATATATCAAGTCCTATTAGGCCATGGATTCCCCAGTCATCTAAATTTCCAAAGTCTAACTTCATATCTGGAATTTCGTGATTGCCTAGCTTTATAAAATCAACTGGTTTACGGAAAGAATACTCCTCACCGCCAATTCCATAAGAGCTTACAAGAGGATCTCCATTCTCAAAGTATATGCCTATCTCATCAACAATATCAGATGAAATAAGAGTATGAGCTGCACCTGTATCAATAACAAGCTTATCTATTGTTTTCTTTTTTCCTCTATATGAAATCGTCATTTCAACTTCTAGTAAATGGTTCACAAAATCTAACTTCATAATCTCATACCTCTTAAACCTATTGCTTTTCTAAGCTCAATTACGATTTTTTCATCCCCTGTATGATAAACAATGGTATCACCCTTAGATTTAAGTAACTCTTTAGTAGCTAATTTAGGATCTTCAATAACATTAATTAACGCAACGTCAGTTACAATTTTCTTATCACCTTCTAGGTAAAAGTCAATGATGTTAAGTTTAACATATTGATTTGGGTACATTCTTCTAACCTCTGACCATTTCATAAATATACACCGCCCCTTTTACTCTTCACCATTATTATATCACCGTTTTGTACAACTATCACGTCTTATAGCGAAGATTGTTTTTGTGCTAATGCACCCGTTACTTTAAGTACATTATTTCACAAAGTTAACCCGTTAGATACGGTTTGCTACCAACACACGATGTACACGCGTTGTTGATCAGCACATCAAGCTTCCCATATCGGTCGCTAACTTCCTTTACACCTTTTTGGTTATTTTGTTCACTATATATTATTAGTAACAATTGATAGTTTATAGAGCTGCTAACAATTCCAACATGGCCAGAGTTGACTTGAAGATCGGTGGACAGACAAAATGGACGTTCTACTTCGGGGGAAGTTACCCTGCTATATACACGATTGATAACGTAAGTCGTGGTAAAGGGAAACAAGAGATTGAACTGGTTGTTACATCAGATGATGGAAATTGGGACGCTTCGGTTGATTATTTAGAGATTAATTATTTTTAAGTTAAGAAGAGGACATTACTTTATGTAATGTCCTCCTAACGGGTTTGAAACCTGTAATTAGTTATTCTCGTATTTCTTTAAGTCTTTTAGTTCTAATTTTAAGTTATTATCTTTTAATTTGACAATTTTATTTCCTTCAATTGTATATTGCGCTTGAATTGGATTTAACAAACTAGCAGGACTGTCTTCGTAGGATTCTAAAAATAATACTACCTTTTTGTTTTCTTTTAAATAAGCGCCTTCTTCTGGGATTAAGATAGCGTTTTCAGTTTCTCCGCCGATTTGTTTAACCTCAATGATTTCCTGTTTTTCTACTTCTCCTTTATAAACCTTAGTGACCTCTACTTTTGAAATTGTATAGATACGTTCAATCTGTTGTACTTCACCAGGTGCGTTCTCTTCTGTCGGATTCTCGGGCTCTTTAGTCATATCTAAAACTTCTACACGAGAGCCAAGAACTTTACCTTCAATTACTAAATCGGCTTTCTCCGCCAATTCGTCTACATCTGAATAGCTTTTGTAAAATCCACCAACAGTACCTGTTAATTTTTCATTACTAGTTTCTTCTATTACTTGCTGTTCATTTGAACATCCGACTGTTAACGTAATTAAAAAAATGAGAATGATTAGTGTTTTAAAATGTCTCAATGTAAGCCTCCTAGCTTGGTGGGAATTTGGTATTTACGTTATTGATATCAAATTGAAAGGGTTTATAGTTTACATTAAAATTATTATCATAATGCATTATTGAAGAGGTTGAAGATGGATTATCTGCTAACCATAGGGCATGTCCTAATTCGTGAGTCATAGCAGACTGAATGAAATTTTGAATATTAGTTGCATCATTAGATATTGTTCGAGAGTTAAGTTCTATCTCAAAATCTTTATCAGTGTGTGTCCAATTGTAGTAGTAACCATATGCTGCGTAAGAAAACTGTTGTGCAACCACAGTATTTGGCGAGCTACTACTTGTTCCAATTCTCACAAGAGTTGGAGTGTTATTCCATTCTACAATCCCTCTATCCATCGGTGGTTCCCAAGTGTCATTATAGTTAAAATTCCTTAATGAAAAATTAGGAGTGGGATACCCTCCTGATCCTTTAAAATCACCTGGAACTGCTGCTGATACAGGGGCCGCAATTGTTATTGCTAATCCAATGACCATACATTTAATACCAATTGCTTTTTTAAAAAGTTTTCTCATTGTAACCTCCTAATAGATTTAGCCATTTTATTCAAATAAATACAATATGATTACTTAAATTACAAAAAATATAAAAAGGTTATTATATAATGTGACAATGATAAGAATATTGTATTAATTAGATACATGATTATCTGTTATGTCCTGCAATAATTCCACTTTGCTTTTTATCCGTATCTGCTTACGTCATGGACGCTTGCTCTCATTAAAGACGCATTTCCATACTTTTCTTTAATCCTATCCATGACCATGTCAAGTTGTTGTTTTTGTAGGAATTACTTTGTCTTGAAACAAACTTAATTGCCGTTTAGATGCTGTGGAAGTGTGTTGGACAGTCCCACCATCACTTGTCTGACTAAATTGGAAGGTTCATTAAAACGTTTAAATTCGGTACCAGGTACTACACGTGGACAACTGTCCATCAATAGTACCTGGTACCGTTTCCCGAAAGAAAATCTCTTTAAGAAACGCTATCGCTTTTTCATTAAAGCGATTATCTAGTGCCTGTTTGGAAAGAGATGTGTTAGATTGATGAGAAAGTGTGCCACATAGTTCTTGTAAACTGTCATCACTTACGGAATCTTCTAAAAGTGAACAAAGCACAAGAAAATCTTCAGGCTTTAACTTGCCTTTACGTTGAACAAATTTTGTTTCTCTAGCCAATACACGTAGCGCTGACTTGGATATCGTAGAATAAATAGCTTGTGCAAATGGAAGAATGTCTTCACGCATATTCATGAAAAATCACCCTTTCTTGGTGAATTCACCTGAAGGATAACAAACAATTCCTCGTTTTTTAAATTCTGTGCTTAGCTTGACGGCTATGTTTCCTGTCCCCATGTCCCTGTTCATTGAATCAAGTTTATATGACCTTAACGAATCTGTTCAACTAAGTGTAACCTATCCAAACAATGTAAAAGAAATTATTTTTCAAGTGAGTAACCAATTTCTAAAAGGAAGGAAATCCTATATCAAAATGAATCAAGTCGTTGTGTCAGGAATAAAGAATATTAGTTTCATTTAAAAATGAGTGTATTTGAGAGGACATTGAAAATCCAATGTCCTCTTTGCTGTACAAGGAAATGCCAACAGTCATGGTATAATAAAGTAAATTATTGGAACATAAATGCCTTTTTTTATAGATTTTCAACCTCATAATAATAGGAGGAATGTAAGTGGGTGATAAAACAAAGATTCTCATTTATCAAATTGAAGAAAGTAACACGAAAATAGATGTACGATTTGAAAATGAAACGGTTTGGATGACACAAAAGGCTATTGCAGATCTTTATCAGAAAGGGGTTAATACTGTTAATGAGCATATAAAAAGTGTTCTTAAATTTATGGATCAAAAAGAATGTTCAAAGTATTTTACTGTGAAGAAAGAGGAAGGTTCCAGAAAAATTAAAAGGAACATTATTCACTACAATCTTGATGTTGTATTTAATATTGCATTAAGAGGGCAACATTTTGAGCAGTTTAATAGATTCATTATGTTTGCAAAAGAAAATGGAATTAACAAAGACTTTTTAACGGTTGTACCTATTAAAGAGAGAGAATTCGGTGAATTATTAATGAAATCTTTAGAAGGTATCGTGGAAGTAATACCTCAATATAGAATAGATAAATACATTGTTGATTTTTATTTACCAGATTTAAGTTTAGTAGTTGAATATGATGAAAAACATCTTAAAAAGGCAATTGAAAGAGGATCAAGAGCGACAGATATTTATTAAGAGAGAACTAAAAGTTAATTTTATTAGAGTAAGAGAAGATTTTAAGTTAGAGGGACTAAATCACATTTTTAAACATCTTTTAAAATGCACTAAGGTTTAAAAAAAGTATACGAGGGAGTGAAATGATAGTGAATAATGAAACAAATATTTTGATTTATCAAACAGAAGAAGGCAACACAAAAATAGATGTAAGGTTAGAAAATGAAACTGTATGGATGACACAAAAGGCAATAGCAGAGCTATATCAAACATCACCGCAAAATATCACGTTACACATAAAAAATATTTACGAAGAGGGCGAATTAAAAGAAGAAGCAACTTGTAAGTATTACTTACAAGTTCAAGATGAAGGTAGTAGACAGGTTAAACGTAAAGCAAAGCATTATAATCTTGAAATGATTATCGCCATCGGATACCGAGTTCGATCGCATCGTGGTACACAATTTCGTCAGTGGGCGACAGAACGCTTAAATGAATATCTGGTAAAAGGCTTTACAATGGATGATGACCGTCTAAAAGAAATGCGGAACTTTGGACAAGATTATTTCGATGAATTACTTGAACGTATTCGAGATATTCGTGCTTCGGAAAGAAGATTTTATCTAAAGATTACGGATATATATGCTACCGCAGTTGATTATGACCCGAAAGCAGAACAGTCACAGGAATTCTTTGCAACTGTACAAAATAAATTGCACTTTGCTATACATGGGAACACAGCGTCAGAGTTAATTGCAAGTCGAGCAGACGCTACGAAGGAGAACATGGGCTTAACGTCATGGAAAGGTGATAAAGTACGTAGGCAAGATGTAAGAGTTGCTAAAAACTACTTAACAGAAAAAGAAATGAAACAACTAAATCGTATTGTAACGATGTACCTTGATTATGCAGAAGACCAAGCAGAGCGGAATCAACCAATGTATATGGAAGATTGGGTTGACAAGCTAAATGCATTCCTTCAATTCAATGGTCGTGACATACTTGAAAATGCAGGAAAGGTTTCGAAAGAAGTAGCAGAAAAATTAGCTGTAGAAGAGTATGAAAAGTTTAATCAGAATCGCATAGAAAAACGTGATAGTGGTGATTTTGAAGACTTTATAAAGAAAAATGAGTTGAAATAATACCGAGATAGGGGGTACTACAATTGGAAAATCTATTTAGAGATTTTATCTATATGGATACAGAGCGACTTAAATCAATAGTTGCTCAACTTAATCAAGGTTTAATAGAAGGGACTTCCAAAACGGTTACTGATACCGATGGAGGTAAAATAAACGCAGGAGTAGATTTTTTAAAGATATTGAAAGCGGGTACTGAAAGTTCATTCCTGTTACAAAATCAAGCAACTGAAAGTCATACTATGCATGATTATTTGTACAATTTAGCAGAATCTTCTTTAAAAGAAAAAAACTTTTAACTAATGTTCCAGAAGATTTTAATGCAAAAGATCTTTCTAATCCAACTTTGGAAAGAAGTGCATTAAGTTCTACATCATTTGTATTAGTAAAAGGTGAAACCATAATTAACGATTTTACTTATATGAAGAGGTTTTTAGATAACCTCGATAACATATTAAAATCAATAATTACATGTCCCCCTCTGTCAAGACACAAAAATCAATTTTTTAAGATAAACTCTCCTTCCTGTAAATTAGGCTTCTAATGATGTCTTTTGGGTGTTTTACTTTGGCCATGTCCACCACCCTTGACCAGTTTGTGTCCGTGGTAAGTTTTTATACGGGGGATGGGTGAAAAAATGCCTTTTTGGGCACCATCCGCGTAAACAGCGTACCACGGTCAATCACTTGCTAAGTTCCACTGTCCCCTTCCAGTGATCACTAAGAAGTGGCACATAGTCAAGGGCAAGCAGCACGCTGTGGTTCTGTCTTTTATTTACCAAGGTGTATGTTGGCCGGGGTGCTGTAACCCAATGCTTGATGCGGTCAATCCCAATTATAATTACGGATGTAGTCGTTTGTCATTTGCTTTAATTCTGGCACTGTTTCAGGGTAGAGTAGATAGAGTCTTTCCCACTTGTAAGAGCGGAAAAAACGCTCTGTTCTAGCATTATCCTTCGCTCGCCCCTTTCCATCCATGCTAATGTTGATAGACTCAAACCCTTTAATGCAATCTATATAGTCGTTAGATGTAAATTGGCTACCTTGGTCACTATTTATGATTTCAGGCTTTCCATACTCCTTTACAGCTTGCTTCATTGTCCGAATAATAAAATCTGTTTTCATGACATTGCTTAATGACCATCCCACTATAAAACGAGAGTACCAATCAATGATAGCCACAAGATACATATAACCTGATGGTGTACCACAATACGTAATATCAATTCCCCAAACCTGATTTCGAATTCGGTACTAGGTACTACACGTGGACAACTGTCCATCAATAGTGCCTAGTACCGTTTCCAAAATGTCTTATTACTTTTACGTAATTGGAAAGTTACAGATGCCATTATCAGGGATAAATTTACTGAAGAAACCGAAGAACAAATTGGCCAAATGAGATACAGTCAATCCATCCGGTGTATTTAAAACGAATTATCCGTGCTTTCTTGGAACAAATTAATTAAAAGTATAAAAAAGAAATTTAAAAGGGTTAAAAATCAATAAAAAAGTATAAAATTATTTTAAAATGGTTTAAAATGTATTAAAACAGATATTAGAGGTAATTGGAATAATACAAGGAGTGATAAAAATGAGTAAACTATTGGCTGAACAAGTCTTTAAACCAGCATCATTTCCTCAATATACCTATATTTCAAGGAAGTCAAAAGATTTAAATATTGACTTTGAATTGAGATTACAACAAGCGTTAAAAATATCCGGATGTTTAACATCCATAGTAGGACCGTCTAAAATGGGGAAAACAGTATTGTGTGAAAAGGTAATAGATCTTGAAAATTTAATTGAAGTCTCTGGCGTAGATTTTAATAATAAAAATGAATTCTGGAGTATAGTTGGTGCAAAAGCTGGACTACCAGTGAGTGGATTATTTTCAGAAGTAGATAAATATGAAGGTACTAATTCACAAAAGGAATTAAACAGAACCGAAAAATACCTCCTTAATAAAGATAAAGTTATTAATTATTTTAAGGATAATGGTCTTGTATTAGTTTTAGATGATTTTCATTATGCAGAAGAGGAAATCCAATTACACATTGCACAACAGTTAAAAGATGCAATAAGAAAAGAGTTTAAAGCAATCGTAATATCTTTACCTCATAGAGCGGATGATGCAATAAGAAAAAATGCAGATTTAACTGGAAGATTGAATTTAATTAATATGGAGCCATGGCAAATCGAGGAATTAGAAGAAATCGCAAAAAGAGGTTTTAATCAACTTGGTGTGAAAATAAACGCTGAGTTAGCGAGAAAAATAGCGATTGAAAGCTTAACTTCACCACAACTAATGCAGTATATATGTTTAAGTATAAGTACTTTAATGGATTTAGATAATATACAAATTGAAGAAATATCGGAAGAGGTTTTGGAAAATGCTTATAAATTTACAACTGTAAATTTTGAGTATAAAGATGTCGTAAAGGTATTAAAAGAGGGACCGAATACTAGAGGAAAACAAAGGAAAATATTTATTACAAGTAAAGGTAAATCTCTTGATATTTATGGTCTAATAGTAGAGTCTATTGCAGACAATCCACCATTAATGGGCCTTACTATAGATGAATTAAAATATAGAATTGATAACATTATTACTGATTCTGATAAAAAGCCAGATAAAAAAACAATTAGAGAGTCCTTAAATAAATTACAAGCAATTCTTAATGAAAAAGAAAATATTTATAGAGTTTTTGAATGGAAAGATAATACTGTCCATATCTTAGATCCATTATTCTTATTCTTCCTAAGATGGGGAACACATTAAAAGGGGAAGTCATTATGAGTAAAAAGTTTAGTGAAGAGGAAATCACCGAATTTATTGAGAATTTAACAAGTTCAAATGATACTAATCAAATAAAGATCCATATAAAAGATATACAAAAAAAGTTGGAGTCAATAGATGACCCTTCTCTATTAGCAGAATATAAAAAAGATACAGTATATCAAGAAAATGCTTTTTCGGCTAGTGCTACAGACAAAAGGTATGTGTCAAGTTTTTCTCGATGTAGTTTTAATACCAATACTTCTGGCACTCTATTTTTGTACACTTTTTTGTCCTACCGCGCTGCGCTTGCTAGCCGGTAAGAAGTTGTCACGTTCTAAAAAACAAGAACCTGACAACTTCTTACCGGTATTAACGAAAACTTTTCAACAGCTGTCCTCGAGCACTTGAATGGGCAACATATAAGCTTATTGATCCTTGCCTTGCTCCAATAGTTGGACGAGTAGGCTGACGTAAGATTTGAGCCATACGCACAGTTTGTTTCACTTGACGTTGCTTCCTTTCACTTCTCTTTTGATGCTTCAAATACACGTCGCGTAATGTCCCATTTAAAATCCCCTGGATAATCTTTACCATACCTTCTCCGCCATCTTTACTCCAATGCATTCCTCTTTTTTTCATGCGGAAAGAAACGTGTCGTTGATTCGACTCCATCGCACCTAAACTACGCGCATCTTCCGGAGGATTCTCCACCTTTTCTCTCCAATCAAAAATACGTTCCCAGTTATGCTCGATATACTTGCGAAATACCTCTAGTTTTTCTTTACCTTTTTCTTCTTCAAGAATGCTTTCATAGGTATCCATCCAAAGCTTGAAATCAGCTTTATTATGTTCTTTTAACGCCTTTTTCACACCAGCTTTAAACTCATTACTCCCACCCCCAAATGCACGATTTAAAGCTTGTGAAACGTGGTAGAGATCTAGTTGATTTAAAACTGGGTATTTAGATTGGGAGAACGCTTCTTGAAACTTCTCTGCGGTATATCCAGCACCCCCGTCACTATTACTTACGATTTGGGTATCTTCTAGTGAATATTGATGGGCAGTAAAGGCTTGAACCTCCTTCCAAAATTCAACTGTAGGTTGTGTAGTCATAATGACTTTAGGCTTCCTTAAAGACACACGTTTGCCACTTTTATCCCATCCTTCATGCACAACCGCGTGGCGAACCTCTAAGCTATTTTTCCTCTTTGTTCCCCTAACGAATACACCATCTGCCTCTGCATACAGAAAGTCTACTTTTTTTCCCTCCGGAAGGAAGTCTGCTTCATCTAGCTCAACCACCATTTCCTTATCAGCTTCAGCCTGGGCTTTTCCTACACGTTTCACAATACTCCCAACGGTTGTGTGACTGATGTTTACTGCTGTCCATTCTTTTAAGACCCTTGCAGTTTCACGATAGTCTGTTTCACTGGCCATTTCTGCCACCTTAACCTCAACTAACGCACTATGCCGTTGATGCTTTCGTAGTCCCAACCACTCATCAAATGGATGCCTACAATCGCCACTTTTATCTCTCATTGAAGTATGACGGAACGTCACACCCCCAAAAGTAAACTGAACTGTTTTATCATCATCCCTTATAACTGTCCAACCTTCGGCTTGCTTTTGTTCCTTAATTACTTGATCTAACTGAGTGAATACGTCCCCCAAAAGGGAAGAAAACACATCATGCATATACATTTTTACATTTTCTTCTAGGTCAATTAAGCTATTTGTGCTATTTATTATTTGGTATAGTTTTGATATAATTTTTTCCATGAGAAGGCCTCTTTCTATAAATGTACTAGCCGGTCAAAGCATACATTTATAATAGAGTGCCTTTTCTTTTTTGACTAGAAAATAGCTTTATTTACCCTCGAGAAATATTTTACACATAGAGACAAAAGTATTAGATTTGTAAAAGAAAATGCAATTGATTTTCTAAAGGCTCTAAGAGACAGACCTGAAAATTTTACAGATGATGATTTTATGACTGAGAAAATTGCAGTGAACATTATAAACAGAATATTAATGAATTTTTATTCGCATATCGAAGAAATGTATGAGTCTAAAGTTCATGGTAAGGCAGGAATAACAAAAGAAAAATTAGATGAAATTAGAATTGGAAACGAATATGATGTACAACGAATCCTTTATTCTATTATAAAGCCGATTATTCCGGAAGCGAGATTAGAAGTCGTTGATGATGCAGGGAGTGGTAGTGTAAGGAGGGACATGGGGACAGGAAAGGTGTCCCGCTTTTTTTGAATGAAATATGAAAGTGATTTTTTTTTGAAAATATATGAAGATATCCGCAGTAAAAGATCATTAGTATTGAAATTGTAATCAAACAAACCATCTGACTGCCAACCAATCTTTTTAACTTCACATGAGTCCCCACATTCATCTGCTACAATTCACTACTAGTAATCCCTAATATCATAAGAACACTTCTGACTTAGCTATGGTGACAATAAGGCAGCTATCAAGAATGACGGATATATCAAAAAAGTGTCATTAATCGTGTTCGCTGATTCAGGTTCGATTGTGACAATGATCTGTCCAAGGCCACTGAAAACCACATACTAGAAAAAAGTCTCTTAATTGATGGGGTTTATTTTGATGGCATATTTCCCAAAACAGTACTTGATAAAATAAACAAAATACAGGTTAGGCCTACTTGCAAGCCTTATTAATAGTAGAATAGAACCACATCTACCTATTTCGCTCATAAAAAAGGGACACGTTTCCTGTCCCCATGTCCCTATCCCTGCTGTTTCTATTTAATTGCCTTACTCACTTTTAACTTCTTTCCTTTGATTGTCGCATTTTCCATGGCTTGGATAACTAAAGAACCCTTTCCATTTAGAATATCAACATATGACATTTGATCATGGATGGTTATAATGCCGATATCATCTGCTGTGACTCCAGGTATCTTTGCAATTGTTCCAACAAAGTCAACAGCTCTAATTTTCTTCTTTTTGCCACCGTTGAAATGGAGCTTCATTATATCCTGATTGATTCGCGCTGTTTTATTATTTCTTACAATTCGTCTACTATTAAGTTTTTCTTCAAAAGCAGCTTTTCCATTAGCCACTTCCTGTTGGCTAGGAGCTTCGATGGTAGGTACCTCAAAGCCGATGTATCTTTCAATTGCTTTCATGAACTTCTCTTCATAAGGTGTCGCAAACGTAATAGCCTTTCCTTTATTTCCGGCACGGCCGGTTCTTCCAGTACGGTGCACATAGCTCTCTTTTTCCATTGGAACGTCATAGTTGATGACAAGGGTCACATTATCAATATCAATACCTCGAGCAGCAACATCCGTGGCTACCAGATAGCGGAAGTTCCCCATTTTGAATCCTTCCATAACAGTAAACCGGTCTTCTTGTTCTAGTCCCCCGTGGAGTCTCTCACAAGAATATCCAGCTTTGGTCAGTTCGCTATACACCGTATCCACGTTTTCTTTTGTTCGGCAAAAGATGAGGCAACTGTCTGGATTTTCGACTACTGTGACGTCTTGAAGGAGAGAAATTTTATTATCTTCTTTCACTTCCACTATAAAATGTTCAATAGTGTCGGATGTTACCCCAGTTGATTCAATCTCAATATGCTTAGGATCCTTCATATATTTATGGCAAAGACTTTCCACATCTTTAGGCAAGGTAGCAGAAAAAACCATGGTTACTCGGGTTAAAGGCAGCTCTTTAATGATCGCTTCCACTTCATCGATGAAACCTCTATTAAGCATCTCATCGGCTTCGTCTATGATAAGAAACTTTATTTGATCCAAAACTAGGGTTTCTCGATCAATGTGATCCATCACTCGTCCAGGCGTACCAACGATTACATGCGTTTTTTGTTTTAATTCTTCCTTTTGTTTCGAAAAAGGTTCTTTTCCATAGACGGCAACTGCTTTAATACGTTTAAACCTTCCGATATTCGTAATATCTTCGCGAACTTGAACCGCAAGCTCCCTAGTTGGCGTAAGAATTAACACCTGTGGATTTTTTTCCTCCCATTCAATCCTATCGCATACTGGAATACCAAAGGAGGCAGTCTTTCCACTTCCTGTTTGGGCTTTTACGATAAGATCTTGATTTTCCAATGCTAAAGGAATGACTTTACTTTGAACTTCTGTTGGCGTTTCGTATTTTAACAAAGCTATTGCTCTCTTTATTTTTTCACTTACCTGATAATCCGCAAAACTTGTTTTATTCATTTTTCAACCTCATTTTTTGATTTTTCATCCTATGTATAGAATTCTCTCCAAATAGTATTATATGCATGATCTGAATAGGCTCTATTATACTTGAAAATGCTGGACATATCGGCTTTAAATTTAAATTTTAAAAATAAAAATCTATATTAATTCGAAAATAATTAAAAATCTATATTAATTCGAAAATAATGTTGAAACGAACAAGAAGTCTCGCACATTGCAGGTGTCATAAAAAAGGGACACGGTTCCTGTCCTCATTACCCCTCCCATCCAATTGTGCTTCTATTTTCTTTTCAAAAAGGGTAGATTAGCATTTCAGCCTGTTCAAGTAGCCATTGTTCCCGCTCATCTTTGGATTTACGCCCACGTTTTTTCGGTTCCGTTTTGGACTTTTTTTCTTTTGGCGGTTCTTCGTCACGAGCTTCAAAATGGGTGGCGTCAATCGCGACATTGTCATCAATAATAAAGCCTTCTGCGATAGCTTGAAGCACTATTTTTTCCTGTTCTTCCTCTAAAACCTTGGATTCACTGGATTTCGCTGCATAATTTAGTTCCACAGGTGTATCAAGTCGGGATTTCTTATTCACTTCATGGAAAATTCTATCCAAATATATCGTAGAAATAACCGATTCATATCGTTGGGTAGGTTCCATCTCGTATAATTCTTGGATGCCAAATAAACTTTCTTGTCGTGTAATGGTCATAGGGAGCAGTCCTCCAGTCTTTTTATGGTTGTATAGTCCACTACCATTTATGGAAATTCAGGTGGACATTGCTGGGCTGAATTTTTTGTTGTTTGGGAGCTTTTTGAACAACCTCTACTATTAAGTTTTTCTTCAAAAGCAGCTTTTCCATTAGCCACTTCCAATTTTAATTTGTTAGAGTCAGTCGGTCGCGGTAAAGGAAGGTATTATACTTTATCGAGAAAGGCATATGAATTGTTAAAGGAAAATATGAAGTATGAACGCCAACAAATCTTAGATAAAGAGGCAGTTAAAATCAGAGTATTATCTATTCTTAAAGAACGGACTTTAACTAATAAAGAAATAAGACAATAAACAGGAATGAATAGTAAACAAGTACAACGTCTAATAAAGGAACTAGAACCCGATGGAGTAGAGGTAAGTGGAAGAGGCGCTGGAACAAAGTATGTATATAATCCTCCAAAATAAGGACAAAAATGGAGACAAAATAAGGACAAAATAAAACTAGAAGAGGATTGACCTATCCTTATTTATTTACCCTATCCAACGTTACGGTCGACCCTACGATATATAAAAAAGCCAAGTGGGAGGAACACAATCCCTAAGGAGAGGTTCCTCTCTACTCGACCGAGTCATCATTATTTAGCAGGGCTTTGTTTGAATTTCTTAAATGAAAAGAAAGTATAAAAAGATCCAACATCTGTCTAGCTTCGGGCGCCTACCCCCTCGAGGTCTTAAGCAGAAAACCTTTGTGTCAAAGAGCGACACATAGATTTTTTGCTTAAGCTTGTCGGGGGTGGGCAAGGCGCCCTGCGCTTTTCTTAAATGCTAGGTAAAAGAATGTTCCGTTTAATATAGTTAGTACAACGAGCCCGATGAATATGTTGCTATAAATGGTTTGGTGGCCATCGGCGAGTGTAAATGGATTTAATGCTACACCGGTTTTTTGATCTAAAATTTTACCGATGATTGCGCTGCCGAAGGCTCCAGACATAAAGTTGAATAGGTTGTAAATCCCCATTCCTACACCAATCTCATTACGCGGTAAAACCGTTGAAATTAAGTTTGCGGTAGATGTCTGGATAAATGGAAAGGCAATATAACTGATAATAATAACAATACTTATCACCCAAGCTGCACTTCCAGTAAAGGTCGATAAGAGAGTGAATCCAAGCACCATCAATGAGAAGGCAATATAGACCACCTGTTTGCTGCCGTTTTTTTCAGTCATTGCACCCGCCAATCTGCCAACAAATGCTGCTGCCATTGCACCAGGAAACAATGTTAGGCCAATCCATAACGTGTTTAATCCATTTACTTCCGCAAGCATGAGAGGCATCATAAACATCATGCCAAACAACGTCATAATGGCTAGAAACCCCGAAACAATTGTAGTTCGGTATGGGGCATTTCGAAATAAAGCTGGATGGATAAACGGATTTTGACTGTTAAATATCCGCCAAATAAACAAAATAAAAAAGGCAATACTGATTAAGATGTACCACAAAGCAAATGTTGTAATATAGAGCATTAATGTAGCTACTCCGATTGCAATAAACAATGCTCCTAAGATATCGACCTTACCTTCCTTTTTTTCTTCAGCAGGCATCCATAATCGGAAAAATGGTATGGTGATTAATACAAACGCAGAGATTAAAAATAAAAATTGCCAATTTAATGCTCCTGCTACAATGCCGCCAATGACCGGGCCAATTCCAGATGCAAAGGCCATCGTACTAGAAACGATACCAAGAACTTTACCCCGTTCTTCCGGGAAATACCGAGTCGGTACAATAAATACTAGGGCAACGATGGAGGATGCTCCTGCCGCCTGAACCATCCGCGCGATAACGATCATAATAAAACTAGGTGCGAAAAACCCGATAATTGATCCTACAGCAAATAGGATTAGACCAATAGTAAGCAGGGTTTTCAAAGGATAAATGTCTGCTAGCTTACCATACATTAAAGCCCCGACAGCATACAATATAATATAGCCCGTAACAACCCAACTCACCTGGGATGGCAACAGGGCAAACGATTTTGCAATATCAGGTATGGCAATCATAAACATCGTTCCATTCATTACCGAAAATAATAAGACGGAACAAATCAGGAAAATTATTTTCTTTTTTTCCGATTTTGTCAGATCATAATCTGCAGTTAGTTGTTTTGTTATTGTAGTCACTTTTATGATCTCCTCCTTATTATTATCATCTTCCAAAAGTTACTTTAATATCATAATTTTATTTCCTTAAGAAATCCACCGAAGTGCTTTAGAGAAACCTGTAGAAGATTTACGACATAGCTGATACAAATGTTTGGCAATACTGGTCTTTTCATGAACTTGCAAAGTTAGCTTTTTCAAGCGATTTACTAGAATTGGTAATGATTCGGGTGGTTCCATTGTAAAATACAATAGACTAATACCCGATATTGTACCAAAGTCAGAAAAAGAACCACGTTTTAAAATTGCACAAAGGGAAATGTTGCCCTTTGTGCAATTTTGTGTTACAAATAAACGTATGCAAAATAAATGAGGTGGGAAGATGTCAGAAGATAGTCTAAGACTTAAAAAGAAAAATGCTACACGGCAAGCACTTGCTGAAGCTGCTTTTGAGTTGGCTATGGAGCGTGGTATTGATGACCTTGTCGTAGAGGATATTGTGAATGAAGCAGGCTATTCAAGGAGAACATTTGCTAATCATTTTTCCTGTAAGGAAGAAGCAATAGCTAGTGCACTTACCATGAGTGATTTTCATCGTCATTCATCCTTCTCGTTAGAAGGTCTTACTCCATTAGGTACGATTGAATTATATATCAAGCGTAGTTTTACTATTGATAAACTGAAGAGACTTCACGAATTAATTACACTATCTAGAAATCATCCAACACTCAGTTTATTTGTGATAGGTGTTTTAAAAGAAATACAGGACTTTGCTAGACAAGGAATCAGTGAAGAATTTGGTAGTGAATATCCGAATGAGTACTACCACCTGTTAATTGGTGCTGTATTTGGCGCTTTAATGCCAGTACTAGATGGAAGTATCGATGTGGAGCTTCCTGTAGGGGGATTACAGGATCAAAATGGCAGTGAATTTGATGAGTACATGAAAACTGTATTCTCAACATTGAGGGAAGGCTTCAAGTAAATTCAAACGAAGTAGGAGTGCAAACATGTCAAAATTATTTTACAAAATTGGTAAAACAGCTTATAACAAACCATGGGCTTTTATTGCTAGTTGGTTGTTGATTTTAGGGATAATAGTCACTGTGATTGTTACAAATGGTGTTAACATGAGCAGTGAAACAAGAATAGATGGAACAGAGGCTCAAGAGGTTTTAGACAAACTTGCCGAGGAACTTCCAGTTGCTTCAGGTGGACAAGGTAGTTTTATTTTTGAGGTTCCTGAAGGAGAACAAGTGGATGATCCAGCTAATTTAGAGTCACTGATGACCACGATTAACGATATTTATCAGCTAGATTACGTTGTGAATCCACTTGAAATGTTACAAGAAAGTGGAAATATCGCTCAGTTACAAGAGATGCAAAGTCAGATGGGACAGATGAAAAGCAGTGAAAAGTCTTATCGACCTTTACTAATTAATGACAATCCAGTCCCAGGGATTAAGATTTCAGCAGAAGGTAACATCGCTTTATTTCAATTCCAAATGACAGAACAAGCAGAGAACTTATCCGAGGAAAAATTAGATAAATTAATCGATACAGCATCGAATATAGAACAAGACACATCGATTGATGTTATTCCAACCGGTACGCTTCAAGCTACGGATCTTCCTATAGGGGGGATAAATGAGATTATTGGTCTAGTCATCGCCGGTATTATCCTGGTGGTTACTTTAGGTTCATTAATTGCAGCTGGGTTGCCATTGATTATTGCCTTTGTTGGTGTGGGGGTTGGAGTTGGAGGCACATTTGCTTTATCTAGTTTATTTCAGATAAACAGCCTAACTCCAATGCTTGCTTTAATGGTTGGTTTAGCTGTTGGAATCGATTATGCTTTATTTATTGTTAATAGACAGAGAAAGCTAATTTTAGAAGAAAATCTTTCAGCAAAAGAAGCAGCTGCACGATCAGTAGGAACAGCCGGAAGTGCAGTGTTTTTTGCTGGATTAACAGTCATGATAGCACTCTGCGGATTATTAGTTATAGGCATTGCCTTCTTAAGTGGTATGGCTCTGGTGGCTTCCATGACAGTTTTTATCGACGTACTTGTCGCACTTACCTTATTACCTGCTCTATTAGGGTTGATTGGAGAAAAAATTGTCTCTACTAAAGCTAGAAGTAAAGAAAAGGAAAAAGATAGTACCAAATCTACCTTTGCAAATCATTGGATTAATAGCATAATCAAGTTTAAATGGTTTGCAGTTGCTTTAATCATTGTTGTTTTAGGCATGATGGCTATACCTGTTTCCGATATGAATTTAGGAATGCCTTCAGGGGCAAGTGCTAATAAAGATACGGCAGAAAGACAGAGCTATGACATTATTTCGGAAAGTTTCGGTGAGGGCTATAACGGTACACTTTTACTTGTAGCTGAAGATAGGGATGCTAATACTATTAATCCACAAGAATACCTTCAGTTACTTTCAAATATAAATAAACTTGATAACGTTATAGAGGTTTCACCAGGTGGCTTTAGTGAGGACGGGAAAATAGGGATAGTGAGTATTATTCCAAAAGACGGTCCTACAGATGAAGCAACTCAAGAATTGGTTGAATACTTAAGAAGTAATACAGCAGTAGTTGAAAATACAAATCTTGAAGTAGGAATTACTGGGTTAACTGCAATAAATATTGATATGTCAGAGAATTTATCTGAAGTGTTCCCAATCTATATTGGGATTATCGTTGTATTATCTTTAGTGATATTACTGATTGTCTTTAGGTCAGTGATTGTTCCGATAAAAGCAACAATCGGTTTCTTATTAAGTATCATGGCTACTTTTGGTGCTACAACAGCCGTGTTCCAATGGGGATGGATAGGTGCTTTATTCGGGATTGACACTGGCGGACCACTACTAAGTTTTATTCCGATTATGGTTACTGGTATCTTGTATGGTTTAGCCATGGATTATCAAGTGTTTCTTGTATCGTCTATGCGTGAGTCGTATATTCACGGTAAAAAAGGAGATAAAGCTGTTATTAATGGTTATACCATTGCAAGTAAAGTGGTTGTTGCAGCAGCGTTAATCATGGTCTCTGTCTTTTCAGGTTTTATTTTTACCGAGGATATTATGATCAAACAAATAGGGTTTGCCTTGGCTTTTGGTATCTTGATTGATGCATTCTTAATTAGAATGATATTTGTACCAGCAGTTATGTCTATGTTTGGTGACAAAATTTGGTGGTTACCAAAATGGTTAGATAAACTTTTACCTAACTTAGACATTGAAGGAGAAAAATTAATTCACGAACTTCAAAAAGAAGGAAATATTAAGAAGAAAAAATGATGTTATGATTACTGAGGATGGTCATTTTTGACTATCCTCTATTTTATGGAAAACAAAATCTATATGAAATGTACGGATTTTTCTATTGTACAGTAGAAGAAAGATATAGCGCAATTAATTTTGTCATATATATCAATCTTCACCCCCAAATATAAAGATTATAAATTAGAGTAAGTATTCTTCGCCCTGGGCTATCGCTTTATATTCACTAATTTCTTTATCTTTCGGTACAGGGATTATGTGGAGCATGACACAGCTCACCATTCGGAATTTAATGCTGCACCAAGTACATTTAAATGTTTTCATTTCCTATACATATCAAGCGAATGACTCCAGAAATGATCTTAGAAGAAGTAACAGCCGCCAGCATACGAGCGGCATAGTATCTGTCTTTATAGTATAATATCAGAGGGGAGTGATAAATTCAAAAGTGATCTTAATATATGGGTATTAAGTGAAGAAACTCCCCATTGTCAGTGCTTTAATTTATCAACGACCCCATTAATTTTCTTGGCATCTGGAGTTGTTTTTATGGGACAAAGAGGGAGAAAAAAGGGATCAAACGGAGAGGCTAGTAGAGCTTTATTACTTAGGATTGCAACGGAGGAATTTGCTAGTAAGGGTTACTATGAAACTAAAGTTAGCAGCATTGTGAAAAAAGCAAAGGTAACCCAACCGACCTTTTATCTTTATTTTCAAAGTAAGGAAGCACTATTTCAAGAATTGGTAGATTCGTTCCGCGATAGTTTGTTTGGCTTGATTAATAATAGTCGCTTAGAAGCAGGAATTGTAGAATCTGATTTACCCAATGAAATTAGAAGAGGGTTAAGGGCCATCTTTGATTTTTTTGAATCTAACCTAAGTTTAACAAGAATCGGTCTTTACCTGGCAGCGGACGCAGAAGACATTAAGAGGGAACTTGCCAACCAAATCAAGGAAAATCTAGATACTGAAGTCAAAAATGGATATTTTTCATCAAGTTTGGATACAAGAATTTTTGCTGAGAGCTTAGTTGGGGCGATGGAAAGGTTAACTATTACGCTCCTGCACGAAGGGTTAGCAAATGCAGAAGATCTTGCTGATCAGCTTGTAACATTATTTTTGTTTGGGCTACAAAACAAAAAAGTCTAGTTATAAACCGCCTCTGGTCAAAATTAAGACTGAGGCGGTTTTTCTCATAAGATAAGAAAGTATAAAAAGATTCAAGAACATGTCTAGCGCAGGGTGCCTAGCCCCTCGAGGTCTTAAGCAAAAAATCTATGTGGGAAAGAGCGCCACATAGATTTTTTGCTTAAGTTTGTCGAGGGTGACCAAGGCGCGACTTGCGCTTTTCTTATTTGCCTATTTTTGAGCGTTCTTTACAAAATCATCGTACCGTTTAAGAAAAGTAGCGATTTGGTTTCTTTTTAGTGTATTATCTACACCGAAGGATGCAAAGGTTTTCGGATAGTTCCCATCATCATCTGCATACCCGTTAGATAGGTCAGATTGGTACATGAAAGATACGGCTTTATCTAAACTCACCTGTTTTCCAAAATGGAGTGTTGCTAAGGCTTGGGCGAAATCTCCTCTTGTTACAGGAGCGGACGCTGTACCAGTATTTTGTACTTCATACTTTGTAGCCAATTGATAAGGTACGGATGCCCAAAAATCATCAGCTTCTGTTGTAAGCAGTTCTGCTGGATTTGTATAGCTGAATAAAACAGATAACATTTGCGCTTCTGTTAAATTTTCGTTTGGATTTAACCAGTTGCCTGTCTGACCAGTATTTGGATTTTTTTGATTTACATAGCCTTTAATCAAACCCTGTTGGATGGCCCATAACATATCGTCTGACCAATTTTGATTTGCCTTAAAATCATCGTAAGTTAGCATTGTGGATTCTAAAGCAGAGTTCATATCAGCAAAAGGGCCGTCAGGGTTGTCAATGAACCACAGGTGCATCCCGTAAAGAGCTGGATGCCATTCTTCAAATGATGCACCTGTTTCAGGATTAGTTCGCGGTGCATCATTTGGGTCAGCGATTTCTAATTCCGTTCCATCTGTGTAATGAGCGCTAGCTTTATGGACTAGTCCAAAACTTGTGTCGTCGATTGGTGATTTTGCTTCTGGATCTGGTGTACCCCACTCCGCAGCTACTAAGGTTAATCTTCCGTTCACTGGGGCATAGAGCAATGTGTTCGGCATATCTGTGCCTACTGCATTTGGATTCATATAATGGTAGCCCATTTGAGGAACGAAATCAGTCAATTTTACGTAACCTGCTGCTTCCGCTGACCTAACTGTATTATATTTTTTTAATTCTTGTTTGATTTCTTCCATTTGGAGGAATTGCTTCCCAATGTTCTGATGCTCCTCATGACTAACAAAATAGTTGTGGAGGTCATAATGGGCATCTTCAAGGCCCTCGTGCCCATTTGGCTGGAATTCGATATCCGTGTGATCTACTGAAAGTGATGGGAGTCCTTGCATCCCAGGAATATTTTCAAATGATTTCCCAGATGCAAAATCCTCTTGCTTCAGCATTTGTTCGATAAAAATAAGTTTACCATTATTAACACCATAAATTGGCCCGACAGGCATATTGTTAGGGTTAGCCCAATGTTCTCCCATTCCTGGAACAGATGGAGTAATCTGCACCGCCCCTTCTGGTAAATCGAGAACATTGGTAGTAAGGTTGTCTTCATCCCAAATAACTTTCTCGGCACCGGTTGCATTGGCAAGCTCTTGAACAGAAGCAAGGACCACGTCATCTTTCACTACGGCTTCGATATTTTTTCCACGAACAGTTACCGTTTTTTGGTCCGGATCCCATTGGTAAGATTCACTTAGTAATGTCGTGTATGCCTTTACATCTGTGAAAACAATATCATCAATGATTTGGTTTGCGTTAGAATTTACTTCTATGCCATTTAAGTTGACATGGACATTTTCATTACTATCAGAAGCGGAGATAGTGATTGGTCCCGCCATAAGTGCTAGGGATATTCCAGCACTTCCTATAGCTACTTTCCATCCATTCTTCATTTCCATTCCCCCATACGTTTAGTTAATAATTAATCCAATCTTAATGAGTAAGTGATAAGCTCCTTTCTTTTCTACTTAATAAATTTTAAATGGTCATGATAATACTCTTGAATAACATACATGTTACTCAAGAGTATTATCTTTCAAAATAAACTAGCAGTCAAGTAAATTTTTCCAAAAGAGGGACATGGGGACAGGAAAGTTGTCCCACTGTTTTTGAGCAAAATATATTTTAGAAATATATGAAAATAAAGCAGGAGAAGATCTTTATGTGTTGAAATAGTAATCAAACAAACCATCTACCAACCAAGTACTTATCCACACGATTTCCCACATTACTACAATAATCCAGACTTCCTCTCGTAACTATTCTAATTCTGTTTAAGACTCCAATTTTATTATTTTCGACTCTTAGCCATTTTTTTCGAGTAGTTGTGTAGCAGCCTAGTAATACAATTATAAATAAATATACGTTTTTCATTATGGTGCGCTTCTAAATTAACCCTGATGAATAATGGATTACAATTACATGGGGTGACTCATAAATGTCAAGAAAATCAAGAAAGATAAGCTCCAATGGAATCTATCACATTATGCTTCGAGGAATAAATAGACAAACTATTTTTGAAGATGATGAAGATAGATTGAGATTTTTAACAACGGTAAAAAGATTCAAAGAAGTTAGTCAATTCAATATATACAGTTACTGTTTGATGGATAATCACATTCACTTGTTATTGAGAGAGATAGATGAGCCTGTATCGAAGGCGATTCAGAGGATTAGTGCAAGTTATGTATATTGGTATAATCAAAAATATGAACGCTGTGGACACTTATTTCAAGAGAGGTTTAAGAGTGAGAATGTAGAGACAATGCCTTATTTTTTCAGAGTTGTACGGTATATCCATCATAACCCTGTAAAGGCAGGGTTGGCCAATAATGTATTTGAATGTAAATGGACAAGTATCGCTGAATATCTTGGTCAATCCCAAGATGGTTTAGTTGATATTGATCTAGTCCTCGATTTGCTATCCCCAAACAAAAGTAAAGCTATCCAATTGTTTATTGATTATATCCAAATATCCACTGATGACCACTGTTTAGATGATAATGTAAAGGTGAGAATACTAGATAGCGAAGTCAGAAGTCATCTTATGAAATTAGGGATTACTACTAGTAGTGAATTGCAGCAGTTGAATATGGAAAAAAGAAATCAAATAATTTTGGAGCTCAAAAAAATGCATGGTGTGTCAGTGAGGCAGCTGTCGAGAATAACGGGTATATCAAAAAGCGTCATTGATCGTGTTCGCTGATTCAGGTTCGGTTGTGGGACAATGATCGTGCCCGTTGCCACTGAAAAACACATACTGAAAAAAAGCAATCCCTTAATTTATGAGGTTTATGGTGATGGCATATTTCCTAAACGAAATACAGGCCACCTACTGCAAGCCTTAATAGTAGAATAGAAACATCTACCTATTTCGCTCATAGAAAAGCGTAGGGCCCCGGAGCTAGACAGTTCTTGGATTTTTTTATCATTTAAAAAAGGGACACGTTTCCTGTCCCCATGTCCCTTTTCTATTAAAATGTGTGCTAGTCTACTGGTGCTGTTCCGGGTGGGCATTCTTCAGCAATTGGGAAGTTATTACCAACGATTATCAATAATATGAAAAGTACCACTAATAAAATGAACCCGTTGTTCTGGCGGGGTTGAATTATTGGCGCGCATTTCCCATAACCATATCCCCCGTATCCATATCCATATCCATATCCGTATGGCATTTGTTACACCTCCTTTTCGCCTTTAATTTAACATATGATTAAAATGTGTCTTTAGTTAAGTAATGTATCACAAACTTTCAAAAAAGGCTTATTAACCAAATAATCTAAACAGAGTGGGCTCTCTAAAATTGAATTCCTCCATCATGAGATGTGAAATGAGGTTTGCATAGTGGAAAAACTTCGGTACCGTAACAGGAGAGGGAGGGGCATGTCCCTTCATTTGGCTTATTTAACAGAATAGCTTACTATTATAAGTAGCAAATGTAAAATGTTGCCGTGTTTGATATATGAAAAGAATCAGAAGATAAGTAAATATTTGGACAAGTTAGTCTTTTTGAAAAGGAGGGGGAACAAGGTGGCGTCAAAGCGGGAAGAAATTATTTATAAAGTTTCATCACTTATCCATTCCCAGGGCTATGAAAATACTAAACTGAGTGAGATTTTGCAGGTGACTGGTATTGGTAAGGGGCAGTTTTATCATTACTTCTCTTCGAAGCGGGAGCTTGCTGATGCTGTGATCGATTATCTGATTGCTATTATGGAAGAGGCTTTATTCGAAAATATTTTGGATCAACCGATCTCTCCTAAAGAGAAATTAAATCAAATGCTAGACGAGATTTGTGATATGCAAATGGAAAACCAAGCAAAACGTGGGTGCCCTATTGGTAACTTAGCAATTGAAACAAGTGAACACGATCCGATGTTTCGGGAGAAAATTTCATCCTTCTTTGACAGGTGGGAGCATAAGGTGAAGCAAACTATAGACGAATTGCAGCAAGAAGGAATGCTTGGCCAGAACATCGATACGACAAAGCACGCACGCTCAATGGTTGCTATGATCGAGGGTGCCATTTTACGAATGAAGAATAAACAGGATATTCAAGTGCTCCGTGATATTACAGATGTTATCAGACATGAATACAATCTTAAAGAAGTATAGAGAAATTATAAGAAGAATTTAGAGAACAATAAAATTGACTCTATTCTTCTTTTTTGTTAGACTCTTTCTGTACCAACCGGTAGGTAAAAAGAGAATTTATTTTTCCTAACTGGGAATGTTAAACCTTAAATATAGAGAAGTAGGTGGATGTAAAATTGAGTGAAACATTATTTTCAAAAATTAAAATAGGGAATGTGACAATAGATAATCGTATTGGGCTAGCGCCAATGACACGAACGAGTGCAACAGCAACAGGATTAGCAACGGAAAATATGGCACAATATTATGCGAATTTTGCTCGTGGCGGGTTTGGCTTGGTTATTACAGAAGGAACGTATACGGATGAAGCCTATAGTCAGGGGTATCTTAACCAACCAGGTATCGCAACGAAAGAACAAACAGAAGCATGGAAAAAGGTAGTCAAGGCCGTTCACCAAGAAGGGTCAAAAATAGTTTTACAACTGATGCATGCTGGTGCGTTGTCTCAAGGGAATCGCTTCAAAGAACAATCCATTGGTCCTTCAGCAATTAAGCCAAAAGGTGAAAAATTATCATTTTATGGTGGGGAGGGTGAGTTTTCTACTCCTAAGGAAATGACGGAGGAAGATATTTCACAAGTTATTCAAGGCTTTGTCACATCAGCTAAAAATGCTAAAGAGGCAGGCTTTGATGGGGTTGAAATCCATGGTGCTAATGGATATATACTTGATCAGTTTTTAACCGATTATACAAATGAACGACAAGACCAATATGGTGGATCGACCGAAAATCGCATGCGTTTATTAATTGAAGTTGTCCAGGCAGTTCGAGAAGCGGTTGGTCAAGACTATCCGGTTGGAATTCGTATTGGGCAAGCGAAAGTAAACGATCCCGACCATAAGTGGAAAAATGGGGAAGCTGATGCAGAAATTATTTTCAGTCAACTTGGGGAGGCAAATGTAGACTATATCCATATCCCAGAACCAAAAGCAACAGAACCGGCATTTGGAGAATCTGGACCTACACTGGTCGAGCTTGTAAAAAAGTACGGAAATACAATCGCAATTGCCAACGGTTCTTTAGAGGATCCTCAATTAGCAAAAAATTTACTTGCTGAAGGGAAAGCGGATATTGTCACAATTGGAAAAGGTGCTTTAAGCAATCAGGATTGGCCTAAAAAAGTATTAAATGGTCAAGATTTAAGTGAGTTTGATTTTAAAAAGTTCCTTCTGCCAAAGGCAACATTGAAAGATTTTGAAGTTAAGCCCAAAATAGCCATAATATCTGAAGGGATGGCTTGTGGACCAGATGGTTTATGCTAAAAAAAGAAGAAAGCATAAAAATTACAGGGGGTTTGAACAATGAAAGCTATTGTAATTGATCAATACGGAGAAAAGGAAGTTTTGAAAGAAAGAAATATTGAAAAGCCAACCATTCAAGATGACCAGGTTCTATTAGAAATACATGCAACATCGATTAACCCAATTGATTGGAAGGTGCGTGCAGGTTATCTGAAAGAGATGCTACCATTTGAATTTCCAATTATACTTGGTTGGGATGCTGCGGGGATAATTGTAGAAAAGGGGAAAAATGTTAGTCGCTTTGAAGTTGGTGACCGAGTATTTGCCAGACCAGCAACAACTAGACAAGGTACGTATGCAGAATACACTGCTGTTGATGAAAATTTACTTTCCCAGGTTCCAGTATCGATGAGCTTTGAAGAGGCAGCCTCTATCCCTTTAGCAGGACTAACTGCTTGGCAGTGTCTCGTTGATATTACTGGAATTAAAAAAGGCGATAAAGTTCTAATTCATGCTGGAGCTGGTGGTGTAGGTATTTTTGCCATCCAGATTGCAAAATCTTTTGGTGCATACGTGGCAACTACAGCTAGTGAAAAAAATGAAGTTTTTCTAAAGTCATTAGGTGCTGACCAAGTAGTTAATTATCAGCAAGATGACTTTAGCGAATTCCTGCAAGATTATGACATCGTCTTAGACTCGATTGGTGGAGATGTTCAATCAACTAGTTATAAGGTGCTAAAAAAAGGGGGAAAACTTGTGTCCATTGCACAGCCCCCGTCTGAAGAAGAGGCACAACAATATAGTGTAGATGCTAGATTTCACTGGCTTGAACCAAAGGGTGAGCAATTGCAACATTTAGCAGACATGTATGAGTCTAACGAGCTTAAGACTATTATTGGTGAGACGTTTGAATTTAGCGAACAAGGTCTTCAAGAGGCACATGCGTTAAGTGAAACCCATCACGCTCGAGGTAAAATTGTTATTAAGGTTAAATAAGTGAATGAAGGCAACTTGGCGATAATACCAAGTTGCCTATTTTTATAAGATAAAAAAGTATAAAAAGATCCAAGAGCTGTCCACTCCGCTTCCTAGCCCCTCGGGGTCATAAGTTGTGTGGCAAAGACCGCCACGTCAGAGCTTGTCTTATGCCTGCCTTAGTCTAGCAAGGCGCCCTGCGCTTTTCGTCCCTAGTTCCTCATCCATATGGCGATTTGTAATGTCACTGCATCTTGGAAGTTTTGTGGATCAAGGCCTGTTTGTTCTTTGATCTGTTTAAGGCGATAAATCATCGTGTTCCTATGGATAAAAAGGCTTTCTGCACTTGCCCCGATATTTTGGTTCATTTGAAAAAAGACAGAAAGGGTATCTATCCATTTTTCAGGAAGGCTTCCTAAAATGCGATGGGTAAAATGAGTTGTCTCTTGATCAGATAATTGGCTTAGTAGTGCGTTGATTTCAATTTCTTCATACCTAGTAATTGTTCTGTCCCTTTGTCCAAACATAAGTGCGTTTGTTGCTTGTTCATGAGACTGGCAGATGAGATCTACCCCCATCACAGACGATCCGAGACCAATCCGCGATGAGATCTCTCGTTTTTCAAGTATGTCTCTTACCTTCATTGTCTGTTCGTTTACGTCAGCACTTGCTTTTCCTGAAAACAAAAGAAATAAACGATTCGCTCCTGAAAAGCCAACAAGTGAGTTCGGTCCAAGCGATTCTTCGATCATTTGGATAAGACGAAGCATATTTAGCTTTGTTTCCCCAATTTCCATAACCCCAACATGGAATGGTTCCTTTAAATCGATGTTTAAATAGGCTAGTCGCTGTTCACTCTTTCTGCCATGAAGCAATTCCTCAAAAACCATCTCTTTAATGCGTTGTTTTGACTCCACTTTGTTTGCCCAGAATGCCTGGTGAACCATCATTTCCGTTATCATTTTAGTTAGTTCCCCGAATTCACTTATATCAGTAGGATTTCCTGTTATCCCAATCACACCAATAATCTTATTTTGAAATTCAATCGGCAAATTGATCCCCGGTAGTGCCCCCCTCCAATTGGTTCCTTCTTTTAAAACAACCGTTTTTCCGGTTTGCAAAACTTCGAGTGAGCCCTCATGAATGTGGCCGATTCGTTGCTGGTTACCGGAAGCAATTATCTTTCCACTTTGGTCCATGATGTTAATGTTTCGATTTAAGCGTACCATTGTTTGTTTAACAATTTCATTGGCGATTTCCGTTGTTAGCATGTCCAACCTCCTTATACCCTTATATAGTTATAGTATACAAAAAATAAGTGTAAAAACAGATTAAATTTGTTTTATGTAACCGATGACACATAATACTATAGCCATCTATAATGAATATACAGTTTTGTAAGCGCTTTTAAAATAGGGGTGAAAAAACATGAAATTTGTGATTGCTCCCGACTCATTCAAAGGGAGTGTCTCGGCAAAAGCTGCTGCTTTATCAATTGCCCGAGGTATCAAGAAGGTGCTTCCTGATGCAGACACATGTCTCATTCCTTTAGGAGACGGCGGTGAAGGGACAATGGATAGCCTTGTTGCCGCAACAAATGGAACGAAGGTAAAGGTAGAGGTGGTTGGTCCCCTTCATAGGCCTGTTACAGCCCAATATGGCATTTTGGGCGATGGTGTTACATGTGTAATTGAAATGGCAAGTGCATCTGGCCTTGATCTCTTGTTAGAATCAGAGCGTGATCCATTGCTAGCAACAACATATGGAACGGGACAATTGATTAAAAAGGCATTGGATGACGGCTGTAAGAAATTTATTTTGGCTATTGGGGGAAGTGCTACGAATGATGGTGGGATTGGTATGCTCCAAGCACTAGGGATGAAGCTGCTTGATGAAAACGGGCAAGAGGTAGGGCTTGGTGCTAACCAATTAAGCCAGATTGTCACCATTGATGATCAAGCGTTTGACCCGCGGATTGCTAAGATGGAGTTTCTAATCGCCTCAGATGTCCAAAACCCACTCATCGGCCAAAATGGTGCCTCCCACGTATTCGGACCACAAAAGGGTGCGACACCAGAAATGGTACAGGTATTAGATACGTATTTAACAAAGTGGGCAGATTTGGTTGAGAGGAAGAATGGCATCCGCCTCCATGACAAGGCCGGTGCAGGCGCTGCTGGTGGGATTGGCGGAGCGTTCCAAGCATTTTTTCCTGCAAAAACACAACGTGGTATTGATATTGTAATCGAATACACGGGGTTAAGGGAACAATTATCGGATGCTGAGCTTGTCTTTACTGGGGAAGGTCAGATTGATTTTCAAACTGCCTCTGGTAAGACCCCGATGGGTGTAGCTGAAGCAGCCAAACAAGAAGGTATTCCAGTCTTTGTTCTTGCCGGTTCGATTGGGACAGGAATTGAGGTGCTATATGAATATGGGATTAGTGCAATTCATAGTATTGTCAATAAGCCTATGACTTTAACAGAAGCAATGGAGCAGGGGGAAGAACTTTTAGAATTAGCAGCAGAGCAAGTAGTAAGAGTTTATTTGCAAGGTATTAAATCATCTTAAGAGGGGGTTATTTCATTGTTATTTGTCATTTTAACAATTGGTGTTCTACTCGTCGTTGTTGCAACAGCAAAATTTAAATTGCATCCGTTTTTATCATTATTATTAGGTGCTTTTTTTATCGGGATTACTTCGGGCATGCCTTTAATGGACATAGTTGACAATATTAATAATGGTTTCGGTGGCTTGATGAGCTATATTGGAATTGTAATCGTTTCCGGAACCATTATTGGAACCATTTTAGAAAAATCAGGTGCGGCGCTGCGGATGGCCGAGGTAGTTCTTCGCGTTGTTGGTCCAAAACGACCACAGCTTGCCATGTCAATAATCGGATACATTGTCTCCATTCCTGTTTTCTGTGATTCGGCCTTTGTCATTCTTTCTAGTTTAAAGAAGGCATTGGCAAAACGGGCTAAGGTTGCTGTTGCTTCAATGTCTGTTGCTTTAGCAACTGGTCTCTATGCAACCCATACGTTAGTACCACCGACACCTGGTCCAATTGCTGCCGCTGGTAACATTGGTGCGACAGATTATCTTGGAACTATTATTGGTATTGGTTTACTCGTTTCCATTCCAGCCGTAATCGTTGGTTATCTATGGGCTACTAGAGTTGGGTCGAAAATTGAAGTGGAAGATGATGGGAAAAGTATTGACTACGATGAAATTATAAAATCGTTTGGAACACTACCATCTACATTTAAATCCTTTTTACCGATTGTCTTACCGATTGTATTAATTGCACTTGGATCGTTTGTGAAGTTTATTGGTGTTGAGGGAACTTTTGGAAACGTTCTTATTTTTCTAGGTTCGCCAACAGTTGCTTTAATTATCGGTATTTTCGCATCTTTCTCATTATTGCCTAAATTAGATGAAGAAACGTTAACGAATTGGGTAGGCAAAGGAATAACGGATTCGGCCCCAATCTTGTTAATTACAGGAGCCGGTGGTGCCTTTGGCGGAGTAATAAAAAACACAGACATTGCCGGTGTTATTGAAGGACTTGCGTCTGGTGGATTATTTGGTGGTGTTTTATTCTTGTTGATTCCATTCCTTGTTGCAGCTGCTTTAAAAACAGCACAAGGTTCTTCCACCGCTGCACTTGTCATTACGTCTTCCTTAATTGCCCCAATGCTCGGTTCAGCTGGGATTGAGGGTGCCGTTCCGTTAGCAACTAGCTAGATATCATCCAATACAAACAAGGAAAATCAGTATAATTGACAAATGGTATATGGTTATATTAATATATATCTCACCTTCGAGATATATGGAGTGAGGTAAATAATCCATAACTTTAAGGAAAATTAACCAAAAAAATGGAGGAAAATCTATACTATGAAGATAGCAGTTATTGTTGGAAGTACACGTCCGGGACGTAATTCAGAAGCTGTTGCAAAATGGGTTTATGAATTAGCACAAAAAAGAAATGATGCAGAATTTGAACTAGTTGATATTGCTGATTATAATCTACCACTACTTGATGAAGCTGTACCACCATCAATGGGTCAATATGCAAATGACCATACAAAAAAATGGGCTGCAAAAATTGATTCATTTGATGGCTTTGTCTTTGTTACACCAGAATATAACCATGGAACAAGTGGTGCATTAAAGAATGCTATTGACTACATATATAAAGAATGGAACAATAAGGCAGCTGGTTTTGTTGGGATCGGTAGTGTTGGTGGCACAAGAGCTGTAGAAAACTTGCGACTTATTATGGGGGAACTACAAGTAGCTGACGTTCGTGCCCAGGTATCTATTTCCTTGTTTACTGATTTTGAAAATTTTAGCGTCTTTAAACCTGCTGATTTCCATGTAGACTCTGTTAATACTATGCTAGATCAAGTAATTGCATGGAGTAAGGCAATGAAAACATTAAGATAAGATTACAGGTCCTCCTTTTCTTAAGGGGGATTTTTTGTATGGATTAAACAGTATAGACAAGAATCTGGTGTCTGTCGAACGTATCAATTAAAATAGTGGTACAAAAAAAATTAGTACAACTAAAACAGAGGTGTCTTGATGAAATTTGATCAGTTTACAATTGGACAGGTGTATCAAACTAAATCGTTTCAATTAACAAAAGAGAATATTATGAGGTTTGCCGGTGAATTTGATCCACAGTATTTGCATGTGGATGAGGAAAAGGCTAATAAGGGAAGGTTTAATGGGATCATTGCTTCTGGCATACATACACTTGCCATTTCATTTAAACTGTGGGTTGAAGAAGGCTGGTATGGTGACGATGTAATTGCTGGAACACAAATGAATAATGTTAAATTTACCAAGCCAGTTTACCCTGGAGATGAGCTCCATCTTTCTGTTGAGGTTATTGATAAAAAAACAACAAAAAGTGATTCAGGTATCGTTACTGTATTATTATCAACTTTTAATGATCAAGAAGAAAAAGTTTTTGAGGGTGACTTATCTGTATTAATAAAGCGATAAGGCTTTAAAAACTTATTAATATTTTATTGATGATGAAGTTGAAATCATTGTATTGTAGTATATAACTAAGATAGGAGAATTAAATTTATAAAAGTTTTGGTGTCAAAAAGTATCTTTTTCAGGTGGTGGATGTAATCGGGTTGTTTTTTGAGAAAAGAGAAAGCACCAAATTATTTAAAGCAATAAGAATGATAGTAATGATTTCTTTCGGTATCATCTTTGTAATAAGTATTATCAATGGATTAGATTTCGGTTTTTTAAGATTGGCATTTATTTTTGGAGGATTTACTTCCCTCATAGATGGTCTAGAAAGTTATTTAAAAAAAGATGATAAGTGGAAATATATAGTGGACTTTGATCTTGCAATTATTTGGTTTATAACAATTTTTATATTCTGGTAATAAGTAGATATAAAGTGAACTAGGTTTTATATAAGAAGTGGAAATTGGAGTGTGCGAGGGGTTGCTTGGTGAAAAAAGGCAGAATTATCAGAGGGATTTTTATTGAAATACGTGATTCTATTTTGTTTGAAATCATAGTGAGAGTTCTACTTTTTATTCCAAGAATAATTATACGTCTAATTAAAGATATCTATTAGCTTGTTAAAAAGATATGCTGGTGCCCTGGTGCTATACACCCGTTTTTCTCAAAGAATAAATAGAATAATCGTCTAAAATGTTAGGGAAAATGCATGGATCAAAAAGATGAGCTTATTGCGAGATTAATCATATTTAATCCCCTCTAGAATAAATATTGATAGATAAGTTTATGGGGGGGATAAGTTTGTTTCGGTTTGGAACGATCCTTTAGTACCATTATACTTCTGTTTCTTCTTAGTGGTTGTCACTAGTGCCTAACACCGATTTTTCTGGCAACTATTATATATCTAATTTTATTTTTGTAGCTTCAGCAATAATACTTTTCATCAATGATTCAACCGTCTGGCTTCTGGCTAACCTTGGGCTTTGGCCAGACCATAGAGACATGAAATCCTGGTTATTTTGTAACGCAGAAGATTTTCTAATATCTTTAGTTAACGTATTTTGAATAGGAAAGTCTGGTAAAAGTGTTTCATATTCCTGCATGTCGATAACAAATTTGTTTTTAATTGCTCTTGCCCATTTACCTGAAAATGATCGTGTTAAAATAGTCTGGTCTTCATCAGCATTTAGAATCGCTTCTTTATGTAGTCTATTTGCACCACTTTCTGTACATGTGACGAAAGCTGTCCCCATTTGTACACCCTTGGCTCCTAGGCAAATACAAGTCATTAATCCTCTTCCATCCATAATCCCTCCAGCTGCAACAACAGGAATGTTAACAGTGTCTACCACCTGTAAACGTTACTTAAAATCTGTTTTTTTAATTCTAATAGTTAGATATTTATGTGACGAGAGAAAGGATAAAGACAAGGAATTTTATCAAATCGGCGCGTAACAAAATCTTGTTAAATTGACAATCGTAAATTAAGCGCTTACAATTTTCAAAAGGATAGTATATTGGGAGGGGTATTGTGTCATTTAAAATTGCGTTTATAGGTGCAGGGAGTATCGGGTTTACGAGGGGGCTTTTGAGAGATTTACTGGCTGTTCCAGAGTTTAACGACGTTGAAGTTGCGTTTACCGACATAAATCAAAAGAACTTAGATATGGTGACGCAGCTCTGTCAACGTGATATTGATTGGAACGGGTTGTCAATTACGATTCAATCAACCGTTGACCGTCGAGAAGCATTAAAGGGTGCAAGATATATTTTTAATGTCGTTCGTATTGGTGGATTAGAGGCGTTTGAAAAGGATATTGAAATTCCTTTGAAATATGGAGTAGATCAATGCGTTGGTGATACTCTGAGTGCAGGGGGCATCATGTATGGGCAGCGTGGTATTGCTGTGATGCTTGATATTTGTAAGGATATTCGAGAAGTTGCTGAAAAAGATTGCCTTCTATTAAACTATGCCAATCCAATGGCAATGTTGACGTGGGCGTGTAAAAAGTATGGTGGGGTTAACACGATTGGACTTTGTCATGGGGTACAAGGTGGACATCGGCAAATTGCTAACGTACTTGGAAAAGAAAAAGAGGAAATTGATATAATTTGTGCCGGGATTAACCATCAGACATGGTATATAAAGGTTGGGCACAATGGTGAGGATATGACCGGACGTCTATTAAAAGCATTCGAAAATCATCCAGAGTATAGTAAAACAGAGAAAGTTAGAATCGATATGCTTCGCCGATTCGGATATTACAGCACCGAATCAAATGGACACTTGAGTGAATATGTACCTTGGTACCGAAAGCGCCCAGAAGAAATCAAGGAATGGATTGACTTAGGTTCTTGGATCAATGGGGAGACTGGCGGTTACTTACGGGTTTGTACGGAAGGAAGAAACTGGTTTGAGACGGATTTTCCAAACTGGTTAAAAGAGCCGCCATTGGCATATAAGCTTGAGAATCGTGGTGAGGAACACGGCTCTTACATTGTAGAGGGCCTAGAAACTGGGCGTGTGTATCGAGGTCATTTTAATGTTGTCAATAATGGTGTCATTTCAAATCTCCCTGATGATGCAATTATTGAAGCACCTGGATATGTCGATCGAAATGGGATTAGCATGCCACATGTTGGTGAGTTGCCAATCGGATGTGCAGCTGTATGCAACGTTAGTATTTCTGTGCAACGGTTAGCTGTAGAAGCGGCTGTGCACGGTGATGATCAATTGCTCCGCCAAGCGATGATGATGGACCCACTAGTTGGTGCTGTTTGTAATCCGAAAGAGATTTGGCAAATGGTTGATGAATTATTAGTGGAGCAAGCGGAATGGTTACCACAGTATTCCGTCGCAATTCATGAAGCAAAAGAACGCTTGGAACAAGGAGATTTATTACCAACAAAAGATTATCGTGGTGCAGCACGGTTAAAAGTAAAAACCGTGGAGGAAATGGCGCAGGACCGAGAAGCAGCAAACAAAAATGCTAGCGAATCAGATAAAGCAAAACAACGACCTGCTAGTCGTTAAGAGTGTAAACACTAGGAGTAAAGACAAGTAGCTCTTTAGTTAGTGCCATGAATTAATGCTAGGCACTATAGATAGACGGTTGTCTTTTTATAGTGCCTTATTTCATACACCAACGGTCAACCGGTAGTCAATTGTGCTCCACTTCGTAGCCTGCCTTAGTCTTCCAGGGCGCCTTGCGCTTTTCTTATCCATTATATTCCTTCCCGTTTATAAACTTCTTCAGTGAATTTCTCGAACATGGTCATACAGTTTTCAAAGTTTTGCTTCGCCTCAACTTGTGCACCACACTGAAAGAAGTCTCTTTTCTTAATTTTAACGAGCCAATTCTTTAATCTTCGTAACTCAACTTCATTTTCTTCAATTTCTCGAAAGGTAAAATTTCTTTGATTCGTCTCTTTAATTATTTCATCTTGGAACTTTTTACATTCTTCGATAAATTCACTGTATTCCAATTTTCTTTCTTGATTAAAGGCAGATACTATTTCTTCCTCTGATTTGCCTGTGAATTTTTCTACTTCTAATAAGGAAGATTCTCCCTCATTTTCTGCAATAAATAATTTTAATTTTAATATTTTTTTTGCAGTATCTTCCGTATTTGGGCAAATGCATACCGATTGTTGGATATAATGTACCCCAATCGTTTTGAGGTTTCGCCATACTTTTACTCGAGCAGAAGAAGGGTCAGAAGGTAGTTTATATGCGAAAATCAGCCAACCATTACAATTCACATAGCTCAACTCCAAATTCTTTAGTGTGAAAAGTGTAACACATGTTGCATTAATGTAAAACATAAGTTACACTTTTGTTAAGTGGGATAATATCGTAAATGGAGGACTAGCTAAATGGAGAAAGCCTTAACTAGTTTAAAATCCAAGGCAAGAAAAGTAAAACAAGATATATTTGTGTTAGTTGAGGCATATAAACATCCAAAAACGCCTTTATTCGTTAAGTTACTTTCCATTATTATAGTTGCTTACGCGTTTAGTCCAATTGACCTTATACCTGATTTTATACCAATTTTAGGCTATCTTGATGATGTAATTCTTATACCTATCGCAATTACGTTTATTATAAAATTAATTCCAACTGATGTACTTGAAGAATGCAGGGACCTTGTTAGAAATTCACCAAAAGAGAAAAAGAAAAATTGGATAGCAGGTTCTATTATCATCCTTGTTTGGGTTGCAGTATTATACTGGGTTGTTTCGTTATTTATCTAAGAAAAAAACCAGGAAATGATAATGGAAATTTGTCGCGAACAGGCGAGAGGTAGATATATCTCTCGTCTGATTTTTTTGCAAGATAAGAAACAACCGTGGCTACGCTTATTGTAGCCACCATCTACAATAAATTTGTTTTTATACAAAAATAAAAAAATCCAAGAGCTGTCTAGCTCCGAGCGCCAATCCACTCTGCACTTTTCTTTGACTTTCTCCACACTTCTCCTATAATATGAAAGTTATCAGCATCGCCTGTTTTATTAGAGAAATAGCTGGTTCAATACACATGTGGGAAAAGGGGAAATGGGAGTTGGGAAAATCATTTAAATGGTTATCATTTTTAGGAGTATCGGTATTTATATTAAGTGCCTGTGCCCAAGGTGAGGAGTCAGTTACATCACAATATGAAGAAAAACTGCCAACTGTGACCGAGGCTGATTCTACTAGCAAGATATATGACGTGTCCGAGGGTCCGATTACGATAACGGCAAAGCAGTCGTCTCAAAGTATCACTATGGAGAGTGAAGTTGATACATGGGCATATGACGGTATTGTACCAGGTCCACAAATTCGAGCGACAGTTGGTGAAACCATCGATGTCACGTTAGAAAATGAATTGCCTGATCCAGTAACGATTCATTGGCATGGTCTACCAGTGCCGAATAATATGGATGGCATTCCCGGTGTTACGCAAAATGCTGTGAAACCAGGGGAATCATTTGAATATAAATTTGAAGCAGATGTACCAGGAACATATTGGTACCACTCTCATCAAGATGGTTCAAATCAATTAGATAAAGGGTTATACGGAACTATTATTGTTGAAGATGAAAGTCCTAGCTATGATAAGGACTTTACGCTTGTTTTAGATGAATGGCAAGTTGGAGAAGAAGAAGCGGATAGTAGCATGGAAGGCATGGACATGGGAGAAGAAGTGGATAGTAGCATCGAAAGCATGGATATGAGTGGTGAAGAGAATATGGCTGAAATGTATGATACATTCCTCATTAATGGAAAAAGCGGGGAAAGCATACCTGAGATGGAAGTGGAAAAGGGTGACCGAGTGCGACTCAGATTTGTTAATGCGGGAAATATGGCACATAAAATGGATATTCATGGTCAGGAGTTCCAAATTGTTGCAACTGATGGACAACCGATAAATAATCCGGCAACAGTCACAGAGACACTCATTGAGGTAGCACCAGGTGAACGGTATGATGTAGAATTCACTGTCCAAGAAGAGGGCGAATGGTTTATAGAATGTCATGGTAACATGGAACAGAGCAGTGACATGAAAACCAAAATTCGCACCACAGGATTTACCGGAGAGTCCACGGACACATCGAATCAATTAGATGAATTCCCGGTGTTTGATTTTACTTCATATGGAGAAATAGCAGAAAATCCGTTTTCGATTGATGACCAATATGATGTGGAATATCGTTTAGATTTGAACAATCGTACCGTTGATGGGCAAACAGAATACACAATAAATGATAAAGTATTTCCAGATACAGATACACTAGAAGTGGAACAGGGTGACAGAGTAAAGGTTACTTTAGTAAATAGCTCGGAAACTGCAGTACACCCAATGCATTTACATGGTGTATTTTTTCAAGTCATAAGCAAGAATGGTGAGCCTTTAATGGGAGCCCCTGTCTTTAAAGATACCATCAATGTAAAACCGGGGGAAGAATATGAAATTGCCTTTTTAGCTGATAATCCTGGTGATTGGATGTTCCATTGTCACGACCTTCACCATGCGGCGGCAGGAATGGTGACGCTTGTTAAGTACAAAGGATTTGAGCCTGTTTTCACACCAGATCCAACTGTTGAAAATAAACCAGAGTAACGAAGACGACAGCATGAACCCAAATCTAACAATTTTAAAACGACTCTTCATTTCGATTTTTGAAAGAAGAGTCGTTTTTTGGCTAGATAAGAAAATATAAAAAAATCCAAGCATGGATTATATCCAGCCGCAGCCACGTCCAGCTTCTGCGCCTACCCCTTCGATTTTCTTAATATTTGCAGATAACTAGTTACTTTTCACAAAAAGCTAGCCATTTTGCTAAAATTTTTATAAAATCACGTACTCAATGTCCGATTACGCACCAAAAATATTGCAGTTTCTTACATACCCCGATGTCCACTCCCTATGTTATTAGTGTCAGCCTGATTTCATTATCAGCCGATACTGCAAACTTTCATTACCAACTACTTGCGGTGTTATGTCTTTGTGCAATAAAATATGGTTGATAGACAAACTAGTATTTCCATATGTTATTGTAAACATATCAAAGATAAATGTAGATTGTAACGAAATCAAATCTCCTAATCATAGATGGAAAAGGAAGTGTTAGAATGAAAGTTACTATTCTTGGTGGCGGTAATGAAATTGGGGCTTCATGTCTTCATATTCAAATGGAAGAAACCAGTATAGTGATTGATGCGGGAATGCGGATGCATGGGGAAAATGTTCTTCCGATGTTTGGGATGCTTGAGGAACTGAGTCAACCTGAAGCCATTCTTGTGACACATGCACATGCAGACCATATCGGTGCTTTACCTATTTTACATACCATGTATCCGAAAGTTCCTGTCTATGCTACACCGCCAACAGCTGATTTAATGCAGATTATGATGAAAGATTCCTATAAAATTTTGACCGATCAATCACGTGTTACGGAATCCTTAATGCCATACACCGAGGAGCAAATGAACGCGTTTTTACAACATATTCGACTCCTTCCGGCTAATGGTAATCTAAAAGTGGGCAATATGCAGATTACCGCTCATCGTGCAGGACATATTATGGGCGCAGTGATGTATCAGATGGAAGTAGATGGTGAAAGTCTCCTTGTTACAGGTGATCTTTCTTTTAGTAGCGGACGAACGATTCCTGGTGCGAAGGTTGTAAAAGGTTTGCATGCGGATGTGGTGATTATGGAGTCTACTTATGGAAACCGAATGCATTCGGATCGGAATACTGAGGAGAAACGGTTAGCAAATAGGGTTGCCGAAACGATTGAAAATGGAGGATTTGCCCTTGTTCCTGCTTTTGCACTCGGACGAGCACAAGAAGTATTGTTAATCCTCCAGGACTATATGGAAAAAGGGTTGATTCCTTCTTTCCCGATATATGTAGACGGGCTAGTAACCCCGGTTAGTCGAGTTTATAAAAGCTATCCCCATTATTTAAAAGGGCCTGTTGCCCACCGTGTTCGGGCAAATGGGGATGCATTTTTAACAGAAGGACGTTGTATTGCGGTTAGCCCACAACAGCGCAAAGACGTTGTAAATGGTAAGCCAGCCTGTATTGTAGCATCGTCTGGAATGTTAACTGGTGGAGCGAGTGCTTGGTATGCAAAATACCTGGTAGCCGATCAGAAGAATACGATTCTTTTAACCGGGTATCAGGACGAAGAGAGTCCCGGCAAAAAGCTACTTGCTCTAGCTGATGGAACAGAAAATACACTTGACATTGATGGTACATCCCACCAGGTTAATTGTCAGGTTGAAAAAATTGGCCTTTCTGCGCATGCGGATGCAAGTGAAATGACACGCTTTATCGAAACAATCGAGCCTACCTATACCTTACTTGTTCATGGGGATGATGACGCACGCTTGTCTTTGGCGGATAAAATCCATCCAAGGTTTCATCCACTATTGGTTGAAAACGGGGAAACGTATCCTTTTGAAAAACGGAAGGAAGGGAAAGGAATTGTCGGGAAAAGGTATCAGGTTAACCGTCAGCAAGAGCTGCTACGGCAGAAAATTGGTTCTGTGCTGCTTTATAAAAAGGACGGAGCAGAAACCTTAAAGTTTGGAATTTGTCAAAATGTACACCCAAAGACAGCGACCTTTTTTTGTGATACAGGGAAAGGAAAATTAGTGAGAGTGGAAGCGGATCATGTCGTAGAAACTATTGGTCCGTGGGGGTTGTCGATGGAGGAATTTAAAGAGGTGTCAGAAGATTTACTGTCCTTTAGTCGCCCATATGTAGAGGGAATCGACTGGGATGTTATTCCTGAATACGCAGTCTCCCTACAGGAAATTTTTCATGCATTGAACATGAAGGATTCCAGACAACAATTTGCTGTGGCGTTAGCCCTACAAACACTGCCTGAGAAAAATCGTCATACCGATTTAGAGGGTACGGTTGGCTATAAGATAGATGCCGATTTCCGCTTTAAACTAACCAATTTAGACTTGGCAATACAGGCTATCAAGATGAATCCAAATCATGCGATGGACTTTGTTCGTTCTTATATGGATGGTCATCCACGCTTCCAGAGGTGTGGTGTCAAAGATGATTATCTATCTCTTTCGTTTGACTTTCCAAAAGGGGTAGCCAATGAAGAACGCGAGCGAATTGCGAACGAAATTAAGCAACAGACTGGGTGGGATGTTGAATTCTCTGAGTCGGTAAGACATGAGGCATTTCAACCACTGCTGTCCACCTTACTTGGAGAAAATACCGAGATGCCATCAGTTCATATTAATGAGCAACTTGTTGTTGCCAAAAATAAAAAGCCGGAAAATGTTACTGCTATCTCTGACCGTTTTAAGGAAGTAACAGGGTTTACGTTACAATTTGCAGAAGATAAGGAGAATACTATTCCTAATCACCACGATAGCGAATTTTATCAACCAACTTCAGATATAAAACCGATGGAAAATAATCAAGCGATCTCTCTAGCCAAGCAATTGGCGCAAGCATACAACGTCACCATCTACAAGACTAGTATGAAACAAGAGAATGGGGCTCCACTAATGGAATTGCATTTCATATCACCTGAAGTTGCAGCGCGTTATACAGAAATGCTGCGGGAGCTAAGCAATCGTATTGGCATGGCAGTTCAATTTGCAACACAGCCAAAGCAAAACGAAATCATTTTAAGTACCAAGGAACTAACGCCAGTATCGTGGGGGTTAAAAGGAAATCCATCGATTCATATCGAGCGAAAAGAAGTGGCTGTTAAAATTACGAATCAACCAACAGCGGATGAGATTGCTGAAGTAAATTCCGCTATTGAAAAGAAAACAGGATATAAGTTACAGGTCAAGATCGGTTGAATTTGGTACCTGGTATTATCCGTGGACATTTTTATTAAATAAAAAACCCAGAATTTGTTCAAATTCAGCGCTTTTCTTACATTTTTCAAGACAGTTGAAGTCGCAAGACTATCCGGCATAAAATTGCTCACTAGGTGTTAGTATAAGAATGCTTCTTTACGAAATCCTTACAATAGCTTAATGGTAGATTAATAGTTAATTGGTAAAGTGTATTTGTAGGCTGAATGGAAAGGTTGATAACAATGACAAATCGCATGTACGCTGCTTGCCTTTAAGACTGTATTTATTTTCTTAAAAGTTTTGCTGATAAATGCATTCCGTCTTTTTATCCATCCTTTTGATCACTACAAAAAAATGTGTGGGAGGAATTTATCTTGGTTCACAAAAAAACAAGTAAGAAAGTTTTATCAGCAGCAATGGTTACTTCACTTGTATTGGGAGGACTTGCTACAATCGGAAATCCATTTGTTGAAGCAAAGGTTGACACAACAAATGAGGCTAAAATTAAAAATGTTATCTTCTTAATTGGAGATGGCATGGGTCCAGCATATAACACGGCTTACCGGTCATTTAAAGATGATAAATCAACACCTTATATGGAAAAGACTGCTTTTGATCAAGATTTAGTAGGCGCACAAGAAACATATTCTTGGGATGAGGATCAAAGTGTCACTGATTCAGCTGCTGCTGCTACGTCGATGGCTACAGGGGTGAAAACATATAATGGTGCAATAGCAGTTGATATCGAAAAAAACAACACCAAAACTGTATTAGAATTAGCTAAAGAACAAGGTAAAGCGACTGGTATTGTTGCAACATCCCAAATCAATCATGCAACACCGGCATCGTTTGGAGCTCATGATGAGTCACGCAAAAACTATAATAGTATTGCAGATGATTACTATGATGAGCTAATTAACGGGGAGCACAAAATAGATGTGATGCTCGGTGGTGGTACTGCTTACTTTGAACGTAAAGACCGTAACCTTGCAGAAGAGTTCCAAACTGACGGTTATAGTTATGTAACAACAACGGAAGAACTTTTAAATAACGAAAATGATCAAGTATTAGGATTGTTCGCAGCAAAAGGTATGGACAAGGCTATTGACCGAGAAGACGATGTACCTTCTCTTGCTGAAATGACAGATGCTGCAATAGAGCGATTAAGTAATGACAAAGATGGATTTTTCTTGATGGTTGAAGGTAGCCAAATTGACTGGGCTGGACACGACAATGATGTTGTTGCAGCAATGAGCGAGATGGAAGATTTTGAAAAGGCATATGAACGTGCAATTGAGTTTGCGAAAAAGGACAAACATACACTCGTTGTTACTACTGCTGACCATTCAACAGGTGGCTTAACAATGGGACGTGACGGTGAATATAAGTGGGATCCGGCACCACTAAGAGCAGCTAAGCGCACACCAGACTACATGGCTTCTCAAATCGCAAATGGTTCAGATGTGGAAGAAGTTTTATCTGATTATATAGATTTGGAATTATCTAATGAAGAAATTCAATCGGTGAAAGATGCTGCAGCAGCTGGAGGAGTATCTACTATTGACAGTGCGATTGAAAAAATCTTTGATATTCGCTCTGGTACTGGCTGGACTACTGGTGGCCATACTGGTGTAGATGTTAACGTCTATGCTTATGGCCCGCAAGCAAATAAATTTGCAGGACTACAGGATAATCACGAAACAGGACAAAAATTGTTAGATTTATTCCGATAGAAGTTTTGCTTACCCCCATCCCTATCCTAGTAATAGGAGGCTACTAAGGAAGAAACGTTCACTACGTTTCTTCCTTTTCGTTTGTAATAGACTTGGTGATGGGACTTGTACTACTTTACTAACATTTACAAACAATTAACAAGTAGTTAACACTAACTTAAACTTTCTCAAGTATTCTAAAATAGAAGCTTGGTTAAGCAAGCAAATATAAATAGTAGATAATAGGGGGATAACAAATGATTAAAAATGGAAAGATTTCATTACTTGCCGTTTTACTTATATTATTGATTGGATTGCTTGCTGCGTGTGGTTCAGGAGATGGTGGAAACGCATCTGAGGAAGATACTAATGGAACGAACGATTCAAATAGCACGGAAACAGAAGAATTGACTGGCTCTGTCATCATTTCTGGTTCAAGTGCGATGCAACCATTAGTTGCAGCTGCAGCGGAAGAATTCATGAACCAAAATCCTGGTACAGACATTCAAGTGAATGCAGG
>NZ_JAMQKC010000023.1 GCF_028416595.1 Aquibacillus salsiterrae | reverse complement strand
TTATTTGTCTAGCTACAGCGCCTACCCCCTCGAGTCGTAAGTCAATCCTCTACATGGCAAAGACCGCCATTACGAGGCTTGTCTTACGCTTTTCAGGGGTGACCAAGGCGCTTTCGCTTTTCTTATTTGTCTAGCTACAGCGCCTACCCCCTCGAGTCGTAAGTCAATCCTCTACATGGCAAAGACCGCCATTACGAGGCTTGTCTTACGCTTTTCAGGGGTGACCAAGGCGCTTTCGCTTTTCTTATTCAAACATGCTTGTTGAATGTTTTGGTTGTACTCTTGCTGCTGGGTCAATAAATGCTTTGGCATTATTAATTGCTGTTGGTCCTTCGCCAAATCCAGAAGCAATCAGGTTTACTTTACCTGGATACGTACATATATCACCAGCAGCATAAATGCCTGGAATGTTAGTCTCCATTTTAGAATTGACAACAATGCTATTTTTTTCAATTTCTAATCCCCAATTTTTGATCGGTCCTAAAGAAGAAATAAATCCGTAGTTTACTAATACAGCATCCGCGTCAACCACGACTTCTCTTTCTCCTTTTACTTCTTTTAATTTTACTTGGTCAATTTTACCAGAGCCAATTAATTCTTCTGGTACAAAAGGAGTCATAATATTTACAGTTGAATTCATCAAATTGTTAACACTGTGTTCGTGAGCTCTAAATTTGTCCCGACGGTGAACAAGTGTAACTTCTTTAGCAATCGGTTCAAGCATCATTGCCCAGTCTACTGCTGAATCTCCACCACCAAATAAGACAACTTTTTTATCTTTGAATTGATTCATATCTGAAACAAAATAGTGAAGGTTCTTGTCTTCAAAGGTTGAAGCGCCTTCAACTGCTAATTTCCTAGGTTCAAATGCACCATTACCAGCAGTAATGATAACCGCCTTCGTCAAATGGGTTGTACCATTCGTAGTTAATTTTAAGGTTGACTCATCGATACGCTCAATGGATTCTACAGACTCATTTAAAACGATAGTTGGTTTAAACATATCTGATTGTTCTTTAAGGTTATCGACGAGCTCCTGGGCACGAATTTTTGGGAATCCAGCAATATCATAAATGTATTTTTCTGGATATAGGGCACTTAATTGACCGCCAATTTGTGGCAAGCTTTCGATTATTTTGACACTAGCGTCCCTTAATCCACCATAAAATGCAGTGAACAAGCCAACTGGACCAGCGCCTATAATGGTAATATCGTATATCTGATCTGACATAATAATTCCCCCTATATTTAGATTCTATATTTAATATAAAATGTTTAGTAATAACTCCTTATTGTTAGACAAAACGTAAAGCCTTTATCATCTAACAACGTTCCTATTTTATCATAACTTTTCCTAATAGTTGAAACTAACAGTTTTAATATAACAATTCATCTAATATTTAGAATATTTACAAAACACCGAAAAGGGTTGAAAATTGTCAAAAAAACATCTAAGATATGTCATGTAGGTCAAATATCATTACACGAGTTAAGTCTATTGTTTTACGTGAAAAACATCACGAAGTTTTTATGCTCTTATTTTAAGTTATCAAATTTAAGGCTTATAAATTATAAAACTAATTGGAAGTGATAAAAATGAATAAACCAAAAATAGTAATTCTTGGTGCTGGTTATGGTGGACTCACTACAACGGTGAAACTGCAGAAAAGACTAGGCGTAAATGATGCACACATTACATTGGTAAATAAAAATGATTACCATTACGAATCTACATGGTTGCATGAAAATGCAGCGGGGACATTGCACCATGACAGAAGCAGGTTCAGAATAAAAGATGTAATAGATACCGGAAAAGTAAACTTTATCCAAGATACGGTGACAGAAATTAAACCGGACGATAATAAGGTGATTTTAGAGAACGGCGAGTTATATTACGATTACTTAGTAGTTGCATTAGGATTTGAAGCAGCAACCTTTGGTATTCCCGGTTTGCTTGAAAATGCCTTTACCATAGGAAATATTAATCAATCACGATTGATTAGGCAGCATATCGAATATAATTTTGCCCTGTATAACAATGAACAAGAAAAGAAACAAGAACGATTAAATATTGTCGTCGGTGGTGCTGGATTTACCGGTATCGAGTTTTTGGGTGAATTAGCAAACCGAGTTCCAGAGCTTTGCAAGGAATATGACATCGATCCAAAGTTGGTTCGCATTATTTGCGTTGAAGCAGCACCAACGATATTGCCTGGTTTTGATCCACAATTAGTTGAGTATGCTTTAAATTCGTTGGAGGCTAGAGGGGTAGAATTCAAGGTTGGTGCAATGTTAAAAGAATGTACACCTGAGGGAATTGTAATAGAAAAAGACGGGGAAAAAGAAGAAATTCCTACTCTAACAACGATTTGGGCTGCTGGTGTTCGAGCAAATAGTCTTGTTGAAAAATCAGGCCTTGAACATAACCGTGGAAAAGTAGAAGTTAAGCCAGATTTACGAGCGCCTTCCCATGACAATGTGTTCGTTGTGGGTGATTGTGCACTAATTTGGAATAAGGAAACAGAAAGACCTTATCCACCAACTGCTCAAATTGCTATGCAGGAAGCAGATGTTTGTGCGCATAATTTGTCTACCCTAATTAGTGGTGGCGGTGAAATCCATGAATTTGCATTTAATAATATGGGTACAGTTGCTTCTTTGGGGCATGGGGACGCAATTGGAGTCATTCTCGGTGATAAGAAAATTTTCGGTTGGACAGCAGCCTTTATGAAAAAAGTGATTGACAATCGTGCCCTATATAAAATTGGTGGAATTGGACTCGTCCTTAAAAAAGGCAAATTCGACATTTTCTAAAGTTTAAAAGAAAAGAGACTAAGACACTCTGATCTTTTAGGTGAACAAAAAGCAAAGATGCAACATCTCTTTGCTTTTTGTTATGTTCCTTTTCGTTAGAACACTTGCGCTTTTTTTATCCTCATACTAGAATGGAGTATGATTTAGAAGACATTTAAAAGGGAGAAAGTAGATGCTGCAGTTTATTGTATCAATCGTATTGTTTTTCGTTCTGTTTTTTGGCATATCTTTTATACTTAATATGTTGTTAAGGAAAACATGGATTATGTCCTTTGTTTATCCAATTATCGTGCTATTAATTGTCGACGATTTTCCTGTATCCAACTATTTTAGTGATCCTATAACTTCGATTAGTTCAGTATGGAATAAATTTTTCATTTTGACTACAATGGATGTCTTTATCCTTCTGTTTGGTTTTATCGGGACACTTACTTCAGGCTTTGTTATTCGTATGTTAAGGAAAAACGGATATAGAATGTTTTAACCATGTATAATTTCGCTACATAATGGACAAGATGACACCCAGAGAGGTGTTGTCATTTATTATGAGAACTTATTCAGTTTTGCGAAGATTTTTTATTACCCTATTGTTTCTTGGAGCGTTATATACGACAGTAACATCAGTTTCTAATGTTTCGGCAGTAGATGTAAAAAATAGTTATTTTGGGAAAGAAAGTCAACTTGTATTTTCTAATAATGACTTACCATTAAAGCAGGTTAAATCGTTCAAAAAGGCTTTATATCCTGAAGAAGCCAAAGCAACCTATATCGCTAGCCGAAAAGTTGATAAACCTGAAACAATCGAGGAAGTTGTCGATTTCGAACAATACCCAAAGGAAATGGTTACGGCAACAGGTTATACAGCAGGGATAGAATCAACTGGAAAGACAACTGATCACCCTGAATATGGGATTACCTATTCGGGTGTTAAGGTGAAAAGGGATTTATATTCTACGATTGCTGCCGATTTAGATGTCTTTCCGCTTGGTACGATTTTGTTTATACCGGGCTATGGTTACGGTGTTGTAGCTGATAAAGGTTCTGCGATAAATGGGCGTAAAATCGATTTATATTTCCCGACTGTAGAAGATGTTTATCAAGAATGGGGCAAAAAGCAATTAGAGGTATATGTTATTAAAAAAGGAAACGGTAAGCTGACGGAAGAGGTACTTACTGATTTAAATGAAACAGAGGCACTTCAAGTGTTCAGAGAACAATATAAATAATAATCAAAAAACCATCACTCGTTGTTAAAAACGAATCGATGGTTTTTTTAAAATGAAATGAAAGTATAAAAAAATCCAAAAGCTGTCTAGCTCCGGGCGCTTTTCTTAGGGTTAAATTTTCGGAAATAGTTACTGTCTACTCAAATCGCCTAGCCTATTGGTCTTTAGATTTTTGATCGGAAAAACTCATTTAATTAAATAATGGAAAAATTAAAAAGGCGATCAGCACACCTGTTAAACCACCAAAAAAGACTTCAATTGGTTCATGACCAAGTAACTCCTTTAACTCCTTACGTTTTTGATATTCTCCTTTTTTTGACCAAACCTTTGCTTCTTCAATAAAGTAATGAAAATCTTTTACTAACATGTTTAATAGAACAGCTTGTTCTCCAGCCTGTCTTCTAACACCTGATGCATCAAACATAATAATGATACTAAAAATTGCAGAAACAGCAAATATACCGGATGAAACACCATGTTCTATTCCGATACCTGTGGTAACTGCGGCTACCGCTGCAGAATGACTACTAGGCATCCCACCTGTACTAAAGGCTAGTCCAGGTTTAAACTCTTTTGTGGCAATAAACGCGATAGGAATTTTAACTAACTGGGCAAATAGGATACCAATTAGTGCAGCCCAAAGTGGAAAATTAGAAAATAAACCCAAACCAAATACATCCTTTCTGACAACAAGTTTCTTGCACAATTGATGTGAAGACAAATTTTATTGAATTATATCATAGTTGAGAAAGGAATAGGCAAAAAATTGCTATAAATTAGTAAACTTACCTCCACCGCAGAGATAGTGATACCTTCGCTTGATTTTGTTCATTCGTTTGTATGGTGATTTTAATTCCATCTGGATTATAGATAACATCAACAGTCTGGTCAATTCCTATTTCTTTGAGTAGTTGTTTGACTTTATTTGTTTCCGATTTTTGTGCTGCATCCATAACGGAAAAGGCGAATGAGTTAGAGCTAGTTATTTTCTCAACAATTTTATTTGCTTGACTAATTAATGTATGTGATTTACTTGCAGACTGCTGAAATAAACTGGTGTCTACTTCGGGAAAGCTCGGAGCCCGGTTTAGAGAATAGTAGGGGAAATGATTATGTTGTTGATACATTTGTTACACTCCTTTCTTCTTTAACATATGAAAAGCAAAAGGATAGGTGCATCCTTGTTGTTCGGGAAAACAAAAAAACTGTTTGTATGAACAAACAGTTTTTTACCTGAAACGAGAAGAGCTCTTTATAAAAAAGTTTAAGAAAATACAGAGAGGTCTATTCCGCATCTTAATTCCTTGTTTTTCTTAAAAGATAAAAACATCCAAGCAAGGCGCTTGCGCTTTTCTTATTTAATCGAAGTTTCTAGGGCGACTTCAATCATGTCATTAAATGTTGTTTGTCTTTCTTCGGCACTTGTTTCTTCACCAGTAAGTACGTGGTCTGAAACAGTCAAGACAGATAATGCTCGTCTATTATATTTCGCTGCTAATGTGTAAAGAGCTGTTGTTTCCATTTCGACTGCTAACACGTTGTACCGGGCTAGCAGTTCAAATAATTCTTTACCGTTGTCACGATAAAAGCTATCGCTAGTAAATACATTCCCAACTTTTAAATTTAACCCCTTTTCAACCCCGGTGTCATAGGCTGTTTTTAATAGGTTAAAATCTGCCGGTGGCGCATAATCAATGCCACCAAAAACCATTCGATTCATTTGTGAATCTGTGGTTGATGTAGATGCTAAAATTACATCTCTAACCTTTACATCTTGTTGCAGTGCACCACATGTACCGACACGTATAAGTTTTTGAACATCGTAACTTTGGATCAATTCATTAACATAGATAGAAACGGAAGGTATACCCATCCCAGTCCCTTGAACAGAAATCTTTTCTCCTTTATATGTACCTGTGTAACCATACATTCCTCGAACTTCATTATAACAAAATACATTTTCGAGAAACGTTTCTGCAATATATTTAGCTCTTAGTGGATCTCCCGGTAATAATATTTTGTCAGCAACATCGCCTTTTTTTGCGCCAATATGAACACTCATCTTCACTTTAACCTCCTTATAGGTTTTTATTTAAACTAAAAGTATCATAACCAAGAGATGAATACAAATTGTCAAGGCGTATATATTTTGTTGAAATTATAATAATAAGAGGGATAAAATTCTTTAAAAGTGCTTTCTTTTTTGTTTCACCTTGTCACTATTTCGTATATAATTATAATTAGTTAGTTATTTCACATATCTTGGATATACCATTATTCGATACATGATATCGACATAACTGTTTGGATTTGAAAAGGGAGGATTTATTAAAATGAGAGAAAAGAAATTCGCTATTACTGATGAAACTGGAATTCATGCACGACCTGCTACATTGCTTGTTAATAAGGCTGGACAATATGAATCACATATTGAGGTTCACTATAATGGGAAAGCGGTTAATTTGAAGTCAATAATGGGTGTCATGTCTTTAGGTGTACCTAAAGGTGCTGAAATCACAGTCACAGTTGAGGGAACAGATGAGGAGCAAGCACTCCAAGGGATAGAAGAAGTAATTAAAGCACATCTAGGTGAGTAAATAGAGCGATAAGTGGTTGTCACTGACTTTACATGACCCACATCAATCGTATTTTATAATTTCCTGACAATAAAAAAAGCTAGAAAGCTAATAAGTTTTCTAGCTTTTTATGTTTTTTGAAAATTTTTTCATGAATGTATTAAATTTATACTAAATAGAGGTGTTGCATGTTATGCATGTATCCGTATCACAATTACCGGGGATTGGGCAAAAGATTTCCTTGAAAACAGCTGAGGACAGTATGTTGGTTGTCATTGTCCATCACACTGGGAAACGAGAGTTGTATTTTTTTGAAGATGCCGATAATGATGAGGCAGATTTTGCTATGGATTTAACGGCAGATGAAACAAGAGAACTAGGTGCCCAATTGTTAGGGGCCACCTATCAACCTGTCCATGCAGATCAATTGAAAATGTTTAAAAAGCAAATAGTTATCGATTATATAACACTTACTGACAAATCCACACTTGCAAATAAATCGTTAGAGGACTCAGAAATCAGAAATAAGACAGGAGCAACAGTAATTGGAATTGTTCAAGGTGATGAAATGATAGCCATTCCGGATGTCAGTAGGAAGTTGATTCCTGGTGACGTATTAATGTCAATTGGTAAAAAGGAGCAAATTGCCGCTTTAGAATCGCTATGTAAAGGAGAGGAATGATCCTATTTTGTTCAGTGAATTTCCGACCTTGCTCGGCACAGGGTTAGTCTTGCTCGGTATTTTTTATTTAGGTTTTTTAAGTTTAAAAATTAATTTTCCGAGTGTTATTTTGTACATCCTCTTTGGTGTTATGATTGGGGATTGGCTGAGTGATAACAAGTTATTACATTTTGCTAGCGAAATTGGAATTGTGTTGTTGTTTTTTATTTTAGGTTTAGAATTTAGTATAAGTAGGTTGGGCTCGATTGCCAAAAAGGTGTGGCCAGCTGGACTATTAGATGTGTTTTTATGCCTTGGGATGTCGATGCTCATTTCTGTTGGGTTTGGTTTGGATCTTTTTAGTTCTTTTGTTATCGGTTCAATCACGTATGCAACAAGCTCATCGATTACTGCTAAGTTACTTGATGATCGTAGTCGGATGGCTAATACAGAAACAGAGTATATTCTTGCTATTTTAATTTTTGAGGATTTAATTGCTCCGATTCTAATTGCTATCATCATTGGGATTAATGTCAGCGGTTCGTTTCAAATGACAGATGTGCTACTTATTGCTGGCAAAATTGTTACTCTCGTTGCGGTAGCGATTTTTCTTGGAAAAGTTACTTTGAAATATGCAGATACTTTACTTGATAAAATTGCTGACGAGGATTTTAAAATAGCTCTATTAATTGGAGTTGCTATTTCATTTGGTGGACTGGCATTATACTTAGGACTATCAGAGGTGTTAGGGGCGTTTTTAGCGGGGATGATGTTAGCTGAAATAGGTAGAATTGAACGCGTGGAACATACGGTTATACCGGTTCGTGATTTAATGCTCCCAACTTTTTTTGTATATTTTGGGACTACAATTGAATTTGGGAATGGCCTTCCTTTGCCGGTGTTATTAGCTTCACTTATTGTATGGTCTCTTATTAGTAAGGTTTTAGTTGGTATTATTGGTGGAAGGTGGTATGGGCTCTCTAAAAAGGTTTCGCTCAGAGCTGGGTTGTCTTTGTGTGCTAGAGGTGAGTTTTCCGTCGTAATAGCAAGTGTTGCGACAGGAACGTTAAAAATCTTTGGTGGAATTTATGTCATTATTATTGCCTTTATTGGAATGCTGTTATTTGAACAAGCACCAAAAATCACCAATAAATTTTATCCGAAAAAGACTAAAAATAAAAACTTAAGAGTTCCAGGCTCATAAAGCTGTTGTATTCACAATTTGATTTTTGTTACTAGTAATGTCGCAGTAGATCAAAATACGCCCTAGTGAATTTTTTCTGACATGATTGGAACGGTGCGACTGTGCCTGGAGCTCAAACTCATTGGATAAGGAAAAATCACTTAACCGAGTCCGAATGCAAATATTTTATATGTGTAAAAACAAAAACGACACTTTTCATTAAGCTGAACTCAAATCTGTCGATAATTGGGGGCTTCATCGACACTTTTTATTAATCTGAACTTAATTCTGTCGATGATTGGGGCCCTCATCAACAGAATTTATTAATCTAAACTCAAATGTGTTGATAACTAGGGGCTTCATCGACAGAATTTATTAATTTGAACTCAAATGTGTTACTATCTGTTAGATATACAGTTTATCGAAAGTACTGTTCTTTTAATTGGCTTAAGTTTGCTAATGCCTGTTGATTGAATTTAGACTCTTGTTTTAATAATTTGTTTTCAAGTACTTCAACTGCTTCCTTCAATGAATCAATATAACTTGGGATTTCCTCTTCAAAGGGATGAACGGCAGATTTTGATACATTCATCTTTTCTTGATAGCTTAAAGCTTTTCTTTGATGAAAAAATACATCCTCTGTTTGGCCGTAATTGTGGATATCACCTTGCAACGGGTGTTTTACCACTGCTAGAACTTTCACAAGATAGTTTTTACCGCGATCTTCCATCACCTCTCCGATGTATGTCCCTGATTTATAATGTGCTTTAACGATTTGACCAATTTTTGCATTGTCCATGGGTGTACCCTCCTTGCTATAATCATGCCAAATAGTATGTTTTTATACAAGTTTTCCAACTTTTTTTGTTATAATTGTACAAGAAGGAAGTGATTAGAATGATGGATTTTTTATATTTTCCGGACGACAAGTCCGAATATATTCCAGCTGTGATTAGTTTAAGCTTATTCGTAATTGGTTCTATTGTTACCATGTATTTATTCCAACGTAGTTCTAAGAAAGAAGCAGAGCAGACAGAAGCAAAATATAATAAAACCAATACGAACTTTAAACCACCAAGGTGAAAAATAGGGATGCAGTCGTTGAGGTAGTTTTTCTTATTTTGAGAAAAAAGACATAGAAGCGTTTCCTAGGAGTCGGACAAGGGTTGGATTTTGCCAAATCAATTGTCCGATTATTTTTTTGTTGACGAACAGTTATGATGATTAAAATTATTCAAAAACTATATGCATGAAAGATATATGTCGCCTAAGTAGCTCCACATTTAAATAATACCTTTTGGACATACTACTGGTATAGTATGTGGAAGGGAGAAGATGATCATGAAAAAATTCATCCTCGTTGTATTGGCAAACCTTCTTTTTATCGTTTCGTGTAGTGCTCAGGAGCGTTCCCCAATTCAAATTGACATGTACAATGCAGATGGTGATTCTATCGGAACTGCGACGCTATCTGAGCAAGTGGATGGCGTAAAGATGAAAGCATCGGTAGAGGGGCTAGAACCAGGTTTACATGGCATTCATGTTCATGAGTTTCCAAAATGTGAAGGTCCTGATTTTAAATCAGCTGGTAATCACTTGAATCCACAAGGAAAAGAGCATGGGTTGATGCATCCTAAGGGTGCACATTTAGGTGATTTACCTAATATAGAGGTCGGAGCAGATGGTACTGCAGAAGTTGATTTAACCGTTAATGGCGCAACACTGTTAGAAGGTAAAAATTCCCTATTAAAAAATGATGGTAGCTCTTTAGTTATTCATGAGAAACAGGATGATGGTGCTAGTCAACCTGCTGGTGAATCGGGACAAAGAGTGGCTTGTGGTACCATTTCATTATCAGAGTCAAATAATTCACAGTCACCAACAGACCCTACCCAATCAAATGAAGAAGAAGAATAATACAAAAAGAGGTAGTGCACCTATTATGGGGCACTACCTCTTCGATTATTTTCCTAATGCGGTTAAGAGTCTTTTCATTCCGTTTTTAACTGTGTCAGGTGGACAGGCGATATTCAGCCTCATAAATCCTTCCCCTTCTTGACCAAATGTTATGCCATCGTTTAATCCCAGTTTAGCTTGTTCAATCATGAATTTTTTTAATTGTTCGTGGTCTAATCCCATATTTCTACAGTCCATCCAAATCAAATATGTTCCTTGTGGTTCAATAACGTTAATTTCTTCCACATTTGCTAATGCGTTCGTAACGATAGTTTTGTTTTCTTCAAGTATATTTATTAGCTCATTTAACCATTGTTCACCGGTTTGGTAGGCAACTTGCATAGCAACAAGGCCCATCGTATTTAAATAGTTAATTCCATGTTTTTCAAATTGCTTTTTCAAATTGTCACGTAATTGCTTATTAGGTGTAAAGGCAAATGATGCTTGTAAGCCAGCAAGGTTAAATGTTTTCGTTGGTGACATACATGTTACTGTTTGATGATTAATTTCGTTTGATAAAGCCCCGATTGGAATATGTTTATTATTATGATAAATTAAATCAGCATGGATTTCATCAGAAATAATGGTTACATGATTGGCGATACATAACTCTGCCATTTTCCGTAATTCTTCTTCTGTCCATACCCTGCCAACAGGATTATGAGGATTACATAAGATAAATAAACTTACATGTTTAATTTTTTCAGCAAAATCATCAAAATCAATACTATACTGGTTATCTTTTAACATGAGCGGATTTGTAACTAAAGTTCGGTCGTGCTTTTTTATTACATCATAGAATGGAGGATACACGGGTGTTTGGATTAGTACACGATCATTAGGACGGGTAAGGGCTTCAATCGCTGCGTGAAGCGTCGGAATCACCCCTGGACTATAAACTAACCAAGAAGCCTTTATTTCCCACCGATGCCTCCGTGTAATCCAATCAATTATCGAACTATGAACGGAGGTATCTGTGTAGGTATAACCAAAAATCCCGTGTTCTGCCCGTTCCGTAAGCGCCTCTTTAACAGTAAAAGGTGTCTCGAAATCCATATCAGCAACCCACATTGGTAGTACCTCGCTTGAACCATAAATAGAGGATGCTAGATCCCATTTTACTGAGTTTGTACCTCGACGATTTATCTCTTTCTTAAATGAACCCACAACAAAACCCCTCTCCACTTACTCATTCTATTATAGAAAACATCAGTAAAACGGAAAACTATTTAGTCTTTAACAAGTGATAAAGCATCCACTCACAAATTTGGTTTGGAGTTTCTTCTGGTAGTAAATGACCAGCATTATTAAATGAAATAAATGAAGCAGAGGGTAAGTCTTTTAACAGTTGGTATCCTGTTGAAATGGGAATAATTTCATCTTGTTTTCCCCAAAACAATAATGTTTTCGTTTCTATATTACGTAACATGGACGGAGATAAGTCCCCTTCCCGGTCTCTGATCATTTTTGTCATACACAAATAAATTTTGCGATCTAGAAATGGTTGTTTGTATTGCTTCAGCATATGATTGGTTATCAGTGATTCATTAGATAGACTTTGCCTTAGCATCTCGAAAACACCCTTTCTTTTTAGTAATCGTCTAAGTATTTTTGGGAATAGTGGAAAAAGACTAAGAAGATAACTTAGGCGATCTGCTTTTACAAGGTAACTGGAGGGGGAAAGCAGTATTAGACTTTTAACTCTATTCCCATGACCGTAAGCACATCGTAACGCTACTTGTCCACCCATTGAGTGACCAGCAAGATGCGCTTTATCTATCGAGTGATAGTTCATAAATTCAATGACGAGATCAGCCATATTTTGGTAAGAATATTCAAAACTAGTCTTCCGATCACTCATACCAAATGGTGGGATATCAAGGGTGTATATATTAAAATGTTGTTTTAAGTGTGGAATCATTTTTCTAAAACTAAACTGACAAGATAAAAAACCGTGGAGGAATATAAGAAATGGTTTGTTTTGGTTTGTTAGGAATTGTTGATAACAAATATTGCTTCCTTTGTATATCATCCATTTATTTTCCACGTGTTCCATTAAAGACCCCTCCTAAAATCCTGTAAGTTGTAGCTTATCACAATTGATATGTTCTTATTCTTGAGTTAAGAGAGCATTTAAATAAGAATAGCTCAGGGTGCCCGGAGCTAGACAGCACTTGCATTTTTTATACTTTCTTATTTTACAAAAAAAAAGCAAAGCCAATTGCTTTGCTTTTTACAGGGGGAATACGAGAAAGTCTTACGTTAATAGGTATAACCAATTTCGTCCTAGTTTAAACATTTTTTTTGAAAAGATAAAAGTAAATGCAAAAGTGGGTAACATCCAGTGATAATGCCTGCTAGTCTACCAAGGAGCGACTTCTCGCTTTTTTGATTTTTCATTAAACTTTTAGAGGGAAAATGTTTATTGATTATTCTTTCTTTTGCCTAATATTAAGTAGTTATGTTAAAATTAATAATTGCGTATAATGGAAAGTTAATTAGCCTAACAAAATAGATAGGGTAATGGAAGCTTTTTAGCTAATAAAACAAAATATCTGGGAGTTGTTTAACATGGTAGAAAAGATTACCGAAGGTCAAGTATTAGAAGGAAAAGTAACTGGAATTCAACCATATGGTGCGTTTGTAGCGCTTAATGATGAAATTCAAGGATTAGTTCATATTTCAGAAGTGACACATGGTTTTGTAACGGATATTAATGAGTTTCTTTCAGTAGGCGATGTGGTTCAAGTAAAAGTATTGTCTGTTGATGAAAATAAAAACAAATATTCTTTATCCATTCGTGCAACCCAAGAACCACCACAACAACAAGAAGCACCAAAGCCAAAGCGTCCACGTAATAACCAAAAACAGCCAGTTCAACAACAAAGCAGCAATGAGGCTGGGTTTAATACACTTAAGGATAAACTCGACGAGTGGATAAAGCAATCTGAAAATCGTGAAAGCATCTATAGAAGCTAAAATAGAAGCTAAAATAAAAATCTTCCCAAGTTTGGGGAGATTTTTTTTCATAAATAAAAAATATTCATTTCGTTAAATCTATTTGAAAATCCACCATTCATAGGCATTTGTGCGTATTGTGTGTACATGAATAGTGTGAGTTCGTTCAGTTGTTCACTTGATTTCTTTGATTGAATTGGGTTACATTAATAGTGATACTTTAATGGAGGGGAATTGATTATGACTCACGTTCGATTTGAATATGAAAAAGCGTTAGCATTTTTTGGTGAACATGAGCTAGACTACATGAAAGAACCAGTAAAACTAGCGCATCAAGCAATACATAACAACACTGGCGCAGGAAGTGATTTTTTAGGCTGGGTCAATCTTCCAGAAGATTATGATAAAGAGGAATTTGACCGAATCAAAAAGTCTGCTGAAAAAATTAAAGCGGATACCGACGTCCTGCTTGTGATTGGTATTGGTGGTTCTTATTTAGGGGCTAGGGCTGCTATTGAAATGTTAAATCATTCGTTTTACAATATTTTACCTTCTGATCAAAGAAAGACACCACAAGTGCTGTTTGTTGGTAATAATATTAGCTCGACTTATATGAATGATTTATTTGATGTACTAAAGGATAAGGATGTTTCTGTTAACGTTATTTCTAAGAGTGGTACGACAACAGAACCGGCAATTGCATTCCGTATTTTCCGTAAATTCCTTGAAGAGAAGTATGGGGTAGAGGAAGCAAAGGGTCGGATATATGCGACAACGGATAAAGCAAAAGGTGCCTTGAAAACGTTAGCTAACGAAGAAGGATATGAAAGTTTTGTTATTCCTGATGATGTTGGTGGCCGCTATTCTGTGTTAACTGCTGTTGGTTTACTTCCTATTGCTGTGAGCGGTGTGGATATTGACGTGATGATGCAAGGAGCGAAGCGAGCCCAAGTTGATTTTGCTGAAGAAGATTTAGCAAACAATCCTGCTTATCAATATGCTGCAGTACGAAACATTCTTTACAATAAAGGAAAAACAATTGAAATGCTTATTAATTATGAGCCTGCATTGCAGTATTTTGCTGAGTGGTGGAAACAGTTATTTGGCGAGAGTGAAGGAAAAGACTATAAAGGGATTTATCCTTCCTCTGCAAACTTTTCTACTGATTTGCATTCCCTTGGCCAATATGTTCAAGAAGGTCGTAGAGACATATTTGAGACAGTACTACATGTGGAAGAGCCAAAATCAAATATAACTTTAGAAAAAGAAGACCAAGATTTAGATGGATTAAATTATTTGGCTGGGAAAACAATTGATTTTGTTAATGAGAAGGCTTATCAAGGCACGATGCTAGCTCATACAGATGGACAAGTTCCTAATTTAATTGTTCACCTACCTAAGTTAGATGCATTTACGTTTGGCTATGTCGTTTATTTCTTTGAAAAAGCATGTGCAATTAGTGGATACTTATTAGGTGTTAATCCATTTGACCAACCTGGTGTAGAAGCGTATAAGAAAAATATGTTTGCTTTATTAGGAAAACCAGGTTTTGAAGAAGAGAAACAGACGCTAGAAAAACGTTTGTAATAGGCGACTGCTTCTATAAGACTGTGACTAGAACAAAAGCGCAGGGAGCCTTGGTAGACCCCGAGGCGCTCGAGCTAGACAGCCTTTGGATTTTTTATGCTGTCTTATCTGTTTAAAAAAAGCTTAGCACGTTTTTAGTGCTAAGCTTTTTTTCGATTTATTTGGATTCGACATAATAGGTGGCATACTTATTTTTTATTGGGGAAAAGTACAATAAAAAAGGAGTTTTACTTTATGGTTCCAGTTCAGTCGCAATTAGAAAATCGTGTTTTTCCCTTATATGAGTTAGAGAAGCAGCTTAAGCCATTAGGCTATGTTGTTGGTGGGAGCTGGGATTACAATGAAGGCTCCATTGACTATAAAATGGCTGATGATGAAGGATATCAGTTCATTCGAATCCCGTTTAAAACGGAAGAGGGGTCCTTGGATGCACCTGGTGCGATTGTGAGATTAGGGCAGCCTTACGTTCTAACCCACAAATACCAACCAGATGTAGAAGACCACGCAGATAATGGTGTTTTCCAAGGGTCTGTTAACCAATTCCAATCGCCGATAGATTCTGATGCTGATGTTCCACAAAAATATGTGGAAAAAGGCAAACGTTTAATTGAACAAGTGGAACAGTTATTGTTCTAGCGAAGTTAATACAATTAATTCATCCTGTTTATCTAAAACAGTTGTAAAAGGAGGGTTTACAAGTAACTCTCCTTTTTTAATGATTCCTATCAATAATTGTTCTGTTTGAATAAAGTAATCCAAGCATTGTAAAAATGTTGTACCGATTATTTCGTTAGGGACATTGATTTTTTTGAATTGTTGGCTTGATAACACTTGCAAGAGAATATCAAAATGGTGGACATCTGTATCCCTGAAGAGTTCCTGAAAGAACAATGTACTCATGAAGTCGTTTGACCTAACAATTGTATTAGCCCCAGCTCTTAACGCATTTGTTTTCTGCTCTTCTGTTAAAATTTCAGTGATAATCGTAATTGATGGGCTATTACCTCTAATTGCAACTGTGGAAAGGATACTCTGTTGATCAGCCTGATTTTCGACCTTTGTCGGGTCAGAAGTAATTATGGCAGAGCATGCTTTACTAATATTAGCTTTTTGCAAAATGTCATCCTCAGTAGAATCTCCTCTAATGAAATGGATATCGAGGTTATTCTCTGGTAATGCAGTCAATGTCTTATCGATTAAGACGACAGCTTTTTTTATCTGTTTATCTGAAAACATTTGTATCAGTTGCTTCGTTCGTTGATTCCACCCAATTAAGACTATGTGATTCTTCCCCTTATAGGTAATTTCTCCTTTGGATAAACTATTCTCAAACTTGACCGTTTTTGCTGATATCGTTGCCATATAGAAGGTTACTACTCCACCACCAGATAAAATTAATAGGATCGTTAACACCTTCCCTGTAGTGCTAGACGGTACATAATCTCCGTAACCTACTGTTGAACCTGTAACAAATGCCCACCAAACACCATCAAAAACTGACGGAAATTGGTTGGGCTCAATCATGTGGATAATTAAACCAAAACTAATCATTAAGATCATAACAGTCAGTAGCAAACGGAGTAGTATTGGGATGCGAAAATAATAGTATTTAAAACGATACATCATTGTTATTCACCTTTTTGTTATTAATTATAGTAAGAAAACTAAAATCTGCGCTTTTGTTCCTAGTATAGACAAATAAGTGTTGATAAAATCAGATGTTATACGATTAGAATTGATTTTTGGTATGATATTAGTTAGATAAAGGAGGCATACATTATGAAACTAACCAATCAAGATTTTTTAATGCAATTATTAAAAACACCATCACCTTCGAGTATGGAAATGACTATTCAAAAAACGTGGATTAACTATGTGCAAACATTTGCTGAAGAAATAATAACAGACAATGCCGGAAATGCAATTGGTGTAATTAATAAAGACGCTCCTTTTAAAGTCCTGTTAGCAGGGCACTGTGACGAGATAGCACTAGTTATTAACCGGATTGATGATCAAGGCTATTTGTATTTTGATAAAATGGGAGGAATTAATCCGAAAGCTGCTATCGGGATGAAAGTAGAGGTACTTGGTTTTAATAAAAAAATTACCGGTGTAATAGGTGTTAATGCTCAACACCATGGCGGAATTAAAAATGACTTTGGTTTAGAAGATTTATTTATTGATTGTGGTGCACAATCCAAAAAGGAGATAGAAGATTTCGTGCAAATAGGGGATTTGGCAGTCTACAAGCGATACCCGGAAATTTTGATGGACCGTTATATTGCGGGTAGGGGGTTAGATAATCGAACTGGTGCGTTTATTGTTGCGGAAGTTTTACGGCAATTGTCGCAAAAATCAATAAATGTTGGGGTCTATGCAGCAAGCACAGTAAATGAGGAAACAAATATGGGGGGAGCTTATTTCGCTGCAGCTGGTATTAACCCGACAATGGCAATTGCCTGTGATGTTACATTTGCCACAGACTACCCCGGTGTGAACAAAAACAAATATGGCGATGTCCGGTTAGAAGGAGGACCTGTTCTCGCAAAAGGGGCACCGATTAACATAAAAATGAATAGGCTATTAGAACAAACCGCGAAAAAACTAAAAATGAATGTTCAATATGAGTTAACTTCACGAAACACAGGGACAGATGCAGACCGCATGAGGCTAACAGGTAACGGTGTTCCAGTAAGTTTGGTTTCATTGCCTCTTAGGTATATGCATTCACCTGTTGAGACGGCAAGCATAAAAGATATTTCTGAAGAAATAGAGTTACTTGTTACGATGATTGAAACCTTAAGTGGAACGGAAAGCTTAAATCCATTAGATGATTAATTGTTGTTATGGCTTCACAAACAACTATGTCTAGTGTATAATACAAATACAAAAAAATATCGATTCTATCTTCGGGGCAGGGTGAAATTCCCGACCGACGGTGATGAATGCATTAGCATTCTTAGTCCGTGACCCGCATCGTATGCTACGTTGTGGTTGACCTGGTGAAACTCCGGGACCGACAGTAAAGTCTGGATGGGAGAAGATAACTTGAGAGAAAAAGGTTGATATCTTTATCATTCACCTTTTATTTCCTGTTGTAAATTATAACCCTAATGCCCTTGTGTGCGTTAGGGTTTTTGTGTTGCAGGAGATACTCTCCCTTCATCAAAAGATTAGAATCGATAGATGGAGGAGGAGAAGATATGCAATCTTCTAAATTATTAAAATTAATTATTTTTGCTCTATTAGGTACAATTTCAATGGTGTTAATGTTTTTGAATTTCCCTTTACCATTTCTACCACCTTACCTAAAGATTGATTTCAGTGAAGTACCGGCACTCATTGCAGCCTTGTTATTTACTCCGATTGCTGGAGTTATAGTGGAAGCAATTAAAAATAGCTTGTATTTGATATATACTGGTGCTGGTGACCCTGTCGGAGTAGTTGCAAATTTCCTTGCGGGTTCTCTATTTGTAGTACCTGTTGCTATTTTTTACCATAAACTAAAGGGTGTTAAGAGCCTGTTGTCAGGTTTAATTACTGGTACAATCGTGATGGCGGTAGGTATGAGTGTGTTGAACTATCTTGTGATCTTACCTGCATACAGTTGGTTGATGGGATTGGAAGAAATGGCAATCCCATCAGTGAAATGGGCATCAGTGATCGCTGGTATCCTACCGTTTAATCTTCTTAAAGGTATTATAGTCAGTGCGCTTTTCATCCCGTTATTTGCCAAATTAAGACCGTGGTTGGAAAAGAAACGAATAACGTTTACTTCCTAGGTCAATAAATTCCCCCCTAGTTAAAGGTGGTAAGAAAAGGTTCACTTATGGAAAAAGGCTTTAGTCAAAAGGTCGATAACGATCCTTTACTAAAGCCTTTTTTAAAAGAAAAGAAAGTATAAAAAGATCCAAGAGCTGTCTAGCTCCGGGCACCTAGCATCTCGGGGTCTCTAGTGGCTTTTATTGATTATTCCAATGGTACACCTTGAGATAGCAATTAAGTCGTCGTCTTCATCGGTCAATTTGATTTCCCAAACCATTGTCGTTTTGCCTTTATGAATAGGTGTTGCTTTCCCGATAATAAAACCATCTTTTTTACTCTTTATATGATTGCAATTTATTTCGATACCTACAATTTGTTGTGAATGTGGCTCAACATTTAACATTCCACCTATACTTGCAGCTGTCTCTGCAAGTGCTACACTAGCACCACCGTGCAAAAAACCCATTGGCTGTTTCGTCTTTTCATTTACTGGCATCTTTATTTTGACCAAGTCTTTTTCAAGAACAAGAATTTTCATTTCTAATGCTTCCATTAGCGTGTTGGAGAAGTCCATCGAATCGCTCCTCTGTATGGTTTTCTGGTTAGTAAAAAAAATAATTGATTAGAAAGAAAAAGGGATGATTAGATGTAACAATAAAGAAATCCCAAGTAGAAATCCGTAAATCGTGTTCGTTTGAGCAGTAGCTTTCATTCCTGGCATCATTTCTATATTTGTCTTTTTTCCTTTAAATGCTTGTACAGCATCGATTGCTTTTTTGCCGCTAAGAAAACTAATTAGTGACCAAATAGGTAATAAACCGAGCAAAATTAATAGGAGCGTGATAACATAACTTGTGATGAAACTACCTGCTAAGAGACGGACGGCATTGTCATGTCCAAAAAGAATAGCGAGTGTTTTCCTGCCATTTATCTTATCTCCTTCTAAGTCACGAATGTTATTAGACAAAAGAATAGTACCGATAAAAATTGAAATCGGAATAGATACTAACCAAACTTCACTCGGTGTTTCATTTGTCTGAATAAAATAACTAATGACAATGATCATTGCTCCCATAAAAAATCCTGCGAAAACTTCACCAAATGGTGTATAGGCAATTGGAACAGGTCCTCCTGTGTATAAATAACCGCAAAGCATACACACGATTCCAATAAGAGCGAGCCACCAATTGGTTTCTGAGCAAATATAAACACCTAATAGCATAGCTACTCCGAAAAAGGATAGTGCAAGGGTTAACACTGTTTGAGGCGCAATACCATCCCTTACAATCGTTCCTCCAATTCCAACAGATTGTTCATTATCAAGACCCCGCTTGAAATCATAGTACTCATTGAACATATTTGTCGCCGCTTGAATCAAAATAGATGCAAGTAACATAGCTAAGAATAATAAAAAGTGAAGCGACTCTTGATTGATTGCTAACATTGTTCCAACAAAGACAGGGATGAAGGATGCAGTTAAGGTGTGTGGTCTAAGTAACCTCCACCATACATGAAACCCCTCTTTTTCGTTCAAGGCGCTACTAAAATCTTTTTTTTCTAGTGATTGCATTTATATCTTCTCCTTAATAAAGTCAAACTTCAAATCAGTTTGGTGGTTAAGACCGAATAAACGCTTCTATTTTGACAGTGAAAAGCGACTAATTTCATAATTAAGTTTATGGAATGACTTGATTAGTGTCAATTATCTAAGCGATATATTTCATAGGAATTAATGGGAATTGTTGAGAAACCCAGTAAAAGCTAATAAAATGGTGTACGGAATATAACGCTAATACCAAAAAAATTAAGCTGCTTTATTCAGGAAGCAGAGTTACATGAGCATTTTTTACTGTTTTGTATTGTTTTCGTTTATAATAAAAATAAGTTTATTCTTTAAGTAGAGCAAGAAAGGCTATTTTTAGTCTTTTTTCGCGTGTTTTTGGAGTGAAGCTCCTATTATATTGGAGGGTTTTTAATGATTCAAACAGAAGTTAAAGGACTCGAAGAAGCTCTCAACCATGCAATAGCTGTTGCAAAGCAAAAGAAGAAACCTCAACTTTTAAGTTTCACATATTCTGTTGAAAAGATTGATCCAGTTTTGTTTTTTGAAAATGGACAAACAATAGACGTGAATAGAATTTTTTGGACTAGCACTACAGATGAATTTTGTATTGCTGGGATAGGTGAAGCCTACACATTAGTTAGTAACGAGCGAAGATTTGATTCCATCGAGCAATCCTGGAAACTTATGTTGGATAATACGCTTACTTTTAATCCATTCCAAACAGCTGGAACTGGACCAATTGTGTTTGGTGGCTTTTCTTTTGATCCTAAGAAAAGAAAAACAGACTTATGGGAACATTATGCGGATAGCATGTTTCGCGTTCCTTCTTTTTTGTTGACAAACTATAATGGCTTTAGTTATTTGACAGTTAATGTATTGGTGAGACCCGAGGATCACGCCGGCCAATTACACCATGATTTCATGAACAAAAAATCGCTGTTATTTAAAGGCAATTCTGATATGCTTAACCGAAATAATACAAAGATACTATCAAAACATGAAGTGAATCCAGATTCTTGGAAGAAACTAGTGTCAAAGGCAACGAATGAGATTAAAGTAGGTTACGCATCAAAAATAGTTCTAGCTAGAGAAATGAACGTAACGTTCGATAGTCCAGTTAACATAGGTGCTATCTTGCGAGACTTAATGAGGATACAAACGAATAGTTATATTTTTGCATTTGAAAATGGGCAAGACTGTTTCCTTGGGGCTTCACCAGAAAGACTGGTCAAAGTTGATCACCAACAGTTACTGTCAACTTGTCTCGCCGGGACAGCACCTCGAGGAAAGACAAATGAAGAAGACAAACAAATTGGTAGACAATTATTAAACGACACAAAAAATCGTGAAGAACATGACTTTGTAGTGAAAATGATAAAAGACGCGGTTTTAGAGTACTGTGAACAGATTGAAGTACCGGAACAACCAGTTCTTTATCCACTTAAAAACCTGCAACATTTGTATACACCCGTTAAGGCTAAATTAAAAAACGACTTTACGCTGTTTCAAGTTGTTAAAAAATTGCATCCAACTCCTGCACTAGGTGGTTTTCCACAAGGTAAATCACTGGAGTTTATCAGAAATTATGAAGAGTTGGATCGTGGTTGGTACGGGGCTCCGATTGGGTGGGTGGACGCCTATCAAAATGGTGAGTTTGCTGTTGCGATTAGGTCCGCACTAATCAAACAAAAAACAAAGGCTACTTTGTTTGCTGGATGTGGAGTAGTTAAAGAATCCGACCCGCAATCTGAATATGAAGAAACAAATATAAAATTCGCGCCAATGTTATCTGTGCTCGGAGGGGAGGTTTAGTGAAAATGACACATACTGAAGTGTTAACAAGATACGTTGCCAATTTTATAGACGAGTTATATCAAAGTGGTCTAACGGACGTAGTTATTTCCCCTGGCTCAAGGTCTACTCCGTTGGCGATGACATTTGCTGAACATCCAAACATTCATCATTGGATTAACTTAGATGAACGGTCAGCTGCTTTTTTTGCTTTAGGAATGGCAAAGCAACTGAGAAAGCCAGTTGCCATTGTTTGTACGTCAGGAACTGCTGCGGCTAACTACTTTCCTGCTATTGTTGAGGCTTATTATGCCAGAGTACCTTTAGTCGTACTTACCGCAGATCGTCCGCATGAATTGCGTGATGTTGGTGCACCTCAAGCCATTGACCAAATAAATTTGTATGGAAAACACGTCAAGTGGTTTCAGGAAATGGCTCTTCCAGATAGTACGTTGTTTAGCTATGTTCGTGGCATGGCAAGTAGAGCAGTCTTTCTAGCTAATGCTGGAAATGCTGGTCCTGTCCATTTAAACTTTCCTTTTAGAGAACCGCTTGTCCCGGATTTCACTATTGAAAATCTTTGGGGCGAAAAGGGGAGTGTAAAGTTTCATGAATTTTTTGATGGTAGTAAAGCAGTAACGCATCATGACGCATTGAAACTAACTAACGTATTGCAACAACATAAGCGAGGACTTCTTGTATGTGGTCCTCAAGAAGATGATGAATTGGCTCGTGAAGTTGCTCGTTTAGCAGAAGTCTACAATATACCGTTGTTAGCTGACCCACTTTCGGGTATTAGAGCAGGAACACATCCAAAGATAAATGTCATTGAAAGCTATGATACAATTTTGAAGAGTAAAGAAGTCCGAGACTATCTTAAACCCGATTACATCATCCGGTTTGGAGCAATGCCTGTATCGAAATCCTATATGCTCCTTTTGAAGGAAAATCCATTGATTGATCACTTTGTTATAGAAGAACATGCTGGTTTTCGGGAGCCTGTTGGTATGGGTAGTCATTTTATTTATAGCAATCCCATTGCATTTTGTGCTGCTTTAGAAGGATTAAATCTATTAACAAGTGATAAAGAGTGGCTACATAAGTGGAATCAAATGAATGCTATTTGCACACATCATCTGATGACTGAAGATGATCCAAATCAATTGACAGAAGGGCATGTAGTTAAGTACCTCCAGGAATACACGCCAAATCGGAGTACATTATATGTCGGAAATAGTATGCCAATTAGAGACATGGATACTTTCTTTTTGCGTACAAACAAGGAAATTAAAGTGCTTGGAAATCGAGGGGTTAATGGAATTGATGGTTTAACATCAAGTGGTTTAGGGGCTGCAGCGCATGGTGAGGTTGTTACACTATTAGTAGGTGACCTTACTTTCTTTCACGATATGAATGGTTTACTACTTGCAAAACAGTATGGATTACGCTTAACGATAGTATTAATTAACAATAATGGCGGAGGTATTTTTTCCTTTCTTCCTCAAGCAAAGGAAAAGTCTAAACATTATGAAGTATTGTTTGGAACCCCATTAGATATTGATTTCTTCTATACGGCAGAATTATATGGTGCTAGTTATACGAAAGTAACATCCTGGGAGGAATTTAAAGTAGGACTAGCTAATGCTTATATCAAAGAAGGCATATCAATTATTGAGGTACAGACGAATAGAGATGAAAATGTGAAATGGCATCAGCAAAAATGGAAACTCATTCAAAACAAGTTGTTAAAAGAGTTGCGAGGTGAGTAGGTGTACGTTAAAGTCGATGGTGTCGATTATTGGGTTGAGATATATGGTGAAGGTGAACCTGTTGTCTTACTACACGGTTTCACGGGTAGTATAGCAAACTGGGGGTACCTGATAAAAAGGTTAAAACAGGAATATAAAGTGCTCGCTATTGATTTACCTGGTCATGGCCAAACAAAGATAGACACCGTGGTTAAAATGGAAGCTTTTTGCCAGCATTTGCGTGAGATTTTGCTCCAACATGGCGTGAAACAAACAGCGATGGTTGGGTACTCATTAGGAGGCAGAACAGCACTTTCTTTTGCAATGATATACCCAGAAATGGTAAGGTCACTTGTTTTGGAAAGTGCTTCTCCGGGTTTATCAACGGTTACTGAACAAATTGAACGTCAAACCAAAGATGATGCATTGGCATTAAAAATTGAATCAGAAGGGATTGCCTCCTTCGTTGCATTCTGGGAAAACATTCCTTTATTCAACAGTCAAAAACAACTTTCAGCTACCCAACAAGCAAAAATTAAAAAAGAACGATTAGCCCAATGTGCAAGTGGTCTTGCATTCTCGTTACGTGGAATGGGGACTGGTGTAATGCCTTCTTGGTGGGATAAGCTTCCAACATTGAATAGCAATGTTTTGTTAATCGTTGGTGAGCTTGATGAGAAGTTTGTTTCTATTGCAAAACGAATGTCCGGAAAAATGAGAAACTGCCAGTTAATCGTTGTACCTAACACGGGACATGCAGTTCATGTGGAAGATCCCGATTTTTTTGGTACAATAGTAAATGAATTTTTACAAAATGGAGGAAATTAAAATGGCTGTAGAATGGATAAAAGAAAGAGAATATGAAGATGTTTTATATGAAACATACAATGGTATTGCTAAAATTACGATTAACCGCCCTGAGGTTCGAAATGCGTTTCGCCCAAAGACAGTAAATGAGTTAATTGACGCGTTTGCTTATGCTCGTGACGATTCATCAATCGGTGTTATCGTACTGGCGGGTGCTGGGGATAAAGCATTCTGCTCGGGTGGAGACCAAAAGGTTAGAGGTCATGGTGGATATGTTGGAGATGACCAAATCCCGCGTTTGAATGTACTGGACTTACAACGACTCATTCGTGTTATTCCTAAGCCTGTTGTTGCGATGGTTTCTGGTTATGCTATTGGCGGTGGTCATGTTTTACACGTGATCTGTGACTTAACTATAGCAGCAGACAATGCTATTTTTGGCCAAACAGGACCAAAAGTAGGAAGCTTTGATGCTGGGTATGGTGCTGGCTACTTAGCACGTATTGTTGGGCATAAGAAAGCAAGGGAAATTTGGTTCTTATGTCGTCAATACAACGCGCAAGAAGCCTTAGACATGGGATTAGTAAACACAGTTGTTCCTCTTGAGCAACTAGAAGCAGAAACCGTTAAGTGGTGTGAAGAAATGCTCGAGAAATCTCCTACTGCACTGCGCTTCTTAAAAGCATCGCTTAATGCCGATACAGATGGGTTAGCTGGTTTGCAACAAATGGGTGGAGACGCCACTTTATTGTATTACACAACAGATGAGGCAAAAGAAGGACGCGACGCATTTAAAGAAAAGCGCAATCCTGACTTTAAGCAATTCCCTCGTTTCCCTTAAGCTAATAAACATATACTTAACTTAGCTGACTTTTTGGTAGATATCCAATTGAGTCAGCTTTTTTGCTCGAATTACTTACTTGAGGAGAATGGTAATGACTAATATGATGCCACATTGGTTGGATAAGCGTGCTGATTTAACTCCTAATCATATCGCTATCCAACAGCCATTTAAAGATCCGATAACCTTTATCGAACTGAAAACAAAGGCTAAAAGCTTGGCAAAGAGGTTATCCTCCGCTGGCGTGTCTTTGGGAAGCCGTGTAGGTGTTTATTCGCCAAATTCAGCTGAAATGGTTGTTGTTCTACATAGTCTATCTTATCTTGGGGCTGTAGCGGTCCTTATCAATACGAGATTGTCTACTTCAGAAGTTTCCCACCAATTGACAGATGCAAATGTCTCGTTATTGCTGACGTCAGACGAGGCGAGTGGGGCTTGTCAAAGCATCGTTCAGTCACTTGCATCACCTATATCTTTGTATTCATTTTCTGATGTTTGGCGTCTCGGTGAAAAGGAGACAAATTTAAGAACAGAAATTGATCTGAATGCTCCATTTACAATTATTTATACTTCCGGCACAACAGGATTTCCAAAGGGGGTTGTTCATACTTATGGAAACCATTGGTGGAGTGCTATCTCATCAGCTTTAAATCTTGGTTTAGATGTTAATGAAAAGTGGCTTGCGGCTCTACCTCTATTTCATGTTGGCGGTCTATCCATCCTACTAAAAAGTTGTATCTATGGTATGACTGTTTACCTTTTAGAAAAATTTGACGTTGAAGCGGTGCATCACGCAATAATGAACGAAGGTGTTACGATTGCTTCGGTCGTTTCCGTTATGCTTGACCGCCTACTTCAATGGCTACAGTCAGAATATTATCCAAGCACGTTTCGCTGTATGCTTTTGGGTGGGGGACCAGCACCGAAGCCATTGCTAGAAAGAGCAGCACAAGCGAATGTTCCTGTCTTTCAAACGTATGGTATGACAGAGACATCCTCGCAAATTGCAACATTAAGTCCAAACAATGCTTTAGACAAGCTAGGGTCTGCTGGTAAGGCTCTTTTTCCGGCTCAGTTAAAGATTATTAATGAAAATGGGAACGAACAGCCTGCTTTTGTTTACGGGGAGATTTACGTGAAAGGACCGATGGTTACTAATGGGTATTTCCATAACGAAGATGCTAACAAACGCTCCTTTCATAACGGCTGGCTTGCAACAGGAGATATCGGATATTTTGATGAGGATGGTTTTTTATATGTGGTTGACCGCAGAAAGGATTTAATCATCTCTGGTGGTGAAAATATCTATCCTGCTGAAATTGAAAGTGTGTTGCTAGGGATGGAAGGTGTAGAAGAAGCCGGTGTTACAAAAAAAGCAGATGAAAAGTGGGGGAGTGTTCCGATTGCCTTTCTAGTAAGGTCAGATACTAAATTGACTGAAGAACAAGTCTTAGCTTTTTGTCATGCAAAGCTTGCAAACTATAAAATACCTAAGGAAATATATTTCGTTGACACACTTCCTAGAAATGCATCGAACAAACTAGTAAGGCATAAGCTTACTCGTTTTATTCCAAAGTAAAAGGATTAGCACGCTTTAAGGGCGTGCTTATTCTTTTTCGCATTTAAGCTTTGTGCCCACCTATTTTTTTACTCCGTTCTAATGTTACACCGGCATGGGTAAAACTAGTGGCGCGTAAAATAGCTGTCGGGCCGTGTCTTTCCCGTATATAATCCATGACATAGCCTAAATCCTTTTGCTTTGTTTTGTCTTCAAACAAGTCAAGCTGTGTTTCTTCATCATCAAATAAATGATCTAACGTGACAAATACACGTCTTATTTTGCTCTGTCCATCATAAAATTCTGAAAATAGTTGCATGCATACATGGTAAACATCCATTGTAATATTGGTGGGCAAGTGGGTAGAACGGGATCTGCTAAATCCACCACCGTGTTCAATGGAGTAACCAATTCCTAAATGAATCGTTCTTCCGGCTTTCTTTGCCAACCTTGCCCGACGACAAACCTCTTCTGCTAAATCTAGAATACAAGCAAGCACTTCCTCTTGGTTGTAATCACGTAATAACGTAATTCCATGTCCAAATCCTTTTTGTTCCTGTTTTTGGAAATTACCAATAACAGGGCTCAAGTCGATACCCCAAGCATGCCAATACAGTTGCTCTCCCATTACACCAAACCGTTTCTTAAGTTGCTCGAGGGGGTAATTGGCGAGTTGTCCTAAAGTAATCATTCCCATCCGATTTAAGTTTCGCATCATTCGTTTACCAATCCCCCAAATTTCTTCAACAGCTACTGGCCACAGTTTTTCTGAAACGTCTTCGTATGTACATTCTGCAATCCCTGATTGTTTGGCATATAGATCCATAACTACTTTCGCTAAAAATTTATTGTCGCCGATACCAATAGAGCAAGTAAGCCCCATCGTTTCATAAAGCTCTTCTTTAATTAACCGAGCTACATTCCAGCGACTACCATAAAGTCTTTGTAATCCGTTAACCGTAACCCATAATTCGTCAACCGAATATTGGTGAATCGCTTCTTTGGGTACATAATGATTTAGTAGCTTCGTAATTTCAACTGAAACGTCTAAATAATCACCCATTTTTGCTTCGACCACGTGTATAGCAGGGTCATTAGGTAAGTCAAAATACCTACTAACATTTTTGACTCCGTACTGTTTTTTTAATTGTGGGGATGCGGCAAGAATAATACTACCAGAGCGTTGCTTATCTCCAACTACAGCAAGCATTGTTGTCATTGGGTCTAAGCCTCGTTTTACACATTCTACACTTGCATAAAAAGAACGCATATCAATACACAGAACATCATTTTTGGGAAAATTAGTATAATTCATCATCACTATTCATCTCCAACAGAACATTTGTTCCTGTATTATTATAGTCTAAACGAGCAGATTGTAAAAGAGCAAAAATATGCCAAAGTAGATTTATGAATTTATATATTAGATGTAAAATCCTCCATTTATTCGACGGAATTTCTAAAAATAGTCACAACTAAATTTTGCTTACAAGATAAGAAAAAAACCAAACGTGGATAACATTCAGCGACAGCCACGTCCAGCTTCAGTGCCTACCCCTCCTGAGTGAGTAAGTCAATCCTCTACATGGCAAATTGAGAAAGATTATCAAAATCATTGACGGGAGAATGGAAAGAAAATAAACTAGAGGGAGGAATTAAGAACGAAAGGCAACTCGGTAAGGGAGAGATTGCAAATGGAAGCATTGACAGCTAGAGAGTTAACATTGGGTTACGGAGAAACAAATATCATAGAAGATTTAACAATTACCATTCCTAAAGGTGAAATAACCGTATTTATTGGAGGGAATGGTTGCGGGAAATCAACGTTACTACGGTCAATGGCCCGGTTATTAAAACCAAAAGAGGGCGGGATTGTTCTTCACGGAGAAGATATCGCAAAAATCCCAACGAAGGAAGTAGCTAAAAAATTAGCTATTTTGCCACAAAGCCCGATAAGTCCGGAAGGCTTAACTGTATTTGATTTAGTTAAACAAGGTAGACATCCATATAAAAGTATGTTTAAAGGCTGGTCGGATGAAGATGAACGGGCAGTTTTTGGTGCGCTAGAGGCGACAAATATGTTCGAACTGAAGGACCGCTACGTAGACTCCTTATCAGGCGGACAGAGACAGCGCGCGTGGATTGCAATGACATTAGCTCAGGAAACAGATACTATTCTACTCGATGAACCAACGACCTATTTAGACATGACACACCAAATTGAAATATTAGACTTATTGTTTGATTTAAATGAAAAAGATAATCGGACCATAGTTATGGTGTTACATGATCTTAATCTTGCATGTAGATATGCTCATCATATAGTTGCAATAAAGGATAAAAAGGTTTACGCACAAGGTAAGCCGGAAGAAATTGTTGACTGCGATATGGTAAGCGATGTGTTTCAAATGAAATGTGATATAACTTATGATCCGATGTTTGGAACTCCAATGTGCATCCCACATGGTAAGGGGCGCTGTTTAATAAAAAATGCCATTTCTGAATCAAGGTCAAAAGTAAAAACAATATAGATGAAACGAAGGCCTCATCAGTAGATGGGGTTTTTTTGTTTAGACAGACCATTTAAACGAGCTTGTACCTTTTAATTTTTCCTCGATATCATTACTAATATGATTTGTTAGCATTTCGCTGAGTTCTCCTTTTGAATATGATTTAATAATCTTTTCAATTGCATGTTGATCCATTTGCTCTAAAATCGATTGGACAAATAGCTGGAGTGACTCCCTTTCATCATTTTCAAAATGCTGCAAATATAATTCAAAAAGCTCATCTGAAAAGTTCATTGTAATCCCTTCCTTCTTTTTAATAGTTTCTTTGTATGATACCTTATGCAAAAAAAGTGAAAAGTTGTTCATAAATCTTTTGAAAAAGAGAAAATTAAAGGAGAGGAGGGTTAAAGTTGGAAAAGAAAAAGTACTTTGTCAACGTAGCTACCCAGGAAATATCACAAATTCAGGTTGGTGATAATGATGATTTTACCATTTACGCAGACGATGAAGAAGTGTTCCTACTAAGGCAGCAATTAACAACAATGCATGATTCAGACATTCGATCATTCTGGCGGGCGCATGTTCCTTTTGAGCAATATCATAACGACGAATCAAACGATGAATATGATGAAGGGCTGGTTTCAGTCTATCGTACGATCCATAAATTAGGAGACGAAAAAACAAAAGACCATATTGAAAGTATGGGGATTCTTGGCTAGTGGATATGGATAACTGGCTCAAACATTTTGAGTCAGTTTCTCTGTTGTTGCCTCCATCATTGATTGGAACCTTTTCATTGCGTAATGCGTCTAATATACGAAATACGCTTAAAAAGGTTTGAGTGTCGAAAAATGAGGAAATGAGTAGGTAAGGAGGGACAAGGATGAGTGAAAAGAAAATTCCGATGAGAATTATTGGTGTCATTGCAATTATAGTTTTATTAGTTTTGCCAACAATTAAGCCAAATAGGGATGTGTTTGCAGAAGATGATTACGTGAGTAACTCACACGTTTTATCAAATAAAGGGGAACAACCACCGAAACAACAAGTTGAAAAGGTTGAACTCACTCATGATGAATTAGTGAAGATTACCGATGAATTTATCCGTCTACTCGTCCAACAAAGTGACTCGAATAATAAAGTGATTAATTACCAATCAAAGGAAATGCTAGTAGAAGCATTTAAATCAATTGCGACGAAAGAAGTCGCCAAACCATATATTGATTACTATTTTGAGGAAAAGGATTCAGGTTTGTACATTGTACCAACAGAAACACCACCATGGTTTGAAAAAGATCAAAAATATGAGATGATAGATATAGGTAATAATAAGGTGAAAATTAGTCAAAGCAATCAAAATGAATTGTACGGAGAATATAAAATAGAACTAGAATTAACCTACAGCAACAAATGGAGATTAACAAGTATTAGTCACGGTTAACATTCTTCTAATCCAACTAAAAAGGTAGCTGAGATCGGGTGAAAATTTTTAAAGATTATTACAATAATGAAGTAAAGCTATCATTTGAGGATCATCCCTTTACTAATGATCCCAAGCATGTTTGGGTTATTTGTGTGCATAAAGGAAAATGGCTATTAACTAAACATCGTGATAGAGGAATTGAATTTCCAGGTGGAAAGGTCGAAAAAAGAGAATCGCCAGAAGAAGCTGCGAGGCGAGAGGTGATGGAGGAAACAGGGGGGTGTGTAAGTCAACTAACATACATAGGGCAATATTATGTCCATGGTAAAGGTGGAAATATTGCTAAAAATGTTTATTACGCAACTGTGTCAACATTGACTAAGCAAAGCAATTACTATGAGACAGAAGGGCCAGTATTATTGAATAAGCTACCGGAAAACATCGAGACAGATCAAGACTTTAGTTTTATGATGAAAGATAATGTTTTACCATTAAGTTTGGAACAAATTGAAAAATATAGAAAAGTAAATCAGCAAAACGAGTAGAAGGTCAGGCTTGTACATAAAAGTCAGACCTTTTTTAGTATGAAAAAGCTCAAAACACACCTCCCCTCTTCGATGTCTTAAAAGATAGATTAACCGGCTCATAATGGAAAGGAAGGTTCACTTTATTGACATTAGCATTGTGTTTCGTTACGATAAAATGCGAACGGAATAAGAGGATTATTTTAACAATTTTGTTTTGTGAAATAATCTTATATAACTTCATAATTGAACAACAATAGTAAAGACTGAAAATAAATGTGAAGAACACCTGTTGGACAGTTAACATAATATTTCAAATCATTCCGTATTAACTAGATACATGAAGGAGGATTTAGCCGAATGGCTGCTAATCGTCGATTATTTACATCAGAATCAGTTACAGAAGGTCACCCTGATAAAGTTAGTGACCAAATATCTGATGCCATCTTAGATGAAATTTTAAAAAATGATCCTAACGCAAGAGTTGCGTGTGAAACTACAGTAACTACAGGACTAGTACTAGTTGCAGGTGAAATCACAACAAGTACGTATGTTGATATTCCGAGTATAGTTAGGAAAACAATAAAAGATATTGGCTATACTAGGGCGAAGTATGGATTCGATTCAGAGACCTGCGCAGTACTAACAGCAATCGATGAACAGTCTCCTGACATTGCCGGAGGGGTAAACGAGGCGCTTGAATCACGAGAAGGAACGATGACGGATAATGAAATTGAGGCAATTGGTGCAGGAGACCAAGGCTTGATGTTTGGATATGCAAACAATCAAACGCCTGAACTTATGCCTTTGCCAATTTCGCTTGCGCATAAATTGTCCAAGCGGTTAGCCGATGTTAGGAAGAATGAAACATTGACCTATTTACGTCCAGACGGCAAAACCCAAGTAACTGTAGAATATGATGAAAATGGTAAACCAATCCGAATTGATACAATTGTCATTTCAACGCAACATCATCCGGAAATTGACTTAAAACAAATTCAGGATGATATAAAAGAATATGTCATCAAACCGGTAGTACCTGCGCACTTCTTAGATGGACAAACAAAGTATTTTATTAATCCGACTGGAAGATTTGTTATTGGTGGTCCGCAAGGGGATGCCGGTTTAACAGGACGTAAAATAATTGTCGATACTTATGGTGGATATGCTCGTCATGGCGGGGGTGCGTTTAGTGGAAAGGACGCGACTAAAGTCGACCGTTCTGCAGCATATGCGGCTAGGTATGTAGCTAAAAATATTGTTGCTGCTGGTCTAGCTGATTCTTGTGAAGTACAGTTAGCTTATGCAATTGGCGTTGCAGAACCTGTGTCTATCTCAATCGACACATTCAGCACTGGAAAAGCTACTGAGGAAGAATTAGTCGCAGCAGTTCGAACATTATTTGATCTTCGTCCTGCTGGGATTATAAAAATGCTTGATTTAAGAAGGCCTATATATAAGCAAACAGCTGCGTATGGACATTTTGGCCGGACTGACGTTGATTTCCCGTGGGAAAAGACGGACAAGGCAGTCGATATGAAGGAATATTTAAACAAATAAATTAGGGGATTAATAAATTGGTCGTCTCTCTATTCATAAAAACACGTGAATTCTTTACAATGAATTCACGTGTTTTTGAGTGTCTAGGCAACCAGGATGTGACTAACAGTCCAGATCTTTTTGTTCCAAGATAAAAAAGTAGAAAAACCTAGCTGTCTAGCGCAAGGGCACCTATCCCGCCTGAGGTCTTAAACAAGCGTGATGAAAACGTTAGTAAAAGTATAAAAACAAAAATATGTAGCAGAATAACTGCTTAACATGGGGTTTTCTTAACATCCCAAAGAGCAAAAAGTGAAAGGCGGAAGTACATTGCCAAGTGTGAAAGGGCGTTTTTCCTATAAGCAGCTTGTAGCATTTTTCATTCCTTTAGGATTTTCGGCCAGTTTGACTGCAATTACACATGTCATTATAAATGGGACGATGAGTAGGGGCGAAAACGCTGCATTTATTATTGCTTGTTATGCCGTTTCTATGTCAATTTTTGGAATAATCGAAAAGCCTTTAATTATATTTAGACAAACATGTTCTGCATTAGTTAAGGATAAAAGGTCGTTTAAAAAGCTGATTCTTTTCTTAGTCTATGTAGTTGCAGTGGTCCTGTTAGTTTGTTTTATTTTAGGCTTTACATCAATTGGTGATTGGGTATTTATTCATTGGTTTAATGCTGAGGCTAATATGGTCAAAACGGTATCGGATACGTTTAAAATTTTGACAATTGTCATGGTACTCTCAGGAATAAGGGGAATCTACGAAGGGATTATAATTAAAGAGAGACAAACAAAGTGGCTAACGATTATGGTTGTCGTTCGTCTAGCTACGATGTTTGTTGCATCTTATTTATTTGTTGTTTCTGGTTACATAACGAGTCTTACTGGAGCGATGATTTTTTTGATTGGGATGGCTGTTGAGTCTGTAATAAGTGTTTGGAAAGGACAATCATTGTTAAACGAGAAGCGTCCTAGTAATTCAAAGCTTAAGATGAAAGAAATTATCCGTTTTTATAATCCCTTACTTTTTTACTTCATTTCACAAACCTTTTTAATACCAATTATTTATGTTTTTTTATCGAAAACAAATGACAAAGACATGGCCATTGCATCATTTGCACTAGCAATTAGTATTACTGGCATGGTATTAAGTTTCTTTTCTTATACTCACCAGCTAGTTCTTCAATTTTATGAAAAACATCGAAAAAAGGTAGTTAAATTCACTATCATTATTAGTTTCTTACCTTCATTACTATTGATCCTTCTTTGTTATAGTCCGATTGGGATGTGGTTTATGGAGGTTGTTATGGGTGCGAATGAAGGTCTTACTAGTTCAACGATTCATGTACTGCAATTATTTATTGTTAAAACACTTGTTTTTCCTTGGGTTGATTTTATGAATGGATTTTTCATGTTACGAAGAAAGACAAACAAAATACTAATAGCGCAAATTCTTAATCTTAGTACAGTCGTTATTTCACTACTATTTCTTATTTCTTTTGTACCAGAATGGAATGGGTTAAATGGTTCAATTGCATCATCATTAGGAGAAGTTGTCGGTTTACTTGTTGTGATGATTGTGTTTTTTCGAATGAAAAAAGAACCAGAGGATAAGCTACGCAAAACCGTTTTTTCACGAGTCTAGCGCACCATTTCGGTAATGGTAAATACTTAACCTTAACGAGGAAAGGTACTAAAAGGAACGATTATTCAGATAGATGTACCTAATTAACTTGTGTTATACTCAGGAAGTATGTTTAAAACCTCATGGATGGATAACAAATAGAAGGTTCAGCTTAATTAGAGAAGGAGAGGCAATAGGTTATGTGTGGTTTTATCGGAATGATTCGAAATCATGCTCAAACCCCTGCACCGGACAATCAAGAAAAGTTTCAGATAAGAAACAATTTGATTTCCCACAGAGGACCAGATGATGAAGGATACTATCATGATGAATTTGTGTCGTTTGGCTTTAGACGACTAAGTATTATCGATATAGAGAGTGGGCACCAACCATTTAGTTATAACGATGAGCAATTTTGGATGGTTTTTAACGGAGAAGTATATAATTATGTCGAGTTAAGAGAACAATTAGTGGAAAAAGGCTATTCCTTTCGAACGGAATCAGATACGGAAGTTATTATTGCAATGTTTAAAGAACACGGACCAGAAGCCTTCGCCCAGTTGCGTGGGATGTTTGCCGTTCTTATTTGGGATAAACAAGATCAGACGCTATATGGTGTCAGAGATCCGTTTGGAATTAAGCCATTGTTTTACAGTGAAACGGAATCAGGAATGTATTTCGGCTCAGAGAAAAAAAGTTTAACGGTACTGCAAGACAGAGAAGAAGTTGACACAGAGGCACTGCAACATTATCTTAGTTTTCAGTATGTTCCAGAACCAATGACGATGACAAGCAACATTAACAAAGTCGAACCTGGCCATTATTTTATTAAAAAGCCTAGTGAAAACATTCAATTTCATAGGTATTGGCATGCTACATTCAATCCTGTATTAATGAAAAAACAGGATTGGATCAAGCGAATTCAAGATGTTTTATTTGACTCTGTCAATGTTCATATGCGTAGTGATGTACCAGTAGGCTCGTTTCTATCAGGTGGGATTGATTCATCATTAATAGTTGCAATAGCAAAAGAAGTTAATCCGAATTTAAAAACGTTTTCTGTTGGTTTTGAGCGAGAGGGATATTCAGAGGTTGATATTGCTAAAGAAACAGCAGAAAAGCTAGGGGTTGACAACATTTCTTACATGATTACACCGGAGGAATATGTGGAAAAACTTCCGAAAATCATGTGGCATATGGATGACCCGCTAGCAGATCCTGCTTGTGTGCCACTTTATTTTGTTGCGCGTGAGGCAAGGAAACACGTAACGGTTGTTTTATCTGGTGAAGGGTCTGATGAATTATTTGGTGGTTATAATATCTACCGTGAACCAGAATCGTTAAAGATTTTTGACTCTATCCCAATCCCTGCTAAAGAATTGTTATCTCGTGTGGCGAGTGTCATCCCTGAAGGTGTACGAGGAAAAAGCTTTTTGGAACGAGGTACAACTCCTTTGCGAAATCGTTATATCGGTAACGCGAAGATGTTTGAAGAAATCGAGAAGAACAAACTACTAAAGATATACAATCACAATCAATCTTATCAACAAGTTACCGATCAACTTTATGACAATGTAATTGGAGAAAATCAAGTGAATCAAATGCAATATATTGATATTCATACATGGCTTCGTGGTGATATTTTACTTAAGGCGGATAAAATGACGATGGCTAACTCATTGGAGTTACGAGTGCCATTTTTGGACAAAGAGGTTTTCCATGTAGCTAGTCAAATTCCGGTTGACTTGAAAATAGCAAATGGAACAACGAAGGCAATATTACGTGAGGCGTCCCGAGGGATTGTGCCTGATCACGTACTTGATCGAAAAAAATTAGGTTTTCCAGTTCCAATTCGTCACTGGTTGAAAAAGGAGTTATATAGCTGGGCAAAAAAATTGATAAAAGAAAGTGAAACAGACCATTTGTTTCACAAGACATATGTTGACAAGCTTCTTGAAGACCACTGTTTAGGGAAAGCGGACTATAGTCGGAAAATATGGACAGTATTAATGTTCATGCTCTGGCATCAACTATATGTTGAACGTAAATTTTGTTTTGAACAATTGCAGGAAGAGGACCAAACAAAGAGCAAGCTCACGGTATAACCGTGATCGCTTGCTTCCCCATTTGCACCCATGCATCTTCAAATTCTGTCATCGCTGCTTTTTTTACTTGGCCAGTAATGGGGTCGTTAAAATAAACATAATCTCGATCGTAACCTGTAACTAAAACAGAATGCTCTCTCATCGTTATTTCGATTGGTCCGTCTTCAGTTTCCCATGTTTCAAACTCGGATTTAGGTAACTCTTTATACTTCGAATTTGTAATAACCCAAACAGGTCTCCCTTGATTAATGTACTGCAATATTTCAAAAAAGGAACCACCGGTAAAGTCAATTACTTTTTCTCCAACATAGCTGCTTGCAAGCTTGGCAATTGGTTGATGATAGACACCATAGCCAGGCTCGCTTAGGGAATACATATTACCAACAAACCCTTTTGACGGGTTACCAAAAAAAATTCCATTTTCTGTTTCGGTGAATTTTGTCTTGTCTTTAGTTATTTCTTTAGCCAATTGCATCTTACTAACATTCACATCATAATACTTCAGTAACATAGCCAGACTAGTTACCTCACAGCCGCGGGGCAACTCTGGATACTGTTTCATAAGTGGTACGTCCAACCGAACAGATGACTGTAACGGTATTTCTTGCAAAGTAAAGCTGGCAAGTTTTTCGTGCGGGTATTTTTCTGTGGTAGCATATGCAACTGCTTTTTTTGGCTCAATTTGTAGCCATTTTTTCCAACTATCATAATTGTTATAAAGGAAAAATACTGTAATAAGAAGACTAATTATACTAAACATCAAGGTATAAAAGTGTACAGCTGACTTAAAGATAGGACGAAACGTCTTTTTTGGTAAATTATATAATAAGATAGCCATAATTAGGGAGAAAAGAAACAAGAACAAAAACACGGTGGCACCTCCTTGCTATTTAGAGTGCCGAACAAGCAATACGTTTATGTTGTAGAACTTATTCCTCGTTTGGCGTCGTTATCCAGAAAGGTTTTTATAATATTGACCCTTCTCTACATAAGAATCTTTAATTCGTTCCATTTCTTTAATATCTTTATCGGATAAATTTCTGATTACTTTAGCTGGTCGACCAAAAGCAAGTGTGTTTGGAGGGATTTTTTTACCGGGGGGAACTAAACTTCCTGCCCCAATAAATGCCTGTTCACCAATTTCAGCTCCATCTAAGATAATCGAACCCATCCCAATGAGTGCTTTTTTTCGAATGATGGATGAGTGTAATGTAACTTGATGACCGATTGTTACCTCATCCTCAATAATTAGTGGAAGGTCAGGACTTTGGTGCAATAACGAAAGATCCTGAATATTTGTCTCGTTACCGATCAGAACAGGTGCAACGTCTCCGCGTATAACTGTTTTAAACCAGATGCTTGATAGTTCCCCAATCACTACATTGCCTGTAATCACCGCATCATCTGCAACAAAAGCTGTTGGGGCAATGGTTGGTTTTTTTCCTTTGTATTCACTTATCATTTTCATTGGCACTTCCTTTCTACATTGTGTGATTAAAAAGAGGCTTATCGTGTTATATCTTTTTTATAGATGATATAATATTACCATAGACATGTGCAGATTCGTGCGTTTGCTGACAACTATCTTAGAAAAGAGGGAATGGTTATTGTTGAATGCAATTCCTAAAACAGCTCCATTTTTAATGCGTTTTGTTTACCAACATGTGTTTCCAGAAGTAGATAAGGAAATAAACTATTGGAAACAAAGAGCAACACAAATACCAGACAAAGACCTAAGAGAACAGGCTCTTGCAAGCATTAGTTCAAAGAAATTCCACTGTCAAGGCGGTGCCGTCTATAGTATCCTGGCAAAAAGCAACTGGCAAACAGCTCTACGTTTTATCGTTGCCTATCAAACGATTAGTGATTACTTGGACAACCTATGTGATCGCAGTACTTCTTTAGACCCAGAAGACTTTCGCATGTTACATTATTCGATGGAAGACGCACTTTCGCCAAATAACCCAACAAGAAATTATTACTGTTATCGTGATGAGCAGGAAGATGGCGATTACCTTAAAGATTTGGTCTTAACATGTCAGTCTACATTGAGCGCTATTACATATTACCCGCAAATTAAAGACTATTTATTAAAATTAGAACAACTGTACAGTGATTTGCAGGTGCACAAGCATGTAAAGGAAGACGAACGAGAAAAACGTTTAGAAACATGGTTCAATACATATAAACAAGGATTTCCTAATTTAACTTGGTATGAGTTTTCAGCGTGCAGTGGCTCTACGCTAGGTATTTTCTGTATTGTCTCTTATGCATTAGAGCAGGATGTTGAAAAAACGTTTGTAGATGAAATATTTAAGAGTTACTTTCCGTACATGCAAGGCTTACATATTCTGCTTGATTATTACATCGACCAAAAGGAAGACATAGAGGAAGGGGATTTGAACTTTTGTACGTATTACAAAAATAAAGACCATATGAAAAAACGGTTGCTTTATTTTATGGAGCAAACAAAACTTCACGTAAAGAATTTACCAAATAAGCAGTTTCACGAAATGGTACATAGTGGCCTAGTCGGACTATATTTGGCAGATAATAAAGTGAAAGAAATAACAGGGAATAAAGAAGTAACAAGAGCTTTGTTAAAAAAAGGTGGATTGAGGTCATTCTTTTTTCACTTAAACGTTAAGCTTTATAATAGGCTTAAAAAAGGGTAGGGAAAACCGGAGCTTGTCCGGTTTTCTTGTTTCGAAGGCGCGACTTGCTCTTTTCTTACACGTTAACTTTTCTCAATAGCTAACAAAAAAGGGGGGGTATTTTTTTGATTTATGAATCCATACTGTAATACGCTATATGTTTTCTGATCATATCTTTGCAAATGGTTGATAATGGCATCTTTTTCATCACCCCCACCTTTGTGCCCGTAATAAACAACTACAACGACCATTCCCCCTGGCTTTAGAAGTTGTATTATTTTATCTAGCGATGCAATTGTGGTTTTGGGTTTTGTAACAATCTCTTTATTGCCTCGTGGTAAGTAACCAAGGTTGAAGATAGCTCCGCCAATTAACACATTTTTATCTATATACTTATCGACGTACTCATGACCATCAAGAATAACAGAAACGTTTTTGCGATGATTGTCAGCTAACAATTGTTTTGTTTGTTCAATCGCTTGCTGTTGAATGTCAAAGCCATACACTTTCCCCTTATCACCTACTAGTGTACTTAGTAAAAGAGTGTCATTACCGTTTCCACATGTCCCATCAATTGCAATGTCTCCCTCATTAAGTGTTTTTTTCATCAAGTCATGGGCGAATGGTAAAATTTTTAACAGCATACGTTTTTTTTCCTCTCTACATGTAAATTACTAACCATTGTATCAAATTAACGTCAACATCTTCCATACATGTTTACAGATAAGCCTGATTAAACTATCCATGAGGTGATGACAAATGGCAACTCGTGAATCTGTTGATAACTTAGTTGCAAGAGCAAATCAGTGTCTTTCTGAAGCTGGCAAAGTGTTAGATTTAACTAATCGAAATGGTTATGAGGTTGATGAGTCCTATTCTAATGCACAACGACAGTTAGCGGATGTAGAAGAAGATATAAGAAAAATGATGATTAGTGCGTCACATGAACAACGAGACCAGCTCCATCGAATCCACTTAAAAGTGAGTCAATATATGAATGACATGATTCTAGATCATGTGGAGATTAATAAATTTGAATAAACTATTTTTGTTTGACAAAAGCTTGCAGAAAAAACTCTGCAAGCTTTTTAATGGAAAACAACTTGCTTCTAACCCCCTCGGTCCTAAGATTTTCATCAAGGTTCGTATTAGCGAAAACAACGTTTTTAAAGGTGTTACTTTAATGGGAATCCTTGACAAAGCAGGAGGCATTCATTAAAATACGATTACAATATAAAACGACGTTGACAAGGATTAGTAATAATGGATTCAGGAAAAAAGAGAGGTAGCGGTTGGTGTAAGCTATCCCTGCGCCTTATGAACTCACCTTTGATGTTGCAGTAGTGAATCTTTAGTAATTACTGCCGTTCTTCCACGTTAAGGATTAAAGCGGGCATAAGGAATCTTATGCTAATGTTGGGTGGTACCGCGGGAAAGTCTCTCGTCCCATATGGGATTTGATGAGGCTTTTTTTAATTGCTCGAACGTACGTTCCTTCCGTGGAGATGATAACGTTCTAAATAAGGAGGCTAAAAGTATGTCGTTCAATCATAAAGAAATTGAAACAAAATGGCGAAATTATTGGTTAAAAAATAAGACATTTAAGGCTGAATCAAATACAAGCAAAGAAAAGTTTTATGTTCTTGATATGTTTCCATACCCATCAGGAGCAGGGCTTCATGTCGGGCACCCAGAAGGATACACCGCTACGGATATCATTGCTCGCATGAAACGCATGCAAGGCTATGAGGTTTTACACCCAATGGGGTGGGATGCATTTGGACTCCCTGCAGAGCAATATGCGTTAGATACGGGGAATGATCCCGCTGAATTCACGAAAAAAAACGTCGATACCTTTAGACGACAAATACAAGAGTTGGGTTTCTCATATGATTGGGACCGAGAAATTAACACAACGAACCCCCACTATTATAAATGGACCCAATGGATTTTTTTAAAGTTGTATGAGAAGGGTTTAGCGTATGTTGATGAGGTCCCAGTAAACTGGTGTCCAGCACTAGGTACAGTACTTGCCAATGAAGAAGTTATTGATGGCAAAAGTGAACGTGGTGGGCATCCTGTTGTAAGAAAACCGATGAAGCAATGGATGTTAAAAATCACAGCTTATGCAGATCGGTTATTAGAAGACTTGGAAGAACTTGACTGGCCGGAAAGTATTAAGGATATGCAACGTAACTGGATTGGACGATCAGAAGGGGCAGAAGTTCATTTTGGAATTGAAGGGGTGGAAGAAACATTTAAGGTCTTTACTACAAGACCAGATACTCTGTTTGGAGCAACCTATGCAGTGCTTGCCCCTGAGCATCCATTAGTAGAAAAAATAACATCACCTGATCAAAAGAATGACGTTCAAAGTTATCTCAATCAAGTGAATACAAAGAGTGATTTAGAACGTACGGATTTAGCGAAAGAAAAAACAGGTATTTTCACAGGTGCCTATGCGGTAAATCCAATTAATGGTAATAGACTTCCTATTTGGGTTGCTGATTATGTTTTAATGTCCTATGGTTCTGGCGCAATTATGGCAGTTCCAGCTCACGACGAACGAGACTATGAATTTGCGCGTAAGTTTAATTTGGAAATTATACCAGTTGTCGAAGGTGGGGATGTTAATGTAGAGGCCTACACCGGTGATGGTAAGCATATTAATTCTGGATTTTTAAACGGATTAAACAAAGCTGAGGCAATTAATAAGGCGATTGAATGGTTAGTAGAGAACGGTAAGGGAGAAAAGAAAGTTACTTATCGTTTACGTGATTGGTTGTTTAGCCGCCAACGCTATTGGGGAGAGCCAATTCCTATTATTCATTGGGAAGATGGTACCATGTCCGGGGTTTTAGAAGAAGAGCTACCGCTTGTGTTACCAAAAACAACAGAAATAAAACCATCAGGTACAGGTGAATCTCCATTAGCAAATATTGAGGATTGGGTTAATGTTGTCGATCCTAGGACAGGGAAAAAAGGTAGAAGAGAAACGAATACAATGCCGCAATGGGCGGGGAGCTGCTGGTATTTCTTACGCTTTATTGATCCCAGGAATGAAGATCAACTTGCTGATCCTGAATACTTAAAAAAATGGTTGCCGGTTGATGTATATATTGGCGGTGCAGAACATGCGGTACTACACCTGTTGTATGCTCGTTTCTGGCACAAATTTCTTTATGATATTGGAGTTGTTCCAACAAAAGAACCGTTCCAAAAATTATTTAACCAAGGGATGATTCTTGGGGAAAATAATGAAAAAATGAGTAAATCAAAGGGTAATGTAGTTAATCCGGATGACATTGTAACAAGTCACGGTGCAGATACATTGAGATTGTATGAAATGTTTATGGGTCCTCTTGATGCTTCGATTGCATGGTCAACGAACGGTTTAGACGGAGCTAGAAGATTTTTGGATAGGGTTTTTCGCCTGCTTATTAATGATAACAATGAACTTTCTGCAAAAATTGTTGATAAGGTTGAAGAAGATACGTTAGAGAAGATTTATCACGAAACAGTCAAGAAAGTTACAGAAAACTTTGAGGATTTACGATTTAACACAGGTATTTCACAAATGATGGTTTTTGTAAACGAAGCGTACAAGGCACAACAACTACCTAAAAAGTATATCGAAGGATTTGTGAAGTTGATTTCTCCTGTAGCTCCTCACCTTGCAGAAGAACTTTGGCAAAAGCTCGGATTTAACGATTCTGTTGCCTACTCTACTTGGCCTACCTATGATGAAGCTAAGTTAGAAGAAAACGAAGTGGAAATTGCTATTCAGGTAATGGGTAAAGTAAGAGCAAAAATATTAGTAGATAAAGATGCATCAAAAGAAGAATTAGAGAAAAAGGCGTTTGAGAATGATTTGATAAAAGAACGTCTAGAAGGTAAGACTGTAAGAAAAGTAATTGTTGTTCCAGGAAAATTAGTTAATATTGTCGCAAATTAACAAGAACGCTCTTTGTCATTGGCAAAGGGCGTTATATGTTAAAAGATAAGAAAGTAAGAAAAAATACAAGAGCTATCTAGCGCAACACGCCTTGCCCCGGGGGTATAAGTCAATCCCTTCTGTGACAGACGGCCACGCAGGTCTTGTCTTATGCCTGCCTTAGTCTAACCAAGGCGCTTTCGCTAATTGTTTGTTAGAGTGCTATAACAGTATAGGTTGCTGTAATTGTGTTGTTTATACTAGTTATGGTTAAATTCACCATATAAATCCTTGCAAGAAATTGTTGACTTTTGGAATAATACCATGTAATATAAAACCTGTTACTGTCGCTGTTAGTCATTGATTGTTGGGATTTAAAGAAAAACCAGTAATTGGATTTGACATAAGTCGTCATTGATGCTAATATTTAATTGTTGTCGCTACTAAATTAACAATAGAAATTGATCTTTGAAAACTGAACAAAACAACCAGTATGTTTAAAGAAAAAGTGTAGGCGACTGTTTAATAGCGTACGGATAGATAAGACAGCATGTAGCACTTTGAACTTCAAGTGCGAAATGATGGAT
>NZ_JAMQKC010000022.1 GCF_028416595.1 Aquibacillus salsiterrae | reverse complement strand
AATGTGTTATAATTATTCACCAAATGGTGCTCCTCTCTTTGGATTTTTTGGTTGTCGCAAACCCTATTATACCAAAGGTTGGAGTGCTTTTTTATTTTTTTTAAAGTTATTGCTTTCGAAATCTAGGTTTATCTAATTTTGCGGAAATTATACTGTACTTAAAAGGTGTCAGGCACCACCCGTGGACAAATGTCCATTAGTGGTGCCTGACAATTTTTAATTACCCTGCACAGCAAGATAATTTTGAAACATCTTTATCAAATGTAAGAGCCGCTAGCTTTAATCCTTCTGCCATTGTTAAATATGGTGCAAGGCTATCTTTTAAGTCCTCCACGGTTAATCCAAATTTAACAGCTAATGTTGCAGCATATATGACATCTCCTGCATTTTCAGCAACAACATGAACACCTAATACTTTTAACGTTTTCGCATCAGCCACTAGCTTAAATACACCTGTTGTTTCACGGTTAACTATTGCTCGAGATACAGCGTCTAAAGGCAATACAGATGTTTTCACCTCATATCCTGTTTCTTTTGCTTGTTGTTCTGTTAAGCCAACAGTTGCAACCTGTGGATTGGTAAAGGTAACACCAGGAACAGCTGATAAATCTATTTTTTTATTTAGTCCACCTATCGCATTATCGGCAACAATTCCACCTTCATATGCTGCTACATATACAAATTGTGGTCCAAGTGTTACATCTCCAGCCGCATAAATCTTGTCATTGCTAGTTCTAGCAAATTGATTGATCAATATTTCCTTTCGTTCACCGACTTCAACCCCTGCTGCACGTAAATTTAAAGAATCCGTATTTGGTTTTCTCCCTGTAGCAACAAGTAACTGTTCAGATTCAACAACTTTTTTCTTACCATCTACTGTAACGTGAACCCTTTTCGTCTCTCCGTCTTGCTCTACACGCTCAAAAGTAGCCCCTTTGACAAGGTTTATGCCCTGTTCCACCAAAGCCTTTTCTACTGCGTCAGAGATCTCCGGATCATACTCTTTTAAAAGTCGCTCACTTCTTTGCATTAGTGTAACTTCTGAACCTAAATGATGAAACAATTGCCCAAGTTCCATTCCAATATATCCTGAACCAATGACAGTTAAACGTTTAGGTACCTTTTTTAATTCAAGTAATGTGGTACTAGTAAGGTAATCCACTTCTTTAAGCCCTTGAACCTTTGGTAATGACGGAGAAGCACCTGTTGCAATTAGAAAGCGTTTAGCTGAAAATTGTTCTCCATTTACCTCAACTGTATTGTCATCAATGAATTTTGCTTCCCCTTCTAATAAATCAAACCCATATTCCTCAATTAAATTGACATATTTTTGATTCCGGAGCTCACTCACCAGTTCATTCTTTTGCTTAATTAAAGGTGCTAGTTCCACTTCCCCAGCTGTTGTTTGTAAACCAGTAAATGGGTTCACCTTTGCTAATCGGTTGATTTCTCCAGCCCGAAGCAATGTTTTAGACGGAACACAACCAATATTCACACATGTTCCCCCTACTGTTCCGCGCTCAATCATGCCCACTCTTGCCCCGTACTCAACTGCTTTAATGGCAGCAGAAAAAGCAGCTCCACCAGAGCCAATAATAAGTAAATCATAGTCCCCTTCATCGTCCAATACCATATTTGTATCCGGTGAAAGTTTTTCAATTTCCCCAGGTCGATATGTCGCATCATCAATAGCCTTTTTTGCATTTTCAACCCCTATGTCATTAGGCAATTCAAATATTGCTTCCCCTCGTCGAAAACTTGCTTCAATGTTTTTAGCTCCAATATTTTCAAGTGCTACTGCTACATGTTCTTCACAGCCCGTACAAGTCATCCCCTGAATAGTAAGCTTATATTTATTCATACCATCAACCTCCTGTTTGAGTTTACTTTTTCCTATTTCCTTATCTCATACCCTAAATCGGTAATAATTTGTTCAATTTCACCCAATAGATATGTTAAATACTTCATTTATAATCCTTGACTAAATAATGTAAAGATAAGCATAGTGAGAGAAACGATAGTACTTATCCATAACAGCTTTTTTGTTTTCTCTGAACTATTTTTTTGTTGCCATACAAGTAGATGAGCAACGGCAAGCATAATAACCGTTATAGCAATAAACCAGATTCGATATGGAGCCAATGTAACCGCAAGTGTTCCAGCTAAACCACTTAGACCAAGTGGTATCAAAATCGCTAAGCCAATTCAACAAAGACTAGCTAAGAAAGCGGAAAACATTGAAGCAATCGCTACTACTCTTTCCTTCATCTATACATCTCCTGACTTTTAGTCGATTCCTGATATTTAACATAGGAATCAAAGGTTATTCCAATAAAAACGGCAAAACAGGAATCAAAACTAGAAGAGTTCCTGACGAAAAGGTCCTTTTATATTTCATAAACCTTTTCCTTTCGTTACGAATCAAACAGTAATGTTTCAATGATTGGGCAAGCATGTAATTGCTTTTCATCTGGGCAGCGCTGCTTTAAATCATTTAACATTGTTTCAATTCGTTTTAAGTCGTCTATTTGCTTACGAACTTCTGCTTCTTTTTTTGAAACAAATGCAAACATATCCGCGCAGCGAACTTCATCTTTATCGACAACCCCAAATAATTTATAAATTTCACTTAACGAAAAACCAAGCTCCTGCATCCTTTTAATAAACCTGACACGCTGAACATCTGAATCTGAATAAATCCGATAGCCTGCATTAGTTTTTAATGGCTCTTGTAATAACTTCTTTTTTTCGTAATATCTAATCGTCTCTTTGTTCACATCACATTTTTCAGCAAACTCACTAATACGATAACTCACATGAATCACCCCTAGAAATATAATAAACCGTGTATCATGGTACATAGTCAAGAGATTTAATGAAACTTTCCTTAACGGTGTCAGGCACCACCCGTGGACAAATGTCCATTAGTGGTGCCTGACACCAAGGTTTGGTACAATTAAATAAATAAAGATAGGGGGCACAGCATGATTGAGATAAAAACATCTTCAGTTAGTGACGGTGAATTCAATAGAGGGGTATTTGCTACTTGTGATATAAAAAAAGGGGAGCTTTTGCACGAGGCACCTGTGATTTCTTATCCGAATGACCAGCATCAACACATCGAGAAAACCCTTCTTGCTGATTATGCATTTGAGTATGGGATAAACCATTCTGCTATTCTGCTTGGTTATGGGATGTTATTTAACCATTCCTATGAACCAAATGCACGCTATGAGATTAATTTTAAAAATGATACCTTTGATTTCTATGCTTACAAAGACATAAAAGCAGGCGATGAGGTTTTCATCAATTATAACGGCGATGTAGATATCCAAGATCCACTTTGGTTTAATCAAGATTGAGAAAAGGTACATATAACAGGGGTCAGGTACCACCGACGGACAAATATCCATCAGTGGTACCTGACCCCTTTACAAATTTATGAATCAGAGTATAATAGACATTGCTATTTTATTTACCTAGGTAAATATATTTAAGGTGGTGGTAAATTGAAAGGCAATACTGTTATTCATGAGCTACATCAAACTACACGTTTTTTATCCAAGGTTGTTAATGAACGGTTACAAAAGCATGGCATCTTCCAGTCTCAGTGGATGATTTTATATTGTATAAAGAAATTTGGGCCAATGACGCAAACAGAGATTTGGAAATATCTAAATGTTGAAGCCCCGACTGTCACAAGAACACTTACTAAGCTTGAAAGAAATGGCTGGATTGTCCGGCAAAAGGGCAAAGACCAACGAGAGAAAATTGTTGACTTGACCGATAAAGCAAAATCAGAAATTACTGAAATTGAAACGACAATCGATACATTTGAAAGCGAAATGCTTAAAGGACTTAGTCCAGAAGAGTGTGAACAGCTCTCAAATCTCTTAGCTAAAGTAGGTAGGTAACACCTAGAGAGGATGGAATCAATGAATAATGATCAATCAATGGAAAAAATTTGGACAAAAAGCTTTGTCTTTATCTTCTTAAGTAACTTCTTCCTATTTCTTACATTTTATGCACTCCTGACAACACTTCCTATTTTTGTACTGGAGGAACTAAGTGGGTCAGAAACACAAGCAGGACTAGTCGCTACTATTTTTCTATTATCAGCGATTATTGTACGGCCATTTTCCGGAAGGCTACTTGGAGATTTTGGGAAAAAGAAAATGTTAATTATCAGTATGCTACTTTTTATGGCAAGCTCGTTTTTATATATTGGTATAAATAGTCTCTATTTATTACTTGCTTTACGCTTTTTCCATGGAATTTGGTTTAGCATTGCGTCAACAGCAACAGGAGCTATTGCTGCTGACATTGTTCCGGAAACCCGTCGCGGGGAAGGGTTGGGCTATTATGTAATGTCGCAAAATATCGCTGTAGTTGTTGGTCCATTCATCGGCTTAACCCTGTTACAAGTAACTACTTTTCAAAATCTTTTTTTGGTGTTAAGCGTACTGATGGTTGGAGCTATCGTGTTTACATCGCTAGTTAGCGATCCAACTGCAGCAAAGCCAAGCAAAAGGAAGCTTAGTGTCAGTGACTTATTTGATGGAAAAGCTCTGCCTATTGCCGCAGTTGCAAGCTTAATTGCATTTAGTTATTCGGCGATATTATCGTTTATTTCTATTTATGCAAAATCAATCGGTCTCATCGAAGCGGCCAGTTACTTTTATGTCCTATTTGCTGCGGCAATGCTCCTATCCCGCCCATTTGTCGGACGCTTGTTTGATCGAGTTGGACCAAATATTGTTATCTATCCGTCGATTGGCTTGTTTGCAGCTGGGCTACTCGTCTTAAGTATAGTGCAATCACCAATGATGCTTTTTCTATCTGCTATATTGGTTGGTCTCGGGTACGGTACAGTTGTCCCATGTTTACAAACGTTGGCAATCCAATCTGCCGGAAAAGGTAGAAGTGCTCATGCAACAGCAACCTTCTTTACCCTCTTTGACACAGGTGTTGCCACAGGGTCTTATGTACTTGGTTTAATTGCAACAAACTTTGGCTTTCAACAACTATACATCACAACCGGAATCTTCATGATTGTTGTAGTTTTCGCTTATAAATTGATGATGAAAAAACGAAAAGAAACAGAAGTGAAAAACTATAAACCTGTTAAAATAGGATAGGTATTGACTACCGTTTGATCGTTGGCACGACTCGTTCGGGTGTCAAAAAGGAACCCTGGGGTCAGGCACTACATCAGTAGTTAGTTGCCTGACCCTCTTCCTTAGTTTATCGTAAACTCCAAGTTTTGATGAAATTTGGTCGAACTATCTTCTTCTGGTTCATTGGATGTCATGTACACTTCTAATATATAGGTTTGTCGTTCATAATCTTGGCCTAAATCAATGGTATAGGATAGTTCTTCGCCTGGTGCTATAGTCTTTTTATGAGGGGTGTTGTCAAATGACTGATCCTCACTATAATCATAAACCATTGTCCCTTCAGCATCCTTTTTCCAAACAATGTAATTAAATTCTTGACTAGTATCAAACGTTAGTGTTACAGCTTGTTGCGAACTATTCTTAAGCACGTATTGGAAGGAATTACCACCATCCATTTTTGTTAACGTTGGCTGAAGTTGTTGTGTTATCTCAACAGAATCACTTTCCACATTATTCGGTTGCAGTGGATCACCTTTTAATATATCCTCCACTTCTTTATAACCATCTGGAAAGGCAAAATTATACCTCGCTGGTAGTGCAAAAACATAGTTGTTATTCTCACCTAGTTTACTTGGTTGAATAGGTGCAGCACCAATATGATATTCTCCCTTCTCAAGTGCAGCCCATTGATCAATAGTGAAAACCATGATTGGAATATCTTGTCGGGGATTTTCCGCGGTCCAGTCTGGGTGTCTGATCGCAAGGCGTGGGCCACTTTCCACCAGTTCGCTCTGATTATTCGTCCCCTCCCAAGTTTCTGTTACAACAGTATAACCTTCCCAGCCTTTTGGTAAGGAAAATGAAAATCCATATTCGGCATTTCTGTAAATAATTTTATTTGATGCAGCAGTGCCGCTGTCGTTGGCAGTAGTTTCATCCTTTTCACTATCTGATGGCTGATTTTCTTCTCCTTTTTGAATCTGGTCAGGCTGGTCATCATTTAATGCGCTATTCTCCTGGTTAAGCGGACCATTAAACATAATAAACAATAGGATGGCAACGGCACTTGCTAGTCCTAGCGTCATTCGTTTTGCCCTCACCCTTCGCTTCTGCTTTTTCTTCCAGACCCTTTCATATTGTAATATGTTTTGATAGATTTTATTTTGGGTCTCTTTACCGAATGTTTTATCATAATCCGGCTCAGGAAGCGCTCTAATTTCCTTCACTATATCGGAAAATTTCTCATTATCTTTCATCAAAAAAATCCTCCTTATTTTTTTGTAGTGCCTTCAGTGCTCGATGATAGGTTATCCGAACCTTATTCTCATTCCAATTCAATATTGCCGCTGTTTCAGACACAGTCAGTTCTTTTATCGCTCGTAAAATAAGCACATCTCGGTAGGTCGCTTTTAAAGATTGAATCGCCTGATAAAGTAGCTTATTATTTTCATTGAATTGTAAAATTGCATCTGGTGTATCTTCATCCTGTTGCTCCCCTCTAAAACTAAGCATTTGTTTGATCCTCGACCGATTCCGTCTTCTTATCTCATCTATGCCGACATGACGTGCGATAGAAAAAATCCATGTTTTGGGGCTTGATTTTTGCTGAAAGGAATCAACACCTTTGATTGCTCGGATAAAAACCTCTTGGACCAAGTCTTCTACGTCACTAGAACCAACGTAATAAACTAGGAAATGGTAGATATCTTTGTTATACAGGTGATACCACTCTGAAATTTGGTTGCTAGCCATCCACTTCTCCTCCGATTTTTTTAAACTCATCATTTAGTCGAACCAGCACTTCCTTTATTTCACTTGTTAACAGTTTTTTTTAGATTATCACTAAAATGGCACTCGTAAGTAATTTTATTTAAGGAGGATTTCGGATATATGTGGTGAACGGTATGATGATGACGGGGCACGTCATCATCAGAGTTGCGGAATCTAGGGGACAGAGTGTCGATGATTCACCCCTTCATCAACACATTTGCTATTCTCACTCGCGATTCTGTCGATGATTCACCCCACCATCGACAGATTTGCTATTCCTTCCCGCGATTGTGTCGATGATTCACCCCTTCATCGACACATTTGCTATTCTCACTCGCGATTCTGTCGATGACGCACCCCTTCATCGACAGATTTGCTATTCCTTCCCGCGATTGTGTCGATGATTCACCCCACCATCGACAGATTTGCTATCCCTTCCCGCGATTGTGTCGATGATTCACCCCTTCATCGACACATTTGCTATCCCTTCCTGCGATTCTGTCGATGATTCACCACTTCATCGACAGATTTGCTATCCCTTCCCGCGATTGTGTCGATGATTCACCCCACCATCGACAGATTTACGATACCAAAACGCAAAAGTGTCGATGATGCACCCATCATCGACACAACAAGGAGAAGATTCTAAAAAAGAGCAAGATCACAGCCACCAACTAAACTAAATTAGAAAATAGTCGACGCAGAAGGGCTGTTTCCCGCATCACATCAGGCACATTTGTTTAAATTGAATGATAATAAGTACCAGTTTTTGTACCAATAGATTGATAGTTTTTCTTAAGGACTCTTGAGATTGTTACCTTATTGCAACCAATTTTACCCCAATCACACCAATCATAAATTCCATTTGTTGAAATCTTATCATTTGGAAATAATAACTCAAATTCTTTCGTCATTCGTAAAATTGCTGAATCTACTTTCTCCTTTTCTTGACAATGTCTACAAACAAAACTATAACCATTAACTTCAAGCATAAAAGACTTACACTTGCGACAGTAAATGCCCTTTTGCAGTTGATCATAGCTATACTCTGGTATTCTTTCAAAAGGATTCTTTGTTTGATGAAGGGACAGTAATTTTTGAGCAAGCATCTTATGTCCATCATTTAACTTAGAAGGGGTACTATTCAAATCATTTATTAAGCGGTGAACTTGTGTGGGTAGGATAATGGGTTGATTCATAGGGGCTTGGTATAAGGTGAACTCGGGATTAATAAAAATAAGGAGTGGGTTGACAAGGAAGTTTGCTCCGAGGTTTTGAAGTAACTGACCGAACAGGGTTGTGCTCCTCTTTAATTGATCGATAGGATTTTTGTATTCACGTTTGGACGATACACCATAAAGTTTGTCCAACTCATAGTAACAGTCCCCTTGATAATTTTTTATATCAAAAAGGTGAACAGTTGCTTGGGAAATGATGATCGAATCAATCTGGAAATAAGAGTTATTAACTTCAAATAATAAATCATTTAGCACATATACTTCTTCACCAATCCCCTCTACTAATAAGTCAAACTGAATTTCTCCTTCTAATCCCCTTTCAAGATTCAAGTAATGAAAGGTCTCTTTTTCTGTTAACACTGTTCGGACATGCAATGCTCGCATAACCATTAGTTCTTTAGACACAAACCGCCGCTTAAGCACTACCATGGCACACTTCCTTTTCAATTGATAAGACTATCTTACCATCTTATAAAAAAGTGTCAATTATGTAAAAAAAAGAAAACCAGACCAATCAAAGTCTGGTTTTTCAATGACACCACCGCTCTTCGGTAAAATTTCTTCCATCGTATACTTTCCCCTGTGATTAAACTCATTAGCATTTAGTTCCTGAAGGTCGTGGTCAAAAATGTATCACTTGTTTTCAAGTTAACACCACCTCTTCCACACTAGTTTTCAAAATCCTCTAAAACTATTCATTTTACAGATAATTCATACAGATACAGCACGTATTCTTCCATTTCTTCTGCACTAGTAACAGCTAATTCGCCACTATAAAGCAACTTACCTGTTTGGGTGTCCACAGCAACGACAAATGCTTTCTGGTTCTGATTCATTGACCTGGTTGCGACATAGACTTTCCCATTATCGATCGTCATTAGCGGTGGATTTTGATCTTTCAGTTTATAGGGTAGCTCTATTTCAAAGCTAGTATCTTCCTTTCCACTCTCCTGGTTAAGTGAAGTTACTATCAGCTTTCCACCCTCTGTTTTCACAAAGTAAATCATTTCACCGTCGTAAAAGCTAGCCTGGTTATCTGTCGTTTGAATGTCTTCTGGCAACTCGATACTAGTTGTCTCTTTCGTTAATAGATTATAGGTAACCATTTCTTTTTGTACCGATTCAAATCTAGTTGATTCCAAGTCTTTTTTTATACTGCTTTCTGTTACCATAAAAATGAGATTTTCATCGTCTTGAAGTGGGCTTGTTTGAATTAATTGTGCATTCATTTGGGTATCTCCTTGGTCTTCCGGAAGCTTGAGGACTGCTTCATCCCCACTTATTTGTTGGCTCGCAATATCAACGGTATAAACATGTTGCTCGGTATTGTTTACTCCATTATCCCTAGTCATGTTTTGCGTAATTAGCTTCAATTCACCGCCGATAATCTGTACATCTTCCATCAATACATGCTCAACCATTGTTTGATTTGGTACTTGCAGTTTGAAAGAATCCGTCTTAGACTCTTCTTTATTCAAGATGGAAATGTCAAATTGATAATTATACGACTGCAACGAACCAGATGTCTGGTAGGAGACATTTGCATAAGCAAGAAACTGATCATTTTCAAAAAATAGATTCTCAATAGGGTCTTTCCCTCGCATAAAATTACGGTTTTTTTGTCGTAAATCTTTGATAACAGTTGGAGGGTTCCCAATTAACCTATTTAAAAAGGAATTATTGTTACGGTTGGTTCCTTCTGCCGTAATTTTCACCTGGGTTGAACTTTTAGATGATGAATCGAAAAAAGACCCATCTAATACTAATGATTTTATCTCCGCCATGTCACCACTTGTTGTTTCAATTGTAACATCTGGATTTTGGTCAGCCGCTACCTTATTAGTTAGATAAAAAGACCCGATACTTACTATTATAACGATAATGGTAACCGTCATTTTCCAGTATTTTTTCATATTTTAAAGACACTCCTTATACGGTGATTTTTTGCTTAAGTAAATATTTACTCGTCCAGATAGATACTCCAAGTACAATCAAACCTGCTAAGATTTCAAGCAACAGCAATTCGATTGGATAAAGAAATCCATTTAGCACAAAGTCTTGTAACAGTAAGGGGGAAATAAAAGCAAAGACCGCAACAGTAGCATACCCTGCACCCAGGATGATCCCTTTCCACTTGAAGCTTCTCTCGAACAAAATCCCTGCGAAAATAATAGAAACAGCCATTAACCCAGCACCGTAGTATAAGAAAAACTCCACGATACTACTGGGAATAATCAAACCTAACTCAGGAACTCTTCTTATCACTTCTCGTGTCCCGAAGTCTAAGCGAAATTCAGCCGGGACCATCGATTTAAATACCACGTTCTCAAGTGGGAGTATCATTAGTTGAAATGCTACAAAGCCAAACGTCATTAACAAGATAGTGGTAAGCTTAGCAAGGAAAATATTTAACCTTGAAGTTGGTAGCATTAACAAACGGTAAATGAATGTATTTTTTCCAAACCAATCTCGGTACCAAATGAAAAAGATATAAAACGCAACACCAGCGATACATAACATAATTGGTCCCATAAACCATACGCTTCTTACTACGCGCACAAAATCAATTTGGCCGAAGTCTTGCAAAAACTGTGCTTTTGGCATTAAGTCAACATTGATGCTTTGATCAGCCATCTTTACATATTTATTTGCCTGGACAATGACACCAATCATCTGTGCTACAAATGTGATACCTAGTAAGACTGCAAATAGTCGGGTAACTCGATTCCATTCAAAATTGACTAGCTTTAGATAGCTTTTCATCTTTGATACACCTCTCTCATAACATCGATGACAGACTTTCCTTCTTGTTCTCGTGCATCTTCTGCATTGAACTCCTTTGTCACCATTCCGTCATCCATCAGGACAACTTTATCAATTAAATGTTCAATATCGCCTACTTCATGGGTGGTTATAATGACGCCTCGATTCTCAATTAAGTGGCTGGTAAACACTTTCGCAATCTCTTCACGGCTGAACATGTCAATGCCTGAGAATGGTTCATCCATCAAGACATAATCAACATCAAGCGCCAAACCAAGTAATAAATTTACCTTCGCTGCATTCCCCTTTGATAACGAAGAAATTCGATTCGTGTCATTTAATCTGAAAAATTCGAGCAATTCTGTTGCGCGCTCTTGATTCCAGGATGAGTAAAAATCAGCCATGAACTCCATTGCTTGACCGATCGTCATGCCCGGGAGCATCGTGATCGCATCGGGAATAAAAGTAATGTTATCGAACATTTTTTCTTTTAACCGCTGCCCGTCGATTAAGATTTCACCTTTGTTGATCGGTGTTAATCCCATAATCGCATTTAAAATTGTTGTTTTGCCAACCCCGTTAATTCCAATCAAACAAGTAATCTCCCCTTTGTTTGCCGAAAACGATATTCCTTTCAGTATTTGCTTGCGTCCATACTTCTTTTCAACCGCTCTAACCTCAATCATCCTAAGCCTCCTCCTCGTCATGCCCCGTGTACTTTTCCTTAACCAAATGAAGCAGTTCGTCAACCGGCACATTAATAGAACGAACAGATGTGACAAATGTATCAACTGCTTCCATAATTAACTCTTCTCTGACTTGCCCTAGCAGCTTTTCGTCGGTCGTGATTTTACTTGGGTGATTCTTCTCTGTAAAAATCAATCCTTGTTCCTCCATTTCTTTATACGCTCGCTGGGCCGTATTTGGATTAACCTTCATCTGGTTAGCGAGCTCCCTTCTTGACGGTATCTCCTCCCCAGGCTTTAGTTCTCCCACTGCAATCTTTTCTTTAAAGCTACGTATTATCTGCAAATAGACCGGACCGCGATTATTAAATTTCACATCCATCCAAACAACTCCTATACATCATTAGATGTTTTTCAATCTTTCGTATAAGTGTATGTATTAAGTGGTTCATACGCTTATAGTGTATTATATGGTTAATACGCGCTTTTTGTCAATCCTGTTTTTTATAAGAAAAGCGCAAGTCGCGCCTTCGAAACAAGAAAACCACTTGTTTCTGCGATGTCTATTCTTAGAAGTGTTCCTTAGTGCCCAGCCTAAGGCAAGCTTAAGCAGAAAATCCTTGTGACGCTCTTTGTCACAAAGATTAAGACTTCGAGGGGATAGGCGCCCAGCACTAGACAGCTCTTGCATTTTATACACTTTCCTATCTTAGTTCCACTAATCTGTCGATGACTCGATAATCGACCTTTCAAACACATACCGAGACTGCCAAAAATCCCTTTCATCCCTTTAAAGTAGATATTGTGAACAAACAATGGTTAAAATAGTAGTATCAGTATTGTTTGGAGGAATAAAAAATGGGTTTAGATAACAATGATATTTTGATACGAATTAGATATGCGCTCGATATCAAAGATGAAAAAATGGTTGATTTATTTCAGCAGGGAGGTATAGACATTACCGCCGATAATGTGAAGAAATTGCTTACCAAGACAAAGGACGATAACGACTCGGATGAGGAAAAAGATAGTGAAGACTATATGAAATGCACAAATGCAACATTGGAGTCTTTCCTAAATGGTCTTATCACCGACAGAAGAGGCAAACAGGACCCTAAGCCTGGACAAACGAACAATCCAGAGAGGCTAATTAAGAGTAAAGCCAACGTCAACAACGTTTTACTGAAGAAATTGAAGATTGCCTTATCATTAACTACTGAAGATATAATTGATATCTTAGCAAATGCCGGGGTCCGTGTTTCAAAAGGGGAGATTAGTGCTATTTTAAGAAAAGAAGGTCACAAAAATTATAAAGAGTGCGGCGATAAATTTGCGAGGAATTTTCTAAAAGGATTAGCTTTGAAATATCGATAAATAACGAGAGGCAAACCGATAAAGAAGAAAAACTTCCACCTTTCCTTGCTCGAGAAATGGCCAGGCACTAGACTCATTATCTCCTACACTGTTGGAGGCCACCCTTTCTAGTAGCCTCCATTCTAATTCATCTTACTAGTTTCATGAAGCACCCTTGCATCAATCCCATTAAGCTAAAACATTACCACTATTTCTTATTCCCCAACATTGCTAACAAACAATTGCTTATTTTTATAAACAATTGCACTACCAATCGCAAGGAATAGCGCTGAAATAACGAACACAATTCGGATCCCAAACAAATCTGCTAGTAAACCCATCATAAGTGAAGCAATTCCAAAAGTCCCAGTCCCAATCGCACCTAATGAACTATAAACAGTGGCTAACTGCGCTTTAATAACACTGGTTTGGATAATGGTTTGTTGTGGAATATTTTTGATTTGACCGAAAAACCCCACACACAGCGATAAAAGGAGAGCAACAATTGGAATACTATTTAAGCTAAATAAAAAGGTGATTGTAGAACTAAGAAATAAACCAATAAAAATAGTCGTTCCTAGTTTTTTTTCGATAAAAGAAGTGAATTTCACACAAAAAACACTTCCAAAAATTAGCCCTAGAAAAAAAGCACCATTGATAAATCCCCACCATTTTTCACTAACATGGAGCGCATTGCTGACAAATACATACAAAATGGCTGCGATCCACACTGTTCCTGCAATGGTTTCAAATAGATCAATCCAAGCAAATTTTCTCAATACTGGTGTGTGAGATAAGGTCTTCCAACCTTCATTTATTTGTTCTAGTTTCGCTTTTGGCTCAGACGGTTTATGATGCACAGTTTCTAAAAAACAAAGGAAGATACTAGCAACTACGAACAAACCTCCTACAACCCAAACCAGTTGTTGTGAACTCATTACCATTAAAAATAAACTTCCAACAAACCACATCATAGACTGGATCATTTGCGTCACTGTTTCTGCTACTCCATTTGCTTGAATTAAGTGTTCTGACTTAACATAGTGCGGAATCAAGGTCTGTCTGATCGGTTTTGCACAGCCGTCGAGTAATGCAATCAAAGCAATGTTGACCAAAACCAGATAATAATTTGATGCTGTTATCCAAAGTAGCAAAAATCCAAGAACAACAAGCAATATCGTTTTAACGATTTGAGACCCTGCCAATAACTGGTTTAAACTTATTTTCCCAATCAAAAGAGGTGTTAACAAGCTTGCTATAAACATTGATGAAGTAATCGTAAATGGCACAAGCGATGATGCAGTTGCTGAACCAGTTCGAGCAAAAATCGTACTAATTACGCTCACCATATATAGGACATCACCGATATTAGCGAGCGACAGGCCGATTAACAATAGTAAAAAATTCCGATTCCAATTCATTCTTATCCCCCAAAAGTAGAATTGTTGATTACTTTAGGGATGGTTAAATTGGACTGTTCATACTGCACGGCTCCTTTCCAATTGGATAAATCTGGGGGGGTAGCGATTTATCACTAGGTTAGAGATATAAGTAAAAGCGCCCGGAGCAAGACAGCTCTTGGATCTTTTTATATTTTTGTATAAAAAAAGGTATTGTAAGCAGCAAAAATTAATAAGTATATCAAAAACAAATTACAATATACTCAAAATTAATAAATGCTATCCTTTTTTTCATCATAGATGGTGGCTGCATAAAGCCATTGTGGTTTCTTATCTTTGAAAAAAAGAATGAGCACTGTCCTTAGACAACCCTCATTCCATTTAAAATTACGTATTTTACTTCAAAAAGCTAAGTGCTTCACTAGCCATTTTTTTATCGGCTTTACTAATCGTGTGTGGTTTCTTTGGCGTTGTCGGTTTTACTTTTGATGTTTGATCATCGACAGCCACAATTTGTAAGAAAAAGGGAATCTTTTCGTTTTCTCGATTCAACAATCCTTGGAGTATCTTTACTTTTTCTAAAGAACCTGACATGTCACCATTATAGTCCCACTTTATCTTATTCTTATATTTCTTATCGAGTACTTCCTTTAATGCCAAAGCCTCCGATACTGCCTCTCCAGCTGTTTTGAACAAGGAGTTTTTCCGAAGTATTCCTTTCTTCGTAAATCCATCTCCGACTTTCGCTTGATATAGAACGCTTGTCATTTGTTGGTCATCCTTCCTGTGTTGGTCTGCACCCTTAAGTGGTGAGTCTTTACACCAGAAGACCTAAAGGTAAATCCTTACTATTCATTGTACAGGTTATCTCCGACAATTACTAGTTTATGCATCCATTTAAGAATTAGAACGAATCATTTAGCAGGAAAATAGCAAAGTCTGCTTATTCTTTTCTTTTACTTAAAACCTAGCTTTCTTCTTCCAAAAATGCACTTATCGCTAACATCGCCTCTCTATCATCATCTCCTTTAGCAATAATCGAAACCTCCGTCCCTTTATCAAGGACAAGCGATAACAGTCCCAACATACTTTTTACATTAATCTTATAATGCTTAGACTCCAACGTGATATCGCTTACATATTTACTTGCTAAATTTGTTAATGCTGCAATATCCTGCGCATTTAAAAATCGATTAACGCGTATCTCTTTAATATACATGTCATCAACTCCCTATTTTCATGTATTTATTATACATGCTTTTTATCATTGCTAGAACAACGGAAAGAAAAGCGCAAGTCGCCTTGGATTTTTTATGCTTTCTTGTCTTTTAAAAAAAGCACCCTTCAACAACGATAGTCATTAAAGGATGCTTTATTTTATTCGCCTTCTGCAATAACCTTTTGAAGGGCTTGGACAAATGCTTCTGTAGGTTGCGCACCATTGATCGCGTATTTTTTGTTAATGAGGAAGAAAGGAACACCATTAATTCCGTAGTCATGTGCTTGTTGTTCGTCTGAACGCACTTCTTCCGCCATGTCATCACTAGCAAGCATGTTAGCAACTTCTTCGTGGTCAAGTCCAACTTCTACAGCTAACTCTGTTAATGTTTCATGATCGCCAATGTGCTTTGAGTCTGTAAAATAAGCCCGTAATATTCTCTCGGTCATTTCCTTCATCAAATCGTGTTTTTTTGCAAGCATTGCTAAACGATGGGCGTCAAATGTATTCGTTTGAATCAGTGTATCCATGTTATACTCTAACCCAACTTCCTTCGCCATCTGCACCATATTCTCGGTGTTTGCTTTTGCTTGCTCCACACTCATGCCGTATTTTTTCGCTAAAGATTCGTATACATTTAAATCGATATCGCGTGGTGCCGATGGATCGAGTTCAAACGCACGATACGTTACTTCAATCGGTTGATCAATCTGTTTTATCGCGTCCTCCAGACGCTTTTTGCCAATATAGCAAAATGGTCAAGCAAAGTCTGTCCACATTTCAATATGCATAGCTCTTTCCCTCCGTTATCTGTATCTAAAAATTAGTATGTCTAACATAATTATTTTCACCCTCGGAAAAAGGCATTCCTTGCTCCTTATTCCACTAATCGTTTTACACCTGTTTCTACCTAATGTCAATTAATTGGTTTTATTTATGACGTAGATAGGAATAATTCTCCAATAAGTTTTATAAAATCTAAAAGGAATATGGAGGAGGGTTAATCATGCCAAGTGGTACGCACGAGGTGGAACTTAACATCTCGATTGATTCAATCTGGGATTTTGTCAAAGACATGAATAACTGGGCACCGCTAGTTCCTGGTTACATCGACCATAACATCCTTAACGATAACCAATCCACATGGACGTTCAAGGGAGACCTTGGGATTATGCAAAAGAAAATAAAATTACAAATTGATATTACAGCCTGGCAGGAACCAAATCTTGTCACGTTTGACTTAAAAGGGTTAAATGAAAATTTTGCTGGAACGGGCTATTTCAAAGCTGAAGCTATATCGATTAGCAACACGAAGATGAGCGGAAATTTAGATATAACCGCTCACGGGATGATGGCACGTGTTGTAAATCCCGTTCTCAAATTATTTGTTCCGAAAACAGCAACCGAATTAACGAATAACATCGCTAACAAACTGAAAGAAATAAATCCAGTATAAGGTGTTGTAGATGGTTCTCGAGCTCTTGTACACTACTAGGACTTGCGAGAACCTCTTCTTTGTGCTGTTCACACAACATACCGGTATTTTACCCTTTCGAAACGGACAAGTTGGTGCTTTTTTCCCATTTCATTCACGATCACCCAGGGTGTATAAGCACTTTAGTAGAATATATACTATTAGTGGAAATTGTTCGAGAAAGGGGTTCATTCTTGAAAAAAATAATTATAACAACGGAAAGTGGAGCAGATTTACCAAACGATCTAGCAAAGAAACACAGTGTTCATGTAGTTCCAATGCACATCATCATGGATGGGAAGGATTATTTAGATGGTTCTTTACCCGTGCAGGAAATATATGACTTCTATGACCGTACCAAACAAATACCCTCGACAACAGCTACCAATATCCATGAATACCTGGAGTTTTTCAAACAAATTCAAGCAGACAATCCAGGTTGTACAACTGTTCATATTGGGTACACTTCAAAAGCATCTTCGTCATTTCAAAATGCAGTAAATGCAGCAAAGGAATTAAACGATGTACACTTAATTGATGCTTTAAATGTAACAGGCGGGCTTGCCGCTATGGTGATGTATGCAGTTTCGTTAATAGAAAATCAGCCAGATATTACTCCGAATGAGCTCACGCAGAAAATAATGGCAAAGATTCCTAAAACGAGGCTCGCATTTGTTCCTGGAAAACTCGAATTTTTACGGGCTGGCGGACGTGTCAGTAACGCAGCTTATCTCGGAGCTGCTTTGTTAAAAATTAAACCAAGGATTGATTTAGTTGACGGTAAACTCGTTTCCACAAAGAAATACCGCGGAAAAATGAGCACGATTGCAGAAAAACTCTTAGCTGAATATTTCGAGCAATATAACCTCGACAAAGAACGTATTTATCTAATTTACTCACTCGGACTTGATGAAAAGGTCAAACACCAGGTGGACGAAATGATACAGAAGGCTGGATTCAAAGAGATTACTTGGATCGAAGCTGGTGCCATGATATCGACCCACGCAGGACCCGGAGGCTTTGGTATCGCCGGATTAGAAGTATAAGTCCTGTTTTTTGGGGTATCTTACTTAAGCTGACATAAGTAAATACCCCCTTTTTTACCATGTGTAACCTTAACACTTAAACCAAATTACGAGGAGTAATGACAAGTCTGTTACAGAAATTGACAGGTAACGCCCATGTTGTGTAATTACCGCTTCATCTCCCCATTGGTTTAGTTGCATTACTTTTTCAAATATGGCCAACCATCTGTGCACCAGTATAACGGCCTAATTTGCAAGGTTGGTTTTCCCTCGTTCAAGGCATCATACGCATGATTGACGAGAAGGGAAGATTCCCCATCATGAGCAAAGTAGACAGCACAATGCCCAGGCCCAATCCAACGATCATCCCCTTTATCAACCAAAGTTCCACCACCAGCGAGCATCGAGACGCGATCTTTGTCAATGTAAGGTCCAGTAATATCCTTCGCTCTTCCAACAACGATATGGTAGGTACTATCTACTCCCCGACAACAAAAATCAAACGAAACGAACTGATAATAGTAACCGTTACGATAGATGATAAATGGTGCCTCAATACTATTTGGCGCTTCGGTTCGACTAGAAATGGATAAAAGCTGTGCACCTTGCTCAGGCTTCATTGTTGTTGGATCTAATTTAACCAATTTGTTGCCTGACCAAAAAGAGCCGAAATTTAACCATGGTTGACCTTCGTTGTCGACGATTAAATTTGGATCAATTGCGTTATAGTCATCTGCAGCTGTGGAATGAATGACATACCCTTCGTCTTTCCACTGATAGTCAGGATTGTTCACATCAAGGGTCGTATTTGTTACTAATCCAATTGCAGACGTATTTTTACCAAATGTAGAAACAGAATAATATAAATAGTACACCCCATTATGTAATGAAATATCCGGTGCCCATAGACTCTCATCTTCTTTTTCCGGAACATATTGTTTACTCCATTCCGGTAAACTTGCAAAAATAGAGCCTTCCGCCTTCCAATTCACGCCATCTCTTGACGATTTGATTTGCACACCACGGCCTGTATGAAAAACATACCATGTGTTCCCCTCTTTAGAAATGACTGGATCGTGTGCCCATAATTGACCAGTTAAATTCCAGTCCATCTCATAAAAATTTACTCCTTCAAACGGTTTAGTGTTAAACATAAAACATTCTCCCATTCATTGTTATTATAAGAAAAGCGAAAGCGCCTTGCTAGACCCGACAGGCATAAGACAAGACCTGACGTGGCGTGGTGGTCTTTGCCACAGAAGGGATTGACTTAAGACCTCAGGCGGGCTAGGCGCTGGAGCTAGTCAGAAAGAAAAGCGCTAGTCTCGCCTTGATCACCTCAGGGAAAGCTTAGCCTCGTAATGGCTGGAGAAGCGGGAATTCACTCTTTTCTGTCCGAATTCAGCCTCGATTCGGACTCAATCTACTCGGATTCGCTCTTTCCTGTCCGAATCCAACCTCTATTCGGACTCAATCTACTCGGATTTGCTCTTTTCTGTCCGAATCCAACCTCAATTCGGACTCAATCTACTCGGATTCGCTCTTTTCTGTCCGAATTCAGCCTCGATTCGGACTCAATCTACTCAGATTCGCTCTATTCTGTCCGAATTCAGCCTCGATTCGGACCAATCTACTCAAATTTAGTCTTTTCTGTCCGAATTCAACCTCGATTCGGACTCAATCTACTCGGATTCGCTCTTTCCTGTCCGAATCCAACCTCGATTCGGACTCAATCTACTCGGATTCGCTCTTTTCTGTCCGAATCCAACCTCTATTCGGACTCAATCTACTCGGATTCACTCTTTTCTGTCCGAATTCAGCCTCGATTCTGCGCTTGGAGCTAGACAGGTCTTGAATTTTTTATACTTTATTATCTTTCAATGAAAAGAGCATTTCTCCTGCCTGAAGAATTGCTCTTTCTTTTTATAGTCATCATTTTTATTCTAACTTCCGTCTTTTACACCACCTATACTTCTAGTCGTAACCACCTTGTTGTGTCAAAAAATAAAGAAATGGTAAACGCAGCGATTATGTACTTTTCTCCATATCGGTGTATGATGCTGCATAGTCCAGTATCAGCGTCAAAATAAGCGCTGTAAATATAAGTAGCATAAAATAAGCAAATAATGTACCCGACATGACTAATAGCATTCCAAACATTATAAGCTGCAGATAGCCTAATATAGCTTTTAACACAACATTGGATTTGTCACGCTCGTCATTACATGTCACTAAATTGCAAATCCCTATCCACAACAGCAACGCACAAGATAGGAAGTACATGACGAATGGCAACAAAATATTTGAAAAAAAGCCAACCTCCGGATTACTATCCATTAACCCATAACCATCCATAATAAATGTTATAAAAGACATGTTTGCAATATCTCCAGATAGCTTTTGGGCAACAATAGCTAATGACAAACTAACAACAATTGTGACTAGCTGCGAAACATGATCACCAAAAATTTCTTTCCCGATTTGAACCAAAGAATACACCTCCTACCTCCAATCTATTAAGTTTAATAGATAAATAGACCAATTTTTTTGATACCGCCTATCACCGTTCGTCCAAACTTTGTCGAATAAAAGTTGTTTAAACGTTTGAACAGGGTCAGACGCTGCATGAACACCACAGATTCTGACCCCAAATCTAGTACTAAGACTAGTCTAGTTTATTCTTTCTTTTGATTTCTACCCCCGTTAAATGTAATGCCCTTTCAAGATTTGTGCTAAATAAAGGGTTACCTAACTCGTGATAAGCTGACAATGCATGCCTCGCAAATTCAGGGCGCATTCCGGTAAAGATTACTTGTATGCCGACTAGGCTTAAAACATTAACCATCTTTAACATTGGTTCTGCTTCTTCATTTTCTATTTCACTTGCACCTGATAGATCAATAATCAAGTAGTCTAGATTCAATTGTTGACTTTCTTTAACAACAATTGTTGTCACCTCGCTAGCCCTTTCTTCTCGCAGCTTACCGACCAAAGGCAGGATGGCCACCCCTTCACAGATAGGTACAATCGGCGCCGATAACCTTGTAATCTCCTTATAGGCATCGTCGACCTCTAACACATAAGAAATCATACTTGCTAGATTGACAAATAGTTGAATATCTTTCTCAGTAAAGTTATAAGGTTTATCATCCATCCCACACAAAGTCCCGAATTTTTTTCCATTTTTAAAAACAAGTGGAACCCCTATCAAACATCCCCCGCCGAAAGCTTTGGTGACGTCCATATCCTTTGTCATTTCATTCTTATTTAAATCAGGAATAACGAGTGGTTCCCGACCACCCTTTACAATAAGTACTCAATACGATTGTTGAAATTCAATTTGAAATCCTGACTCAAGAAGGGTATAGTCTTTATTTAATACTTCCAATATATCCACTTGATAGCCATCATTTTTCGCAATAAAAAATGTATTAATCCCAACGAAATCACTCAACAAATCGAATATACTATGGGATGCTTCTTCCAAAGATCGAAAATGCATTGGTTGCTCAGCCATTTACAAACCTCCTTTACTCTTGAGGGTGGGTATACAAAAAAATATGTACAATAAAGCAATAATAACATAAAAGCTTAAAAATGATGGCTTAATTACTCAGCTCTATATGCTTTCCACTTTTTCATCCAAAAGGAACGGTGGTAGTCAATCCGAGGGAATGAAGACCAACGTAGTCATGTCTATTATGGCTCCTAGCAAGCATTTCAACCAACTTGGAAGCGTTTCATTTGTATTTTTTTTAAATTATGCGAAAATTATAAGGAGACAATCAAAAGGAGGTAATTCATGATGGTAAAAAGTTTACAAGATACAACAACTTTACATAATGGTGTGAAAATGCCTTGGCTAGGATTAGGTGTGTTTAAAGTACAAGACGGCCAAGAAGCAGTCGATTCGGTGAAAGCTGCCATTAAAAATGGGTACCGGAGCATTGATACTGCTGCTATTTACAAAAACGAAGAAGGTGTTGGCCAAGGTATCCAAGAAGCTGGTGTTGCTCGCGAAGAACTTTTTGTAACATCGAAGCTTTGGAACAGTGACCAAGGCTACGAATCGACTTTAGCTGCTTATGAAACAAGTTTAAAGAAGCTAGGCTTAGATTACCTAGATCTTTATTTGATTCACTGGCCAGTTCCAGCACAGGGAAAATTTAAAGAATCATGGAAAGCGATGGAAAAGTTATACAAGGATGGGAAAGTTCGAGCAATTGGTGTTAGCAACTTTAAGGAGCATCATATTGATGAATTACTAAAGGATGCAGAGGTTAAGCCAATGGTCAATCAAGTGGAATTCCATCCAAACTTTGCTCAAAAAGAATTGCGTGCATATTGCAAACAGCATGGCATCCAATTAGAGGCATGGTCCCCACTTAAGCAAGGAGAGCTGTTAGACAATCCAACATTGAAAGAAATCGGTGAAAAGTATGGTAAATCACCTGCCCAAGTAATTATCCGTTGGGACCTGCAAAGTGAAGTGGTGACCATTCCAAAATCAATTAAAGAACATCGGATTATCGATAATGCTAACGTCTTTGATTTCGAACTAACAGCAGAAGACATGGCAGCAATCGATGCACTAGATACAAACCAACGCGCCTTCGCTGACCCAGACGAATTCAACAAAATATAATTAGAAAAGCGCAAGTTGGGACGTAGCTAAATTTACTTGTTACCTACATCAACTGATCTTATCAGCAAAAAAGGGTTCAAGAACAATACTTTTGTTCTTGAACCCTTTTATCGTTACAGTAATAGGGCTCCACACCGATTTATATCTCTACTTTTTCCAGTTCATTTACAAAAGCAGGTTTTCGCTCATAGGTACGCTTCAGTTCCGCTACCAACTCAGCAAACGTTGCATCCCCAAATGCGGAATGAAATCTTTTTAACTTCTTACAAACATTGCGGTATTGCTTCCTATTCCCTGCTGCCTCTGCTTCCTTTTGCAAATAGGCAGTAAAGATTTCCTCCGCCCTATCCGGGTAATCATCCAGCAAGTATGGATAAAGGTCCATAATCGTAATCGGTGACTTTTCACAATACAAAAGAAGTTTATCTGTTCGATTTTCTTCTTGAGCAATATACTGATAGACATTTGGTAAATAACGATCCCGCTTTTCAAACGTGTCAAATAATTGTTCAACGACCGTTTCCCATTCCTGTTTTGAACAAAGATCTTTTAATTTCGCATAAGACTCGTAGTCATTGGCATAAACAAAATCAAGCAGAAGCTCCTTTTGTTTTTCCGTGTCATCCTGTCTTTCATAGATCTGTAAACGATAGCTCTTCCAATCCTTTACGAGACCGGGATACATACTGTCATTCTTTTCCCCATCCTGACAAAGCTTTAATGCTGCATCAAAATTACTTTCATCTAATTCCTTTTCAATTGCCATTTTTCTAAAATCACTATATTGTAAATTTTGGTAAATAAACTGACCCACTTGATCAAATTCACCATTCGTTTCCATCACTTTCAGTTGTAGTCGTCTAATTGCCTGTTGCTCATAATTAACCGACCAAGAGGCTGCTTTGCTAACTTGACTAAGAAGTTTTTCCAATGTTTCCTCTAGTTTTGTCCTAATAGACGGTCGACCAGAATAGATGGTACACACCTCTAATAAATCAAATCGGGTATCGCTAAAGCCATCGTAACGCTTCTGCATTGCTTCCTTTAAGATAAGCTCAAAACTTTTGTCTTGAACATGGTAATCCTTAGAAACAAGAACTAACGAAGATGCATCCTTCAGCAGGGAAATGCTCCTATTTACCACAAAGCCGATCTCACCGCCAGAATCGTCCGTGTACTGGAGCATATCCATCACCATCGATAATACAGTTAGCCCTAACTGGATTGCTGTTTCTTCTTCCCCATTAACAAGCTTTGTTCTTCCTTTACCTAGAACCATATCAGCTCCTTGAAGTGATGCATGAACGTTTCTCCAAGAAATATACCCTCGCCATTTATTTTCATTAATGTACTTCCGAATTAGTTGTTTACTAGCTTTCACCTCATCGTCAGGGGAAATTAACTTATATTCTAGCTTTTTTTCAACATCCTCATCCCCATCAATAAGATACATAATCAATTCAACCAACTCATCTTTTGAAAGCTTAGAAATCTTGTTATGTAAATCCAACTGTTAGCTCTCCTTCCAGAAAAGCAGTTCTTTAGTCTAAGTTTACGAAAGCCTTTAGCATCGTGCAATGGGCAAAAATACCAATATTCAGATTTTTAGTCGGTGCATGCTCGTTTGTATAATTTTTTCATGCTAAAGGGTGTTCATTCCCTATCATTTACATGGAATCAAAGTGCAAACAATTTTTCCCTTTCCCTTTAGCCCTATACATCGCGTTATCAACTTTCTTTAACATATCGTTTAACTTAGTTGGATGCTCCATTTTCACGATTCCGATAGATGCAGAAATAGAAACAGCATGGCTAAAGTTATCCCATGTTGACAAGCTATTTAAGATAAGGCGTGCGTTTTCCCTCATTAAGAAATCGTCTTGCTCGCCTGGAAAAAGGATAATAAATTCGTCACCACCTAAACGAAAAACTAACTTACTACTACTTAAAGATTTCAAACGATGACCAACTTCTATTAACACTAAGTCACCAACATCATGCCCATACGTATCATTTACTTCTTTAAATCCATCTAAATCTATTAGCATGACCATTCCTTTATCGACATTTTCCATCCGATCAACTAAATATCTTCTACTATATAGTTCTGTTAATGAATCGAGTTGAACTTGTTTTTCTAACTCAATGACATAGCTAAATAAGTTCGAAAACCTTTCAAGTATATGAATGTCTTTTTCCGTAAAATGCGATGGGGCACTATCAATTGCACATAATGTTCCAAACATCTCGCCATTTTGATAGAAAACAGGCACACCTACATAAGAACCTATATTAGCTTGCTTTGTAATCGATAAATCTCTTGTAAGTGGATGTTTAGAAGTGTCATTAATTAAAAGTGGTTCACGACCACCAAAATAAATTCTTTGTCAGTAAGAGTCCTCAATCTGAAGTTTCTGACCTTCAGCAAGATTAATCATACTGTTTTGCCCCTCTAATGTTTTAATAACAGTAAGGGTTCCGTCATTTATTTGCGACAAAAATAAGGTTTTATCCTCGAAATATCCACTGACTAAGTCTAATAAATCAGAAGCACCATTATAATTCATATTCCTCACCTTTTTCGGTCATTTTGCCTTAACATACATCAATATTAATCATTCGTGGATTAGTCAACATACGCTTTTACTTAAATCACACTATTATCTATTTATTTTACCATGCTATCTAGTCAGAAATCTGTAAAAAAGGTGAATATCATTTACAATTTAATAGGGGGTACTTGCCTTTCGTGATTACACAGAATTGATTCGATTGTTTTTGCAACTATAGTAATTAACACTGGTCCTAGCAGAGTGCTAACGGAAATTCCAAATTCACACGAGAACGAGCGGCTTGTTCAGCCTTTAGGGAGACAGCTGGGGGGACATCTTTAAATTTTCTTTATTATCACGCTGAAGCTGGACGTGGCTGTCGCTGAATGTTATCCATGCTAGGATTTTTTGTACCTTCTTACCTTATAAAAAAAGACGGTCCCTGAGCCCAAAAACTGGGCCACAGGTGAACCGTCCTTATCTTACTTTCCTGCTCTTTTTTTATTGAATACGTCGAATCCAACCGCAAGTAATAATACCATTCCTTTAATGGCCTGTTGCCAGTCAATTCCAATTCCAATCAACGACATCCCATTGTTCATGACACCCATTACTAAACCACCAACAATAGCACCAATAACAGTACCAACCCCGCCGGACATTGATGCACCACCAATAAATACGGCAGCAATGGCATCCAACTCAAGCATGTTACCTGCTGAAGGTGTTGCGGAATTTAATCGAGAAGCAAACATTAAACCAGCTAATGCTGCAATGATGCCATTATTGACAAATACCCAGAATTCTACTCGTTTTGTTTTAATTCCAGATAAATCAGCTGCTTTTTTGTTACCACCAGTTGCATAAATATGGCGACCGGACACTGTATTTTTCATAATAAATGTGTAGATAAAAATAAGCGCAAGCACAATTAATAATACGATTGGTATCCCTTTATTTAGTGCTAATTTATAGGTGAACCAGTTTATCACATATAGTAACAGGACCAATTTAGTTACCATAATCCACATTGGCACTACTTGAAAATTATAATTTAACTGCCTTTTTCGTTTATTTATTTCTAGGTAAATTAAAAAGATAGATAGAATTACAGATAAAACCATCGACAATATGTGGAAGTCGCCACTACCTATATTTGGTAAAAATCCACTACTAAACATTCCAAACGAATCTGGAAAAGGAGCCAAAGATTTTCCATCGAGTAAATATAGCGTAAGTCCTCTAAAGATCAACATGCCCGCTAATGTAACAATAAAAGAAGGAATACCAACATAAGCAATCCAAAATCCTTGCCAAATCCCAATGATTGCTCCGACTACTAAGGATAATATGATAGCTAACCAAACTGGTACATTATTGTTTATCATCAGTACCCCTGCAATCGCCCCAACGAAAGCAACAACAGAGCCCACTGATAAATCAATATTACCAGTTATAATAACTAAAACCATCCCTACAGCAAGGACCAATATATAACCATTTTGCAAGATTAAGTTTGTCAAATTCAATGAATTGAACGTTATACCACCTGTTAAAACCCAGAACAGCGCTGTGATTAAGACAAGGGCAATAATCATTCCGTATTCACGAATATTATTTCGAAATAAATTAATTAGTGTTTGCACCGTTCGCACCTCCAAATCCAGTCATATACCGCATCACACTTTCTTGGTTCGCCTCATCCCTTGTTAACTCTCCAGTAATTTTACCTGCGTTCATAACATAAATACGGTCTGAGAGTCCAAGTACTTCGGGTAATTCGGATGAAATGACCAATACACCCAAACCATTTGCTGCCAACTCATTAATTTGCGAATATATTTCAAATTTTGCACCTACATCAATTCCACGTGTCGGCTCATCCAAAATTAATATGTCAGGCTCGGTAAATATCCATTTTCCTAATACAATTTTTTGTTGATTACCACCGCTCAAGTTTCCAGCAAGCTGTTCTAAAGTAGGTGTTTTAATGTTAAGCTTCTCACGCAAATAAAGCGCTTCCTGAATCTCTTTATTTTCATCAATAACAGTATTGTTAGAGACACGTTTTAAATTAGATAAAGTAATATTTCGTTTAACATCGTCAATTAGATTTAGTCCGTATGTTTTCCTATCTTCTGAAACATAAGCAATTCCATATCTAATTGCATCACTAACTGTATTGGCTTCAATTTCTTTCCCATCTTTCAGTAGTGTTCCTTCAATCTTTTTCCCAAAAGATTTACCAAAAATGCTCATGGCAAGTTCTGTTCTCCCTGCCCCCATTAAACCTGCAATTCCAACAATTTCACCACGACGAATGTGGATATTGATATTATCGATCATTTTCCGATCACTATGTTGAGGATGGTATACGTTCCAGTTTTTCACTTCAAAAACTGTCTCGCCTATGTTTGGTACCCGGTCTGGGAATCGACTAGTTAATTCACGACCAACCATACCTTTAATGATACGATCCTCAGAAGCTTTTTCTTTTTTTGTATCGATGGTTTCAATTGTTTGCCCATCTCTTATAATAGTAATTGCATCAGAAATACTCGATACCTCGTTTAACTTATGAGAAATCAAGATTGAGGTAATTCCTTGTTTTTTTAACTCTAGTAATAATCTTAATAAGTTCTCACTATCATTTTCATTTAAAGCAGCTGTTGGCTCATCAAGAATTAATAGCTTAACATTCTTAGATAATGCTTTAGCAATTTCAACTAATTGTTGTTTTCCAACACCAATATCCATAACTGCTGTCTCAGGTGACTCTTGTAATCCAACACGATCTAGTAACTCTTTTGATTGCTGGATTGTCTCTTGCCACTTGATTATGTTACGTGAGTGGATCTCATTCCCCAAAAAAATATTTTCTGCAATCGATAAAAAAGGACTGAGGGCAAGTTCTTGGTGAATGATTACAATACCCATATTCTCACTCTGTTTAATGTCTTTAAAATGTGCTTCTTTTCCCTCAAAATGAATACTTCCATCATAGGAACCAGTCGGGTACACTCCGCTTAACACTTTCATCAAGGTAGATTTTCCTGCACCATTTTCTCCAACTAATGAATGGATTTCCCCTTTTTCAACTTTCAAATTAACATTATCTAATGCTTTTACACCAGGAAATCTTTTCGTTATATTTTTCATTTCAAGAATGTATTTAGACATACTTTCACCACCTTTTTTCACATTAACCGAAGAAAGGATAAAGTGGTGACAAAGCCACCACTTTATCACTCTATTTTAAATCGTCTTCAGAGTAATACTCACTTTCAATAAGTACTTCTTCATAATTATTAATATCAACTGAAACAGGATTCACTAGATACGACGGAACAACTTTTTCGCCATTGTCATAAGTTTCTGTATCATTAACTTCTGCATCCTCACCATTTAAAATTGCCTCAACCATGTTTACCACTACTTTAGCAAGTTCACGGGTATCTTTGAAAACAGTTTGGGTTTGTTCTTCAGCAATAATTGATTTAACAGAAGCTGTTTCAGCATCTTGTCCAGTAATGACAGGAAGTGGTTGGTCATTAGAACCATACCCAACACCCTTTAATGCTTGGATAACACCACGACTGATTCCATCATACGGAGATAGTACAGCATCTACTTGTTCCTCATCTGAGTAGGCCTTACTTAAAATGTTTTCCATTCGATCTTTTGCCTTATTCCCATCCCAACGCATTGTTGCAGCTTGTTCAAATTCCGTTTGTTCACTCTTGACAACTAATTTGCCATTGTCAATGTACGGTTGAAGAACAGACATTGCACCGTCCCAGAAGAAGTACGAGTTATTGTCATCAGGTGATCCACCAAATAATTCAATGTTAAACGGTCCATCTTCTTCTTTTACATTTAAAGCGTCTACAATATATGAACCTTGTAGTACTCCTACTTGAAAATTATCGAAGGTCGCATAATAACTTACATTTGGTGTTCCCAAAATTAATCGATCATAGGATATAACTTCAATATCTTGATCTGCTGCTTTTTGAAGAACGTTAGTTAACGCAGTTCCATCAATAGATGCAACTACTAGAACATCTGCACCTTTTACGATCATATTTTCAATTTGCTCAACCTGCTTATCTACTTCATCTTCTGCATATTTTAGATCAGTTTTATAGCCAAGATTCTCTAACTGCTCCACCATATTTTTTCCATCATCTACCCATCTTTGGGACGATTTTGTTGGCATTGCAATACCAATTAACTTATCATCAGATCCTCCTGATCCAGCAGCATTGCCACATGCAGTTAAAACTAATATAAAACTAATAAAAAGTGCTAATATACTGAGTCTTTTCACAAATAGTAACCCCTTTCATTTCTTTTATTTATCCTTCTAAAAAAAGATACCACCTAAGTGAATGAAAGGCTTTACATTAAATTAAACAGTTTTTATAAAAATTTGAATTATACAATACAAAACAACAAAAAAACACTATGGAATGATACAGAACCACCCACCCACCCCCCGAGTTGTTGGTTACTATAATTTCCCTAGCGTTTTTACTTTGCTCATTTATCATGAACCATACCACTCACTCTATTTAAATTGTTTTGGCGATAACCCAACCACTTTTTTAAAAGCTGTACTAAAGTAATGCTGTGAATCATACCCAACTTTTTCAGCTATTTCCCTTATTGTCATGTCTGTCGTCTTTAGTAGATCGATAGCTTTGTTTATTCTAATTTCACTAAGCAAACTTACGTAGGAAATCCCTAATTCCTGCTTAACGATTCGACTTAAATATTCCTTTGTCACATGAAACTCATCAGCAACTTTAGCCAAATTCATCGTTGAATCATGATAATTTTCATTTAAATATTGTTGAACTCCCTTAACAATTGGGGAAACCTGTGACTGTTTTTCAACTTCTAATTTACTCCGTTCATACACTCGGTATATGTCTGTTAACTTGATATTTTCCATCGTTTCGAGATGAGAATAGACATTAATATTCAAATAAGTTCGAATAGCTGCTCCAATTTGAGCCACTTGTTCTACGCTAATGGAGTCCCATAAGAAAACATTTAACAAATAGGACCTATCTCGGAATATTGCTATTTGGTTAGATTCTAACATTTCTTCAATGATGTTCTCAATCGCATACAAGAAGCTCTGCCGTTGATGTTCCTGAATCATTGTTTGATTTAAGTGGTAATCTGGCCATTTGATTGCAAGATGTTGGACAGGCACTACTTGTGGGAGCTTTAAAAATTGTAATTGTGCCTCAATTTCCTCTTGTTTCAGCTTACCATCGATCCAATCCTGGAAAAACCTTGTCTTTAACTGGCTATGATTCTTGTTAATTTGTTTCGTTGCTTGTTCCAAATAATTCTGATGGTTCATTTCATCTTCTAATTTTCCTTTTAAGTCTTCGATTAGCTGATTAAGTTTTTCTGGATTTACTGGTTTTAGTAAATAATCTACCACCTGTAGCCTAATTGCTTCCTGTGCATTACTAAAATCATCATACCCAGAAATAACGACCATTTTGCAATGTGGTAGTTTTTCTTTTAGTTGCTTCATTGCATTAATCCCATCAACAATAGGCATATTTAGATCAATGAGCAAAACATCGATTTGATGTTCAACGGCAAGTTCAACGGCTTCTTCCCCGTCTTCTGCTTCGCCTACGACTTCCATACCGTTCTTTTCCCAATCAATTGAGGACCGTATACCATCACGAATAATAAATTCATCATCTGCAATAAGTACTTTCCATTTACGCATTTGGCCTCTCCCCCTCTTTCAAGATTGGTAGCATTAGTTCCACTGTAGTACCTTCTTGTTCTTGACTATCAATTTGGATCCCGTAATCTTTGCCAAAGGCTAACAATATACGAGCCTGTACATTCAGAATTCCGTATCCTTTTTTTTCTTTATCATCCGTTTGGCTTTCAGTTCTTTCAACTGCCTCGTTTAACGCCTGTCGCATTTGATGAAGTTGACCTTTTGACATCCCAATGCCATCATCCTGAACAACTATGATAAGTTTATCTTCTTTTTCTTGAACAGAAACTAAGATATTTCCTGGACCTCGCCTTTGTTTTATACCATGGTAAATTGCATTTTCAACAATCGGTTGTAAAATAAATTTAAGCACATAAAGGGATTTGGCTCGCTGGTCGACGTTGATTTGATAATTTAATTTTTCACGATACCGCGTTTTTTGAATAAGTAAATAACTTTCTATATGCTCGAATTCACTATCGACTGTTATCATATCTCTTCCTTTACTTAAACCAATTCTAAATAGTTTTGCTAGCGATTCTACCACTTCAGCCACTTCATCTGCATTTTTTCTTCTTGCCATCCACTGAATCGTATCTAATGTATTATAAAGAAAATGCGGATTAATATTTGCTTGAAGACTCTTAAACTCTGCTTGCCGCTTTTCTCTCTCATTTCTTTCCGTCACACGCATTAATTCATTGATTTGACTTAACATTTTATTAAAACTCCGCCCTAACATTCCTATTTCATCGTAGCGATTTTCCTCATAGCGGACATTTAGTTTACCAGCTTCAGCTTTACGCATAAATGACATTAACTGAGATATCGGACTTGAAATTGAATTCGCAAAAAAATAGGACACCGGTATTCCAAAGAACAAAATAAGCATGATGAAAACAATTAAATAAAATTGAATTTCTCTAATCTCAAAAATTGTCTCCTTGGTAGGAAATACTCCTATTGTCGTCCAATTAGTGAATGGCGATCGTTGGTAAATAAATTGGATTTTTTCGTTATTAATTTCCTTTGAAAAAGAACCAGAATTTTCGCTGGTAAACAGCCGATCCTCCGGTAACGCTTTGATTAGGGGATCATCTGGTTGATATATCGTCTCATTTAATCCATCCACCACCATTAAATACCCCGATTTACCTAATCGAACATCGACCAGCGTTTCAGCGATAACCCTTAGCTTTAAATCTATTAGAATAACACCCTGAACCTCTTGTGAAAACGGATCAATGATTGCCCGAACTGCAGTTACTACCTCATCGTTTTTATAATTTACTAATGAGGAAATGCTTCTATTCGTTGGTTGTCCAATAATTGTAAAAATTCCTTTGTTATTAATTGCTTTTTTATACCATGTTTCTTTCGTAAGGTCACGGTTATTAGGAACTATAAGTTCATTACTAATGTAGTTTCCCTGATTGTTAACTACTAGGATACCTGCTACTTCTGGTGATAGTGTGGTGAATTTACGAAGATACCTCTGTAATTCGTATTCTGCATCATCTAATATTTGATCGCTACCCGTCCCCAAAAAATCAATTACTTTTTCATTTGAGCCAATATAATAAGTGATACTTTGCATATTATTCATATAAAATTCAAGTGTTTCGTTGACCTTACTAATCAGTTGTAGAGTGTTTTCATTGACTTGTTCCTCAACAACTCGCTTCACTGTCCAGTTGATTAGTAGCCCCAAGCACAGAATTGGAATAATTCCAATAATTAGAAAGTGAGAAATCAATTTAAATCTAATCGGTATATTATTTATTTGTATCCAATTCCTCAACTAAATCAATCCTCACGAAATTTATTTTGGATAAAAATCATCCACATTTTCTTCTGTTACGATTGTTACACCTGTGTCGAGATAGTTTGGTAGGGGCGAACCATTTTCCTCATCTTCGACAATCCCTTTATTAAGATGAAATAGAAATTGAAGCGACCAATATCCCATCTTCCAAGTTCCTTGAGCCAGTGTAGCCGAAATGATACCCTCATCAATCATATCAAGTGTTCCTTTATCTGTATCAAAACTAATGATTTTAACAGAATCCATGATTTGATTGTCCTTTACTGCTTGACCAACTCCTACCCCACCGTTTGCTTCGGTAGCGAATACCCCTTTTAGCTCAGGGTATTGTTCCAACATATCTTCTGTCACCTGTTTCGATTCTAGTTGGTCCCCTCTTCCGCTTTTGATTGAGACAACCTCCATGTCTGGATAATCCCGAAAGATAGTATCTTTAAAGCCCTGTGTCCGTTCCTGGTGATTTAATTGGGACAATTGTGTAACAACCCCCACTTCTCCCTTTCCACCTAGAAGCTCAGCCATTTTTTTTGCTGCCTCAACTCCCGCATTGTAATTATTTGTCCCTAAAAAAGAATACGCTTTACTGTCCGGTGCATCTGCATCAAACATGACAACCGGAATACCTGCTTCGACAGCCTTATTAATGACTGGATTTAATGCTTTTGGATCCATTGTTGAAACAGCTATACCGGCAGGCTTACGAGCTATAACCTGTTCTAGCACAGTAATTTCTTCATTAACATCATACTGTGTAGCGCCCCTGTACTCGACAGATACATTCAATGCTTCGGCTGCATCTTCAAAACCTTTTAGTGCCCGTTTCCAATAATCAATGCCGACTTGAAACGTGACCATCACATAGGTTTCATCCATGCTTCCTTGAAATTTCGATTCTGACCATTGTCGTGTGGTTGCAACATCCGTTTGATATTTATAAACATATAAAACAAATAATCCGATTAACAACAAATAGACGAGGAGAAGTTTTTTCAATTTTGTAACCCCTTCCAATTCACAATATCTAAAATCTATTCTCTAATCCAAAATAATTTCAGCCCAATTCCTGATAATGATCAACCTTGTTATATAAAACTAAGATTCCAATAACCTATAACATTTGGCGAACGAATAAAGCCAGGTACCTGTACCTGGCCTTACCTGCTATTTAAGATGTTCCTGATACACACCTGGAGCCTGATATTCTTGGCCAAGCTTAATTGCTGCATGGTGTGCCCAATACGGATCATCTAACATCCCCCGACCAACCGCAACTAAGTCGGCTTTCCCTTGTGCTAACACCTGATTAGCAAGGTGTGGGTCATCGAGCTTTCCAACTGCAATGACAGGAACGCCAAGCTGTGTACGAATCTCATCTGCATAAGGGACCTGGTAACCTGGTTCTGAACTAAACTGTGTGAGTAATGGCCCTTCACCACCTGAGGAAACATGAAACATATCGACACCCGCCACCTTAAAACGCGTACACATCTCAACAAGGTAGGCTAAGTCATAACCACCGTCAACATATTCGTTTGCAGAAACGCGCATGATTAGTGGCATTTCTACTGGCATTACCGCTTTCATGGCCTCAATTACCTCTACTCCGAATAATGCACGGTCCTCACCATATTCATCCTGTCGTTGATTGAGGTGTGGAGAAAGAAATTGGTGATGTAAATACCCGTGTGCTCCGTGCAATTCAATCGCATCAACGCCTGCATCAACAGCACGTTTTGTCGCAGCTTGAAATTCACCGATCAATCGCTTGATTTCTGCTTTCGTTAGTTCATGAGGTACTTTTGAACTTTCCGAATAAGGAATGGCAGACGGAGCTACCGGCACTTCAGCATCTTCTGCTTTTCGTCCTGCATGAGCAATTTGGATACACGTTTTTGCTCCATATTGCTTACATTGCGTTATTATTTTCCGAAAAGCTTCTGTATGCTTGTCCGACCATAAACCTAAGCATCGGTCAGTAATACGTCCATCTGGCTCAACATTCGTCATTTCAAAAATAATAAGTCCGGCACCACCAACCGCTCGACTTACATAATGAACATAATGCCATTCATTCGGAATACCGTCCTCAGCTGTTGCCTTAAATTGGCACATTGGCGGCATAACCACTCGGTTTTTCAATGCTAGACCTTTATAAGAGAACGGTGTCATCATATCCATATCAAAATCTCACTCCCTGTCTTCGTCTCATTTTATTTTATCATAATTATATAAATGGGGATGGCGATTAATTTACTAAACAGGGGCCAAGGCTTCTCATCCCTTCCGGACAAGAAGCCTTGGCCCCTTAGTAATTACGCTTTTTGTTTACGTGTCATGACGTCGAAGATAACTGCCAGCGCAAGAACTCCACCACGAATCATGTACTGTGGTGCAATACCTACACCCATTAAGTTCATACCGTTTGTCAAGGTTGCCATAACAATAGCACCAATCACAGCACCAGTAACTTTACCAACACCACCTGCTGCAGATACACCGCCAACGAAAGCTGCAGCAATTGCATCAAGCTCAAATAAGGTACCAGCAGTTGTAGTTGCTGATTGCAAACGAGCTGTAAATAGAATACCTGATAGTGCAGAAAGCATACCCATTGAACCGAACACTAAAAATGTTATTTTACTAACATTAATACCAGTAAGGTGAGCAGCTTCCGGGTTACTACCAACTGCATAAATATGACGCCCGACCACTGTCTTTGTTGTTATAAAATGATAAACAAAAACAACAAGAAGGATAATAATAACTGTCCAAGAAAAACCGTTGTAGCCTGCCAACAACCATGTAATATAGGCCATAATTGCTGAAACAAATAATAACTGTAAGACAAAGATTGGTTTTGATACAACTTCGAATTCATATTTAATCTTATTTTTACGATTGGAGATGGCACTATAAATATAAAATATGATTCCCAGTGCACCAATAATTAAAGAAAGTAAATGCAACCCACCTACTTCAGCAATGGATGGAATGTAACCATTTCCGATTGCGTTAAATGCATCATTGTCAACAATTATTGTACCAGTCTTTTCAGTAGCAAGTAGGATAGCGCCACGGTAAATAAGCCAACCGGCTAACGTTGCAACAAATGCCGGAATTCCAACTTTAGCTACTAGAAATCCAGTGATTCCACCTGCACAAATTCCAAGAACCAAAATAATTGGAATAACAATATATACTGGCAGTCCGTATTGCATCAATAGAATCGCTGCTATTGCTCCAAGGAAACCGGCTAAGAATCCAATTGATAGGTCAATATGTCGGATAACAATAACCAACATAACACCGACTGCAAGAACAGCAATATACCCAGCAGAATCTAGTAAGTTACTAATATTACGTGAAGACATAAATAATCCATTCGTTAAAAATTGAAACGTAATCATAATGACAATTAATGCAATATACATTCCGTAGTCACGGATGTTAGTCTTTAAAAGTCCTTTCAACTCGTTAATATAATTCATTCGTTTTACCTCCTATTGCGTCGCAAGCTGCATAATCTTTTCTTGATTGGCTTCTTCAGATGATAGTTCCCCTTTTATTTCACCTTCTGCCATAACATAAACGCGATCGCTCATACCAAGAACTTCACCAAGTTCCGATGAAATCATGATAATACTCATGCCTTTATTTATTAATTCATTCATAACCGAATAGATTTCGAATTTAGCACCAACATCAATACCACGTGTTGGCTCGTCTAAGATTAGAAGTTTAGGCCCTACAAATAGCCATTTCCCTAAGGAAACCTTCTGCTGATTACCACCACTTAAGTTACCAACAAGTTGCAGCAAGGTTGGTGTTTTAATACCTAATGATTCTCGGTAACCTTGTGCTATGACAATTTCTTTATTCTCGTCTACAACACCAGTTGCAGACAGTTCTTTTAAATTACCTATTGAGATGTTACTTTTTATATCCTGTAGCAAAAATAATCCATCGCCTTTTCGATCCTCTGTTACATAAGCAATTCCTGCTTTTATTGCGTCGCTCGTATGTTTGAATTTGGTCAATTGACCTTCTAACATTAAGTCACCTTGAATCTTATAATTTTTTGCATTTCCAAATATACTTAAAGCAAGTTCTGTTCGTCCTGAACCCATTAATCCTGCTATACCTACAATTTCACCCTGCTTTACGTGCATGTTCACATTGGCTGCAACGTTTCTCCCTAGTTTTGGATCGTAGGCTGTCCAGTTAGTTAACTCTAAAACATTCTCACCAAGTTGTTTTTTCGGTCGCTTTGGATAGATATCTTCAATTTCTCGACCAACCATGTTTCTAATAATGTTTGCTTCGGTAATTTCGCCTTTTGAACTATTTAATGTGCAAATGGTTTCACCATCTCGAATTACCGTAGCCTTATCAGCTATAGCAATTACTTCTTTCAATTTATGTGAAATCATAATGGAGGTAATGCCTTGTTTTTTCAATTCGAGTAATAATTGTAATAAGTTCTCACTATCATCTTCATTAAGAGCAGCAGTGGGCTCATCCAAGATAAGTAATTTAACTTCCTTGCTCAATGCTTTTGCGATTTCAATTAATTGCTGTTTCCCCACTCCTAAATCTTTGATTAATGTTTCAGGATTTACTTTTAAACCAACTTTGTTTAACATTACTTTCGCGTCAACAATAGCTTTATTCCAATCAATCTTGCCTTTGTTTTGTATTTCATTTCCAGCAAAAATATTCTCATAAACTGATAAATCAGGAAAAAGTGCTAACTCTTGGTAGATGATTGCAATCCCAACGTCAACGCTATCACTAATTTTGTTAAACTGTTGTACTTCCCCATTAAAAACGATGTCTCCAGAGTATGCGCCATATGGATATACACCACTAAGCACCTTCATTAGCGTAGATTTACCAGCACCATTTTCACCTACTAGAAAATGTATTTCCCCTCGTTCAACTTTAAAATTGACATTTGAGAGCGCCTTAACACCCGTAAACTCTTTTGATATCTGGTTCATTTCTAAAATATAATCGCTCATCATTCTGCCTCCTTAACCAGACAACTAGGGAAAAGTGTTAGATTTTAAATCTAACACTAATTCCCTTGAATTCTATTTATCAATTATTCTAATCCAGTAAATTCACTAGCTTCATAGTATCCAGAATCGATAAGTTTTTCTTTAACATTTTCTTTATCTACTACGATAACTTCTGTTTGTTTCGCCGGAACATCAATACTTCCGTTATTGTAAGAACCAGTTGTTTCTGGAGTATTACCATCTAATACTGTTACTGCCATATTCATTGCATCAGTAACTAGAGTACGGACGTCTTTAAACACTGTCATTGACTGCTTGCCATCAATAATGTATTGAATAGAAGCTTTTTCGGAATCTTGACCAGTTATTTTATAGCTAGTTACATCACCATCAGATCCGAATACGTCTGAAATGGAACGAGCTGTTCCGTCATTTGGTGCTAAGATTGCAACATCGCCTTTTAGTTCGGCACTAGCTGCTGTTAAGTTTGTTTGCGCTTTATTTTTTGCTTCATTTGGATCCCAGTTCGTTGTTATTTGTCCTAGAATTTTACCCATTTCATCACGAGATAGTTCCGCTTTATCCTTTAATGCTTCTGCCTCTGATGAATTTGCAATTACAAATGTGCCATCAGCGATTTTTGGTTGAAGTACGCTCCATGCCCCTTCAAAGAATAAGAATGCGTTGTTATCAGAAGATGCACCAGCATATAAGTAAAGAGGAACTCCTGTGCCTTCTGTGTTGTCGATTAGATATTGACCTTGCTCTTTTCCTACTGCGATACTGTCAAACGTTACATAGTAATCTACTGCCTCTGTATCAGTGATTAAACGATCGTAAGAGATGACAGTGATTCCTTCTTCTTTAGCAGCTTCTACCGCAGAACCAGCAGCTGGCCCGTCTTGTGGAGCGATAATAAGTACATCGATACCTTTACTAATTAATGTTTCTACGTTTTCCTTCTCTTTAGCAGAAGACCCTTGGCTAAAAAGAATTTCAGTTGTATATTCGGAATCTTCTAAAGCAGCATTAAATCTTGCTTCATCTTGAACCCATCTCGGCTCATCCTTTGTTGGTAACACGATACCAATACTAAGCCCGCCTTGACTTCCACTATTACTACATCCTGCAATTAAAAGTACTGTCATAATTGCAACAGCTAATACAGGAATAAATTTAAACCGTTTTTTCATATTTGTTGAATCCCCTTTCAAAACTTGTTGTAATTGCTTACAAGGTAAATATATCATCGAAGCATTCACATAAAAACGGTTTCTTATAGTACTATTTTGTTATCCTTCTGTATTTTTTTAATATAGTAAAAATTTACTAGAAATGAAGAAGCCAAATTTCAAGATTAAGAAAAGCTCCTTTCTAGACTAGTCAGGCATAAGATAAGCCCTGACGTGGTGGTCTTTGCCACAGAAGGGCTTGACTTATGACATCAGGCGGGCTTGGCGCCCGGAGCTAGACAGCTCTTGGATTTTTCAAATAAAAAGAAACTTGATTGAGACTCAAGTTTCTCTGCTCCATTTTCAACTCATTGTTGACCACGAAAAACGTCTTCTTTCGTGTGAAATTCGTCTGCAATAACAGTATCATTTATATTTGATTGCTCAACAGCAATCGGCGACAATAAAATCGATGGTACATCAATTCTACCGTTATTAACTTGCTTAACCGTTTTAACATCCTCTCCTCTTGCTAGTTTAACAGCTAGATTTGCCGCCGTTTCCGTTAATGCTTTAATGGGTTTATAAACGGTCATTGTTTGTGTTCCGGCAACAATACGCTTGACTGCAGCTAACTCTGCATCCTGGCCAGCAACAGGAATTTGTCCTGCTAATCCTTGTTCCTCAAGCGCTTCAACTACAGCACCCGCTGTTGCATCATTTGCTGCAATAACCGCATCGATTTGATTCGCACTTACTTCTAATGCAAGCTTCATATTTTCTTTAGCGTTACTTGGCAGCCAATCTTTCGTCCAATCGTCAAATACAACGGTTATCTTACCTTTATCGATTAATGGCTGTAGTACGCTAAAAACTCCTTTTTTAACCAAATATGCATTGTTATCCGTAACAGCACCTCCGATATACACGTAATTCCCTCTAGGCACAATACTTGTGATTGTCTGCGCTTGTAGGACACCTACTTGTTCGTTATCATAAGAAACATACATATCGAGTTCTGCATTTTTCACTAAGCGGTCATACGCAATTACTTTAATTCCAGCTTGATGCGCTTTCTTAACAATAGCTGCCGTTGATTCAGCGTTGTGTGGTACAATCACCAACAGATCAACTCCTTGACTGATCATCTTTTCAGCTTGCCAAACCTGCAAGGCATCATCACCGTTAGCGGCCATAATCTTCACTTCTGCACCTAATGCTTCTACAGATTCTTTAAAGAGCATTTTGTCTTTTAGCCATCTCTCTTCTTCCAATGTGTCCATTGCAAAACCAATTTTAACCTGTTCTGGTCCTGTTATAACGTCTTTAGAATCACTAATTGGTTGTAGTGGTAACTTTGTATTAAGATTCTGATCCTTTTCACAGGCAGAAAGGATAGTACCTAGTAGGAATAAAAACACTCCTATATTTAGTACAAAAAACAAACGTTTCAATCGGCTCAGATCCTTTCCCTATTATATAAACCGTTATGCCTCATGCAACTTCTTCCGGTAGTCAGTTGGCGAGACGTGACAAATCCTCTTAAACACCTTACTAAAGTAATTAGGGTCATGGTAACCAACCTCGAAGGTGATTTCCTTTAACGTTTTTTCCGGATCTCTCATCAGTTTCTTTGCCTTATCAATCCGACATTCTGTTAAGAAGTGTATATAATTAATCCCGAGCTGCTCTTTGAAAAGTTTACTTATATAAATTGGGCTCAATCCTACTTTTTTGCCGATTGCTTCTAATGATATATCTTGATGGGCATGGTCGACAATATATTGTTTGATCTGTTGGATGGTATCAGCCTCTAGCTCCGCATTACGCGTTTCATATGATTGCCTCATTCTCTTGAGCAAATGGCTTGTCTCACCGCGCAGTTGCCGGTAGTCGGTAGCATGAAAGGAATACAACGGCGCATCTAGTTCTACCCCCATTTCACTTAGTACACGGGAAGCAATCCAAAAAAGCTCCATTACACGCTGTTGTGTTTGTAATAAGTTTGTACCTTTTAACTCTAATTGATCAATAAATCCAGCAAAACTTTTGAAAATATCATTCCACTGACCACTACGTATTAGTTCAAAAAATTGCTGTTCATTTTTCTTGGTCGTTTGTTCATCAAATCCAGGAACAAGGGCAGGTAAATCATTATAAAAGCGAAACTTAACTGGCAGGTCTGTATCTCTTGTTGCAATTAACGACTCTTGATAGGATAGTCTGATTTGATCTAAGGACTGATAGACATTTCCAATCCCAATAAACCACTCCGTATCTTGACCAGATTTAACTAACGAGAGGAGATCACGTGCTAACAAAGTTGCTTGGGACCTAAATGATAGATCATCATTACGGAAAATAATCATTGGCAGTTGCCGACCATAAAGGGCACCAACCCAACCACTTCCTGTCTGCCTAATATGATCTCTGATTGTAGAATAATATGTTTCTGAACCCAGTGGAAGGAGCAGGCTCATAACGAATTTTTCCTCCGTTACTTTGATTTCCAATAGCTCAACCAACTCTTCTAGATGAACTTCATGAACATGATCAAATAACAATTGTGTCACGATATCCGTTTCAAATAAAGACATTGCCTTTTGCAATGCTTCCTGTTGGAAATTATTTCTTTTTAGTGACTCCCGCTCTTCTTCTATTTTAGATAGGACTTTTCCTACTATTTCTACAATTTCTTTCGCCCTGCTCGGTTTCACAATATAGTCTCTTACACCCAGTTTCATTGCCTCATGGGCATAATCAAATGTAGCAAAAGCAGTTACCATAATAAATTTAATACGGGAGTTGTCAGCACTGATTTTTTCGATGGCTTCTAGACCAGTAACACCCGGCATTTGAATATCCATAAACACTAAGTCTGGTTGGAATTCTGTCGCTAATTCAATGGCAATTCTTCCATTTTTCGCTTGTTTTATTTCAAGATTGGAAAAATTGTGTTCTAAAATAATTTGTAACCCATCACGCTCAACTGGCTCGTCATCTACTATCATTATCTTGATGATTTTGATCAACTCCCTTCTCCTTGTAAATATAGATCGTCACTTTTGTTCCTTTTCCTAACTCACTTTCGATGTTCATTACATCTTCTCTGCCATTAAAAAGACGGAGGCGTTTCATTACATTACTTAAGCCAATCCCAGAAGCATGACCTTTAGATAATTCAGGCTTGTCCGCCAAAAGTTGTTTCTGCTTTTCTTCTGTCATACCTGGACCATCGTCTTCCACCTCTACCTTGACCCTGTCCACGTCATCCTTAATACGGAACCAAATAACGCCACCTTCTTCTTGTGGCTCTACAGCATAGATTACTGCATTTTCCACAATTGGCTGTAATGTTAGACCCGGTATTTCGATACTTAGACAAGACTCATCTATTTCTTTATAAAAGCTCAGTCTATCTGTATACCTTGCTTTTTGAATTTCAATATATTGCTGTAATACTCGCACTTCATCAAAAAGCGTCATCGTCTTATCTAAGTGCTTCAAGTTATATCTAAGTAAACCAGCAACATCAACAAGTAAATCACTCGTTTCTTCTGATCCTTCCATATATGCCTTTTTTGATAGAGTATTTAATGTGTTAAATAAAAAATGAGGATTAATTTGATTTTGCAAACTTCGCAATTGGCTTTCTTTTAGAAGCAATTTACTTTCTTGTAACTCTTTTTCAAGCTCTGCTTTTTGATGGATTTCAGATATAAGATTATTAATATTGATTCGCATTTGATCAAACATTTTTGCTAAAAAGGCAATTTCATCCTTAGAATCTACTTCTACTTTTAAATCAAAACGCCCTCTCGATAGTGCACTTGCTGCACGTGTTAGCTTCTCCACTGGTTTTGTAATGCGAACTGAGAACCAATAAGTAAAAAACAGTAGAAGTGTTGAGATTAATAGTAGCAACCAAATTCCAAGTTTAATTAACTCTTTCGATTGATTAATGATGCCTCTGTAAAAACGGTCATATGTCTTCAGTTCTTTATTAATTAGTGTGAGCGTCATTTCCGATATATAGTTAGAAATATTGTTCGATTCAGTAAATGCAGTATTCGAGTTCTCCGTTTGTTCTTCGATTTGAAAAGCCATCGAACGTTGAGTTGCTTCCACAAGACTTTCGATTAAATTAACGTAGTTAGTTAAGGCTAACTCATTTTCGACATTTGTAAAATCAGCAATCTCATCCTTCATTTGTACTATTTCTTCTCTTTTTTGGTTAATTAATTGTTGATTTTCTGATGAAGGAAAAATCAGGTGATTGTTCAATGCTGTTATCATTTCCTGGCTTGAACTTGTTACTTCATTCATAATTAAATACCGTTCTAATATATTGTTATATTGGTCTTGCATTTTTTGATTGTAATAAATAAGCGAAATCCAAATGACTGACATAACTAAAAGAACACTTAACGCGAGCACCCATATCTTTTTCTGAATACTATTCATTGGACGTCCTCCTGCTTAACCATACGTATATCCGTTAAGTAGCCTTTTAAATCTAGTGGAAGCATTTCCCCACTTAGCCATTTCATGACCAAGGTAACACTAAGTTCACCCATCATTTCTGGAGATTGCTCAATCATTCCATCAATCTTACCTTCGCGAAGAAGTGATAACGGTACAGGGTCATCGTCAAATGAATAGATATAGTACGGCTCCACTTTTGAACGTCTTTCAATTTCCTCTACCATATCCCCGGTGAATTTAGCATTGACGGTTATTAACGCATCAATGTTTGGATGTTGATTCATTACATTCTTTGTCGTCTCAATTACTTCCTCTCTCCTATCTCCTGTTACTGCCTCGATTAATTCAATGTTTGGATAGCGACTTAGCAAGTCTGTGATTCCTTCTAAACGTTGGGTTTGGTAATATTCATTTCTATTATCAATCAAGAGGACAACCTTGCCCACCTGGCCCATGTCATCGATAAGCTGCTTTGCTATGATTTTCCCAGACCGGTATTGATTAGAACCAACGTATGTCCTACGAAGACTTTCTGCCATCGGTACATCGTTCGCTACAGTAATAACAGGGATTCCATAAGCGGCTGCCTTCACTTTAGTAAGTTCCTTGAATTCATCCGTATCTAAACCTTGAACAATAATACCATCTACCTTTGAATAGATCGCTATATCAATTTTCTTTAGAAAATCTTCCTGGTTATTTCCAATACTCCCCCATACTTCAAGCCTTGCTCCTTCTTCCTTCGCTTGGTTTAATGCCCCTTCACTAACCTTGTCCCAAAAAGGCGTGTCCAGCCCTTGTGTAATTAAAATAATTCTATTTTTAATCTCAGCTTGATCCGTTGACTCTGGCAACTGCCAATTACTACGAAAAACTTTAACTGCTGATACAATTGTAAAATAAAAAATAGTAACACAGATGATGGCAATGACTAATACACTAACTTTGCGCATGAGGGCTAACTCCTTTATCGTCAGTAAACTATTTTAAATTATAACAAATATTTGATAAAAAAATCTGTTTTGAAGATGGTAGTAATTACTAACTATTTTCTTCGTTTCATCAGTCCTACCACTTCGGTAGACGCCCTGTGCTAGACAGCTCTTGGATCTTTTTTTTGCTTTCTTATCTTTTAAAAAAAAACGGTTGTTGTGCCTCACTCTTCTTAGCGTGAGACACAACTACCGTGTTAATTTATGGCTCTTTTCGAACCGGAAATTGATCTTCTATATCAACCATCTAACAGAAAACAAACCGTTATTTCAAATTATCTACGGCCGCACGTTCAATAGCTAGGCCTTTGGTATATCGTTCCATAAATTGCGCAAAGCCATCTACATCTTTCGGATTAGGGGAGATCGTTTCACCTGCTTCATCACCGAATATTTTCTCATTTAAATACTCATCTAAAATTTCACCATCTTGTTTGTTCATCATATAAGATGCAAGCAAGGCAATCCCCCATGCACCACCTTCTCCAGCTGTTTCCATTACAGTGACAGGAACATTTAGTGCGCCCGCCATGATGATTTGGCCAACACCTTTTGTTTTAAACAAGCCTCCGTGTCCTAGAATTTTGTCTAGCTTGACACCTTCTTCTTTTAGTAAAATATCCATGCCTAGCTTCATCGCACCAAGCGCTGTAAACAAATGAAC